>NZ_JBWDNP010000011.1:0-246740 GCF_056269255.1 Paenibacillus sp. JT31N17
TTTTTCCCGGCTGGAGCTGCCATTTGGGATATGCAGGGGGCTGTATGTACACCCAATAAGGTTTTTCCGGCTTACAGGACCCCACCTAGGGGCTGGCGTGCGTGTAAGCAGATTTTTCCTGGCTGGAGCTGCCATTTGAGCTTTCCTAGCCAATGCTTCTCAAAAACATCACACGAACGGTGAGAGGGTACAGTGAATGAGTATCGCTGCAGTTATGCATACATGCCGTCTAATCGTTACATCAGAACCCTCCAACGCCGATTCCCCATACATGCGATTGGCAGCTGTACAACATTGCCCTCCCGCCGCGCGCAGAACACGTAGTCGACCGACCACCGTCATGCAGAAACACCGCGTGCCGGGAGCTGCACGCGGTGCGAAGAGATGAGCTGCCAGAAGCGGTGTGACTGGATCAGCAGAATTGGGTTGAATGGGGGATTTCCGGCTGAAGAACCGCGCGGCTGGAGACAGGGCAGGCAACAGGCAGCCCCGCTATGCCCTGCCGGCTGCAGTCCGCCTTTGCCAGATGAGGAACAGGCGGATGCACAAGGTGATCCAGCATGCGCTGACCCAGTAACCGCCGAGCACATCGGATGGATAATGAACGCCGAGATAGATGCGGGAGAGGCCGATGCACAGTATCATGAACAGGCTGAAGGCGATCAGGGCAATTCGCCAGCGCTTGGTGGGCAGATGCCTCCACAGCAGAAAGGTTAATATGCCGTACAAGGTGAAGGCCGACATGGAATGGCCGCTGGGGAAGCTGAAGCCCCCTTCCGTGGCAATACGGTGTATATCCGGACGGGCCCGCTGATACAGGGCCTTCAACGTTTCATTGAGCATCCACGAGCCGAGCAAAGCGGCGATAAATAATACAATTTCCCTGCGGTGCTTGAACACCACAGCAAGCAGAACGGCGATAACAAGCGAGAATGGAACGGCGATTTTCGAGGAACCAAAATAGGACAAGCCATTTGCAATCCGGGTAAGCCAATCATTCTCCCAGCCCTGTACGGCATGAATAATTGAAAGATCAAACTGCTTTAGGCTGTCTCTTTGGACAAGCAGGGAAAGCCCCCCGAATCCGGCTAAAGCTAACAGCAGCAACAAAACCCACATCAAACATTTA
Source organism: Paenibacillus sp. JT31N17 (assembly GCF_056269255.1). NCBI lineage: Bacteria > Bacillati > Bacillota > Bacilli > Caryophanales > Paenibacillaceae > Paenibacillus > Paenibacillus sp. JT31N17. The sequence goes on from NZ_JBWDNP010000011.1 coordinate 1,130, forward strand.
CCTCCATATTCTATAAATCACAGTACGCCGAGAATCCAGCCTTCCAGAGGAACAATCTCCGCTTTCTGCTGCGGCGTCAATGTGGACAAGCTCATATAATGCCCCAGTCCGCCGGACCGGTCCTGCTCCTGCAGCCAAAGCGCGATGGCATAAGCATCCCGCTCGTCCCGTTTGGCAAGCTCCCCGGGGTACGAATACCGGTTGTGCAGCAGCGACGGATACACCTCCGCGATCACGCTCTTGTGCGGGGGCGGCTCGAGACCGTCATAAGGCCAGACGTGCAAGATATCGGCGAACTCCCTGCGGAGATCGTAGATCCAGGGCAGCCCGGCATGCGTGGAGAACGCCACGGAGATCAGCGTCGGATTCAGGTGAAGCACACTCTTCGCGGAAGACGTGTACTTCTCCGTCACTCTCAGCTCCGTCGGATTCGGATAAGGCAGCGTCGGGGAGGCAATCGCCGACACCGGCTTCTCCCTCGCCTCCCGCCAATGCTCGTCAAAATGCCGCAAAAAAGCCATCCAGTCAGGCAAAGCCGGCTTATGCGGTCGTTCATCCTGAAAATAGGACAAAGGAAAGGACAGCCCGTGATCCATTCCCACAATCATCGTCCCCCGTTTGCCTTCCTGCTGCGTTCTGAGCGAATCCGCCAGATAGGCGTAACAGCCCTGGCGCGACCAGCTCCGGTTATGACGCGCACGCTGCGGCTCCCCGCCGGCAAGGGCCTCAAATACCTGAATCGAGGTATGCTTTTGCCTTGGTGAAGCTTTGCCGGAATAATCGATGCCCACATAATGCTCAAACATAAACAGCCTCCATATTAGCGGACTTGTGACTTAAGTGAAGCTGATCACAATCGCCGTCTTGTCGTCCGATTTCTTGACCCGGGGATATATCACACAGTCGGGATCGGATTCTTCCAGGGCAAGAAGCCAGTCGATATAACGCTGAAGGCCCATCTCCCGCACCTTGCAGGCGATCTCCAGCGCTCCCTCGCGATCGGATTCGCCTGCTTGCTTCGGTATGTATAGCCCGTCGGACAATAGCAGGAGCGACTCGATATTGGTCCGGCTGATCCGCCCGAATTCCGCATAATCCACAAATGCCGGATCGCCGTTCAGCACGGCGTAGCCCCCCGGCGCGTTAGCCAAATCCCGCCCCTTTATGATCTGCGGCTTGGCATATTCCCACAGCTCCGCCCGCGTCGCCAGTCCCGCCTGAACCCCCTCGGCCCAAACAGCTTTTGTCCGGTCGTCGACATGGGCCAGTTGATCATGTGTGATGATCCGTATCGTGCCGTCGTTATAGTAAGCTGCCAGCATGCAATCGCCGGCATGAGCGAATTCAATCCAATTCTCCCCGATATGAATCAGGACGGCGCATGCGCTCCACAGCTCTTCTTTCCGCTCAGGCCGTATGCCCGCGTCCAGCATGCGCGCGCGCAGCAGCCGGTTCGCCTCCTCCAGCAATCCAAGCGGAGAAACAGCCACTGCTTCCTGAGCATCGCAATAATCGGAAATCAGCCTCGCGGCCAGATAACCCCCGGTCTCTCCACCGGCTCCCGTATAAGGAACGAGCGAGGTGGCCCCGTCCACAACGCCGAACAGTCCCGCTTCTTCATTCACTATGAAGGAATCCTCATTCCACGGACTTACGCCTTTTACGGTAACACTCGTCAGTTTCAAAAGCCTTCTCCCCCCATCGGTTCTCTATTATTATGGAGGTATTTGCGGCACCATTCAAGTATCGGCATGCAGGCGCACTTGTCCGCTTGGGAGGCAGGCACTCGACATTTTCATGCATTGGCTTTATGATGATTCCGATACATGATGAACCTGTTCTCATAGAGACCGGGCACGGGTAAGACCCCATCAACCCGAACCGGCAATGAACAAGCAGCATAAGCGCCCGAATCGAATCCAAGCGGGCATAGATTCAGGCTTGAAACAACAAAATCCCCATCCTGTGGAAGAATGGGGATTCATGAAAAGGAGCATGAGAAATGGCACAGCATCGCCGTTTATTGACGGATCAGGATTTCAATGAAGCGCAGGAGCGCCAGTTCCGCATCCGTGTTTTCAAGGATGATCATATTATTGATACGGGCGGGGTGATTGTCCGCTTTGACGAGCAGACCATTGTTATCCAGTCCAGCGTCAGCGATGTCGCTTATCATGCCCGGAAGGACTGCGAATTTTTTGAGCTGCGCAAAAGATAACCGCGTGTGGCTGGCATCCAGCACGTATGCCGCACCGTGCGCGATGAGCTCATGCGGTGCAGAAGCTGCCGAACGCGGCCTTGAAGGATCAGGCCATAAGGGCTGATGACATTCCGCTAAAAGCTGAAAATCAGCCTCAGCGGACGCCACAGCTCCTGGCCATGGGCAGCACCGGCCCAGCGCTCGAAGTGAGGCTCCATGGTGCCGTGCCAGTCCTCCGGCGTGCGGCTGGTGTCCAGAAGCCCTCGCCTCGGGACAGCGCTCACCTCTGCCGGAAGCTCCTGATAGGAGAACAGCAGCGTGCCGCGTGCTCCGATGATGTAGGTTTTATTGAAGCCCTCAGGCCGCTCCTCCTGCAGCTGGTAATGATAGAAGACATAGGATGCGAACTGCTCCGGCTTCAGCCGGGCTACCGCTCCGGCACGCTGCTCCACCTTGCGCGAGCCGCGCCAGGATTCAGCATCTTCGGGCAAGCCGTCATGAAAAATATCGATCATCGATACCACCTTTTGCCCGCCGCTTTCATCCGGCCAGTTCTCCAGCCATCTGCCGGCAGCCGGTCCCCATTCGAACACTAAATCATCGTTTGCCGTTTCGTAATACAGGCATACATGCCTGTCGCCCGTAAAGACGGAGAACGTGTTTATGCCCTGATTTTGCAGGGCTGTCTGAAGCACGTCCCCATTCACCTGCAGGATATGCAGAAATGGCTCCGAACTTCCGGTCTTAAGCATGGAATAAGCCAGTCGTCTTCTCATCCGCATATTCCCCCTTACCAGAATAGCTCCTCATGTCCCCTCAGCTTGCAGATCGCTTCCGCGAAGAAATAATCGCCATAGATCATAGGAACATTCACGAATGCCCGCTTCGGAAAATTCGCGGTTCCCATGCGCAGCAACCCCTCTTCCCCGTCGTCATCCCAGGTCCCGCAGCGTTCATCCAGTTTCTTCAGCATGTCAAAAGCCGCATCCCGATAGTACCGGGCATCCGCCGCAGGCACAAGCCGGGCGATTTCCAGCATTCCGCTGGCTGCGCAAACGGCGGCGCTGGAGTCCATCCCCATGCCCTCCTCATGTGGGGCCCGGAAATCATAAGGCGGCAGTCCGTCCTCCGGCAGATGATCGAGGAACATCTGTGCCGTCCTCCTTGCCGATTCCAGATACCGGCTTTCGCCCGTATACCGCGCGCCAAGCGCCATTCCGTAGAGCGCCCAGGCCGTTCCGCGGGACCAGGCCGAGTCGGCGGCGTAGCCTTGACCGGAGATCGCCTCAAGCCGCTGCCCCGTTTCGGGATCGAAGCTTACGATATGATTGCTCGACCCATCCGGGCGGATGATGTCGCGCAATGCCATATCCGAATGCTCCATGGCAATATGGCGGTAGCGGGGATCCCCCGTCTCCTCGCTCGCCCAATATAACAAGCCGAGATTCATCAGGCAGTCGATGATCGCCCAGCCCACGCGTTCCGGCTGGTTCCAGGCCCGGATGAAATGTCCCTTGGCATTGTAACGGCCCATCAGATGGCTGGCCGCCGTCAGAGCGCGGCGTCTGGAATCGGGATTGCCCAGCAGCTTGTACTGCGCGACTGACGTCAGGCTCCACATGAAGCCGACATCATGATGCAGCGTCTCGTACTGCTGGAGCGGGGTATCCAGCTGTCTCTCAACAGAGTCGGCAAGATCCCGCAGCCGTTCATCTCCGTTCTCCCGGTAAATCAGCCAAAGCAGCCCCGGCCAGAAGCCATTGGTCCACCAATCCGGCTCTTCATTGTAGTATTGTCCGTCTATCGAAATATAGGGAAATGAGTCGCCGATTCGCCTGCTTGTGAGGCTGACCTTGCCGACAATCTGCTGCCATTTGTCCTCTGCCCATTGAAGCTGTCCCGCATCCTGCATCCCTGTATTCCCCCATCCTTTTTGTGTTCCGTCATCTCTTGCGCTCCCGCCACAGGCCTTCACACGCCATAGATGCGCCTGGCATTGAGGCTTCGTGCAAGTTTACGCTCCGGCTCGCTCCATTCAGACGGCAGCACCTTCTCGAAAAATTCTACTGCTTCGTCATAAGTGCCCCCGAGCAGCGCAACAGGCCAGTCGCTTCCGAACAGTACCCGCTCGGGACCGGCCGCCACGCACAGATGATGAACATAGCGGTAGAGCAGCTCCGGATAGTACCCTCCCGCCTGGGTCAGCATTCCGGAGATTTTGAATGCGGTGCCAGGAAGCTGCGCCAGCAGCGAGATTCCCGAGCTCCATGGCTCCCAGGCTTCATCCTTCACGCCCGGAATGCCCAGATGATTGATGACGGCCTTCAGATCCGGCAGCTTCGACAGTAACTTGGCGGCAGCTCCCAAGTGCGCGGCAGTCACCAGCATATCCAGCGTCAGCCCGTCCGACTGCAGGCGGGAAAGCCTGGACAGCAGCAGTCTCTCGGCGCTGCTTCCGACCTCGGGAATATCACCTCCGTTAATGCGGATCCCGGCAAAACGGCGGTTCTCCCTCAGCCTGAAGTAATCCTGCTCAAAATCGTCCGCCAGCAGGCTCATCCCGCCTACCACCCCCGCGATCCACGGAACCTTCTCCGCAAGCGCCAGCATGTAATCTGTCTCCGCAGTGGTCGCCGCAGCCTGAACAAGAATTACCGAATCGACATGATTCCGCTCCAATGCAGGCAGCAGATCTTCCGGAATGAAGTCCCGCGCAATTACCGGAGTATCCGGTTTAATCCATGTATAATCCCCGCGCGCCAGCTCCCACATATGGACATGGCTGTCTACATACATGCGATTACCCCTTTCTGAATTACACCCGCCATTTGAACCGTACTTCACTCTCAGTCTGCAGATCTGGCCCGATTGCCGTCAAAAGAATGCGGTAGAAGACACGCTCCTCTCCATTCAGCCCTTTGGCGGTCTGCGGGTCGATTTCCAGCTCAAAAGCCCCCGGTTGATAATTCATCTCCACGAGGCCAAGCAGCAGCGTACCTGTCCCCGGCCGCAGCGGCTCAACCGACGAAATAAAGACTTCGACCACCGATTGCGGTTGTCCTTCAAACCGCAGGGAATCCGCTACCATCAGCTCGAACGCTCCCGCTGCTGATCGCTTCCAGCGGAAACGGCGCGTCAGCCCGGCCAAGCCTGGACAGTCATAGGCTCCGGTTAAATCCAGATCAAAGGCAACCTCTTCCTCCGTGCGTGCATAATGGGTGACCTCCGCCCGGTACTCTTTGCCCGCGGACTGCCTTCTGCCCCCGATAATTGGTACTGAATGCCCATGAGATCCGGCTGTCAGTGTCTCATACCGGATTCCGGGCTGAAAATATTGCCGCGTATAATGGCCAGCTCCCGGGTCAGCCAGCACGCTGACGCCATTCACATGCAGCAAAAAGTGCCCCAGATCGTTGTGGTTATGCGGCTCCCCGTTGCTGCCTCCCTTGGCGGCGAAGGCAATGAAACCATCCCCGCTGCGGCTTTTGGAGATCGCCCATTGGTGGCCCTTGAAATAATAATCCTCATGGACCGGCTCGCCGCCAGCCGTGCTGGACGGAGCTTCAGCTGTGGAAGCCGCCTCGGCTGCATCTCCGCCGTCCAATGTCCACATCATCAGCCTGCTCGTATTGGCCCAATACGTGAACAGCTGATTGGCCTCAGGCTGCTGCTGCGGCACTTCGACATTATTGAAACGTGAATGCAGCCGCGCGAACAAGCCCAGATTAAAATCAATCCGCTCCACCGAATCGGAGAAATTGACGACCTTGCTGCCGGAGAGCAGGCAGGCATTCGGAAAAGTGACGATCCGTCCGATCTTATCGCCCTCCAGGAGATCAATCCGTCCTCCCGTCCGCTCGCGCAGCAGCTCCGCGAAGTAGACATAGAACCCGAAGCCGAACTGCCAATAGGCTACGCCTTCCGCCGTTGCTCCTTCCTCGTCGAAGCCGCTCAGATGGTTCCTCATCGAGTCAATAATCCGCCACAGCATGCCCGACAGCCGCTCGCTGTCACGTTCTTCATAGATAGCGCACGCGCCGATGCCAGCCGCGCATACAGCCGGCCAGTTGTTGGTCTTCAGCTCCCAGGTATGCGGCGCCGGATCTCGGAAGAACGGACCGAAGATGCGGCTGTCCAGCTCCTTGCGGATCCGGTTTCGAATCCAGGGATGCAGCGTATCTCCGAGCATAGCCAGGATTTCGGCAAGCGCGAAGCCGGTGATCGCAGCGAACAAATCCACCGATTCGCGCGGCGGAATTTCGCGGTCCCAAATATCGTCCGGGTACGCATTGCGGTATACCCCCACATGCGCCGGGAACACCCATGTTGATTCCTCGCAAATCGCCCACAGGCAGTCTTCAAGCGGCGTATCCCATTCGCCGGGACCGTCAGTCAGCCTAAGCAGGGAAAGCACGGCAAGGCGCATCCTCCGGTCAAATATTTTGGCCTCGAAGGTCTGCCGGTCTCCCGTCTGCCCGAAGAGAATGAATTCGGAGAACGGCAGAACTTCGGGCTGATTGGCTGCGTAGTACGCGCCCTTCTCCCGCACCTGCGCCCATAAAGGGGCAAACAGCGGCTTGGCCGCGCTTTTCTTCCAATTATCCGCAGCTAATGATTCGGGGAACAAAGTATAACCGTCCCTGTCCGCTTCTTCAAGCGCCGTCTTCAGCTCGCGAAGTGTCAGTTGATCGATGCCCATGGCTTAAGCTCATCGCCTTCCTTAACCATTCTGATTTACTTGCTGCAGCGCGCCTCGCTCCCGGCGATGCCGGAGGCTTGTATAGGGGCCGGTTCCTGGCTTCGTTCCGGCTCTTGTCAGCCAAAGACGGGCGGGAGCCCTCCAAACAACTCATACAAACGGGCAAGCTCCGCTTCCGGCAGCCCCTGTCCGTCGCAATAGCTGATGTTCTTGAGCAGCGACTGCACGGAGCTGGTTCCCGTCAGCGTAACGGCAATGTCCGGACAGGTCAGGCTGAAGCGCATGGCCGGCTCGATCAGGCCCTTCGGTCCGGGCCTGCGCAGAAAGTCCAGCTGCGCCTTGCGCCGCTCCGCCTCTTCAAGCAGCTCCCGGCCCTGAAGGAAGGGAGCGGGTGAATCCGCGAGCAGTCCCATGCCCAGCACGCTCCCGTTGATAATGCCGACTCCATGTTCTCTGGCGAAGGGGTGCAGCGTGTCCTTCGACGAGAAGTCGATCAGCATGTAGCGGCCGTAATTCTGCACCATGTCGATCTTCCCCGCAGCAATGAAGGGGAGCAGCAGCTCGGGCTTGCCTGCATTGACGCCGATCGCCCGCACCTTGCCCTCCTCCTTCAGCTTCAGGAAAGCCGCGACGGTCCCATTCATCGCTTCCTCAAAGGTCGTCCGCTCCAGCTCATGCAGTTGGATGAGATCGATATAATCGGTTTGCAGGCGGCGGAGGCTGTCCTCGAAGCAGCTTAGGGTATTCTCGTACGTGTAGGCCTGATCGCGCCTCACGGCTTTGGTTGCCAGCACCGTATCGGCGCGTCTTCCCTTCAGCGCGCGCCCGATACGCAGCTCGCTTTGCCCGTTGCCGTACAGGGGAGCGGTATCGATGAAATTAATGCCGGAATCAAGCGCCGTGTGAACGACGCGCTCTATCTCTTCATCCGTAGTTGCGCCGAAGTCGCCGCCCAGGGGGGCGCCGCCAAGACCGAGCTTCGACACCCGGATGCCGGTTTGGCCCAGCGTCGTATACTCCATTTCGTTCCCTCCTTGCTTTATCAGTCCCCGCAAGCAGAAACGGCTAATGCCGTCCTTTGCGGGGGCGTAAATTTCTTCCATTCGACCTTCCAGTAATGGATAAATGTGATACTTATACATTCTGGAAAGAGTTAACGGCTTCGCTGTTCCCGGTAGTAAAGTTAGTTTCTTCCTCACAATTATCAGAAATAGTGAGGCCAAATTTTATACGTTCTGATTTTCAGGAAGAAACATCCGTCGCCGTCCTATTGGCGGCGCAGCAAGCTTCTTTCCTCAGACATATAAACAAAGAATAGATGAAAGGATATACTTCCATATACTTCAAGAAGCTTCCCGCTCTCAGACGGCAGACCCCGTTTCTTCCCCTGAAAAAATCCGGCTGCGCAGGCGAGAACGTCGTCTACTTGATATCCGCGGAGAACTGCAAAACGGGTTTTCCGCCTGCAGCACTTGTCGGCATTGCTGTTGTATACGGCTGCTTTCGCAGCCGCCTCCTCACACAAAGCTTGCGTTTCTCCGGCAGTTCCCGCCCTCACCGCCAGACAATCACCGGACTTCTAAGTCCTGCCTCGCAGCATGAACGTGCTGTCCGCCTGCTGCCAGGGCGTCTCATAGGAAGGAGCATTCACATAGCGGTCCATCTGCAGCTCCAATTTGACGCCTGCGCCCCTGCCCAGCCGGACCAGCAGCCACTTGCCGGACGTGTCGGCGCTGCCTGTCCTGCTGCCTGCCTCGTCATACAGCTCAGCCCTGCGGAACGCATGCTCCCCGAAGCTTCCTCCCTGCAGAATAACTTCCTTCTCCTCGAACAGGCTTAAATTGACCAGCGTCAGCGTAACGGAAGTCTCCGATATTCGGTCGATCAGAGCGGCCACCGATTCCGGCAGTCCCGGCCGCTTGACCAGGCCGTCATAATAACGGATGCGGGCGTGCTGCAGGCCGCCGTGCGAAATATGCGCAGGCGCGCCGAAGGTCAGCTGCACGAGCGACTCCATATAGACCGGGCACATTTCCTGCCAGGTGTGGATGCTGTTAATATCTTCCCAGTCCCAATTGGCGGGATCTCCCGCCTCTGAGCGCATTTTGCCCAGCTGCTGTGCGATCAGGCGGTAATTGGCGTCCAGAATGCGCTGGGGGTAATCCGGAAATTCGCCCTGCATGAACAGGAACCACGGAATCTGGTTGCCGATGAAATGCTTCGTTTCCTTGCCTGTATCCGGATTTCGCCCCGATACGACGGGAATATCGATTCGCCTCAGGAACTCGGGAATAGGTATGCGCCGGACGCGCTGCAGATCCTCTTCGCTCATGGATACGCTCCACAGATGAATGGGATACACGGCATTGGGTATACGGTAATCCGTCCATCCGGCATCCGTATGCTTGTTCGGCGTGACCCAGCGTCCCTCCTGATCCTCCTTGCCCAGACTCCAGTTCATATCCAGCTGGCTCCTTGCAAGATCCAGCTGACTTTTGTCGCCTGTCAGCAGCAGCGCGTTCATCGACGCATTGATCATCGGCTCGATAATCGTCAGGAAGCCGTGCGGCCACCGCCACCCATAGTAGCCTCCCCACCATTTTCCATCGTTGTATTCGCCGATCTTCCCGCTCAGACCAACGTTATCGGGCGTCAGCCCCCCGTTATTGGCCGTCCGCTCTCTCCAGGCATCCAGATAGCCCAGCACCCACATGCGATAGGCTTCATCCCCGGTGAACAGGAAGGCGTGGGTGATCAATCCCGTTGCGTTCAGGTTCAATGGCACATCGCCTTTGGCCTTGCGTTCGTTCATCCGCTGGATGATTTGCCTGTAAATCAGATCGTCGGACCAGCGGCAGGTGCCGCTGGCGTAATCGACGCCATCCAGATCCTCGAAGGGCGCCGGATAATGATCCAGCACCCCCCGGTGAGTGATCCAGTCTTCCTCCGTCATGTCGAACCGGGGACCGCGGCTTCCCGTAATCGGCGAGCGGATAAGCCGCAGTTCCTTATCATAGTTGGGAGCCGCAGGATCGTCGCCGGTATACATGGCTGCGAATTTTACGGTCCGCTGCCTGTTCTTCAGAGACTCCGGGTCGCTCATGCCCAGAAAATAAAAGTATAGATAGCCTTCGCCATGATGCATCCAGTCATAATAACCGTCAAACTCATTATGAATCTGGCCATACTCGGTCCACTGCCAGGTAAGCGCTTCCCACATGAAGCCGGAAAGCCGCTTGACCTCCTCGCTCCCGCCAATTGTGTAGAGCAGAGACAGATACATGAACGCTTCATAAGGATCGTCCGATCCATCCATTCCGGGCCAATTGTCCCGCCAGATCAGCGTTCCGTCCGGACGTGTGTAGCGGGCAACGAATTCCGAAGCCGCCTCGTTCAGCGTATCGATCAGCAGCCGCTCCGTCAGCGCCCATTGTGGGGGCGCCCATAGGGTGTCCGCCTGCAGGATGGGCATTTCCGCCCGTTCTCCCGATAATGGCATAGGGTAAGTTCGCTCCTTTTCGTTTCCTTACTGTGAAGCCTTCCAGGCGTCGAGCTGCTTCTGCGCTTCTGCAATAATCTCGTCAATGCCCGCCTGCTTCAGCTTGTCGCGGAATTCGGCCAGCTTATCCGCCGCGCTGATGACTCCTGTATTCAGGCCGGGGGAATACTCGTCAACCACGGAGGTGACGTTGGCAATTTGCGACATGACCGCATCGGATTTGAATTTGAAGCCCATAATCGGCGAAGGCTTCGCGGATTCGTTCTCTGCCTTTGTCTGCTTTGCAACCTCAGGATCCTTGCCGTCCAGGACATAGCCGTTGAATACATTGCCGAGTACCCAATCGCTGAGAGCATAGCCGCTGTCCGGAATCAGCTTGACCTTGTCGTCCGCCGTTTTCGTGTAGTTCGTGCCTTCAATTCCGTAGATGAGCAGATTATATAACTCTTTATCCGTATTGACCAGATTAATCAGCTGCATGGCCCGCTCGGGATTCTCGGACGTCCGGCTGACCGCCGACATTGTCGTAATAATCGTGTTTGTGCCGGTGTATACATCGGTCACAGGAACATAAACCATATCCTGACCGCCCATCTGAACCTTCGATTCCGCTTCTCCGCCCGGCTTCAGCACATTATGATAGGAAGTGATGACGTTGCCGGTCAGATTCATATTGGCTGCGTTCTTGAGCGTTGCCGCGTCCTGATTAATGTAGCCTTTCTCAAACCAGTCCTGCACCATGGCCAAATATTCCTCGTACTGCGGCGTCTCATACATATTGATGATTTTGCCCGGGTCATTCAGATCGATGACCGCAATATTCGTGATGACATTTTCCAAATTGTAGGTGCGGTTCATATTGCCGAATTTCCCTTTGTTGTCCATGCCCATCGGGATGACGGAGCTGTCGTCCGCATGAATTTTCTCCAGAATCGGGGTCAGATCGGAAGGCTTCTTGAGCGTGCTGATATCTATGCCCAGCTTGTCGATATAGCGCTTCTGAATAAGGAAGCCTTCGCGGTTCGTTACCGTCTGGTAATTGGGCACGCCGTAGATTTGCCCGTCAATCTCAGTTGCCTTCCAGACAAAATCCGGCATGCTGGCCTTAACGTCCGGCGCATAGTTGTCAATCAGCTCATTGAGCGGAAGGAATGCGCCCTTGCCCTGATTTTGCACATAGTCAAAATTCCAGTTGGAGGTCCAGATCAAATCCGTTTTCTCCCCGGATGCCACCACAGTGTTCATCTTCTGCGTGTAATCCCCGAACGCCACCGGCATGAATTTGACAGTCGCGTTGATTTTTTCCTTGATGATTTTGTTCGCTTCCGCAGCCACCTTATCCATAGCGGCGGGAACCGCCGAAACCGGGAAATACCAGGTCAGCTCCACTTCCTTGGACGTATCGGCGCCATTGTCGGCCGTTTCGCCAGCTGTCCCGGAGTTCGGGGTGTTTGTACTGCCTGCCGGGTCATTCGCGCCATTATTGCCGGTGTTGGAACCGCAAGCGGAAAGAACCAGAACCATCAAGCCAAGCATGACCATGAGCACTTTGTTTTTCGCCTTTGTCATCTTCTTGTAACCTCCCGTTTTCTATTCATCTCTTCTTTGAAGCTGTATGTGTCACAGTCCGTCCGGCCTTGGCCGTGCGGAAGCGGATGAACCGGATCAACCCTTGACGGAACCAACCGTGAGTCCGCTTACAAAATACCGCTGGAAGAAAGGGAACACGAACATCATCGGTCCGGCTGCCAGAACGGCCATCGCCATGCGGGCGGACAGCTTCGGAAACTGCGTCATGTCGATTTGAACATTCACCCTGTCGATATTATTGGACAAATAATCAATCGTGTTCATAATCCGGTACAGCAGCAGCTGCAACGGAACCAGCTTCTGGTTGTCGATGAACAGGAGCCCCAGCCACCAGTCGTTCCAATAGGCGAAGGAGATGAACAAACCGACCGTAGCCAGCGCCGGCGTGGACAAGGGCAGCACGATTTTGAAAAAAATGCGGTATTCGCTGGCTCCGTCCATTTTTGCCGACTCATAAATTTCACCCGGAAGCTTCTCCATGAATCCTTTCATAATCAGCACGTAGAACGGATTGATCAGATAAGGGATGATCAGGGCCCATATGGAATCCTTGATGCCCAGATATTGGGTCACGAGAATATAGAACGGCACCAGGCCGCCGCTGAACAGCAGCGTGAAGAACACATACAGCGTCGTGGCCCGCCGGTAGCTGTAGTCCGCCCGGGAGATGGAATAGGCAACCATTGAGGTCAGCAGCAAGCCCGCCACAGATCCCACCACAGTGACCAGAATCGTAACGCCGTAAGCCTGCAGCAGCTGGCCGGGATTTTGGAGAATCATGGAGTAGGCGCTGAAATTAATATGGCTGGGAATGAGCCGGTACCCGGTCGTCAGCAGCGATTTTTCGTCTGAAATCGATATGGATATCACGAGCAGCAGCGGAATGACGATCAGCGCCGACAGCACGAGAAAGAACAGATTAATGATCAGCTGCGCGGATTTTGCACTAGCCGTATTGGACATGGATTCTCACCTCCTCTAACGCTTACCATAAGGCGTTGTCTGAATTGACTTTTCGGATCAGTGCATTTGCCGCTAACACCAGCACCAGCCCCACAACCGACTGGTAAAGGCCGATCGCCGTGGACATTCCGATGTTGCCGACAACGCGCAGGGAGCGGTAGACATACGTATCGATTACGTCCGTTGTCCCATACAGGAAGCTGGTATCGTTGGGAATAAAATAGAACAGCCCGAAATCGGCGCGGAAGATATTGCCTACATCCACAATGAACAGAACCACAATCAAGGGAATGAGCAGCGGAACGGTAATCCGCGTGATGACCTGCCATTTGTTCGCTCCGTCGATGCGGGCCGCTTCGTAATAACTCGTATCAATCCCGATGATGCCTGCGTAGTAGATCAGCGTCGAGAAGCCGACCATCTTCCACAGCTTCACCAGCACCAGAATATAAGGCCAATATTGGGATTCCTGATACCATTTGACCGGGTGGCCCCCGAAACGGACGAGCAGCTCGTTCAGGTAACCGCTCGTCTGATCAAAGAAACCAAGCGTCACGTAACTGATTACCACCCAGGACAGAAAATAGGGCAGAATAAGCACGGTCTGATGCAGCTTCAGCCAACGCCGGTTGATTTCATTCATGAGAATGGCCAGCGTGACGGCAATCAGAATGGTCAGCACGATAAAGGCCGAATTATACAGGATCGTATTGCGGGTAATGCGGAAGGCATTGTCGGATGTGAAGAAAAACTTGAAGTTGTCCCATCCGACCCAGTCGCTCCCGAGCAGGCCTTTTGCGTAGTTGTAGTTTTTGAAAGCGATTACCAAACCGATTAGCGGAAGGTAGTTAAAGATGAGCTTGAACAGAAGAGCCGGCAGTGTAAGAATGAACAGCTGCCGGTTCCTGTTCCAGCGCCTCCATCCGGCGCGAAACCGACTGGTGGAATTCATGGCCTCACCCCTCTCTGACATGTTACTTCCGATTATGAAGCTGCCGCCCGCCTCTTGAACACTGCTAAATTCATACATCGACTGCGATTTGCGCACTTCCCGGCTGCTCAATTGGAACTGTTCATTCAGGCTATGACTGTTAAAATGTGATTTTTGCGGCTTTCCGCAGGGAATACCGGCAGCTCCGTTCAATGGCCTCCGGGCGTTATGCCGTTATGTCTCATGTGGCTCATGACTCATGTGCTGCAACCTGCCACGCTGCTGCCGACCTCGGGTTGAACCCCTCTAAGCCGGAAAAACCTTACTACAGCTCACCCGACGTTCCCGTATGGTACGCATTTGCCCCATTCGCCCAACCGAGCAAGGAAAAACCTGCTTGCACCGCTCCCAACCTCGGGTTGAACCCCTCTAAGTGGGAAAAACCTTACTACAGCTCACCCGACGTGCCCGTACAGTACGCATTTGCTCCATTCGCCCAACCGAGCAAGGAAAAACCCGCTTGCACCGCTCCCAAGCTCGTTTTGAACCTTCTAAGCCGAAAAAACCTTATTAAAACTCACCCGACATGTTCCATAGTACGTATTTGCCCCATTCGCCCAACCGAGCAAGGAAAAACCCGCTTGCACCGCTCCCAACCTCGGGTTGAACCCCTCTAAGTGGGAAAAACCTTACTACAGCTCACCCCACATGCTCTACAGCGTATTTGCCCCATTCGCCCACTCCAGCAAGGAAAAACCCGCTTGCACCGCCCCCAAGCTCGGTTTAAACTTCTCTAAGTGGGAAAAACCTTACTACAGCTCACCCGACGTGCTCCACAGTACGTATTTGCCCCATTCGCCCACTCCAGCAAGGAAAAACCCGCTTGCACCGCTCCCAAGCTCGGTTTAAACTTCTCTAAGTGGGAAAAACCTTACTACAACTCACCCTACATGCTCCACCGCTGCATGCCCCACCCTAGCTGGCCCCGCCTGCCCGCTGCCCCAAGAAAAAATGTCCTTTCTCATGCTCGCGAGCGCTACCGAGTACGATAATAAAGGCACCCCCGGAATCGTGGAATCCTGCACAGGCATTCCAACAACATTCGATTCCAGTGGTGCCTGTCATACTGCATGAAGCCAACCGTTAAGCAGGGGCAGCCTGGCCCGCCTCCTTACATGCCGCTCTTGCCCTTACCCTCTCCGCGCGATGCGGTATTCGCCCGGAGTCATGCCGATATTTTTCTTGAACAGCTTGAAGAAATTGCTCTCGCTGCTGTAGCCCACTTTATGCATGATCTCGATGACGCTGTCCTCCTCCTGCTCCAGCAGCTTCATCGCCACCGCCAGTCTCACCTGGTTCATATAATCAGCCACGGACAGAGATTCGCTGCTGCGGAAATACCGGCCCAGGTAGGCCGAGGACATTTTCATAATAGCGGCTATGCTTTGCAGGCTTAAATTGGGATCGGTATAATTCAGCTGCACAATCTCCTTGACCGCCTCGACCAGGAAATTCTGCTTGCCCGTCTTGACGTTATTGCGCTCATTGACCAGCTCTTCGAGAACATGCTCGATCTGCTCTCGGATATCCTCCAGCGTTTCCTGCTCCAGAATCAGGTTCGTATAGCGCTTCAGCTTGCTCATAACGGTCTGCACATGCTGAATGTTCAGCTCCCGGATGGTTTGGTGGATGACCATAATAACCTGCAGCACAGCAAAATCGATCTGCTCGATATGTAGGCCCTTGATCCACACCATCCAATCATCCAGCCTGGCTTTCATCATAGGAAGATCATTGCTGCGGATGCTCTCAGAGAGACGCTTCTCCAGATCAAGGGGGATCTGCTCGTTTGTCTCGCCGGCTTCCGCCGCATACAGCTCTGGCGTAATCAACGCCTGCTTGCCCAGGACCATCCGATGAAGGGAATAAAATTGAAGCTGCTCATACTGCCGCGTCAGCAGCTTGTAATCATTGAAAGGCTGGCCCACGACGATGGTCAGCGTGAGCTTGTAATAACCGCTGACCGTATCCTGGATCAGCCGAAGCCGCTCAAGCAGCGCGGAGTCCGGCTGTGCTCCGACCTGAGGATGGCGAATCAGCAGGACCAGATGGTCGCTTGCCATATCCACCGCCGGATCGGCATCATGCGAAGCGATGATCTCTTCCACGATGTTGGTCACGGCGAATTTGACCAGCTTCTGCTCCCGTTCATTGCGGGAATCGCGGAATTTGGCGTAATCGTCAATCTTTAGCAGGCAAAGCACAAAGGTGGAGTCGGCATCCAGCCCCCGATCCTGGCAGTACTCCTCATATTCGCTCCTGGATATGACGGGACTGTCCATCAGCCAGCGCTTCAGAAAATAATGATGCCGCACGTCACGGCTCGCTTCGCGGTCATTGCGGAGAAGACTCATGGTCGTCTGCATATCCTCATAGACGAAGGACAGATAGCCCAGCTCATCCCTGCTGCCGCTCACCCGCTCGCGGTCAGGCGTCGGTGGAAGATTCAGCTGATTCATCAGCTTGCCGACCGGCTTGTACAGCTTTATTGAAGCAAATGCGGCAACAAACAGCGAAATCGCCACAAATAAAAGCAGAACCACAAGGGAGAACGTTCCGATGGCATTGATTTTGCCAAAAACGGCATCATAGGGCTGAACACTGACGATCTTCCAGCCATTCACCTTGGAGGTGAGATAATTGACGATCTGCTTGCCCTGCGCCGTCTTGGCGATAAAATAACCCGAGGGCGCCTCGACATCCAGCAGCCTGCCGTTGAGCTCCTGCATAATGCTGTCGTCCGGGGCCGCCTGCTCGCGGGGACTGAATTGATTGCCCTGCGAATCGATAATGAAGGCATAACCTGACGAATTATCGCCCAACTCGTTGATCATGCGGATATTATCGAACATCCAGGAGGACTTCACATTCAGCATCAGAATACTCTGGCTGGACGAATAGTCGCCAGCCGAGCTGTAGATCAGCAGCGATAATACCGAGCCTTTGCCTGCGCCGTCCTCTTCCGTCATGGGCTGGAGCGTAAGCTTGGGGAACGTCCGGTTCTTTTCTAAAAACGCTTTCAAAATATTATAAGGCTCCTTCGCGCCGCAGCTGATCGGCGAAAGAAAGGTGGTCGAATAATAGCATTTATTTGAGCTGTTATAGATCGCAATGGAGCTGAGATAAGGATTGGAGATCAATATCCGGTCCATCTTCTCCAGCTTATTGTAGAATTGGAACATATCGAGGGAGGGACTGTTCAATAACGAGATAATATCGCGGTCATTAAAGGTGGATACGGTCAGATTCGTAACCATTTCATTCAGGTTGTCGATATTGTAGTTGATTTGGCTGAGAACCTTGTGGTTGGCGTCCTGCTGAAGCTCAAGAGCGGTGTTCCGCGAGAAGGCATACAGGACGCTGCAGAAGATCAGCAGCAGGGGCACGATAAGCAGGATGGTTGTGAAGAAGATGCGTTTGAAATAATTGCGTGAACGATAGAGCGCAAACAAGCCCATGGGGATGCCCCTCCCTCTTTTGTATGCGATAATGCCGCCATTATATCACGAAGCAGGTTTGCGGGACGAGTGTATCTGTCGGAATAGGCGGCGAGAACAAATAATTGCAAAAAGAAACGGCTGTCGCTGTCCTTTGGCGCTAAGTTAATCTCTTCACATAAAATATTCAGAAATGTAGAAGCCAACTGTTATACGTTCTGAATATGCAAGAAGAAAACGGATCTCACCGTCCTCTGGCGGCAAAAAATGCTTCTTCCCACAGACCTTATCGACATTTTCAGAGTGAAGCTTAATACCAAAGAGTTGAAAAAAGCCGGATTATGCGATGTGGAACCCGCGTAATCCGGCCTTTCTGCCGTACTATTAAGCTGCAATTTTTATCGATATGCTGTAACTGACAACAATCACTGCAGGGGGCTTGCCGCATGGGCTGTTGTAATTGGACTTGCGGGTTCCCCGAATACCCCGCCCGCGTTCTCCCTAAACAGCGGTACCGCTGCCCGGCCCCATTGACGGAGCCACGGTTGTCCTTCCCCTGGCCGCCGCTACCCTTGCCCGCGATTTCCTGGAGCAACAGCGCCATTGCTTCTGCTGCAATCAGGGAGCCTCGATGTCTCTTCCATTTGGCCGCCCGCTAACGCCTGCCCGCAATCTCCCCGAGCAGCAGCTCCGTTACTTCCGCTACGCTCATGGAGCCAAGGTCGCCTTCTCCCCGCCTGCGGACCGCGGCAGCAGCATTCTGTTTCTCCTGCTCGCCCAGCACCAGCATATAAGGGACCTTCTGCAGCTGCGCTTCCCGGATTTTATACCCGAGCTTCTCGCTCCGCAGGTCCACCTGAGCACGAATACCCGCCCGTTCAAGCTGCCGCTTTAGCTCTACCGCATAATCTGAAAATGGATCGGACACGGGCAGCAGCATCACCTGTACGGGAGCCAGCCAGAGCGGAAACGCTCCGGCGTAATGCTCTGTAAGAATGCCGATAAAGCGGTCGATGGAGCCGTACACAGCCCGGTGAATGACAACCGGACGATGCTTCTGGTTATCTTCCCCGATGTAATTCAGATCGAATTTCTCCGGCATCTGAAAATCCAGCTGAACCGTTGCGCACTGCCAGCTGCGCCCAAGCGCATCCAGAATATGAAAATCGATCTTCGGCCCGTAGAAGGCCCCGTCGCCTTCATTCAGCCGGTACTGGATTCCACGATCCTCAAGCACATTGCGCAGGGCCGATTCCGCTGCTTCCCACAGCTCGGCAGAACCCATGGAGTCCTCCGGTCTTGTTGACAGCTCCATTCTGTAATCGAACCCGAACACCCTGTAGAAGCGGTCGATCAAAGCAAGAACGGCATTTATTTCTTCCGCAATCTGGTCGGGCCGCACAAACAGATGCGCGTCATCCTGGCAGAACGTCCGCACCCGCATCATTCCGTTCAAAGCTCCCGAGAACTCGTGACGGTGCACCTGTCCGAATTCGGAGATCCGGATGGGAAGCTCCCGATAGGAGCGCAGGGCGTTTTTGAAGATCAGCATATGTCCCGGGCAGTTCATCGGCTTGAGCGCGAAACTTGTTTCGTCCACCTCGGTAAAATACATATTCTCATGATAATGGTCCCAATGGCCGGATTCCTCCCACAGCCGCTGATTCATCATGAGCGGCGTGCGGACCTCCTCGTAGCCTTCCTGCCGCTGCTGCCTGCGCGAGAATTCCTCCAGCTCGTTACGGATAATCATCCCGTTCGGCAAATAAAACGGCATGCCCGGAGCCTCCTCGGAAAACATGAACAATTCCAGCTCCCTGCCAAGCTTGCGGTGATCGCGTTTCTTCGCTTCCTCAAGCCGCTGCAGATGCTCGTCAAGCTCGGTTTTCTTCACAAAAGCCGTTCCGTACACCCGCTGGAGGACACTCTTGCTGGAGTCGCCCCGCCAATAGGCGCCGGCCACGCTCTGCAGCTTGAAGGCACGGATCAGACCCGTTGATGGCAGATGCGGGCCCCGGCACAGATCGAAAAATTCACCCTGATCATAGATCGAAATGACGGCAGCCTCCGGCAAATCGCGAATCAGCTCCAGCTTGTACGGATCATCCAGTTCTCCGAATATCCGCAGCGCTTCGGTCCTTGATACTTCCCGCCGGGTAATCGGCAGATCCTCCTGCGCGATCCGCTTCATCTCTTCCTCGATGGGTCCCAGTTCATCGACGGAAAGCGGCTTCGCCAAATCCATGTCGTAATAGAAGCCGTCTTGAATGACCGGTCCGATGCCCAGCTTTACCGCTTCCTGCCCATATAAGCGCCTGATGGCCTGGGCCATCAAATGGGCCGCGCTGTGCCGGTAGACAGCCAGGCCGTCCTCGCTCGCCAGTGTGACAATTTCCAGAGCGCAGTCTTCGACAAGCGCTGTGTCCAGATCGACAAGCCGGCCGTCTACCCGGGCGCACGCGGCGCTTTTCCGCAAGCTCGCGCTGATCGCTTCGGCAACCTGCAGAGCCGTGGTTCCCTGCTCCACCTCTCGTATTTTTCCATCCTGCATTCTTACTTGAACCCGCTTCATTGCCATTGTCCTTCTCCTCCTTTTCTCCGGTATTTTCGTTTATGTGAACGCAAAAAAACGCCTCCATCCCTGGAAAGGGACGAGTGCGTTCAAGCTCGTGGTTCCACCCTCATTCGATCCGCCTCAAGCCGCGCCATATGCGCTGCTTAAACAAGGCAGGATCCTCATTGATGCATCCGGTAACGGGGATGATTCGGTCTCGTCTACTAACGGCTGCTGTCATTCGCAGCGGGTTCGATGCCACGGCTACAAAGGGGTAATTCCACATCCGGTCACCGGGGAGCTCTCAGCCTTGACTCCTTCTCTGGACAGTCCGTTACGTTGAACCATGTCTTTGATTATCGCCTCATATTCAATTTCCCACAGTATAATGAATTGGCGATGCGCGGTCAAGCACAAACTCAAACGATGTTCTCAAAATATGCGGTCATGCAGGTTATACGCTGTTCAGACCGATCAGGGCAATCACTGAAGATAGAAGTCTCATGGACCGCTTCCGCTTCGTTTCAATCCACATCCAGGCATTGCTATCGATTTTTTTGAGCTCACGATTATGCAGTTTCATCTGTTCTTCATAGAAAAAGGGATGATTGATCATCAGCTCCACTTTCCTTCCGTTAATCGTATTTGAGCTCATTATAAAAAAAAAAGTATGACAACAGAGTGTCATACTTCATCATATCGGGCTAACATATTTTCGATTTTCTTTTTCATCCGGCGCCTCAGCGAAGGCGGCTCGAGAACGACCACATCATCGCCGAAGCTCAGCAGCCTTTCCATCAGCCAATCGGTATCGATAGCCTGGACAATGGTCAGCGTAAGCGTGCCGTCTTCATTGAACCTTTTCTCGTCCAGATAAAATTCATCCAGCACCCTGGCGAGCGGACCTGCCGAGAAATGGATGACCGCATACTCGACCTGCTCCTGAACATCTCCGCCGCCGGAGAAAATATCCTCGGTGGGAACGTTGTGACAGCGTTCGAACAATTCGGGCAGTGCAGCAAGCTCCGACATTCTCGTCAGCTTGAAAACCCGATAGTCGCTGCGCGAACGGCAGAATCCGTATAAATACCAGGAATCGTATTTCAGCAGCAGGCTGACAGGCTCAACGGTCCGCTCCATACGCTCGTCCTTGGCACTCATATAATAAAACCGGACAAGCTGGCCGGCGTTAATCGCTGATCGCAGAGTTCGGAGAATTTCATTGTAGGCCCTCCAGCTTCCCAGATCCATCGTCAGACTCGGAGTACGGCTATTCTTGCTCTGAACGGTCTTCAGCCGATGGATCGTCTGCTGTGCCCTGTCATCCTGGAATACGGTAGCCGTACTGTTAAGAAGGGTGATCAAGGAAGCGATATCGTCGGAACCGAGCAGGCTTTTGTCCATCTTGTATTCTTTAATAATCCCATATCCGCCGTTCACGCCCTGATAGGATACGACGGGGATGCCCGCTGCGCAGATAGCCTCTATGTCCCGGTAAATGGTCCTTTGCGAAACGCCGTATTTGTCCGCCAATTCCGAAGCCGAGACCACCTCATTATTCAGCAGCGCATATGTAATGGATATCAGCCTCTCCAGCTTCATGAATGGATCACCGCCTTTGTCCGATATTACCGATGTTCTTAAATATGTAATGGACCCATCTTTGCTTAAATGTTCGGTGCATGGTCAGAATTGCGCAGTTTGGATTCCAGACTGTCAATATGCTGTTTTACTTCAATCCAATTTGCAGCGCGCAATACCAGGTCATTAGTAACGGACAAATTATAAGGCTGTTCATATAAAATAACCGGTTTATTGGCAAGCGCAAATTCCTCCGCATAATGAGGACCATCATCAATCAGCACATCTACCCTGGACTGGATACATTCTTGGAGTTTGTTCTCAACAAGCGTAATATTGTGATAATTAATCTTATGGTGTTTAAGCCATTCAACGGTAACCTCACGAAAAAATAAGGGCCGGGCAGTAATAATGGATATTTGATGGTGCTTAAACATCTGCTGCAATATTTCCGCTGCCATTGGAAAAGGGGATGAGCTCCAGTGAATATCATGTCCATATCGATGATAAACGGCATTGCGCTCCGCCTCGTCCCACCCATATAAGCGGTACAAATAAAAATCATTCACATCGTTATGCGTCAACGATAATCCGGAAGCTTTATTATAAAAATGCAAATGTGCGGTAGTGGCATCAAGAATTGTGTTGTCTAAATCTACGCCAATATGCAAAGACCCACAACCCCCAGCGTTAAATTTTACGAATAAAATTATATCATATGCAAGACTTGACCGGTTGCCATTAAGAATAAAACCGCAGCATCTCTGCCGCATGATCCAGGATGCTCTGCCGGAGCTCCGCCGGGTGAATGACCTCCACCTGCAAGCCCAGCGCAAAATACGTCTGCGGGAGGCAGCCTCGTTCTCAAAAAATAAGGCGAGCCTCTTCCAGCCGGACCGTACGGAGGGATGGGACTGCTCACCCTGCTGCAGGACATCCACAACCGCCTCCCGGGACAAGAACGGAATCTCAGCCTCAGCAACCCCCATAACCACCGGATAGGAAGCTCCCCTTAATTCGTAATGGGCAACCCAGGCCTGCCACGAGACATGCAGATCGTACCCTTCGGGGCGGCTGAACGGCTCTTCTGTCATTTGAAACGAACGAATCCGCGATAAGCGGTACGCTTGCAGCTGTTGTCCGAGCTGGATTCAGGGAAAGCAGCGGATGAGACAAATTTCTTCCCTCAGAACTGATAGAACTTCATCGTTATAAAAAAAGGGACCGCATCAGGTCCCCATTTCCGTGTTTTTATGAGATCTGGCTGACTCGATTGCCGTACCGGCGATCAGGGACGGATGACGATCTTCAGTGTCGTTTCCTTCTCCTTGCTGCACAGCCTCATCGCTTCTTCCATTTGATCCAGCTCCAGAACATGCGAGATGATCTTGTCCCCGGGTATGACCCCTGCTTTCATATATTCCAGAACCATCGGCAGGTATATGCCGGGGCTGGCATAACTTGCGCGGAGCTGCAGCTTGCGGACGTGAAAATCGTTGACGTCCAGCTCGATCTTCTCGTCCCCCGAAGCGCCGAACCCGATATAGGAGATGATGCCCCCGAAGGCCAGCAGCGGGAGCGCATCTCCCAGGAAGTGCGCGGGCGCCGTCGTCAGCACGCGGTCGAATTTCTTATGCAGATCGGTCCGCTCGCTAAGCGGCCCATCGACAACAAGGACTTCCGCCCCGAGCTCCTTCGCCACCTCCAGTCGCTTGCTGTTGCCGGTTCGGCCGATGCAGACGACCTGGACCGCGCCGCTGCGCAGCGCCAGCGGAATCGCCATCAGCCCGATCGGTCCCGGTCCGATGATGCAGACACGCGAGCCCAGCTCGATGCCGGCCGTCTTTACCATATCCAGCGAGACGCCTGCCGGCTCCGCCAGGCAGGCCACCTCCGGCGAAAGCCCCTCATATGGAACGACGCAGCAGGCGGGAACCGTCATATATTCGCTGAACCCAAGGGCCGGGCGGCCCCAAAAATGCGGAGCGCTGCGGCAAAGATCGACCCTGCCGTTGCGGCATACTTCACATTGACCGCAGAAGCTCGACGACTCCAGCACGACCTTCTGTCCAACCCTCAGGCCATCGCAGCCGGGTCCCAGCTTCTCGATGACGCCGGCGACCTCGTGGCCGAAGGACTGCCAGTCCTTCGCTTTGCTCTCAGCCGCAAACAGATCCGACCCGCAGATGCCGCATGCCTCGACCCGGACGAGCACTTCTTTGGCCGGCGGCTCCTCCGGCATGCTGACCCGTCTGATCTCGGTCTGCCAAGGTGCCTTCAAATACGCGCTTCTTACTTCCATATTTACACTCCCCCCACTGTAACCGTTGGATGCAGGCTTGCCGCAGCCCGGTTGTCAGTAACTGCAACCGTTGGTTGCTGGCTTGCCGCAGCCCGGTTGTCAGTAACTGCAACCGTTGGTTGCTGGCTTGCCGCAGCCCGGTTGTCAGTAACTGCAACCGCTGGATGCAGGCTCCCCGCAGCCTGGTTGTCAGTAACTGCAACCGCTGGATGCTGGCTTGCCGCAGCCCCGTTGTCAGAAATAATTGAACTGTCATCCCCGCAGAGTTTTTTGAAGCGCTTACAGCTTCTCTGACTCTGCTTACCCTCATTTTACACTTCCAGTCCGTCACTTGTCCTTTGTAATATTGTTCAGCGGACTGGAAGTGCCGGATCAGGACAAAGCAGGCGAAAAGCCGGCTAACCGCCGGCTACAGCTCCGAACTGATTCGTGAACATCGTATAATAGATTCCCCGCCGCTCCATAAGCTCCGAATGGGAGCCGCTCTCCACGATTGCGCCGCGGTCGACGACCATAATGGTATCCGCATCGCGGATCGTATTGAGGCGGTGGGCGATGAGGAAGCTGGTCCGCCCCCGCAGCACGCCCCGAAGCGCGTCCTGAATATGCAGCTCTGTCCGCGTATCGATGCTGCTGGTCGCCTCATCGAGAATAAGTATAGACGGATCGGCCAATATAACCCGCGCAATCGCCAGCAATTGGCGTTGGCCCTGGCTCAAATTGCCGCCGTTCTCGGTGAGCGGGGTATCGTAGCGCAACGGCAGCCTGGCGATGAAAGCTGCTGCATTGGCCAGCTCCGCGGCGCGCTCTACCTCCCCGTCGGAGGCATCCGGCTTGCCGTACTTGATATTGTCCTTGATCGTACCGGAGAACAGATACGTGTCCTGAAGCACGATGCCGAATGCCCGGCGCAGGCTGTCCTTCGTATAGTCGCGGATATCGCGCCCGTCAATCCGGATGGAGCCTTCCGTGACATCGTAAAATCTCGTGATCAGATTCACGACTGTCGTCTTACCCGCTCCCGTAGGGCCAATGAACGCAGTGCTTGTTCCTTCTGCCGAGTCGAAGCTGACGTTCTTCAGAATCGGCACGTCGGCGCGGTAGCCGAACGATACATTGTCGAAGACGACATGTCCCCGCGGGTTCGTAAGCGGCACAGCACCCGGAGGGTCCTCCGGCTCCTCTTCCTCGTCAAGCACCTCGAATACCCGCTCCACGCCGGCAACACCCGACTGCAGCACATTGAACAGATTGGCAATATCCGTGAGCGGACGAACGAACTGGCGCGAATAGCTGAGAAAACTGGCGATCACCCCGACCGTAATATGGCCGTTCACCGCCAGGATACCGCCGACAAGAGCCACTGCGGCGAAGCCGATATTGTTGATGACGTTCATGATCGGCATCAGAAAGCCCGCACGGATCTGCGCCTTGATGCCGACCTCGCACAGCTCGGCATTCACCTCGTCGAACTCGGAGATCGCTTTTTCCTCGCGGTTGAACGCCTTGACGATATGGATGCCGGAGATTGTCTCCTCCACATGGCCGTTCAGCCTGCCGAGCCGGTTCTGCTGCTCCTTGAAAAGCGGTCCTGTCGAGCGGGCGATCGCGCGCGTCAGCAGGAAAACGCCGGGCACCGTAATCAGACTCGCCAGCGTCAGCCACGGGCTGAGGACGATCATCATAACAAGCGAACCGACAAGCGCTACCGAGCCCGTCATGACCTGGACGGCGGACTGGGCTACCGTATTGCTGACGTTGTCGATATCATTGGACATGCGGCTCATCAGATCGCCGTGCGTCCGGGTATCGAAGAAGCGGATGGGCAGCTTCTGCAGTTTGCCGAACAGCGATGTCCGCAGACGCCCGACGATACGCTGCGCCACGCCGGCCATCAGCCAGCCCTGCAGAAAAATCAGCCCGCCATCCGCAAGATAGGAAACAACAAGCGCAATCAGCGCAACTTGAAGGAGGCTGAAATCGACCTGCCCGACCGCCTTCCCTCCCCCTGCGCCGGACATCGCATCTACAGCCATCCCGATGAGGTAAGGGCCGGTCAGCGTAATGAGGGCATCAACCAGCACAATGGCGAAGATAACGGTCAACCGCTTTCGCTCGCTGCCGACATACGTCCACATCCGTTTCAACGTCGCGCTCAGATTTTTGGGTTTAACGACCGGGCCGCCTCTGCGTCCGGCGCCGAAGCCGCCCCGTCCCGCCATTCCTATCGGCGGGGGAGGAGGGGCAGACGTACCAGCCTGCGGCTCGCGGCGTTCATTCTCCTCACTGCGTTCAGACACCGGCATCCACCTCCTGCCCGGCCTGCGACCGGTAAATTTCCTGATACGCCCTGCAGCTTCTCATCAGCTCGTCATGCTTGCCCGTGCCGACGATCTCCCCGTTGTCGAGAACGACGATCCGGTCTGCGTCCATGACGGACGTAATGCGCTGGGCGATCAGCAGACATGTCAGCCCTTCGGCATAGCGCTTCAGCGACTCCTTGATCTTCGCCTCCGTCGCCGCGTCTACGGCGCTCGTGCAATCGTCGAGAATGAGGATTGACGGCTGCCGCACAAGCGCCCTGGCGATCGACAGCCGCTGCTTCTGCCCGCCCGACAGATTGACGCCGCCCTGGCCAAGCTTCGTCTCGTACCCCTCGGGGCATTTCAGAATAAACTCTTCCGCCTGCGCCATCCTCGCCGCCCGCTCCAGCTCCTCCTGAGAGGCATCCTCCTTGCCCCAGAGCAGATTCTCGCGGATCGTTCCCGTGAACAGCACGGTTTTCTGCGGCACGATGGCAATTTTCTCCCTCAGACGCGCCGGCTCGATCGCACTCACGTCTTCCCCGCCGACCTCCACCGTTCCGGAATCCGCATCATAGAATCGCGGAATGAGGCTGACGAGCGTGCTTTTGCCCGAGCCGGTGGAGCCGATGATGCCGATGGTCTCTCCGGGAAGGCAGCTCAGCGTAATGTTCCGCAGCACGGCTTCCTTGCCCATATAGGCAAAGGATACGTCCTTGAACTCGACGCTCCCGGTCGCCTTCGGCGCGCGCGGCTGTTCCTCTTTCCAGGCCATCGCATCCTGCTCCGCGAAAACCTCGCCGATCCGTTCCGAGGAAGCCTTGGCCCTGATGAACATATTGAATACGTTGGAGATCATCATCAGGGAGAACAGAATCTGCGTCATGTAGTTGATGAAAGCAATGATATGGCCGACCTGCATCTGGCCTTGATCGACGCGGATGCCCCCGATCCAGATGACGGCAACGATGCCGAGGTTGACCGACAGCATGATGCCGGGACTGAACAGCGCCATTGTCCGCATGGCGCGGGTGGAGGCGGTCTGGTAGCCCCTGTTGACCTCGTCGAACTTGTCGACCTCGTAATCGAACCGGTTAAACGCCTTGACGACGCGGACGCCGGAGAGATACTCCCTGGAGAGTCCGTTGACCCGGTCGAGCGCCGTCTGCACCCTGGCAAATCGCGGGAAGCCGATCAGCATATTGGAGACGATCAGCACCGCCACAATCGGGACGACGACAATCAGCACAACCGACAGCGGCGGATTAAGCCGCACGGCCATGATCAGGCTTCCCAGGCAGACAAGCGGGGCTTTGACAAAAATTCGCATCAGCCCGTTCGTAAAATTCTGAATTTGCGTGACATCGTTGGTCAGCCGGGTGACCAGCGAAGCGCGGTCGAACTTGTCGATGCTGTTGAAGGATAAGGATTGGATTTTGCGGAACAGATCCGAGCGGAGCTTCGTGCCGAAATTTTGCGATACGTGACTGGAGATGATGTTGCGCATGGACGCACCCACTGCCCCTGCCGCCGTGACAAGCAGCATATAGCCGCCGAACTGCAGCACGTAATCCATCTGCTTGTTCGCGACGCCCTCATCGATGATGCGCGACATCAGCAGGGGCTGCAGCAGATCGCAGAACGCTTCCAGCATGAGGAAAAGAAGAGCAGCGAAAAAGGGCTTGCCGAATTGGCGGAAGTAAGGTTTCAGAAAGCTCACTTTAGAGGACTCCCTTGCCGTTATGTATAATCCTCCAAATTATATCACATCGCAAAGCGGATACGTCCCTCACAAAATTTGATGCGGTCATTCATTTAATGAATGAGGGATTTAAGAAATGCAGGCTTCCCCAAAGCCGCCTGTTCGAGGGATCTTTCCCTACCCCGGTTCCACGCGGCTGCACGCCGCCTTAATCCCGCAGATGTCCTTTGGGAATGCCTTTGGAGTTTCCTATGTTAAACTACAAGTAATGATGGTTAGAGGGATGTGGCATGAAATGGAAATCCGGGAACTGCATGGAGATGAACAAGCTCCGATGGATTTGCTGCTATTGGCGGATCCGTCCCGCAAGCTCGTTGACGGGTATATCCGAAGAGGGCAATGCTTCGTCGCAGAACTGAATGATGGGATCGCTGGCGTCTATGTGCTGCTGCCAACGAGGCCGGAAACCGTCGAGATCGTAAATATAGCCGTTGATGAGAGCAAGCAGGGCCAGGGGATAGGCAGGCTGCTGGTGAATCATGCCATTCAGCAGGCCAGGATCCACGGTTACAAGACGATTGAAATCGGCACTGGAAATTCAGGGATCGGGCAGCTTGCCCTTTACCAGAAATGCGGGTTCCGGATAACCGGAGTGGACAGGGACTTCTTCATCAGACATTACACGGAAGAGATATTCGAGAACGGAATACAGGTAGTGGACATGATACGGTTGGCGCAGGATCTGTAGGGGAGGGTCCAGTATAAAAAATCACATAAAAAAGCCTCCGAATCCACTGCTTAAGCGGGATGGAGGTTTCTGGACAAATGAGAGCTGCTGCTGTTTTTCCTATTCATCCCACTTTAACAAAGAACCGACTATTTGAGGTCGGGAGCCTTCTCATGCCTCACCCAGCCTGATCCATCGGTGGCAGAGCCGCTCAATCAAATGCAGGTCATGACTGATCAGAAGCAGACCGAGCTTCCGCTCGCGCGCAATCGCAAGCACCGCATGCCAAATCTGCGCTTGCGTAACGGCATCCAGCATAGTGGTCATTTCGTCGGCGATCACAAAGCGGGTCTTGCTGCCCAATGCTCTGGCGATGCAAATACGCTGCAGCTCTCCTCCGGACAATTCATTGGGCCATCGCTTCAGCCAGGCCTTCTCAATGCCCAGCTCCTGCAGATAGGCCGGCTCCGGTTCGCCCGCCTCTGCGAGAATGCGATGGATGCGCCACCTTGGATTGACGGCCCGCTCCGGATGCTGGAACACCAGCTGAACCGGATGATAGCCGCTGCGGGGCAGCTCTTGACCGTCAAGCGTTATGGCGCCTTCTTCCGGCTTCTCATGACCGGCCAGAATCCGGCCAATCGTCGTCTTGCCGAATCCGCTCGGACCGACAAGACCGACGATTTCACCGGATTGTACCGCAACTTCAAGACTTCGGAAAAGCCATGGTCCCTTGCCGTAGCGAAAACCGATACCTTCTCCCTTAAGAAGCATGAAAGCACCTCACGGAACCGCCGCGCAGATCCCGCATATCAGGTCCGTCATCCGTGCATGCTGAAGTGGCCGCCGCACAGCGGGGGGCGAACAGACACCCTGGCGGAAGATTGTCCGGTCCGGGCTGGGCGCCGGGAAGCGGCAGGAAGCCGTTCTGCGGCAGCGCCTGCCAGAGCGCCTTGCTATATGGATGCCGCAGCTGCGCTCCATTGTCGGCGAAATCCGCAGCCAAGGCGATTTCAACGGTTGTTCCGGCATAAAAGACCGCAACCCGGTCGGCAATCCGGAGCGCCGCTTCGATATCATGCGTAATGAACAGCACCGCACAGCCCTCATCGGCCAATTCCCTGAATGTAGCCAAGGCTTCCGCCATATCGTCCGGATGCATGCCCGGCGTTGGTTCGTCCGCAACGATAAGCCGGGCGCCGCTGATTGTCGCTGTCGCCACCAATACCCGGCGGGCCATGCCGCCGGATAATTGAAAAGGGTACAGCCGCTCAGTCTGTTCGGCAAGCCTGTAACGTTTGAATATGGCCCGCTGCGCAGCCAGCGGCTCCGGGCCGGTAGCCGTCGTTCTTACTTGCGCTCCGACCTTCATGAGCGGATCCAGATGATTCACCGATTGCGGCACAAGCGCAATTTCTTTGCCCCGCAATGTACTCAGCCGCTCGGCGGACATGGTTCTCCCGTCATAGCGGATCGTTCCCGACATCCGGGCATTCTCCGGCAGAATGCCCATAATGGCGTGAGCGAGCAAGCTTTTGCCGGAACCGCTCGAACCGATGACGGCCATGACTTCTCCTGCTTCCACCTTCAAATGGAGGCCCGTGATGGGCTGAACCGAATGCTGATCCAGCCCGCCGCCGTCATATTGCGTGAAAGAAACGGAGAGATTATCGACCTCGAGCAATGCCATATTGGCTCTCACCCCGCATTCCAATGAATTATTCATGTGCGCGACGCGGATCAAGCAGCGTTCGCATATGGTCGCCAAGACGGTCGAACGAGCGGACGATCACGAGCAGTCCAAGACCCGGAAATACCGCCAGCCACCACATGCCCGTTGACAAGTACCGCATCGCTTCCGATAATATAATGCCGATTGCCGGCTGATGAGGCGACAGCCCCAACCCAAGAAATGTAATAGAGGCCTCGTGCAGTATCGCATGCGGAAACAACAGCATGAGACCCACGAGCAGCTGCGGAACAAGATGCGGAATGAGATGCCGCGAAGCCACCCACCAGCTCGATTTCCCCAGATGCCTGGACACCTGAATGAATTCGGCGGATCGCAGCTGCAGCACTTCGGCGCGGATAATCCGCGAGAGACCCGGCCAGTGGGTCAAGGCAACGCCGATAATGACCCCTTTAATGCCGCCGCCGCATACAAAGGCGATAAGAATGAGAGCGACCAGATGCGGAACGCTCAGAAACAGATCGATCAGCCATGACAGGATCCGGTCCGCTGTTTTCCCCAGGGTAGCGGCAGCCAGCCCGACAGTGGTGGCGATCATGACACTGCAGACAGCGGCGATCATACCTACGCCGATACTGAGCGCCAGCCCCTTGATCGTGCGGACAAACATATCCCTCCCCAGCCAATCCGTCCCGAAGGGATGCAGCAGCGAAGGCGATAAATTCCGGATTTCCAGATTCGTTGCAAGCTGCCGGTCCCCCAGCAGCATGGCAAGAAT
The DNA here is from genome assembly GCF_056269255.1 of Paenibacillus sp. JT31N17. Classification (NCBI taxonomy): domain Bacteria; kingdom Bacillati; phylum Bacillota; class Bacilli; order Caryophanales; family Paenibacillaceae; genus Paenibacillus; species Paenibacillus sp. JT31N17. The sequence continues at coordinate 32,146 of NZ_JBWDNP010000011.1, forward strand.
CCCGATCGCGACAAGAAGAGCCGAGAGACAAACAGCCCATGCTAACGCCCGTTTCCGCCGATTGACCCGGAAACGAAATGCCGGGTTCCCGGCAGGCTGAACCGGATTTTCCATCACAGCACCCTGCCTTCCCGCACCCGCGGATCAATTACTTTATACAGCAGATCCGCAATCGTATTGCCAGTAAAGACGAACAGCGAGCTGCACAGGACAAGTCCCATAAGCAGCGGAACATCCCCTCTTAAACCCGCCTCAACCGTCGCTTGTCCAAGGCCCGGGTACGAAAACACCTGCTCTGCCAGCACGGCGCCTCCGAACAATTCGCTGAAGGAGGTGAACTGCAGGGTGACGGCCGGCAGGGCAATATTGCGCAGACCATGCCTTCGCACCAGTCCGAATCCCTTCTCCCCTCTGGCTCTGGCAAACCGTACATAATCGCTCTCCAGAACATCGATCAGCTTCTGCCTGGTATGCAGCGCGATTGGCGCAATTCCGATGATGCTAAGGGTCAGCGCAGGCAGAATGATATGCCGGATGCGATCCGCGAGCGTAACCTGCTCCGCAAGAACGCCTGCTGGTACGCCGAGTCCGATCGGAAACCACCCGAGCCAAACGGAGAAAAGCATGAGCAGCAGCAGTCCCAGCCAGAATGTCGGTGTGGACGCCAGCGTATAGCAGTACCACTGAATGAGGCGATCCATCCATGAGTTTTTTTTCATCGCCGCTATTACACCGGCTGTAAACCCTGTAATTCCAGAGAGCAGCCAGGCTATCGCCATCAGCGCGGCGGAATTCAGGAACCGCTCGCCGATAACCTCCGCCACCGGCTCGCGGAATATCATCGAGGTGCCGAGATCGCCGCGGAGCAGAGCCGAGCCCCAACGGGCAAACTGCTCCGCAGGCGGCTTATCCAGCCCCCAATATGCGGAAATGCTTTGGCGCTGCTCAGGCCCGACACGCATGACATCCGATCCAATGTAAGCCTGAACCGGGTCGATTGGCGAGAGACTGACAAGCGTGAACGAAACGATGCTGACAGCAGCCAGAAGCGTCGCCAGACGAACCAGCTTCAGCCCCAGATACGCACTCAAATTGCGCGTCATGACCAACCCTCTTTCCGCTAGTTGTTCCATTTCCATTCTTCGATATTATCCGTGATCGGCCAGCCATGCCCGTGCGGTTGGATACGCTGCTTGCCGATGTCCAGCTTGTCATTTACGAGATACAGATGATCGATATTCACAAGCCACGCCCATGGCGCGTCCCCGAGCGAGCTGAGTCCCGTCTTTCCATCCCACTGCGCATTCTTCCAATATTTCAAAGCCTCATCTTCGTTCGTTGCGCGAAGAGCCTGGTTCATCCAGTCATCTACCACCGGATTGCTGTAATAACCGGCGTTGTAATAATCAACTCCCTGATAGGTGCTGCTGTACAGATTGTACATTTCCAGGGGATCGTGGCTGCCCCAGCCGAACATCACAGCGTCGGCATGCATTCTTTTATCAATATCGTCCCAGCTCTTCCCTTCCACATTCATATGAATGCCGGCAGGCTTAACCATATCCGCAGCAGCGAGAGCAAGCGATTGGCGGGCAATATCTCCGGATGGATAAAGAAGATTGAACTCAGCCTTGAGCGAACCCTTCTCGGCAATCCCGTCACCGTCTGTATCCGTCCATCCCGCATCGTTCAAAATGGTCTTCGCTTCATTCACATCGGCGTCTTTGATTACGATTTGATCATTCCCCCAGGGGAGTCCGTCATTGGCCGAGTAAGCGGGCGAGCCATAGCCTTCCAGAATCCCCTCAACCAGCGCGCTCCGGTCGATGGCCACATTTACCGCCTTGCGGATGGCAATATCCGCGGTTACATCGTTGCCGATTGGATTGCCGTCCTTGGTTTGGCCGCCAGACGGAACATAGGGGAACAGGATGCCCCGGTTATCCACGGTTTTAATATCCTCAAGACGCATGCCCGCTACCGTTTCCTTGCTGTAGGAGGACGGGATATAGGCCACATCGACCTTGCCTGATTTGGCAGCCGCAAACGCTGCATCTTCACTCAGAAATAAAAACGTCATTCGTTTGAAATGCGGCTTTGCGCCATAATAATCGGGATTCGCTTCGGCGATGACCTGCTGGCCTTTATCCCACTGCACAAATTTATACGGCCCCGATCCAATGGGGAGCTCCGCATAGTCTTTTCCGTATGCGTGTTTGGGAACGATACCGGTTGAAACAAGAAGAGAAACAAAAGTAGATTGCGGCTCCTTGAGTGTGAAGATGACGGTGCCCTCCCCTTCGGACTGCACGCTCTTCAAATTGGTCAAATCAATGGCGGAGCCGTTCCCGGCCGCCGTATCAAAGGTGAATTTAACATCCTCTGCCGTAAGCGGCTTGCCGTCGGTAAATACAACATTGGACCGCAGCTTGACCGTCCATACCGTACCATCTTCACTCACCTCGCAGCCGGTTGCCAGATCATTCTCAATGCGCAGATCATCGTCCCGCTTCAGCAGTGTGCTCTGAAACAGCGGAGAACCGTAGCGCCCCCAACCGGTCGTTGGATCAAACCCGGTTTCCGGTTCCGCGCCAACGGCCAATATTAATTCGTCTTTGCCGGTGCTCCCGCTCTCCTTGGGGGAAGACGAGCAGCCCGCAAGCAGAAGTCCGGCAACCATCACCGCCAATATCGAATAGACCCCAATCTTCCTCACGTTTCTCCCACTCCATCCCATGTGGCACGTTTTTAGTAAATTGTAGCACAACAAAAAAAGGGAATCACTCACTTTTTCACCGGCATGCTCAAAAATATTGGAATATTTCAACAAAAAAACGACCGCCTCTTTTTGGGACGATCGCATATTTTGGTTTTTATTTATGATCATGAATCTCCAAGCCTTGTTCCTCCGCATAAGTAACGGAAAGCTCGGCATAATGTACGCCTTTTTGTACTTGTATCTGATGATGGAGCGTGCGAAGCCTCGATAGGCGGCCCCGAACGACGATGACCTCCAGGCACTGGTTATGGTTCAGGTGAACATGCATCGTGGATATAATGTCGTGGTGGAACTGGTGCTGGAGCTCTGTCAGTAGAAGAGGAAGATCCCGGATGTGATGGTCGTATACCATGACTATGGTGCCGGCAACATGCGCATCGGATGGAAGCTTCGCAGGATCCAGCATCGCTTTTCTGGCCATATCCCGAATCGCTTCGGACCGGTTCGTATAGCCTTGTTCCTCAATATAATGATCGAACTGCTCGATTAACGGAGCCGGAAACGCCACTCCGAACCGGATCAGTTCTTCCTTGTCTGCCATAAAACCACCCTGCCCTGCCTTCATTTCACTAAATTGTATCATAGGCGATATGAAATGAAAAATGCATCCGTTCGAGCAGCATCAGACCGGGCATTTTATCCAAAATACGGCATCCTTCCTATTTCCTGCCGATATCGGCCGCAATTTTTTCAGCAATTTTCGGCCCATGAAGCCGTCCATCATCAATAAACACTTTATTGGTTATTCCTCCCGTAACGACGCCGGCAACAAATATGTCCGCCACATTGGTTTCATACGTTTCAGGGTCAAAGAGCGGAATTTGAGTTTGATGATCTAACATAATCCCCAGATCGTTCAGCATCGAAAGGTCCGGCTGATACCCGATTAAGGAAAATACAAAATCATTTTGGATTTTAATTTGCTCATTCCCGCTTTGGACGAATACCTGCTCTTCTTCAATACGCGTGATTGCCGACTCGGAGTAAAACCCGATTCTTCCTTTTTCAATCAAATTCCGTATATCGAGCAGCAGAGTGGGCTTAATACCTTGATAAACCGTAGCGCCACGGTGAACCAACGATACTTGCGCTCCGCTGCGATATAAGTCGATTGCTGCTTCAACAGCGGAATTTTTGCCTCCCGCTACAAGAACAGACCTTCCCGAATAAGAGTGTCCTTCCGTATAGTAATGCATCACTTTGGATAAGTTCTCGCCCGGAACCCCTAACAGTCTCGGGTGATCATATATCCCTGTTGCGATTACGATCCTTCTTGCTTCAAACACTTCCTCTTTCCCAAGATGATTATGGGTAAGAACGAGAAAGCCGTCCGATGAACGCCCGACCCTTATGACATGATGAAACGTTAGAATATTCATTTGCTGCCTTGTAACGACAGCGCGATAATAGCGCATTACCTCATGTCGGGTGGGACGTTCTTCTTCTGATAAAAAAGGAACATTGCCGATTTCCAGCCTGTCGCTTGTACTATAAAAACGCATATTAGCAGGAAATGAAAGAATCGTATTTACAATGGCCCTTTTCTCAAGTATCAAGTAATCAATTCCTTGCTCCTGCAAGGCCATCCCGACAGAAAGTCCGCATGGGCCGCCGCCTATTATGATAGCTTCTCTCATCTGATTTCCCCTTTGTTCATTGTGATTACGTCATTCTTGTGTCATTTTACTTGACATTCCACTTCATTTACAAATTAATTCGGGTTATTGCATTTAAAATCCGATCATAATAGAGAATATTCTACATAATTTTTTAATATTTTGATGACATAAATCGATATATTCTCCCATTTCCCTTACGGTATACTGCATAAAGCAGTCTTCTTTCATCCAGAAACGGCAAATGAACTTGGTATCATTCGAGGAGGAAAATAAGTGAACTCAGGTTGGTATTCTTTCTTTACACTTGGCATGAACCATATTTTATCCGGGTACGATCATTTATTATTTTTGTTTTCTCTCGTTGTTGCGAGGCAGACGTTCAAACAGTATACGGGCATGATCACCGCTTTTACGATCGCTCACAGCATCACGTTATCATTGACTGTATTGGGAATTATTGATATATCTCCCCGGATTGTCGAGCCTGCCATCGCTTTGAGCATCTGTTTTGTCGCCATCGATAATATTATTCGCAAACAGGTCAGTCACCGTTGGGTGCTGACGTTCTTCTTCGGCTTAATCCATGGAATGGGCTTTGCTGACATTCTTAAAGGAATGAATCTTCCCAAAAGCCAGCTGGCTGTGGATTTGCTCAGCTTCAATCTCGGAATCGAGGTTGTTCAGATCACGTTGGTCGGCGTTGCCCTCCCTCTGCTCATGATGATGCACAAATGGAAGTTTTCCAGAAATGCCGTTATCGCAGGTTCCGCATTGGCCTTTGTTTTGGGTGGAATCTGGTTGTCCCAGCGCGTATTCTTCTAAACTCCTTAATTGGGGGAAGCAGCACCTGAAGCCCGCTGTTTCTGTACTGAAAACCAGACAAAAAAAACGAGCCCCCAGATTGTTTCCAAGGCTCGTTTTTTTGTTCGAGTTACACCTTTACCTGCTTGACAGCCGCAAGCAAATGATGCGTCGTCCCGCTCAGCTCTGCGGCGGAATCGGCAAACTGCCGGACGATGCGCAGCTGCTGATCCGTCAGCTCCCGGATCTGAAGCGTCTGGTCGGACGATGCTTTGGCGATTTCGGCGATCGTGACGCTGGATGCCAGAACCTCTTCGGAGCCGGCTGTCATTTGCTCGGTTCCAGCGGAAATTTCTTGAATTTGTCCAGTCACTAACCGGAACATTTCCACCACATGCGTAAACGACTCGTCCGCCTCCACGGATAGCGATTCCCCCGTATGCACTTCTCTTGCGCCATTCTCCATCGCCTCGCTGATGCGAAGCGATTCGCTTTGAACATTTTGCAGCAATGACGCTATCAGCTCCGTGGAGACGAAAGCCTCATCCGCCAGCTTTCTTACTTCCCCTGCAACAACCGCGAATCCGGTACCGTGCTCGCCGGCCCGCGCCGCCTCAATAGATGCATTGAGCGCAAGCAGCTTCGTCTGGTTGGCAATTTGGGAAATGGCCGCCAACGCTCCTTCGATCTCGACCGAATAATTGCGCAGAGTCGCCACCCGCAAGGCAGCTTCCTCCGTAGCCGCAGAAATCGTGCGGATCTGCCTGTTCATTCGTCCGACGGAATGCCTGCCGGATTCCGCGCTTTCGAGGGCCTGTACGGATGCGTCCGATACCGCAGATGCCGCTTCGGAGATCCGCTGGATAATAGCCGCAATCTCCCCCATCGAGCCCGCGCTTTCTTCCGAGCTGATGCGCTGGGCGCTTGCGCCCTCGGCCACCAGGCCCGAAGCTTCGCTGACTCTGGTATTCATTTCAAGCAAATGCTGGGCTTCCGCCGCAAACCGGTCCGAGGATTGGGCGACCTGCGCGGATGTCTGGGCAATGTTCGATACCATACCGCCGACGATCGTGTTCAAGCTGGTTGACATGTTGACGATTGCCCTGTACATGGCACCCACCTCATCCTCCGACCGAACAGGATGCTCAAGCATCTGCCGGTTTGCTTTGGCAAATTCGCCAGCCGCTATATTCTCCGCTCCGGATACAATCCATTTAAGCGGACGGAATGCGCGGAAGAGCACCCATACGATAAGCGCGAGTCCCAGCAAGGTCATCACGATGATGAGCAGATAAAAGGGAAGGCTTTCGCGTATGGCGCCGCTTGCGATGCTTTCAATAACCGCGGCTTCCGTATCGATTCCAAGCACGCCGATGACCGTGCCGTCCGGACGTTTGATCGGTGCGTACGAGGAAATATATTTGCCGTACTGCGGGTTATCGATTACCGGCGAATTTGCCGGGCTGCCAGCCAGCAGCGACTTGACCGCATCCGCGGGAATATCCGTTACTTCATTGATCGGAGATGCGGAGTCCGAATCCTTCGGCTGGCCATCGATCATAATCAGCGGACGCTGGCTTGCGTCTATTTGGACAATATACACATACAGGGCGCCGATTTGCGCACGGAACCGGTCAAGCCCCTGCCGGATCGTCCAATACAATTCGTTTTCCTGCGGATCGGCTAAAAATTGCTCCAGTCTTTGCGTATCGAGATGGCTGGAATAGCTGCCGGCCATACGCGTGCCATAGCTCGTAATCGCCTCCTTGGCCGCGGTTTTCGTATTGCTGATTTGCAGCCAGATATAACATGACGATAACAGGAGAAAGACCGCCATGACCACCGCTGCAATCCGTAATGTTAAGCGTTTTCTAAACCACACAAACCCCTTCATAATCTTCATCCAGTCCCTTCGGATTGCACAATATCATTCCTGCTGCCTGCTGCCATAAAACGACCATGCTGCTTATATCGGCTTCCAGTACCTATATGTATATATGTAAATGCAAAATAGCCTGATGCATTTTGTCACAATTCCTTCATATTTGTACCATAATATGTCACAAAAACCCGGATTCTTTCAGAATTTGTTCAGTGGCGTCCGATATAATAGGTATTAGTAACCAGGACTAAAGATTTACCTTTTGAAGAAACCACCTAGAAGGAGTGCGAAACAGCATGAATGGCGAATATTTCGAAGAAATGCGGAAGCTGAGTCACGATGACGATCGCAGACACCTAATGCTGATGAGAGGCCTGCGAATGATGCAGGAGGAGCGGAAGAATAGCAGTTTCCTGAAAAAGCTGGGCAAAAAATGGGGCCACAAAAGCAAACTGGAGATCAAGGCATGGAATAGCGGTCCGCAGTCTACTGCCGCTCATTAACTATAGAGACGAATGCGCCGCTTCCGGAGAGGAAGCCTTGAAACAGGCTTCCTCTTGCGATACGATACTTCAATCTTATTTGTCTGACTCCGTACCATTTATATCGGCCTGTTAAAGCGGAAGCTCCGGATCAGGGGGCCTCTTTTTCTCCCGCTACCCTCTGTCATTGTGAATGCTCCGAAGAAAAGTGCTTAACCCCCCACTCGCTCATCTTGTCAAGAAAGGATATCATCGACCGTCCACGCGGAGTCAATGAATATTCTACCTTCGGCAGCATTCCGCTATAAATTTCCCTGTCAATTATGCCGTCAGCCTCAAGCTCCCGGAGCTGCTCCGTCAGCATCTTTTTTGAAATGGATGGCAGATGCCGGCGCAGTTCGGTATATCGCACAGGGCCATTCTTATATAAGTGTCTATATATGGGGATTTTCCACTTCCCGCTCAAGAGGGAAAATACAATCTCGACCGGACATTCGTTAGGCTTAACAGGCATCGAATCACCTCATTTTTTTAAAACCATTATACCCGATATCAGTTCGCGGATACTGGAAACCAAAAAGTGCCTTATTGTCCGCCCCATCATAAGCTCTTATAATCTCATCTTGAGAGGAGAGGATGTTTGTGAATATCGGAATCATCGGGGCAGGCAGCGCAGGGGCAGTTATAGGCAATGGCCTGATACGGGCCGGCCATTATGCGGCAATCAGCAGCCGCGACCCGCAGCATGCGAAGCACGGGGCATGGAAGCAAGCAGCAGGCGGACAAGGGGACGTCGTTTCCTTCAACGAAGCGGCCCGGTTCGGTGAACTCATTGTTGTGGCGCTTCCCTGGTCATGCGCGGCGGATGTGCTTGAAAACATTGATCAATCATACATGAAGAACAAAACAGTTATTGATGTAAGCAATGCAGTTGAGTTCAGCAGCGGTCCACGGCTGCTGTACGACAATACGTCAGCGGGTGAAATCATGCAGCAGATGCTGCCGGAGAGCCGCGTCGTTAAAACACTCAATACGGTCAGCGACAAAAGAATGGTGCAGCCGGCATACCGGGAAGGCGTACCCGTCATGTTTATGTCCGGCAATGAACAGCATGCCAAAAACCAGGCCGCGTCCCTCCTGAACGATCTGGGGTGGAAGGACGTCGTCGACCTGGGCGATATCCGGCAAAGCCGGCTGCAGGAATCCATCATGCTTGCTTGCGTCATAAGCGAAATCCGGCTTCGGTCGCCTGGCGCGGCATTTGCCCTGCTGAGAGATTAATAATCGCGGCTCAGGCCAGGATTTCCAGTCTAAGAGTCTTCCAAGGTTTTGAAAACAAAGCGCTCCACTTCCGGCAAATCAACGCCTTCACAATGGTCCAAGCGGACATTGACGCCATCCAATGTGCGAATAACCACATTGTTCATTGTCCAGTCCTTCGCATGCGAAATTGTGCCGGCTGCATGGCTTTCTATCAAGATATTGCTCAAGCGGATGCCGCTGATCGGCTTTTCAGGATACGCCTCCACCTCGAAGGCATAGGATACGGGTCTGCCGGAACCGGGGAGCAGATTATTCCTGACCGTGACATTAATGATCTCCACATTGCGGAACTCCGGTATTCCCCGCTGCTCGGGCAGCACGGGCTCTGCGAGAACCTGCCAATGAACAGGGACCTCGCCCTCCCAGGTTTCCGGAATTTGAGCATAGCTGTAGCTGGGGTTCCAGTTCAGCAGGAAGCTGAACGGATTGCGCACATCGCTCATCTCCAGGTCATGGACCCGTATATTCTCAATCAGGCCTCCGCGGTTCCGCGCCGATTTAAACCGCAGGCCGTTGCTCGTCCCGACAGATTTGATGTTGTATATCTCTACATTGCGAATGCCCCCGGATGTCTCGCTGCCAAGGGTGATGCCGGCTCCCGCTCCCGTTATGCAATTGCGGATCACGATATCCTCGGCGGGCCGGTTGACCCTCAGTCCATCGGCGTCGCGCCCGGCTTTAATACAAATATTATCATCGTTGCAATCGATGAAGCAGTTCTCCACCAGAACATGTGAGGATGAATCAATATCGATCCCGTCGGTGCTGGGACCCTGGTTCTCACGGATCGTCAGACCCGATACCGTTACGTGCTCGGAGTAGCAGATATGCACGTTCCAGAAGCCCGAGCGGAGGGAGGTGAAATCCTTCAGTTCGATCCGGGACGAATCGATAACCAGAATGTTCCGCGGCCTTTTGCAGTCGTAATCGACGGCCCAGCGCAGCCCCTGCTCCGTATATACCTTGCGCATGCTCCAATATTTATCCCACCAGCAGCTGCCTTGACCGTCTATGGTCCCCTTGCCGGTTATGCTTGCGTTCTCCTGACCGCAAATGTTGATCAATGCGCTGTACCAGTTCATCTCGATGCCGGCAACACGCGACCATAGCTCAGGGTAGTCCTCCTCGCCTGCGGCACCGCGCAGCTCCACACCTTCAGCCAAATGCAGCTGCACATTGGACTTAAGAAACAGAGCCCCCGTCAAATAGGAGCCCGGAGCAAATTCAATCCGGCCCCCGCCTGCGCCCCATGCAGCGTCGATAGCCTCCTGAATTGAAGCGGTGGCCAGCGTGTCTCCGTCCGCAGCCGCGCCATAATCATTCACCAAGAAAACTTCGTTTCGTCTCATTTCCTTCCCGCCCGTCTCCGCAAAGCAGTTCATTTTTTTCAAGCTCCAGCCAAAGCATCCGCATGAAGGGGTTCACAAGGGTTTCCGCGGGTTAACCTCCTGGTGAGTCACAGCCACTAGCTTCCAAGGGGAGCCGCATGCATCCCGGCAAGCATCTGCTCCATTTGCAGAACCTCGATCCCCGCAAGCAGCACGATTCCAATACCGTGCGTATCATTAAGCAGCCAAGGCAGGTCATCCTTGTAGTAGTCTCCATTGAATGAATACCCGGAGCCCCTGCATACGCCGTAAACATTGCCTGTTTTGTCGATGGAGATCTGCGTCATACCCTTCCAGCCCTTCAGGACCGCTTCGACATACCGCTGCTTGCCGGTTAACCAGCCGAAGCGAATGCCGCGCGCAAAGGCATATATAAACATCGAGGTGCAGGAAGTCTCCTGATACGATTCCGCATCGGTCAGCACCTGATGCCACAGGCCATTCACCCCCTGCAGCCGCAAATACCCTTCGCACAGCTCATTAAAATAGCGCAGCAGCTCCCGGCGCTGTTCATGATCTTCCGGCAGAGCCGCCAGCAGCTCGGAGAGCGAGAACAGCACCCAGCCATTACCCCGCCCCCATGCCACCACGGTGGGTTTGTTCAAAGTGAGGTCATACACATGGGACATGACCTGCAGATGCGGAATATACATCAGCTTCCTGAACTGAAGGAGCTGGTTGACCGCGTCCTCAATATAGCGGATGTCGCCGGTGCGCTGATAATAGCGGCAAAGGAAAGGCACGCTCATATACAGATCGTCGCACCAGACCGTTTCATGGGTAAAATCGGCGATTCGCGGCTTGCGGTACAAGGCCCCCGTCGGAAGCCGGTATTGTTCGCCAGAGATGTAATCCGCGATCAACTCTGCGATCTCGTCAGCTCCGTTCATGCCATGCTCCTGAAGCGCCAGCAGCATGGTAGCCCCGAAGGAGCCGCAGTCGTCCAGACTGTCAAGTGTAGCGAGCGTATTGAGCACACCCGACGCCCCGAACTGCTGCTTGTCCCACATGGCATAACGGTACAGCCGCGTGCAGGCTTCGATATGGCTTCGCACATAGGCCGTCACATCCCCGCGATCGAGCAGTCTGCCGGTTTGCAGCAAACCGTAGAGCGTAACGCCAAGCGGATAATTCCATCTGCCGAACAATGTGTTATCCGCGAAGAGGCGCACCCAGGTATTGGGCTGATCCAGCCGCCAGAAGGTGCCGCCCGCTTTCGTATCGATCAGCGTATAAGCCGTCCCGGTTGGCGGCAGCGGCTCATCCGCTTCGAGCGGGCCGGCATATAACCACTCGTCCGCTCCGCCCTCCACGGGATAAGGCGTCGCCAAGAGGACTCCTGCAGGCAGCTCATCCAGCCGGAATCCCCAATTCTCCATGGTGCCGGCGCAGCGGATATGCAGATCGTGCCGGCCGTATGAGAGATCGAGCGGTATGGAAAAATCCCCTGTCGTCTGTTCGGCTATTTTGTTCCCGTCGATGAATATCTCTGTGATTCCCGCTGCCCGGCCTTTCAGTACAATAGAGGAGGCGCCGTCCAGGGTACAGGTTAATTTCGTCCAGGCTACGGCATAACGGTTGTTCAAATCTCCAAATATGCGTGCCATGGGATGCAAGTGATCCCGCTCACCCCACTGCAGGCGCGGATACCAGACGATTCCGCTGTCACCCTCTTTGGTTTGCGGACCGGGCAGCTCCTGGCGCTTGTCCTGCGGTCCGCTGTATATCCAGCCCTCGTGCCCGTTTCTCTCTGGTGACGGGGCCAGCACATAGGTCGGATTGCTCTTGTATGAGCCGGGTCCGAAGGAGCCCCCGCAGCCAGCCTCAGTCTTCGTAAACAGGATGACAAAATGGTTCCAGCCCTTGTTCAAAGGTACGGTTACGGGTATTCTCCGCTTGGCATTCAATTCATCGGCCAGATTCGCTTTATATACGGAAGCCCCGTTTGCAAAAAATTGAAGGGGTCCATAGCAATGCAATATAAAGGTCATGGGTGCGGATTGCTCACTCCAGAATTTGGACCAGGCATAGATGTACTGCCCGTTTTGCATATCGGGAAAGCGCTCCGTCAGATTGAAATCATAGCTGTAATCGTGCTTTTTCAGTATCCCGTCGGCATTGAAGGCCCGGCAGGTCATGGGATGCTGCGGATGATTGCCGATGTAGCGATTCGTTACCGTTGTTAATGCCCCGCCCACGCTTCCGCCACACGCCGTAAATATGCTGTCATGCTCATTTATATACGCTTCATTCATGGCTTAAAGAACCTCCTGTCGCATTATTGCAGGAACACTCAACGGCATGCTTGTCCCTGCGTTGTAATATGCGCCTTCCTGCCGTTTGGCGCTTTGGGCGGGATGATCCCGCTGTCATTTTCCTTGCCGGTTCAGCTCGCGGTAGCTGCTGGGTGTAATGCCCTCATATTTTTTGAAAATACGGTTGAAGTAGCTGTGCTGATAGCCAACCTTCTCTGCGACCTCATTAATTTTCAGGTCGGGGTCCAGAAGGAGCAGCTTGGCGTTCCGGATTCGAATATCGGTCAGGTAATCGATGAAGTTGATGCCTGCTATCTGCTTGAACGCCCGGCTGAGCGTATACGGACTCGTTTCAAACCTGTCAGCGCATGATTCAAGCGATAGTCCGGTCATATATTGTTCGTTCAAAAAAAGAATGACCTTCTCAATAATATGCTTCAAGTGGTAATCCTGCCTGCTGATCATCTCCTGAACCAGCACCTTGACCACCTTATGCCGGAACCATTTCTGCATTTCGTCCCGCTCCTTGATCCCGGCCAGTTCATCGAAGAGACTGACACTCCCGAATAATCGAACGGGGTTCATGCCCGATTGCAGCGCAGCATAACGGATACTGCCGAGCAGCTGCAGCATGCCCTGTTGAATATAAAATTCAGTCGAGCCGTTGGCCGACAAATCGTCCATGAACTGGCTGATCAACTCGCCCGCGGTCTCCTCCAGACCGCTGCGGATAGCGTTGATGATCTCTTTGTCGAGGGAGAACGGGTAACTGCTCTCCATGAGCAGGCTTGATTTCGCCAGCTCCTCGGTCCATAGTATCTGGTTATCGTCGTCGATCAGCTCGCGGTATGCCATTGCCTGTCTGACTTCCTCAAAAATATGCGGAATCTGCTTGACGCTGTACACTGATTTGCTGATCGCGACCGTAACCTGCATCCTGATAATATGATTTATGGTCCGCATCAGCTCCCGGCAGAACAGATCCAGATCGGCATTCAACCACTTGACAGGCTGTTCGCTCGGCAGTGCCAGCAGCAAGCCGATAGAGAAGTTGTGGAAATTGATCACTTCCGCCTGCTCATACTGCTTTCTTGCCAGCTCGTCGACGATGTTGGCCGTCGCGTAAGTAACCAGATCCTCATCGCCAAGCGAGAATCGCCCCTCAAGACCGGAGAACCCGGTCAAACGGAACATGAGCGCTACATACTGCACATTATCATTTTCCCAGCCATAATGCCGGATTCGCCCCTTTATCTCATTTTCGCCCAGAGCAAACAAATAGCCCTGCGCCAGCTGCAGGAAGAACCCTTCGCGCAGAACCGGAAGCTGTTCCTTCAGCTTCGAGTGAAGCAGCTCCCGCTCACTGGCCAGATGCTTCCATTCCACCTCGAACATATCGAATTCATCGCTGTACTCGGAGCCCTTGCCTCCGGTCAACAAGGCCACAAGCCGTTCCACCGGGGAATAGATACGCCGCAAAACAAACGACGACATCAGTAGAGCAATGGTCAGACCAGTCAAGCTGATGTACAGAATCCATTTGGATACCATCACGACAGGGGCGACAATAGAGCTGAGCGGCGTCGCCGAGATGTACACCCAGGTTGAGCCGAGACGATTGAACTGGCCGTAGGAAACGGAATAGCTCTTATCCTTGTACGGAAACAGAAAAGATTCCGATCTGGAGCTGTGCGCTTCATATTCCTGCTTCAGCGCCTCTTCCAGCCTTGAGAACGGCTTCCCGCTCGTCGACATCTCCAGTCCCCCGTTCTTATTCAACAACAGCGTCACTCCCTCATGGGTTGGAGTCAGCGTCTTCAGAGACTGAATCAGCTTGCTTGTGTTGATTGTTGCAATGATCATGCCGAACGGCTTGAGGCTGCCTCCGGGTATTTTGTTGACAAGAGCAATGGTATCCTCGGTACCATATTGATTTGTCCAGAAAGCCGACTTTTTCTGGTTTAACAACGTGCTGTAGATCTCGGCGTCCCCAGGCTGGTCGATATAAGTAAACCTTTCCGTCGAGAAGAGAACCGGCTGCGGTTCATTGAGAAACAGCTGCACCTTCTGCAGAAAAGGATGGGTTCCCTCCATCAGGAGCAGGGTTCGATACAAATCCTTCACCTGCTCGAAATCATAGCCGATGTTAAGCGTTTTCAATTTCTCGTCTTCAAACTTGGGATCAAACGCCCAGTGCGACATCGTAAGCTCCAGATAATTCAGCTGATCGTCAATGACCGCGGCCCCTTGATCAATCTGATCGATATGCAGACGCTGCAGCTCTCCCTCCAATTTATCAGTCGCAATCCAGTAGGTGCAAAAGCCGATAATCAAGCCGGGGAAGCTGGCAACAAGCAGAATCAGCACCAGATTTCTGCGATAAAAGCGGCTTTTCGATTTAAATTTACTAGCTTTACCGAGTCGTGGCTTCCAGAATCCTGTCAAGGAGAGTTCACCTTCCAAAATTTCGTTTTTATATGACCCATTTCGACAGTACAAAGATGGAATCCTTTATAGCCGACCGACCCGGCCCCTGGCTTATCCTTTGACCGAGCCTACCATCGCACCTTTGGCAAAGTGCTTCTGCAGAAACGGATAAACAAGAAGAATCGGAACTGTGGCAACGATGACGGCCGCCATTTTGAGCGTTTCCGTTGGCGGGGCAATCGCCGTTGCATCCGTGCTCAGCTCGCTGTTGTTGGCGTTAAGCAGAATATTCTGCAGCATAACCTGCATCGGCCATTTGGACGCGTCGTTAATGTAAATCAAGGCATTGAAGAACTGGTTCCAGTACCCGACCGCGTAGAACAACCCGAAGGCGGCCAGCGAAGGAAGCGACAACGGCAGGATTATACGGATGAAGATCGACAGATCGTTGCAGCCGTCCATGGCCGCCGACTCCTCCAGCTCGGCTGGAATATTGTCGAAAAAATTTTTCATCAGGATCACGTTCCATCCGCTGGCCAGTGCCGGAAGAATCAGCGACCAGAGACTGTCAATCAGATTCAATTCACGAACAATCAGATAGTTAGGAATAATGCCCGGGCTGAACAGGACCGTAAGCAGGATTAGCAGCAAAATAATCTGCCTTCCGCGCAATCTTTTGCGCGACAGCGTATAGGCAAATGCTGCAGTCACCACCAGGCTGCAGGCTGTTCCCACCACCGTGACATACACGCTGACGCCGATGGAATGTGTAAAGGCGCCTGTGGAAAACAGGAATTTATAGGATTCAAGCGACCATTTTGTCGGGAACAGGACAAAGTTTTTGGTTACGTATTCCGTGGGATCGGTAAAAGAAACGACAAACACATAGTACAGAGGAAAGGCAGACACAACGGCAATCAAGCCGAGCAAAGTGACATTCATTACGCTAAACATGCGATCTCCCAGACCGGTTCTCATCGTACCCCTCCTTGTAAGGCTTCGGGTGCTTTCATGGAGTCTTGTCAATATACGCCATCCTCACCCATTTTCTTGGACAGCCAGTTGGCTGCCAGGACCAGCGTCAATCCGACAACCGACTTGAACAAGCCTGCTGCAGTACTGTAACTGAACTGTCCCTGCTGGATTCCGACCCTGTACACGTAAGTGTCAAATACCTCCGCCACTTCCGATACCGCGCCATTGTACATGAGAAACACCTGCTCGAAGCCGACGTCCATCATATGGCCAAGCCTTAGGATCAGCAGGACAACGATTACACTGCGGATCGCCGGAAGCGTAACATGCCACATCTGTCTGATTCTGCTGGCACCGTCCATGCGGGCCGCTTCATACACCCCGGGATCTATGCTTGCCATGGCCGCCAGAAACAGAATTGTACCCCAGCCGCATTCCTTCCAGATCGATTGGAGCGTCAGCATAACCCAGAACAGGTCGGCATTGGTCAGAAAGTCGATCCTGGCCCCTCCAATCGCCTCCAGGACCTTGTTGACCAGACCTTCGCCCGTGGCAAACAGCAGGAAGGTGAGGCCGGAGATAATCACCCATGACAGAAAGTGGGGCATATAGACGACGGATTGAACCACCCGCTTGTAGACCATGTTCCTCACTTCATTGAGCATGAGTGAAAGGATGATCGGCAGAGGGAAGAAAAAGATCAGGCTCATCAGATTAATCGCCATCGTGTTCCGGAAAAGGAGCATAAATTCGGGATTGGAGAAAAATCGTCTGAAATGCTCCAACCCGGCCCACTCGCTCCCTGTTATTCCCGCAAACGGGGAGTAATTCTGAAAGGCAATCACGATTCCGCCCAATGGGAAATACTTGAATATCAGAAAGAAAAGAAGACCCGGCAAGGCCAGCAGATACAGATATTTATCACGCTGCAGGTCTTTCCACAGTTTTCTTAAACGGGATTGCCGCGATAAAGGGAAGCTTGATGCGCCCTGCGGCGGAGATTGCTGCTGGCTTAACGTTGTCATGACATTTCTCCTTTCTCGGATGATTAATCGGGCAGCCTCCAGCCATTACAGGGTCTGCACCGGTTTCAAGCTATGATCGGCATAATCGAAATACTTCCCTTCCAGCAGTCCGATCAGCGTCGTGGTAATACGAACCTCTATGCGGTTCTCCCCTTCGTGCAGCAGCCCGGCCTCTCCGCTCCACCGGTACGGCATCCATGTGCATGCGCCCAGCGAATGCCCGTTGACCAGCACCTCGGCAGTCTCGTGGAATTGAGGATCCAAATCGTTGAACGAAAGCTCGAACGGGCCGGGGCCGGCATCGGACGGCAGGTCGATCGTCTTCTGAAACGACATTACGCCTGCAAAGAACGGATGGCCCGGATATGGGCCTGCCTTAAGCGCCGACAACCGTTCAACCGGAGGGCCGAGCACAAGCCGGCTGCCGTTAAAGCCGGCATCGAAGCTCCCTGTCAAATAGATGGCATCGACCAGACCGTCCCAGTCATGTCCGAGCTCGACCTCGACGCTGATCGAATTGATGCCTGCCTGCAGATAGGCTGTAATGTCGCAGCCTATATTCATGTGATCGTACAGGAAGACGCTCTCAAAGCACGATGCATTCAAAATATTATCGTTTACTCTGATCGTCCATTCCCCCGAGACCGCCCCTTGATCCATGACGATTCGAACGGCATCCGGCACTTCCAGCATCTCGACCTCCACGCTGTAGCGGCCAGCCAGCGGATAAGCCAGCGCAATTCGCTGCGGTGTTCCGAATAATTGCCCCATATTCACAGGCAAAGGCATGGAGGCAGTCAGATCCGCACATTGATCAATAAAGGTTTTCACCGGCACATTGTCCGCTTCAATCAGAGGAGCAGCCGCATCCGGCCCACCGCTATGAACGCTCAAGCGGAAGGTGTCGAGCCGTACCGCGTTATCCTGCAGCGGCCTGATCTGCCACTCCCCGGAAGCTTCCACCGTCAGCTTCCATGGCTGGTCTCCGGCGCTTGCCTTCTCCTGTTCGTTATTCACAAATGGAACCCGCTGGAGCATAACCAGACAAGAATCGTAAGCGGTCAGCTTGACCGGCAAGATCCATTGGCCGTTACGGCATTCACCTGCTGCAGGCTTCACAGAGCCGTCATCGAGCGACAGGAACTGGAATTGTACGCCGTAAGCTTCCCCATCTGCTGCTTTGCCCCACAGGCTCCCATCCGCCTGCAAAACAACGTCCCGCTGCGCCTCCTCCTGATTGCTGATGAAGACGAGCGCCGTGTCGGGAGACAAGCGCCGGGTCTGCAGCAGCAGCCCCCAATCGCCGCAGTCAGGCAGCAGCTTGACCGGCGCAGGCTGAAGCTTGTTCAACAGCTCCGCAAGCTGCTTCACGCCGGATTTCACGTCCAGGGACGCCGGGCAGGCAAGGTGGTACGCCTCCAAAGGGCCTTTGCTCCACTGCAGGTGCTGATGATCGTGAATACCGCCGGACAGCCCGCTCCAGAAATGCTCGCGGATCCCCTCAGGCAAGCCGAATGCGCGCCCAATGCTCTCCCCGTCCCATGGCGCCCCGCTTATATTCTCATAAGGCAGCTGACCTAAGCTGAGCACCGTTCCGCCCGCTTCAATAAAGGCTTCAAGCTTGTTCCATGCGCTTGTTTCCAGGTTTGTGAGCGGCGGTACAACCAGCGCCGAATAACGGGCGCTGCCCAGCACAAGCTCTCCTCCGTCCAGCTCCGCAAGAGCCAGAAGCCCGGCATCCAGATGGTCGAAGTCTCTGCCGCTCTTGGTCAGTCCGTCGCATAGGCCTCCCCACCAGCGCTTCAAATCCTCCAGACGCCGTTTCTCCTCCGGCTGCCGGCCCCCATAGCCGAAGCCGTGCAGCGGGTTGCCCATATGCGTCCAGAGAGAAGTCGTCGGCTGCAGAACGGCAATTGAAATAGCCGCTTCACCTGTGCTCATTACGTAGCTGATCCTTCCCACATAGTCCCCCAACCGGCGGAAATGCTCCCAATACGGATTTTGCAGAAACTGCGAGGGCGGGGCGTCATGCTTGGCCAAACCGTCGAGCGTGTAGAAGAACGCATGGAAATTGAAAAAATTCGTGCCCATCGCAGCCATCCGGTCGATCATCCACTTGGCGTCCTGAAGCGTCATGGACCACCCTACACTGTGGAAGCATTCGATCAGATTGCGTTCCCGCTTGAACTGGCGCGCGATGGAGCTGACCATCTTGGCATTGCTTCGGAAATTGACGGCATTGCGCTCCAATATCCAGTCGAGCGAACGTCCGAGCTTCTCATGGGCGGTGTCTCCTCCGGGCACGTGGCTGTATGTTTGGGTTGTGGCTCTGACGGAAGGAACCTCCGTCACATACTTAAGCCCGTGGCTTTCACACCAGTCATGGACCTGCTTGTGATAGCTTTGCAGCAGCAGCAGGTGAACAGCCTGATAATAATCGTAGCGAATCCGCGCCGCCTGCTCTGCATCGTGAAACAGCAGCGCTTCCAGGTGCTCGCGAATATCGTAGCCGTTAAGCTCCAGGAAAAACTCCGCCAATTGGGGCGACCATGGGATGCTTCCGAGCAGTCCGATTTCATCGGTAAACATTCCCTTGATGGTGCCGCCGAAATACTCGGACAAATGTTCGGCGTACTTATCGTGCGTCAGACGGATGAAAGCAGCCATCGCTTCGCTGTTGCAAGGATCGACGAAGGTGCCGTAGTATTTGAAATCCTCGATCTCTTCCTCCTGGACGATGATGATTTCCCATTCTCCATCCGGTACCGTCCAATCCATTTTTTGCACCGTCCGGTAGGTGAAGAAGCGCTTCTGGTTATAAGCGGTCAAGCCGGCCTTCTGGAAAATCGGTTCCGATTGATAATTTCCGATAGATCCGCGCACATCAACGGCTTTATTCCAGATATGCTCCCCTGCAGGGGTGAGCGGCACTGCCTTCGCATACAGGATACGGGCCCATGGCAATTCCAGCGCCAGATGCTGCCCGCCCGAAGCGCGCTCCGTCCGATGGACAAGGGTATAGTGCTTGGCTTCAGGATGTTCCAGCACGACCTCTCCCCCGGCTATGCCGCTGGGATACGGGTATTCGTCATACAGCCATACGTTCAGGCGGTGCTCCTTGGCCGCTTCAACGGCCACCTTCACCTTGCGGAACCAGGTGTCCGATAAATAGGGGATTTTCAAGCCCTGCCTGGCGCATATGAAGAAGCCGCCGAGTCCTTTCTCCGCCATCTCGCGAATTTGCAGACGGATCTGATCATCGGCCATTTCTCCGTTCCAAAACCAGAAGGGATGCACCCTGTACTCTGGCGCAGGATCCATGAACGATTGCAAATCAAACATATTGATTCCTCCTTGCTTCATTATGATCAGGATAGTATGAGGGACGGCCGGCTTGCCGGGCCGGCTGTCCCGTTTGGGTTATTTGCTGGAGATACGCTGTTTGTACGCGTCCGTCAGTTCCTGGCTCAATTTGACCATATCCGGATCATCCTTCATCTTCGTCACGAAGTCGTCCCAGGCGGTCATTGGCTCTCTGCCAAGAATGATTTTGGTCTTGAGATCCGTTACCTTCTTATCGAATTCAGGAAGGAAGGTTTGCGCTGTCGGAGAGTACAGGCCAGTGGCGATATCCGCTACGCTGGTTTTTGCGCGCTCGTCCTGGATCGATGCATAGAGCTTATTGACCTCATCCGGAAAATTGATTTTGGTGGAGCTTGCATACGGGTCGGCCACATAGACGATCTGGTTGAAGTTCGAAGCCCCGTCCTTGTCCAGCGCCTCCTTGTCGATGATTTTCTTGCCGTTCTCCACTTTATAATGTTGACCTTCAAAGCCATACTGCTGGATAGCGAACACATCATCGTTCATCCATGTGTCGATAAGCCCCAGAATCTGCTTCATCTTGGCTTCCGGAACTGATTTCGGAATAGCCAGAATCCCGGAGAAGCCGGTGCCTTTGGGATTATAGCCGTCGATGCTTGTCAGCGGGTAAAAGTCTGCTTCCTTGAAGCTCGGGTCCACCTTTTTCAGCGTATTGTAGTATTCGGTCATGGTTCCCGCCTTCTCCACAACCATCCCGGCTTTTCCGGCTTTAAACATATCTCCGACCTGCGATAGCTTTAAGGACGCAAAGTCCTCGGGAATCAGCTTTTCTTTATACAGCTTGGTTTCAAATTCAATCGCTTTGCGCATTTCAGGGAGGAAGTTTACATTTACCAGCTGATCATTTATATATTTCCATTTGCCATTTACTCCTGTAAAGCTGTTTTCCACCTGATTCAAGGCTCCCATGTCAAGAGGGGAATTCAAATATGCCGCGAAGGGCACGATGTCCTTTTGTCCGGTTTTACTTGGATTTTTTTCTGAAAAGGCTTTCAAAACCTGGTAAAACTCATCCATCGTCGCGGGTTCTTTCATCCCTACGCTGTCCAGCCAATCCTTTCGGACAACAAAGAAGCTGTCTGCTTCCTCGGGACGAGGGCGGGGAACACCGTAATTTTTTCCATCCTCCATCTTGGTCAGCTGCCATGCTGTCTCCGATATCTTCGAATTAAGATTGGCGTAATCCTTAATATAAGGCGTCACGTCCCAGAATGCTCCCTGGGAGACCGCATTGCGGAAGACAGGGGTAAACGGATCATTGATCAGGATGATGTTCGGGATATCTCCCGAAGCCAGCGTAACATTCAATTTGTCCGCGTAATTATTGCCGGATACCCATTGAATATTCATCTTGGAGTTGGTAGCCTTCTCAATTGCAAGCTTAAGCGGGTTGTCGTCGGCCGTAGGGGTGGAGCTGAGCAATATGGTCATGATGCTAACCTCAAGCGGCTTTTCACTTTGGGCAGTCCCCTGAGTCTCTCCTTCACTGTTACTGTTTGAACTGCCGCAGCCCGTTAACGCGAGTGACAAGGCCAAAGCGATTGCCGGCAGCATGATCGCTGCTTTTCTGATCTTTCCAGTCCTGAACATGTTGTTCCTCCCTTTAATCAATCGAATAGTAAGCGCTGTACACGAACCGTCCATGCACAAGGAAAACATTAGTACAGCCGGTCTTGCACCGACAATGGTCTTTTTTTGCCGGAGCGCCCAGGGAGCATAGGACTTTTTCTTGCTGTTTGCACATTGAAGCGGGCTGCAGGGGATTCACCGCAAACACGGCAATACCGGTATTCCCTGGAAAGCCCTCTGCCTGGACCGGCTGCTTCTTGAACAGTTTCCCCGTGCAGCGTTTATACCCGTAAGGCGCAAGAATGTCTTAGCCCGCAAAAAAATGCCCCTGTACGCAGCCGGTTCTTATCAGGCCTAATATACGCCGGCCAAGCGGTCATGATATAGTAAGTAAACGTTATCATAAATTCAGAGCAAGGACCAAAAGCTACATGACCAATATGGAAGGGGCAGACCGAATGAAAAAACCAAGCATTGCAGTTGTAGGCAGCTTGAATATGGATCTTGTTATTTCTCTGGACCGGTTGCCGGTCATCGGGGAGACACTACCCGGCAAGGAAATCCATTATATATCCGGCGGCAAAGGGGCCAATCAGGCTGTCGGGTGCGCACGGCTGGGCGCAGCCGTTACGATGATCGGAGCCGTGGGCGATGATATGTTCGGCGCGCAAATCATTAGCCGGATGGAACAATTCGGCGTCAGTACGCCGGCAATCGCCGTGAAGCACGACACCTCCACAGGCACAGCCACAATTATGCATACGCAGGACGACAACTGCATTGTCATCATCCCCGGCGCCAACGGGTTGTGCGATCCCGAGATGGTAGAGTCGCATGCGGAAGCCATCCGCAGCGCGGATATCCTGCTCGTCCAGCTGGAAATTCCGCTGCCCGCGGTGGAACGCGCGATGCGCATTGCCGCTGCAGCCGGTGTGACAATCGTGCTGAATCCGGCGCCCGCTCTCCCGCTGCCGGATGAATGGATTCAGCTCGCGGATATCTTCACGCCCAATGAGACCGAATTTGCCCATTACAGCGGCTCTTCCATCGATTCGGAGGAGGAACTGTTCAGGCAAATGGGCAAATGGCAGTCCCGCTATGGCAATACGCTGATCGTCACCAGAGGCGAAGCCGGCATATCCTGCATCAATGGGGACGCCATCATTACCGTGACTGCGCGGAGGGTCAAGCCGGTCGATACCACCGGCGCCGGAGATTCCTTCAATGCCGCGCTCGGCTTCGCCATCGCAAGCGGACGGGAGCTTGAGCCAAGTCTGAATTTCGCCGTCAAGGCAGCCTCCTTGTCTGTCATGAAGTTCGGCGCCCAGGACGGCATGCCGTCGCTTGATGAAGTGGAAAGCGAGTGAACGACACTTTTTGTCCCGGATAGCTTGAAGGAAATAAAGCCGGGCTGCTGCCGGGTTGAAAAAAGCGATTTATTCCAACAAGAAACGGCTGCTGCCGTACTTATGGCGGCGCCGTCAGTTTCTTCCCTCAACCCTTATAGAAAGTTATAGGCGTGAAACATTCATAGGTACACAAAAGGGCCTTCCACAGCTGTTCTGCCAGCTGTAGAAGGCCCTTTTTTTAAGCCATTTATAACCTTGCGTCTTTCGTAACCGGCAGATTATCCGGAAGCCCGGCTAATGAGATCTATACGATAGGAGCTTGGCATCTGAACCTGCTTGCCTCGTTGTTGAGAGGAGTCCTCTGCAGCGGTTAACGCACGATACGGTTGCGTATCGCAAACACAACGGCCTGCGTCCGGTCATCCACTCCGATTTTGTGCAAAATCCGGTGGACATGGGTTTTGACCGTGCTTTCCCCGATATGAAGCCTGCCGGCAATCTCTTCATTGCGCAGGCCGTAGGCCATTTGCTGCAGCACCTCAAGCTCCCGCTCCGTGAATGGCTCCAGAAGCTGCGCCTGGGACTGGGCTGTGCCCACTGCAGCCGGTCCGACCGCCCGGGCAATGACCTTGGCCGCAGTTGCCGTGCGGAATATCGCTTCACCACGGTAGGCGGCCCGAATCGCGTCTACCAGCTCATCGGGAGCGGCATCCTTCAGCAAATAGCCGACAGCTCCGGCCCGTATGCCGTCATAAACATATTCCTCCAGATCGAAGGTGGTCAGGATGACCAATTTGCTCTCCGGGAGCGACGATAAAATATCACGGGTGGCGGCGATGCCGTCATATTCCGGCATCTGCACGTCCATCAGCAGAACATGGGGTCGGGTGCGGTTCGCCAATATTACCGCCTCCCGTCCATTGGCAGCCTCGCCCGCCACCTCCATATCTTCCTGCGCGTTGATGATAAAGCCCAGGCCATGTCTGACCAGATGCTGATCGTCGACAATTGCGACCCGGATAAGCTCGTCTGTCATTCCTCTCCACCTCCAACCGGATGGCCCTCAAGCGGCACTCTTACTGCAACAATCACACCGTGGGGCATACTCGCCCGGATATCGAATATGCCTCCTTCCCGCTCGCATCTCGCCTTCATCCCTGAAAGACCAAAGCCCGGCACGAGCGGCGGTTCCCCGATATAAGCTCCATCGTCCTTCACCATCATGATCAGCTCCCCCGCCCCCTCGCTTATCCCGATATCGACACGCGAGGCTCCCGAGTGACGGATCACATTGGTCAGCGCTTCCTGCAGCACACGGTATAACAGCTCGGATAAATCCGGCTTCCAACGGCTGGTTGGGCCGGAGACATCCAGCGCGATATGAAAGCTGCTGTGACTGCGTACCTGCGCGATCAGGTTCTTCAAACCGGCCAGTCCCGGCAGCCCCTCATCCGCAGCCATCTGATGGACAACGCTGCGCACCTCCGTCAAACAGCGCCTGGCTACATCCAGTACGGTAGTAACCATTTGATCCGCTTCCACCGGATTAGTCCGGAGCACATACGGCATCGCCTGAAGCTGAACAATGACGGAGGTCAGTCCATGTCCGATACTGTCGTGAATATCCCTCGCGATCCGGGACCTTTCCTCCAGCACAGCATACCGTAGGGATCGGCCGGCAGCCTCCTCAAGCTGCGTATGCGCCTGCTCCAGCTCCTCGTGCGCTTTCTGCAGCTCCAGATGCGTCCTTTCCAGCTTCGCGTGCGTCTCGCCCAGCTCGCGAAAATGCCGTTTGCTGACGTCTTCGGCCTCCCGTCTCACCCGGTCGCCCCATACGAAGATATAGATCGCCGCATGAAAAATGGAGTACATCCAGATGAAATCATACGGCTCCCCTGTCCAAAGCATGATGGCTGCATCCCCCGCAATAACCCCTGCAGCCAGCAGAGAGGATTTGGAGGAAGGCAGCCGCAGCGCAATATAGGCGATGAGATAGAAAAGCAGCGAAATGGATATGCTTACGTTATGAAAAATACCCCATGGCACCGCCATCGCGATCCAGAGCCCAAAGACAATGACTATGCGTCTCCGGTCAGTTCCGACCAGCCGGTCGGGTATCCAGAGTACGGCTATATGTGCAAGGCACAGCAGGATATTGACCAGAATAATGGAGAATATTCTGTCTGTCGTCTGGAATCCGACTATGACAATGACCAGGCTAAGGAGCACAACCCTCAGGCGCTGAGGAGACTGTCTGCGAAACCACGAATGCCGTTGTACTGTTTCCATCTTGTTTCCTTCCCTCATTCCCCGCGATGGTCAGGGCGCTTGTTATCTGTGCTGGCTGACCATTTGCCTGTATCTTGAATAAATGATATATCGCCGCGCACAGACGCTGCCAAGAGGAATCAACAGCAGCGCGTTACTCAATAATACCAAAGCATGTCCTTTTCCCCAATACTCTACCAGCAGCCGCAGCACCATGGCACCGACGAAAAGCGCGATGCCGGCAGCGGTGCTTTGCGAGGTTATTTTGCCTGTCGCCGGGTTTACACGGACAATTTCAACCCTGCCTCTCCATATCCCAAGCGCCAGTCCGATGATCAGGCAGGGCAGGTAAAGAAGAAATGTCGAAGCTTTTGGCTGAAAAGACTGGACCATGGCGGAAGCGATAACGAAAGCGTACAACACCGGAGTGATCCACATACGGGACGGCTGGACTTCCCTCTCCCTGCCCAGACGCAAAATAATGATGACAATAATAATCAGATAAACAGCACTGCTCGACATAAATTTCCTCTTTTCGTTTTTAAAATCTGGCGGTTCTATGAACAAAGTATAGTCTTTCCCGCCATAGATGAAGTCCACCTCCGGATTGATATTAATCTGCTGCCCCTCCACCTGCGGATGCATGAACCACGGATGTCATGCAGGGCTGTCCACTTCTCGCAGTCATATGATTAATACAAACCTCTTCCCTTTGAGCTTTCAACGCAAACCTGTACTTCTGGAACGTTGAACATAAAACAAGCCGTATGAACGCAATCGTTCATACGGCTTGTTTTATTTCATTATTGCTGATGATGAGCTACCATTCCAGAGTGACTTCAACACCTTCCGGACTTCCCGGATAACGGACCAACACGGTTCCGGATTCTGCATCCCGGCTCCACTCGGCCGGCTGCCCGCCAGCCACTGCACGCACCGGCTCATTTGCCATCCGAATCCGCGTACTGACAGTCATATCGGACGGGGATTCGGAGAAGAAGGTGAGACGGTTCGCTTCAAGCCGCTCATCCCGGATTTGCGACGAGCTGATAAGAATTTCCGCAGCGCCGCTCCCTTCCTTCGTCCAGCTCAAATCATAGAGCAGGCAGTCCTCTCCGGGCTTCAGCGCTACCCCTTGAAGAACGGGCAGCTCCGCCTCGAACAAATCGATATACCGGCCTTCGAAACGGATATCCTCAGCCGTATTCGTCTCGTCCAGCCGATGGGCAATCAGATAAGGGCCGCGTCTGATCTGCAAATGTCCCCTCGCCTTGTACTGCCCCTCTTCTCCGCGAATTGCCAAGGCCCGGCGTACGCTTGCCTGCACCTGCTTCGCACCCTCTCCGGATCTGGACAGGCTGGCCGGATCAATCCGGTGAACCAGCACCGCGCCGCTGCCAACCGGATGCTCGCCATCCAGCGGATCAAGGCCAAGCCCCATCGACTCGAACAAATGCTGCTCCGGACGCTCATACCGCTTGCGGCTGGCGGCATTGTTCCACCATTCCTGAACCCCGTGGAAAGGGTCCGAGCCATCGCCGACGTAGATCAGCACGCCGCCTTCTCTGACCCACTGGCCAATCGCCTGATGAATGCCGGGATGCTCCGGCTTCATGAATTCGTAGCTGAGCAGCAGCACCCGGTAATCCTCCAGGTAGCCGGGGAAGGTCAGGATATTGTCCAGCTGCACCGGGCGCAGCGGGATCCCATCCTTGACAAGCGGCAGGGCGAGCCCGTAGAACGCCGACCAGTCCAGCAGCTCCTGCTGGGGCGGCGACAGCAGATCGGCGGTTGTCGTGCCGTCGTATTTGAACGCTGCGGCCTCTTCCTCGCCGGGAGCCAGCACCTCCCCGCGCTGATACATGGCCGAATTGGCCAGACACAGTCCAACCCCGGAGGTATAGGCTTCGCCCGCCTCCGCTTCTTCGTGATTATGCATATCCCGAAGCACGCTCATTACGGTCAGCAGGACCGTCGCGTAGCTGCCGGGGATGGTTTCTTTGCCTGTGCCGTCCTCGGTCGGATAACTGCCTTCGAATACCCGGCGCGGCCATGGACATACTTCATATTGGCTGACTCCGGGATGCAGCAGCGAAGCGACAACGGTCGAACGGTAATTCTTCCGGTAATCGCTCCAGCTGTAGCGGGGATTATCTTCAATCGGATCGTGCAGGAACCACATCTCCCGCCCGGTGCCGCGGGTAAGCTCCTGCATAATGCCGTACTCCAGAAAAGCCGTCTCGAAGGTCCGCTCGCGGCGGACGCCCTGATAGACATTCGGCGTCCGCGCCGTTCCCGTCCAGATCTGGGCGATGAAGCCATCGCAGGAAGGCATGGATACCAGCAGCGCCTCAGGACTGACAATCCGCCACTGCGTATAGTTGATCAGACTGTGGGTCGGCACGTAGAATCGTACGGTCCGGCCGTAGGTGACAAGCGAATATTCCTTCATCTGGCTGCAGATCCGGTCCAGCGCCCGGTAATAAACCGCAGCCTTCAGCTTCGATGCCCGGTATTGGGCGTCGGGCGAGGAATGGGGCGGAATCCACTCCTCCCCGTAAGCATTAAGCCACTCCCTCTTGAACGCCTCCGAATAGCCGCCGGCCGCCCAGAATTCAGGCTCCTCCATATGGATGGCTTCCACGCCGCAGTCAATGGCCTTCTTGATATGGCTGGCCAAATATTCGGCAAACGAAATCGTCGGCACCATGTAAGGCACATCCTTGCCATGCAGCAGATGCGTTCCTCCACGCTCGGCCTGCGCCTCATCCCAGTGATCGCGCCCGTCATAACGGCCGTACAAATAATCCTGATACTGCCCCCAGGAAACGCCTGTCATCAGGTGGATCGTGTAGCCCGCCTTCTTCCAGCCTTCAATTCTTTCGGGCAGGTCGTTTGATATCCCGTACACCATGACAAAATCGGTGCGCAAATCATACTTCGGCCCGTAAGGACGGGATTCCTGAAATCCGGTCCATTCGGGATTTGTTTTCGTTCCTCGGCTCATGCCTTCCCCTCCTTGGATACGATTCGATTAGTTCGGCATCTGCAGCTTCACAATTTCTTTGCCCTTCAATTGTTCATTGGCGTATTGAATCGCTTCCGGATAACCCGTTTTGTTCATCTGCCCGCGAAGATCGTTAATGACCTTCAGCGCCGCATCATCGGATTTGGCGAAAATAGCCGTTTTCCAGACATCGCCGATCTGATCCATAGACGGCTTCAATGTTTCCCACTGCGGTGAATTGCTCACGGCATCCCCCGGATTATAGGCCGAAATGACGCTGATTCCGTTAGGACGGAGAATCTTGCGCGCTTTGTCCATGGTGGCGATCCGGTCCTGGTCTGCCCAAATATCTCCGGCTCCCAGGGAAATCGTGCGGTCCTGCCCGCCAAGCGATTCGAAGCCAACGGAAATGCCTTCGTTTTTCTTCACTTTGCCTGTCGTATCTGCCATAAACTTATCGAACCATTCTTTCTTCGCAACCGGCTTGCCATCTACCATGTCCCAGTGTACACCTTGAACGCCATATCGAACGAGCAGCGTGCCTTCGTCAGAAGCCAGATATTCGAGGAGGCGCAGAGCGGCATCCACATTTTTTGCTTTTTTCGTGATCACCGTTACATTGTTGCCTTGAATCCCAAGATCAGCAGGACGATCAGGCTCGGCTCCGGCGCGCTCCAACGGACCAAGCGGAATGTAGTCGCTGCCCGGATGCGTTTTCACATATTCCTTGGATGCATCAAGGATTGCCGGATAGTGGGCGGCCAGCACGGCGACGCGGCCCTGCGTAATTTTTTCTTTGGCGATAGGGTCTGTCTGGGTAAAGGTTTCCGGGTCGAGCAGCCCTTCGGCAATCAGCCTGCGGTAATACAGCGTATAGTCCTCATAAGCTTTCGTGAAGAAAACATGCTCGAATGTCCCGTCCGCTTTGACCGGATAATCAGTGCCATAAAACATCGTATTGCCGATCCCGACGGCCCAGCCGTTGCTGAATCCGCCAAGCGGCATGACAGGCATGCCATTCTCCTGCAGGTTGGCGTCTTTGATTTTCTTCAGAAAATTGTACAGGTCATCCTTCGTCACGACGGATTGCGGATCCACCCCAAGCTTGTCGGCCACATCCTTGCGGACATAAAATCCGTACAGCCAGTCGGTCGCATCCTCGTCCGTGGCGGGTTGATTCTGGTACAGCAAATATTTCTTGCCGTTGATTCCGCCGATGGCTTTGTCATACAAAGCAGGCGGGACATTTTCTTTGGCGACGGCCTTCGACAGATTCGGATATTTGTCCAGCTTATCGGTCAAATCGACCAGCTGGCCTTCCTTGGCCGCCTTGATAATGCCGTCAAGCTCCCCGCCCCAAGCCGGTCCGGTGTAAATATCCGGAAGCTCCTGCGTGGTGAATATCGTATTCACCTTCTCTACTTCGCTGCCTTTTGTATACTCCCATTTCACCGTAATTCCGGTTTTCTCTTTGATGTACTCGCTGACGGGCGTCATGTCCGTATCGGCACCCGTAGAACCATTCCAGTTATGAAGAATAGAGACCGTAACTTGCTCCGTTTCACTACCCCCGCCGTTATTCCCGCCTGATGGGGCATTTGTATTTCCGCCGGAATTGCTGCAGCCGGCGATCATTCCCGCAATCAAGCCTACGGCCAGCAGTGCTTTTGCACTTCCATACCTCTTGTTTCTCATGCAAACCCTCCTGATTATTGAGATTTATGATAAAGTTCCGGACCGGAACGCTTATCCATAGCTTTCTATCCTTTTACCGAACCGATCATGACGCCTTTGACGAAATACCGCTGCAGAAACGGATAGATGCACAAGATGGGAAAGACGGTTATGACCAAGAGGGCCATACGCATGGATTCGGGAGTGGCTCCGGCATTGGTGCTGATGGTCTGCCCGCCCTGCTGCTGTGAACGCTGCATGGAGGATGAGAGCGCTTCCACTTCGGTCAGCAATTGCTGAAGCAAAGTCTGAACGGGAATCAGCTTCTTGTCGGTTACGTAATAGGCGCCCGTGAACCAATCATTCCAGTGCGCGACCCCGATGAACAGCGCAATTGTCGCCAGCACAGGACCGGATAAGGGAAGAATAATCCTCAGGAAAATTTGAAAATCCCCGTATCCGTCAATACGCGCCGACTCTTCCAGCTCCTCGGGGATTCCCTGAAAGAAGGTCCGGATGATCACAATATGCAGAAAGCTGAACAGCATCGGAATGATATAAACCCAGAAGCTGTTGATCAGGTGCAGCTTCTGAAGGGTGATGAAATAAGGAATGAACCCTGCGCTGAAGATGGTCGGAAGAAAGATATAAAAGGTGAAGAAGGTCCGGCCAGGCAGCGACTTTTTGGATAAGGCATAGGCCATCAAGGTGCAGAGTGCCACATGCAGGAACGTCCCCAGCAGCGTGCGTGCGATCGTGATTTTATAGGCCTGCCAGATCAAAGGGTTATCGAATACCTGCACATAATTATCCAGCGTAAATTGACGCGGCCAGAAGTACAGCGCACCAAGCATGGAGTCCTTGCCATCGTTTAACGAGTACACAAGAATATAAATAAAGGGATAAACCATCGTGAACGCAATCAACGCCAGAATGACGTAATTGAACAGACTGAATAGTGAAAACCTCCGTTGACTCAACTCACATCACTCCTTAGAACAGGGATACATCGCTGTATTTACGAGCTATTTGGTTCACCGTTACAACCAGGATCAGTGCGATCAAGCTTTGGAACAGACCAACCGCTGCTGCGTAACTGAGACGGCCCTCCGAAATACCTGCGGTGATGACATGCACATCGAGAACGCTGCCGATGGCCGTTGTGGCAGGGCCATTCAGAAGCAGAAGCTGTTCGTAACCCGCATTCATAAGGCTCCCGGTAGCCAGAATTAATAAAATTACTGCAATATTGCGGATACCCGGCAGCGTGACATGCCACATTTGGCGGAATCGCCCGGCGCCGTCGATCTTGGCCGCTTCATACAGCTGCTGGTCGATCCCTGAGATCGCCGCCATGTAGATGATGGAGTTCCAGCCGATATTCTTCCAGATATCCGAGCCGAGGACGACCTGGTAGAACCATGACGTATTGTTCATGAACTGAATCGGACTCGTACCGAAAACGGTGGTAATCATGTCATTGACCGGTCCTCCGTATGGAGTCAGCAGCCGCTGCATGAGGGTGATCACGACAATCCAGGATACAAAATATGGCAAATACGAAAGCGTTTGCACAACTTTTTTGAATTTGCGGTTATGAACCTCATTCAGAAGAATGGCTAATATAATCGGCATGGGGAACCCGATCAACAGCTTCATCAGACTGATGATGATCGTATTGCGGATGATCGTTCCGGATTGGTAATAGTCAAAGAACTGCTGGAAGTATTTCATCCCGGCCCAGGGGCTTCCGGTGAATCCCCCCATGAAATTAAAATCGCGGAACGCCACCTGAATGCCATATAACGGAACATAAGAGAACAGAAAAAACCAGACAATACCGGGCAGCATGAACAGATAAAATAATTTATGACGCCAAATTCGTTTCCCCAGCAGGGAATCCTTCATCGTCGTCAGCCTCCTTCCTGGATTTAAGGGGTGCGTCTTGGGATAGCCGGCGCGCAGCAACCGCCGCACACCGGTTATCCGGCACCCCGTATCCTTAACAGGGATATTTCCCGCCGTTCTTTGTTTGCTGCTCCATTAAGCGTCAGTTAGCCATAAGCCTTAACGTCTTGATTTCAAACGGAGCGAAGGCAAGCGCAAGCTTCCCGTCCTCGGGATGAAGCTGCCCGCCGTTAGTTTCCATCAAGTCCGTCGACCAGGCTTCCGAGAATGCGAAGCCGGCTGCCAGACTGGTATTCAGCCTTGTGCCGGCCGTTTCGTACATGCGTACGATGATGCCATTGCCATCCTCCGCCTGCTTGACCGTCTCGATCATGACATTCGGATGATCCAGCGCAAGCAGCGAAGTTCGTTCTAACAACTGCCGCTGTCCTCTTTGACCCATCGGTACGGTAACCGCACGCATCGGAACATTCAGTTCATAACCGCGCTTGTAGACCTCGGCCTGAACATGGTTGCCCCCGTGGGGATAAAGCGAATAGGTGAATTCATGCACGGCGCGGTCTGCCTCCGGATCGGGATAGGATGGACTGCGCAGCAGATTCAGATCAAGAATGCTGCCCGCTGCGCTGTAGCCGTATTTACTGTCATTCAGAAGCGCAACGCCATAATCCGCTTCGGAGAGATCGACCCAATGATGGGCGCAAATCTCGTCTTTGGCATAATCCCACATCGTATTGCGATGCGTATGGCGCTTCAGGTAACCGAACTGGATCTCGCAGCTGACGCTGTCCGAGCGGACATCGACCGGGAATGATGTGCGGAGCATCCGCCCGGATTCCTTCCAGTCCACCTTCGTGACAAAATCAATCCGGCGGCTCCCCTCGGTAAGCACAAGCTTCTGCGTCAGAGTGGATTGCCCGTACCGGTATTGCAGGATCAGGCCTGCCGCAGGTCCGTCGCTGAATGCAGCCGTTTCTTCAAGCGCAAGCGGAGCGCCTCCGGTATGGCGGTAATCCTGGCGGAAGTCCCAGGCATCGCCGTCGTCGTGGTAGATGCGCAGATCGTTCGCCCGCTGCCCCGGCGCGACCACCTCCCGCTGATGCTCTTTATCCCAGATGGACACGATAGAACCGTCTTCCCCGATTGTCACGGAAAGCAGCCCGTTCTCCACCAGACGCTCCTCTGCCGATGCCCGCAGCCTGCCCGCCCCGGCTTCATAAGCGTCAGCACCTGCTTCGGCAAGCGCATAGCCCATCGCCGGCACAGTGACGCATACCCATTGCCCGCCCAGCTTCAGCCACTCATCCCGCTCCCATGGAAGGGAATTGAAGATAGCTGCAGGTCCCGCAGCGCTATGGGACGCCGCTTCAGCTGCCACTGGAGCGCTCCCCGCCACAGCCGTGGAGTAAGCCTCTGCAATCAGCGTCTCCACACGCGCAAGCAGCAGCGCATACCGCTCAAGCGATTCATCGTAGACCCGCTTGATCGACGAGCCTGGCAGAATATCATGGAACTGGTAGAGCAGCACTTCTTTCCAGATTTCCTCCAGCTCGCTGGACGGAGCGGAAGCCTGGCCGTTCAGCTGCGCCAGCACCACAGCAAACTCCAGCTCGCGGAGCGCTTTCTCCAGCTTGCGGTTGTACCATTTGTTGCGGCCCTGGCTGGTCAGCGTGCCCTGATGCTTCTCCAGGTAGAGCTCCCCGCTCCAGGTCTGGTAACGCTCCGTATCTTCGCTCAGCTTCTCGAAGAATTGCGCCGAGGTTTCCTGAACGACCGGACTCAGGCCAAGCAGATTGCCTTCGCGGGCAAGCCGCTCCAGATGCTCTTCCCCCGGGCCGCCGCCGCCGTCGCCAATACCGAACAGCATCAGGCAGTTGTCCGAAATGTTCTTATCCAGGTACTGCGCTTCCGCCTTCAGAATGGAACGCGGCGCTGCCGGACTGTTATAAGTATCCTCCGGAGGCATATGCGTCAGCACCCTGGAGCCGTCTATGCCTTCCCACATATAGGTGTGATGGGGATGACGGTTATAGGTGCTCCAGGACAGCTTCTGCGTCATCATCGAATCAACGCCGGATTTTTTCAAAATTTGCGGCAGAGCGGCGGTATAGCCGAACACGTCAGGCATCCAGAGCGTCTTCATCTCCTGGCCGAACTCCTCCATAAAATAGCGCTTGCCGTACAGAATCTGCCGGACCAGCGACTCCCCGCTTGGCACATTCGTGTCCGATTCGACCCACATCGCCCCCTGCGGCTCCCACCGTCCTTCCTGGACGCGCTCCTTGACCTGCGCATACAGCTTCGGATAATGCCGCTTCATCCAGTCGTAAAGCTGGGGCTGGCTGGCTCCGAAAATATAATCCGGATACTGCTCCATCATCCGCAGCGCCGTCGAGAATGTCCTTGCCCCCTTGCGGATCGTCTCGCGGATGGGCCACAGCCAGGCCAGATCAATATGCGCATGGCCGACCGCGCTGACGGTCAATACCGGATCGCCGCCACGCTTTGCCAGCTGCTTGCCCAGGAGGTCCCGCGCCTTGGCAATGCGTTCATCCGTAAGCTCGGTCAGCAGCAGCGAGACATCGTACAGCACGCGCAGCAGACGCTCCTTGCGCGCCGTTCCGGCAGGCAGCAGCTCCGCCGTCTCCAGCAGCACTTCCACGTCATAGTACAGCTGACGGGCATCCTCGCGGCAGACCGCGATGACGGCTTCCTTCAGCGTGCCGCTGCGGTACCGGCCGAACAGATCATTGCAGCCCGCATCGGCCCACATATCTATGGCCTCCGATCCCGCGGATTCCGGGCTGATATGCACCACCCGCTTGCCCGGAAGGCCAAGCTCGTAGTCGAATTCCGAATTGATATTGGTCAGCCCCTGCACCGGCGAGCCTTCCTCATCGACCAGACACAGCTCGCCATTCACATCGATGAGCAGGACAACCTTGGCTCCCCTGGCGCTCTCCGGCACTTGACCGGTGAAGCGGAACCAGGCGCAGTCCCACAGGCTGCCCCACCGGTCGCCTTGAGCAAGGTCTACTTGGGCTCCTGACATCCGCTGCTCATAGGAGACCGGCTCCGGCGTGACCCAAGCGCTCACCCGCAAATCCGCAACGGGTTCATAGATATGGGCCTGCAGCCGTTCCAGCATGGATTTTAATCGGTTTGTTTTCACTGTTTCGTATGGCATGTTGGCCTCCTTGGGCGATGTCATGATGAAATTGGATGTAGTGCAGCATAAAACGCAGATTCCAAATGCTTCTAAACGAACTCTCCATCCCAATATAATATAAATATTATATATATTCAATATATTAAAATTATTTTAATTTATAAAAAGCCTAAGAATTATCGGTTATCGATTCGAATAAATAAAAAAAAGACCACTTCCACGATGGGAAGAGGTCTTAAATTCCGTGCTTCCGCGAAGCTATGAGGAAGCATTCGGGCCGGTCGTTTGACGGATAACGAGCTCAGGCTCAATCAAGGTTTTGCTGTATTTGCCGACGCGGCCTTCACCGGCACGGATGACTTCCAGCAGCTTGTCCGCCGCGCGGTAGCCCATATCATACTCAAACTGTTTGATATGCGTAAACGTGCTGAATTCCTCGACGATCGCCGTCGGATCATCGAAGCTTACAATCGACAGGTCCCGTGGAACACTTAGACCGGCCTGACCGGCCATTTGGTAAATTTGCACCCCAAGCCTGCCGTTAAGGGTAATGTAAGCCGTTGCCATCTTGTTGCGGATATAGCGGAATAACGGGTGCGTTTCCGCATCTTTCAGGCTCTCTACTTGAAAACCGGTAATAATGTGGGCGGGGTTGATAAGCGCCCCCTTGTTCTTAAGCGCATTCATATACCCTTCGATCCGCTCCTGTACCGTAACCGTTTGCAGCGGAGAATCCGAACAAATCGCAATTTCCCGGTGCCCCAGCTCCCACAGGTAATCGACCGCAAGGCCCGTCCCCATCCTGCCGTCGGCGGCGATATAGTTGGTTTCCACGCCAGGCAGATAGCGGTCCACCAGCACAAAGGGAAAGCCGCTGAATTTCATCCCGATAATTTCCTCGTTGTATTGCTCCTCATCCACCGGGAAAACCAGCATTCCTTCGACACCGATGTCCTTAAGCGCCTTGATGGCTTCCTTCTCTTCCTCAAGCTCGCCGTTGGAAAGCAGGATCATCATCCGGTAATTCTTCTCGCCAAGCGCCTTCTGAACGCCTTTGATCAGACGGGTGGCAAAGTAATCGTCAATGGAGGGCATGACCAATCCGATGATGCGCGTACGCAGACCGGCCTCGGATCCGCCCGCCTCAACCATCTGTTCCTCATGCGCGCCGGCGGCCTCCGGCTGAATATGCGATTCCCTGTCGCTGACGAAGCTGCCTCTTCCGGGCACGCGGTTAATAATCTTCTCATTCGCAAGTCCGGATAAGGCGTTGACCACCGTGATCTTGCTGACATTGAAGCGCTCCATCAGCACCTTCTCCGTCGGAATACGATCCCCGGTCTTCAGCCCCTCGGAATCAATAAGCTCGCGAATGTACTCCTGGACCTTCTGGTAAAGCGGTATTCGATCAGCCGTGCTCATTTTATCACCAAACTTCAGATATTTGTAATATATATTATATCCTAGATTGGTATAACGCAACTGCATGAGCATGGTCCAGGTTGGACTAAAACAAGCTTTTTTTGGAAAAAAATAGTTCAGCCCTTCCATCATT
This sequence comes from Paenibacillus sp. JT31N17, assembly GCF_056269255.1. Classification (NCBI taxonomy): domain Bacteria; kingdom Bacillati; phylum Bacillota; class Bacilli; order Caryophanales; family Paenibacillaceae; genus Paenibacillus; species Paenibacillus sp. JT31N17. The sequence goes on from NZ_JBWDNP010000011.1 coordinate 68,985, forward strand.
TGAACTAATTAAGCCTTATTCAGCCCTATTTCTTGGGAGGTTTTGTCGAATGACTTGAAATTATTAAGTATAATATATTTAATATGTATTATGTCTCGACCAGAGAGGAGATGAGCGATTACAAATAATCAGGCCTCAGTACGCGAAGGTCACGTTCAACCGTTCATGCAAAAAGCAGCCGCTGCGCTGCTCAAGCCCTGCTTCTTCTTCAAGCGCTTCGCCAAATCAGCATAAAGTTGAGGTGTTTTGTTCATGATTCGAAAATTAACCAGCGTAAGCCTTGCTCTAATCTGTCTGTTCTCTCTGTCCATCGCGGTGTCTGCGGAACCGGCAGCCAAGCCTCCGTCCTCAGGCTCTATCAACTGGCCAAATTCGCAAGCGCTTCCATCCTTCTCGAAGGCGAAGCAGCTGGAGGTGGCCGATGTCTATGACGCTCCCGGGGATATCAAGCTGATGATGGCCACCCTGCAGGGTGTGGTGAACCGTGCGGAGCCCCGCATCTACCTGCTGGAGAACAAGGAAGAGGGCAAATTCGCATGGCTGAACGATCTGGATGTCCCTTATAAGGTGCGTGACGATTACTGGGACATTGTGCTTAAATTCAAAAATGAAATCAAAGGCATCATTGTCTATGATCCGAAAGTGCCGGACAGCATCAATGTCGCAACGACGCTGGCCGGGTTGAAAAATGCGGTTGTTGCAAGCCCCGAACTCGCAGCCAATTTGACGGGGGCCCCCTACAATCTGAAGGTACTCGATGATCTTCAGGGCAGATTCAAGGACCGGCTGGACGCCTACACCTGGCAGTACGATAATCTGTGGAAACAGGCGACCCACCGTATGCTGATCGGTTTGAGCCCGGATACATCCGTCAAGCTGCCTCCCGGCCTTCCGGCTTCGTTCAAAGTGCTGGCGGAGGATACCACCCAGGAACGCGACGGCAATAACCGTCAAGCCTATGATTTGGACTTATCATCCCTGCTGGGCAAAGAGGCGGTTTATCTGCGTTTTGAAGACGCCTTTACCCAGGATGGCTGGGGTGCGGCTGTGCATCAGGTGACGGTGAAGGCCGATGATCAGGTCATCGCGCAGTTCATTCCCGGCACGCCGGAGGAGGAGCCGTTCCTCTATGACGCCCAGAGCTCGCAGCTTTCCGCAGGAAATGAAGGGCATCGTTTTGCCGATAACGGCCGCTATTTTGTCTACAAATTCGCTGTGCCCGCCGGGACCGGGAAATTGACCGCTTCCGTGGACATGTGGAATCAATACAAGGTACTGGCAGGCAATGAAGAGCCGCCATCCTCGGAGCAGAAGGAGCCTTACGGCTATCTCCGCGATTACGCGGTGGCGAACAAGGCGATGGTGTTCTGGCTGGATTCCAATATTCCGGAGCAGAAAGCGCTGTTCGAGAAGATATTGTCGGACGTACAGCCCGGGACTCCTTACCTGGGATGGTTCAGCAACGATGTCGAGGGCGAATTCAGCTCCGTTGAAGTCACATCCAACCATAGTGTTTATGTGCTTGCGGCAGATTGGTTCAGCAACCTGACCGTGTTCTCCGCAGCTCAGGCCAAGTCCTCTCCGCCTGTCCAGAAACCGCAAAAGCCAAAGCTGGAGAATAAGATCTACGTCACCTACACCTTCAGCGAAGGCGATAATTTCCAATACAACCAGCATCGCATGCGGATTTTATGGGATGATCCGGCCCGCGGCCAAGTGCCGATCAACTGGACCTCAAGCCCGCTGCTGGTTGACGGAGCTCCGGCTATGCTGGACTACTACAACAGGACAGCGACCAGGAACGATCAGCTGATTGCCGGTCCTTCGGGAGCCGGATATTTCTATCCGGATGCATGGCCCAAGTCCACGCTGCCAGCATTCCTCAAGCAGTCCTACACCTATCTGAAGAAAAGCGGCATGACGGTACCGTATGTGCTGAACCGGGTAGACGGCCAGAACATTCCGCTCAGCCAATCAGTAGCCGACGCCTACCAGCAGAACTATCATGCGGGCGGCCTGTTCCTGAGCTGGGAGGATCGTTATGGCGTTGAAATCGTGAACGGCAGCCTTCCCGTATCGACCATTCAGGGCATCAGCACCGTGCAGGACGGCAAGCGTATTCTGGAGGACGCCAAAGCCAAATGGGACGGCAAATCGCCGCTGTTTGTATCCCTGGGACTGCTCGCCTGGAGCCTGACGCCAACCGATGTCGCGGCAATTTCCGATTCGCTGGGGCCCGAGTACAAAGCCGTTCTGGCCGACCAGTACTTCTCGCTTATCCGCGAAGCGAATAAGCTGCCGGCGAAGCCTTGATGCTGTAATCGTGTAGAACAGTCACGAAGGAAAGAATGAAGCCTGGCTGTAACAGGAAGAAAAATAAAGAACCTCAAAGCGAGATTATTGATCTCGTGCTGCGGTTCTTTTGTTTTGTGTATTCAACGCTGCCGGTGGCTTATAGGGATTGATTTGATCCTTTTCTCTTAGAAGCCATCCGCAAATTGATAATGAAGAAAACCCCTGATATGTTATACAATGATCTCAACCCTCATGGAAAGCAGGTGCAGGCAAATTGAGTACCACCCTAAGCAGGTTCATTCGGGAAGATGAACTGGAGGAGCTCTTGCTGCTTTATAAGTTTCTGCAGCCGGCTGATCCGGAGCTGGCAAGGGATCAGGAATTGGCTGATCTTTGGCAGGATATCCTGAAGGACGAGAATATGAAAATCATTGTGGTCGAGCACAATGAAGTTATCGCCGCTTCCTGCGTCCTTGTCATTGTCAGGAACCTGACCCGAAGTGCAAGACCCTATGGATTAATAGAAAATGTCGTCACACATGAAGCATATAGAAGGAACGGATTCGGGCGTATGGCCCTGGAGAAAGCGATAGAGATTGCCGGGGAAAGGAACTGTTATAAGCTGATGCTGATGACGGGTTCCCACAGAGAAGAGATACATCGATTTTACGAGCAGGCCGGATTCGTGAAAGGGAAGAAAACAGGATTTATTATGCATATGTAAGGGATAAATTGTGCCGAATTATCTAATCCAGATACTTTTTAAACCCCTTGGCACCTCGCCAGATCCAGCCATTCTGCCTCTCAGAGCATGAATAACCTCCGATTTATTGTGAATAGTTAAATTTTACCATTTATCCTAATATATGATAAGCATCGTCAGCAGAATGGCCAGTAGGGCCCCCTCATGGAGAGCAGGCACCAATTCAGGAAGTCTGGGCATACCCTGTATTGTGCTGAGACGACAGCCGCCTTCAGATAAATGAAGAGGAGGATTTCCATGCCATATAGCGGCAAAATAGTTACCGATACCCTGATCAAGCGGGAGGATATCCCTACGGGGCTCAGTTATGAGGATCTTATGCCCGCCTTCGAGCGGGAGCTGGGACGTTGGGACCCGGTCATCGAGAACGCGCTCATCGAAGCCGAAGCGCCCTGGGACCAAGTGAAAGCTGCCTTCCAGACCATGGCCGGCCCGCATGGGCTGATGATTTTCTTCAAGGTGAATCAGGGCCGCTTGACGTCGCTTCATAATGGAATCAAATTGTGGGCAACGGGATCGTGGCCGAGCAAATCCTTTCCATCGATATCCGGGCCAGCCTCTATGTGCCGTTCCATGTTTGTCTTTATGATAATGGCAATCCGGGCGGCGCCATCATCGCTTATGACCGCCCTTCTTCCTTTCTGGCGGTATTCAACAACCCTGCTCTGGTTGAAATCGGCTACCTGCTCGACCACAGAATGGATCGTGTCGTACGGGCCGTCAAAAGCAATAATCGTTAATATCGGCGCCCCGCGCATGTTCTTCATCTTTGGAGATTAACCGCGGGCTGCTATTTTTGCTTCCACGCTATAGCTTGGCAGCAAATGTCCGCTTAATAGAAAATAGTCGATATCAAGTCGGATGAATTGAAGAAGCTTGGACTTAACGAAACAACGGTTAAAATGCCGATTCAAGCCTCCTCATTAAAAGCTCCCCTGAGGTTGTTCACGCTGGGCCAAGCGGTGTAGGCGGTCGTCGTGAACGGAAGCAATCTCGCAATGAGTGCCATCCTGATGACCGCTCTTACCACCATCGGCGCCCTGCTGCCACTCGCATACGGACGGGCTTGGAGACGTTAGCGGAGCTTGGCGAGCGCCGGGTTAGTGCTGCAGCGGGGTTTTTCCGGCTTGCAGAGCCGATTCCATCGGCTGGTGGGCATACAAGAAGGTTTTTCCTCACTGGAGACGCTAGTAGAGCCTGGCGAGCGCCGGGTTAGTGCTGCAGCGGGGTTTTTCCGGCTTGCAGAGCCGATTCCAGCGGCTGGTGGGCATACAAGAAGGTTTTTCCTCACTGGAGACGTTGGTGGAGCCTGGCGAGCGCCGGGTTAGTGCCGGGGCTGCCTTTTCGGCTCTACTATACAAGCCGATACGTCTCGTAAAAGAATAATCGCCCCCCGCCTGGTCTGAATAACCAAGTGGAGAGCGATTGTTATCATTAGATGACCGGTATCGGGACGAACCTTGATGCCTCGGTATTACTCGTAAATAACAGCTTTCACTTCATCGCTGTCGATATTCGTTTTATCGTACCAGACGAAGCCGCTGTCGATTTTGGCTTCAACTGTTTCGCCTTTGGCTGCCGCTACCGCCGCTTTGACCGTTTCATAGCCGATGCCGACCGGATTTTGGGAAATCGCGCCAGCCATCAGGCCGCTTTTGATCGCGTCGATTTGCGCCTTGCCGGAGTCGTAGCCGATTACGGTAATTTTGCCTTCGGCCTTCATTTCGGTTACCGCATTGATAACGCCGACTGCAGATCCCTCATTGGTGCCGAAGAAGCCCTTCAGATCCGGGTGAGCCTGCATGATCGCTTTGGCCAAGTCGGTTGATTTCAGATGGTCGCCGCCGCCGTATTGAATGTCGACGATGTTGATGTCGGGATATTTTGCTTTGATCTGGTTCACGAATCCGTCGCGGCGGTCAATCCCCGTACGGCTGGTTTGATCGTGTGCGATTATGGCGATTTCGCCTTTTCCGCCGATCAGCTCAGCCATCTTGTCTGCGGCCGTGCCTGCTGCGGCAACGTTGTCCGTCGTGACAAGACTGGATGGAATGTCGCTGTCCACGCCTGAGTCGAAGGCGATAACCGGAATGCCTTCATCCTTGGCTTTTTGCAGCAGCGGAATCGATGCCTGGCTGTCGAGAGCGGCGAAGCCGATTGCGCTCGGTTTTTTGTCCAGCGCGACCTGCAGCATCTCCAGCTGTTTATCCACCTGCGATTCCGTCTCCGGACCCTCAAATGTGATTTCTACATTAAATTCAGAAGCGGCTTTCTCGGCGCCTTGTTTAACCGCTTGCCAGAACTGATGCTGGAATCCTTTGGAAACGAGCGGAATATACATTTTTTCCGCAGGAGCATTGGCGCCGGCATTCGCGTTATCGGTGTTAGTGGCCGCAGGGTCTGCTGCCGGAGCCGGCTCATTGCCGCTGTTTGCATTCCCGTTGCCTCCGTTACCATTCGAACCACAGGCGGTGAGGACTAATACAAACGCTGCCAACAAAACAAACAAACTCTTTTTCATCTTCATTTCCCCTTTTATGCCATAGTATGATTGCTGTTTTCCATTCCCCCGCGCCTCTCTCGCGGAAGAACGCCCTGCTGTTCAAGCATTGGTTCAAGCTTTGCGCCGGCGCAGAATATCCGCATAGACAGCGAGCAGAATAACGAAGCCGACGACAACCGTCTGCCATTCCTGCGGCACCGACAAGATGCGAAGACCGTTCGTCAGCACGCTCATAATCAGTGCGCCGATGACGGTGCCCACGATGGTGCCCTTGCCTCCGCTGAGCGAAGTGCCGCCAATAACCACGGCCGCAATCGCTTCCAGCTCATAGCCCGAACCAAGCGACGGCTGAGCCGAGTTAAGACGCGAGGCGATCAGTATCCCGGCAAGACCCGTGAACAGACCGGTAATCGTATAGATCACGATTTTCCAGTTGCGGACATTGACGCCGGACAGGCGCGTTGCTTCTTCATTGCTGCCGATTGCGAAGTTATACCGTCCGACAATCGTGCGGGAAAGCAGGATGCTGCCGATCACCGCCGCGAGGAAGAAGATGAGCACTGCATTCGGAATATCGAAGCCGGGAATCAATTCGCCCAGCAGTGAACCCTGCGAAATTTCCATAAACACCGGGGTATCCGTAAAATAAACCGGCTTCGTGCCCGAGATGACGAGCGCCAGCCCTTTGGCGATCATCATCATGGCCAGCGTTGCGATGAAGGGCGGTATGCCGAGCCTCGCGATGACGACTCCGGATATCAATCCGCACAGCGCTCCGGTGAGCAGCCCGCCGATTATGCCTACCGGCACAGGCAGCCCCCACATGGTAATAAACACCCCGGTCATAACTGCGCACAGCGTCATCACCGTTCCCACCGACAGATCGATCCCGCCGGTGACGATGACGAATGTCGAACCGAGCGCAAGCACGCCGATTACCGCGGTTGACAGCAGAATTCCAACCATGTTGGAAAAATGAAAGAAGTTGCTGGATGCAAGTGAGAAAAAAACAATCATCAGAATCAAACTGCCGAAAGCCAAAAACTGCTGCAGCCCCGATTTAAACGCAAATTTCGGTTTCGGGGATACCACTACCGTATCCTTCATAGCCCACAATCTCCTCCTGTCCGAGCCTAGCCGATCCGCCTGGTCGCATACGTCATAATCTGTTCCTGCGAAGCATGCTGATCGTTAATAAGCTCTCCCGTAATTCTTCCTTCGCACATGACGATGATCCTGTGGCTCAGCCGCAGAATTTCCGGCAGCTCCGAGCTGATCATGATAATCGATTTGCCTTCCGCCGCCAGACTTTCGAGCAGCTTGTAAATCTCGCTTTTGGCCCCGACATCGATGCCCCGCGTCGGCTCGTCGAAAATCAGAATATCGCAGTCTCTCGTCAGCCATTTGCCGATAATAACCTTCTGCTGGTTTCCTCCGGACAGGAATTTGAGCTTCTGATTGATCCCCGGCGTCTTCACGCGCAGCTCCTCGACGACCTTGACCGAAACTTCGGCCATCCGCCTGTCGCTCATGAAGCCCAGCCCGCTTGTAAAGCGGCCCAGCGCCGCGAGCCCGACATTCGTCTTGACGTCCATATCCAGCAAACAGCCGAAATGCTTCCGGTCCTCGGACAAATATCCGATGCCATGCTTCACCGCCTGATGCGGACCGGCAATGCGGACCTCGCGTCCGCGGATCAGGATATCACCGGCATCAATCGGATCGGCGCCGAAAATAGCCCGCGCCATCTCCGTTCTGCCTGCGCCGACCAGTCCCGCAACGCCGAGGATTTCCCCTTTGCGCAGCGAGAAGCTTAAATCGTGAAGGACGTTCCTCCGCGAAAGGCCGCGCACCTCCAGCACCGTCTCCGGCGCCTTCTCCGCCTTGCGGTCCGGCTTGACCGGCTGGTAGATTTCCCGGCCGACCATCATGGCGATAATCTGGTCGATGCTGATATCCGGCGTCTGGACCGTATCGATATAGGTGCCGTCACGCATAACCGTAATCCGGTCGGTAATTCGCTTGAGCTCCGCCATCCGGTGCGAGATGTAGACGATACCGACGCCCTTCTCCTTGAGCTGCGCGATCATCCGGAACAGCTCGTCGATTTCGGAATCGCTGAGCGCCGCCGTCGGCTCATCCATAATCAGCACCTGGGATTCGTAGGAAATCGCCTTGATGATCTCCACCATTTGCTGTTTGGCCACCGTAAGCTCCGCCACAGGCGTCGTCGGATCGATGTCCAGCTTCATCTGCTTCAGCAGCAGAGCCGTTTGCCTGTTCATTTCCTTGTCATCCAGAAACAAGCGGATCGCCTTGCGCGGCTCCTTGCCAATAAATATGTTCTGCGCCACCGTCAGATGGGGAGCCAGATTCAGCTCCTGGTGGATCATGCCGATCCCCAGCTTCTGGGCGGACCTTGTATCGGCGATTTGCACTTCCTCGCCTTTATAGAAGATGCTTCCCTCATCCTTGCGGTAAACGCCGGTCAGCACCTTCATCATGGTTGACTTCCCTGCCCCGTTCTCACCGACGAGCGCGTGCACTTCACCGGCCCGCAGCTCAAACCGGCAGCCCTTCAACGCGTGAACGCCGGCAAAATGCTTCTCGATTCCTTCCATGCGCACAATGGTCTGTTCCATCTTTCCACCTCCCTCAAACTCTTGTTCCTGCTGTTGTAGCTAACTTTACACGGTCCTGCTTCAGGCTAACATGTGATTTCTTCCTGTAAGAGTCGAATAATTTTGGAGGTTGCGCCCCGGCCAAGAGCAAAAAAAACAGGGCCACCGGGCCCCGCATAATAAGCTATTTGTTGACGAAGGGAAACAGCAGCTTCTGGTTTTCCTCCTCATACATATTCTGTTTCGTAATGACCAGAGAGCCGGTATCGATCATCTTCGGCACCTTCTTCCCCCTGACCGCGTCCACAGCCGTCTTAACGCTCAAATAACCCATCTGGAAAGGCCGCTGGATGACGGTCGCCTTCATCACCCCTTCGTCCAGCAGCTTGATCTCGTTGACGGAGCTGTCGAACCCGATCAGACTGACCCGGTCCTTGAGCTTGAGCTCCTGAATCGCCCGGCCGGCGCCGACGGTTGTAGGCTCGTTCAGCCCGATAATGCCCACGACATCCTTCTGCGTCTGCAAAATATTTCTTGCCATCAAGTAGGCGTTCTCCTCCGAGCCTTCGACATAATAGGTGTCGAGCAGGTCGAGACCGGCACTGCCGCCCAGAATGGAACGGACGCCTTTCTCCCGGTCGATATGCGAAGCGGCATTTTTGACATAGCTGATAATCGCGACCTTCGCATTCCCCGAGATATGCTGCCGCATCGCTTCGCCCGCCTTCCTGCCGGCAATTACATTGTCCGTCGCCACGCTGCTGTGCGCGACACCGGAGTTGATGCCCGAGTCCACAATGACGAGCTTGATTCCGCTTTGCCTGACTTTCTCGGCAACGGGAACAAGCCGGTCAAAATCGTTCGCAGCCAGCACAATCGCATCGGGCCGGTCCCGGATCGCCTGCTCCACCAGCGCAATCTGCTCGTCGACATCCGTTTCGGTTTTGGAGCCTGTAATCTGGACGCTGGTGTCGAATTCCTGCGCTGCCTCGCGGACCCCGTCGATCAGCACCAGCCAGAACTCGATCGAAGCGTCCGTCGATTTAATAATGACCCTGATATCCAGCGGTTTCCGCTGCGACAGCCAGCCTCCCCAGCCAGCCAAGCCTGCCGCAATAATCAGAAGCAGCCCGACAATCGCCAGTGTCCGCTTATGCTTCCAAATCATCTTCTGCCTGCCTCCAATAATGGCGGAGACTTGGGAAAGCGGATGAGCACCGTTGTCCCTTCGCCTGATACGCTTTTATAAACCAGTCCATACTGCGCGCCAAAATAAAGCTTGAGCCGTCCATGCACATTGCGGACGCCGACGCCTCTGCCTTCCTCTCCTTCATTCAATGGGGTCAGAAGTCTGGACAGCTTCTCCTCGTCCATCCCGTTCCCGTTGTCCCCGACGATCAGCAAAATATCCGTCTCCGTCTCCTCGGAGGAGATCGTAATGAGGCCGGGCCCCCGCTTCATCTTGATGCCGTGATAAATCGCATTCTCCACGATCGGCTGCAAAATAACCTTGATCGTCCTGTACTGCCTGACCGAATCGCCAATCTCGATCTGATAGTCCAGCTTGTTCTTGTAGCGCATCTTTTGAATCTTCAAATAGTTCGTAATATGCTCAAGCTCGGTTTCGATCGTGACGAGCTCCTCCCCCTTGCTGATCGACGCGCGGAACAGCTTCGCAAGCGCCGAGGTCATGAGGACGACCTCCTGGAACTTCTTGCTCTCCGCCATCCAGATGATGGAGTCCAGGGTGTTGTACAGGAAGTGGGGATTGATCTGCGCCTGCAGCGCATTCATCTCGCTTCTTCTTTTCAGCTCCTGGTCCCTGACGACCTGCGACATCAGCTCTTTGATCTTGCCCACCATAATGTTGAAGGCCCGGGCCAGCCTGCCGATCTCGATCGTGGTCGGAACGGGAACCTGAATGTCGAAATTGCCCTTCTCCACCTCTTTCATGTAGCCCTGCAGCTGCTTGATCGGCTGGCTGACCCGCTGCGACAGGAACAGGGAAATGACAATCGCCAGCACGATGCAGATCAAGCCGAGAAAAATAAAAGAAAGCCGCACCTCATTCTGGTTGCCGACCAGCTCATTGACATAGGACACGCCGACGATTTTCCACCCGAAGTCCGACTCCTGAACGGTGTACATCCTGCTGTTGCCGCCTTCATCGCTGATAAATGTGCCATTCTTGATCTGGAGCACCTCGGCGATTTTCTCCGTTTTCAGGCTGCTGTAAATCAGCTGCTGCTGCGGGTGGTACACGATTTTGCCCTCGGAATCGACGATGAACAGATAACCCCGCTGGCCAAGCCGGATATCCTGGAACATGTCGTTCATCACGCTGAAATTCAGGTCGATCAGGAAGACGCCAAGCTTCGTCCCGCCGTCCTTGCTGACCAGCTCCATGCTCAGGGAAACGACCCAGGGATATCGGTCCTTAAACACCGGCTGCACATGCGAGGGAGAAATCACGTACGAGCCTCCCGCCTCCCGGGCGCCACGGTACCAGCTGAGGCTCGTAATATCGATGAACGGGTTCAATTCCAGCCCTTTGCTTCCCGTCACGAACTGCCCGTTGTAGCCAAACAGGCTCACCGAAGAAATGTCGGCGCGCGATACGGCCATCGATTCCAGAAAGTCCGCGACGGCCTGTTTGCTTTTCTGCTCCTCTGTCAGGCTTTCGTATTTGAACTGCGACAAATATTGCTGCACATACGGGTTGCCGTCCACCATATCTGAAATATATTTCATCCCGTTCACATAAGACTTGATATTGTTGTTCACTTGCTTCACAAGCTCCGTCGTATAGGTCTGCGCATTGGACTGCACGGCGTCCTTGGACAAATAATAAGAGACGACGCTCATGATCAGAATCGTCATCAGGATGAGCAGGACAAAGGCCAGCACCATGTTCGTCTGGATGCTGCGGAATCGCGAGAAAAGGCCCAGCTTCATCCCTCATTCCCCGTCATTTTGAAGCGGAAGTCCGTCGGCGTGTCCCCGGCATGCTTCTTGAATGCGCTGCTGAAATACTGCGGATCGCTGTAGCCGACGGCGTAAGCGATTTCGTAGCTTCGCATGGAGGTCAGCTTCAGCAGCTCCTTCGCCTTCTCCATCCGCTCGTGAATCACATATTCCACGAAGGTCCGGCCTGTATTCATCCTGAACAGGGTGCTGAAGTAGCTGGCGCTCATGGACACATGCTTGCATACGGTCTTCAGCGACAGATCCGGGTCTGTATAATGCTGCCTGACATAGGCCATCGCCTTCTCGATCTGCAGCACGCTGTGATCCTCCCGCATGCCCCGGATGACCGTCACCGCTTTGCCGCACAGCTCTTTCATCCAGATTTCGATTTCGTCCAATGCCGCGAGCCTGCTGATTTCCGCCACCGGATTGGCCGCTTCCCCGAACACCCTGCCGGTATCGCTCTCCATTTCATACAGCGTATGCATCAAGGTAAGAACGTACCGCTGCAGGTAGATATAACAGACATCTATGGGGACAAGCTGCTTGCGGAAGGTCGAAAACAGCTTGGCGATCCATTCGTCCATTTCCTGCGGCGTACCCGTCTTCAGCTTCGTGATCAGCTCATGCTCCCAGGTGACCGCGGACAGCAGTTCCGGGCGCTTGCGCCGTTCCATATCGGAGATGCGGATAATTTCATTGGTGCCGATAACATAGCGGTAATCCAGAGCGGACAATGCCGACCGGTGAACCAGCGCGACATGATCCTCAAGCCTGCAGGTATGGCCAATTCCAATAGAAGCCTTCACGGGCAAATAGGTGGTGACTGCAGTGTGGATTTCCTCCGCCGCCGCCCCGGCTGCCTCACACAGCGCTTCGGGATCGGTACCGGACAGCAGGATGAGCACCCGGTTTTCCCTGTCGCGGAACACCTCCGCACCGGCACTCTTCTCCATTAATTCCTTGGCGATGTTATAAATGGCAAACCGGAACAGCTCATCGTCGGACGGTGTAGCCGGATGCTTCAATATAAGCTCGTCGACATCGATCGCAAGCTCGATCAGGAATGACTGGTCCCATACGATTTGAAAATAACTGCAGCTTTCGCGTTTTTGCTTCGCCGTCATCGATGAAGTGACGAGCCGCTCCAGAAACCGCTCCTTGAGCAGCGGCATGCTTTCCTTCAACTGGCGCTTCAGCTTCTCGTAATCCCGCTTATGCCGGTTCTCATTGTCCAGCTGCTCGCTAAGCCGCAGCAGAATTTCCTCCATCTCGGCGGCTGTAACCGGTTTCAGTATATAGTCCGCAACCTGCATCTTCAGCGCCTGCTGGGCATATTCGAATTCATCGTACCCGGTCAGGATGATCACTTTCACATCCGGGTAACGCACGGAAAGCTCGCGCGTCAGCTCGATGCCGTTCATGAACGGCATCCCGATATCGGTCATCACGATATCCGGATTCTCCCGCTCGACGAATTCGAGCGCTTCGATGCCGTCCTCGCAGGACCCTACGCATTCAAGTCCCATGGCCTCCCAGTTCATGCCATCCTGGATCGCTTCGCGAACCAGCGCTTCATCGTCCACAATCAGCAGCTTATACATGGAGTTTCACCTCGTTGTCCTGCGGTATTTGAAATTTCACGATCGCTTCGGCAAGTTTTACAGAGGCTTGTTCCAATTCCTGCGCCATATTGGCAAGCGTCTCCGTCTGATGCATCTGCTCTTCCGAGGAGGCGTACGCTTCCTCGGAAGCCGCCGCCGTTTCCTCGGCAATGGACGCGATGCTTCCAATGGCATGCAGCGCGCCGTCACGCAAATGCTGCAGCCGCCCGGAAGCGGTGCGGACATTCGCCGCATGCGGCAGCATTTGCTCCAGCTGCCGCTTGACCAGGACGAAGCTGCGGTCCGTTTCCTCAACAGCCTCAAGCTGTTCTTTCATCATATTCACCGACCGACCGGCCTCCCTGACGGTTGCCTGAGAACGGTTCAAAACTGCGGAAACCATATCGCCGATTTGTTCCGACGAGATTCGCGACTGTTCGGCCAGCTGCCTGACCTCCTCCGCCACAACGGCGAAGCCCCGGCCCGCGCTCCCGGCCCTCGCGGCTTCGATGGAGGTGTTAATAGCCAATATATTCATTCTCTTCGATATACCGGTAATAAGCCGGGTAATTTCGTTGATTTGGCTGAGCTCCGCGTCCAGAGAACCAACGTCCTGATGCACAAGCAGCAGGGCGGAATGGGAAGCCGCCGCTTTATCGTTCAGCCGGTTTACCGACTGCTGGGCACCGGCGCAGATGGCGTCGATATCGGCGATCGATTCGGAAATCGTACCGATTCCCTCCCCGATATCACTGATATTTCCGGACAAATCGTTCATACTCTCCGCGCTGGCCGCAGCATCGCCAGCCTGCTGATTGGATCCGTCGGCAATTTGCTTGATCACCTCGACGAACTGCTGCTGATTGCCTCTGAATCTGCCGGATACGGCTGAGACGATCCCTGACTGCTCCCGCATATAGTCCGAAGATGCCGCCACCCGCGCAAGCAGCGTCCTCAGCGTTCCGGCCATTTCATTGAAGCCTGCCGAGATTGCGCCCATTTCATCTTTGTGCGGATCCGCCCAGGCCAGATTCAAATCTCCGTCGTTCACCCGTTTCATCTGCGCCCTGAGCATTCGTCCGGGAATGGATACGCCCAGCGAAATCAGATAAGCGATCAGCGCGGATATGAGCAGGCAGGCAGCGCCGATCAGCAGCATCGTTATTCTCAGGTCATTGATTTCCGCCTGAATGAACGATTTCGGAATGACAGCCGCCACCTTCCAGCCGCTGGCCGCCACAGGCGTATACGCAACAAGCGATTCGACGCCCGATGCTTCTCCGAAGTAAGCCTCGCCGTCCGGCGAGCTTCCGCCTGCCACCCGCTGCGCCAATTCCCGATCCGGGAGCGGACGGTTGACCGGGTATCGGGCCTTGTTTCTGCTCGATATGACGCTGCCCTGATCATCCAGAATAAAAATCTCTGCCGATTGGCCCAGATCGGTCCCTTCATAAAGCCTGGCGATATGGTTTTCCTCCAGCGTGATGACGATAACGCCAAGCGATTCCCCGTTGACTGCCGATCGGATCGGCTTGCTTATGGAGAGAAACGCTTTTCCTTTCACCTTGTCGTCTATGAGAAAGTAGCGATAGTCCGTACCGCCCTCGGTCCTTTGAATAATCGAATCCAGCTGTTCCTTATCCAGGGAATTGTACGTACCCAGCGTCGTCTGCCGGTCTACGCGAATTGTGACGCTGGAGATATAAGCGAGCATGGACAGCTTGTGGGAAATCGTCTTGTTGATGGTATTGGTCAGCGTGTACTGCTGACCGCCGGAGGTCTTCAGGCCGGCCAAGCCGCTTTGCACATCTTCGCCCGATATAATATCCTCCATGACAAACTGGATATGCTGCAGCTCCAGATCAAGATTTGCGCCGATCTGTCCGATCACCTGTCTGGAATACAGCTCGATTTTGCCATTGAGCGCTGCGCTGGATTGCCGGTAATTCACCACACCGACAGTCGCGATGGAGGCAAACAGGATAAGGGTGAAAAAGAGGGTCAACCTCACTTGAATCGTGGAAAAACGTAAAATGCCAAGATTGGAGATGCGTTCCATAATCGTATTGTGCCTGAGCGACGAGTCCACCGCTGTCCCGTCAATCAAACGCAATATAAGGCTCCAGCTCCGCGAACAACGGCCCAACCTCCGCATCGTCCGGAACGACGAGGAATAACGGCTCGTTGATTTTCAGCACATACATGCCCAGCAGCGATTTGGCATCGGCCATGCCGCTTTTGCTGTGTATCCAAATATCGAACGGATACCTGAACACGATGCGGTTGATTTGTTCGATATCATTCGCATTTCTCACTTTAATCGGTTTAATCATAGTCAATCGACCCTCTCCCGCAGTTGAGCTCATATTCTGCTTTGAATCCGCTTTCAAGACTGCCTCAAGCTTCCTGCCTTTGTCTTTTTTAAAGCTTCCGGCTACGCCTATTATACAGCCGTCCCCGGCATTAGCACATGTATAATTATCGCTTTTTAGTCGAATTATTTTCTGATCGCGCCGCAAGATCCAAACCGGGCATATCAACCCCGCTGCGCGCGAAAATGAACGTGGAAAACGGAGCTCCCGGAGCCTTGGAAGATCCGAATGCCCAATAACTAACGAAAAAAGAGAAGAGCATAACATCCTCTTCTCTCTTCGTACGCTTACGATAATCCCGCTCTATCGGCGCAATTATTGCACTGCGTTATAAATGTTGTACAGCATGACCGCCGCTTCCGCGCGGGTTGTTGCCGATTTGGGTTGAATTTGATTGTTATAGCCGTGAATGATTCCGCTCTTGATCAGATACTCGAAGCTTTCCTTGGCGTAAGTGGCGGCGGCATCTTTATCCTGGTAGTCATCCAGGCCTGTCGCCGTCGTTTCCTTCAGGAGTTTGTTCGCCGCTTTTAGCGCCTTCTCCGTCAATACCGCCATATCTTCCCGGGTGATCGGATTCATGGGCTGGAACAGATTATCCCCGGTGCCGTCGGCAATGCCGAGTGCTCTGGCCGTCAGCAGGGCTTCACTATAATAAGCGCTCTCGGGCACATCGGCAAATGAAGCTCCTGTTTGCCCTTTCAGCTCCAGCATCCGCATCAGCAGCATCAGGAAGTCTGCGCGGGTAACCGGTTTGTCCGGTTCGAACGATTCATCCGGGAATCCGTTGACAATGCCTTTTGAGGCCAGCACTTCAATCTGCGTTTTCGCCCAATCCAGAGCAGCGATATCGCCAAATGTTTTCTGCACAAATGCCACGGCATACGTACCCGATTGTGCAGCGTTGAAGGTGACCTGCCCGGATTCCAGGTCATATCTTCCGCTGGTTACAGGCTGAGTCCGGCCTGCATCATCGATAGACCAGACGACGATATGCTCGGGATTCTTCAGTTCTTCCGCGCTTGGCTTGTAAGGAATGCGCACGGTAACCGGCGTCTGCGAATGATTCCATTCAGCGGTCTGGCCGCCGGACAGGACCTTCAATTCAATTGCCGGACGACCGCCGATCTGCTGCTTGATGCTGTCATTCAATTGCCCATCAGCAGGCTGGCCCAGATGAAACTCTACGTCACCGGAAGTCAGCGCGCTTCCCCGGAACATGCTAATTGGAACAACAAGCGTCGCCAGAGGGGTACTGATTTCGATCGAGACGGGATTCGACTCGTCGGACAGCGCGGAGACCGGCAGGGTTTGCACATAGCCTTGAGCGCCTTCCGCATTTAGCACGATGCTTACCGGAGTATTTCCGGTTGTGTCGGCTTTTGCGGCCGCAATCGCTTTATTCAAGGCTTCCGCATCGACGGAAGAGCTCGCGATGCCCGTATCCTTATCCAGGACAGATACCGGCTTGATCACATTAGGTGCACTGGCCGGCGAATCTGTTGAGTCCCCCGGATCCGTTGTATCCGGATCGGTCGGGTTTGGATTTGTTGGATTTGGATCCGTCGGATCCGGATCGGTCGGATCCGTTGGATCTGTTGGGTCTGTTGGGTCCGTTGGATCGGTCGGATCGGTCGGATCCGTTGGAGTCGACGGATCGCTGATAACGGCAACTACATGGGCATCGCTTGTATACTCGGACGAGGCAAATTGGGAATCAACCAGCGTCAAGCCCGCAAGCCCGATTTGGGCGGACCCTGTACCAATGGCTTTGAAAGTCAGCCTGGCCAGCGTCGGATTGCCGGATTGCCCCGGGGTGCTTCCTGTTTCCGTATGCGCGATTTGAATCGTACTGCCGCTGACAATCGGCGTAATGGAGTAGCCTCCAGCCAATGGTTCCACGCCTTTGAACTCCAGAAGAGCGGGGTTATAGCTGACATTGATCTCATAACCGTACATATCGGTGACCTGGCTTGCCGCTACGCTGACTTGGAATTCCTCCTGCAGAGCCGGGCTTTCATTCGTAATCGCAAGCGAAAACGATGGTGTGCTGTCTGCCAGCGCAATACCCGGGCTTACCAGGGAAACCAGCAGAATGAAGACCATACTTATGGATCGCAATTTATATGTCATGAACTAAGATTCATCCTCTCGCGGAAAGATAACCCGGGGAAGCGTCATGCTTGGCCGCTTCCCCAAGCTGTAACAACTGCTGTTATTGCCCGATCTTGGAGGCCAGTACCGCAAGATCAACAATCGTGATTTTATGATCGCTGTTCCAATCGTACCTGTTGACCAGCTGCCAGTCAGGACTTGCGGATGTCAGGCCATACTTCATTCCCAACAGGGCAAGATCCTCAATAGATGCCGTCGTGTTCACGGCTGCCGTGAACGTCTGCATGGCGGTATCCAGTGCATTGGCTGCCTGATCCGCCAGCTCCTGGGTGGCGTCCGCGCTCGCAGCCGCCGCTTTGGCATTCGCGATCTCCAGCAGGAGGGCATCAACTGCTTCCTGCGAATATTGACCCCACAGCGTTCCGACCGAAGCTGCGGATACCCGCGCATCGGCATTGGCGATTTTCACATTCAACAGCGCCAGATCTACCGGTATGTTCAGCTTTCCGGTCGGCAGTGAGGCAAGAGCGCTTGATGTCGCTGCTGTCCGGACGCGGAGATCGTCATTCGGCGCTGCGGACAAATCAAGCGTGGCCGTGCCTGCAGCAATCGGAGCCGTAACATTGGACCAGTTAGAGCCTCCATCCAGACTGTACTGCATCGTTGTGGCTGCTCCCACCAGCTTGACTTGCGCCATGCCGTAGTAAACATTGGCCGTTACTGTCGGTGCGGGAGCCGGCGCTGCCACTGTTGCCAGCAGGCTGTTGATGCTGTGATTGCCCGCT
Source organism: Paenibacillus sp. JT31N17 (assembly GCF_056269255.1). NCBI lineage: Bacteria > Bacillati > Bacillota > Bacilli > Caryophanales > Paenibacillaceae > Paenibacillus > Paenibacillus sp. JT31N17. The sequence goes on from NZ_JBWDNP010000011.1 coordinate 87,010, forward strand.
ACCCGCAGATAAATCTTGCCCGGGACGAATGCAACCGGCGTAGTTCCCGTGCCTGCCGCAGCCCAGCTGCCGTCGCTGCCGTCTGAGGAATCCAGGCTGTATTCCATATCCTCAGTTGTTCCGGAAATTTGACCTGCCCCCACATTTACGCTCACACCGTTGAAATTATCCAGAGGCTGAACAATAAAATAGTCGATGTTCGATCCGGAATCTCCATTATTGAGCATCAATTTAACCGCTGATCCAGCCGGAATGCTGACATTCGTCTTCACGACGGCATACGCTCCGCTCCAGACGCCGGTGGAAGGGAAGCCGATGCTCTTGATAAACTTGTCGTCGACATAGAGGCTCAGCTTGCTGTTTGCATTGGCTGTCGTATATCCGATAACCAATTGCCCGCCCTTGGCCGTGCTCGTGAAGACCATGGAAGAACTGCCCGGGGTGGACAAGCCGGTAACCGCTTTGCCGCCGGAAGCCGCTCCATCCGAAGAAGCGTCTACTTTGGTTAATGTGGTGTTCTCCGCTTCATACATTTGTCCGATAATGGTCTGCAGCAGCTTATAGTTGTTCGGGTTGGCCGCTTCTCTGACAAAAATCTTGCCCGGCGCCATGACAACCGGCGTATTGTCCGCCTTGGCCGCGGTCCATGTGCCGTTCCTGCCGTCGGTCGAGTTCACGCTGTACTCCAGGAACGTATTCGTGCCTGTAATTTGACTGGTCGCCGTGTTCAGGCTTACGCCGGTCAAATCCTGCGATTGCACAATCATATAGTCAATATTGGCTCCCGAATCTCCGCTGTCCAGCTGCAGCTTGACCGTTGCGCCCGCTGGAATGGCTTTGGTGACCGTGACCGTGGAATAGTTGGTATTCCAGCCGTGGGTAGTCGGGAAAGTGATGTTCCCGCTGTCCACTCCATTGATGTACAAGCTGAGCCGGCCCGGATTATTGTCCGTGCAGTACGCAATAATCAGCCGCGAGCCCGTCGCAACATTGGACAAGGATACGGAATCTCCGTTATTGGAGAAGTGATCCACGACCTTGCCTCCGGATGCTTTGGAATCCGAGGCAACGTTGGTCGAACCGGTTCTTGTGCCGCTCTCGGCTTCGTATTTCGGTCCGCTGAACGGCGGTACCGTTGCAATCAGGGCAAAATGTCCCGGATCGCTTATATCCCTGATGTATACTTTTCCGCCCAGAAACATAACCGTTGTGCTGCCGGCCGTAGCCGTCGTCCATGTGCCATTGAGGCCATCCGTGGAATCAAGGCTGTACTGCATATCGACCGTAGTGCCTGTTATCAGATTGGAAGCTACATCCACGCCTACCCCGCTCAAATCCATGGATATGTAAGAGAGGGAATCGAGATTGACAGCGCTGTCCCCGTCATCCAGCTGGAATTTGACGGTTGCGCCTCCCGGGATATTTACCGGCACCGTCAAGGAAGGATACCCTCCCTGCCATACGCCGTTCGTCGGGAAGCTGATATGCTTGCTGAAGACACCATTAATATAGAGGCTGATCTGTCCAGGGTCGCTGGCTGTGGCATACGTAAATATGATCTTGGAGGCCGAACCGGAGTTCTCGAAGGTTAACGAATCACCGGTCGCCTCGAATTTCACTGCATGGCCGCCCGAAGCCGCAGCATCCGCATATTTGTTCGCAGGATTGCTTAACGTTCCGCTCTCGGCTTCAACCTTTGTGCTGCCGTCGCTAAGATAGATTTTCACCGATGACATCTTATCATTGGCATTCGGATTGGTTCCGGAAGGGAAGTCCGTATCCGAGGTGAACAACCACTTGGTTCCCGTAAAGTTGTCATTGTCGTACACAGCTACTGTGTAGCCCGCCGGTACCCGTACCGATGACGCCCAGTTATTCGGTATGTTCGCCGTCATCAGCTGTGCTGTCGTGTAGCTCCCCGGCGCCAAAGTCACATCTGTACCTCCGTATGAGCCATCCGCATAAAAAGTCGTAATGGTGGTACGGCCTCCCGAAGCGTCCAGCCCCAGCCTGGAGCTTGTGCCGCTTAAGGATTTCACACCCTGATTGGCAGTTCCAGTCAGTTTGGCATGTGTATAATTGCTCAAAGGCTTGGCGGTGCGTTCTACCACATATACGGTGTCCGCCTCCGTATTGAACGTAAATTCACCGCTTGACGAGGTCGTGACGACAGAATTGTCGGAAACCTTTCTGACCTGCACCGTTTCCGTTCCCCAAGGATTGACTACAGTTGCCGGGTTGCCGTACAAGCTTTTGATCCCGACATATTTGATCTCGTCGTTATCCTTCTCCGAGCTTACCTGGAACCCGCCGCTGGCCGACAATGTAAACTTGCTGACAAAGGCAGCGTCGGTCGGCAGAGCAGGGAAAACCCTGATCTTGTCGTTATAGCTTTGCAGCAGCGATTCGTTCATGGCCAATAGGTGCACGCCCATGTACTCGAACTCGCCGTTGGTATTCGTCGTGCGTCCGTTCGGATACTGCTGGTACCGTTGAAGCATCATTCTCATACCCAAATAAGCTTCGTCGCCCAGTCCGAGACGTGCTGCCTGGATAGGAGCCGGATCCCAAACGTTGTTCGACGTGTACTTGTATGGACGGTTATTGTATCCGTTAAGCAGCTTCTGATAGTCCGGATAGCCGATGCCGCTAATGTTATAAGGCCACGCCAGCTCCAAAATGGAATTCTCATTGTTCCGGTTCTGGGACAACGGCGGAGCATGCGGCAAATACTGGTTGGGGTCGTTCGGATCGAGCGGGTATGGGACAAGATTATCCAGAACGTCCTGCCACTTGAGGCGGAGATCCGCATCCAGCTGCAAATCCTCGCTCGTCTTGATTGCCGCCGGGAACAGATCCCGTACAGCCGCCAGGTCGGTAATGGCATTCTTCACGTCCCAATGCTGCTCATGCACATTTGAGGACTCCATAAAGTATTGACCCGTTGTCTCGTCGAATGAAAGCTTGGCCGCATAGAATTTGGCCGCCTCCCGCATGAACGGATACGCGATATTCTTCAAGTAATCGGTATCATTCGTATACTTGTACTGCGCATACATATTCATCGCCGCTTCCGATGCGGTCGACAGCGTATCCTGCGTGTAGTCGCTGTTGATCGTGCCTGCGGCGCTTGCGTTCCAGCCCATCGTCTCCGGAACCCAGATGCCGTCGATGCCGTACCTGGTCTGCGTGTATGCCTTCAGCGTATCGAAATTGCGGCTGTATAAATTGTTGAAGACTTCCACCATATCCGCATGGTTGGAGGCGAGGAACGAATGGTAAATATCCCTCTGATTCCAGTACCAGTACGCGTTGCTCCACTTTCCGCTGTCGCTGTCTTCCACGGCGCTGAATACGCCGTTGATAAAGTGGAACGGATAGCTGCCGAATGCGCCTGCGGCGATGATATACGTGCTCAGATAATAAAAGCTTTCCATATAATCGGCATCGCCTGAAGCGTTGGAATACTGGACGAAGGACTTGGACCAGAAATCATGCCACCAGTCCTTGTAGCTGGCCAAGGTGGTATCGTACCCGGCAGCCTTGACAGTCGTTAACTGTTTCTTGGCTTCGGCAATCGAGTCATACCCCGGGGCATTGAGCCGGCTGGCCGTGGAAATCCAGATCGTATAGCTCGATGTAGGCTTAATGTTCAGCCTTACCTTGCTGCCGTTGACCGTCTGGGTCGTGAAGTCCGCCCCTTCGACCGTCGCAGCCATCGTGTAGCCAAAATGATCCGGGTCGGCCTGCCCTCTGCTGAACCCGACGACAGTCGGATCGGCGAAGGTTGTGACCGTTCTCCATGCGTTGATATTCTTCACGTCGCCTCCGCCGAAGTTGCTGACATCCCACAGGCTCAGATCCAGCGAAACGCTGGCCAGGCCCACACGGCTGTCTTCGACGTGGATGCCCATCACCTCGGAATTCGGCGATCCCATAATCGTAATCTTGCGGTTGGAATCGTACTCGGTCGTCAAGAGACCGTCATACAAGGAAAGTCTCTGTTTATACGCAGTGTAGCCCGTATTCAAACCGGGATTCGTATATAAATTAACCAGGCCTTGCGAAGCGAAGCCTTCCTGCGAAGCGTCCACTCCGGAAACCTGCATCGTAAGTCCGTTGGCTGTATCCCAGACCATTCCGCCCACCTTGCCGTTCCCTACGGTCAAAGCCCCTTTGGGATCGGTGATCGGCGCATTGTATACCACATCGTGCTTGGACAAGTATGAAGCATAGTCCACATTGAGCGTTCCCGTGCTTGTGTTGAAAGCTTCAGACGCCGTATTGTCCGCCGCCCCCGCCACGCCCGGTATCAGGCTGGAAGATATCGCAAGGGATAAGACAACCAGCGAAAGGAAAGATTTCTTTACTTTTCTATTCTTATAAAACTTCATGGGCCAAAAGCCTCCCTGTATGATCATCTTTGTTTTTCATTCATCCCTGCCGGGACTTCCGTTCACTGATGAAACTGAATGAAGCGCTTTCAAGTTCAATCATTTGTTATCGCTTACAACATCGGATACGCGAGTCTGTCCGTCAGCGATAGTGACCCTCATCCTTTCCTTTTCTAAAATGATTCTGTTCATTGCAACACACCCTCCTATGGTGTTTATATCCTAATCATAGTCCCTGCACAATTAAAAACAATTGAATAATATCTTCAAACAGTTTAGAAAGTTACGATCAACGATTTTCCACCCCGGACTCTTGCTGTCCTCGCTGCTGTACAACGCCAACCCCCCCGATCTTCCTTGGCTTTTCAACATCAACCCATGTCATCAAATGTCCATATAAACGCAGCGCAAAGCGATTGCCAATGCTGTCAAAATGGCGTAGTCTAAAAAAGAGACCGTACCGTCCGGTCTCAAAATTAGTCGGAGGGGATTCAAATGCTTGTGCAGATTGTGTTGTTTGACGGATTCGACCTGCTGGACGCATTGGCGCCTTACGAGGTATTTACCGAAGCAGGAAGGTACACGGGAGGCGCGATTCGCGCCGAGCTGGTGTCGGCTGAAGGCGCGAGATCCGTTCCCAGCGGAATCAACGGCCTGCAAATTTCCGCATCCGGGTCGATCGATCCGACAGCCGCGGCGATAATCGTTGTTCCCGGAGCGGCCGGGCCTGTGTACGGGGAAGGGGACGAATCAATCGTCTCTCTGCTGCAAAAGGCGTCGCAAACGGAGCTGGTCCCCAAGATAGAAGCTGCCTTGTCGGTTCCGGGACTGACAGTCGCAGCAGTGTGCGGAGGTTCGCTGCTGCTCGCCATGCAGGGGCTGCTTGAGGGCCGCCGTGCCGCAACCCACCATCTGGGCATGGCGGCGCTGGGAGCGACTGGAGCTGTCCCCGTGCATGCCCGCGTCGTCGATGACGGCAATCTTGTATCAGGCGGAGGCGTGACTTCGGGTCTCGATGTGGCGCTGTACATCGTCGAGCGCGAGCTGGGGCCGCAAATCGCACATGAAGTGGAGAAAATGTTCGAATACGAGAAGCGGGGGACGGTCTGGCGCCCGGTCGGCATGCAGCCAGTTATGGAATCATCGGATTTCGAAGCAGCGGCATTCGGGGCGGATGAGCGGGAGCCGGAGAATACGTCCGGCATTGTCGATGCCGGAGACGGGATCATCTCCACAAACAGGCCCACTGCCCGCGAGGATGCCGGAATAACCGTATTTGTCGGGAGGTGGGAGGTAATCGTTGCCACGCCCATCGGAAAGCTCCCGGTCACGTTGAACATCTCCGGGGACAGTGGACGTGTGAGCGGAACGGCCGTGCAGGGCGATGAGAGAGTCGAATTCATCGATCCCGTCGTGGCTGGCAGCCTCTTAAGCTGGTCGCTGAAAGTGAAGAAGCCGATGCGTTTGAATTTGAAATTCGAGGTGACCGTGCTGGGGGACGAAATGTCGGGCAGAGCCAGGGCCGGCCTGCTGCCTGCTTCCAAGGTATCGGGCAAGCGTACGGCAGCGAACTGAACGAATCCCCAGAACCGGCCACTAAGAACCGGCTGACGCCGGACGTTGGCGGCTTCTCCATGTTTCTTTCATCCCTAAGGAATAGCAGCAGCGTATTCAGAAGCCTCTGGACCGCCGCCGTTACGGTTATGCCGTATGGTTCACGTCCGGGCGCAGGAGCGCAGTGTGCTTTCGATCTGTTTCGTCGCGAAGGCGACATGCTTGTTGTCCCGGGTCAGCCGGCTCGCCATTATGGCGCCTTCGATCGCCGAGAAGATGAAGGAGGCGAGTGCCTCGGTGTCCATATCCGGCTGGAATTCTCCGGCAGACACCCCCTGCTCCAGAACGCCTTGCATAAAGGATTGGGTATGCCCGTATGCATCGATCGCCTGGTCCCGCAGCAGCGGAAAAGAATGATCGGCCTCGACGGCGGTGTTCAGGAACGGGCAGCCTCCCTGCAGCGGAGGATTGTTCACGGTGTCGCTGTATACGTTGCACATCGCGATAATCTTCTCTGTTGCCGTCTCGCAGTTCTCGGTCGCCTGTAAGAACAGCCGCCAGAGCACCTCGCCCGCGTATTGAAACGCAGCAACGGCAATGTCATCCTTGCCGGAGAAGCTGCGGTACAGCCCGCCCTTGGTCAGGCCGGTCTCGTCCATGATATCCTGCATGGTCGTAGCCGCATATCCTTGCCGGTTGAAAAGCTCGGCGGACTTCATGATGATCCGGAGCCTAGTTTGTTCGCCCTTGCGCATGGCTCAAACCCTTTCACGATGCAGACTGTTTCCCTAAATAATAGCACAGAGGTGTCCGGAATGCCCAATACGAAGCGATTGTACCGGCTTATGCTGATTGTGGCGGCAGGCTTTATCGCGTACGTTCTGTACGTCAATTTCATTGCTGATCCCCGGGCAGAATCTTTTCTAAGCCATAAAGCAAATCTCAAGCATCCCATTAACGTTTCGGTCTGGCTAAACGTCTTGTATGTTCATGTGGCATTCGCGTGCGCGGCCATGGTGTCGGGAGCCATCAACTTCTCGCAGAAAGTCGTGTACAAGCACAGGAGGTTCCATAGGCTCAACGGGTACTTCTACTTGATCGCCGTTTTTGCCGTCGTGATCACTTCCGGCTATATGGCTCCAGCAGCGACAGGAGGCAAGGCGGCCAGCATGGCCTTCAACCTTCTGAACGTCCTGTGGCCGGCCATGACGATCACGGCGGTGGTCCAGATCAGAAGAATGCGGGTCGCCAACCACCGGGAGTGGATGTGCAGAAGCTACTCCTTCTGCTTTACCAATATGTTTATCCATCTGTTTACCTTCATTGGCACCAAGGGATTGGGTCTCGCTTACGAGAAGAGCTATACGGTCAGCGTCTACGGATCTATTGTGCTATTGCTGTTGCTGGCCGAACTGGTCATACGAACGGTTTACAGCAAAACGTCGGGAGGACTGCAGAATTAGGAATCCGCCATCACAAAAGAAATAAACGATCGTCAGCTTTGCGGCAGCGGCATCCGGCTGAAATCGCTTCCAAGATGTTGCAGCATCCAGCTGCTCATGAGCTCTTCGGCCAGTCCATGCCCTGGTTCCATCGCGACCTGAGGCGTGCCGCATATTTAGAGGCAGAGTACCCGCTGTCGCCTGATAGCCGAGGTGTTGGGGGAAATCGCAATGACGACGGAGTCCCCCAAAGGGACTCCCTTCATGCTAACGTCCCATACCCCTGCTTATCCAACTCCTCCGCGATTACGCTGTAGCCCCGCCCGTTGGGATGAAAATGATCCAGCCATAAGAGCTCCCGCTCCCTTCCCAGAAACGAGCTGTAAATATTCGCGACCTTGAGATTCCCGTCCTCGAAGCTTTCGAGCTGGCTGTTGAAGCGCCTGACCCACAGCCCTGCTTCGGGCTGGGAGGGTGTGGGATTATACAGATCGACCGCGCGGATCAGATAAGGCTTGGAGCCGGACTTCAACTGCCTGATGACCGCGAGAATACCTGCAAAATTCTTCCGGCAGCTCGTCAGGGCCTCACTGAACACCTCTTCGTTCCGGTGGACTGCGAAAGCTCTGGCTGCATCGACCATATCATTGCCTCCGACTGTCAGAGTGATGATATCAGCGTTCCCCAGGATGGCCCTCGCCTTGGGATCGTGTCTTACAACCGATAGAATACGCGGCATCCTTGCTCCCGATATTCCCATTTTGTCGTAATAAACGGGCTGTCCCAATCTCTCCTGAATCAGCCATCCATATTTCGGAACAAAACCACCGCCTAACAGCCCCCCTACTCCGGCAGTCAGTGAATCCCCGATTGCGGCATAATGGATCACTCGCGCTCCTCCACCTTCCCCATGATAATCGCCTTCCCCTTCATATACCACCAGCATATGAATTGCCGTCTTTATCAGTGCTTTAGGAAGCATAAAAAACGGCAGTGTAAATTGAAAAAGGCAGGAAATCCCCGGGGAGATTTCCTGCCTGCTTATGGGTTTGCTTTATGGTTTGGGGAGACCTGGACAGATAACTCCCGGCGTGTATTATCCTTCGTTCGGCGTTTCCATCTGGGCTGAGGTTTCGGGCTGCGCCGGGGCCGGATGAGCTTTAACGTATTCAATCGCGTTATAGATCATTTCAGCGGAATCAGCGCGCGTGATTTCCGCTTTGGGATGGAAATTCCCCTCTGCATCCAGCGACGTAATGCCCAGAACGATTGAGCGCTGGATCGGACCGTTATATTCTACGGTGAAATCGTCCTGATCCTTGATATCGACGGTTTTGACATTGATCATCGGCAGCGGGAAATGCCCTTCCATCGCCAGCATCAGTTGGTGGGCGAATTCCTCTTTCGTCCATTTCTTGCTCGGATCGAGATCGGCCGGCAGATCGAAGCCGCTGTTTGCCGCGATAATCAAAGTATCGGCGTACCAGGCATCATTTTTCGCATTTTTGTAGTAGTCGGTTGCCAGCGGCATTTTGACGAAACGAAGGGTATCGATATTCAAATCAAACGCTTTGACGATCATTTGAATACCTTGCGAAGCCGTCAGCGTAGCGGCGGGAAGAAACAGGTCGCTGCTCACGCCCGATACGAATCCGCCTGCCTGCAGGGAAATGATTTTATCCTTGGCAGCTACCTTGTCCAGATCGGTAAAGGTTGTCGATGCGGCAAAGCTTTGTCCGGCAAAAGACAACGAAAGCACGACGGCTGCGGAAAGACCCAGCATTTTCTTCTTGGATGTCATCTCTATCACCTCTTCTAATTTATGGAACGTTTCATAGACTCAAACGTTGTGCAGGCGCCAAGTGTTGCATAATGTCGAGGATTTATATGTTAATATTATGTGAAGCCCCGGGAGCTTTAAAAACTAATTTAACTGATGTGGTTAAAGAGTACGGTCTAGAAAACCATCAGTTAGAAGCTTTGAAAAAAGTTAATTGGGATGACGCATCCAAGTTTAATAACTTAGATGAGGGGAAACCATCATGGGTTCACATTTACAGTGGTCACGCAGACCCGCTAATTGAAAGACCTGAAGCCGGACGATTAGACCCGGGAAGTATTGGAGGGTTTGAACGCCCAGGTAGGTAAAAACATTCCTTGAATGGCTCGTAATGAGCCATTCAAGACATAAAAGAGGTGAGTTTTGTGAATGTTGGAATTCTATTATGGAATACCTGCAACTTGCCAGGGAAAGGCTATTTAAGAGCTCCGGGGTTTCTCCCGTTCGATACTCAGTCAGATCCGGATCTTTATCAGCCCGATCCTTAACGATGTGGGGCGATGTATTTACATATGTACAAAATGCGATATTTTATACATAAGTATTGGATCGTCAGAACAAAAAAAATGGCACATAAGCGCATTGTAGAAGCTTGGAAACGGTGTGGATATTCGCAACTTAAAATTACCCAACGAACAGGAATGACTACCATAGAGTATCAAAAAGCCGAACGCTTAGAAAAGGCATTGTCGCCCTTCCAACTTGCAAATATTGCAGGAGTGCTTGATGTCACGGTCCAATATCTCATCGGATTCGGAAATCCATGGGCATATCATGAAGATAGACTCGAAGCATCTTTTTAATTTTGGCGAAAAAATTTAAATATTCCTTATTTCCCAGCGGACACACAGCCAGCAATATGAAATTAGAATTATAGACTCAGCTATGAAACCAACTGAACTTTTACTTTTAAACATCAGAAAGCTGCCGGTGCAAACCGGCAGCTTTCTGATCATCATGTTTTGACATTCTTAAAAACCAGGAATGCCTATTCCTGGGGTACAGCGCTCATATCCATATAGGCAATTTCCCACAGATGCCCGTCCAGGTCTTCGAAGCTTCTAACGTACATGAAGCCGTGATCCGTCGGATCTTTGGACTGCTTTCCCCCCGCTGACAACGCTTTGTCCGCCAGTTCGTCTACATGCTCCCTGCTATCGGCAGAGAGTGCGATAATTCCTGCAGCGGCGGTGGCGACATCTGCAATTGGCTTATTGATGAACGTCTGGAAATACGATTCTGTGAGCAATTGAACGAACGTATAGTCGTTAATAATCATGCAGGCTGAGTTATCGTCTGAGAACTGGGGGTTAAACTCGAAGCCTATGGCACTAAAAAATTCCTTCGTCTGAATTAAATTTTTTACTGGCAGGTTCAGGTACGTATACTTCGATTTGTATGCCATTGTTTGGGTCACCTCATCATATTTTTTTGGACACATTTTTTCGCTTCTTTTAAGGGTTATATTCCCCAATGTCTCTTTCTCCATTTGATTACCCTAACAAGCGCTTCTAACTTACAATAAATGGATATAGAATCACATCTCCTTATTAACAACCTATTCCCGGCTTATGAAGTTCGACCTATCTTGTCCGGCTGCGGAGAATTTACCGTACTTCCGGCGCCCGGCGAAGAATTCGGCGTCGTGACGCCTGCGCTGCATGCGGAGACGGAAGCATGAAATAGCATAATCAGGTTGCCCTTTTTCAACTATCTTCATCATCACTGATAAACTGGGTAACACGGTCAGTCTAATAGAGACGGATCAAGATAAGATGAAGCGGACATCAAGATGAAATAAAGATTGGAGTAGATTCACATTTTGTTCAGATTGCTGCTTATCCAAACTAAATAAGAGAAGTCTATTAAACCACTCCGCGCTGACTTGTCCTTCTACAGCTGATATCTGCTAATATAGGGGAGAAGAAAGCGGTGCCTATCGTGACTTTTCCGTTCGTCATTTGACCTCGTTCAGGAGCTCTTCCAGGCGATCCCAAGTTTCAGTGATGCCCTGCAGCATGCCCATGTCGATGACTTGCTTGAGTGCTTCCGCCGAGACGTACGTGGCGCGGTTGACGAGCTTCGTCTTATCGCCGAGATCGACGAATTCGAGTTCGATGTCAGTCGCCGGCATGTCGGCTTTTTTATTTCCTTCGGCATCCGAGAAGTAATCGACGTAGTCAATTCGCTGCGGCTCGGAGATTTTATGATAGATACCCAGGCCCCACGATTCCATGCCGTAAAAGTCGCCTTGGTTTCGATCGACGCATTTCATGCAATAGTGCCATTTGCCACCCGGCCGGAAATCGACGCTGACGAACGGAACGTCCCAGCCCCGCGGCCCCCACCAATGTTTCAGGTGTTCGGGCTCCTTAAACATTTTGAACACGAGCTCTTGCGGCGCGTTGAACACTCGCTCCAGCACCAGCACTTTATCGTTTTCTACCCGGGAAACCATTGTGTTCGTCGACATGATAAATCCTCCTCGAAATTTGAAATTGCTTTTCTATGACCGTTGGCTTTTTCGGATATCCGCTGCCTTGCACTAGACCGGCAATTCTTATAACCGAGACTGAATATTTTAAAAAATAGGTGGCTCCAGGCGATCACTTTTCTGAAAGTCAACCATCCAACCTGGATATTCAGGAGGCAGTGTACTCACTTCGTCAAGTTGGCGAATTTCATCATCCGTCAGCTCTAAATTTGCAGCTTCCAGATTTTCTTCCAACTGCTCCAATCGTTTCGCTCCAACAAGAACGGAGGTTACAACTGGTCTTGTCATCAGCCAAGCGAGCGCTACACTTGCTATACTTGTCCCATGTGCTTCAGCGATCGGTTTTAACGTATCAATGATATTCCAAGCTCGCTCTTTATCTACAATCGGGAAATCAGCCGCAGAGCGGCGCGAATCCTCAGCCTTTTGATTGTGTCGATCATAACGCCCTGACAGTAGACCGCCAGCAAGCGGACCCCACACCAGAAGCCCCATCTTCTTCGCTTCCATCAAAGGCGCCAGCTCTCGCTCAACATCGCGGCTGGCAAGAGAATAATACCCCTGAACCGTTTCAAAGCGAGCCAGATTCTTGCGTTCCGAAATACCAAGAGCATCAGCAATTTTCCAAGCATGCCAGTTCGACACTCCAATATATCGTACCTTACCTTGTGTTACCAGATCATTTAAAGCACCTAAAGTTTCTTCTACAGGTGTCAAGAAATCATCGGCGTGAATCTGATACAAATCGATATAATCCGTCTTCAATCTCTTTAAACTTGCCTCCACTGCATTCATAATATGTCCTCTTGAAGCACCGACATCGTTACGTCCCATACCTGTTCGTCCGGCGGCTTTGCTAGCAATTACAACTTCCTCCCGTGCAATACCAAGATTGTGGAAGGATTGTCCAAGAATAATTTCACTTTCACCTTCTGCATAAATATCAGCAGTATCAAAGAAATTAATTCCGATATCGACACTCTTTTTTATCATAATTATTTGGACTCTCACCAGTACATTATCTCCAATCCCGTAATGATGCCCATTCAAATCAGATATAATTTATATTTGATTACCCTTAGTATGATTACGTTTTCCTCTCCCTTAATAAGAAAAGGGGCTCCATCCCCCTTTGCACCTACATTACCCAAACCTTTCATCGATCGCCTTGTGTACGGCCTTGGGCATCTAAAAATCACAGTCCCCGCGCGTTGGAGGTGATATTTTAGTTCTAGATGGGATTAGCACTCAATAGTATTCTTCCGCGACTATGCCTGCCCTCACTTCGCAAGTGTGCATCCTTTACCTCGTTCAGCGGGTATATTCTGTCAATTTCCGCTTTGATTGTACCATCCGCGAGTAGTTGCGCTACCGCTTTATTGTCATTATACGTCGGAAACGCGGTGCTATGTTTGGCTGTAACCTCGAATTCGCGTGCCTTCTCTTGGGATGGCGGTTGCACCAACGAGACGATGCATCCACCTGGTTTCAATACCGGCCATGATCGATCTTGGGTACTTCCTCCAACTGTGTCTACTACCAGATCTACATCCTTTAAGACTTCTTCAAATGGAATCGTCGTATAATCGATCACGTGGTCTGCTCCCAATAATTTCACATAATCGAGATTAGCGCTCGAAGCGGTGCCAATCACTTTGGCGCCCTTCCATTTAGCAAGTTGAACAGCGAATTGTCCTACCCCACCGGCCGCAGCATGAATCAAAACGGTCTGACCGGGTTTTAGATTTCCTTCTGTGAACAAAGCTTTCCAAGCGGATTCGGCACCTGCTCCAATTGTCGCTTCATCATCAAGCTTGAGATTTTCGGGTACATGCAACAACCCGTTTAATCCCGAATATGGTTCAGAAACTGAAACGATCCCATATTCTGAATATGATCCTTTCATTTTGCCGAAAACGAAGTCGCCTGCTTTGAATCCCGTTACATTGTCGCCTACGGATTCAATAATGCCGGAAACAACTGTTCCCGGAATAAACGGCAGCTTTTGGGGAAATACATCCTTCAGTATTCCACTGCGGATTTTCCAATCCAGTGGAATCACTGCCGCATATTCAACACGGACAAGAACTTCGCCGGACTGCGGCTCCGGACGTTCCACATCTTTTAATTTCAGCACATCTGGGTCGCCGTATTCATGCACACATATTTGTTCTGAGAAAATAAAGTATTAGACTGGATGTATTGCAGCCGCGCTGTTTTTTCGATTTACAAACCGTCACATTCCGAAAATTAAGTATTAGACTAACCCCAAAAACGAAACAGCAACAGCCATGGACTGAGAAAATAAAGTCGTAGACTGCTGCTGCTTTATTGAACTAACGTACCCGGTAGTTCAAAGTTTACATAGAAACGGCAGCCAACAGCGTGGCTGCCGTTTTCGTGCTCCAGTTGGTGGTAGCTGGCCCTCTGTTTGTGTCGGTGGCATTTATGGCCGCGAAAACCGCGGCCTTTTTCGAAGGTAAACTTATATTCCCACATAACACGAGAGAAAAAAATTATATATATTCCTTGACAGGAATATTCCACGTTGGGTATATTATGAATGTAAGCAAGAGGTGCCGCTGAACCGAGGTGATTGGTACCGAATGATAAGTAGCACAACGTTTAGCGCTTTGGCAGAACCGAACCGATTACGCATCCTGGATTTGTTGGCGAATGGGCCGCTTTCCGTAGGCGAAATTGCGGAACGGCTGCAGTTAAGGCAGCCACAAGCCTCTAAGCACTTGCGCGTCCTGTTGGAAGCTGGCCTGGTGAAAGTCGAAGCGGAAGCGAATCGGAGGAATTACAAGCTTCGGATCGAGCCTCTTAAAGAGCTTGATACATGGCTTGAGGGTTACCGCCAAATCTGGAATGAGCGTTACGACAACTTAGAGCGTTATTTAAAACAGTTGCAAGAAAAGCCCAAGGAATCATCCAAATTAGAGGAGGAAATGGAATGACAAACCAAACCGTAAGCAAAGTAGAAGGAAACGTATTGATCCTGGAGCGAGTATTTAACGCCCCACGCGAGTTAGTATTCCAAGCTTTCTCCGAAGCCGAGCATTTGAAGCAATGGTGGGGGCCGAGCGGTTGGACGCTGCCGGTTTGCAACATCGATTTTCGCCCAGGCGGCATCTGGCATTACTGCATGAAGTGCGAGGATAAGAACCAAGGCGATTTCTACGGCATGGAATCATGGGGCAAAGGCGTGTACAAAGATATCGTAACCAGCGAAAAAATCGAATACACGGACTACTTCTCAGACAGTGAGGGCAATGTTTCTGCGGATATGCCTGCAACCGATGTGATTCTTCAGTTCGTAGAGTTCGCAGGCAAAACTAAATTGATTAACACTGCAACATACACGTCCACCGAAGCGCTCCAAACGGTATTGGATATGGGCATGGAGCAAGGCATCAGCGAAACGTGGGATCGTCTCGAAGATCACCTGCAAAATGTTCAATTGTAATTGTCACGTACTTAAAGAAAAAGGATGTGATTACCAATGAAA
Organism: Paenibacillus sp. JT31N17; assembly: GCF_056269255.1. Lineage (NCBI taxonomy): Bacteria > Bacillati > Bacillota > Bacilli > Caryophanales > Paenibacillaceae > Paenibacillus > Paenibacillus sp. JT31N17. The sequence continues at coordinate 102,245 of NZ_JBWDNP010000011.1, forward strand.
CGAGTTTTAATCATGTACTGGTTTTTCACAGGATTATTAGTTCTATTCTTTGGGGCAGGCGCCATTCCCGACGTATTGTTAGTACCAGATGCGGTAAATTTATTCGAGCATTTAGGATACCCTAATTACCTTTTGCCCTTTCTAGGCATTGCCAAACTACTAGGCTTGACGGCTATCCTGATTCCAGGCTTTCCGCGAGTTAAAGAATGGGCTTACGCGGGTATCACTTTTGACTTGGGCGGGGCTATGTATTCCACAATCGCTGTAGGCGACCCAGTTAGCGGGTGGATCTTTTTCCTGATCGGTTTTGCCGTAATCGCTGGATCCTATGTGTATTACAACAAAAAGCAAAAAGCAGCAGTGTCCATCCCTATTGCCAGCATAACGAACTGATTTGATGTACCGGAAGGAGAATATATAAAATGTCACTAGAGAGCACTGATCCAAAAGTTACACATTACATCGAAAACTCTGAGGATTTTGCCAAACCAATCCTCAATTATCTTAGAGAGCAGATACACAAAAACTGCCCTAATGTAGTGGAATCAATTAAGTGGGCCATCCCGCATTTTGATTACAAAAACGATTTCATGTGCGTTTTAGCCTCCACTAAAAACCACTGTTCGCTCACATTCATAAAATCTGAGTTCATGAGCGATCCCCGATTTGCTGGTGGCAAGAAAGTAAAGCCAGGCCAGCGATTTATGAGCAGATTCACGAGTATCTCTGAGCTGCCATCAGATGAAGAACTCGCAGGCTTTATCAAAGAAGCGATGGATTTAAATGACCGAGGCGTGAAACTTGACAAGACAGCTAAAGCAGCGCCGGGTAGCAACCCAGTAGAAACTCCGGCATATTTCCTAGAAGCACTCTCGAAAAATCCTACTGCTCAACAAGTTTTTGAGAACCAATCACCGTCATTCCGCAAGAACTACATCGTATGGCTTGAAAGTGCAAAGACCGATGCCACACGACAACAGCGAATAGATGAAGCCCTGGAATGGATCGCCGAAGGCAAAGGTCGATTCTGGAAATACGCAAAGTAAAAGAGCGCCTAACCTTGCGATCGGGGTTTCGAATCCCTCATCCCTAGCCAAGAAAATGATACATTCATACGTGTCATAAGAATAACCAAAAAGCGTACAGCAGTACTTAAATGACGAATACATCGCCATGCGGGCCAATTGCCCCGGCGATGTATTTTCTATGCCTCGAAGTCAACACGGAGTCAACGCGTAGCCAATGAAAATACTTGTAACCTAGGATATTTTCACATTAATCCATCCAAAAGCGACATCAAAGATGCCTTCGTTATCGCCGACATGGTGAAAAACGGTTAACTACACCTTCAACAAAGAAACCAGTGAAGGGTTCATGGAACTGCGCGTTCTCATGGCGAACCGGGAGATAATCGTCCATCGTCTCGTCAGCGTCAAGAACCAGATCCACCGCTGGGTCGACATTGTGTTCCCCGAGCTTCGGCAGGTATACAAGCACCTCATTGGTTCCGAATCGCTAGCTACCCTGCGTCTCTTTCCTACGCCTGCCGAGTTTAAAGCTATCGCCAGTCTAATACTTTATTATCCCAGTCTACAACTATATTTTCTCAGTCTAATACTTTATTTTTCAGTCTAGTACTTTTTTTTCTTTGGACAATATTGCCTTCATCAATGATTCTGACATTTGAATTCTCTCCCTTTTCTTAAAGTATTCTGTCTTAAGCTCTGCCTTTCAACAATGCCAATTCAGCTTGTATTATTGTGTTACTTGTGTTCCTTGAATTATAATTTCTTGTGCAACATTCTCTCAATAACGCACTTTTGAGTAACATAGTTTCCATTTGGATACAAAAGGAGAATCGAATATGGACGAGGAAAACCTTTACTGTCCTGTCCAAGCGGCTCTGGCCGTAATTGGCGGAAAGTGGAAGCCTCATATCTTTCGGCACCTGATCGGCCGAGCAAACCGCTTTGGAGAATTACAGAGCGCTTTGCCGTACGTAACACGAAAAGTACTTACACAACAACTTAGGGAGCTGGAAGAAGACGGTGTCGTCATCAGAACCATATTTCCACAAGTCCCTCCTAAAGTGGAATATTCACTTAGTGATTACGGCAAGACTCTCGTTCCGATTATTAGCTCGCTTTCTGGTTGGGGACAAGTACACATCGAACGCGACAATCATGACGGAGCCAAAAAGGCTGAAGCCTGACATTCATAATCCACTTTAGCAATATGTGTACTTTCAACCTATGTCTCTGCGGCCCCCCCGATTAGGAAGATACATTCCTTAAAATATTACATCCGCATGACTACTAAAATTGGATGGTTACTTATACTTGTATTATCTAATCCGATGGGGTTAATGGTTACGCTTAACGAATTGTTTTCTGGGTCAGAAGCGTTTATACCCTTGATATAAAAATCGTTTCCTGCCTGAGTTATCTCCATATAACAAAAACCGCGCTGAGCGCGGGGCAATATCGATATATGTTCTTGTCCGCCTCCAACATGGAAAAGGCTATTTAAGAGCTACGGAGTTGGTCACTAGTCCGATCCTTAACGATGTGGGGCGATTTATTTAGATATGTACAAAAGACGGATTTTGCGAATATGTTTCTCGTTGGTCATGACTAAGCCCGCGTAAATCGCAGCTTTTATTTTATGACATCAAGTTCTTGTCACGAGCCAATGACAAGAACTTGATGTCATTCCCGACGGAGCAGCTCCAAGCAGACTTTGTTAAACTCCCTCGAAATGATTCCGTTTCCTCACTCAGACTCATGAATTCGCAGGATTTCACCCTGTAGTCAGAATGAAGAAGGGACAGAAGCAGCTCATCGATGTGATCCACCGGTACATTCACTTTTACAAACACAAGCGGTTTCAGAAGAAATTAAACAACCTTAGTCCGGTGGAGTACCGAACTAAGGCTGCTTGGTGCTCTTATTTCATTGTTGTCTACTTGACGGGGCGCCGCCGGCCTCCCGCCTGGGAAGGACCCAGTTGGGGCGCGGGAAGTGGCAGGTGTAGCCGCTCGGATTACGCTCCAGATAGTCCTGGTGCTCCGGCTCTGCTTCCCAGAAGTCGCCGACAGGCTTCACTTCGGTGACGACCTTGCCCGGCCACAGATCCGACGCGTTCACGTCGGCGATCGTCTCCTCCGCTACCTTTCTCTGCTCGTCGCTCTCATAGTAGATCGCCGAACGGTAGCTTGTGCCGATATCGTTGCCCTGACGGTTCCGCGTCGTAGGATCGTGGATTTGAAAGAAATACTCCAGGATGCGCCGGTAGCTCGTCTCCGCTGTATCGAAGACGATTTCGATCCCCTCAGCATGAGTGTCATGGTTGCGATAGGTCGCGTTCGGAGTGTCACCGCCAGTATAGCCGACGCGAGTCGAGACGACGCCGGGAAGCTTGCGGATCAAGTCCTGCATTCCCCAGAAGCATCCCCCAGCGAGTACAGCGCGCTGATGCATGTTAAACCTCCTCAATCTGATCGAGATATTTGCCGTAGCCCTCGCTCTCCATGTCGTCGCGATGGATGAATCGGAGCTACGCGGAATTGATGCAGTAGCGTAGGCCACCGCGTATCGGCTTCGTGAAACTTGGCCACCCAAAGGAGGACTAGACCCAAGCTGCATATCGGTGATCTCTCGAAGCTCCATGTCTAGGATGTCCCATATCCGCATTGGAAAGCCAATGTTTTTCCAACTAACTTAGAGCTTCGTGAGATCCTCAACCATTATACCCGCGGTATGCGTGACTCAAACCTGTTGTTTTTTACTGTTGAACTAAGCAGTACATTTGCCGCGTCCTGACTTACCAGATCAGAGAGCAACTAGATACCTTGTCCGGATTTTGCGGAAGCCAACGTACTGCAAAAAAACGCGCAAGGCCTAGATACGAGGTTGTGGATAGATGAAACCGATCTCACCGAGAAAACAGTAAGACGCTGACACTTATGCCTCGTATTTAAAGTAGCTTCTTTGCGTAATTAGGGATAGGGCAATAAGCTGAGGAAATTGAGAATTTGATAGACTTGTGTTCAAAATGCGACTTTTTTGAACATATGTTCGTTTTTATTGTTTAAAAAATGCAGCCTCCTGTTCTGGCCACTAGTTCAAAGTCGATTTCATCGTCAAGATTCTCCTCAATATAGGCTAGTGTGCCTTGTTCATGTTCTGAATCGAGTCCATTGTAATGACCACCCTTCCATCTCATCTTAGCAAACAGAGAATTTTACACCCGATAATCTGCGGACTGATTTTGCGTGCGAAATCTCGCCCTACTTATGATACGGTTCGCCGTGCCGTCTGTAACGGCAAGTTTTAGGGCCATCCTTTGCGGGATGGCCCTTTCTTTTTATCTCCCTTGGTTGCTGCCATTAGTGCAATTTTCTACAATCCTGCCTTTACCCGGTCTTCGTCGACAACGCCTTTACGGTAGAAGCGTCCGTAGGTTAATCTCCGGAGCAGCACTTCGACCCACCCCCGCTTTCCGTACCGATCCATATAATAAGCCGCAATTACGCTTGCGAGCCAAGTGATCACGGCTGTTCCGATCGCAACCAAGGTCAAACGCTCGAAATGCGCGCCTAGATGCAGCGTGAACGGCGATACGACGACCATCCACACGATCGATTGAAACAGATAGCCGCTTAATGACCGCTGCCCAAGCGCCGTAATGGCCCGTACGATCCGGCTTTTAGCACATGCCGGGTACTTGGTCATTGCATAGGCGATCAATCCGAACACGGAGACATAGCCCACCCCTCCGAACGTTCCGATCGTTTCATAAAGCAATTTGATCAACGGCGCGGTATCCGCATCGGCGTGAAGAACGCCAAGATTAAGCAGCCCCATCGGTAAACCGCCGATTGCAGCCGCTGCGATCCCGATCACGGCACACCAGCTCAGCATCCGAAGATGGTTCGCGGGGTTTTCCAGTATCCGCCGTTTCGCGCACCAAGCACCGAGACCGATAATGACAATCGAGACGGACATTAAAGCCGTATGCATCGGCCATTCGTTCAGTCTTTCCGTAAAGGAGACGGAATACGACTGCGACAAAGACGAAGGAAACGGGCTTGTAACAATTACAGCCGTTTCCGTAGACCCGTTGGCGAGATTAATGGCAATCCAAATCATCAAAACCAGACAGTAGACGATCAGGAGCCCCCAATACCAGAATACCAATCGATAGATACGTTCGCTTCGATTCAGCAGCAGGAAGACGAACAGCAGCCCCGCTACTCCGTATGCGCCAAGAATGTCGCCGGAATAGAGCAATACGCCATGAATGAGACCGAAACCGAGAAGCCAACCATTACGGCGCAGCAATATCATACGCACTTCAAGCGGACTTCTTCCCGCCGCCTGCTGACGCATCGCAAGCTGAATCATCCCATATCCGAACATGAAGGCGAACATGGGGTATGTCCGTGCATGAAGAAACATAAACGAGAATAGATTATAGATTCGCTCCCATCCTTGCGGGTTGGGATCGACGCCGGGAGCGGTGGCAAAGAAGACTCCGGCGCAGTTGGCCAACGCGATAAATAGCAGCATGACTCCTCTTGCCAAATCCGGCGCGAGAGCCCGATCCTGTTTTGGGACAGGTCCTGCGGTTTCGTTTATCATGGTTTAATCCCCTTATCAATAGTTTATTTTGATGAATAAATTTTCATTCAATAATAGTTCAAAAAAAGAGCGTCGGCCATTTTAGCCAACAGCACTCCATTGGATCTGCATAATCGGCACGCATACAACAGGTTGGCTCCGGTCAGTTCGTATCCATGATCAAATACGCCGTCAACATGTCCGCATCTGGGCATACGAATCGTTCCTTTAACGAAAGCTTCAACACAGCTAAACCCTGCACCATCGAGAAGAACAGCAGCGTCATTTGATACGGATCGCCGGGACGCAAATCCCCCATGGACTGTCCTTTTCTAATTAGATTCGCCACTCGCTCGAATAATTGGGCATTATGCGCTCCCGCTATCTTCGGGTCCAAATCACCCATCAGCAAAGAGTGCGCAACCAACACCAGATACTGCGCGGACTCGTCATTCTTGCTCATTTCAAGCATCATAGCGCCGGATAATAGTCTGAAAATGCCGGACGGGCGTTCATCGGCTTCCAGCAAAAATTCGATCGCCTTCATTTCTTGGATCGCCGTATTGACTAAATCGTGGAATAGATCCTCTTTTGTTTTATAATGCTGATACATCAATCCCGTACTGATGCCGGCTACGGCAGCAATTTCTTGCACGTTCGTCCCCTTCAAACCCTTGTGAGAGAACAATTGCAAACCGGCCGAACGGATTTTGTTTTTCGTGACGGAGCGTAAGTACTCGAACTGTTCCTTTGTTCGCGGCATAGGGTCTCCTTTCTTTTTTTTGATTGAATGTTTATTCATTATAAAATGATGGCAACCGATTTGCAACTCTGATATGAGAAACTTCACTTCCAGCTCCTTCGGTACCTCCATCCCTCGGAAAGTTTAAAACCAACGGCCTACAAAATACCTAACCCGCGTCATAAATATGCGGATGGGGATGTTTCTAGCGAGTCGTCAGGGTGATTTCACTGCTTCTTTTCATATGTATAAAAAGCTAAATTTAATTTTGTGATTATAACTGTATACCGACGATTCTCCTTGACCTGAAACTTCATTGTAACTATACTGGTATTGTTGAAAGGGGGATGTTCAGATGGCCGTAGTCAGCAGGTACGCAGTCGCTCTGCACATATTATCGTGGATCGCGCAAATGACCGAAGATAACGACACCTTTGTTACCTCCGATCGTATTGCACAGAGCGTGAACACCAGTCCGGTATTTATTCGCCGCATTCTAAAATCGCTTCATGACGCCAACTTAGTCATCGTTCAGCACGGAGGGAACACCCCGGGATGTAAGCTTGCCAGGCATCCGGATTCCATTACTTTGCGGGATGTCTATGAGGCCGTTGTGGAAAAGCCGCTCTTCGAGCTTCATCACAGTTCGCCGAATCCGAAATGTCTGATTGGCAAAGGGATACAACCTGCCCTGAATCCGATCCTTACGAGATCGGAATTGGCCTTGAAGCATGAGCTCGAACAAGTGACCGTCTCCAGTCTTCTGCATGATACGCTAGCTGAGAGTCAACGATCGTGATGAGAAACTGCAGGTTAGCCGGAGAAAGAAGGTTTTTGAAAGGTCTCCCGGCTAACCCTTGTGTTTGGCGATCCATGAAAACGGGTTGGTATTTTTTTTGTCAACCAATGTAACTAAATCAGTGCTTTTGATTTGTCGTTTCCTCCTTACGCAATCCAATGGAACTGTATCGATTGCTTTGAACCCCACTCTTGTGCTTGAAAGGAGATCCCTCATGAATTATCGTATCTTTATCCTCGCAATCGGCACCTTTGTCATCGGAACGGATGGTTTTATGATTGCCGGCCTGCTGCCCGCTCTTGCCCGGGATTTGCATACCTCCGTATCTGCGGCCGGGCAGCTGGTAACCGCATTTGCTATTGCATATGCTCTTGGTTCTCCTGTTTTAACGACACTTACAGGAGTTGCCGAACGGCGCAAAGTGTTGACGTATGCCTTATTTATTTTTGCCCTGGGCAATATTCTCTGCGGTCTGGCTTCCAGCTATGGTCTCATTCTCGTCGGACGAATCGTCGCTGCCGCGGGCGCCGGACTCTTTGCACCGGCAGCCACTCACAGCGCTTCTACCCTTGCGGCTCCGGAAAAGCGGGGACAGGCACTGTCCATCGTCATTGGCGGGAATACCGTCGCTTTAATCTTAGGCGTCCCGCTTGGCAATTGGATTGCCTCGGTTTTTGATTGGAAAATGACCTTTTGGTTTGTCGGCATTATCGCCTTGGTCGCCACCGTCTGCATTCGATTGTTCTTTTCCGCCATTTCGGCACCCGCATCCGTCACTCTGTCGGAAAGGCTGTCTTTTCTAAAAAACCCGACCATTCTGGCCGCATTAACGATAACGCTGGCCTGGGCTTTCGGCATTTATGTCGTATACACCTATGTTGCCGATATATTCGGCAGAGTCGGTGCCGGAGAAAATACGATTACGGTTATGCTGCTCATTATGGGAATCGCCAGCTTTCTTGGCGTCAACTTCGGGGGCTTCGCTGCAGACCGGTACGGTCCTGCCCGAACCATCGTTTTGGCGCTTGTCCTGCTGATGTTTGCGGTCGTTACCTTATCCTTCTTCAATTCCGTCGCTCTCGGCATAGCGGCAATGGCTTTATGGGGTTTCGCCGGTTTTACATTCAATCCGGCGCAGATGCACAGACTGATTGGATTATCCGGAAAAAATTCGGGGATAGTGCTTTCTTTGCATAGTTCCACACTCTATGTGGGATCGGCTCTCGGCTCCATCATCGGTGGCCTTTTTATCCATTATGGATCCGTCACCTGGCTTGGAATCGTCGGAGGGAGTGCCAACCTCATAGGTCTTGTCGTTTTTCAGTTTACCCGGTGGCATGACGAGTTAAGCCGGAAGAAGGACCTCTCCTTGATCGAATAAGAAAAATGTCCGTGACCGGACAGTCGCCTCCACACTTGAGGTAAGAGGATTGTGGAGATTAGTTCGTTTTGTTGTGCCTGCACGGGGAACCAAGTTATATCCATATAACAAAAAACCGCGCTGAGCGCGGGGTATATCAATATATGTTCTTGTTCGCCTTCAGCACGGATAGGCGATTAAAGAGCTACTGAGTTGGTCATAAGTCCGATCCTTAACGATGTGGGGCGACTTTTAATCAATAGTTGGTTAGGTAAACAAATGAAGACGGCCGACGAGCTAATGAGCCAAAGAAGTACAAACAAATTCAGCCGATCAGCCATTACTTGGATATAGAAGTGATCACTAAAGAAGAAACTGCAATGCTGGAAAATCTCACAGTTAAAGATGCGTTAACACCAACAAAGACTGCCGATCGGTAGCCTTTGTTGGTGTTTATATAACAAACGTGTCCAGTTAATAAAGTTCTTATTTTTTTTCTCATGTAAATATTGCTTAATTAAGTTTTCGATGTTAATTCCGTTTATGGCCAATTCTGAAATGTCACAGTTAACCAAATTCGGAATATTACCGATACCCTTCGCCTGCCAGCGCTTTATTTTTCCAGAACCGTATCGAGCGCAAGCGCCTCCCAAGCGGCGGCCTCCTCGATTCTTTTTTGAAAATTTTGCCGAATACCATAAGTCGCATCGACACCTAAAGGGAAATGAACCGGCGGCTCGGGGCTCTCGGTCATCGCAATCATCGCCCGGACGCCCTTGGCGGCATCGCCAATGCTCCAGCCCGCAATAGCCTTATCCATCGCCTCGTATACGCCGTCGTATTCAGGGAGCCTCGCGGCATGCTCCATCGAACGGCCGGCAAAATCCGTGGCAAATACGCTTGGCTCCACCGCGGTCGTCTTGATGCCGAAGGGCTGCAGCTCCTGCGCCATTGATTCCGAGATGCCTTCGACGGCGAATTTGGTTGCCGAGTACATGCCGAGCGTTGGTACGCCCATCGTTCCCACAATAGATGACAGATTGATATAGTGGCCCGAACGCTGGCGCTTCAGTACGGGAACGGTCGCCCGAACAACGTTCAGCATGCCGAATACGTTCACCTCAAACTGCCTTCTGATCTGTTCCTCCGAATATTCCTCAATCATGCCGCGAAGACCGTATCCCGCGTTATTAACGACTACGTCGATCGTACCGAATGCCTCAACCGATTCCTTCACCGCTCGCTCGACCTGGTCTTTATCCGTCACGTCCAGCGCCGTCACATGCACCTGCTCAGGAGCCTTCTCCTTCAGATCCTTAAGCGACTGCGGATTGCGCGCCGTAGCCACAACCCTCTCGCCCTTCTCGATCAGCTGCTCCGCAAACTGCCTGCCGAAGCCCGTAGAGCTACCCGTAATAAACCATACTTTACTCATATTGTTATTCCTCCTAAGTGGGTTATGATAATTTGGATGCTGTCGCTATCATAAACAATCTTCCCCAAAATAACAATACGATCGGTCTTTTATTTTATATTATGATTTTTGTTTCTCCCCTATCCGTCCCGGGGAGAGGCTAGGGCAACCCGTCCACTCCCGAGAGTCTTGCGCAGCGTGGACAAGCTACGGCCAATTTGACAACTGCGGGAAATATAATTTAGAATGAGGTAGACAGTTCTGTCTCAAATATTTAACCAACAGCTTCGTATTCTGTTCAGCGTGGCGATGATGGTTCTCTCGATGGACAGGTCCTCCATTGATGGGAGGGCATGTTCACTTTACGCTTGCATCTTTTATTGAGGTCCCGCTGCCCATGGAGCCGGAGCAGCTCTCGTTTCCCTTAAATTGCGGTTTTAAAAAAAGAATTTCTTGTCCGTATTAGTAAACAATTAAGAAGGATTGGTTTCATTTGAAGCAAAGCGAAGAGCCTTACCTTACATTCTTAGGAGGTAATTAGAAATGGCTGATAAGTCGATTCTTGTAAGTGGACCGACCGGCAAGACCGGAAGTGCCGCCATTGAAACCCTACTGAGAAAGAACAAGCCCATTCGGGCTCTGGTTCGTGAGGATAATGCGCAGGCGGCGGAACTCCGAGCACGCGGCGTAGAAATCGTTGTTGGTGACCTTCTGGATTTCGATAGCCTCAGGCGTGCAATGAAAGGGGTCGGCTCAGCCTATTTTCTCTATCCCGTCAAGCCAGGGATTTTAGATGCAACCGCCTACTTTGCTCTGGCCGCCAAGGAGGCCGGAGTGACCGCGATCGTTAACATGTCGCAGATTTCAGCGCGTCGCGATTCCTTAAGCCATGCAGCCCAGAATCATTGGGTATCCGAACAGATCTTCGATTGGTCAGGCATAGCTACTACACACTTGCGCCCAACTTTTTTTGCCGATTGGCTCATTAATCTCCTTTACGCTAAAGATATCTGGAAGAACAAACGTATCGCGTTTCCATTTGAAAATGCCCGGCATGCGCCCATCGCATCTGAGGACCAGGGCAGAGTGATTGGATCCATCTTGGCTGATCCAGCACCCCATGCCGGTCAGACATATAGCTTGCACGGCCCCGTCGAGATGAATCACTATGAGATCGCTCAGGCAATGAGTGAAGCGCTCGGCGCCGAAATTACCTATTCGCCAATTGGAATTGAGGAGTTCCAGCGGGATCTTGAGGAGAAGGGCGCGAATCCCTTTTTTGTACAGCACCTGACTGTGGTCGCGCAAGACTATCGTAATGGCGTATTTGCTGGCACAAACGATGTCATTGAGCGCATCACCGGAGAACCTCCCATGACCGTGGAGCGTTTTATCAGCCTCCACCGAGAGGCGTTTTATTAATACCTGACATCGAAGATATGGTGTGACAATGAGGGACGGGTTTCGTTAATTCAGTAAAAACTACGACAGCGAGCCTGTCCGCCGCGGTTCTCACGGTTCAGAATGAAAAGATGAACGAATGCCGGAAAAGGAGTGCTTAGGAATGGATTATGTGAAATTGGGAGCAACAGGACTGGACGTTTCCAGGATTTGCCTCGGTTGTGGCAACTTCGGCCAACCGGATCGAGGAACTCTACCTTGGTCGCTTAACGAAGAACAAAGCCGTCCTTTTATAAAGAAGGCGCTTGATTTCGGGATCAACTTCTTTGATACGGCTAACATGTACTCCGACGGTACGAGCGAGGAGATTGTTGGCAGGGCTTTAAAAGACTATGCGAAACGCGACGAAGTGGTCATCTCTACTAAGGTGCAAGGCCGAATGCGCCCGGGGCCGAACGGTGCGGGACTTTCGCGCAAGGCGATCATGATTGAAATTGACAACAGTTTGAGACGGCTAGGCACCGACTATGTTGATCTGTATCAGATTCATCGATGGGACAATCAGACGCCGATTGAAGAAACGATGGAAGCACTCCATGATGTCGTCAAGGCCGGAAAGGCGCGCTATATAGGTGCTTCATCCATGTATGCCTGGCAGTTCCACAAAGCGCTCCATGTTGCCGAGCGCAACGGTTGGACGCGCTTCGTCTCAATGCAAAACTATTTGAATCTTCTATACCGGGAAGAGGAGCGAGAGATGCTTCCACTCTGCCAGGCGGAGAAAATCGCCGTTATTCCCTGGAGCCCACTTGCGCGCGGAAAACTGACCCGCGAGTGGGAAGCGACAAGCGCTCGCTCGGAAATGGACGAAATCGGCAAAAGGCTCTATTCGGTGATGGCGGATGCTGACCGCAAAGTCGTCGAGCGGGTAGGAGAAATTGCGGCGGAGCGCGGGGTTCCACGGGCTCAGGTAGCGCTTGCCTGGGTGCTGCAGAAGAGGCCGGTTACGGCGCCGATCGTCGGCCCCTCCAAACTGCATCATCTGGAAGATGCGGTAGCCGCTCTCCCGATCAAGCTGACGCCAGAGGAAATCGAAGGCCTCGAAGCGCCTTATGTGCCGCATCCGGTAATCGACTTCAATTAAACATTCAGACGGCAGAAAGCAACGGCGACGGAGCCTTAAAGTTCCTTGAAAATAATTCGACAAAAAACCATCGTCAAACAGATTGTCCCGGCTCGACTCTTTCAGATTCATTTCGTTTGGCGTTTGGTTTTGCGTGCCACAGGCCCCTTTTTTGCAGAGCGGTAGCGGCGCAAAAAAATTCGGAATGGAACAGACAGGGTGTTCTTCCCTGCCTGATCGCTTCCGAATTTGGAGGGTGGTGGGGTTTCACGGCCGAGATCAATCATGAGATCTTTGGCCATTTTGATCTGTGAACTCGCTTGGAGGAACGGTAAAGGAATAAAGGGTCTATAGGAGGGAAATTTTATAAATGCTCGGATTTATGAATAATTGTTATTTTTCTTTCCCAAAACGGTAATTATTTAAAGGGCCATGAGGCTGGTAGGGTTCTTCTAACAAAGATAATTCCTCAGCTGATAATTGGAGTGATACAGCCATGACTGCATCTTTTAAATGCTGTTCTCTGGTTGCGCCGACAATTGGCGCGGAAATAACAGGCTTTGAAAGCAACCATGCCAAAGCAATTTGGGCCATAGGGAGCTTTCGTATTCCTGCCACTTCAGCCAGTCTGTCAACAAGCGGCTTATCCATACTGAAATTGATATTTGCTTGTGCTGCATGGCTATCCGTTTTCCCACGTTCAGTTTGCGGTTCAACTTCCCAAGGTCGTGTTAGTCGCCCGCGCGCTAATGGCGACCAGGGTGTTACCCCAATACCTTCCGACTCACATAGCGGAAGCATTTCCCTGGCTTCCTCCTGATAAAGAAGGTTATAGTAGTTCTGCATGACGATGAATCGGTGCCAGCCTTTGGCACGCTGTATTTCAATCGCTTTCATAAACTGCCAGGCATATAGGGTAGAAGCACCAAGATAACGGGCTTTACCCGCTTTCACAACATCATTCATGGCTTCCAACGTTTCTTCAAGAGGTGTGTTGTAGTCAAAGCGACCGATTTCATAAATATCAATATAGTCTGTTCCCAATCTCTTAAGGCTATCGTCTATTTCAGTCATAATCGCTTTGCGAGACAGCCCCATACCATTTGGGACGGGGCGCATAGGAGCAAATACCCTGTCCGCAATGACGACATCATCGCGCCGTGTGAAATCACGGATGGCTCGACCAAGTATTCTTTCTGTATCGCCATTAGAATAGTTGTTGGAAACATCAAAGAAATTTATTCCATTATCCAAAGCCAGCTTGATGAAACTTCGGCTACTATCCTCATCCAATGTCCACGGGCGGTCATTCATGCCTGAACCGGTATTCCCGTAACTCATGCAACCAAGACAAATTCGCGAAACTTCCAAACCAGAATTCCCCAATCTTGTATATTCCATTTTTGTCCTCCTGCTATACTTGTTATAAGTCAGCGCAAAGTCTTTTGTTGGCGAATTAATTCGGAAGGCGTATACCCGAAATGCTTTTTGAACGCGTAGGAAAAATGCGATAGATCTTCAAATCCTACTTCATCGTATATATCAATCGGCTTTTTATTTTTTTCGGCAAGCTGGTAATGGGCCAATTCCAGCCGTTTTTGGGTCAACCACTTTTGCGGAGTCGTATGAAACGATTTTTTGAAGTCCCGCTTGAACGTACTCAAGCTTCGTGCAGTCAGGTAGCTGAACTGATTTAACGTGATGTTGAACATATAGTTCTTTTCCATGAATTCAGCAAGATTTATTTTGCCCGGCTCATCAAAGTTTGTCAGCAAATTATCCGTATCCGGGTCAATGGAGCGCAAGATGGTTATCGCTTCTTCCAGCTTTAAGGAAATCATTGTTTCCGGCAACTGGCCCTCCATTTGGAGATAAGGCAGCAGGGAAGCAAAAAAACTGTCCAGCAAGGGCTCATTCGCATAAGTCTTGATCTTGTGTGAACCGGACTTGGTCACGTTAAAATGGTGACGGACATAATAATCCTTCAGCCGCTCGGCTTTCAGGATCATCATGATTGACTGGTAAGGCTGGCCATCTTTTGGATATTTGATGAGTGCAGCCAACTGACGACGAGGGAACAGGAACGTTTCTCCCGCTCCGATAACATATGTGCTTTCGGCTTGAACAATCTTCATTTCTCCGGAAATAAGCCGTACAATGCAATGATGCTCCAGTACGGCTTCTTCTTTATAGTATTTGTCATCCATACAAGCCCAAATGATTTCAGCCTTCATATTCTGTCCCTCTACGGCCATATAGTCCCCCTCAATCCTGCAAAACCGGCTCGGTAGGACCCGGAGCAACGGTTTACCATGATGTTTGGCCTCGCAATTCGCAGGCATAAACATTGTTACAGCTTTCACCCTCCCGGACTAATCTACGGTCAGCCTGTGATTGAAAATCAGGCTCAACGGAGATTAGTGAATAACACTTTGCCGGGGTATTGTCGAGCGAAGAATCAGCGAGGGGCCGCCTGAAGGATGGGCTGCCGGAAGCACAACAACACCCCCTCCGAAAATTCGCTCAGCAGTTTTCATTTTTCAATTGGACGGCTTGATATCGAATGTTACGCCTGTAAGCCGTTCGCTTAGTGTCCAAAGCTTGCCGGCCGTATCCGGATCGAGGGCATAAGCCGCTACTCCGTTAAACGGTGGAAATATTGTTGCAAACAGATCTGCCGGTGTAACCGGCTCCGTACGCGGATCCAGCAAGGCTACTTCATTGTCTTCGCAATACACGCCGCCTAGATCGTTAAGCAATGGACTGGTTGCGCACCATACTGTAGTTGAAGCGCCCTGCGAAATGGTTTTTAAACCCATTGAGGCATTATATACGGCGTTCCCTTCTTGGTCTAAGAGCCCCTGCGCTATCAAATTTTCGGTCGACAGCAGCCGCTTCAAGTCGGTATCAATAATTGAACCGGGATGCAAGGAAAAAGAGCGTACACCATGACTCATGCCGCGGTTGTCCAATTCCAGGGTGAACAAAATATTGGCTGTTTTGGATTGTCCATAACCCTGAAGTGTATCGAACTCGCGACTTTCGAAACTGAAATCTTCAAATACGAAAGACGAAAAATGATGTCCCCACGAAGAGACATTAACTACCCTTGCCCCTCCAGCGTTTTTAAGGGCGGGCCAGAGTCTTGCGGTTAAATGAAAATGTCCCAAATGATTGGCGGATAGCTGCGATTCGTATCCACGCGCGTCGCGCTGCAGCGGAACCCACATGATCCCCGCATTGTTGATGAGCAAATGCAACGATCTGCCCGAAGTCAAAAATCGATCTGCGAATGTATCGATGGAAGCCGGATCCGTCAAATCCATCGGTATGAGTTCTACATTAGGAACACCCTCAAGATTTTTTTGCGCTTTTTCCATATCCCTGGCGGGCATAACGACGGTGGCTCCCGATGCAACAAGGGTCTTGGTCGTTTCCAGACCGATGCCGGCATAGCCTCCGGTTACAATGGCTGTTTTCCCGTTAAGGTCAATACCCTTTATAACGTCTCCCGTTGCAGACGTCGCGTCAAATCCTGATCCTACCGGCTTTTGTAACATCCCCCTATTATTCTGCTTCACTTTTTCACACTCCATTCATTTTTGTTATTGAAATTGTATCACGGCATTTCTATATTTCACTTTGTTTAAAGGACCAAGATTACTTTGTTTATAGGATCAATATTTCTTGTGATTGTTGTCATTTGTATTTAGCCAATCCCAAAGTCGCGCTGCAGTGCAGGATTAATAAATAACAGCCGAATGCCCAATACTTTGCAAAAAGCTCAACCTGTATTAACACCGACTCTGAGGTCTGTAAGCAAGTGCAAGTCGGTAATAAGGATTTTCATGCAAAGAGCAAGCTGAACACCGAGTAGGATGTGTCCGAGCTTGCTCTTTTTGATGAGTACGTAACAATATTAAAAAATTCCTTTAGGCTAATTAAACGGCTGTACGACCTCCATCGACTGGAAGTATGGCTCCATGAATAAAGCTCGAACGATCTGTTGCAAGAAAAACAATAGCCGCCGCAATCTCATCAGGAGAAGCGACACGTCCAGCGGGAGCTTGAGCTCCCAATTGGTCAAGAAAATCACCCAGTTGAGATGAACCTTCGGTACGCGTTGGTCCCGGGCTGACTGTATTGACTCGAACCCCATGAGGGCCGAACTCTGCAGCCCATGATTTAGTAAGCAGATTCACCGCTGCCTTGCTCGCGCCATAAAGGCTAAAGCCTGACGTGCCTAACTCCGCTACCATGGTCGAGACGTTGACAATCGATCCTTTGCCGCGTTCAGCCATTAATGGCGCAAGCTCTGCTACAAGAAAATAAGGAACTTTGGTATTCACCGCAAATACCTGATCAAAGTCCGCCTCTGTTGTTGCATGAGTGGGTCCCGCAGCACCGAGTGCGGCATTATTGATCAGAATATCGATATGACCGCCACCGATCCGGACCGCTTCTTTCGCAAGCGCACGCGCGCTCGCTTCGTCACTAAGATCTGCCGCTATGAAATCGGCCCTTCCGCCATTGTCGCGTATATCGTTGAGCGTCTGTTCTCCCCGTTCGACACTGCGCCCGGCAAAGATGACATGAATGCCAAGCCCGGCCATCGCTTTTGCGGTCGTTCGGCCAATCCCGCTTGTTCCTCCCGTAATAAGAGCTGTGGTTCCCTTTTGTTCCGAAATCATAAGTAAATACCTCTCTTCTTTGCATTTTTGAATCGATCAATACATTGTTTTGTAATAAACAATACATTTTTTTGTATTGAATGTTTCAATAATATAGCTTGATCTCTGGAATGTCAACTCCCTTTTTGATATAATAACTTTATGAAAAATACAGACGATTTCGATCAAACATCATATAAGCTAAAACTCACCTTAAAGGGACAGGCTACACGGGCTCGGATTATTGAAGCCGCAGCGGATATTATGTCCGAGCAAGGCATCAGTAAAACATCGATGGAGGATGTCCAGCGTCAGGCGAAGGTCGGCGCGTCCCAGCTATACCACTATTTCCATGACAAAAAAGAGCTGGTACGAGCCGTAATCGCGCATCAGGCCGAGGCCGTTCTTGAAGCCCAGCAGCCTTATTTAGGAAGTCTTGACAGCTTTGAAGCGCTGCAGTCATGGAGAGATCTGATTATTGGAATCCAGAATCAACGGCAATTCAAAGGTGGTTGTTCCTTAGATTCTTTAGTAGGTGAAATAGCCGATACTGAGGAAGAAGCCCGTTATGAGCTTGTATCTTGCTTTGCGCAATGGGAAGGTGAAATTTCCAGGGGGTTGCATGACATGCACGCTCGTGGTGTGTTGCGATCAGATGCTGATCCTGCCAGCTTAGCGTTGGCTCTTCTCACGGCACTTCAGGGTGGTCTCTTACTCTCGCGATTGCGGCGGGAAGTTGCGCCACTTGCTACAGGACTAGATGCCTTGCTGGACCATATCCGTTCATTTGCTAACTAGTTTAATCCAAATTCCAACGGGTAACTCAAGAAGCGCGCCAGTTCCTTTTCTGTGCGCGCTTTGTTGGCGGTACCTCTTAAAGAAAGATTGAATGACCGGTTGGTCCGACATGTCGCCCAAACCAGCATAGAGTATGAAAAAACGCCAAATCGACCGCAAAGGAAGGCTTAGCGTATATTTTAGTTAAAATGTTGGCGAGACCCCGCCTATAACATCATGGTTTTCTTTCCTCTATGATCCACCCATCGTGCCGTCGTCCTTAAATGCAAAGGTTAGAGCACATAATACTGAAGCTCTGAAGTATTAACTATTTGATCATTTTTTTCTGAAACATTAGTGGCTATCTGCAACCGCAACGGGCAAGAACGATCGTGCTTTTGTCGGTTACTATTTAGATAAAAAGCATAACGGCAAGGGCTATACTACGGAAGCTGTTCAATTAATTGTTGAATATGCATTCCATGACTTAAAGCTGCATCGGATAGAAGCAGGTGCCATGCCCCATAATATGGCATCCATTCGGGTATTAGAGAAAGCAGGTTTGCATAAAAAAGGAATCGCTCAAAAAAATGTCAGGATAAATGGAAAATGGGAAGATCATCAGGTTTTAGCCATAATAAATCCCAATGACTATTTGGATTGAAAATCAACAACAAGAAGAAACGGCTGTCGCGTTCCTGCAGCGGCGCAGTTCGTTTCTTCGCTTTTATAGACATGAACAAGAGTGAGTGAAGCTTATACATAAAAAAATACAGAGCAGCAGAGGCCCCGCCTCATCATGCTCTGTATGGGAATCACT
The DNA here is from genome assembly GCF_056269255.1 of Paenibacillus sp. JT31N17. Taxonomy (NCBI): domain Bacteria; kingdom Bacillati; phylum Bacillota; class Bacilli; order Caryophanales; family Paenibacillaceae; genus Paenibacillus; species Paenibacillus sp. JT31N17. The sequence goes on from NZ_JBWDNP010000011.1 coordinate 120,972, forward strand.
CGAATGAAAACTGCATCACAAGTTCCCTCAGCTCCTGCGTCTGCCGCGAAATGATATCCGCCGATGCGGACATCTGCTCCATCGTGGCATACTGCTGCTCCGCAGCCGCGGCCACATTGCCGGAGCGGGCGGCCGTCCCCTGGGTTAAGCCGTTCATTTGGTCCATCGATGCGGTCATACTTCCCATGGCGGAATACATCTGCTCCACTGCGGCGGATACCTCAAGGGTTTGCCGGTTCACGACTTCCACTGATCCCGTAATGTGATCGAATGACTCTCCCGTATAACCTGCCGTTGTCAATCCGGCATTTACAAGCGCAACGCTATCCTTCATGGATGCGGACGTTTCGGCAACTGTCATCCAGATTTCCATGATGGTTGTCCCGATTTGCACCGCTGCGTCTGCCACCTGGTCCGCCAGCTTGCGCACCTCACTGGCGACAACGCCGAAGCCCCGGCCCGCCTCGCCAGCGCGCGCCGCTTCGATTGCCGCATTTAGCGACAGCAGGCTGGTTTGCCCGGCAATTGAGGCAATCAGGGAAGCGACCTCTTCCACCCGCTTCGATTTCTCCTCAAGCCGGGCAACATTCCCTGCGGAAGCATCCACAGCGATATGGATGCGCTGCATATGACGGATCAGCTCGTAGGCGCCTTCGTTGCCCTTTGCCGCTGTATGGTATGCCGTATCTGCCGAAGCGCTGACTTCCTCCACGCTTCGGGCAATTTGCCCCATGCCGCCTGCGATCTCATCGGACAAATCCTTCAATTGCCGGATGATCAAGGCTTCCTGCTCCGTTCCTTCCGCAACCTCGGTGATGGAGCCGGATATTTCGAAGGTTGCTTTGACCGTTTCCGCTGCTCCCGCATGTAGTTGTTCCGCATGAATGGCCACTTCGCCCGAGCTTCGCGTAATGCTCTGCATCGTTTCCTTGCGCGACGCCACCATCCGGTTGAAATTATCCCCCATCTGCTCCAGCTCGTCTCCCGTGCGGATGTCCAGCCGCATGGTAAAATCACCGGCCGATAATCTGGACGAGAGCCGGTTCATCTGCCCGATATGCTTGGTCATATAGCGGCTGAACCAAATAATCGCGCCGCCCATCACCAGCAGCGCAATGGCGATGACAATCAGCATCCTGTTCAGGAGTTCCTTCAGCGGCGCATACAATTCCCGCTCCGGGGCTGCCAGTGCCAGTATCCAGCCCTTGTAATAGACCGCAACGGGTCCTTCTCCCTCTTCGAATGTCCCCAGATATACACCTTCGTGATCCCGCTGAGACATGCGTTCAGTTATTTCCAGCCTTAATTGGGCGAAAGTAGAATTGGCGTTATCGATATTATCCGATTGCATCGTGCCGCCTTCTTCACGACCGGCAATGAGATTTCCCTGCTTGTCCACCAGAAACGCCTGCCCGCTGCTGCCTACGCGGATATCCCGGATCATCGCCTGCATACTGTTCAGACTGATATCCCCGGTGGTGACCCCAAGCAGCTTTTTTGCCTGTCATAGAAAGGTACGGTCGCCGTGAACATCGTCGTGTCCGTCGTCTCATCATAATACGGGTCCGTGAATACAACGCTCTCCTTTGTATCGGTCGCGTTCTGATACCATTCCCAATGCGGGTAATCATAGTCCGCATTCATAGATTCCTCCGTATATACCGTCTGATCGCCATCCTTGTAAGCATACGGCCCAAAATATTCCCTACCGGCCTTGTACCGATTCGGCTCGTACCATACGCCGACGCCAAGCGTGTCCGTATTCAGATCCGGCAAATTCAGCAGAATGCTGCGATAGGCCTCCTCCGTCATATCCGTGCCGTTCGCTTCCACGATGCGGACCAACGTTTGCGGAATTCGGATATGAGCTGTGAGCTTGCTCTCAATCCCCTGCATCGTTTCCTCGAGACGGCAGTCCATATTGCTTTCGATTTCGTCCACAATCATAGACTTGGCGAAGGTGTAACTGATCCACGACAAGGAGAGGGTGATGAGCAGCAGGACCGGTAAAGCCAGCACCATCAGCTTGGTTTACAGCCGTTTCAGGAAAATCTTTTTTATAAAATTCATACGCATCTCCTCCGCATCCTTTCAGAATGAACCATTTGGCATAGATGTCCTCCTTCAAAATTATAGGTCCAAAGCATTAATTGACCGTCAACGCATTGTGTTTTATTTATTAGGAATAACCCCCCCCCCAAGATCAATGGATCTTGAGGGCCTGATTTGGCGGAAAATATCATCAATGTATAGGTCCAAAAGCATTAATTAGGAGACTCTGGGAAATTCCGAGAGGCTATATTATGTTTGAGAGGGTTCCCGACGATATTAATTAATGAAAGAATGAGAAGCGGTTTAGAAAAGAGAGGAACTGAATAGATGAACAACAAAGTCAACTCGCTGGAAAGCCTCGTTGCGCTGCTGCCTGTCATACAGGCCGCCGTACCCGCGGATATGTCTATCGCAGTATGCGATCTTACAAAATTCATTGCCTACTATCCCGGGGAAAATATTGACCTCCATATCGGCGTCGGTCAGCAATTGAATCCGGATGAGCCGCTTGCAGCCGCCATTCTGGAAAACAAATATTTCGAGGGAGATGTCCCGGCCGGCTTCTACGGCTTCGAGTTCACCGGCACGGCTCTTCCGGTTCACAATGATGAAGGCGTCGTTATCGGCGGACTGGCCGTCCAAATTCGACGGCACAGCGAATTGATCGAACTCTCGAACCATATCGTGGTTGCCCTGTCCCAAGCGAACGAAAGAATCGCCAAGGCTGTCAACGGCTCCAACATCATAGCCGATCTCAACCGTCAGCTGCTTGTGCTGTCGCAGCAGGGGAGCCAGAATGTGGAGAAGACGGATCAAGTGGTGTCGATTATTAAAAATGTCGCCGATCAGTCGAATTTGCTCGGCTTGAACGCTTCGATTGAAGCAGCGCATGCGGGGGACAAGGGGAGGGGCTTTGGCATCGTCGCCGGCGAGATCCGCAAGCTGTCGCAGGAAACGATCGATTCGACCAGGAATATCCGCCAAACGCTGCTGTCCCTGAAGGAAGTGACACAGCAGATCGGAGACGCTATCAGCCAGGTGGCTTCCATCAGCCAGGAGCAGGCAGTATCGACAGAGGAAATATCGGCGTTTATCAGAGAAATCCAGGAAATGACAAACCGCTTAAACGATTTTGCGCATAAACTGTAATCCACTCTTGGCTCCTCGCCATAAAAATGCACCCCTTGGAAGCTCATCGGACAGATTGTCCAAGGTCTCTCCCAAGGGATGCCGTTTCATACATTCTATATCTCCGACAACCGCTCCAAATAATCTCTCAGCACATGGCGCTGGAGAACGAGATTCATAAATTTGCCTTCGCGGATGATCTCCACCAGGCCAGCCGTCTCGAGCTCCTTAATATGATGAGAGATCGTCGCGGCGCTGACACGGTGGGTTTCGTGCAGGTCGCTGCAGGGAAACGGGACGCTGCTGGCGCCGATTTCCTTGAGCATCTGATAACGCCGCGGCTCCGCAAGTGCGCGGGATATCCGCGTAAACTGCTGGTCTGTCATTGGGGTCATTAGGCTTGGTCTCCGTTTCCTATGGGTTTGTCGGGATTACGCTAATGATCTTCCGGCAAAGGACGGGCTTGAACCCCTTCGAAGGTAATCGCGACCGGCTGGATGGTGCCGTCCTCGTTGAAATACATCCGGTCGATGCAGACGACCCGGTGATTGGCATCGGTCTCCGTCAGCGGTCTCCGATGGTAAACGATATACCATTCATCCTGCCCTGGAATCTGGATCATCCCATGATGGCCTGCGCTTGTTGCGACATCGGGATTTTGCTGCAAAATCTTCCCTACGCGCTCGAACGGGCCGGTCGGGGATGGCGAGACCGCATAAGCGACCGAATAGTCCGGCTGTCCCCAGCCACCCTCCGCCCACATGAAATAATAGCTGCCGTTTCTCTTGATCATGCACGGCCCTTCGACGAACAATTCCGGTGTTATTTCCTTGTACACCTCTCCATCCCCGAACGTACCCAGACTGATCATATCCTCGTTCAGCTTGACCACATTGCAGCGTCCCCATCCTCCGTAATACAGATAGGCGCTGCCATCCTCATCAATAAAGACATGGGGATCGATCGGCTGCGCGCCGTGATGGAATTTATCGATCAGCGGCCGGCCGATCGCATCGCGGAACGGTCCTCCCGGCTTGTCGGCTACGGCAACGCCGATCCCGCCCAATTCGTCATCGCTCTGAATGTCGTTGGCGGCAAAATAGTAATAATATTTGCCCCCGCGTTCAATCGGGGAAGGCGCCCACATAGCGCGCCACGCCCAGGCAATATCGGCCATTTTGAGAATTCCGTCAACCTTCGTCCACTCTGCCAGATCCTTGGAATAAAAGGCGTCGAAGAAGGCCTGTTCCCCATACGGGGCAGAGTAGGTAGGATAAATCCAGTAGCTTCCTTCGAAAATACGGGCTTCCGGATCGGCATACCAACCCGGGAAAATCGGATTGCCTGCTGTGCGTTTGTCATTGTTGGCTGAAATCGTCATGGGATATTTTCACTCCTTGGCTGCAGAAAAAAACCATAGTCTTCACGATGGTTTTTTTCTTATTGTAGATGATTTTCCCGCCGCTTGCCATGCTTCAGCAATTATTGACAGGCGGCTCTGATCCAGGGAGGACGAAGGGGCTCGAGGCTTCCCGCGAAGCAAGCTATCTGATATGTCTGAGCTTATCCGGATTAACGACGATATAAATGGCGGAAATGCGCATATCCTCGATAAGAAAGGTGAAAACACTGGCGGGACTGTCATGTTCGTACGTAACGATTCCGGGTTGACCATTAACCATTGCGGTTTTGTAGGAGAAGCCGGGCTGCAGTTTCTTCAATACACCGGCAAAGAAACGGGATATCCGGTCGGGACCCAGGATAGGCAGGACCGCGGCGGATACTTTGCCCCCGCCGTCCGTGTAAAGAGCTGCGTCATGGGACAAGGCATGCATTAACTGGCCGACGTCGCCTTTGGTCAACGCCGATACAAACTGATTGACCATGTCCGCTAATTGATCATTTTGCGGCTTGGGCAGCCGGTCTGCCGCAGAACTACCCATCTCCTGCTGCGTTGATGGTGGTTTAATGCTGCGTCTGGCGCGGTGGAAAATCTGCCGGCAGTTCGCCGGGCTTTTGCCTACGATCTCCGCGATTTCATCGTATTCATACTGCAGCACCTCCCGCAGCAGGAAGACTGCCCGCTCTACCCAGGACAGCTGCTGCAGCAATAAAAGATAGGCCATGGACAAGGATTCCTGCCGGGCGTAAGCATCATAGGGATCCTCGCTGCCGCTCTGCCCGGTGACGAGCGGCTCCGGCAGCCATGTGCCGACATAAAGCTCCCGCTTCTTCCGGGAGGAACGGAGACGGTCGATGCAGCGGTTCGTTACAATTTTGCACAGATACGATTTTATATTATGAATCCGATCGGAATCTGCGGCGTTATACGACAGGAACGCTTCATGCACAATGTCCTCCGCGTCCATGACACTTCCCAACATGCGGTAGGCCAATGTGAACAGCAAGGTCTTATAGGAAGCGTACATTTGATCCGTGAATGAGGCATTTTCCATGAGAAGCCCCCTTTCTCTCCTTTGTAAGAGCCGGTTGATGATTTCGGTGCCCCCGCCTCACTTCCGCTCCGTTTCTTCAGGAGAAGACGGACTCGGGGACGAGCGATTCACCAGCCGCCGAAAGCTCCTTCAAGAGCCGGATGGATGCGCGTCTTGCGCTCGCTGCAGCCGCATCCGCCAGCATTTCTCCATGGCTGGCCCAATCTCCTGCCACATAAAGACCTTTTATTCCTGCAACAGCCGGTCCTGGCATGGGGTCTCTGCGGCCAATATGCATATAATCGTGAACGACCGTTATATTCGGCAGATACTGTCTGGCGACCACTTCTTTTTGCCAATGGGGATGCAGGAGATTCATCGTTTGCTCCAGCTTGCGTTCGTCTTCCCGCGGATCACTCTCCCCGGTCCCATTATACTGGATAAGATGCACGACCTGCTCGCCGTTGCCGCTCAGTTTGGAGGCTCTTGAATGGTTTGTGAAAAAAACAGGCTGGTCAATTCCCATTGCAAGCTGTCTGCCGGGTACGGGCAGGCGTCTCAGGGAGAGGTCCAGACACGCCGCCATGATGGGCCGGGCATCCTCCCTCCAGCTGCGCAGCGCGGTTTGCTCAGCGCCCGGGACCAACCGGGACGTTTCATTCGGAGATAGTGTGCTGATGACCCGGGAAACATTCAGCACTTCCTGGTCATCCAGCAGCAGGCCGCAGACAGAGCCATTATCATGCCGGATTTGCGATACCTTCCTATTATTCAGCACGGTTACTCCAGCCTTCACCGCCTGCACGCGAAGCTGATCGACGATCGTTTGCCAGCCCCCGTCCAAATAGAGCACGCCGCTCTTGAGCGCGAGCTGCACCTGCCGGACCGCAGGACCAACCCGTTGATAATCGATGTCTTTGCTGTAGGTGGATGTTCTGCACAGCGCATAGAACAGATGGCGGACCATCGGATCGCGGATTTCCTGCTCTGCCCATTCCCGCAGGCTGATATTCCCCATGGCGGCGGTATCCATTTTGCCCAATTTGATCATAAACCGCCCAAACTCCATTTTACCCGATAGGGTCAGCAGCCGGGACGATAATAATTTCAGGGCATCGCCCGGCAGCGGGACAATCCCGTTCTGCCAAATGGCCAGCCCGCTTGCAGAAGGCTTCCCTCCCTGCAGACTTACGCCTAACTGCTTCAGAATCGTATAGGCTTCCCCTCCGAGATAAAGCGCGTGGCCTCCCAGATTGAAGAGGGCGCCATTCTTGTTGACGGTGATGGCCCTCCCTCCTACACGTGACGATTTCTCCAGTAAAATAACAGACTTCTTCGCTCTTGCCAAATCTATCGCCGCGATTAACCCGGATATTCCTCCGCCGATTACGGCTGCATCATAATTTTTCATGGTAAGCTCCTCCTTATTTGGATGATCTGCAAACAAGACGGGGATCGGTGATCTTCTGTGACAAATTATTCAAAAAAAACATTGAGCGGCGGGACAGAAAGGATTAGTTTTTTATTTATTATGTAATAATTACGAATAATTAAAGCATATCTATTCTATATCCCGAGCAGGGAAATGAATGAAACGATGAAAGGATATAGTGGAAATGACCATTCCAGTTATGATCTTGAGCGGCTTTCTGGGCAGCGGCAAAACGACTCTGCTGCTGCGGCTGCTGAAAGAGGCGCGAAACCTGGGGATAAGGCCTGGGATATTAATGAACGAGTTGGGCAAACAGGACGTGGACGGGAATATTTTAAGCGAGCAGCTTGGTGTTCAGGTCGAGAAGCTGCTCGACGGCTGCGTCTGCTGCAGCAAAAAAGAAGAACTTGCCGGAAGTCTGGAAGCGCTGCTTATGGGACAACCCGATATTCTCTTGCTGGAGCTTACGGGCGTGGCTGATCCCGGGGATGTGGTTGCGATTGCGAAGGGTCCGGCGCTTGCAGAGCGTATCGGGGACATCAGGGTCATTACTGTCCTGGACGCCGAATATGTACTGGATTATAACAGCATCTTCGCTTCCGACCGTCAGCTTGTGAAGACTTTGCGCCGCCAAATCGCTTCGGCCGGTCTTGTTATCGTCAATAAAACGGACCTGATCCACCCGAATATGTCCGGAAAAATTGAAAAAGCGGTCCGCAAGCTCAACGAAAAGGCGGAGATTGTCTACACCGTCAGAAGCCATGTCGATACCGCCGCACTGCTCGCCGGCATACGTCCGAATGAAGAGCCGCCTTCAGCCGCGAGTCCATTCCGTGTGTTAAGCGGACATCCCCCAGCAGAGGGCAAGCCGCATACGAAGCCCCATCATCACAACGCCGAATCCTACTCGCAGATGCAAGCCGTTACCCTGCCTTTTCCGGCCGGGGGACAAGTCAGCAGGGAGCAGGTGGAGCAGTTTCTGCACGATTGGAGCGGGCATCTGGTTCGGGCCAAAGGATATATCCGCATCGCAGGCGCAGAGGCGATTCAATTAATCCAATATGCCGGGAAGCGAACGGTGTGGGAGCCCTCCAATTACCCCGGCACTCCTTATCTGGTCGCGATCGGCATGCAATTGAACGATACGGATCTGGCTGCCCGCTGGACGAGGCTTTGGCAGGCGGAGGTTGAGCCTTAAACGGGCATTAACCGTATATCCTCCCGCGCCTAATCCTTATTGGAGCAGGTTAAGCAGGGTTTTGACGGAATTGTCTATAAACGAACGCTCGGGGCGGGACTTCATCATGACGGTAAGCCCGATCAGCGACACCACCAGCGTCTGAGCCATTACCTGGGCATTCATATCATTCCCAAATTCACCCGACCGGATGCCTTTTTCAATCGTCTCCTGAAACAAGGCAGCCAGATACATCTGATGTTCTCTTGTCAGAATCTCCATTTTTCTGTCATGCGGGGCGAGCTCTACCATCGTATTGATGCAAAAGCAGCCCCTGCTTGGCCCGTCATCATACCCCTCTTCCACGATGCTTTCAAAATAGGAGCGGAAGGCTTCTTTTACCGATGCGGTGTTTTGCAGCTTCGCCCTGGCATTGGAAGAGTGGTCACGGGTATATTTGCGGAGCGCGGCTTCAAACAGCCCCTGTTTATTGCCGAAGGCCGCATATATGCTTGGCCTCTGAATGCCCATTCCGGATGTCAAATCACTCAAGGAAACGGCTTCATACCCCTTCTCCCAAAAGAGCTGCAGCGCAGCATCCAGTGCTTGATCCTCGTCAAATTCCCGCGGCCTTGTCATTCTATGACCTCATTTCATATCAATCAGTATAATATCATGTTAGTATGATCAGGGATTATTGTCAAATCCAACTCCAATTAGCAAACGTCTTTTTGTTATTATCAACAATTTCGGGTTTTAATCTTGACATTACACATTCATTATCGTTATATTTACATCAATTCATAACGTACCAATTAGTATGAAATAATTGTGGTTTTACTCATCAGGGGGAGTTGTTGATTCATGGAATATGGGGAATCCGGTAAAGGAGCAGCCCTCATCGGAGAGAATGTCAACGTACAGCCGGAAACAGAAGAAGCATCCAAAGAGACCGTATCTGAAGCTGCTCCTGTTCCCGCACTGAAACGTTCCACAGCAATGCTGTTTGCCGTTTCCTGCGGGCTGGCGGTCGCTAATATTTATTATGCCCAGCCGCTGCTTGACGCTCTTGCGGGCGAATTCGGTATTGGACAGGCATCCGTCGGCATGGTCATAACCATGACTCAAATTTGTTATGCGCTGGGACTGCTGCTGCTCGTCCCGCTTGGCGATCTGGTCAACCGCCGCAGGCTCATCGTCACTCATCTCCTGTTGTCCGTACTGGCGTTGGGCATAGTCGGATTCGCGCCTACCGGCATTATATTGTTTGCGGGAATGGCTGCTGTCGGCTTGCTTGCCGTCGTGACGCAGACTGTGGTTGCCTATGCCGCAGCGTTGGCGGCACCTGCCGAGCGCGGGCGTGCGGTGGGACTGGTGACAAGCGGAATAGTTATCGGAATTTTACTTGCCAGAACTTTTGCGGGGATTTTGACCGATTTGGCAGGCTGGCGTTCGGTCTATTATATTTCTTCGGCTATGACGCTGGCGATGGCCTGCTTATTGTCCCGGGTACTCCCTCGATATGAGCAGAGGAAGGCGCAGCTTTCCTATTCGCAGCTGCTTCGCTCGGTATTCGCCTTGTTCCTTCAGGAGCCGGTTCTGCGCATCCGCGCCGTGCTCGCTCTCTTGATCTTCACCGCGTTCAGCATCCTTTGGACTTCACTGGTACTGCCTCTCAGCGCGCCGCCTATCTCGCTTTCCCATACTGCAATCGGCTCGTTCGGGCTTGCGGGGGCGGCCGGGGCATTGGCGGCGGCAAGGGCAGGCAGGCTGGCGGACCGGGGGTTGGGACAATGGACCACCGGAACCGCGCTTGCCCTCCTGCTCCTATCATGGCTGCCGATCAGTTTCATCAGCCATTCGCTATTCGCTTTAATTGTCGGGATTGTCCTGCTCGACCTCGCGGTACAAGCGGTCCATGTCACCAACCAGAGCATGATCATGAGCGTTCGTCCCGAGGCACGCAGCCGGCTCACGGCCGGTTATATGATCTTTTATTCCATCGGCAGCGCTGCAGGTTCAACCGGCTCGACTGCAGTCTACGCGCATGCCGGCTGGAACGGTGTATGCATGCTTGGTGCAGCGGTCAGCGCATTCGCCTTGTTGTTCTGGGCGCTGACTCGCCGCCGGACCGACCGGCTGCTCAACCAATCCTGAATTTTTACGTTATTCGCGGTAAGACGGCTGAATCAGTCCGGCATATTAACCATTTGCCAGGTTGAGCTGCCAGGAAACGCCGTATTGATCCGCTACCCAGCCAAACTTCTCACTCACGGGAGATGGAGCAAGCGGCATCAAGATCTGACCGCCATGACCGTTCCGTCCTCATGGTGCATGATACTGTTTACCCCGGATTGGCCGAATAAAGAGATGTAGAAATTCATTGCCTCCTCCGCCTTGCCGGAGAACATGAGAAACGTGGTAATGGATTGATTTGTCGCGCTCATTTGCAATCAGCTCCTTATCAGAATCAGGCCAGCGGATTATAGGTCTGACCTTCTTGGCATCCATGTGCATTATTGGTTGATGCAAATTGGCTGATCAAGTATCAGAAGGCGAAAAAAAATCCAAATTAAAGGAGATTGGAGTCAGACTAACACGGGTTTTTATACATTCAAAAATTAAGTTACAATTTATATAATATGTAACTTGACATATGAAACTTGAAACAGTAATATATCCTCATAGGAAAGGAGGAATGTATCATCGCAGACTCCACGATTTCCCGGACATCCATTCTTGATGCCGCTGAAGAAGTTCTCCGGCGATTCGGAATGGCCAAATCCAACTTGTCCGACGTGGCCCGGGCGCTCGGTGTCAGTCATGCAGCGATCTACCGCCATTTTGACAATAAAGCTGCGCTCCGCGAAGCTATGGCCGAGCGGTGGCTGAACCATGTCATGGAGCCGCTGAATGCCATTGTAGCCAATAATGACGAACCTGAAATCCGCTTGCGAAGCTGGCTGGATACGCTGCGGGCATTCAAACGCAGCCGGGCCTTAACCGATCCGGAGCTCTTCGCCATGTATATGGCTCTGACCGCTGAAGCGGCCGACTTGCTGCATCGACATGTCGAAGACATGCTGGAACAGCTGACTGCCATTATTGCAGACGGTATTGCCGCAGGCGTTTTTGCACCGTGCGATGCGCGGGAGAGCGCACGGGCATTTTATCTGGCTACGACCCGTTTCCATCATCCCAGTCATGCGGGGGAATGGGAATTATCCGATTCCGACATCAATTATGAAATTACCTGGAAACTGCTGATGAGTGGTTTAACAAGCAGATCCTAGGTGCAAGAGGTCCAGTCTTCAAATAATGTTGTTGTTTTGAGGAGATGATTGCAGATGTATGCCATTATGGGCGTTACAGGACAAGTCGGAGGTGCTGCAGCCGAGGCGCTGCTGGCGGAAGGCAAGAAGGTTAGAGCCATCGTAAGGAATGAAGAAAAGGCCAAAGCATGGCGTGAACGCGGCGCCGAGACGGCGATTGCGGATTACCGCGACTCTGCAGCCCTGCAGGAAGCTTTTACAGGCGTGAAAGGTGTATTCGTTATGAATCCGCCTTATTTTTATCCGGAGAATGGATTTCCCGAAACAAGAGCGGTTGCGGAATCCATACGCAAGGCGCTTGAAGCCGCAGCTCCGCCGAAGTTCGTTGCTTTGTCCTCTGTAGGCGCACATCGCGATCACGGACTTGGAATTATTGAATCTCTGCATATCCTGGAGCAGGAGCTTGGGCGGCTGTCTATTGCTTCGGCATTTCTGCGCGCAGCCTGGTTCATGGACAATTCTTTCTGGGATATTAAGCCTGCGCGGAGAGAAGGACAAATTCCCGGCTTCCTTTCCCCATCGGATCGTAAGATACCGATGATTTCGACGTTGGATATCGGCAGAATTGCAGCCGAAACACTTCAGCAAAGCTGGGAAGGCACGCGCTATCTTGAACTGCAGGGACCAGATTCCTATTCCCCCGATGATATTGCTTCTGTGCTCGGCAGGCTGCTGGATCGCAAGGTAGAGGCCGCTTCCATTCCCCGTGCAGATTGGGAGGAGCTCTTTATCAGCCAGGGCGGGATTGCCGGACGGATACATGGCAGAATTGAAATGCTGGACGGCTTCAATAGCGGATGGATTGACTTTGAGCGCCAAGGAACTGAATTTATCACGGGTACAGTGACATTAGAGGGATCTTTGAAAAAGCTTATGTAAACCATATAACGAGAAGAGCTTGCTGTACTATTCATTTTGCGGAGGTGTATCAGAAAGTATGAATAAGAGAACGCTTGGTAAAAATCTTGAAGTGTCCGCTCTGGGTCTGGGTTGTATGGGCATGTCCGCTTTCTACGGCGGACGGGACGACCAGGAATCGAACCTGACGATCGAACGCGCGTTGGAGCTGGGTATTACTTTTTTTGATACAGCGGATATGTATGGAACCGGCCGGAATGAAGAACTTGTCGGCAAGGCGCTTGCCAAGCGCCGCAGCGAAGTCGTGATCGCGACCAAGTTCGGCAACCAATGGAACGAGGAAGGCAAGATGATCGGCATCAATGGGCGTCCCGAATATGTCAAGGCTGCCTGCGAGGCGAGCCTCCGCAGGCTTGGAACGGATCATATTGATCTTTACTACCAGCATCGCGTAGACCGCAATACGCCGATTGAAGAAACGGTTGGAGCAATGTCCGATCTCGTCCGCGAAGGAAAAGTGCGGTACCTCGGATTATCCGAAGCCGGTCCCGCCACCATTCGCAGAGCCCATGCGGTTCATCCGATTACGGCCCTGCAGACGGAATATTCGCTGTGGAGCCGGGATGTCGAGGATGAGATCCTGCCGACATGCCGGGAGCTCGGCATCGGCTTCGTCCCTTACAGTCCTCTCGGACGCGGGTTCCTGACCGGAGAGATTAAGAAATTCGATGATTTTGCGGAGGATGATTACCGCCGGAGCTCCCCGAGATTCCAGGGCGACAATTTCCGCAAGAACCTGGACCTTGTCAGCAAGATCGAGGAATTGGCCGCCATTAAAGGCTGTCAGCCTTCGCAGTTGGCGCTGGCCTGGCTGCTGGCTCAGGGCAACGACATCGTGCCCATTCCCGGTACGAAGCGGAGAAAGTATCTGGAGGAGAATATAGGCGCTCTTGGGATTCAGTTCACTCCGGATGAGCTTAAGCTGATCGACGAAATCGCCCCCAAAGGCGTGGCGGAAGGGACCCGCTATGCAGAAGCGGGTATGAATAATCTGAACCTGTAATGACCGCATCTGCCGGATAACGGATCGAATTGTGCTGCTTCCGTCAGCAATGCTTGCTTATTGGTTTTGGTTGTTCGTTTCTCAAAAAAAGGAAGACCACCCGGGTGTCTGACTTCCCCCGGGTGGTCTTCTTCGAATTCTAATACAATCTGTCCAAGCGCAACTCGTTCAAAGCCGCCTCGTTTAAAAGAAGCCAAGCGCAGATTGCCCGAACAGTCATTGATAAATGCTACTCCTTCAGATCGGCCAGACTTACCGCTCCGCCCGAACGCGCCGACAGATTGGAGGCCTCCATCAGCCGGGTCAGATCGAGCGCCAGTTCCATATTCCGGGTGCCCGGAATTCCGCTGCGGATACTCGATACCCACTGCTCGAACGCCGTTGGCAGCGCGTCGGGCAGCGGCCACTCCACAACAGGATCAGCGCCGTTAGCGTAGCTCGCGACGATAAGCTTGCGGCTGTGAGCGGAATACTGCAGGCTGCCCTCCGTCCCGTGCACTTCAAGCGTGAACGGCGAGAACGGGTTCACAAACCCCGCCTCGACAATACCAAGAGCACCGTCAGGATAGCGAAGCACAACTGCGGCATTGTCCTCCACTTCGCGGCCGGTTACATAACCGTAGCTTGCACTGACGCTCTCCGGCATACCGAGCAGCAGGCGCGTCAGATACATCGGATGGCATCCGAGATCGATCATCGCGCCGCCTGCGCACTGCTCCAGGCTGTAGAAATACGCCGGCAGCCCGGTTTCCGAGAGCGCGCCTTTATGCGCCAGCCTCATGCGGGCCAGCGTCAGCCTGCCGAGCAGACCTTTGCCGATAACCTCCTGCGCAGCCTGTGCGAACGGCGTATTCAGCCGTGGCAGCGATACGGTAAGCATGATTCCTGCGGACTCCACGGCCGCCAGAATTTCGTTGGACTCCAGGAGCGTAGGGGCAAGCACCTTTTCCGTAAAAATATGCTTGCCCGCATTCGCCGCCGCCACCATAATATCCCGGTGCATCGTCGTTGGCGCGGTTACGATGACCGCATCGATGCCCGGATTGGCCAGCAGCTCCGCCAGATTGTCGTAATAGGGAACCTGATGCGTTTCCGCGTGCATGCGTCCCCGCTGCGGATCCTCATCCCATACAGCCGCAATGGCGATATCCGGATGCTGCTGCGCCTGCAGCACGTAATCCTTGGCGTGAACATGCCAGAAGCTCAATATTGCTGTCCGGATCATTTTATCCCTTCCTCCCATCGACCGGATCAGTCAAAATAGACTGCATTCCCGGTACGGTTCGATTCATAGATTGCCTCAATAATCTCGGATACGACGCAGGCCTGCTCCGGTGTGGTCATCGGTTCCGTGTCATTCACAACAGCTTCGATCCAGAGACGGATCTCCTTGTCGTGCATGCTTTCCTTGCGGCCCTCAAAGAAGTCCGCGCCTTTGACGTTGAATTGAATATCAGTATCGTACAGCCGCCCGAACTTCTCTCCGTTGATGCGCAGCGTTTCCTTCACATCCGCTCCGCCTTCGGTTCCGCACAGCGTATAGATGGCCTCCCGCGTATCGAGCATATTCAGCGCCCAGCTGGATTCCAGCATGACCGTAGCGCCGTTCTTCATCACGATCATTCCGAATGCCGAATCCTCAACCGTGAATTTCTTCGGGTCCCATGGACCGGCGGCGTTCGCCGCCTGCTCGCGCTGCGACAGCTTGTGATAAGCCGAACCCAACACGACGCGCGGTTCATAATTGTTCATCAGCCAGAGGGTCAGATCGAGCGCATGGGTGCCGATGTCGATAAGCGGCCCGCCGCCCTGCTTGTCCTTGTCCAGGAAGACGCCCCAGGTTGGTACGCCCCGTCTGCGGAGAGCATGCGCCTTGGCAAAATAAATATCGCCCAGCTCGCCGTTCTCGCACATTTTCTTCAAGAAAAGACTGTCCGGACGGAAACGGTTGTTGTAGCCGATCGTCAGCTTCTTGCCCGTACGGCGGGCCGCTTCCGCCATGCGGCGGGCATCCGCTGCCGTCTTCGCCATCGGCTTCTCGCACATGACGTGCTTGCCTGCTTCCAGCGCCGCGATGGACACCTCGGCATGGGCGTCGTTAGGGGTGCATACATGGATGACATCGATGGAGGCATCCGCCAGCAGCTCGCGGTAGTCCGCATAGACCTTGGCTCCGGAAGCGCCGAATTTATCCGCAGCCTGCCGGGCACGTTCGGGCACGATATCGCTGAACGCGCACAGCTCGACCTGCTCCAGCTTGCTGAGCGAGGGCAAATGCTTGCCGGAGGCGATGGACCCGCAGCCGATCACGCCAACCTTTACTTTGTCCATCATTGCTGGGCACCTCCCAGCAGCTCTCTGATTTCCGCCAATCTGTCCTTGATGCGCAGCGGCACTTCCGCATGCAGCTCGGCCCAGGTCACATACAAGGCTGGATCGATGCGATACTCGGTAAATTCCATGGATGGCTTGAAACGGCGCGTCTTCAAGTACTGCTCCACCAGCCGGTCCGTCTCGTCATCGGTCGTATAGACGCCGTCGAACGGACCGGTGATGAGCAGGCCCCGCCGTCCAGCCGTTTCATACGTGCAGGTCATCAGCTCGGGCAGCAGATAGAACATATCCGGCTGCGGCAGAAAGGCGTGCTTGCCGGGCTGGGAATACAGCTTGACATGGGTCCCGTCCACCAGATTGCTGCGGTCGTGGAGCAGTCCTTTGAAATGCCGGCCGTGAAAGCTGGCGTCGCAGTCCACTACTTCGCCGTCATGTCCGACATAGATCCATACATGCTCCAGCTCGTAAAGATGCTGGATATCGTAATCCCAATAGATTGCATATTCGATCAGATATTTGACCTGCGGGTCTTCAAATTCGAAGATTCTGCGCGTCGAGGGAGAAGGTCCCGCCTCTTCCAGTACGGTAACGCCGACACGGACAGGGAAGAAAGGCTCGTTGTTGTCAAAATAAATATAAGGGGCGTATTTGGAAATCCATTCGTTATTCATTGTTATATTCATCCTTCCAGGAGAGCTGTTTTTTGGGTGATACGATTATGGCTTTGTTCGATTTCTTCAGGCAGGCACTGTGATTTCAGTTCATATACCTTGATTGGCGCGCGCTTGATGACCTCGAGGAAATGGTCGAAATAGACGTCATCCCCGCTGTGCACATACGGGCACCAGTGATCCGACAGTCCGATCGTCTCGTGGATATGAACGCCGACGATATGGGGACTGACCTCCCGCAGGTCGCGCAAATTGTCGTACAGGCCCATCCGTTCCATCATCATGGCGTGTCCGATGTCGTACCAGAGCCCGACCGGGCTGCCCTTCAGGCTTTCTATAAGCGCCCCGGCCTCCCGAAGCGTCGGGATCTGATAGCAGCGGGCACGCGTCTCGATGCCGATGGCGACGCGATAGCCTTTTCTGGCCACAAATTCACTGATCTCCTCCAGACTGTGCCGGATTCGATTCAGATAAGACGGGGCAAGCTTCTCCCGCCTCTCCGTCATCTCCTGCCACAGATCCCGGTATTCCTGCGAATCCCGGCCCTGCTCGCGGTAGATCTGCTTGAGCTGCGAATCGATATTCACCGGGAACGGAACCTCGCCGGGATGAACGACTACTGCCTCCGCCCCGTAACGATCCGCATATTCAATGGACTGCTTCAGCAGGTCGACTGCGCGCCTGCGTTTCTCTTCATCCTCAAAGCCGAGCATGACGGAATCCGTGTCGTACTCCTTGTCGTCAACGAACGGGAACGCATGATGTACGCTGGATATGCGGATCCCCCCGCTGTCAATCATCGGCTCGATCGTCTCCAGATGCTCGCGCGTCACATTATAGTTCAGCTCCACGCTGCCGAATCCGAGTCCTTTGATCTCTTCGATCATGGCCCGGCCATCCCGGTGCTTCTTGATGTTCCAGCAGGTAGAAAACGAAAACTCTCCCTTGTCCGTTACCTTGTTCATATCGGGTCTCTACTCCTTCACCGATCCCAGCATGACGCCCGAGATAAAATATTTCTGCAGCCACGGATACACGATCAGAATCGGCACCGTGGCGAACATGATGCTTGCCGCTTTAATGCTCTCCGGCATTATCGAGACCAGCTGGTCTCCCTGCATCGACAGCGGATCGTTGGTCATGCTGTTCACGATGACCTGATACAGCTTGAGCTGTATGGGATACAGCTCGGGATTGGTAATATACATGAGCGCATCCATAAAGCTGTTCCAGCGGCCCACCGCATAGAAGAGACTAAGCGTGGCAAGCGCCGGCATGGACAGCGGCAGAATGATCTGGACAAGCGTCCGAAAATGGCTGCTTCCGTCCATCTCGGCTGCCTCCGACAGGCTTGCCGGGAGCGAGCGGATGAACGTGATAAGAATGATCAGGAAGAACGGATTTACCATCGTCGGCAGTATGAGCGAGCCGATATTATTCGTCAGGTGCAGACCCCTGATCAGCAAATAATCAGGAATCGTCCCGCCGCTGAAAAACATCGTGAACAAAATCAGAAACATGAAGAATTTCTTGCCCCGCAGCCTCTTGGATAAGGGATAGGCCGCAGCGATCGTCATCAGCATGGCCAGACAGGTGTAGCCTGCCGTCATCACCAGCGTCAGTCCAAGCGATCTGATCATCGTATCGTCCTGAAATACCTTCCGGTACGCTTCCATATTGATGCCCCTTGGAAAAACTGTCACTTCTCCAGACAGTATCGCTCTGTTGGAGCTGAGCGACACCGAAGCGATATGAAACAAGGGAGCCAGGCAGAGGATCACCAGCACAACGATCAGGATTACGTTGACAGCCTCGAAGGGCCTCCCTTTGCGGGCCGTTATCAGTCGAGTGTTCTCAGCCATCGTTTAGAATACTCCGTTTTCGGTTATTTTTTTGGCGATATAGTTCGCTCCCAGAAGCAGCACAATGCCGACCAGGGCCTGAAACAGACCGACGGCGGTCGCAAGCGAGAATTGCGAGGTCTGTATCCCCATTTTGTACACGAAGGTACTGATCACCTCCGAGAAATCCCGGACGCTCACATTCCCGATCACAAACGGCCGGTCAAAGCCGATCTGGACAATTTCGCCAATCTTGAGAATGAGCAGGACGACGATGGTCGGCTGAATCCCCGGAAGCGTCACCGACCACATCCTGCGCATCCGCCCAGCCCCGTCGACTGCGGCGGCTTCGTACAGCTCGGTATTGACGCCGGTAATGGCGGCCAGATAGATAATCGTCCCCCAGCCCGCGCTCTGCCAGACCCCGACAGCCAGATACGTAATAAGCCAGTCATATTTGTTCGTCAGGAACGGAATCGGATCGATGCCAAAATGCCCGAGCAGCAGATTGATAATACCGGTATTCGTTGCAAACACCTGATACATGATCCCGCCGATAATAACCCAGGACAGGAAATGGGGCAGATACAACGCCGTCTGCGCCAGCTTCTTGAACCGGCGTCCGCTCAGCTCGTTCAGCAGCAGCGCAAGCACGATCGGAGCGGGAAAGGATACGATCAGATCCAGTATGTTGAGCATGAAGGTGTTCCGCAGCGCTTCATAAAAGCCGCTCATCCCGAACACTTCCCGGAACACGTCAAGCCCGACCCAGGGACTGCCGCTGACGCCTTTGAACAGATTGTAGTCCTGAAAAGCGATCAGAATGCCGTACATCGGACCGTACTTGAAGATCAGGAAATAGGCGAGCGGCAGGACCAGCAGGGCATACAGCTGCCAGTTACGGTAGAAATAAAGGCCTTTGTTGTTCAATCCAGCTCACTCCCTTGCTGCTTTGCGAATTAAAAGCTCGGTGAAAAAGACAGGCTGCGCATGCGAAAAACGTCTTTACGATACTCGCGGGGCGCTGCAAGCATATCTATCGCTTGTCACTTGTCGAGATGACTGTTGTACCCTGCAGATGCTCCCGAAGCAGCTTTCTTACGAAAGCTTTCAGCTTGCGCTTCTCCAGACTATTTCCGCCTGCTCCGCCTGTTATTCACCGGACTTTATTGCTCCTGCTGTTATTTCTTCATCGCTTGAAAGGCTTCCGTGCGTTCCTTCACAATGGCGTCGCCGCCGCTTGCCATATAATCCTTGAGCAGATCGTCGTAGGTTTTGTTGAAAGCCTCGGGCTTTGCCATCACGCTCTTGACGATAATTTCATCGTATTTGTCCTGCAGCGTTGGCATATACTTGTTCTCCGCCTCGATCGGCGTCGTAAAGTTCGCATAATTGATCGTATCCGTCAGCGACATTTTGTAGGCATCCTTCACATATTGCTGGAATTCCTCAGGCACAGCCGCAGCTGCCGCCGCCCAATTCTTCTCGTCGCTGCCGAAGTCCTCGCCTTGGGTAATCATTGTAATGTCGCTGGAATTGTACATCCGCTTGCTCGTCGCATCGGATTCGATGCGGTGCGGCAGACCGTCCTCCAGCGTATAGTCCTCGCCTTCGACGCCGTTCATCAGCGTAAACAGGACATCCGGCTGCGCCATCCAGTCCAGATATTTGATCGCTTCCGCTCCGCGCTTGCTGGATGCCGGCACCATCAAAAAGAAGCCCGTCGGATCATATTCCGGCTTGAGATGCTTGCCGGCGTTATTCGTATACGGATCGGCAGGGACAAGCTTGGCGTCAGGGACGTTCTGCGTCAGCACCTTGGCGATGCCCGGCGTCGCATTGTAGCTGTTGCCCAGATTGTCGCTGTACATGCCGACTTTACCCGTCATGACATCCTGGAAAACCTGCTTCTCGTCCTTGTCCAGCGCGAAATCGGGACTCATCAGCCCTTCGTTGTACAGCTTGTTCAGAAACTCAACCGCATCCTTATGCCCCGGGAGCAGAAGCGGATAGCCCATGCTCTCCGACAGCGTGTAGCGCTGCTCGTCCGTAAGACCGTCCTGAATGAAGGACCAGACAATCGGCTCGATGGACGCAGGCGTCAGTGAGAAGCCGAGGGGAATAACCTTGCCGCCCGTTTGACCGGGGTCCTTTTCCTTGAACGCTTTTAAGGTCTGATAGACCTCTTCCGTTGTCTTCGGCATCGGCAATCCCAGCTTGTCCAGCCAGTCCTGACGGATGAGATTCTCATATTTGCCCGTATTGACGCGTCGTCCGGGAATCGAATATTGAACGCCCTCCACCTTGCCGCGGTCAAGCGTGGGAGCCAGATATTTTTTCAGGTTCGGACCATACTGATTGATGAGATCATCAAGCGCCAGCAGTCCTCCGTCCTTGGCGTAGCCGTAAGATGTGAGCACGTTCGTGTTGGCGAATACGATATCCGGAGCGTCGCCGCTGGACATCATGACATTGACTTTGTCGGTGGCGTCCGTACGCGGGATCGGCACGAATTCCACTTTAATGTTGTTCGGATCGCCGAAATTCGTCTGCACATAATCAGTCCAATAATTGTCGGTTACGGTAACTCCCGCAGGAGAATTGCCCCTGTCAAAAATACCGACCTTCAAGGTAACCTGCTCCGGCTTCGCCGTGGAGCCCCCTGTCGCTGCGGAGGAATTGCCCGCCTCATTCCCGCCCTGCGAGCATCCCGCCAGCAGACCGAACGATGCGACAACCGCCAGCATCATACTCAACCCTTTCCTTCTCATAAAACACCTCGCCATCTTTTTTTAAAATATAAGAAAGCATAGAATTCGACCTGCACTTTGCTTATATTTTTGAGTGAAGAAACTTAAGTGCGCCGCATAAGGAAGGTCGGAGCATGCCGTTTCTTCTCTGCCTCTCAAGTTATAGCGCTTCTTAAAAAGCAGGGCAATTTACACGTTTCCGCGGAACAAACAAAAAAGCAGATTGGCGCATCTGCCTGGAGTTTTGTATGGAGCAAACGAAATTCAGCGAACATACGAAAGGTCGGAAATCCCCGAAAACCCGCATAACGACTAGCTTTCCGGCTTTTTACATTCCCTCTTGCGTTCTGCCGGGGTGCATCAGCCTGCGATAGTCGCCGGGAGACACGCCAACCATTTTCTTGAAAATCCTGCCGAAGGAAATGGCATGCTCGTATCCGACCTGCCGTGAAATTTCATTGATCGATTGATCGGTTTCACGCAGCAGCTTTTGCGCCTGGCCAACGCGCAGCCCGATCAGAAAATCGACAAATTTGACGCCGAATTCTTCCTTGAACAGCTGGCTGGCATACTTCCCGTTCATGCCGAACCGTTCGCTGATATGATTCAGGGACAAGTCGGAATTCGCGTAATTGTCCTCGATATACTTTTTCACATCATAGATGATATGGGTATTGCTGCCGGATTCCAGAATCGTGACGTATTTATCGTACAGCTCGCCGATCAGCGACTCATATATTGCCCGGATCTCCGTCATCGCCCCCGTCTCCTTGAGCGCCTCTGCCATCCGGGGATAGGTGACCGTATCCCAATATTCATTGATCTCCGGCGATATCTCCTCCATCTCGCGGGCGAAACGGTGGGTCAGATAGTTCAGGAGCAGCTGCATCTCTTCGTTCTTCAGCACCCGCTCCTCCAGATGATCGAAAATCCGGGCAAAATCGTCCATCCAGGCCGGTGCAGGGATTCGGAAATGATGAATCAGATCCTCCAGCCATTTGAAATAAAGCGAATCGACGCGATTTTCCTTGTCCTTGATTTGCTGATAGACGATAATCCGGTTGTTTCCGGCCGTCATCTTATATTGAAGAGCGGCGAGCGCCTCGCGGAAGGACGTCTTGATATCCGGCCAATCGTCTGCAGATGAGCCGATACCGATCGTTACCGAGAAGACCAGATCGCCCGCCGCCCATTTGCGCAGCCTGTCCATCATGGCGTCGATGGTAGGCGGCTTGGCTTCCGGATCCGGATGAACCTGAACCAGGAGAGCCAACCGGTCGCCGGATATCCACTCCGAGCCGACGACCATTGCGCCGGAATGCCGCCATTTCCCGGCCGCCTTGTTCAGCTGTTCCTTGGAAGCAAGCAGTTCCTGCCGGTCACGACGCAGCAGAGGGACATATTTATCAATTTCCATAATCGCGATTACCAAACCGCACTTATCCTCCGGCAATCCGAACAGACGGGCGTATTCCTGCCACTCCTGCATGGGGATGGCTTTCTCGTCCTCCTGCAGCTCAAAGAAAAATTGCTTGCGCCTGACATGCACGCTCTCGGCCTCCTGCCGGTCGATCAAATCCATACGGACCATCATCGTGTCGAATGCGTGCTCGATAATCGAGAACTCATCTCTATTTGCCGCCTTTGTCTCCTGCTGATAAGATGAAACACGCCTTACAATATTCTCGATCGGCTGATAGTTTCTCCGGGTGACATACATGATATACGCAATAATGGCGG
Source organism: Paenibacillus sp. JT31N17 (assembly GCF_056269255.1). Classification (NCBI taxonomy): domain Bacteria; kingdom Bacillati; phylum Bacillota; class Bacilli; order Caryophanales; family Paenibacillaceae; genus Paenibacillus; species Paenibacillus sp. JT31N17. The sequence continues at coordinate 143,785 of NZ_JBWDNP010000011.1, forward strand.
CCAGAGACAGGATAATGATCGCCAAGGGCATCAGTGAGCGTATCGCAGCCTGAGCAAACAGATTGGTACTGATCGTTCCGCTCGAATAATGCCAGCCGATGTAATCCGATTCCAGTTCAGTGAGCGGCTTCGCCCTCGGCGAGGCGGGACGCGTCGAGTAGATCGGGCTGCCCTGCCCGTCGGTGATGTCCATGAATTCCTTGGTGCCGCCTCTGAGCTTGCTTGCCGTCGACAGCAGCAGATCGGCCTTTACGTTCAGCACGATGATGCCCTCATTGCCGATGGAGTTTTTGGTAATCGAAATAATTCTCTCCGGCGGATCGATCAACGGAAACTCGGAATATTTGCGGATGGGCGACCAGTGGACGCTCTGGGACTTATTTTGCGCCTCCTGTACAAATTGCCTGTCCGTAAAGTCCTCAAGCTTCGCGGCATATCCGCCCGTCAGCACCATCTGGTCCTTGTTTCTGTAAAAGTAAATCGAATGAATCAGCGGGTTGTTGCGGATCTTGGCAATTTCACTGGACGCTTTGTAGTTGATCAGACTCGGCTCGTAGGCGCTGCCGTTGAAATAATCGTTGATCGCCTCGTTCTTGACGATCTGATTGGCGAGCATCAGCTCGATATTTTTGAGCGAGGTCGTCATGCCGTCCACGACATGGTCCGCATACGTGCGGTTGGTCTTTTCGGTTTCCTTGACCACATTGTTGTATGTAACGGCAAAAACGATCGCGATAATGACGGCTCCGGAGACGAACAGAGTCGAGAGGTGGGAAAGCAGAAACCGCTTGTACCATTTTTTGTTTTCCATATCAACCTCGCCCCTTCCATTTGAGCTTTTTACCGGCAGCGGATTTGGAATCCTATACCGCAGGAAGAAACAGCCTTGCCTTCCTATGGCGGCATAGTTGGTTTCTTCCCTCAACCTGACAGGCATTTGGATGCTATCTTGGCAACAAAATAAAGCCGGCTATCTCCATCATACCCCCGATGTGTTATCGCAGTGTTGTCAGCGGGAAATTCGCCGGGAACAAGTAGAATTGGCTGGCGCCGTCCTTTGGCGGAGCATCAAATTCAAATATAATCAATTTATGGAATAATTTTATATTTTCCTATGCTATGAAAAAAAGAGCCGCTTCGAAAAATCGAAGCGGCTCTTTTTATGGAGAATAAAGGAATTGAATTGACGATGTCCATGTTAACAAGCTGCTGCAGCTGGCAGGAGCGCTGCCTGAAGACCGCGCTTTTTCCGCCCCGCTACAGATTCACGCTGGCATTGCGCAGGATTCTTGCCATCATTTCGGCATTGGGATACTGCCCTTCCCCATACTGATGGATAACCTCTTCGATATCAAAATCAACACGCTCGATTGAACAGCTGATTGAACCCTTAACCGCCTCGACAATGGCGTAAGAGGCTTTCTTCATCCCGTCAAACGGCAGGCCTACGCTCCCGATATTCATAAGCACCCTGCCTTTGATATAACGTATGTAAGGCTTATGAATATGAGCATATATGAAAATATCCGCATCCGCCCCCGACATTAGCTTCTCCTCCAGCAGCTCGTCCTCCCCGCCTGGAAGAACAACCTCGAACAGACTGTCCGGCGTGGCGTGGAACGCGCTGACGAAAACGCCTTCCATATCCAGATGCAGCCTGGTCGGCAGCCCGTTCAAATATCCGATATCCTGTTGATCCAGCCGTGACACCGTCCAGTCCCGCTCCGTATTCATCATGTCGATGACCTTCCCTGGAACCTCCCCTGGAAGAACGCCCCGGACGACCCACTCGTCCGCATTTCCCTTAATAACGCGGGTATGCAGCGACTGGACCAGAGCAAGAGAGCCTTTCGGATCGGGTCCGCGGTAGCACAGATCGCCAAGCACATAGATTTGATCGATGGCCTTCTTGCGGATGTCCTCCAGAACGGCCTGAAGCGCGACGGAATTGCCATGAATATCCGAAATAAATGCTGCTCTCATCAGCTCACTCCTTTATTTAAACCAACCCTTCTCCTTGAAGCGTGTGATCGCTTCGATCCGGTTGGTGACCTGCAGCTTATCCAGAATGACGGATATATAATTGCGGACGGTTCCTGTGGTAATGTCCATGTGGCTGGCGATATCCTTCGTGTTCTTGCCGTCGGCGATTAGCGCCAGCACTTCCTTCTCCCGGAGCGTCAACGGATTCTCTTCGCTGTAGCCCTCGTCCACCAGATCCGATGCATATATCCGGCGGCCTGACATAAGGCTCCGGATCGAATCGGCCAATTCCTCGCTGGGACTGTCCTTCAATAAATAGCCGTGCACATCGGCCTTGAGCGCGCGTTCAAAATAGCCGGAACGGGCAAAGGTCGTCAGAATCATCACCTTGCATCCGAAGCCCTTCAGCTCCTCGGCAGCGTCCAGCCCGCTCTTGATGGGCATCTCAATGTCCATGATACAAAGGTCAGGCTGAAGAAGCTTGACAAGCTTGACGGCTTCCTCGCCATTGTTGGCTCTCCCGACAACCTGCATATCTTCCTCAAGGTCCAGCAGGGAAGCAAGCGCGCCAAGCAGCATCCGCTGGTCCTCGGCAATTACGATTCGAATCATACCTCCGCCTCCTGTACCTGTTGTTTCAAGACGTTCGGGACGTTTATCACGAGGGTCGTACCAGCAGCTGAATGAATGTCCAGACTGCCGTTCACAAAATCAAGACGCTCTTTCATCCCCTGAAGACCGTTTCCTCTCATGCAGGTGGTGGGATCGCCTATGCCGACGCCGTTGTCCTTCACGGTGATTCTTAAGCCTGCGGGCGAAGGATCAAGCCTCACGGAACAGGCGGAAGCGCTGCTGTGTCTCACCACATTGGTTACAGCTTCCTTGAGGCACATGCTCACAACATTCTCGTTCAGCAGGGAGGTGTCAGTCAGCCTGGGATCTCCCTCCAGCGTGAACTCGATACCGGCGGCCTTGAGAATCTGCCTGATGCGGAAAATCTCATCTTCTACGGTTGTTCCGCGCATTTCCGTAACCATCTTCCTGACTTCCTTCAAGGCGCTTCTCGCCGTTACCCGGACATCGTCGATTTCGCTCTGGGCCTGAACCGGGTTCTGGCTAATTAATTTGTGAGCCAAATCGCTCTTCAAGCCGATCAGGGAAAGCTTCTGTCCCAGCGTATCATGCAGATCCCTGGCGATCCGCTGGCGTTCCTCCAGCTTCACAAGCTCGGATATCCGTTTGTTTGCATCCTCCAGCTGCTCCTGCAGCTTGTCGCTCTTGTTCCGGTTGTAAGTAGTTACCGGAAGAAGAATAACAGCGATGAGACTAATAAGCACGAAGGGCAGCTGGGTAATGATAACGGGGTTCTTCGAGACGAACCCGAAGTTGATGGTGACGATTGTGCTGGATAGATGGATGGCGTACAGCGTAATAAATCCGGCGCGATTTTTGATATTTCCGATAAAAAAAGCTAAAAATATAGCAAAATATACGTAACCGTATATTAAGCTCATGGCAATCGAGATCAAAATTTGGATGCTGATCCACACATATACCGGCCAGCCCTTTGAGATAAAGGAAAGCACGTAGCAGATAAAAAAAGCGGCGATGAGCATGCCTCCGACCATGACCTCATACGTCGAGGAAGAGCGGAATATAAAGTAATAAGGAAGAATGTAGAGAACGACCCAAACATAAGGGATGATTCCCGTGTTTTTATGAAAAATCTGATACCACTTCTGCATGGGCTTCCCCACCTTTATCTTGGCGCACGTATTAATTATAAGTTATTCTCGACCTTTACGGCAGGTTTTATTATTTTGCCGCCTTTAATGCCGCTTTTGAGTGTGCTGGCTGCGCCTGCCGCGGCGTCCGCGTGATTCAGCAAACGTCTGACTTTTTTGAAGCCGACAAATGTTTTGTTCTGCTCATCCCACAGCCGGAATTGAAGCGATTTCAAACTTGCGGCAATGGTAATGGTCGTCGCTTTCTGCAGGGGCAATGAAGCATTATGGGCCTTCTCCAGGTTATAATTCGGTACCCGGGGGCTCAGATGATGAACATGATGAAAACCGATATTTCCGGTGATCCACTGCAGAACCTTGGGTAGCTTATAATAAGAGCTGCCGTCTACTGCGGCCTTCACATAGCTCCATTCCTCTTCATTCTCGAAATACGAATCCTCAAACTGATGCTGCACATAAAACAGCCAGATGCCCATCGAACCTGAGACAAAGAAGACAAGGCCCTGGATCAGAAGAAAATCCTGCCAGCCAATAGCCCATATCAGCAGTCCGTACAAGGCGGCTATGGAAACATTGGTCACGTAAGTGTTGATACGCTCCTTGCGTTTTGCCCCTTTGCGGTTAAACCGGTATTGAATCAGGAAAACGAAGATCGGTCCTATGCCGAACATCACAATGGGATTCCGGTACAACCGATAAGCGATCCGGCGAAGCAGGGGGGCTGCCCTATATTCTTCCACAGTCAGGATCCACATATCCCCGGTTCCCCGTTTGTCGAGATTGCTGCTCGTCGCATGATGGATGGAGTGGCTCAGCTTCCACTGCTGATACGGCACCAGCGTCAGAACGCCGGTAATGGTGCCAAGAATATCATTCACCCGCTTGCTTTTAAAGAATGATCCGTGGCAGCAGTCGTGAAAAATAATAAAGGTGCGGATGACAAAACCTGATGCCGCAATGGCGATAGGCACAGTAAGCCAGTAGGATACCGAAATACTGAGGTACGCGGCAATCCAGAGCAGGACAAGCGGCGCAAGCGTGTTAATCAGCTGCTTCACGCTTGACTTTTTATCGTTTTTTTCAAATGGGGTCATATTTTCTTTCAATTGGGCTATGTTTCCGGCTTTATTCATCGCATATGCCTCCTGGGTATGATGCTCTAGTAGGATGAAATGAGCCGCTACGCTATAACTTCCTACTTTCATTATAGAGAACGCTTTCCATTTGCCACAGTCATAAACGTCACACCCGGGAGTATGACAAACGTCATCCTTTCGTACAAATCGCCCATATTTTGCTGACCCCTTGTCATTTTTCGGCAGGAGGCGTATACTAAAAGCAACAAAGTATTGTGAAATAAATCACATAGTAGTCTACATTGTGAATTTAATCACAATATTAACTATCGAGGAGGCGCTTCATATGAAGATTATTGTGATAGGCTGTACACATGCAGGAACGGCTGCCATTACCCAAATGGCCAAATTATATCCAGATGCCGAGATAGTCGTTTATGAACGCAATGATAATATTTCTTTTCTCTCATGCGGCATCGCGCTTCATGTCGGGGGCATCGTCAAGGATGCCGCTCAGCTCTTCTACGCGAATCCGGCGCAGCTGGCCGAAATGGGCGTTGCCACCCGGATGCGGCATGACGTGCTGGCGGTCGATACGACCGGCAAGAAGGTGCAGGTCAAAAATCTCGCAACCGGCGAAATCCTCTACGACCGCTACGACAAATTGGTCATGACCACCGGCTCGTGGCCGATTATTCCGAAGCTCGCCGGCATTGAGCTTGCGAATATCCTGCTGTGCAAAAACTACGCGCATTCGCAGACGATTATCCAGAAAGCGGCAGAAGCCGCCAAGATCACGGTTGTCGGCGCAGGCTATATCGGCATTGAGCTGGCTGAAGCCTTCCAGCAGCTTGGCAAGGAAGTCACGCTCATCGACAATACCGACCGCGTGCTGTTCAAATATCTGGACCGCGAGTATACGGAGCGGGTCGAGGAAGAGCTGACAAGCCGCCAGATCCGGCTGGCGCTGGGGCAGGGTGTTACCGGTTTTGCAGGCGAAGCCGGAAAAGTCACACGGGTTGTGACAACAGCCGGGGAATATGAAACCGATCTTGTCGTTCTGTGCATCGGCTTCCGCCCCAATACGGAGCTGCTCAAGGGACAGGCGAATATGCTGGACAACGACGCTCTCATCGTGGACGAATATATGCGTACCAGCTGTCCTGACGTGTTTGCGGCAGGCGACAGCTGCGCGATCCACTACAATCCGACAGGCCAGGATGCCTATATACCGCTGGCTACCAATGCCGTCCGGATGGGCGCTCTCATTGCCCGCAACCTGGTGAAGCCGACGGTCAAATATATGGGAACCCAGGGCACGTCGGGCATTAAAATCTACGATTATCATATCGCCTCGACCGGCATGACCGAACAGGCCGCCCGTTCTGCGGGGATGATTGTGAAATCTGTCACAATCAATGACAATTATCGTCCGGAATTTATGCCCACTTATGAGAAGGTGCTGCTCAAGGTCGTCTATGAAGAGACCGGAAGACGGATTCTAGGCGCCCAGATCATGTCTAAGGCGGATTTGACCCAGGCTATCAATACGCTGTCGGTGTGCATTCAGAATGAGATGACAATGGATGAACTGAGCTTCGTCGACTTCTTCTTCCAGCCGCATTACAACAAGCCGTGGAATCTGCTGAATCAGGCAGGGCTGCAGGCGATCTGAGCCGCTTGGTCAGTCAGAAGAGAGATATTATGCTGCATTCTGCATATAAGAAGATACAGCTTCGCCCTTCTACGGCGGACAATAAGTTTCTTCCTCTGGATCTTATAGCTATGGATAAAAGTGAAACTCATACATTCTATAAGGTCAAAAAGACGCCTCCAGCGCCACTGATACAGTGGTCTTGGAGGCGTCTTTGCACGCTGCCCGGATGTTACTCGCTATCTCATTTGGGATGGCTGCTTCCCGCTTCTGCTATTGCTCTAGTCCTTCTTCTGCGCGACCGGCATCATCATGCCGTTATCCATGCCCATCATGGTTACGCTGTCCGCAGACTCGTTCTCTTCCGCGAGGAACACCTCGGTCCCGAAAGCAGGCTTCGCGTAAGGCAGATGCGTCCGGCCGCGGGCCAGAATCTGCCGGTAATTGCCGGAATCGCCTTCATACCCGTCATGATCCCAGGGCACCCAGGAACGGGCGCTGCAGTAATGACAGACATACGAGCGGCGGTAGCGGTCCTCCGTCCTGTTCGGATAAGAGCGGTGAAACAGATGCGAATGGAAGAATAGAACATCCCCCGCTTCCATAGGCACCGGTATCGCTGGCGGGTATTTCGCCACGATTCTCGAGAGTGTGTTTACCTCATCATCGAGATGACTGACGTTCTGCACCGCGTTCAAATCCCCGAAAGCATCCAGGGCATGAACATTGCCGCCGCCCATTCCCTCCGGCGGATAAACCGGCTCATGATTGGAGCCAGGCACCACCCACAGGCAGCCGTTCTCCTCATCCGCCTTCTCAAGCGCGACCCATGCTCCGATCAGCGTATCCGGGTGCGTTTTGATGTAGCAGGAGTCCTGGTGCCAGCCTTGTCCGCCCCGTCCCGGCGGATTCAGAAACATCATCGATTGAACCGCATAAACATCCGGCCCGATAAGAGCCTCCGTCACATCCAGGATTCTTGGATTAAGCAGCCCTTGCTCGGCCACGGCATCCAGCCTGGAGAGCATATGAACGCGCGTCAGGTTGGTGAATTCCTCCTTCAGCGGATCCTTGCTGTCCGGATCGGGAGCCTTGATTTTCTCCTTGCTGTCCAATCGCGTTTGCTCTGCCAATTGATAGAGCCTGCCGATGTCTTCTTTTGATACGAGACCCTTAACGACGACATATCCTTCGCGATGGTAATGCTTATATTCATCCACGCTTACCAAATAACGATCGTTTCGCTGGCGCGACTTCGGTGTGTAAAATTTGCCCATTGCCGTATCCCTCCACATCAGCTGCCTTCACTATCATTGTGCATCATGGAAGACAGCGTTCTCAATGGAGCAATCCGGCAAAACGATGTATTTATTTGATATGGTTATTGACCACAATATGACGGTTCACCGTATATGGCGCTTCCGTACCGGCAGACTCGGCCATATGGCGGAAAATCGGGTTCCGGCATTGTTGAATGTAGTCGGAAGCCGAGATTCCGCGTAGCTTTTTGTAGGTTTTGGAGAAATGATGCTCGTCGCCGAAGCCCACTTCATAGGAAATTTGCTTGACCGACCACTGGCCGTTCAGCATCAGCTGCTCCGCCCGCTTCAGGCGGTGCTCCAGCAGTGCCCGCTTGGGCGTCATACCGACGCTTGCCCGGAACATCCGGGTAAAATGCTCATGCGACCAGCCCGTTTGGCGGGCGATATCTTCAATCGCCAACGCCTCGTCAAGATGCTCCTCCATATACGCGATGGCCCGCGTGATCTGGATGGGCACCTGAAGCAGGGTATCCTCGGGCGGCTGGTCCGCCGATGCGCTCAGCTCCTCAAGCGCCGCCGCGAGCAGAACGGACAGCCGCCTTTTCCAATGAAGGGACTGCTTGCCCGAAATGCGGAGCATTTGCCTGATCAGGTCGGGAATGAGGCTGTTCGGGCGGACCGGATGCACGGCACGGTCATGCAGGAGCGAAATCAGCCGGTTATCCGTCTGGCGAAGCACCTCGTAATCAAAATGCACGAACAGATGGCGCACATTCTTCTCCTTGTCAAAGCAGTAGCGGTGACGTTCATCCGGGCGCGTAAAAACAAAGCACGGATCATTCAGTATATGCGGCTTGCCCTCAAGCTCGTAGACGGTGTCCGTGCCCACGGGAAAATAAACCAGTTCATAATCCTCGATGGTCCGCGCATCCAGAACAAAACCGGCTTTAATGACGATATCCCCGACACTATGAACGATCGGCCATCCGTCCTCTGGTGCGGCCATACCCTGTCCACTCCTTTTCCGGTGAAATGCCCTTAAACGGGCGGGTTTATGGCCATTATACCGCTTTTGGGCGCTCGCTGCTCGGGCGAACCGGCGGCTTCTAACGTTCTGACCGTTCATCCATGTGGGCATACGGGGGCTGCGCCTTGATGAAGCCAGCTATCGCAGTATGTTTATATCCCTGCTCATGCATTGGCTCCCATTTGATACTCCAGCAGCTTACCGAACATACCTCCCGTTTCCTTGGAGAGCTCATGAAATCCTCCATGCTGAATAATCCGCCCATGGTCCAATACAATTACCTGATCCGCATTGCGGATGGTCGATAAGCGGTGGGCAATGACGATAATCGTCATATGGCCACTAAGCCGCTCCAGCGCTTCTTGAATCCTCGATTCATTCCCGCTGTCGAGCGCACTGGTCGCCTCATCCAAAACAAGGATCGACGGCTTCCGCAAAATTGCCCGCGCCAGAACGATCCTCTGCCGTTCACCGCCTGAAAGCCTGACTCCCCTGTCTCCCAGAACGGTATCCAGTCCTCCCGGAAGTTCCCGGATAAATTCATCAGAGGCCGAGAATCTTAGAGCCTCCCACATTTGCTCTTCACTTGCATCCGGCGCCGCAATGGACAGATTTTCCCGGATGCTGGCGTGGAATAGAAAAGGATCCTGCGAGACATAACTGGCTGATCTCCTAAGGGCAAAAACGGCATCGCCGACAAGCGGGCTCCCATCCACAAGGACTTCGCCCTTATCCGGCTCAATAAGGCCGATCAGCGTATCAATCAGTGTACTTTTTCCGGCGCCGGATCTTCCGACGATTGCTGTCATGCGGTTTGCCGGTATCCGAAGATTGATGTCCTGTAGAGCATATGCCGAATGGTGCTTAACATAACGATAATAGACATGACGGCATTCAATGCTGTGCCGGATGCTTATGGAATGTTCGCAGCTTGCATTTTCATGCAGTTCCCGCTCTTTATCCGCTTCACAATCCTTCTGTAGCTCAAGCAGGCTGTTGAATGCGGGAATCGTCTGGGCAATCTGCTCCCAGCTGGACTGCAGCATGGAGAACTTCGGCCATAAGCGGGAGAAAATAATGACAATCAGGAGGAGCTGCTCGGCCCGTATGCGGAACACTTCGAAGGCTACGAAAACAAATAACGCGATTAGAATAACGGATGCTATCTTGTAGTAATACTGGGAGGTGGACTGCAGTCTCGCAAACTGTACGAAATTATGCTCCATCCGGTAACACAGCGCGCGAAACCAGGTCAGATGCTGTCCCTCCATCATGTTACTTTTAATATCTTTTATCCCATTGAAATGGTCGGTTATCCCTGCCGTATAGCTTTGTGACAGTTCAGTTGTCCGATCCCCGATTATTTTCGATTGTTGAATAAACCTGCGCGAGTAAACTGCCAGCGCTATGCCGCAAATCAAGACGAATAGCGTAAGCTTCGCCGACAGCCAGAACGCAAAGCCGATCTGGACAAGCATGAAAAGCAGCGTTGTCGATAATCGCAGGGACAGATAAGTTCCCTGACTGACGCGAGTCAGCTCGGAAGTCATGATATGATTGAAATCGGACCTTCTTTTTTTCAGAAAAAAAGACCATTTTGTCTGAATTAAGGCCTGATACATTTCCAATCTCAAGTAGCGGATAAACCCCTGTTGAATTTCCAAATTCAGATTGGTTTGGCTGCGCTGCAGATGCGCTTGACCGATTAGAAGCACAATGAATGCTGCAAGGACAACAGGCAGTTTCAGTCCCTCCGGCAATCCCTTCAAGGGATCGGCCAATATGGAAATGAACGGCACTCCTGCCGTATTGATATCGTATAGGCCAATGAGGCTAAGCATAGGGGCTAACAGGAAGACTCCAACCCCCTCCAGCAAGCTTATCACCGTCATACCGATTAAGTTGAGATAAAGCTTAAAGCCTGCAAAAGCTTGCAGTTTTTTGATGTATAAAAGTATTTGCGTCACCTTGAATTCCCCTTAACTTAATAAGCTGACCGGAAGAAGACAGACTTACAGATTTTCCGGGCTGAGGTCCCTCAAAATTCTTTCATTAGGATAACGCTATCGTCCGTGAAAGAAGAGAAGCCCTTATACATCTATATTGCATAAGGGCTTCCCGGAAAAAAACTATGAAACTGGAGGATGTCCCGGCTGTTCGCCAGGAGTATGTTCATTCGCGTCATTTCCTTTAAAGTCAATCCAGGTTCCTTTTCCTGCCATCGTCATATTGACGTCAAGCATTTCAAGCGTAGGTGCTTGCCATACTGTCTTTTCCATTGATATCACCTCCTTTCGTAGCACAAATCATCAAAAATGATTCATGAACCGGTAGGCAATCAAGCTGCGCATTAAAAATCTGGCATGTGGATCATAGGCATGCTCCGGTCTTGGCGAATTTCCGATTTGGAGCAGAGAATCTTTGATTTGATGAACATTTAAATAATGCGAAGCGGCTGAGTCTTGGCAGAGCTTATGAACTTCCTCTATAAAAGTGCCCCATGAAGGAATCATGCGGTGGACCCAATCCGCACCCTGCACCCCTCGAATGCGCTGATTCAACCGGATTTTATCGGGTAGATATCTTTCCGTTGCCCTCCGAATAAGCGACCGGTCGAATCCGTTCTGGACATACTGCTCAACGGGTACGGATAAGCAAAATCGAACGACTCGCGGATCGCTGGTCGGATCCCTTTCCCATATGCCGTAACGCAGGGATAATTTAGTCCCCGATGCACCCTGCATGGCCGAGTACGCCAGCTTTTTGAACTGATTTTCACGTGCCTCGAACGCATCGGCAGAAGACCTGCCAAGTCCGACATCATGATGCTTAAGCGTATCAAAAACGTTTGTTCTTCTTGCGAAATCCGGATGGATCAATAATGGAAATTCCGGTTGTTCATCCCTGTAAGCGGACCTGTTTAAAAATGGAAAGGCAGACTTTGCTATGTAAGGCAGCAACTGCTTTCTTCCTACACCGATTCTTCGGCCGTAGCCCTTGAGCTCGCTATAAAGACGGATCCACCGCATTTTCCTCAGGAGCAGGGCGTAATAAGCGACTGCGGGTCCCCATGAAATAGTGTAATTGCCCCTCGCCCCTGTTAATAGAACGCCAACGCCATGCTGCTCCGCTTTCTCGAAAATTCCTTTGATCCAAAACGAATTCTCAAAAAATTTGTAGGGCATCTCCAGAATCCCGAGCCACTCATCAATTTCTGCAAATGAATTTCTGTCCGAAAAATCCAGGTAGTTGTCCCTTATATTCCCCACATGCTGAACCGTGGCCTTAACGTAAGGGCTCTCATCCGCCACCTTGCTTCCACCCGTCCAATCAACAAAATCGGACGGCGGGACATAGCTGTAGGTATGTAATATCTTCCCTTCCTTCCTTAAGGGGGAAGCAGCAAAGCTAACGACTGCACCGGAATCCAGCCCTCCGCTTAATGTCGCGCCAATCTGACGGCGGGTCCGAAGCTTCGAGCTGACGGCTTCCTGAAAAACCTCGCGAAATGCTTCCTCGTACTCCCCGTTAGACTTTAGCTTCAATTTCTCAACATGCGAGGATAACGCCCCATATTCATACAATGTCAATTTTCCATCGGCTATTGTCATGGTATGGGCAGGAGGCAGCTGGTGGATGCCTTTATATACAGTGGAGCAGTACTCTACGGAATCCAATATAACCGGAATCGCCAGATATTCGGCAAACCACGGCTCATTAAGTTCTTTCTTCATACCGGGTAAAGCAAGCAAAGGAAAAATTGCCGTACAGAAAGCAAAATGATGCTGATCGGTATGATAATAAAGCGTTCGATTCCCTAATAAATCCCTCGCCCCGAATAGAACGCGTTCCTTCGCATCCCATATGACGAATGCAAAGTCGCCGATCAAATAATTCGGAGCTTCATTCCCCCATTTCTGGTAAGCCAGCAAAATAAGCTCGCTATCCGTAATGCGGGTTCTCCGGAATGGTTCGATACTTAATCTGCCGAACAGTTCCTCCCGATTGTCGATAATTGCATCCGCGGTGATGGCCAGCTGGTTGATTTCATCGAAATAAGGCAATCGTTCATTGACCGACTCGGGAGTAATCCACTGCGCATGGCATCCCAAAAAGGCGGATCCGCCATGCCAGACACAAACGTCATCGGCAGGGTATCTTTGCAGAGCTTGCATAAGACAACCGCTTTCCTGAATGGATACAGGCCTTCCGTTATGGTTAACAATCCCGGCTACGGCACTCATTTTTTTCCTCCATGGATGGATATGTCTTGCTGTCAAAGCTCTATCACTGTTTTAAATGATACAATTTGTATCATACGATTCGTGGATTGCCTTCATTTTTCGGGGGGTGACCTGAATTATTATTCATCTTTCCAGGTGAAAAACGAAAAGTGGTTGAGCAGGTATAGAACCCTGTTCAACCACTTTTTCATTTTAAAATACAATTTTCACTTATGAAGATCTACCGCAGCTAGCAGCCGAGTCCGCTTCCTAATGGACGTCCCTTGTCCCTGTTTACTAGCTGAAGCTGATCGTCTGCACGTTCAGATCCAGCACTGTCCAGTCGGGTACTGCAACGACCAGATCGTAGCTGCTTGGCAGATGAATAGCCTCCACCTTATCGTTCTGGGGCGAATTGGCGGCTTTATCGATCGTGAAGGCGCGCACCTCGACGGTCTTCGCGCTGCTTCGGTTGCCGATACGCACGACCGACATTTCGGGAGACAGCGTGATGTCCAGTCCTGCGGCGGGTCCTCCGCCGATTCCCTGAATCGCAAACGCCCGCACCTGATCGGCCAATTGGCGGGCAATCGTCATCGTGAATTCCTTCTCCGCCCCCGGCGTAAAACGAAGCTGCGTATAATCGGCATTCGTCGACAGCAGATCCTCCTGCCCCGCTGTCGTGGATACATCCGAGATGACAATCGACAGACCGTTGGGGAGAATGGAGTTGTAGGTATAGGTCCCCGCGCCGGTGCCGACAATTTTCCGCGAGAGCGGCACATTTTCCGGCAGCAGGTATGCTCCGGGAATCAGATAACATGGATGGCTGTCCGGAATGCCCGCATGCAGCTGCGAACCGAAGCGGCCGGTCGCAAGCCCGTTCTCGTCCGTGATCTGCAGATCGGCCGGCGAGAGCAGGAAGTCGAACACGAAGCGGGTAAGCCCGAACGGTCCGCTGAAGGGCAGATCGTGATCAGCCAGCATATACTGGCCGTTCGTCATAAGTCCCAGCGTAATGCCATCCTGACTGCGGAAGCTCACCACGCCCGGATCGGCAAAGTATTCAAATTCGAAAATGCCTCCATTACGCTTGAATTTGAGCCTGCATTGATCGGATTCCGGACGGTTGCAGTCCCATACGAACATCTCGACGCCGTCAAGGTCGTTAATCGTCGTTATTCCGTCGGCGGACAGCTGTGGCCCGGGATGTCCGTTTGGATAAACAAACTTGTAAGGCATAACGCAATGCGAGCTGCTCAGCTTGTCCGTATACCCTGCATCCCATACCTCGCCCGATGGGATAAAGAAAAGCAGCGGAGCGTTGTCGCGGTCGCAGCCGCGCAGGAACGCGGCTTCAATCTCGCGACAGGTTTTCTCCACCCGCGCCGTTCCCTCGCGGCCCTGATCATGAAAGTGGATCAGGCTTTCACGGCTGAGCAGCTTGCCGTGCACGCCGGTCAGCTGCTCCTGCAGCTCTGCTTTTGTCAAAGTCGGCGTATCCGTACGTCCCTGCCAGAAATTATCCGCGACGATGCTTGCCAGTGAAGTGCAGTAGCCGGTAGCCAGTCCGCCGTTGGCCGTCCCCTTGAGGAAATAATGATAGAAGCCGTAGAAGGCCGCTGTCAGGATCGGGTGGCCAAATACCGGGTCCAGCTGCTCATGCCAGATTTCCGCTGCCCCGAAGGTATCCTGGTACGTCCCCCAATCCGGGACGCCATCCGTGAAGTTGCCGAATTTTAAATTATGGACGCCGTATTTGAACGGAATTTCCAGTACCCTGGCTACCGATGCGGATCGGCCGTTGCTGACCAGACCATCGGGGTTGCGCACCTGAAGCGATACATTGCCCCCTGCGCTGCCCGTCCCGCCGGTTCCCGGCATAACAAAGGTGAGCTGGGTCCGGCCAAGCACATCCGCGGGTGCCGCAGCACCATTAACAAGCACCGAGGCTCCCGGCAGGAAAGCGCGTCCTGCAAGCGCGATGGTCGAGCCCGGTATCAGCGCTGCCACGAAGGTATCCAACTGCGGCTTGACCCGCATCGTGATCCGGTTGCTCTCTGTTGCGTCCTCGCGGCGCACGTATACGGTCTTCTCTCCTCCTGCCGCATCCAGCGGAATCGTGACGGACAAGCTTTCATCCGCATTAACTGCCGGCACAAGCACGGTCCCTCCGAATACGACGCGGTCGTGGCTGGTGAAATGGCTTCCGCGAAGCGTCAGACTATCCCCCGGGAACGCCTGGGTCGGTGTGATTTCCGACAGCCAAGGGCGTTCCAGCAGGTCCTCCCAGGCATCATCGGAAAACTCAAAAAATTGGATGCTTCCATCAAGGCCCTCGTAGGCGGCATCCATACCCGGATTGCCGCGCTGCCCCTGTGCCCCGCTTCTTCCATCCCGCGCATCCTTACAGGTTTCGCCCACGCCGCTTCTGCCTCCGAAGCCCGGAAAACCGCCTTCGGCGCCATTGCCGCCGCGTCCGCGCTGGCCGCCCTGATTCTTGATCTTGAAAGCGCGGCTGGTCACCGTCGATACCAGCGTTCCGTCCAATACGCCGATCGTAATATTGCCGCCTGCTCCCCCGTTGCCGCCGCGGCCTCCGCGCCCGCCGGCACCGCCGTCGCCGCCTTCACCGCCATCGCCCGGATCCTCCCAGCAATGCCAGCCGAATGCCCACCACCGGTCGCCCGCCTCCCCGTCAGCGCCGTCGCCGCCTCTGCCGCCGCGCTGGCCAAGCCCGCCCTTGCGGCCGTCTTCTCCATTCAAATCGAGATTGGGCATAGCGCTCATATCGCGCACCCACATTTCCAGATTGGGGGCCACCGCCCCCTTCGCCCCATCAATACCCGGTTCACCGGAGCGCCCGTCATCGCCGTTAAGACCATCCCGGGAATCCGGCTTGGTATGAACACCGGACCAGCCCCGGCCGTTCAGATCGGGATTATCCAGCCTTGGAGGGGTTTCACCGCCCGGTCTGCGCCAGGTGATCCTGGCTTGATCACCGCAGATGATTTTCTCGGCGATGATATAGAAGGTCGATACGTTGGGCTCCACCACAAGCTCCGTTTCCGTCAGATCCAGCGTATGGGCGATAATAACGGCGCTGGATACGGGAATAGTCTTCAGGCTGAACAACTGCGCCCCCTTCTCTGAAAGGGACGGCCAGTCCGCCGGCTTGGGAAGCTCCAGCTTGTCGATGATCGCCACATCATTCAGCTGAATGGCGTTGCGGTTAACAGTGATCAGCTCCGAGATCGACGTGTTGCGCAAGGACTGGCGGAGAACCGGACTCTCGCGCAGGACATTGGTCGGCATCAGAACTCCGCCGCGCCTCACGGCATCGAGACTTCGCGAACCGACAGCCGGAGACGTTCTGGTAACGGTCGGAATACTTATTCCTCCCGGAAAGCCAGGACGGGGAATCGTCGATATTGGAGGCGTGTTCTGCGACGGCGGCAGCCATCTCCTGAGAGTGGATGTGCTGTTGCGGTTCACCAGATACTTCGCCAGACTATCCCGCTTTGCCACAACATCTGTCACGGAGGACAGCTGCAGCGCAATTTTGGGCCAGTCAATGACGGCAGCCGATGTCTTGCGCGGGGCAATCAGAATTTTGCCAGGCGTCATAACTGTCTTGGCCGTGAACTTCAGGGTTCCCAGATCCGTCAGCTTCTCGACACCGGCCGCATTCATCAGATCCTTCACCGGCTGTAGGCGCGCCCGGCTGATATCAGGCTGCAGAATAACCTTGATGTTGGGATTGCCGATCACCTGCCTCACGGATTGCTCGATGCCCGCTGCCTGCTGCTGCTTCAGCGTCGCGAAATTGGCGCTCACCGCACCGCTGCGGATAACCGTTTGGCCGATTCTTCCCGTGAACGCGCTGCTGTGGCCGTCAATGCCCGCCCCCAGCTTGAAGCCAAGCTGTCCGACATTTTGAATAGGGCTCGAAGCCGCTTTGGATCCCACAACCTGATTATTAATATGAAGCTCCATGATACCGGAATCATCCCTGGTAAACCGGACCCCGGCTGCTTCGCCCGCCTTGATCAGCGCGCTGCCGCTGTCCAGCGTCTCCCAGCCCGCGGAGGTGTGAACAGCGCCAACGAGCCTGCCGCCTGCCTCGAGATACAGGGCTACCGAAGGACTTTGCGCCTCCATAATGGTCTGCCTGCCGCCGTCCACCCCATCGGGAGCGATGGTTGCTTCGAGTGTAAAGGACTGCAGCGACTCCAACGCCTTATTGCCCGCCAGTTCGATGTAGCCTTTGTCCAGATGGAAGCCCATGTCGCCGTCAAGGACCTTCGCATTGACGGTCTGCGCAATGGAGATTCCTTTTATTGAACCGTCAAAAGCCCCTTCGCTGTCGCTTTTCAATAAGAATAAAGTGGTTCCCTTTTCCATTCTCATACCTCCTCTTGGATTTACCTTGCGTGATTCCATTCGTAAATTCGAACAGCCACAATTCTTATATCCGCGAAGCTGCCAAGATGAAGGCATATATGACGTCAGCCCTGCGCTCTGACCGGGAACCTTAAATCCCGGAAAATCAGACAAATCCGGTGTGATTCAACCGTTTTCATTTTATTCGACTAGTTAAATATTCCAGATTGCAAAATTCGCAGCAAGCGCCTAAAGACCGAGTAGGATATCCATTCAATCGACCTACTCTGTACGCTGCCAAGTCTGCTTTTCCCGATTGTTTGAACCCGCAGTCCCCGGTTGTTTGCCGAAAACGGCAGGGTGCGACAGGGTTCGATGTATTTTGAAATCAGCAGGTCAATTAAAGAAGTTGCGGAGAACAAATCGTAATATACTCCTTGCCAACATGCGGGCGATCCTCCTGTTTCCATTGCTTATACTGCGGTTCACGTATAATCTATCGAGCAGAAATAAAGGGCGCCCAATTGGATGCCCTTAGTTAATTGAGGTGAATATTCACAAGGCTTTTGAAGGCGGTTCAAGAAGATTGCCCAACAGAGAGTGATGCAGTCCTAAATTATTTCTGTACGACACAAAACCTGTTACCATCAGGATCAGCTAAAACGATATAGTCTGCGCCTTCCGGATAGTTCCAATTAACAGGGGAAGCGCCGAGGGCAAGCAACCGTTCCACTTCTGCTTGTTGATCGGCGGCGTAGAGATCCAGATGATGGCGCTGGTGGCTCTTAGCTTCCGACGATACTTGCGTAATGGCCATCCGGGTACCCGTTCCCTCTTTTGGGATCAAAATCGCCCAATCCGTGGAAGGCTCGCGTAAAGGTTGATAATCCAGTGCCTCCATCCAGAATCGAACAGCGCGAGGAACATCCAAGACCCCCCACACAATGGAACCAATTCTCAGCATTACTATCACCTCTTATCTGTTTTTCCTGAATCAGGACAACGATACCATGGCTATCACACTTGAACCGGTGTGCAAAATTCTGTCGCAGTTCATGCAATCCGTCTTATAAAAGAAAGCCGACCCCCATTTAATTAGGATCGGCTGTAACGCTTAATTAAACGTTGTTGACAGATTAAGACCTGCCTGCATTCTTCTTTCAGTACAGTTATTTAAAAGCCGAATACGGAATAACAAACTCCGGCATTCCATCAGCAAATGCTGTGTATTCATATTGCGTGAAGTAAATAACAACCCCATTGCGGTTGAGGAAATAATCGCGATTCGCCTCTATGGTCTTAAAAGGAGCAATCAACGATAAGTTCCGGCTTTTAATTTGCTCTTTAATCTCATTGTTAATGACGGATACATAATTTGCATTCTTTTCAATGACATCCTTCAATGAGAGCAGATCGCCCGTTGCCAGATCGAATGTATAAGGCACGCGTGCAGTAATCCCGTGTGCTCCCCCCGAATAGATATAATAATCCACGTAAAGGCTCAGTCTGCCCTTCTCATTATACGTAACGGTATACCGGCCGTCGAGGCTTGGCTGCCGAACCTCAGCCTTGGGATCACCGGCCAGGATTTCATTGTTTCCTTTTACAACCGGGTCCATTTCCTTCGATCCAGCCGCAACATGCTTGTCGGCCTCCTGCTTCAAAAATGCATTAATTTTCTGTTGGACCTCCACATTGCTATAACCCGAGATCACAGGATAGTAAACCGATAATGACTTGCCATCTCCATCCGCACCGATAACTTCAGATTGAATTTGCAGATCATTCTCTTGAATGGCATGAATTCCAATTAGCTTTGTGCTTTGCTCATAGGCAATATCATAACCCATACGCTCCAGCAGAAAGCGAAGCGGCAGGTAAGTCGTATTATCCTGAACAATCACTTGAGGTCCGGCAATCAGTTGGTTGTTCAATGTGATGGCATTGTTTTTCAGATTAATCTCCAGCAGCCGGTCATGACCTGAAATTTTAGCTATCTGGGTATTCTTATCAAAATTTGTGACCAGCCCCAAGGCCGTATTAAAATTCCGCAGCGCAATGTAGGTCGAACCCTCTTTATTGATCGTACCGATGCTCGTTTTAGCTCCTTCTATGTTAAACGGCTGTGCTGTGATCTTGAATTTCGAACTGGAAGCTGCGGCAGACGCATGATCAGCAATTGACAGTGCTGCTGGAGATGCGAGAAATGCTGCTGCAAGAGTCAGGGCAAGCAGCTTTTTTTTCTTATTATTTCTTTTCAATTGTCAACAATCCCTTCATGTGTCGGGCAATCGCCCACCTGTAAGTCAAATAAATGCGTCATCCAATAAACGGTGTTGATTCAAGAAAGGTTGCAAACGTAAAGCAAAAAAACGGGAGGCTGATCAGCTTCCCGTTTTTTATACTTTCGCAAACTATTTGTTCCCGCTCATAATTTGATCCATGAACTCCAATCCCTTGAACTGCCCCATGGCGAGCGGACCCACGATTTCCGTGTCCACGATGAACATCTTCTTATTCTTCACCGCGGCCAGACTGTTCCACACCGCATTCTTCGCAAGCTCGTCGGCAGTCAGCTCTGCGGCATTGGTAAAGTCCTGGCCGAGAAAGATATAATCGGGATTCCATTTGCTGAGGCCCTCCAGGCTAATCTCCCCGTAATCCTCCATATCGTCAAACTCCTTGAAGCCAAGCTGTTTATAATAGGGCTCCATTCTGGGGCCGCTGTAATAATAGAAGCCTTTGCCCCAGGTCATCATAAACACAGCCGTCTTCCCCTTCTCCCCTAACTGCTCCATCCTTGCCGCGACCTCATCCAGCTTCTTATGGTACGAATCGATATACTGCTGCGCCGCTTCTTCTTCGCCGATCACTTCTGCCACCTTCGTGATTGTATCCTCCCATTTCTCCGAAACGGGAATCACAATCGTCGGAGCGATTTTGACAAGCTTGTCATAAATCGCCTCTTCATAATCCGAGGTGATGATGACATCCGGATTCAGAGCCATTATCTTCTCGAGATTCGCTTCGTCCCCCAGATCGGCGATTCGTCCGTCGCTTACGAACGGCTTGTACACCGGGAAATTCTGAAGCGATTTGAGCCCCGCCACACCCGTGACAGCATCGGCTTGTCCGATGGCGAATAGATGCTCGGCGTAAGGGAAATAGGTCACGGCAATGGTTTCAGGCTTTGACTCCAGCGCCACTTCTCCCTTGGCATCCTTGATGACCTTGGGGAATTCCGCAGCCTGCTGCGCCGGCTCTGCCGCCGGACCGTCATTGGCTTTGTCGGCATTCGGAGCACCGCACCCCGCTATTGTGATTAGCACTGCTCCAAGCAGCCAAGCTGCCCGGAACCGGAACCTGCTTTTCTTCTGTAATCCTGACATGATATCTGTTCCTCCACCCTTATCGTCTGTCCAGCCTCAAGCCTTAAGCTTGCAATATTATGATAATGATATTCATTATCAATGTAAATTATAAGCATAAACAGGCAGGAGGGGAATAGACAATTACTCAAGTAAATGTGGATTATTACCCAGACCGGCCCGGAAGGCTCTCGGCGAGCTGCCGGTATGCTTCTTGAACAGACGGCTGAAATAGTGCGGGTCACTGTACCCGATGCTCTCCGCGATCGAGCTTATGCTGCAATTGCTTTGCGCCAGAAGCTGCCTGGCTCTTTTCATCCGGTGCTGAATCAGATAATCGATGGGAAACATCCCGCTGTATTTATTGAATAAATAGGAGAACTGCTTGACCTCCAGCCCTTCCAGCTGCGCCAGGCTGGCTAAGGTTATCGGCTCCCTGTAACGGTTATGTATATAGTCGATCGCATGCCTGATCAGCTCTTCACTCTCGCGGTTCTGCTGATTGCGCGCTGCCGTTAATGATTCATAGAGCAGACTGTAAAATAATTCTTTGATTCGAACGGCCGACATATGGCCGGGGACGCCATATACTTCGTGCAGCAGCTGAAGCAGCTGAGCAATGATCGCATTCTCGCCGGTATCAAGCGAATAATGGGTGTCCGCATAGCGCTGCCTTTCAGCTTCCGCTTCACGGGCAAGTGTGTAATGGATCAGGCAGTACTCCAGACCGGGCTCGTCAATGACAAGCGAGAGCTCCATATTCCTCGCCCCATGTACGATCTTTCCAGGAAACAGCTCATAGGCCTCCCTTCCTTCAAAGATGAAGGTCCCTCTTCCCCGCAGCGCAAATACAAAACCGGAAAAGGGCGTCGGGTATTCACGGGTATGGGCAGGATAGGAGCCTGACGGTAAAAATACTCGATAAACACCGTCTACGGACAGCTGTCCTCCGGCGATTTGGCCCGCCAGTTCATTCAAATCCACTTCCATTGCGGCCAGCAGCCTCCTTTCCTGTTCTCATGCCTTTGGCATTTCCTTTATTTTTTGTTGTCGGAAGAATCGCTTACAAGCGAGTCATACAGCATAAGCAACTCCTTGGACGGGCGAATGCCAAGCTCCCTGTTGAGCAGCTTTACGTAATCGGTATACTGGGCGGTCAAGCCTTTTTTGTTTCCTTCCTGTCCGTGTATCTTCATAAGCAGACTTACGACCGATTCGTCCAGCGGATTGCGGGCATGCAGCTTAAGCAGCAGCTTCGAAGCGGCAGTCCTGTTCCGCTGGGATATTAACAACCCGGAGAGCCTTTTTACGAAGGAGGCATACAGCTCGGCAAGGCGCTCCGTCTCGTATATCGCCCATACATAGGCTTTATTGCCGAACAAGTCTCCTGTGTACAGCCTTTCGAACTGCAGCACGCTTTCCACGTCGCCCGCCTCAATGCTCCCAGGCTTTCCCACCCGCTGTTCAAACACCTCGTAGTCGATAACGGCGTTGGTTAATTCCAACGCGTAACCATCATTCTCGGAACGTACAACCTCCCGCAAACCAAGCGGCTCCAGTGACTTGCGCAGCTGATAGACAGCCGTATTCAAATATTTCTCAGCACTTTCCCTGGTCATGCCCCCGAAAATATCCCCAATCAGCCGGGTACGGGCAATCCGTTTGCCCCGATGCAGCAGCAAGTATGCGAACAACTCGGCGCTTTTGCTGGAAATCCATTTCACGCGGCCCAATTCGTTCTGTATGGAGAAGTCGCCCAGCGCCGTAATGATAATTTCACCTGTTCCCTTGTCAGCCGAATCCTCCAGCGGCGGCATACGGAAGGATTCTCTGCCCGCCAGCGCGCGGTTAACCGTCCGTTCCAGCCGCTCCTGGGAAACGGGCTTAACCAGATAATCCACCACGGACAGCTCATAGGCCATTACGGCAAATTCTTTACTCGACGTGACAAAAACGATCTGCACCCTGCCGCCCGCCTCCTCCATCCTGGAGGCAAACACCATCCCGCTTTCGCCCGGCATGGAGATGTCCACGAAAGCCAGCCCGATGTCGTTGTTGGCGCCCAGAAATGCGGTTGCGGACTGTGTATCCTTGAAAGCCCCCGCTACCTGGACTCCGGGAAACTTGACCAGCATCTTCCGCAAGATCAGATGCATCACAGGATCATCATCAATCAATATTACTTTCATCATGCGCCCAACCCCGTTTCATCGTTCTTAACCGTTCCCGTGCCGCCGGCGGAGCCAGGCAATGTGAATATAAAGGTCGTTCCTTCTCCGGGTATGCTGTCAAACTGGAGACTGCCTCCATGAATGCGGAGAAATTCGCGGGTCAGCACCAGACCGAATCTCATCTCTCCTCCTTCACTCACGAAGCCCGGACCCTTGAAGAACAGCTCTTCCTGCCGCAGCAGCCTTGACGTCTCCTCATCGATGCCCGACCCGTTGTCCCTAACGTAAACCTTAACCAGACCCTCTTCCAAAGAGGCTCCGATTTCGATCCTTCCGCCAAGTCCGGTAAATTTGATCGCATTCGACAGTAAATTCCGGAGAATAAGGTCGAGCATCTCTTTGTCGGCATTCACCGTCAATAGCTCATCCACAAGCTCCGTCAATTGAATTTGCTTCATGGCGGCCCTAGTCCCGGCAAGCGCCACGCTCTGCCGCACAACCTGCTTCAGATTCCACACCACCGGATGAAAAACGACTCTCCCGTTTTGGCTGCGGTACCAGTCAAGCAAATTATCAACAAGATGGAAGGTGCTGCTTACCTGCCTTCTGATTTCCTGGAACACTTCGGCATGCGCAATATCGGGATCCGGCGGTTCCTCGCCCAAGAGCTCGGTCAGGCTGACAAGAAGCGCGATCGGATCGCGGATATCATGGGCCACGACGGTGAACAGCTTGTCTTTGAACGTGTTCAGCTGGGACAGCTGGCGGGCATTTTCCCGCAGACGCTCCTCATTCTCCATCCACTCCGTAATATCGTTGAACATCAGCATTTTGCCAATCGGGGTCTTCCCGGTATCATAAATAAAAGACATGCTGCAAATATAATGCCTGGGCCGATTATCCCGCAGACGTCGAAACGGGAAGCGTTCATCCCCGCTGTCTGCAGCGGAAATCCACTCCAGTAGCTCCGGGGAGGCCGACAAAACGTCCTTACCGTTCGCATGATAGCCTTTTGCACGGCCGAGCTCTGGAAACACCTCTTCGGCGGCGAGATTGTAATTCACGATTTCATCCTCATAATCCATCAAGATAACGCCGTCCCGGATTGTATCGAATACTTTGGCAAACGCCAGCGGCATCAAGCGCAGCAAGTTGAACCGGTAAATGCCCCAGACGTAAACGACCCCCGAAACGGCAAATCCGAACGGCGTAAAATCAATTGTTTCTCCCTTGTTGTAAACATAGGCAAGATTAGAGAGCAAGGGGGCGGCCGCACCCAGAATAAGGACCATAATCTGTTTCCGCACAATAGGCAAAGACCGCAGATACATCGGGATAAACAGCAGCAATCCGCACACCATGATGCCATAATTGTAAAATCCGTGCACCCGATACCAGGGTCCCATAGTCATGGTGTACATGGGAACGGCTTCATCCGCCCTCGGTATGTATCCTTTATAAAAGAAATGATGCCAGTCATCGGTCAAATGGATGAGGAAGGTTGCTGAAGGGATGATAAAAAGCAATAATACGTATCGTCTCCGGAGCCGGGTTGCCGCGCCGGTAAATTGAATGACCAGCAGGAGCCAAAATGTCGCGACAAACGGTATGCCCAAATATTCGAACTGGAGGGAAAGCTTCACGTCGCGCAGGTTTGTGCTCAAAATCTCGAACGCGTAGCCAAATGAGTAACACGACGCTCCCAGCATAAGGTAAATCATCGTTCGCGCAACCTGCAGATGGCGTTTCCGGTAGGACAGAAACGACACGAACAGCATCAGCGCCGTTGCAAAAAAAAGCAATATCGACATCCATTGTCTTGTGTCCACAAAAGCCGCTCCTTACATCACTTACATGGTTAATCAACCCTGCGACGGTCCATACAGCCTATACCGCAAGGTTTCATCCGGAAATCCGCACTCTTCCCTGTTCAAATTCGACAGAGAGTGCTAAAAATCCTTGTTTTATGCGGTTTTCGGTCATTCATTTTATGAGCTTATTTAAGCTTCAAAAAAAAGACAGCTGCATCACAGCTGCCTTCCGTTTCACACAATCATTTACTCCGCAGCCGGCAGCTCAAACGCCTCCGCCAGCAGCTTGAACGACATCCGCTTGGCTTCATAATCATGGACGATGGTCGCGACCATAATTTCCTCGGTATCATATTCCCGTCCCAGGCGCAGCAGCTGCTCCTTCACCGTATCCGGGGAGCCGACGACCACCCGCTTGCGGTTCTCACGCACCCGCATTCTCTCCACCTCGGAATACGGATAAGCCAGCGCTTTCTCCGGAGGCGCAATCCCCGCGCTGAACCGGCCCTGTTCAAGCAGCAGAAATTGATAATCGAAGCTAGACGCCAATCTCTGCGCTTCTTCGTCGGTTTTTGCGCAAACGACGAATATCGCCACCATCGCCTGAGGCTTGCCGCCTGGGAGGGCAGGCGTGAATGTTTCCTTATAATCCCTTACATAAGAGACCCCGCCGCTCCCGTTAATAAACTGGGCAAAGGCGAATGAGACGCCGCGCTCCGCGGCAAGCATGGCGCTATCCCCGCTCGAGCCAAGCAGCCACACTTCAGGCGCCGAGCTTATCGCAGGGGATGCCGTCAACCCGGGAAACCGGTGATTCACGTGGCTGGCGACATTCAGATAATGCAGCAAATCTTCAATCTGCTGCGGATAACGGTCAACCGTGCCTGCATTACCTTCCTGAAGCGCTCTTGTGGCAATGGGCATGCCGCCTGGCGCGCGTCCCAGCCCCATATCGATGCGTCCCGGGTACAATGCTTCAAGAAGACGGAAATTCTCCGCCACTTTATACGCGCTGTAATGAGGCAGCATCACGCCGCCCGAGCCTACGCGAATCGTCGAGGTATTCGCTGCGATATGCGAGATGAATACTTCCGGGCTCGAATGCGCCAGACTTTCCGTATTATGATGCTCCGATACCCAGAATCGATGATAGCCCAGCCGTTCTGCCAGCTCTGCCAGCCTGACCGTCTGCTTCAAAGCCTCCGCCGCGGTGCTTCCCTCCGGTACCGGCGATTGATCCAATACGCTTAACCGCATTTTCATCACACCTTTTGGCTTATTTCGTAATCATGACAACCCGTACACTCATGATAACGAAAGGCGCAGCCAATCGCAAACGCCAGCCCCCATTGCAGCATCAATACCGGATAACCGGCTCCAGCAGCGTGACAGTCTGTGTATGGCTGTTAAGATTCGCCACGACTCCAATCGGGACAGCGGCCTTGTAGCGTCCATGGCCGGAGGCCAGATTCGTGATAAGCGGTTTGCCCAGCGGCACCATCACCTCGTTAATCAAGTCCTCATAGGAAACACCGTAGGCATCTGCGCATTCGTTGCATTCACCCATGAGGATAGCGGAGGCGTCGCTGAACTTTCCGGCAAGCTTCAGCTGCTCCACATAACGGTACACCCTGTTGATCGGCTCATGCGTCTCTTCAATAAAGAAAATCTTCCCCGTCGTATCGATCTCGTACGGCGTACCAAGCGAACCGATCAGGGACGTGATGTTCCCTCCTACGATCGGTCCCGTGGCACTGCCCGGCACCTTGCCCGTCAGCGGCATACCGGGCGGATTGACCAGAAGACGGGGAGCCGCAGTAGATGAGGTCGCAGTAAAAAACTGCTCGAAATTATAGGGCGGCGTATTCGCCCTGAAGTCAAGCAGCAGCAGGCTGTGGAGGGTTACGATATCCGCATACTGATATAACACGTTCAGCAGAATGGTAATGTCGCTGTACCCGCTGATAAGCTTCGGATTCGCTTTGATCACGGAATAATCCAGATACGGCAGAATTCCCTCCACGCCAACTCCGCCTCTGACAGGAAGAATCATCTTCACCCTGGGATTGGTGAACATGCTCATCAAATCCTCCGCGCGCTGCTGATCCGAGCCTGCCAGAAAGCCGTTCTCCGCATAAACATACCGTCCCAGAAGTACTTGAAGCCCCATGCTCTGCAAATAGGCGATGCAGGCATTTATTCTCTCCGCAGCCAGCGGGCTTCCAAGCGTTACAATGCCGATCGTATCCCCCCGCTGAAGAGCTAACGGTTTAATGGCCATTCTCCCAAACCTCCATCCAAAACTTCCTCTGCTATTAGATTATGAATGGAGGCGGAACAGGTATGCGGTTATTGGGCAAAAAAAAGAAGGGCGTACAGGGCCCTTGCATCCCTATACCCTCTTCCTTCGCACTGCCAAGGCCGGTCAGGCCGGCAAATGCTCTTTGCAGAAAGCGGCGATCGCTTCTTCTTCGTCTTCTTCCATCTCGAAATCGAGTATCAGATCGGATGTTCTCTCATGCAGTTCATACTTGAGAATACCCTCGCGGTTCTCGTCCACGATGTAAATGAGCTTTATATAGACGCCTTTATCGGAGTGCAGCTCGTCTTCCTCCGGCACATCCAGATCCAGCACAAACTCATAACGCTTTCCAGTCAATATTCCGAATGGATCCTTCACCAAATCCGCACTATATTCCGTAACCTTAAACATCTGATCATCCTCTCTGGCACATCTGGATCTTATTATACCTTACACTGGACGGAAAAAGATGCAGTTTTCACGTTATGCCCAAAAAATGCCGTGTTCATACAAGCCCCACGATAAACATTGTGGTATTATACTCCATGCGGATTTGTCCGGGCAGCAAGCATGAGTTCCGCAATATTCAGGATGCTCAGGGGGATGAAAATGGCGGAGGAAGTCATCATTGCCGACTATCAATCAGAGTGGGCGGAGCAGTTCGAATACGAGAAGGCAAGGCTGCAATCGGCGCTGTACGATAAGACGATTGTTATTGAGCATATAGGAAGCACCTCCGTTCAGGGGCTGCCGGCAAAGCCGATTTTGGATATTGCGGTTGGAGTAAGCAAATTGGCGGAAGCTGATGACTTTATCGGGCCGTTATGCGCAATAGGCTACGAATATGTTCCCAAAGCGGACTTTCCAAACCGGAGATTCTTTAGAAAGGGAGAATGGCGGAAGGGTACGCATCATCTGCATGTTTATGAACTGCAAAGCGAGGAATGGAGCAATAATATACGGTTTCGCAATTACCTGAGAAGCAACCCGGAGAAACTTCAGGAATATGCCCGGCTTAAGAAGCAGCTCGCAGCTCTATACGCCGAGGATAGACCTACGTATACATTGTTAAAAGCACCCTTCATTAACTCGGTTATCGAATTGGCAAAAAACGAAGGCCATGATTTGTTCCCGAAACTGTAGCGGAAACCGCTGAATTCCTCCGGCTGCAGCACAAATATCTCAGCATGAAGAGGGCCTGCCGGCGGCAGGCCCTCTTGTTCGCTCCATGGTAATATTCCGGTTATCATTTCTATAACGTATACCTCACAACGGGATATGCAGCTCCGAGGCGGTCCTGCGTATGTAATCCGCGGCCTGCTGATATTCCTCATTGGTAGACAGATGCTCGATGATCAAGGTGGTATCTGGGTGCAGCTTGTTCAATTCGCTCAGGAATATCCGGTAATCGAGCATCCCCCGGCCCGGTATGACCTCATCCAGATGAACGGTAAGCTTGCCCTGCAGCAGAATGTCCTTGGCGTGGCAATTACGGATATAAGGCCCAAGCCTGGCAAAAAAGTCACGGATCATCTCGCCATTCCGGTAGTAGGTCCGGGGACTGCTGACAATGTTGACGGGGTCAAAGTGGACTCCAAAGCCTTTGCGGTCAATCGCCTTGATCAGAGCAAGATAAGTGTCGGCAGAGTCGGGGAATACCCACGGCATCATTTCCAATGCGAATACGGTATGCTCCGGCTTGACCGCATCGATGATTCCGCGTATCGTCTCGACAATGAGATCAAAGGTCTCGTCGCTGAAATTGTCCGGATCCGGCCCATCCCATTGTTCCCCGCGGGAACCGGCGATATTGACGCAACATTGGGCGCCAATCCGCTCCGCGAGCTCCAGCCGCTTGATGCAGTAGGCGACGGCACTTCGCCTTGTTTCCTCGTTCCGGCTGATCGGATTGCTCCAGGCGCCAACCTCCGAGATCAGAATATCATGCTCTCTCGCCGCCTTTAGATAGTCTTCGAGCTCGCCGATATCGTCTTCCCCGTTAATCGGGCAGGTAGTTGCGCGAAACCCCGCTTGCCGCAGTGCGGCTGACCAACTCTCCGGATTCTTGTCTTCTAGAAACACCTGGCCTCCAAGCCTCATTACAATCCCGTCCTTTCTTTCATACGATTGTCGCAAGCAGGAAATACTGTATGTTGCGGACAGTATATCATAGACACGCGTTTATACAAGTCCGGTTTTGCAGCACCGCCGCAAAATGGACAGTTGAGGGGTTTAATAGATTGACAGCGATTTCAAATATTGTGTATGATTGACCCATAAACACGTGTTTACGAAAGAGGCTGAAGGACATTGTGAAAAAGGCGGATATAAACAGCGTCGAGATCGCCCGTTTGGCTGGCGTATCCAGAAGCACGGTCAGCAGAGTCATCAACAATTACGCCAACGTTCCGCCGAAGACGCGTGAGAAAGTCATGAAAGTGATCCAGCAGTATAATTATTTCCCCAATGCTTCCGCTCAGGTGCTTGCCGGCAAACGCGCGCGCACCATCGGGCTGTTCCTGATTGCGCCTGGGCATGTATCAAGCGACATGCTGGTGAACAGGATGATCGTAAGTGTCATTGAAGATGTCTCCGCTTACGGTTATTACGTGCTGACGCATATCATTCGTGACGCAAGCGATCAGGAAACGGTCAGAAATGTGAAGGAGATCTTCTTCCAGCGCCGGATTGACGGGGGGATCTTCATTGGCGCCGCCAATCGTGAGCCATTCATCGAAGAGCTTATTGCCGAAGGCTTCATCGTCGGCGTTGTGGATCAGCAGCATCCGGAAATTCCCCAATCCAACCGGATAGTCGCCAATTTCAACAATGATTCCGGCATGAAGCAGGCAGTCGCTTATTTGACAGGACTCGGGCATACCAGGATTGGCGTTATTAATGGCGATATGAACCGTCTATCAGGCCCTACAAAATACGAGGGCTTCCTGAAAGCCATGCAGCTATGCGGTTTGCAAGTCAATCAGGATTGGGTGCTGGATGGCAGCTTTCATGAAGAAAGCGGATATGAGGCGATTTATTCCTTTCTCCGCAAGAATGGGGAACGGCCGACAGCCATCATAGCGGCCAACGACAGCGTAGCTTTCGGAGCGATCCGGGCATTGAAGGAGCATGGACTGCAGGTGCCGGAGGATATATCCGTCATTGGCTTCGATGATCATGCGCTTAGTGAGAAGCATCATCCGCCGCTTACGACGATCAGGGTCGATTTCAGCGACATGCTGAAGCAGCTGACCTCCATCCTCATCGGCAAGATCGAGCAGCCAACCGACGATGTGAAACAAATCACACTCGAATGCAGCCTTGTAGTCCGGGATTCATGCCGGAGGGTGTGAATTTTTTCAATTCCATAAACACGCGTTCGTCTATCATTCAGACCTGTATGCTTACCAACCATTCGAAGGAGGATATAACAATGAATTTGCTTATAACAGGCGCCAATCGTGGATTGGGCTACGAGATTGCCGCCGAAGCGCTGGAGCGGGGACATGCCGTAATAGCAGGAGTGCGAAGCCCCGGTCAGGAAAATGACAAGCTGTCGGCACTTGCCGCCAAGTACGGAGAACGGCTTACCGTCGCCGAGCTGGATGTAACCGACGAAGCAGGCATCGCAGCGCTTGCTGCCCGGATGCAGCAGGAGGGCAGGATGCTTGGAGCGATCGTCAATAACGCGGCGATTCTGGTAGCCCGCAACACGCAAATTGAGAGCCTGGATATGGACGATGTGGTGAATACATTTGAGATCAATCTTTACGGTCCGATGCGTGTAGTCAAGCATTTCCTGCCGCTCTTGACGGAGAAGGATGCTGCGATTATTAATATTTCCTCGGAAGCGGGCAGCATCACGAATGCCTATCCGGGCGATTATCCTTATGCGATTTCCAAAACCGCGCTGAATATGTTCTCGCAGCAGCTGCTTTCCTATGTGAAAGGCCGCGGCATTCACGTGCTCAGCATCCACCCCGGCTGGATGCGGACGGATATGGGCGGAGCATCGGCCCCGAACGATCCGGGCAACAGCGCACGCGGCATCGTGGATCAGATCGAACGCAAAATCGTTCCGGAGAGCCGCTTCAATTTCGTTGATTTCTCCGGTAAAGAAATGCCTATTTAAAGGCGCGGGCGACCATTCATTGAATGGTTCTTCTGAGGCTGCGCACGCTTGTATGCCCATCTTTCGAGGAATGCAGAACTTTATGCGCATCTCTCCGAGATGTACGGTTGTCAGGAAATAACCCTGCCTGCCCAAAGCACCGGAGGTAAAGCATTCAAATGCCATATCCCTAATATTCATTCCATCCGCCGTCTCCCTTAAGGAGGCGGTTTTTTTTATGGAACGAAAACCAGCCATCAATCCTGATGCAAAGACGCACCAAAATAAGTTTATAATATTCCTTGACAGGAATATTCCTATTGAGGTATATTCAACTCATGAATTCAAGCTTTATTGCCCTGGCCGAACCAAACCGGCTGCATATTGTCGAGCTCCTGCGCAGCGGCCCTCTTTCGGTAGGGGACATTTCCAGCCGGCACGGCCTGAGCCAGCCGCAAGCCTCCAAGCATCTCCGTGTTCTCTGTGACGCCGGGATTGTCGAGGCGCATGCTGCAGCCAACCGGCGGTTCTACAAGCTGCGGCCCGAACCGTTCAGGGAGTTTGAAATATGGCTGGAGTCCTACCGTCACGTCCTGGACGAGAGATTTGCCCGTGCGGACGATTACTTGAAGGACCTGCAAAGAAAGGATGTGATACATGGCGATATGCAGTAGTCCTGCAGGAAGTTTATTACCCAACAAAATTGGAGGAATGGAATTATGTCAGCAAACCATGCAGCAAACCATTCAGCAAGCCATTTTCAAGCATCAGTAGAAGGTCGGGAGCTTATTGTCAATCGTATCTTTCATGCACCTCGCGAGCTGGTTTTTAATACATGGACGGATCCCGAACATCTGCCTCTCTGGTGGGGACCGGCGGGCTTCACAATCACGATTCAAGCCATTGACATAAGACCAGGCGGCGTATGGAGCTATATTATGCATGGCCCCGACGGGGTCGATTACGATAATAAAATTACTTATATTGAGGTTGTCAGACCAGAGCGCCTCGTCTATTCCCATGGCGGCGATGGAGATGACGAGCAATTTCGCGTCACGGTGACTTTCGCCGAGCAGGGCAATAAGACCCGTCTGACCATGCGGTCCCTCTTCAAGTCGGCAGAAGAGCTGGATACTGTGGTAAAAGAATACGGAGCTGTTGAAGGGGCCAAACAAACGCTGGATCGCTTCGAGGAGCAATTGGCAAAACTTGTGTAATTGTGAACTTAAAACCAGAAAGGAATGAATTTAATATGAAAAGAAATACATTGATCTATTGGATTTTTACCGGCCCTTTGGCAGCCTTAATGCTTGTTGGATCCATTCCTGACATCATGTCCGTCCCCGATGCCGTTGAATTATTCGATCATCTGGGCTATCCCCACTACCTGCTGCCCTTTCTCGGAATCGCCAAGCTGCTGGGTGTCGCAGCCATCCTGATTCCCGGATTTCCGCGAATCAAGGAATGGGCTTATGCCGGGTTGGTATTTGATCTGGCAGGGGCCATGTATTCCAGCATGGCCGTGGGCGACCCTGCAGGCAGCTGGTTGCCCGTCATTATCGGATTCCTGTTCATAGCCGGTTCTTATGTGTTCTATCACAAAAGATCAAAAGCAGCAGCTTCGATTCGTTCCCATTCCGCTTATTCTTCTGAAAATGCCCAAATTCAGGTCTGAAGAAAATAAAAACCAAACAGCCAGTGCGCACCGTTATTCAAGTCGGCGTGCACTGGCTGTTTACGGATGATAAAGCACGGTTCGGCATGCTTAATCCGGTTTAACCCTGGCTTACCAATCAGCTCCGGCAGCCATCTTCCGGTTTAACCCTGGCCTACCCAATCCGCTCCGGCAATTTCCTTCCAGCGCGTACGAATGGCCTCGTACTGCTGCCGGGGAAGAAGCCCATTCTCAAGCAGCTTGGCATTCTCCAGCCACCGCCCGGGGTTGGCCGTGCCGACAATTGCGGCATGAACGCCGGGAATGGACAGCGTGAAGCGCAGGGCCGTTCCCACCGATTCACTCAGGCCGCCGTCCAGGAAATCGTAGTTCAATTCCTGCAGCCGCCTCCAATATTCGCGCGGATATTCATCTTCCGGCAGCTTGCCTGTTTTCCAGGCCGCATTGGCAATCGGACGTTTCACGACAACGCCCATGCCCCGCTTGGCCGCTTCCGGCAAGGTCAGCTCGATCGCTTCCTGATCCGCGATGCTGATCGATGTCTCCAGTGAGTCAAACGCCCCGCTTTGCACCGCGTACAGCGCGGCCGAAGAGTCCCCGCTGTACCCGATAAACCGGGTTTTCCCCTTCTCCTTGGCCCGCTTCAACACATCGATCACATCGCCTTGCCGCAGGATATCTTCCGAGCAGCTGTGGAGATGAATGACATCGACATAGTCCGTCTGCAGCCTGCTCAGGCTGCGGTCAATGCTTTGCTCCAGCAGGGCGGGGTCCCAGTCGGGCAAGTCAATACCGGACGAATGCCCGCATTTGGTAAACAGATAATAATCATCACGGCGGTGACCCACCGTCTTGCCGATCAATTCCTCGCTGATCGCATAGCATTCCGCGGTATCGATCAGATTCAGGCCAGCATCCAGCGCGCTTCCAAGCAGCTTGTCCGCCTGTTCCCCGGTAATGCCCTGAAAGCCGATCTCCGCTCCTCCAAAGCCCAGGATGCTCACATTCATTCCGGTACGTCCATACTGTCGTTTCTCCATATCGTCCATGCCTCGCTTTCCCAAATTCCCAGAATTCACAAGAATCATTACCCTTGGTTGACTTGTTACAGCAGCAATTCATAACCTGGATTACCCGTCCTGAAGCCCAGTGTAACAAGAAGAACCGGCTCCGCCGTCCTTTGGCGGCAGAGTATACTTCTTCCCTCAGACCTCATAGAAATGGACAAATGTGAAACTTACGCATTCTATAAGGTGTAAGAAGAAACGGCTTCGCCGTCCTTTGGCGGCATCGTTAGTTTCTTGCCTCATACCTTATAGAAATTTATAGGCGTGAAAACTTATAAATTCTATAAGGTCAAAAAGACCGCCTGAGCGGCCTTCCCTGCTAAGGAGCGGCAATTCCGAAATACGTAAGCAGCGCCTCATTATAATCGTCTTCCGAAGCTGGCGTAAAAGCATGAACCCCATCCGCAGTAAAGATACGGAATTCCTGCCCTGCGATCGTGTTTCGCCCCTCGCGGGTGCGCATCGCCACCATGGCGTTCCTCGTGAAAATAGAATCCGGGGCGTTCTCGCACCAGTAGGTTGCCATAATAAAATCCTTGGGCAGCTGCGGCTCTTCGGTAAATGAATACAGCCAGCTCCACCCGCCCCGCTTCCATTCGCAGAGCACCCAGCCATAGTAGGCATCCTGCTCCAGACGATAGCTTTCTTCTCCTTGCGGCTGCTCCAGCAGCTCCTGCATTTGGATGGGACGGCGCGGCACGATGCCCCCGACGCCGACATCGCACAGGTAGGAGATGCCTTCCGCCTCCACCTTCAGCACATGATGGCGCCGTTTGGGCGGGGCATCGGTCTCATCGCGCCAGAACCGCGCGAACAGGTCGGTAACCGGATATCCCAGCTCCCGCAGCAGCCAGCCGAACAGCGCATTGAGCTCGAAGCAGTATCCGCCCCGACGGCGCACAACGATTTTGTCGTGGAGCGCCGGGATTTCCAGCGACAGCGGAATTCGCTTCAAAATATCAAGATTCTCATAGGGGACCGCATGAAGATGCCGCTCCTGCAGTTCGGCCAGCGCCGCGGCGCTTCCGTCAAGATTGCCTTCATAGCCG
Source organism: Paenibacillus sp. JT31N17 (assembly GCF_056269255.1). Lineage (NCBI taxonomy): Bacteria > Bacillati > Bacillota > Bacilli > Caryophanales > Paenibacillaceae > Paenibacillus > Paenibacillus sp. JT31N17. The sequence continues at coordinate 178,692 of NZ_JBWDNP010000011.1, forward strand.
ATCCGCTTCAGGTAAGCGGTTACTTCAGGATGAAGAGGGGCTTGGTTGGTCGTCATCGCATGAACTCCTTCGCCAGTAGTTGCGGTTCGCCACAATGGGCTGATCCGGTGTGTTTCCTGATATTACTATACCACATGAACAGGCAATTGGATCGCTTCCAATCCTTTTCGTATGTAATTAACTTCCATATAATAATTCGTTTCAATCGTGTTATCTTTGTTTATTACATAAGGAAGTATAGCTTTTTCGTACTTTTTACTTTTAGGAGCATACAAAAGTATGTACAAACAAAAAAGGGGGCGGCGTTAGTGGCAAAAAAACGGATTGCCTTATTATTATTCATTATAGTCCTGACAGTGTGCGGGTGTTCCGCTGGAAATTCTTCAACTGAAAAGACAACGCTTACACTGTGGTACTGGAACCGCGGCCTGGATGATAAGCTCATTGCTTCCCTTGAGACACAATTCCCGACACTGCAGATCAATGCGCAAAAAATCGGCGGCGATTTCAAATCCAAGCTGAAAACAACGCTTGCCGCCGGATCAGGCGGACCTGATATCGTCGCTTTCAATGACTGGGTGACGGAAATGTTCCCGAATTCGGACCGTTTCTATAATTTGTATGATCTCGGAGCCAAAGAAATTGAGCCGGATTATCTGGATTGGAAATGGCAGCTCGGGGTTTCGCCTGAAGGAAAAATGATAGCGCTTCCTATCGATACGGGGCCTACAGCTTTATTTTACCGCGCCGATCTGTTCGAGAAGGCCGGACTGCCCAGCGACCCCAAGGAGGTCAGCGATGCGCTCGGAACCTGGGAGGAATATTTCGCGGCGGGCGAGAAGCTCCAGTCTGCGCTGGGAGATGACGTCAAGCTTACGGATAATATCGGCAGCATCTATACCCAGGTGAACGCCCAGAGCGATAAGATCTACTTCAACAAGGATGAGACCTTCATCGGGGAAGATTCCTCTTCTTCCATGAAGAAAGCCTGGGATCTTGCTGTGAAGGCATCCCAAATGGGACTCCTGGCCAATGCCAACGGCAGCACCTCCGAGTGGAACGCAGCCATGAACAACGGTAAAATCGCTTCCTTTGTCGGCGCGGTCTGGAACAAGGAAGTTCTGATGCAAGCCGCACCCGACACGGCCGGCAAATGGCGGGTGGCGCGGGCGCCAGGCGGAGACGGCAACAATGGCGGCTCCTTCCTGTCCATCATGAGAACAAGCAAGCATCCGAAGGAAGCCTTCGAGGTTATCAAATGGCTGCAGAATCCCGAGAATCAGGTGAAATCCTTCACCGATGTCAACCTGTTTCCATCGGCTGTCAAGGCGCTTGATGCGAAGGAGCTGCTGAAGAAAGAAGATTTCTTCGGGGGACAGGCGACCGGTGAAATCTTTACTGAATCGGCAAGGAATGTCAAGCCTGCTTACTTCGGCTCGAAATACGCCAATCTTAACGGGATCGTAAGCCGCCAGCTGCAGTCCGTTGCGCTTCAGGGGAAGAACCCCGATGAAGCATGGAAGGCTGCATTGGCCCGGGTTAAAAAGGAGCTGCTGCGGTAAAGGCACCAAGCCGGCCGCTTCAGCCAATGCCGCCCATTTGTGGCATTACAGCGTCGAGGCCATGCCGCCCGCAAAGGTTGAAAGCAGCCAAAATGAAATGGCGGTACGCCATCTACTATAAGGAGGTTAAGCTTATGGCCGAACCAACCAGACTGCAAGCATCGACGAAGCCTGCCCTGCCTGCAAGGGTGCGGGAACCCAAACGCGGACTCGCCTCGGAAATATGGAAGCACCGCAAAGAATATTTAGCCATTTCGCCATTTTACCTGTTGTTTGCCATATTCGGGCTGTTCCCGATTGCCTTCTCCATGTATCTGTCGTTTCAACGATGGGACGGAATCGGGGAGATGACCTTCAACGGCCTGAACAATTACCGGTTCATGCTGTCGGACCCGGAATTCTGGAAAGCCGTGGGCAATACCCTGCTCATCTGGGTGTATTCCACCATACCGATGCTGTTCTCGGCGCTTGTCGTCGCTTTCCTGCTGAATGCGTCATTCGTAAAATTCCGCACGTTCTTCCGGATCGGTTATTTTCTGCCGAACGTAACGTCGCTGGTAGCGGTAGCGATTATTTTCAGCACCCTGTTCTCCAACAATTATGGCCTGTTGAACTACATTCTCTCCCTGTTCGGCCTTCATTCCGTGGAATGGCTGAACGAGACATGGGGGATTCAGCTGGCAGTTTCCCTGATGGTAGTCTGGCGCTGGGTCGGCTATAATGCCGTCATTTATCTGGCCGGATTGCAAAGCATTCCAACCGTGCTGTATGAGGCAGCCAAAATTGACGGCGCCTCTGGCGTCCAGTCCTTCTTCCGGATTACGGTTCCCATTCTGCGGCCGATTATTCTGTTCACTGTCATAACCTCGACCATCGGCGGCATGCAGATCTTTACAGAGTCCCAGGTGCTCGTCGGCAATGACGGCGGCGTGAGCGGCGGCGGGCTTACCATCGTGCTGTATTTGTACCGCGAGGCCTTCATCAACAACTACTTTGGCTATGGGGCCGCAGTGGGCTGGGGAATGTTCGTGCTGATCGCGTTGTTCTCGATCGTGAACTGGAAGCTGGTTCAGGGCAAGTCGGCCAATAATTGACGATTATATGATAAATGGGGTGATGGCATATGCCAACAGCAAAATGGAAATCGACTCTGCTGCATCTGGGACTGATTGCAGGATTAATCGTTTCAATCTTTCCTTTCTACTGGCTACTGGTGATGTCCACACGCACGACAGCTGAAATATACAGCTATCCTCCGAAATTATGGTTCGGCGGCGAGCTGTTTGACAATATATCGCGGGTTATGGCCAATATTGATTTTTTTGGCGCTTTTCTGAATACACTGTTCGTCGCCTCTGTCTGTACGGTGCTGGTATTGTTCTTCGATTCGCTGGCCGGCATCACGTTTGCCAAATATCATTTTCCGGGCAAAAAGTGGCTGTTTATCCTGCTGCTGGCCACCATGATGGCGCCTGCCCAGCTGTCGCTCGTTCCATCCTTCGTCATTATGGCCAAGTTCGGATGGGTGGGATCCTTCAAGGCGCTTATTATTCCCGGCATGGTGAATGCCTTCGGGATTTTCTGGATCAGGCAGTATGCCGAGGAATCCATTCCGTCGGAGCTGCTGGATGCCGGACGGATTGACGGCTGCGGATTCTTCCGCCTGTATTGGAATCTGTCCCTGCCGATTCTGCGTCCCGCATTATCCTTTCTCGGCGCGTTCACGTTTATCGGCGTATGGAATGACTATCTCTGGCCGCTCATTATCATCACCGACGAGAGCAAATTCACGCTTCAGATTGCCCTCTCGTCCTTGAACGGGATCTATATGACCGATTACTCCATGGTTATCGCAGGTACGCTGCTTGCGGTGCTGCCGCTGATTCTGCTGTTTCTGTTTATCAGCAAGCAGTTTATATCCGATATCGCCGCAGGCGCCATCAAAAGCTGACCCGGACCTGCCGGGCTTTGTCTGCAGGCTTGAACGATAACGAAAAAGCACCTTCTTTCCCACGTCAATCGTGGTTTTAAGAAGGTGCTTTCGTATGTTTATTGGGTTGGCTCCGTAGAGCCTGGCCTTATGGAAAAGCCCCCATTTCATTTTCAGCTCAAAAAAAGCCCGCTTACAATTCAGATAAATAGCGCTTCCCGCCCTTGAACCAGGCGGCCTCGCGGTAGCCGGTCCGCTTCGCCAGCTCGACCGCTTCGTCAATCAAAGTGCCCAGATCGTCGGGATAATGCGCGTCCGACGAGAATGTGACCGGCACGCCATACTCAAACATTGCGGCAAGCAGCAGCGGGCTTGGACAAATCTCCTTCACCGGATACCGGTACGCCAGACCCGTGTTCACTTCAGTTGCGACACCCGCCTCCTTGAAGGCCCGCGCCGTCTCCCGGTACAGCTCCGCCAGCAGCCCCTCATCCGGCCTGTAGCCGAATACCTTGATGTTGTCGGGGTGGCCGATCATATCGAACAGCCCGCTGCGGGCCGCACGCTGGACCAGCGAGAAATGCCTGGCATACAGCAATTCCAGATTCTCGTCCTCAAACCGTGAAGCCGTCTCCGGATTGTCAAAGCCCCAGCCGTCAATGAAATGGACGGAACCGATGACATAATCGACATCCAGCATCTCCAGCAGTCCTGCCAGCTCGGCTTCCCCGCCGGGAAAATAATCCGCCTCCAAACCAACCGACAGTGCGTCATCGCTGCCAGCGGCGTCCTTGGCCGCCTCAATAAACGCAGCTGCCGAGGTCACACATACCCGGTCCAGCCATTCCCGCTGCAGTCTGCCGAGCGGCGAATCGTCGACACAGATATGCTTGAGGTAATAGGGCTTGAACTCCTCGAACCGGTACAGATGATCAACCAGTCCGAACTTCCCGATTCCCCTTCGCCTTCCCTCCGCCAGGTACCGTTTAATCCAGTCCTGGTGGAATGGCCCCTGCTCAATGCGCCGCCCCAGCTGGGCGCTCACGCTATTGATCCATGACAGGGAGTGGAGAGGGGACCGCCCCGTCTCCTGTTCCCTTCCGATCTCATCCGACGTTGCAGAAAGCGCCCTCGCCGTCCGCTCCAGCCAGCGCAGCGAATATGGGCCTTCCTCCAGGTGAAAATGAAAGTCTACTTTCATTCCGCCCTGCCTGCAGCCGCATGATTCAATGAACAGCCCGGCAGCTCAATCGGCCTCATCGCTGGCGAACAAGGAATACCGAGAAGTCCACACACCAGCGGCGCGACCGCCAGCTGGGGAATGGGGTCTTCGTATACGCCCGGGGTAAACTCCGGTCCTATGGCGTAGAAGGGCACATCCCGTTCTCCCTGGCCGGTCCCCCCGTGCTGTCCGAATTCGTTCATGCCGTGATCGGCTGTGACAATGATGCGGTATTTATTTTCCAGCCATACGGGGAGAAGTCCGGCGAGAACAGCATCCGCCGCTCCGGTAATTTGCCGGTATTCGGCGGAACCGGACCCATGCTTATGGCCGATGTCGTCGATTCCCATCGGATGGACGTAGAGAAAATCCGGAGCATACGCCCGGCGAAGGTATTCGGCATCGGCGAACAGATGCGTATCCGGGTACGTATCGTCAAAATAAAACATCCCGTATTGGATCGGAGATGTTCCGTCCAGCTGAATCCGGTCGGTCATCGGATTGAACGGGGCGCGGTTATACAGCTCGCTGACCCAATGGTAAGCTGCTGCGGCGGTTGTGAGTCCCTGTTCAGCCGCAAGCTGAAACACACTGCGCTGATTCGACAGCCTCACCGTATGATTGGCTGTAATGCCGTTCTCCACGGGCGGCGTCCCCGTGAGCAGCACCTCATACAGCGGCCTCGACAGACTCGGCAGCTCCGAGCTGACGCGGTAGCAGGCGGCACGGCCCTTCTCCACCAGATGCTCCATATATCCCATGACGGCGCGCGCCGTATCATAGCGCAAGCCGTCAAGCACAACCATAATCACTTTCTGCATGGCGTTATTCCTCCTTCATGTATTCGGACGCTGCCGCAATCCACTGCACGCCGGATTGATCAACGGCATCCTTCCATTCATCCGGACATTCCACATCGCAGATGATAGCCTCAATCCCGTCAAAAGGCATGATTCGTGCGAAAGTCGTTACGCCCAGCTTCGAATGGTCGGCCAGGACGACAACCCTCTGCGCACAGCGGGCGAACAGCTGCGACATGGACGCTTCGTTCGCATCGTAATCGGTTATGCCGTCGACGAGCGATACGCCGCCGACCGACATGAACGCGAGGTCCACCCGGAACTGCTCCATCATCCGTTCGCATAAGGGACCGCTGATCGACTGCTGCTCCGGGTTCAGCTCACCGCCGAGCAGCGTCACTTTGCCGCGGAAGCGGCCCTGGTTCAGCGAGTCCGAGAGGACGGCAGCGACAGCGACGGAATTGGTAATGACTTTGAGCTGCTGCTTGTCCTGAATCGCCATAGCCAGCTCCATAGCCGTTGTGCCAACATCAATCACAATGGTGCTTCCATCCTCGATCCAGTCTGCGGCAGCCCGGCCGATCGCCCGTTTCTCCTCCGCATTCTGGCTCTTCCGCAGCGCATACGGCGGCTCCGAGGGGCTGTAGCCGGAATGCCTGACGGCTCCTCCGTACACCCTCCGGAGCTGGCCTTCCCTCTCCAGCACATCCAGATCGCGCCGGATCGTCTCCGAAGACACCATGAACCGGTTCGCAAGCGGAAGCACATTCACTTTTCCCTCACGGTCAAGGATTTGCAGAATAAATTCTTTTCTCTGTTCCGATGAAACTGACAATTGCAACTCACCTCAATACTATTCGCTTCCCTTTCATGACAGCCAATGCCGTTCGCAGCAGCATTGTATGGCCCTATCCTTCCAGCGGGACGCATGCGTCCCGGTCGACCGTGAGGCGCACCCGGCTGCCCGGCGCAAAACGGCGGCTCGCCGGCGCATTCAATTCGTCGGTCGTGATGCTCAAATTCCCCACTCTGACCGTGTAGCGCAGCAGTGCGCCAAGTGCCGTGCATTCCGAAACGGTGCCACTCATCCGATACGAGTCCGTACCGGCGTCCGTTGCATTGTCCGCATCCCCATCTTCCGCGGAGGACATCCGTACCGCTTCCGGCCGGATGGCGAAGGCTGCCGGTTCGAAGCGTCCGTCAGAAGATGCCGCCGCTCCCCCGATACCCGCCATTTCATCTGCGGTCAGCACGTTGTAGTTGCCGATAAAACGGGCGACAAACGCCGTTTTGGGCCTCGTATATATTTCCTCGGGCGTTCCGTTTTGTTCGATCCGGCCTTGATTCATAATGCAGATGCGGTCGGACATCGTAAGCGCCTCTTCCTGGTCATGCGTCACGAACAGCGTCGTCATGCCCAGCTCCTGCTGAATGCGGCGGATTTCCAGCCGCAGCATTTTCCGGATTTTCGCATCGAGTGCGCTGAGCGGCTCATCCATCATCATCAGCTTCGGCTGAACGGCAAGGGACCGGACCAGCGCCACCCGCTGCTGCTGGCCTCCGGACAGCCGCTGCGGATACTGTCCGCTTTTCTCCGACATGTCGATGATCTCGAGCATTTTCTTGACCGTCCGCTCGATTTCGGCGCGCGGCATGCCTTTCATTTTCAGCCCGAAGGCAACATTCTCGTAGACCGTCATGTTGGGGAACAGCGCATACGCCTGAAAAACCATCCCGACATTCCTTTTCTTCGGCGCCATGTTCGTAAGATCGATCCCATCCAGCCGGACGGTGCCTTCGTCAATCCCCGTCAAGCCGGCCACGCAGCGGAGGAGCGTGCTTTTGCCGCAGCCGCTGGGACCGAGCAGCGTGACGAATTCGCCCTTCTCCACCCCCAGCGACAATGCATCCAGCACCGGCGCTGCGCCGGCGGTTCCGAAAAACTTCGATACGCCTTCAAATTCGACATAGCTCATCTAAGTTCCTGTCCTCCCTGCAAGTTAATTCCGCCCGCAGCGGTTCCCGGGTCCGAATGCCTGTCCTTCCTGGTCCCGGCTGCCGCCGGCTTGTCGTCGTCCGCCCCGGAAGGCGCGTTCAGCACCCGCTTGCCCAGTTTGAGCATCACACCTGAAATAATGGCAACCAGTACGAAATACGTAATAGATACCGCGCTCGACAGATGTCCGCTCTCCCCCTGCCGCCGGTACAAATAAATTTGGATCGTTTCGTATTGTCCGCCGACCAGCAGGTTCGCCAGCACGAATTCGCCGAACAGCACCGCAAACGAAAGCAGCAGCGATACGGTAAGGCCCGGCATCACGTTCGGCAGCAGCACATAACGGAACGTCTGCCAGCGTCCGGCGCCCAGCAGCATCGCCGCGTCCTGGAGCATGACGGCGTTGACCGAGCGCAGGCTGTTGCGGATTCCCTGGTACATGAAGGGCAGAACCACGACGAAATAGGCGCCGCACAGGAGCCAGATCGTGCCCGAGATGGCGAGCGGACCGGAAGAATAGAGACGAATCAGCCCGACCGCGGCAACTACGCCCGGCACCGCATAGGGGATGAGGGCCAGGATATTCAGCACCTTCTCCCATTTCGGAAACTCAAGTACGACAATGATAACTGTAGGCACCATGACCGCGGTGCTCACTATCAGGCTTATCCCGCATACGACGATCGAACGGACGAACGCATCCGTGAACCGGCTGTCGTGCAGCAGGTCCTCAAACCACTTCAGCGTCCACGATTCGGGCAAAATCGTCGTCTGCCAATTCCCTGCCAGCGCATACAACAACGTCGCCAGCAGCGGGAGAACCAGATAGATGATGAGAATCGTCCAGATGATGCGATGAAAACGGTTAGCGCGCCGCTGCCCCCGCGGCATATTCCTGTTCAAGGTAAATGCCCCTTTCCGCCAAGCTTATTCGCATGCCGTGGTTTATACGTTCGTAAGCTCCTTGCGCAGGCTGCGCATCAGCCGCGCATTGACCGCCAGCGCCGCCATCATCATCAGACCGAGCAGCACCGCAAGCGCGCTTCCCAGCTGCGGCTTCGTCACGACATCGCCGGCTACAAGAGATCCGATCCGGATCGCCAGCAGATTAAAGTTGCCGCCAACCAGGGCATACGCCGTCGCATAAGCGCCCATCGAATTGGCGAACAGGATAATAAATGTACCGGCAAGGCCGGGGAGGATAACCGGAAGCCCGATTTTCCGCCAAAACGTGAAGGTGCCCGCCCCAAGCAGGGCTGAAGCGTCCTTCCACTGCTCCTGGATGCCGAAATAGACAGGATAAAGCAGCAGCGTGGCCAGCGGAATTTGGAAATAAACGTAAACCAGCATCAGGCCGGTCCAGGAATAAAGATCGGGACTGAAAGCGTCAAGCCCCCATGAATTCAGAAGGATCGTGAAAATCCCGTTATTTCCAAGCAAAATGATATAAGCAAATGCCAGCGGAACGCCGGCAAAATTGGAGGACATGTTGGAAATCGTGAGCAGTCTCTCCCGTGCCGCCGTGGACAGCTTCGTAAGGGAATAAGCGGCGAACAGGGACACAATAAGACCAATGACGCTCGAGCCGAGCGAGATCGTGACGCTGTTCGTGATCGCCTTCAGATAATACGGACTGGTCAGCGCCGTCGCATATTGGGATAACGTATAATGCGTTTCGTCATCGGACAGCAGGCTGGTCATGATCAGATAGATAAGAGGCAGCAATTCAAACATGACGATCAGCACCACGAACGGGATGAGCGCGAGCACGACGGGATTGAAGCGGTACCGCCGGGCAGCTTTCTTTTTGAGCGTCAACTGTTGGCTCATAATCTTTCCCTTCCTTATGATAGCTCGGTTGTTGTCCGCCGGCTGCGCGCGGCAGCCGGATACGGACGGCGCAGCCCTGCGCCGCCTGCATCCATGTCCGCGTGAGCCGGTCCGGATTAACTCATATGGATCAGTACGTTATCCTGCCACAGCTGCGGCAGCGTCTTCGCCGTCTCGTCCCAGGCCTGATAATCCGCAATCGGCTTGGCGTTCTTATACTGCTCCAGCGGAATCAGCTTGGCGGCTACGTCGTCCGGAAGCTTGACGCTGTCGCGGATCGGACGGGCAAAGCCTTTGGCCAGATTGATTTGGCCGGCGTCGCTGAGAATATACTCGCGTGTCAGCTTCGCCGCATTCGGGTGCGGCGCGTATTTGTTAATAATGGTGGCATAGCCGCTCACGACGCTGCCTTCCGAAGGGATAACCACTTCGAATTGATCCGGGTTGATTTGATCGCGGTAGCCAAGAGCGTTGAAATCCCACATCAATCCAACCGGAATTTCACCTTTTTCCATATTGGCTGTCGTAACATCGGCGCTGCTGATCCGGTTCTGCTCGGCCAGCTTCTTGAAGAAGTCGACGCCCGGCTGGATATTCTTCTCGTCGCCGCCCATTGCGATGGCTGCGGCAAGTACGGACATTTGCGCTTGCGCGGCTTTGGTAACGTCGCCGACCGCTATTTTATAATCCCCTTTGAGCAGGTCATCCCAGCTTTTTGGCACGTCCTTCACGAGGTTCTTGTTGACCATGAATGCGATGGTGCCCTGATACCCGACTACCCAGTTGCCGTCTGCGTCTTTCGCCCAGGCAGGAAGCTCGTCCCAGTAGGAGGTTTTGTAAGGCTGTGTTACGCCTTTCTCAGCCGCAACCGGTCCAAACGCGATGCCTACATCGCCGATATCGGCGGTAGCCTTGTCCTTCTCCGCTTCAAACTTGGCAATTTCCTCGGCGCTCGACATATCCGTATCGGTATGCTTCAGGCCGTAGTTGGTGTTCATATCCGCCCAGGTGTCTTTCCAGTTCGCCCAAGAGTCCGGCATGCCGACACTGACGACTTCGCCTTCTTCTTTCGCTTTGGCTTCCAGATCGGCCGCTGATAATTCCGGCACTGCCTCCGAATTGACATTCGTCTGCGCATTTCCGCCGTTTCCGGCTGCCGCCGCATTGGCGCTGCCGTTATCCTTCGCCTTCGTGCATGCTGCCAGACTCACCGTCAATAGAATGATGGCCAGGAGCATAATCCCTCTTGTTAGCTGCTTCTGCATGGTTTCTTGTCCCTCTCCTTTTGTGGTTTGTTGCGGTTTCTTGTTGATTTATTTCTGTTCTCACTTTAACAGCCCTATGTTATCGGTTCTTCAACGCTGCGTGTTTCATTTGTAAAGGCTGAGGAAAAGAGGGCGGGTTTGCATACAGCCTATACACAAAACCACATTCGCTTCCCGCAGGCTCCAAATCTCTTTTTTGACGCTTAAGCGTCCGAACATATCGACTGCTGCTTCTATCCCCGAACATATCGACTGCTGCTTCAACGAAGAGCCTCAATGATCCTGGCAAGTCCTCTGGAATCTTCTAACAAGGAAATTCCTGCTTATGCACTTTCACGAAGTCTCCACCTGCTCTCCAACAAGGAAATAGCTCGCTGCAATCACCGCCAGCATGCCGTTCATCATCCGTGTGCCGATCCAATAAGGATTTTCCTGCTTGCAAGCACCCAAATTGAACCCCATTCATCTATAACAAGGAAAAACCCCCTTGCAGCTGCAGCGAGGTAATGAAGGGGACAGCTCTAGGCGCATAAGACGCGAGAGCTTCTGATTCCGCGTAGTTTGGAGTAAGAGTAAGGTCCATGCTGGAAGTCTTGCAAACCAGACTGTATTTCAGAGCGAATGAGCCTGCCCAAGGTGAGGAAGTGACAGCAGCGCGAATTATCTTTAAAGAAGACCGGAATCGGAGAACACGATAGCAGAGGTGAGGAAGTGACAGCAGCGCGAATTATCTTTAACGAAGACCGGAATCGGAGAACACGATAGCAGAGGTGAGGAAGTCACAGCAGCGCGAATTATCTTTAACGAAGACCGGAATCGGAGAACACGATAGCAGAGGTGAGGAAGTGACAGCAGCGCGAACTATCTTTAACGAAGACCGGAATCGGAGAACACGATAACAGAGGTGAGGAAGTGACAGCAGCGCTAATTATCTTTAAAGAAGACCGGAATCGGAGAACTCGATAGCGGAGGTGAGGAAGTGACAGCGCGAACAGCCTATGACAAAGACGCGAATCAGAGAAAATCACGATAACAGCAAACTCTAATGAAAGAAAGGGCTGCCTTCCATCTTGTGAAGGCAGCCCCTTTGACCGTAGCTACTGTCATTTTGCTGTTCTATTGTACAGTGCTCTTGCGCCTCCCTTGTTGGGTTGCCAGATACGTATCGTCTCATTCAGAAACGCCCAGTGGCTGACGGGGACATGCTAAAAGCCTTAGACTCCTGAGACTCTCAAATCTTGCCTGGATAATAAAATAATATTGCAGGTGACATAATAAGCGAACATAATGAGCATCAGCCCCGATGTCCAGGAGCTGCCCATATCTTTCAGCCGGTCGGATAATTGAAGACCCTGCTCAAGATTGCCGGACTGCATCAAATCGTATATGCGATAAATCAAGCGCCCCAAAAAAAGAATGGTCACGGTTCCGCCAATCCAGGCGCTGGGACGGTACCGCCAATTTCCGTCCCGCCGCTCGAAGCGGGTCTTGGCCGCTCCGTAACAAGCCAGAGCAATACCCAGCGCAATTCCGATCATATTGGAAATCAGGCTTACGGTGTCGAAGGCTCCTTCAACAAAGAAAAGCAGCCCGACCACGCCCAAAACAACGGTCATGATCCGCACTCTTCCCGGGTTCAGCTGCTGCCATCCGAACGTTCGGCGGACGCGCAGGAAAATCCGGTAAACAATAAAAACGCCTAAGAGCAAATAAATAATGACTTGCCCACTCATGAACATTGCCTCCTTTATGAATTCCCGTCGATTGATGCTAATGATACCCCTTATACCGTTTGCGAACGACCAACTACAGATAGAACTTCATATGCATCTCTATATCTGCCGATAGATATTCGCTTAAAGACAGCCGGGATTGTTGTATTCTGCCGATGGCCCGGTCTAAAATGAAGGGGTATGCAGCGAAAGGAACAAGGGAGGGGATAAATGTGGATTACCGCTCCTATGGAAAACCGTTTGCCAGCGCCGCGGTCATTTTTTTTCTTATGAATACAAATCGGATGTTTGAGGCTCCCCTTCCCCAAATCGGGATCCATCTCGTGATATGGGCGACCTTCTCCGGCATCCTGTTCATTCCGAAAATATGGTGGACATTAACGCGGGCAGTGATTGCCGCAAGTTTGCTCATCATCGAGTGCGCGATCGGGATCATTTGGTTCCAGGAGATGAAGCTGCTTTATTTTATCGCTATCCTCCTGTTTGCCGCAGCGCTTCGCCAGTCTCTTCTCAAAGGCCGGAATACGGCAATTGCGGTCATGTTCATAACGGCGACGTTGTATATCCGGTTTGGCCATGCGGACTTGTTCAATCTCGTTTCTTTTATTCTCCTTGCCATCGTGCTTTATTTTTTTATCCGCAGCCGGATCCAGAGAAATGAAATCCATGAAATGAACAAACGGCATCTGGAAGAGCTGCAGGACGCCTATGAGCAGCTGCAGGATGCTTCGGCTACTGCTTTGCAGAACGCAATTTTGGAAGAGCGGACCCATATCGCCCGTGAAATTCACGATGCCGTGGGACACAGTTTGACGTCATTGATCGTACAAATGCAGGCTTTACGTTATATGATGAAGGAAGATCCCGTCCAAGCGGGACAATCGCTGGAAGGAATACTGGGCGTAGCCCGCCAGGGACTGCAGGATATTCGGTCTTCCGTACACGCCCTTGCCGGCAACCGCACGATTCCCGGGATTGCGGCTCTGAAATCGCTGCTTTCGCGAATGGAGGCTGCAGCCTCTATCGCTTACCGGTTTCATACCGATTTGCAAGACGAGGATGTAAGCGCCGAAGTATATGAGACTCTATTCCCGGTACTGCAGGAATCGATCACCAACGTTATGCGGCATTCCCGCGCAACGCTGCTGGAGGTCGGGCTGGGCAGGGATGGGGACAATATCGTGATGCGCATCCGCGATAACGGCGTGCTTGCGGACGATTACAAAATCAGCGAAGGATTTGGCTTGCGGGTCATGAAAGCAAGGCTGGAGGAGAAGGGCGGAAGCCTCGTCTACAGGTTTGCCGAACCGGACGGCTTTGAAATTACGGCGACCATCCCAGGCGTTGATACGGGGGGGCAAATTGAATCTTAAACAGGAGGTCCGGATTTATGCCGCTCAACGGAAAAATTCAAGTTCTGCTCGCCGACGATCAGACGATGATCCGGCAAGGATTCGGCTACATCATCGGCTTGCAGGCCGATATGATGCTCGCAGGGGAGGCAGCTGACGGCGTAGAAGCGGTTGAGCTGGCCCTGCGGCTTCGTCCGGATGTCATTCTGATGGATGTTCAGATGCCCCGCATGTCGGGCATTGAAGCGGTGAAGGAGATTATGAAGCGGATGCCGGAAGCAAAGACCGTCATTTTAACCACATTTGATGACCAGGAGTATATTTATCAGGGGATTCGGGCGGGAGCGGTCGGGTATTTGCTGAAGGACGCGGAGGTTGAAGAGATGCTGGAGGCGGTCCGGTCCGCATTCAGAGGCGAAGCCGTGTACAAGACCGGACAGGCAGCCGTCGCTCTGCAGAGAGTGGCCGCACCCGGTTTTCCGGCAACCGGAGGTGACTCGAAACTCCCTCTATTGGAGCCATTGACGGACCGGGAGCAGGAGATTTTGCAGGAGATGGCTTACGGGCTGCGCAATGACCAAATCGCGCAAAAGCTGTTCATTGCCGAGGGTACGGTAAAATCGCATGTACATCGTATTTTGCAAAAATTCGGATGCGAGGATCGAACCCAGGCAGTGGTCTTTGCGCTCCGCAGCGGGATGGTAAAGTGACAGAGTCACTATATGCGTCCAAAGAAGCTTTTGATAAGCTCAGAAACATGCCGGCTTTGTTCCTCCAGCACAAAATGCCCCCCGCATAAAAGACAGATTTCAATATGATGAAGTTCTCTGCCAAAGGCATAGGCGCCTTCCAACGTAAAGATAAAATCGTTTTTACCCCAGGCTATCAGCGCAGGGGGCTGATAGGTCCGCAGATATTGCTGCCAGGCAGGGTATTCCTCTACGTTCTTTCTGTAATCGTAGCCCAGCTCCAGCTGGATTTCACTGTTTCCCGGGCGGTCCAGAAAAAACTGGTCCATCGAGTACCCGTCGGGGCTGATCAGATACGGCTGGCATACTCCGGTCAGATACTGCTTTTTTGTAAAATCAAAGGTCACCAGTTCGGAAAATGCCGCTTCGGTTGCCGGGTTTCTGTCCGCCCAAAGGGCTTTGAAGAGATCGAACGGCTGCCCCAGCCCCCTCACATCGGCCACTGCATTCTGAATGACAAACCCGAGAATACGGTGAGGATTGCGGACAGCCAGCCTGAACCCGACAGGCCCTCCATAATCATGAACGTACAAGATATAACGGGAGATACCAAGCTTGGCGATCAGCTTTTCAATCACAAGAGACAGGTTTTCGAAGGTGTAAGGAAATTCTTGGGCCGCAGGCATGCTGCTGTTTCCAAAGCCGGGGTAATCCGGGGCAATGACATGAAACCGGTCTTTCAGAAGAGGAATCAGATCCCTGAACATATGGGAGGAGCTTGGGAATCCGTGAAGCAGGATAATCGCCGGATTGCCGGGATGCCCGGCTTCACGAAAAAATATATCCAATCCGCCGATCTTTATTTTTTTGTACAGCACCATCATGTCAACCTCCTTTCCGATGCTTCCATTTTCCGCCATAACAAAAATATATGTGGCTCATGAGTCTTTAAGTATCTTCTTGTTTCGTCGGCAGCGGCGGCGGCATATCGACAGGCGGGCCGCCCTACAGATCAGGCAAATTTCCGGATTTTGTTCCTACCCGGTATGAAGTCGTGACACCCTCGTAATTGAGCATCATGCTCATGCCCATAGAGGCATGCATCAAATTATGGCAGTGCGCCATCCATAGTCCAGGATTATTGGCCAGCACATACAGCTCATAAGTCTCATCTTTCTTCGTTAGAATGGTGTCCAGAAAGACGGGGCTTCCCCTCAGGGGCTCGCCGTTCCGGCTCAATACGCGAAAGGTATGACCATGAATATGAAAAGGGTGGTCGCCTCCTCCTTCGTTTGTGAGCGTGATCTTGATCCGCTCTCCTTCTTTCACCGTCATGGGCGGAATTTCATGAAAGGACTTGCCGTTGATTGTATTAACGAATAAGTTCTGTCCGAGCCTCAGATCGAAGGTTTGATCAAAGGTCGGCTGACCAACAGGATCATCTTCTGAGGGTGTTCCATAATCAAGAAAGTCGAATAAAATATTGTTCACCGAATGGACAGGTTCTGCTCCTTCGCCGATCGTAATCTTCAAGCCTTCCTCCATGAGGCTTCTGACCACGGCTGTACCTTGCTCCGGAATCTTCAGCAGCAAATCATACCGCTGACCTGCTCCCATCTGGAAATTCGTATGATCGAGCAGTCCCGGTTCATGGATATCGTTGCCATCCATCGCGATGATCCGATATGGCGCCCCTTCAACAGCCATCTCCATCGTATCGTTAGTGCCATTGGTCAGCCTCACCCGGATGGTATCGCCCGGTTTGCCGGATACCTCAAGTCCCTTCGTCCTGCCGTTAATGACGAAGCTCGAATCCAGCTTCTGCATGAGGCCGGCAATATCCTGTGCTGCTGCAGACTTGGCCTGCTTGGGCTCCACGATGAACTGTCCCAGAAGTCCTTTTTCCGCCTGAATCGAGCTCATCTGGTGGGAATGGTACCAGTAGGTGCCAGGTGCGGATGCAATAAATTCATAAGTGAACTCTTCCCCGGGCAGCACCGCATTTTGCGTGACACCCGCTACTCCGTCTTGCGAGCAGGGGACAACCACACCATGCCAATGAATCGTTACACCCTCTTCAATGTCCTTGTTATGAAGCGTCACCATAACCCGGTCGCCTTCGGTTACCCGAAGCTCAGGGCCCGGCGATGAGCCATTGAATGTCCATGCCTCTACAGTCTTTCCATTATCCAGCTTCAACGCGGTTTGAGCGGCGGTCATCTCAAACGTACGAACCGGCGCCTGAGTATCTGCGGCTCTAATCATATCGCAGGGAGTGACGGATGTTGCTGAAGCTTCCATCTGATGGCCGGCATGTGACATGGCATCCATAGCATGCATATGGTCGGCCATATTGATCTCCTCCGGTTTTTGAAGCCGGATTTGCCAGAAATACAGGGCGGCGGCAGCCCCGATCAGGATGACCGGCGCGAGCAGCAGCCCCATCCACAATTTACGCTTTTTGCTTGTTGTTCCAGCCATTATGCGCTCACCTTCTTTACTTCCGCCCGTTGCACAAGGATAACAATGAGCGCGCCGACGATTGCAAACACTGCCGCTCCCAGGAATACACGGGCGAATCCCCCGGTCAGCGCCTGAAAATTGCTGCTGCCCCCAGACAACAGTCTATTCGTTCTGGATGCCGCAACCGCAGCCAGGACGGCCAGCCCGACCGCTCCTCCGATTTGCTGGCTCGTATTGACCAGTCCGCCGGCAAGCCCTGCTTCGTTCTCCCTCACGCCGTGTACGGCAAGCTCTGTCCCTGCTACAAAAGCGCCGCCAAGCCCTGCGCCAATGACAAGCGTCGGCCCGAGCAGATGTGCGGCAAACGATGCGTCGCTTGGCGCGAAAGAAAGCCAGATCAACCCTGCTGCGAATAGTAGAAGCGAGCTGGCGAGCGTCCATCTTGTGCCGATGGATTTGATCAATCCCGGAACGATTCCGGCGAAGACGACCAAGGCTCCTGCAAGCGGAAGCTGTGTAAGACCTGCAGTCAGAGCGTTGTATTGAAGAACCTGCTGCATATAAACCGAAAGTGCAAAAAACAATCCGGTTGCAGCTCCGCCAATAAGCAGCATGGCGAGATTTCCGCCCGTTACAGAGATATTCCTGAAGATGGCAAATGGAACAAGCGGCTCCGGCGTGCGCTTCTCAATGACCATGAATACGATAAGCATCAGGAGCGCGGCGGCGGCAAGAATCAGGGTCAGCGGATTGGACCATCCGATGCGCTGGGCTTCAGAAAGGGCAGCGACAAGGGCAACGATGCCTGCCGTAACCGTCACCGCCCCCGGAAGATCGACGCTCAGCTGCCTGCTAGTTGAATCTTTAGCAATCAGAAAGGGAATGGCTGCAATAACGAGAATACCGACGGGCACATTCACATAAAATACGGCCTCCCAGCCAAAAGCCGAAGTAAGCACGCCTCCAAGAAGAACGCCCGCCGCGCTTCCTATCCCGGCCACAGCTCCCCAGATGCCAAGGGCCTTGGCACGATCCTGCGGCGACAGGAACAGCTTCGTCACCAGTGCGAGAGCAGCCGGAGCCAAGAGAGCAGCCGATGCTCCCTGGACGGCACGGGCTGTCAGGAGCCATGCCCCCGATGCAGCCATGCCTGCCGCCGCAGAAGCGATTACGAAGCCGGCAACTCCGCTGATAAAGATCCGCCGGTGCCCGAACCGGTCAGCCAGGCGTCCGCCCAGCAGCAGCAAGCCTCCAAACGGCAAAACATAAGCGGTAATGATCCAGCTTAGCGTGCCCGCATCCAGATGAAGCTCCGTACCTACGGTGGGCAGGGCAATATTAACGATTGAGGCATCCAGGACCACCAGGAACTGCGCGAGCGCAAGAATAATCAATGCCCACCACCGGTTAGCGCTGATTGCTTTCCTTATTTCCGGAGCAAAGCCGCTCCTTGCCCGGCTTCTCTCCATAATCTTCACTCCTGCTGCGTTTTTCATATTAGCTTCTCTCCTTTTTATTTATTATTGATTAACCAATTACTATTGTTTAAAAATTTTTTCCGGTTCTGCTCCAGATCAAGCTTTAATTCGTTCTTAGCAACGATTGTTGGAACAAGCAAAACGTGCTGCCTTTTGCGTTATTATTGATTGATCAATTACAGTTCTATAAAAAAAATTTATATCTTATCTCTTTACCATCAAATTCGGCATATCCATGGCCATCGATACATTGCACAGCATGCCTCTTGCAAGAAAATCCGAAGTCCGGTCCCGCGCATCTTCAAACCCGGCTTGGATAAAGGCATTCTCCACGAGCTCTTTCACCTGGCCCATGCCCGTTCTCATTGCCTCCCGAATCGGTGCTTCCCGAATCGTCTGTGCCTGCATCTGAAGCAAAATTTCATTGCGGTGGGATTCCATGATCTCCTCATAGGCCCTTGTAAGACCGATTTCCAATTGCTTGGGGGTTTCTTTGTCAATGACAATCTGGAATGCTTTTATAATTCGTTCCCATGAAACCTCCAGTGCCTCCACCAGCAGGGATTCCTTCGTAAAGAAACGATAAACGTAGGGCTGCGAGATCGACGCTCGCTCTGCGACCTGTGCTGTAGTTGCGCGGTAATATCCAATTTCAGCAAAGACCTCAATCGCGGCGGAGACAATATCTGTACGGCGGTTTGCAGAAGCTGCTGATCCTTTCGCCATGATGATGACCTCCTTTCTTCAAAGGCAATTTACATTATTGATTGACCAATTACTGACTTGATTCATCATAACCGATCTTTTTTTAGTTTGCAACTCTTATTTTAAGATCACCGATGACATTCCGATAAGAGCTGATTCTGGACGGTCCCGGCGTATAAATAAAAAAAAGTTATCCTTCCACCCGTTGGTTCAACCGATCAAAGGATCATATCCCGCCTGAATGTTTTATTCATTTTTTCCAGAACCTGCCCCATACTCTTCTTTCAAAATAGAATAATGAGCGCTGTCGGCAAATACGCCATTCACCACGTGGTTTCTCCGAAGAGTCCCCTCATAAGTCATCCCTAAACGAATCATTACTTTTCCGGAAGCGGGATTCTTAACGTCATGCATCGCAAATACCCGCTCCAGGCCCAGCACATCGAAGGCTAATGCCAATATTAATCGGCCCGCTTCTGTCATGTAGCCCTTACCCCAATGATGCCTGCTTAACGTAAAACCCAATTCGCCGCTTTGGTTGGTTTCATGGACTCTGAACTCAATCGTTCCGATCATTTTATCGCTTTCTTTTAACACGATTGCATATTTTCCTAGCGCTTCTTTCACAAAATAGTTCGCTATCACCTGTTTCGTTTTGTTCAAATCCTGGTGCTGCGCATAAAGGAAGCGTGTCGTTTCTTCATCGGATGTATATTCGAACATATCTTCAGCATCATTAAGCGAAACCGGACGCAACAGGATGCGCTCGCTTTCCATCCGGCTATGGGTAACTAATAACAGTGTTGCATTTTCCATGTAAGCTCTCCGATCTGACCTTTTCTCATGTTCTATTCGTTTCATTATACCAGATGCCGGATGCGATCCTGCCCCTTTTATTCAAGCTATCTTTCAGATCGTTCATTTAAATGAAAATAACGATCAAACGGGAGAAATTTATGCCATTTGTGTTACGTACTCTGCCATTCCTCCCTGATGACATCTGTAAAATTTGATAGCGAAGTGCCGACAAAATAGAATTCTGTCCGTCCCGCAGCCTGCTTATGATGAATATAACCTCACAAGAGAGCAGCAGCGCGGATATCAAGAGATCAGTTCTACGAAATGCAATGAACCTCACTCCAGTCAGGTGGTGACCCCGAAAAAGGCAAATACAAACAAAACCTGCTCCACTCCTAAATTAATCCCAGAAAATGGACAACTCCATGTCATAGGCTATGTCCAGTGCGTTATCGAATCATCAGGAAGTAATAATTCAGCTGGCGGTGGCCGGGTTTATCAAGCCGTAATTTCGAATCGATACCCGTGGCAGACATGGACGTCTGCGGGAAAGAGTATTTTGCAAACGCTTTCTCTCTTAAGAGCCTGGTCGCATAGCTGATAAGACAATATCTTCGGTTCTCATGGTACCAAAAATCAGAAGAGGAACCCCTGAATCAGGAGCTTCTCTTGGCAAACAAGGAGAATGAACTATGGATAAACGAATAATCTCGTTTCTTGTCGCCCTTTTGATGCTCTTCGGGTCGATAGGAACGATCGCTGCGGCATCAAACTTCGCGCCGGATCCGGCCGGCCCGATGCCATCGGAGCAGTTGAGCGCCCAGTTTACCGCCCAGAATGTAACCGTGGATGGTGTACGGGATCAAGCGTACAACGCGGCTGAACCGTCACGGATCGGGCACGGGAAGAACGCGGCGGCAAGCGCCGACGTGGTCACCGCTACATACGGCGAGCTTCGCTCCGTGTGGGACGGCCCGGTGCTGTACCTGCTCGTCGAGGTGCACGACGCAACGAAGTCGCGCAGCGCTTCAACGGATACGGGACTGCAGCAAAACAACGTTAACAACCCTGCGCTTCGCGACAGCGTGGTGTTCGGCCTGGACTTCTGGAATGACAAGGTTGACAAATTCCAGGATGACGATGGTTTATTCACCATCAGCTCCAACGGCAATCTGACCTACCAGCTCAACGCGGGCGTCAACAATCACTCCTCCGTCCATGCGTACCCGCAAAACCGCGAGTATTCGAATCGGATTAAGAGCTATGCCGCCTCCGAAACGGCTGACGGCTACATTGTCGAGCTGGCGCTGCAGATAGAAGGAGCGGTGCTTCAGAACGGAACCTCATTCGGTGTTGAAGTCGCGATCAGCGATTCGCCCGCCGAAGGCGTGAGCCGTGCCGGCTACGTATTCTGGAGCCATAACAACAATGCTTATGCGGCACTGAGCCAGGACCATTCGGTTGACTGGGGAACCGTTACGCTTGCCGGCTGGAACGGCACGGCGCCCTTTAAATTCAGCGACTGGCAGCTGAGAGACACCATCCGTTGGGTGGAATCCAATTCGCTGGTCAAGGGCGTATGGACCCCCGAGACGGAAAATGAATTGTATGCGGCGCTGGCGGCTGCAAAAGGAATTGCCGGTTCCAGCAATCAATCGATGGTCAATTCCGTGGCCAAGCGGTTGCAAAACGCTATAGCCGCGCTGCGTTGGGCCGACAAGAAATATCCCGATCCGATGGATCTGCCTGCCCAATTCACGCTGCCCGACCCTTGGACCTTCTTTGACGGACACAAGGTCACAAGTACCGGCGACTGGTTCGGCGATGGCGGCCGCCGCGAGGAGATACTGGACATGGCCCAGTTCTACGAGTACGGTTATATGCCCGCTCCGCCGGATAAGATGTCGATTACCAATGTTGCGGCGGTTCCGGCCGGACAGGGCCGTCCCGCGGGGCTTGGCATTACCGTTTCCATCACGTATGGAACGATTACGGCACCGATGACCTTTACGCTGTATCCGCCCACGGAGGAAGCAAAGCAGGCCTCCGGTCATGTTGGTCCGGTGCCCGTTGTCTTGAGCTTCGGCGGGTATATCGCCCAGTACGGCGACGCCGGTTTCGCTGTTCTGGCCGTTCCGGCCAACGTCACAACGGATGACCGCAATAACCCTTGGGGACCTCGCAGCGGAATATTCCGCACGTTCTTCCCGTACACCCGCGATGGCGATACGCAGGAGATCAGCAATGAGATGGGCGCTGCTTGGGGCTCGTCCCGCGCCATCGACGCCCTGGAGCTTCTGTCCGCATCGGGCAGCACATACGGCGAGGGTATCGGCTCGCTGATTGCTCCGGATAAGCTTGCGGTGACAGGCCATTCCATCAACGGCAAGTATGCCTTTGTTTCCGCTCTGTTTGACGAGCGCATTGACGTGTGCATTCCAAGCGCAGCCGGCGCAACAGGCCCATCCCCTTACCGCTATGTCTACATCGGGCATGAGTACAGCTGGGGCAAAGCAAGCGGCACCGAGATGATGGGCGATTCCATCCGTCACAACCCGGGCCGTACCACCGAGCTTTTCCGCCGCTTCCTTACGCCTGGCCGCTTCTATGAGCGCCTGGACGGCGCCTGGGGCTACGGCGAGCGCCTGCCCTTCGACCAGCATGAGCTTGTAGCCACTTTGGCGCCGAGAGCCATCGTGCTTCATAACACGATTAACGACTACGGCGATGGCGCGGAGAGCGATCCGTTGGGTCTGGAGACCGCCAAGTTCGTATATAACACGCTGGGCTATGATGCCGGCGATCTGGTGAAGTTCAACATCCGGCCGCTCGCTCCCGGTGACGGACATTCCGAAGACGCCCCTCAGAGACAGAGAACAGCAGAGTATTTGAATCACTATTTCTATGACAAGGAAATGCCGGCGGAAACCGCTGAATACCTGAACGACGATCCGTTCGATAATGAAGGCAAAAGAGCGGAGAACGCATACAACCGTTATTTCGGTGGTTATGAAACGATCGCGCCGTGGAAGGATTATGCATTCCCGGTCACGCCGTCCGTGACGACGAGCGGGCTTCCGGGCGGAACAACAGGCACGGCATACAGCCAGACCCTGACGGCAGCAGGCGACACGCCTATCGCATGGTCGCTGGTCAGCGGCGCCCTGCCGGACGGGCTTTCTCTTGACGCCGCCAACGGCAGCATTGCCGGAACACCGACCGCTGCGGGAACGTTCAGCTTCATCGTCAAGGCGCAAAATGCCGGCGGCAGCGCGACACAACCGCTGAGCATCGTTATCTCTGCACCGGAGTCGCAGCCGCCGATCTACTGGCCTTCAACACCGGTTACAGAAGTGCCATCCATCAGCGAGACCGATGGGAATATCACGGTCAAAGGTAATAGCGCGGAGCTTACGATTCCCAAGCTTAACCTCGAGGCTGCCGCCGACAGCAAAGCTCCAAAGTCCATCACCGTCGAAATGGCCGCCGGTACCGTTACTTTTCCGGAGGAAGCAGTCGCTGAAATAGCCAAGCAGGCCGGAGGCCAAGACGTGAAGCTGAGCATGTCATTGACGAAGCCGGATGAGGAAGGCGATGTAACCGTCTCGCTGACTTTGAAGAACTCTGACGGCAAGCAGATTACCCCGTTCGCCGCCAGTCCCGTCACGGTAAGCGTTCCGTATACGTTGGCAGACGGCCGTCATCCAGACGCTGTAATTGCCAAGAACAAAGGAGACAACGCTGTCCTTCGTGGTCACTATGACCCGGACTCGAAGAAGATGATCTTTACGACAAAGCACTTCTCCGATTTCCTAGTCACCTACAACCTCGTCGAATTCAGCGATGTTCCGAAAACAAGCAAGCTGTATGATTCCGTCGTATTCCTGGCCGCACGCGGCATCACACAGGGAGTGGGCGGCAGCAGGTTTGATCTTGACTCGACGCTGACCCGCAAGGAAATGCTGGTATCCCTGATGCGTATCATGGACATAGCGCCAGACAAGACATGGACGGACAATTTCAAGGACGCGGGTAAAGATTATGCTGCCGGATACCTCGCAGCAGCCAAGCGTCTTGGCATTTCCAAGGGCAATAATGCTGCGGGTACCACCTTCGGTGGCAATTTGAACGTGAATGTATCGGAATTCTATCAATTCCTGTACAATGCGCTGCAAAATGATCTGCCCGCCAGGGATCCGAAAGCACCTGCTCTGACGAGCTATTCGGATTACGCCGACATCCCTGCCTGGGCGATGGACGCGACCAAAGTTTTTGCAGGAGCCGGCGCCGCACTGCATGAGAACCAAATCACGCCGAGAGCGCTCCTCAGCCGCAGCGGCATGGCGGAGCTGTTCTACAAGTTCCTGAAAAAATAAAACGAAATTTCTACTATGCCGGTGAGCTGCCGGGAATCCGCTCCAACACAAAAACACGCCTTGATCGGCGTGTTTTTGTGTTGGATTAGAATCTGGTTTTGAATATTTCAGGTGATGGATGCTTTATAAATGGACGCGATCGATTGGGACAGCAACGCGTTGAATTCTTCGTCCGTTTGCTGGGCTGTCAGCCCCTCCGATAAGGCACGCGAGAAGCTGGCGATCAGGCCGTGATTATGCGTCAATTTCTCATTGGCCTCAACTTGATCGTATCCGCCCGACAAAGCTACAACCCTTGCAACCTGGGGATGTTCGATCAGATCGCTGTAGAAGTTATCCTCCGTCGGTATGGAGAGCTTCAGCATCACTTTTACGTCCTTATCGAGAGCCGACAATTGCTTGAGGATCTCGTCTTTCAGGATTTGCTCCGATTTCTGCTTGTCCGCACTGTGAATATCGACCTCAGGTTCGATAATGGGCACCAGCCCCATCGCCAAAATTTGTTTGCCGATCTCGAACTGCTGCTCCACAACCTGTCTGATTCCTTCCGGATTGGCTTCCTTAATGACCGAGCGCATTTTGGTCCCGAAAATATGCTTATCGTTCGCACGCTTCAGGAGATTGTTCAAATCCGGTATCGGCTTCATGAGCTGGACGCCGTTTGCAGGTTCGGCCAGCCCTTTATCGACCTTCAGGAAAGGGACGATGCCTTTCTTCTCCCACAGATAATCGGCGGTGAATTGACCGTCAATCTCACGGTCCATCGTGTTTTCAAACAGAATCGCACCCAAGATGCGTTCCGAATCAAATGCCGGACTCTTAATGATGCGCGTTCTCATCTCGTGGACCACGGCATACATGGCTTCTTCGCCAGAATAGCTGTCTTCCTTGATGCCATACTGCAGCAGTGCCTTCGGGGTGCTCCCGCCGCTTTGGTCCAGTGCAGCGATAAATCCTTTTCCCGTGGAAATACGATTCAATTGTTCCAGATTCATTGTTGTCGCTCCCTCCAATTCATGGATTCATACAAACGTGCTTGATGCATAAAGCAGCTGAAGTTCTTTATATTGTACAATAATTGCGAAGCCTAAGCACGGCAAAACAGACAAAGCTACAAAATCTTGATAAATTCCGCATGCCGGTTAAATGTGACAATCTGTGCCGGAGGTATTTTTATACGTTCTTATATTTAAACAAAAACCGCGTCCGATGGACGCGGTTTGAATTGTTATGTCGCGGAACCTTGGACTGAAGTACCGGCCGCTGTTAAATAATTGCATAAGATCAACCATTATTGCTTGACCGGAGTTCTGTTAATTTTCGTCTGCGCTGGGACCGTAAATGGAAGGGAGCGGGACCTCAAGCATCCGGAGATAAACCGTTAGTTGTCCCCTATGGTGGTACCAATGATTGAACATTAATGAACGCGCCATTTCGACTCGGGGCATCTCCAGGACCGGGTTGCCTTCACGGGTGAGCTTCCATGTCTCCATAAGTCCTGCTTCTCCCCATGTGAGAAGCTTGTTTTCAGCGATTATCACATATTCATCAAATACAGAGAGGATCTCGTTCAGCGATGCTGCCTCAGGAAATGATGCAAATGTCGGAACTTCGCGTACCTGTTCATTCAGAAATTCGGCCACGCCTCCGGGCAAGCCCGCGATATGCAAAGCCAACTGACCCAATGACATCGATCTTTCATGCGGCTTCCAGGAAAGCTTGTCTGACGGCACACGTTCCAGCAATCTCCTGGTTGATTCGGCTTCCTGCTTCAACTCAGCAATCAATCCATCGTTTTGTTTCATTAGAACTCCTCCTCTGTATGCTTGCTACACATACAGTACCATGAAACAAAACAAGACATTTCTTCTTGATTGCTAATATCGCAGCCATCCATTGCCCGGAGTATCCATTTCTACCATAGGATTCACTTATTCCAGCCGTTTATATTCAAAAACAAAATCCAGAATTTCATTTGCCGTCTTGCCGCCAGCCGCAAATTGAGTGTACAGAGCCTTGGCCGCTTCCGCTTCCGTCCAATTGTTCGATTCCATCAGAGTAAGCACGGCCTCGCCTATTCTTTTGTGAAAAGCATTCTGCATCTCATACGCGGCTGTGAGCTCTTCCTCAGTTAGATGGATGGCTTTGAAGTCATAACCGCGTTCAGTGGTCGCTTCGGTTAGCGCTTGACGCAGGCCCGGCACATCAAGATCGACGCAATAAGCAGGCGTTCCGGGTTGTTGGCGCCATGACTCGTCCAGCCCTCCGGCATCGACCGCATCAAACCCTGCCTCTTCCACCAGTTTGAATACAACTGCCTTAGCTGCATGATCATCGCCGGCTACGGGCATTGCCAGACGTCCAGGAGTACCCGCCGGCAGCCCTTTTTCCAGATTGTACCACGGAGTCGCATTGAATGCTTTAATGACCGGGTGTTTGATTTGCTGTTCCACCCAGCGGCTTTCAGTCAGGCCCCTTTCAATTGGCTCAATCAAGCCGTCGCGCAATAAGGGATAATAATTGCCGGTATCGATCACGACAGCGCCTGAAGCGGCCTCATCGAGAAATCCTGCTGGCAGACTGGGAATGCTTTTCGGCGGAATTGATATAATAACAGCTTCAGCGCCTTGTGCAACCTCCATAATCGCAGCCGGCTTTGCGCCTGTCTCCTTGGCTATTTCCTGAAGGACTTGAGCGTTGCTCGCGTTAGTGATTGAGACCTCATGTCCCAGCCTGGTAAAAACTCTGGCGAGACTGCTTCCAATATATCCTGCTCCGATAATGGCAATCTTCATTTTTGCACATCCTTCTTTCCGTATGATTTGGTGTATCTGTCACAGTCATCCGCAAAATGTGACTGCAGTCAGTATACTCCGGTCACTTTTATTTTGTCAAACGCTTCTCCCTCCGATTCTTTGACTTGGTTGAAACACATGCATTATAGTTGTAGTTGGAAAATAGACAAAACGGCTTTATGACCTCAACGCTTCTAAGGAGGGATTGAATGAAGGCAACAGAGACGAGTCGACAGCTTAAGGGGAAAGAAACACAGAAGAGGATTTTTGCTGTGGCTAAGGAGCTTATCATAACTAAAGGGTATAATAATGTTACGGTTGACGAAATATGCGAGAAATGCAGCCTTTCAAAAGGCGCGTTTTATATTCATTACAAGTCAAAAGAGGACATCGTCCGAAAATTGTACCGTGACGATATTACGGAATATATGAACGAGAATTTCAGGAAGTTTACGCTTGAGCATAAGGATGCCAGTCCAATAGACAAGCTAAAAACGTTTATGATGTGTACCTTGCGCTTTCCGTCAGTCGTAGGGGAAGAGCTTACCAAGCTTTCTTTTATTGTCAATCTGTCGCCAAAATCGCCGGAGCAATCCTCATTTTTTGCCGATTGTTTAGAACCGGAGCTGCTCTTGGGAATTATTGATGAAGGCGTATCCGGATCGGTATTCAGGAACGATTTATCCACAGAAGAGATCGTGAATTATGTATACTCTTATTTAACGGGAGCCTTGATCACCTGGTGCTTATCAAACTTCGCATATGATATTGTCACGACGGGGGAGAAATCAGTGGGGGTCTTCATAAAAGGTCTTCAATGACGAACGCGCTTTACGTATGGCAAAAAAAACCGTTCTTTCGCAGATGGTTGGCTGGTGCCTCCATTTAACCAAAGAACGGTTTCTTTTTGTTTTTATAAAATAAAGAACGAAGGACTGTCCTTTCATTCTCACGGCGAAGATTGTTATTCCTTAAATATAATTTCCTTTTGGTCCCTGGCGTTATATAAATTCCAAAAAACATCCGCAATGCGATCCGGATCGTAAAAGGTTCCTCTTTTAACATGGTCGGCTATCAAAACCTGCCCTACATAAATTCCGTGCGGCGTCAGCGTATCAGCCAGCGACAGCGCGAGCGAACGAGTCGCAGCTTTGCCTAAGGATAAAGAAGCGTAATCCGGATTCGGATCAAGCGCTATTGCGCCTCCCGTGAAAAAGAGAGTCCCTTGCTTACGCTCGATCATTTCCGGAATCACCTGTTGAGCGCTCGTTAATGCACCTACCGTGTTCACTTTAAAGTCATTGATCAGCTGCTGTTCGGTTAACGAAAGAGGGTCCCCCGGCACAATATTGGCTGCATTATAGACAAGGACGTCAGTCGCTCCATATTCGGACTTAATTTGTGCAAATGCCTGTTTTAAGGAATCCGGATCGGAAGCATCCGCGGAGATGCCATAAGACTCAATATTTTGTTCATGAAGTTCCTGTAGATTGGGTTCCAGCGATTGTTGAGTTCTTGAGACAAGAACCACCCGAAATCCATTGCCGCCAAATTTTTTCCCTATACTGAGGCTTACTCCTAGGCCCGCACCAACTATCACAAGCAATGGATTGCTGTTCATCATCCCATCTCCTTCTTACGATTAGTGATGAAACATAAATTATATAGTATATAATTATTTGAAAGTATATTAAAACACACGGGAATAGTCAACATTTACTGTAGAAAACGACAGCTTCGCCTCTTATTACTTCATTCAGCAAGTTCATCTGGTGCAAGGTGAAACGGCTGTCTCCGTCCTTATGGCGGGGCGCGTTTCATTCCGGAGAAATATAGAGAAAGTATGGCGAAATGATATACTTTCCTATATTTCAAAAAAATCCCCGGAAACCTTATTGGTTCCGAGGACATTTTTTTATAGAGCCTGGGGGAGGGATCTGGCAAGGCGGAAGCCGAGATCATCAATGCGAAATGTGGGGTGACTGCGGCGGCGGCACGTCGCTCCACAGCCCCTGGCCTCTTCCGCCCAGCTGCCGCAGCGGAATACTCTGTACGAACCGTATACTTTCACATCGTATAGATCCCAGCACCACTCCCAAACATTTCCCAACATATCATGGAGGCCCCACGCATTCGGCAGCTTTTTACCTGTCTCATGCGCCATGCCCGCGGAGTTTTCACGATACCAGGCTATCTTCTCAAGCTCACCGTACCGGTATCCGGTTGTTGCCGCTTTACACGCGTACTGCCATTCCGCTTCCGTAGGAAGACGGTAACCATCCGCCTCCCAGCTGCAGACGACACTCTCACCATCATCACTTACCGAGTAACATTCCTTCAGACCCGATTGCCGGGAAAGCAAATTACAAAAGAGAACGGCATCGTTCCACGAGACATCCACAACCGGAACTTGGGAATCGTCATTACGTCCAACTGACTTTTGCGCGGTCGACTCATATAAAATTTTCGTAACAGGAACCGGTGCAAGCCAAAAAGAATTCACCTGGGCCGTCCATACCGTCTTTATTCGATCGTCCCTTAATTCAATTTCACCTGCAGGAATTTGCACCATTGGATACTCAGTATCACTACGACGCGCGTTTGACACCTGTCTTCCTCCTGTCCCATCTGCTACCTCAACTTGCTTAACTTTTCAATCGCTTGCTGCTCGGTCGGCAGGAAAAAGAAATCGTTGCCGTTGTTGCATTCATAGATGAAATCCTTAAGGCTTTGACTTGAATACACGGAAAAATCTCCAATAATGGCAAACTTCACCCGATAATTGATGAACTTCTGAAGTATTTCACCTGCAAGGCGTGTTTTCAAATCGAAAAAGCTTTCGTTTAGCAGGGATTTGTTTATAACGATACGATCAGTGCCTGCTTCATATTGTACGGTTGCCATCAAATCCAATGCTGACTGTACATCCTCTATTACGATCTCGCTGCTGCTCACGACGGCAATCGTTCCCCCGCCTGTTTCTACCTTCGTTATATTCATAAACATCCTCCTAACAAAGAAATATACTCAACTATTGGTGAGCCTTCTCACATAATCATCCCCGATGGCTCGATTATCTTCCCCATTGACGGGCGGAATGTCCGCTACTCGAAAGAAGCTTAGACCTATTGCCATCGCCAGCAGCCCATATGCAGCGTTTTGGGAATTTTCCACAGACATATGTCCCATTCTGTTGCCGTAATCAAAAATCTTTGCTATGCCATCGAAATCAGCCCGATAGCTCTTGGATGCGACTTCCTGCAAATTGCGATCCAACACGGCCTTTGAGAAAAATTGCAGAAAGAGCCTTCCTTGATCTTCATACGGGATAAACATCTTGTCAATTCCATCAAGCCGCGAAACATTAATCTTCTTCTCCTTGTCATCACGGTATGGCGGCAGTATATGTTTCAGCGTAACATCAATCATTTCCCCGGCTGTCATGGTGTTTTCAATTTCTGATTCTATCTTCAGCCCATAATAGGCCAAGAACGATTGGAAGGCTTCGATCGTCAGATTATCCTTATTCTTAAAATAATACGTGACAACACCCTTTGAGCAGTCCGCATACTCGGCAACCTTATCCAGAGTCATGCCATCGATTCCGTAAATGCTAATGCAGGTTAACGTGGCGTTTATGACATCTGCTCGGCGCCTTGGTTCCATTCCCAGTTTGGGCATGATTTCACCTTATCCAATTTATTTATACTGAATGGTCAGAATAAATAAATTGTACATATTGATTGACCCTGTTGTCAATGAGGAGTCGGGTTTGTTGATGTTTGAAGCAAGTAACAACTGATGCAGATATACGCGCGGACATACCAAGGTTCACCCTTCAGGTGAAGCACAGCAAGAATAGTAACCACAGTTTCAGCCTGGGTTGCCTCCTCTTTCGCCCCATAAACCATTTATGCATAGCCGTTCAAGTCATTTGCATAATCAAGAGGCCACTCCCTCTCGGAGCAGCCTCTCCATTCACTTCTGGTGTATCTGACACCTCTCATCTTGGGAGAATGTCGCTAAGCCTTCCTACTGAAACAGAATTTTCTTATTGGTTATCAGCCTGATCATGAGGTACTGCGACGGTTACAGTTACAACCGTTTTGTTACCTGCTTTATCGGTTGCCGTATACGTGATCGAATAATTGCGCGATTTTTCCGCGCGCAAGTAGAAGGAAACGGCGGCCGTACCGAATTCGGCCTCTATGTCGCTTTGACAGCTATCGGGTTGATCACAGGCAATTGACGTTAACGCCACAGATTCAACGCCCGATCCGGCATCATCGGAACTCAGCTCAGCATGGACCTTCACCATTTTATGATTCGGAGGCCAAATCGACGTCTTATCCGGCAGGACGGATAACGCCGGCGCCGTCTTGTCGACGTTCACCGTAACTGTATGCGGCTCTTCCGCATTGCCTGCGAAGTCCACGCTCCAATACACTAATGTATGCGTTCCATCGGCGGTCAACGTCACCTCGTTCCCGGTTTGGCGCTCGCCTCCGTTTACGGAATAATAGGTAGCCTCTACGCCGGAATCGGCATCGTCGGCATAGAAGGTTACTTTCACATCCTCATTAATCCAGCTTTGCGGCGCATTATCCGTTGTCACCGGCGGCGTCAAGTCTGCCGCTTTCACTTCCCCGTGCAATCTTAACTCCGCCATGTTGCCGAACCACGAATTCGAATTGAAAATCCGGATATAACGGTATGGTACCTGGCTGCTCGTGGTGATGCTTTGCCAATCCGCCGAAGCTACCGCTTCCTGGGAAATTGTCTTCCACGCCACAAGATCATTGGAGCCTTGAACAACGGCACCTTTAATTCTGGCGTAATTATTGTCTTGTCTTGCAAGCATTTCTACGCTCGATAATGCGGCTGCATGGCCTTCTTTGAAGTCGAACGTAATGTAGCCCCCAGCCCCGCCGCCATTTAAGCGGAAATCGGAATTCGTTGTAGGATTGTTATCGAATAGATAATTGGCCTGTTTTAATGTTTCAGCAGCGGTCCTTCCCGAAGTCGAATCAAGAAGATCGGCGATGCCGGTCACGTTGCGAATCAAAGCCGACTCGTCGGTCAAATACAGCTTGGAATTGTCGGTCGTGGAATACGCCTGTTCTCCCCTCGTTCCATCATTCTCCTCGTAGTCGATGACGAATTTCACCATGCCGGTTTGGTTCTTATCGTTCAGGACTGCCGCGGCCGTCCAATTGACGTTGTCCTGCGTGCTGACCGTCGCCTCCTGACCTTGAATGCTGACTTTCACGTTACGAATCGCTTCTTTGAATTTGATCGATAGCTTGGCCGTGTCGCCTAACACGATTCTGCCGTTCACGCTCTGGTCCGAGCTAATCGAAACCGACGCCAGCTTGTTATTCGTCTCATGCCGCTTGCCATAGATTCTAAACTCGGCGAGCTCTAACAAATTCTGAATGCTGCCGCGAAGCACATCGGGCTGCGGATCGACCAAATGAATTTTAAGATACCGGAACCTGGCATCTTTATAGGCATCGGCCACGTCAAGGGTTGCAACGCCGTCGGTAAACGCCGTTTGTCCCGGCGTGATCCGCGTCCAATTCTCTCCGTCGTTGGACCCGAATACCGTCGAACCCGCCATCCGGTCTACGAAATTCATTCTGCCTTCAAAAGCAAACGAATCGGCCGAAACTTTATAATCGAGTCCGAAATCCAAGATGTGATACAGATTCGGATACGGTGCCAGCGAGTAGACCGGGAAAGTGTTGTCGTTGCCATCCACGAGGAGAGAGATTGCATCGTCAAATGTGGACGTAACGATTTTGCTATAATCTATACTTCCGTCATCCGGTAATACAGGCGTCAACAGTTGAAGGCTTTCGGCCGCGTTCCTCAGGTTTAACAATTGTTGATAGAAAGCCTCATCGGTCGCGTTCGCAAGCTGGCTCATCGTCGCGTCATACACGGCTTGGTAATGATTCAGCGACGCGGTTACGTAGCTTGCATCCGGATCATAAATCGCCGTTGCCGCTTCAATGGCAGAAGCACGGTCGTCGGAAACAATGATGGTGACATTTTTGGCTGCAAGCGTCGTGCCGTCGGAAGCTTCGGCAATGAAGGAATACGTCCCGGCCTGCGCCGGCTGCCAGGACAATATGCCGGTACCCGTATGAAACGAAGCAGCCTGCGGCTTATTCGACAACTCATAAGAGATGACCCCATCTTGACCAGCATCATCGGCGGAAAAATCCAGGTTCACAGGCGCGCCGACAAAAGCAAATAAAGTCATATCCGAATTTCCGGCTTTAAAGGCCGGAGGCGTCAGTTGCTCGCCTGCCTTGACGTTTAGGTGGTCAATGTCTACCGTTGTGCCTGCTCCTCTCACGTTCATATACAGGAGGCTGTAATCGCCGTCAAGCTGACCATAGGAAACATGGCTGATCCCCATGTCATAGGTCATGTATTTCCATTGGCCCTTTGTATCCGGCAGCGTTAGCGTATGATATGGCGCCGAATCGCTTTCTTTACTTAGCTCTAATACAGCCGTTCCGTCCGTTCGAAACTTTATTCCGATAAGCCGGGAATTTGCGCGATTGGCATACGAAATATTCTGCAGGGCGTATTTGCTTCCCTCTTCCGTTGCCTTTGTCCGCACATAAGCGGCATCTCCCTCATGGATGGTAACCGTATTGTCGTCAAACGCCGTATACCGGTCTTCTGCTTCTACCAGCGCATCGCTTGTCTGCTCTTCGGGAAGATACTTCGCTCCCTCGGACTCCGCCTCCTTCGGCATATAGATCCAGAAGTCTCCGCCTCCGTCCGGACTTTCCCACGCTTGCCTGAACGACCCTTGATAATAATAATTGGATGGAATTCGCTTGGTAAATGCTTCATAGAAGTAAGGGGCTTTCTCCGCGACATTGACCCCTTTCACATAGGTGTAGTAGTAATACATATCCCAAAATAAAGCCGTATTCATTCTTCCTCTGTACGAATCCGAGAACTTCGAGTAGATGCCTTTCACCGTTCCGTCCGGAAAGATGGAGAATGGTACCGGAACCCAATGCGTGTCATAACCGAGCATGTACTTCCAGAAGAAGTCGGCAGCCGCTAAAACCCGGTCATCCAGAAACTCATAGTACCCGACGGCATTGTCCTGTGCGGATACGGTGCCTTCCACCGGGTCGACTTTGGTCCCCTGGGCCAAAAACATACGCGAGAGAATGGCCGCATTCGTCAAGTCGCCGGCCCCATGTGCCTGATCCCGGCCCATCTCCACCTGTTGAACGACCGGCTCGTCCAATTTCTCGCCTGTCTCCGCATTCGTGTCGACTAATCGGAACAATTGCTTAATCGATCCGTTGAAGCCCTGATTGCTAGCCGTCTTATTCACGGTCGCCCATTCGACCGCTTCATTATATCTTGCTCTGTTATCGGTAAAGATGTAACCCGCCATTGCTCCAAGCAGCGGATAGTTATGCTGGTTCATAAATTGATTATTATCGTGCTGAAAGGTTTCGATGACCGGATTAATCAGATTATTCGTAAAGTCGGCCGTATCCTTCTCGGTCCACTTCAGCTCATCCGATTGGGAGCTGGAATATCTTAAAATTTCCGCCGCCGTGACCATCCGGTTGAGAGGAATGCCCGTATGAATATGCGAATCAGTAAAATACTTGTATTTCGCGGGGTCCATCTGGGACCAGATGCGGATAATGCCCATGGCATTCGCCCGATAAACCTCTTCGCCGGTAATATAATACATCAGCGATTGTGTATACGCTTTCAAACCATCTGCAATAAATCTTGAATTAAAGCCTTGGCTGTCAAAAGCAGTGATGTCCGGTTTCGTCGGATCCGCGGCGCTTTGATTGCTGGATGTAACCGTCTTCGAGGCGGTCGCGGATACGGTCATGGCCTGGTAGTAGGAATACCAAGGCTCCTTTTGCGCCAGTACCTGCGTTCTCATGTTTTCCAGTATCGGTTTGGTTACCCCAACGCCTGGATGGGTAAAACCGTTGGTAACAGTTTCATTAATTTCAACGATATAACCGGTTCCGGCCCCTTCCTCTGTCCCCGATTCTGCAGCCGAAACCGCAACGACCGGCGCAAACATCGCAACCATACTCACGGTTACAATTACCGCGGACAGGCGCTTCCATAAACCTCTGAAATGAATTGCTGTAATACGTTTCATCAGTTACCTCCTAATCAAAATAGATTCACTTAACATTTTAGGAAGAATCGCCCTTCCTGCTTTAAATTGTAGATGATCCTCCGGCCAAATGGTATGAGGGTTTTTATAGCGATTCCTGCTGTTTTTATAGCGATTCCTGCTGCTTTCATCAGATTTGTGATAAAGGAGAAGTTGGATTCCGAATGGAGGCGAAATAAGAAAAACAGGCACCACGCCGTAATGGGTTGCCTGTTTCTTAGCCAATACTACTGCTTCGCCTGTAGCCTCGATCGCTATGAAGCAAAGGGCTGCTTCCAGGATAAAACGGATTGGATTCCCTGTACCCTCATCAGACGGTATACGCGCTTATGGTTAATCGTTTTTCCCGTTTGGCTGCGCGTATGCAGCGTTAATTGACGATAGCCAAAGATATGCTCCACTTTCTCATAAATATAATTTGTTTTTTTGCTTTCATTCTATTCTTTTTAATGATTCAATCATACTGATTTTAGTTACTTTTCTTCGAAGCAATAAGTTAGAGAGGATGGTAAGCAAGTATGCAAGCATAATCGACACAAGCAATATAGAAATACTTAATTTATCCGGGATTTGCTGATGGGAACTCGACAGTGCCTTTACCACCATTCCATACATATAGCCGCTTATCGGTAATCCTGCAATTACTGCAAATGTGGTTAGAATGATGTTTTCCAAGAATATAAGTCTATTTATTTTGTTTTTCTGATAGCCTAATACCTTAAGTGTAGCAAGCTCTCGAATTCTTTCATAAATGTTTATGGAAGATATCGTATAGATAGCGCCAAAGGAAAGCACGACCGCACAAATGATAAACATGATAAAGATAAAACTATTTTGCTTCAGTATATATTGAGCCGATTCCTTCAAATCATTCTTGTCTGCAATTGTATCTACCTGTTGATCTTGTTCGAAGAAATTACGAACACTTATAAGATCTGTAGCGCTGCTGGTCTCCACTAGAAGCGAGGTTGGATTGTACTTGATGCCAAAGCTCTCCAGATACGCAGGCGTGCAATAAAACGACGGATTCGAATACTGTGTAGATATGTGCAAAACCTTCAACTCTACAATCTTATTTTTAAACTCGGGCTCTGTGAACTGGATGTTGATGATATCCCCTTCTACTATGTGATATTTGTCGGCGTAAGATTGGGGTACCAGTACACCGCTATTTTCTAAAGATATCTTATTGTCATTTTCGTCAAAAAAATGAATGAGCTTGTTATCTTTTTCAGAAATGACTAAAGTTGCATTTTCTTGTTTATCATCTTTCATGAATGCAACAGGAAAGGTGGATAAAAAATAACTATTCGTTATGCCGGAGGGCAGGTTTAACGTATTCATAGCGGTTCCCGTCTTATAATCCACTCTCAAATCATAGGAATAAACTTCTTCAACTTGGTTAGCCACTCTAAGCAATGCTGTTTGAGTACCAAAAGCGGTAATCAATAAAACCGTACTCACTACAACACCAACCGAGCTCGCTAACGCTTTTGGTTTATTTAAAAATATATTTCTCAAAATGAGCTTGTAGCTGTAGGAAATATGGCTCCAGATGCCCGGAATTCTTTCGATTAGCAGCTTCTTCATCTTCTTAGGCGGTTTGGGACGCATCGCCTGGGCTGCACGTTCCTGCAGGATGGCTCTGCCGCTCAAGTAACAGGACAGGATTCCAAACGCACTGGAGAAAAGGATAGGTGGGATCACAGAAGTTAAGGATAAGGAGAAGATGATATCAGGCAGCGAGTAGGCTTTGGCATTCGACGCCCTCACTAATGGAATAAATACACTAGCGGCAAGGACAGAACCTAGAATGGAGCCTATGATCCCTACCAGCACTGGGTAACCCATGTAATGAAGCATGATGTTTCTGTTTTTTACACCCAACGCCTTCATGATGCCTACTTGATTTCTTTGAGAATCAATGATCCGCGACATGGTAAGGAAGAGAATAATCGCTTCGATCATAAAGAGAACCAACGGGATAACCCTGCTCATCAATTTATTATTATGAATTGTTTGTTGTAGTTGAGAATAACTGAACGTCCGCTCTTTACTGATTTGGTTTACATAGGAGAGTTCTTTAGATTGTGCTTCAATGGTTTGGCCTAATTGGTCAATATCGTAACCTTCCTCGGCATCAATCAAGATTTCATTATAGTAAAAGCCGCCTGCGATTTGAGGTATGGCCGCTTCAGTCATATAAGCTACACCGAAGGTTTTATGGTCCTGGATCTCGTTTTTTTTGGCATATTCCACATTCTCACCCAAGCCGCTAATGGTGAACGTCACATTTTTCCCATTCACACTTGTCTGAATTTGATCACCGACCTGGTATTGATGCTCCTTCGCATAATGGGAATCCAGCAGGATTTCATCCTTTTGTGACGGAATCCTGCCCTCAATCAGCGCAGGTGTATTGATTACATTATTTGCAGGGATCGAATGTATCTTTAAAGAAGATTTCATATCTTCAAAAGCCTGCGTCGCATCCAGGGTGAACCGTCCTTCGATTTTGCTTATACCTTGAATTTGGCCTAACCCGGCCACGTCCTGCTTGGAAATTTGGCTGTAATAGACATTCAAGTCGCTTAAATTATGCTCTTTAAAGTAAACCTTCGTATAAGCGCCAAGATTATCGCTTAACGTGACCAGCCCCGCATAGAAAAAGGCGCCTACTGCGATAACCAGCACAAAGGCGATAAATTGCCCGACCGATTGTTTGATATCCCTTACCAATTTTAAATATAACTTCATCATTACCACTCGATCCCTTCAACATTCTGTTTGTCGTGATTCACCGTAACGCTTTCGATCATTCCGCTCTTCACCTTGATAATTTTATCCGCCATAGGAGCAATCGCGGAGTTATGCGTGACCAGGACAACGCATTTCCTCGTCTCCTTGTTCAGATCTTGAAGAAGCTTTAAGACCGACTTCCCTGTCACATAATCCAAAGCTCCGGTTGGTTCATCACATAGTAGAAGCAAAGGATTCTTGGCAACGGCTCTAGCTATGGCCACTCTTTGTTGTTCTCCTCCAGAGAGCTGGGAAGGGAAGTTTTTAATACGATCCTGTAATCCAACTTTATGTAGAATATCTTTAGCATCCAGATGGTTTTTACATACTTCAGTGGCAAATTCAACGTTTTCCAGAGCGTTTAAATTGGGAATCAAGTTATAGAATTGAAATACAAAGCCAACCTTCTCACCGCGGTATTCGGTTAATTTTTTTTCATTGAACCTTGTGATTTCTTGATCACCAACAAACACATGGCCTGCAGTAGCCGTATCCATACCGCCAAGGATATTCAAAATTGTACTTTTGCCGGCACCACTAGCACCCAAAACAACGACGAATTCTCCCTCTGATATGGAAAAATCAACACCTGCAAGAGCCTTGATCGGGACCTCTCCTATTTTGTATTCTTTCGTTACTTTTTTGAATTCGATTAACGTTTTCATTTTCACATCTCCTCTTATTGCATTTTTTGAAGCCTGGTTTGACGCGTTTTCCCATCCTTATTACTCCAGATTTGAATGAAATTGGAACATTATTCGAGTTGATTATACGAAGGCAAGTGAAGAGAAACATCCATCTACAGTCTCCACTTCAACTAGACCAAAGTCGGGTCCAAACACAACAGCACTCCCTGTGCACGAGAAACTCCTTGGGGTTCTCATCCCCCTGGGCAATCCAGCAATAAACAGAAAACCACGTCCGAATTTGGACGTGGTTGAAATTGTTTATTTAGTGGGGCCTGATGGTCCATTAAGGGGGTATACGAATCTTGATTTAATGGCTGACGAGGCTTAGTCTATGGGGATTTTTAGCGGCAGATTCAGACGCCGTGCTCCTGCACTCTCGATGTAACTTCTTCGAAGCTTAAGCTTTATCATCCGTTCCGTCCGCGCGGGAAATCTCTGGGCATTCCATCAAATACAATTAAAAAAGCAGCCGTATTGGCTGCTTAAAATTTGTATTTGGTGGAGCCTAGGGGGATCGAACTCCTGACCTCATCGCGGCCAGCGATGCGCTCTCCCAGCTGAGCGGCGGCCCAGTTCTATTCTTCTTACACGCGCCAGCACTCTGCCGCTCTCACCGGACCTTCCCCGCTCGACTGCCCTGCACATCCCACTTTCCATCTACACCCTAATCGCCTTCCACGACGCCTCCAGCGTCTGCTGCGCCTCAAGCTCCGTCAGCGGATACTTCTCCACGAGATAACCCTTGACGATGGCGGAAATAATGCCGTGGATGAGCTGGTGGCACATATGGGGAGCCATCTCCTTGATGACCCCCTGCTTCTGCCCTTCGACGATGACATCCTGCACGGCCCGCGAAGAGCCCGCATCGTCCATATTGCGCAGATCGGCCGAGATATAGGGCGAATACGAATAGTTGTCGATAAACAGAAATTCCTTGGGAAAATCGATCCCGAAGCGAAGCCTGTTCAACTGGAGGCATTTGAACCTCTCATACAGACTCAGCCCCGGATCGTAACCGGCCAGAAGGCAGTTGCCCATATGCAATCGTGCCTCTTTATATACTTCATTGACCAATTCTTCCTTGCTGCCAAAATAGTTGAAGACGGTGCCTGAGCCTACATTGGCTTTCTTCAATATTTTGGCGAAGGTGACGGACTGCAGCCCTTCTTCATCGATCAGATCCAGTGTAGCGTTCATAATATCCTGGCGTTTGCTCATCATACACACCTCATTAAACTCCACTTTAGTGTCGCCCGGGAGCTATGTCAAGTCTATGAATTCTCCCACCTGTTGTCAGTCTTATCCGACCCGCTTACCCTTTACTCCCCGG
Organism: Paenibacillus sp. JT31N17; assembly: GCF_056269255.1. Lineage (NCBI taxonomy): Bacteria > Bacillati > Bacillota > Bacilli > Caryophanales > Paenibacillaceae > Paenibacillus > Paenibacillus sp. JT31N17. The sequence goes on from NZ_JBWDNP010000011.1 coordinate 218,698, forward strand.
AACGGAAAGCCTGGGTAATCCTGCCTTCCCGGCTGCTGCATTTCCCCTGCAAGCTCTGTTAATTCAGAACAACGGTATCGCCAACCTTCAAGCCTTCCAGCACCTCCGTATTCTCCGGTGTTTCCATGCCGATCTTGATATCCTTGCGCTCGTACATGCCATTTCCCTTGTCCAGCATAACATAGTAGGCATCCTGCTCACGCATGACCGCGATGGTCGGCACGACAGTAACCTTTTCCTTGCGCGTGATTTCAATTTCGCCGTTCAGACTGAGGCCCGCAATCAGATACTCGCTGGGCTCAAGCGCAATCACCACCTCGAACTGGGCGGCCTGGTCGATATTGTTCTGATCCGTCCCGGTCTTGGCGAATTTGGATACCTTCAATACGCTGCCCGAGAGCTTCAGCTCCTTCTTGGCTGTCATTCTGACGACAACCGGCATCCCCGGCTTAATGCTGAAGATATCCTGCTCGCCAACGAGCGCAATCAGCTGAAGCTTGTTCAAATCGACGATTTTGCCCACATATTGATTATCGGTTACCATCTGCGGATGGGCGCTGGCGCTGTCATACAGAAAAATACCCGAGGCGGGAGAGCGGTACTTGGCCTCGCTCAGCTTGGCCTTCTGCTGCGCAAGCTCCTTGAGCTTGATTCCGCTCGTGACCTCGCTTAGCTCCTGGTTCAGTCTGGCGACCTCCTTGGATGCAAGCTCCCTTGCCCTTGCCGTTTCGTCGCCAAGCGCTACCGCCTCCTGGTCCAGCTTGTCCATGTAGGTGTTAAGCTCGGATTCGAGCTTCGATTTATGTATTTCCGCTTCCTGCTGCTCGATCTCGTTCTGCAGCTGCGTCTGGTCCAATTGAAAGAGGACATCCCCCTGCTTCACCTGCTGACCGTCCTCCACCTTCCACTCCGTAACCCTGGAGCCAAAAGGAGCATAGACAAACGTCTCCTGCTCATACATCGATTTCCCTTTTACTTCAACCGTATTGACGAGCGTTTCCGTGCTTACCTTGAAGGTGATAGCCTGCTTGTCCGCCATTTCCTCGATTCGAGGCGCAGGCTTGGATACGGTATAGAGCGCGTAGCTGATGCCAATGAGAATGATCCCGATAATCAGCCATTTTATTTTTTTCTTCATGCGAGCTTCTCTTCTCCCTTCATGTATAGCTAATCTCGCCGGATGGCGGTCAGGGCATCTGTGCGCGACGCGCTGATCGCCGGATAAATGCCGGATAATACGCCTGTCATAATGGCAAACAGCATGCCAATGGGAATGGTCGTCAGCGGGATGAAAATAATGACCTGCTCCTGCTCGGGAGCAACCGCATTAATGATGCCGTTGATTCCCCATACAATCCAGTAGGAGAACAATACACCCAGCAGGCCTCCGAGAAATCCCAGCAAGGCCGCCTCCACGATAAACATATTGCGGATTTGTCCCAAATTCGCGCCAAGCACCTTCATAATGCCGATCTGCCTCCGCCTTTGATAGGTCGACATCGTCATGGCCACCACGATCGAGATGGAGGCGATAATGAGAATAAACACGCCGCCGCCCAATGCGACGCCCTTGATGATGCTGAACTGCTGGGCGATCCGCTCTTTCTGCTGCAAATTGGTTTGTGTTGACAGGGTGAGCTTCTGGATTTGTTTTTCTACCTGCTCGGTGTATGCTTGATCGTCCACTTTGACGAGAATGGAATTATAGACATTTGCCTGCGCAAGCTGGCTTTGGCCGGGATATAGCTCCTGCATGAGCATTTGCGCGGTGTCCAGCGATATGTAGGCCTTCTTGTCATAGGAGGCGGACTCCTCGCTCACCCCGCTTGCTTTCTTCAGGACCCCTGCCACACGGAAAGGCGAGCTGACCGTTGTTTTCTCCGGCTCTTGAAGATTGCGGAACTGGACCTGCCTTTGATAAAGCGGAGAGGGCGTCTGGTTCAATTTATTGTATTGCTCCGTCAGCTTGCTGTCGTAGGGATTCTTCTGCATCTGCTCCAGCACGCTCTGCCGCGCGGCTTCGTCGACGAGTCCGAGTGTCGCGCCGTAACTGAGGATAACGGTCCCCTGCAGATCGGAAGGAGCGCCCTGCATGAGCGGTTTATCGAATTCCGGAAGCAAATTCAGATCCGTCCCGATGATTTCAATATAGGAATTGCGGCTATCCACCGTTTGCATTTGAAAGCTGTTCAGCTGCTGGAATGGCGCCGCGGCTTTCACATGCGGGATATTCCGGATAATCTCCAGCTTCTGGTCCGTCAGCTTCCCCCGCTCCAGGCTCTGCTCATCCGTTGTTTCCTGACTGCCTGGAGAGGATATGCCGCCGTTTTCCGTCACCGTAATCTCATCCATTTTGAAGAAGCTGTTCATTTCCTGCTCAATATAGGTCTGTGCCGATTCGCCCACGCTTAATGCGACGACAATGGCCGCGCAGCCGATGGAAATTCCCGCCGCGCACAGCGCCGTGACCACTTTCCGGCGTTTGACCTGATCCCACGACAAGCGCGTAATGTCGCGAATTCTCAACTTCTGTTCCCCCCTGCCCACACTGTGCTGGCCGCATCCGTCTCGGTGACGAGAAATCCGTCCCGAAGCGCAATAATATGCTGCGTTTGCTGTGCAACCTCCCGTTCATGCGTCACGATAATAAAGGTCGTCTTCATCGTTTCATTGAGCTGCTTCAGAATCGCGATAATTTCCTCCTCTGTCCGGGTATCCAGATTGCCCGTAGGCTCATCCGCGAAGATGACCGAGGGCTCCGTAATCAGGGAACGGGCAATACTGACGCGCTGCTGCTGTCCGCCTGACAGCTGCGAAGGAAACATATCCGCCTTCTCCGGAATGCCCACCTGCTCAAGCAGATCCAGCGCCCGCTGCTTGCGCACGGAGGGGCGGATCGATTGAAACACAAGCGGCAGCTCCACGTTCTCGCGGACCGTCAGATTGGCAATCAGCTCATATGCCTGAAAAATAAAACCGATATGCCCCCGCCGGAACTCCGCCAGCTTGTTCTCCCCCATGGTTACAATGTTGTGGCCGGCAATATGGATCGTGCCTTCCGTCGGCTTCATCAGACCCGCCATCAAATTCAGCAGGGTGGATTTGCCGGAGCCCGAGCTTCCCAGGAGTGCGATCATCTCGCCCTGCTTGACTTCGAAGCTGATATGCTGAAGCACCGGGGTGATTTCGCCGCCGTTCTTAAAAGAATGAGACAAGTTTTCAACACGCAGCATACATTCCGATCCTTCCCTTTGTTATATTGGGTCGCCCTATATAATGGTAAATCTTCTATATATACGATTAACGGCTCCAAATAGCTTTATATGGAAACAGTTCAGGGAAAATAAAAAGACATCCGGCGGCAGATGTCTTCCTGGCGATGCTGGTCTATTTGATGATGAAAATGAATCCGCTCCTATGCATGCCCGTTACATCTCTGCATACATACCGCTCAGCGCCTGCTGCGCGGCGAGCCTGGCGCTGGACATTGCCGCATCGGCGAGCCGGTCATCCCTGCCGACCCAGTCGCCGGCGACGAACAGCCCGCGGACTTCCGGAACAGCGGGACTTGCCGCCGGCCCCACTCCATTGTGATGAATCGTGCGCGCATCATGTGCTACGAGAAGTCCGGGCAAGTATCTGGAGGCGACCATTTCCTCCTCCCAGCCGGGCTGCAGCAGGTCAAGAAGGCCGGTCAACTGCTTCTTGTCGGCCCCCGGCTCTGCCTCGCTGCGGGTATTTTTGTATTTCATGAGATGCAGGACATATGAGCCGTTATCGCTTAATGTAACCGAAGCCGAATGATTGGAATAATAGAGCGGCTGATCCATGCCCACAGCGAAGAGATGCTCCGGTCTCGGCACTTGCCGCAGCGCCACATCCAGACACGCGGCATAGATCGGACGGGACTGCGCCTTCCAGGATCCGAGCGACATACGCTCCGAGCCTTCAACCATCCGGCAGACTTCATCCGGACCAACGGCGGCAATAACAGCGGAGACTTCAACCGGCGTTCCATCAGACAGCACGATGGAGCGGACTTTCCCGCTTCCGACTGCAATTTGCTCCGTTTTGCGCCCGGTGGCGATCACGGCACCCGCTTGAACGGCCAGCTCCCGCAGCTTATCCGCAACGGTCTGCCAGCCGCCTTCCACATACTTGACGCCTTGCGATGCAAGCTGCGACTGCCTTATGGCATAGCCCGCGCTTAGCAGATGCAGATCACCGCAGAACGCCGCCTGCCGGCACATGGCACTGAACAGGAGCCGGACACGCTCGTGGACAAGATTGGTTTCCACCCACTCCTGGAGGCTGATCCCGCGAAGCGAAGCGGTATCGATTTGGCGCAGACCGCCCGTGAGCCGGGTCCATTCCGCATTTTCTTCGGGTGAAAAGTGCTGCGGAATTTGCATAATCTCCCCCTTCAGAATTCCCAGCATCCTGCCTGCGGCCGTATAACCTGTCTTCGGCCGGCAGCCGAGCTCCTCCAATATCCGCAGCGCCGCTCCTCCCTCGTACATGGCATGAGGACCGAAGTTAAAGAGCGCTCCATTCTTGTTGACCGTTTGGGCAAGGCCTCCCGTCCGGCCCGCTTTCTCCAGCACGATAACGGATTTGCCCGCTCTTGCCAGAAAAACGGCAGCAGTCAGTCCTGCCAGCCCACCGCCGACTACCGCGGCATCATATTTGTTCCCGTACGGATTCATCAATTAAATACCTCCGATTCCCCACCCCGTAACGCGTGCGCAGTAAGCACAAAGAGTTGTCGCTTTTACCGGGGCATGATATAATGTGACCATAAAGTCACCTTTATATTATGTTACCATCAAGTAACATGTCAACACCACGATAAGAAATAAATGCGCTTTTCCCGGATAACGGATCCGGATCGAATAATCTATAGGGGGTGTGCCGGCTGGAGAACGATATATTTAAAGCGCTGGCCGACCCGAGTCGGCGCACACTGCTGGATCTGCTGCAGGAATCGGATGGACGCACATTAAGCGAGCTGTGCACGCATCTGGACATGTCCAGGTTCGGCGTCATGAAGCATCTTAATCTGCTGGAGGAAGCAGGCCTTATTACGACAAGGAAGGTCAGCAGAGAGAAATTGCATTATCTGAATCCCGTGCCGATCAGGCAAATCTATGAACGATGGGTTAGCAAATATGCCGAGCCCTGGGCCTTGCAACTAACCGCCATGAAATCTGAACTGGAGCGTGAACCTGTTATGGAGCATAAGCCGCGTCACATTAACCGCATCGCCATCCGGTCGACTCCCGAAAAGGTATGGCAAGCCCTTACCGACCCGTCTTTGACATCTAAATATTGGTATAATGGCTTTATCCGGTCTGACTGGGGAATCGACTCTCCTTATGAGATTCTGAGCCCGGAAGGACAGGTTCAGGCTAAAGGAACCATCATCGCGTTTGACCCTCCCCGCAGGCTTGTCATGTCCTGGCAGCTGCTCGCATTGGCCGAGACTGCAGAGGAAATTCCCTCCTGCCTCACATGGGAGATCGAGCCTCTTGACGAGCTGGACGGGGTCACACTGGTAACCGTCACACATGACGAATTCGAGCTGTCGCCCCATACTTCCCGGGTACTTGAAGGCGGTTTGCCGGTTGTTCTGTCGGGTATGAAGACATTGCTCGAGACCGGAACCTCCCTGTCAGGGGGTTAATGGCGGGCCTGCCAAGAAAATCGGAACGGCGAATCAAAATTTGAGCTGGGGGAATGCATATGAGTCATTCAGGCCGGGAAGAACGGCAGAAGGCGGCTGCGCAAAGTCCGATCAGGAACAAGGTCGGCAGTGTTTTTGTGCCGGTCCGGGATATTGAGCGGTCGCGGGATTGGTACTGCCGCTTGCTGGGGCTGTCTCCGGGAGATTGCGAAATCATGAACGGGCATCTCTGCCCGCTGCCGATGGAGGGAACGGGTCTTATCCTGGACACGATGCCGATGTGGGGCGGGAAGGAACCCGGAGGCGCCCCGAATACAAAGACGCCGGCGTTTATGCTGGTGACCCGTGACCTGCAGGCTTCCTATGCTTTTGCCCAAGAAAATAACATTAACCTGGTCACGGATATCCAGCAGGATCACTGGTTCGTCATCAAAGACCCCGACGATAACCTGTTGATGGTTTGCCGGGAATAACATAGAAAAAACAGAGCAATCCCATTGGGACTGCTCTGTTTTTCAAACCCGTTCATCGCATGCACCTCTGCTGAGGCATTAATTCAAGGTTATTTTCTTTTTCCAGGTTAACTCCTGGCCTTGATCATCCTTGAACAGGAAGCTTACCTCGCCTTCCTCGCCCTTCATCGTATCCGGATAGAAGAAGCCGGAGAATTGTCCGTCTCCGCTGATGTAGAACCCGTCTTCCCCGTTTTGTCCGTGTTCAATGGCTTCCGCTATCGTATTGGTAATCTGGGTCTTGTCGGAAACCCACTGAATTTGACTCAGCGAGTACCCTTCCGGGAGCTTGTTCACCACAAAATCGAAACTGTTTCCCTCAATCGGCTTGGGAGTCTGATCGATAATAATTAAAATTTCCTTGTCGGAATCCGCTGCACTGCCATCAGCGGCGGCATTGTTTGGGGAATTCGCCGCAGCGCCCTCATCAGAGGCGGCATTGTCCGGGGAACTCACAGCATTGCCGTCCTGAGCAGCAGTATTGTCTGGAGAATTCGCCGCATCGCCGTTCTGGCCGGCGGTATTCCCTTGATTGGTTTCAGCCGGGGTCGCGTTTTCAGGATCCGATAATCCGTTGTTTGATTTTGCACCGCACGCGCTAATCAGAATCAGCGCAATCAGAGCTGTAATAAGATAGATGATTTTCTTGTTATTCATGATGTTCTCCTCTGCTTTCATTTAATGTAAAAGAAAATGCGACGCCTTGACTCGTGTTGACCGCACCATACTCGCTTTCGTGAAGCTCCAGAATATGTTTGACGATCGCAAGTCCCAGACCAGTCCCTCCGGATTTACGGTCCCGGGAACGCTCGGCCCGGTAGAAGTGATCCCATATCCGGCCCATATCCGCCTCTGCAATGGGCGGTCCGGTATTTTCGATAACTGTAGTTACCTTTCCCGGAGAAGTCCGCCTGATGTCAATTGTAATGACACTGTTCTCCACCGCATGCCGAATGGCGTTGCTCAATAAATTCATGACTACCTGTTCGATTCGTCTGGGGTCTGCCGTGACTAACGGTACTTCCCCATCCTCCTGGCTTAACCTGACCTGCAGTCGCTTGCTCTCCAATTGACCGGAAAACGAATCAGTCGCCTTATGAACAAGGCTTGCCATCGACAGGCTTCCCGGCTGCAGCCGAACGGCCTTGACTTCAAATTTGGAAAGCTCCAGCATATCCAGAATTAAAGCGTTCATCCGATCCGTTTCATTGACGATGAGCGCGAGATAACGGTCTCTTTTATCGCTCGCCACCCCGTCCTGCAGCCCCTCGGCAAATCCTTTAACGATGCCGAGCGGCGTCTTCAGCTCATGGGAGATGTTCGCGATCAGCTCTTTGCGAAGCTGCTCGGACCGCTCCTTGTCTTCGATATCCTCCTGCAGCTTCTCATTCGCATGGGTAAGCTCCTTCAGGGCTGCATCCAAATTCCGGGATAACACAGTCATATCGCGCGAAAGATCCCCGAATTCATCCTTTGAACGGATTTCAGGCTGTGCGGTAAAATCCAGTTTCGCAAGACGCGCTGCCGAGCGGCTCAGCATCACTAACGGACGGGAGACAATCCGGGAATAAATCAGGGACAGAACGATCACAAGGATAAGAATAACTGGCGCGATATAAACAAAATATTGCTTCAGTGTCTCGACCGCTTCCCCGACAGGCTGCAGCGAGGTCATGACGAATAAATAACGGTCCCCGTTCTTACCCTCGGGCAGCTCCCGGATCAGAACCGCGTAACTGACGCCGCTCCATTCGTCTGTCCATTCCACTTGAACAGGGGAACCATCCTGCAGCAGGGAACCGTATTGTTCCGATTGCTCTCTCCAGTCCTCAAGCGCATCGTCGATAAGGGAATCCTGATAGAGAGGGTTGTACGACCGCTGCTCGGGCAGCATCAAATCCGTTATTCTCCCTTTCACACGCACCAAACCCTGTTCAAGCTCCGAATTCTTCTGCTGGATGACCACGGGCTGCATGACGGTATCCGCCTCATCCATGAAGATCCCGTCCACCACCAGCGTATCGCCGATTTGCATCACTTGCGGGATGGAATTAATCGTCATCCCATCCTGCGGGATAGGAATGGTAACCGTCTTGCTGCCTACTTGCAGCTTCAGAAAATAGGGATTGATAGCTGTCCGTTCGAACCGGTCATTCAAGATTGCCGTGCTGGTATCATTATGGTTCATAAAGGCGCCGAGCAGCCGCGACACCTGCTGTCCGCCCGCTTCCGCCTGTTCGAATTGATCCGCGAATTGATTCATATTCCTCTCTAACGCATGGATCTTGGACGACCGGTAAAACCGCTCGAAAAACAATCCTTCCGCCAGCATAACCAGGGAAAAAACAATTAAAATCAGAACAGATGTGACAATGAAAAGTTTTAGGACTACGCCGCGCCTTCTCATGCTTCCATGTCAAATTTATAGCCTGCGCGAATGACGGTGCCTATATACCGGCCTTCGTCTCCGAGCTTGGCTCTTAATTTTTTGATATGGGTGTCGACTGTGCGCAAATCCCCCAAGTAATCGTAACCCCATACCGAATCCAGAATATATTCACGGGGCAGGACCTTGCCATAGTGCCTGGTGAGAAAGAGGAGCAACTCGTACTCCTTCGGCGACAGATTGATCGTATTGCCCGCAACAGATACCGTATGCGCCATTCTGTTCACCAATAAATCCCCATAGACCAGCATGTCCCCTTCACGTCCGATCGTTCCTTCGGTTCTTTTCATTAATGCAGTAGCGCGGGCTACCAGTACCCTCGGACTCAAGGGCTTCGTCACATATTCATCGGCGCCAAGCTCGAACCCCATAACCTGATCATCGTCCTCCGCCCTTGCCGTGATCATGATGATCGGCACGTCCGATTTCTCGCGAATGCGCCGGCATACCGACCATCCGTCCATTTCCGGCATCATGATATCCAGAACAATCAGATCAACGGTGGTCCGTTCAAAAATTTCCAGCGCGAGTCTTCCGTTCTCCGCCTCATGCACTTCCCATTGTTCCTTTATGAAATAATCCGTTATAAATTCACGCATAAGCATATCATCTTCTACTAACAATATACTTCGTTTCATTGCTGTACACTCCATATCTGCCTGCAATCTGGTGTATCTTAATTTAAGCTGCGGCATGCATTCTTATACCGTCATGTTATCACAAGATTATACCGGACACGGCATTTTTCCTGCTCTCTTCATCATGCGAGCCACACCTCCATTTGTAACGTCAAGACCAAGTATAGAAGACATCTGTGTACAACGTGTGTAGGTTTGGAGCAATATAGCGAAAAAAGAATGGGCCTCAAACCCGTTTAATATTTTGGGATATTATCATATTTGCGTAGGATATCGGTTCTGAATGACACGGATTATAATAAACACATTAACCTTACGTAAAGAAGAATGGGCTAAGTCGTTCTATTGAACAAAAAATAAAGCGCATACATCAGTTGAAAACCTTATTCAGTTGATTGAAGCAGCAGAGGAGGAGAGATGCAGCATGAATTATGACGCCTTATGGAATCCTTACCCCTCCAGAAGGATGGTAACCTACGCAAAAAAAGGAATGGTCGCCACCACCCAGCCGCTTGCCGCACAGGCGGGCCTCGATATGCTTAAAGCGGGAGGCAACGCGGTGGATGCGGCCATCGCCGCGGCCGCCTGCCTGACTGTCGTCGAGCCGAATTCCAACAGCATCGGAGGCGACTCCTTCGCCATCGTCTGGATCGACGGCAAGCTGCACGGCTTGAACGCCAGCGGCCCGTCTCCCGAATCGATCTCAATCGATAAAGTCCGAGCCGCCGGATACGACAAAATTCCGGCCTACGGCATGCTGCCGGTTACCGTTCCCGGAACGCCGGCGGCCTGGGCCGCTTTGTCGGAACGGTTCGGCCGTCTTCCGCTCGCCGAAGTGCTGAAGCCGGCGATCGAATATGCGGAGAACGGCTTCCCGGTATCTCCGACAATAGCGAAATACTGGAAGCTGGGCTATGACAATATCAGCGCTTTGAACAATGAAGTGCATGAGCCGTGGATGGACACGTTCGCGCCGGACGGCCGCGCACCAAGCGCAGGCGAGATTTGGCGCTCAGCGGATCACGCCCGTACACTGCGCTCGATTGCCGGGACCCGGGCGGAATCGTTCTATCGCGGAGAACTGGCGGAACAGATCCATGCTTTCTTCCGCAAGCATGGCGGATTCCTGAGCAAAGAGGATTTGGCCCAATACAGACCGGAGTGGGTAGATCCGATCAGCGTAAATTACCGGGGCTACGATATCTGGGAAATTCCTCCGAACGGACAAGGACTCGTCGCTCTGATCGCTCTCAATATTCTCAAAGGCATGGATTTTGACGCGAAGGATACGGTATCCACCTACCACAAGCAGATTGAGGCTGTGAAGCTGGCTTATGCGGACGGTCTGAAATATATTACGGACCCCCGCAGCATGAAGGTCACCGTCCAGGAACTGCTCTCCGGGGCTTATGCAGACCAGCGGAGATCATTGATCGGGATGGAAGCTTTGCTTCCATTGGCCGGCGAGCCGCCTAAGGGAGGCACGGTCTATTTGGCAGCGGCGGATGGCGAGGGCAATATGGTCTCGTTCATCCAGAGCCATTCCGGCGACTTCGGCTCCGGAATTGTCATTCCCGGAACGGGGATTTGCATGCAGAACCGGGGTGCCGGATTTTCCATGGATCCTGACCACGCTAACGCCCTTGCGCCCAGGAAGAAGACCTACCATACGATAATTCCGGGATTTATCACGAAGGACGGAATGCCGGTCGGCCCCTTCGGCGTGATGTGCGGATCGATCCAGCCGCAAGCGCATGTGCAGGTCGTGATGAACGCCATCGATTTTCATCTTAATCCCCAGGCAACGCTGGATGCGCCGAGATGGCGCTGGATTAAAGAAAAGATAATCGAGGTGGAACCGCAGTTCCCCGATCACATCGCCCAGGCTCTGGCCAGAAGAGGGCATGTGGTGCAGCGTGCGCTGGATTCGGGCATGTTTGGACGGGGACAGATCATCTGGCGGGATTCCGCAACCGGCGTATTGGCTGGCGGCACAGAACCAAGGGCGGACGGCGAAGTGGCCGCGTGGTGAGTCCGGCTTTTATCCCGCCGCGCAGCATCCCGGTGCGTAGTGCGGGCCCTGCATAACGGCGGCCGGCCGCATATTTCTTCTGTCGGCAGCAGCATTTTGCCTATTGTATAATCGGTGGTACCCTGCCCTGCTTCCCGCCAAAATGCGCAATAGCAGGGCTTTTCATTATTTTCAACCCGACGGCTGTCCAATCGCGATATACCTCAAAAACAAGTATCATGTCCTGTATCTGCATTAAAAATTTGGATGTTATCATAATTCGCCGGGATAGTAAGAGCAAATGAGCTCATTATATAATAGTCCTGTAAGGTTAATGTTAATAAAAATAACATAAGATGAGGGGAATGTGTATGGGTACAGGTTTTTTTCGAAAATCGCTTCTTGCTGTTGCTTCTGTTGCACTGATTGTCATTACAGCTTGCGGGAACAACAACACCGCCACGGAGAACGGTCAGCCTCAGACGGCATCCGATGAGAAGGTTACGCTCACCATGGAGGACAACTGGTCGAGTCCCAATGTGGACAATGAGCTGTACAAGGAGCGGATCAAGAAATTTCAGGAGCTGAATCCGAACATCACAATCGAAGCGCAGGATATCCCTTCCGCGCAGTACCGTACCAAGCTCCGCACGGAAGCGGCCGGAAACAGCATGCCCGATATGTTCATCCTGTTTCCCGGCATCGATATGGACCCTTACATCGACGCCGATGTGCTGATGCCCATTGATGAAATCATGGACAACTGGAAAGACGTCCTTCCCGCTCAGGCGTTGGCCGGTTATAACGTAGATGGCAAGCAGTACGCCATCCCGACGAAAATGACCTTTGTCGATATCATCTACTACCATAAAGATATGCTGGCGAAGGTTGGCTACAATGAATTTCCGACGACCTATGCCGACTTCCTTGACCTGGTGAAGAAGCTGAAAGCGTCAGGCGTCACGCCGATGGGTATCGGCAACAAGAACAGATGGCCGCTGCAGTCCACTTTCATGTCGGCTGTCGGAGACCGCGTTGCCGGCACCGATTTCCTCACCAAGGTCAAGCAGGGCGAAGCTAAATTCACAGATCCCGACTATGTCAAGGCATTGGGCATTCTCGATGAGCTGAACAAGGCCGAAGCGTTCAATTCCGATGTGAACACGATGGACGAAGTGCAGGTGCAGGATTATTTCCTGCAGAAGAAATCCGCCATGACGATGACAAGCTCGACGATCGACACCAAATTCCGCGTCAGCAATACGGAAAACCCGGATAACATCGGCATTGCGCTGTTCCCTTCCATCGAAGGCGGCAAAGGCTCGGCAGGCAAAAGCGCCGGAGTCGTCCAATACGGTATCGGGCTGAGCAAAGAATTAAGCGGAGCGAAGAAAGATGCGGCGCTCAAATTCCTGCAGTACTTCTACGCCCCTGAATTGTACCAGAACCTGATGAGCAAAGGCATCGTCGTTCCGGCTACGGTGGAAATGCCAGCGGATACGAGCAAATATTTGAAGGAAATGATCGAGCTGACCAAGAACGGCGATGCCCTTGTGTTCGACAGCGTAATGCCGGCAACGATCAAGGATGTGATCGAGAACGACCTTCAAGCCATCACCATGAAGCAGAAAACGCCGGAACAAGTCGCTCAGGATATGCAAGAGGCCATGGATAAGATCAAATAATTCGGGCGGAGCGTATATCCCGTCTGGTCAGGGAATGGAGGAATGGCAAGTGAAAGCTTCCCTTGGAGGATTCTCCTTCTACCAGCTGTTCAGCGAAGGCGAAATGGACATCTTCGGCTATCTGGAGACGGTCAAGCACCGCTACAGGCTGGAAGCTGTGGATCTGTGGAACGCTTTCTTCACAGATCGCAATGTTCCGCTCTGGAAGCTCGCAAGCGATGACCATCTCCGCAAAATCAAACGATCGCTTGACGAGAAGCAACTGACAGTCGCCAACCTGATTGTTGACCGGGCCCACTTGTGGGACCCGGATCCCGATGTCAGGGAGCAGCTTCACCGCAATGCGCTGGCGCATCTGCATGCTGCGCATCTCTTGGGAGCCCGGACGGTTCGAATCGATGCCAACCGGGGACCCGGCGAGATGACGGAGGAGCAGTTTGTGTATACGGTTCTACGCTATCGGGAATATGCACAGATAGCCGCCGATTACGGGTTTACGGTTGGCCCGGAGAATCATACGGGCGTATCGCTTGATCCCAGGTGGATGAAGCGGATCGCTGAAGCTGTCGATCACCCGGGATATGGTATTCTGCTCCACATCGGACGATGGAATGACACCGGTGAACAGGGAAACCGGCTTGTTGCCCCTTGGGTAAACCACGTACATCTGGATGCCCGGACGCTTGCTTCTCCAGGAGCCGAAGATGCCGTCAAGGCGCTGGCAGACAGCGGATATGAAGGATATTGGGCGGTCGAATATAACGCCCCGTCCGATCCGTACATCGAGATTGAATGGGCATTGGCCTCAATGAAAAGACTGCTGGCGGCGGTAAAACGGACTGCCGGGCAGAAATTGGAGGCGTAAACATTGGAAAATGCAAAAATCAGAATCGGCGTTATAGGCGTAGGGATTATCGGCAAGCAGCATCTGGACAACTATTCCCGCATTGAAGGCGCGCAGGTGGTTGCCGTATGCGACATCAACGAACGGGAAGCCCGGGAGACTGCGGAGAAATACGGGGTTCCCGATGTTTACACGGATTATAAAGAGCTGCTGGCGCGGGATGATATCGATGCGGTAGATGTATGTCTGCATAATAACTTTCATGCGCCGCTGACGATCGCAGCGCTCCAGGCCGGCAAGCATGTTTACTGCGAGAAACCGATCGCCGGTTCTTATCACGACGGCAAATGGATGGTGGACGCCGCCCGCGAGTCCGGGAAGATGCTGCATATCCAGCTGGGCATGCTGTACAAGAAGGAAACGAAGGCCGCGAAGGCCCTGATCGACGACGGACAATTGGGCAAGCTGTTCCATGCCCGGTCGAGCGGCTTCAGGCGCCGGGGCCGCCCTTTTGTAGACGGCTTCGGCACCGCCCATTTCACGAGGAAGGAAAGCGCAGGCGGCGGCGCCCTTCTGGATATGGGCGTATACCATATCGCCCAGATGCTGTATCTGCTCGGGAACCCGCCGCTCGCACGGGTCACCGGCAAATTAATTCAAGAGATGGATATGGATCCGCAAAGAGGCGCGCAAAGCGGCTTCGACGTGGAAGAGCTCGCGCTTGGCTTCGTCACCTTTCAAGGCGGCGTGACGCTGGATATTTTCGAAGCCTGGGCCGTTCATCTCGGCGGCGTTGAAGGCAGCAGCATTATCGGCTCACGGGGCGGCATCCGGCTTCCCGCCTATCATTCGGCGGAGCAAACCTCCGAATTCAGCTATCATACGACCGTCGCCGATATGGATCTGGACAGCCGGATCGACTTGAACCGGATGGATACCCGCTGGCACCGGATGAGAGAGAATGAAGATGCGTACGATTCCTCCCAGCAGCACTGGATTGCTGCCCTGCAGGGCCGTGTCAGCCTTCTGCCGACGGCCGAAATCGCGCTTTCGACGATGCTGATCAGCGAAGGCCTGTACCTCTCCGACGCGTTAGGCCGCGAGATGACGGCAGATGAAATCGCTGCGGGCTCGAAGTCTCTCGCAATCTGGATATAACCGAAAAACGGATCAGGGATTTATTGTATAAAGGCGGCTGAGGCTTGTCCCCGGCCGCCCTTCATCCCCCTTATAAGAAAACCCACAGCAAAGGAGGGCCAACTATGACGATAACGAAGCGGATGGCGCTGACTATTTTTATCGGGATGCTCCCCGCCCTGATTATTTATATCGGCTTCGCGATGATTCCTATTGCGATGTCCTTCTACTATTCTTTCTTCAATTGGGACGGTCTGTCCGACATGACCTTCGCGGGCTGGGATAATTACACCTCCATATTGAAGGACGATATCTTCTGGAAAGGCGTCAAAAACAATCTGTTCATGATGGTAAGCGGAATCGTGGGCCAGCTGCCCCTGGGGCTGTTTTTCGCTCTGCTGCTGAACCGCTCTTTGAGAGGCCTCAAAATATACCGGTCCGCTTTGTTTCTCCCCGTCATCATCTCGGCGGTTATCGTTTCGATGATCTGGAATATGGTCTACAGCACGGAATCGGGGCTGATGAACGGCATTCTCGGCCTGCTCCATCTGGATTCCTGGAAACAAAACTGGCTGGGCAGCGAGCGCTGGGGCATGCTGTCCGTAAGCATCACCTATCTCTGGCAAAACTACGGCTTCTACATGGTAATTTTTCTGGCCGGCCTGCAAAATATTCCCGAAGAGATCCGGGAAGCGTCCGCTATGGACGGAGCGACCGGCTGGAGGCGGTTCTGGCATATCACCCTGCCGATGCTGAAGGAAACGATCTGGGTGACGCTGATCTTCTCGATCAGCAACAGCTTCCGGGTCTTCGACCTCATCTACGTGATGACAGCCGGCGGACCGGCCCATAATACGGAGGTCATGACGATTTACATGTATACCAACGCCTTCAACAATATGAATTTCGGGCTCGGAAGCGCCGTTTCCATCCTGATTCTACTATTCAGCCTGATCGCTATTTATGCGGCCAAATTGGCAACCAGCCGAAACGATTAAGCACCGCAAGCCGCGTAAAAGGAGGAGCAGCCATGCAAACATCACGGGGCAAGAAAACCATCATTCATCTGTTTTTAGCGGTGCTCTGCATCATTAATATCATTCCTATCGTCTGGATGGTTGTCGGTTCGTTCAAGACCGAGGAGGACTTCGCAACCAACCCGATGGGACTGCCCAAGCATTGGAACTTCAGCAATTATACCGAGGCCTGGAAAGTGGCGCATCTTGGCACTTATTTCTGGAACAGTGTGCTCGTGACGGCGGGAGCGATTGTGCTTACCGTGCTTCTGGGGGCGCTGACCTCTTTCTTCCTGTCCAGATTCCGATTCCGGGTGCGGGGATGGCTTTACAGCCTGTTCATTATCGGGATGACGATTCCCATCCACACCACGCTCGTCCCTATTTTTATTCTGATGAAAAAGGTTGGGCTGCTCAATACCCATCTCTCTCTCATTCTCCCGTATACGGCGTTTCACCTGTCGATTACGATCTTCATTCTTGTGGGTTTTATGAAAATATTCCCGAAGGATATCGAGGAATCCGCCATTATGGACGGGGCCGGCATCTACCGGATCTTCTGGTCGATCATCCTGCCGATGACCAAGCCTGCGCTGGCCACGGTTATTATCATTAATTTCATTTATAATTGGAATGAGTTCCTGTTTGCTCTCGTTCTGATCAATAAAGCGGCCCTGAAGACGCTGCCTCTGGGCCTCGCCAATTTCGCCGGCACGGAGACCCGGTTCCAGACGCTTCAGATGGCGGCCTTGAGCATGGCGTTGATCCCGCTTCTCGTCTTTTACCTGGCCATGGAGAAGCAGCTTGTGCAGGGTATGACGGCGGGCGCCGTCAAAGGATAACACACCGGCGCTCATCTGCTTCCGGAGGGATCGGATCTTCGCAGGGCGCCGTTTCACCGCTTCTCCGGATTCAAATGCCACCTCCCGCACTCGTCTCCTTGCAGAAATTGGCCGCTTGTTATGTCAGCTTTCCTCCCAGGATTCCTTTATAATAGAAGGAACAGGACTTCCGATAGAGTACTCAGGAGTATGCAGACACCCGGGGGGAATGAAACCATATGAAATCAGGCGCAATCCGATTCCTCAATATCAGCTTGCGAAAAAAATCAGTGGCGATCTTCATTATGCTGGTCACCCTGCCCTCTCTGCTGATCGGCTATGTGATTCTGAGCCGGTATGAGACGATACTGCGGCAGCAGTTCATCGACTCGATGGAGAAGAACCTGAATACCATCGAGATGAATCTGACGGAGAAAATCAAGGCGATTGAAGATATCTCGGACTATATGATTTATCAGGAAAATTTCCGCAGCTTTCTGGAGGCCAAGCCCACTCCCGGCAATATGGAGCAAATTTACAAGGACAAAACGGCGATCGAAGGCTTCTTCGCGTTCCAGATCATGTCCAAGCAGTACATCAAATCGATTTCGCTGCAGGGCGTAGGCGGCAACGAGCTGCAGATGGGCGAGCCGGTGAAGGGCCTCGAGCAGCCATGGAGCGACTTGGCGAAAGCCAACCGGGGCGGAATCGTCTGGACGGATTCCTATTCACTGGAGAGCGGCTGGACCGGCAGCAAACGGGTCATCTCCATGTTCCGCGTTATTAATTCCTTCGAGAAGCCTTCTAACCAGGTCGGCCAGGTGATCGTGCGTCTGAACGAAACGGAATTCACCGATTTATTGACAACGCCGGTTCCGAAGGATCAGGGCTCGATATTTATCGTCCGCCCCGACGGCAGCGTCCTGCTGCATCCGGACGAGAAGCTGGTCGGCCATCCTTACCCGGACAGCAGCATGCTTCAGGAAATCGTGAACAAGCGGAGCAGCGTGTTCGCCTTGCAGGAGGAAGGCACCTCCTATGTCGTATTTAACCAGCATATGAAATCCACGGGCTGGAATATTGTCGCGATGGTCAAGGATGAGACGATCGTGGAGAAAACCAAGGCCATCAAAGCATCCTTGCAGATTTTGATTCTTGTGATCCTGATTCTCGGCCTGCTTGCCTTAATCGGCTTCGAGCTGGCGATCATCCGTCCGATCCTCGAGCTGAAGAAAGAGACGCACCGGCTCAAGCACGGAGACTTCTCGGCCCAGGTCGAGGTGCGTTCCCGCGATGAGATCGGCGAGCTCGGCAGGCAGTTCAACAATATGGTCACCACGATTAAAGATCTCATCGACAAGAAATATAAGCTGGAGATCCGGCAGAAGGAATCCGATCTGCGGATCCTGCAGAGCCAGATGGATCCGCATTTTCTGTACAACACGCTCGATACGATCCGCTGGACGGCGCGCCTGGAGCAGGCGCCTGAGACCAGCCAATTGATCGAGACCTTGTCCCGGTTTTTCCGGATGGGCATGGACAGCGGGAAGCATCATACGACGCTGGCCGGCGAAATGGAATTTGTCCGGGCGTATCTGAATTTGCAGCAGAAGCGGATGGGCAGCAAGTTGCGGTTCTCCCTCTTTATGGAAGCATCCTTAGAAGACGCGGTGGTGCTCAAGAAGGTTATTCAACCGCTGGTGGAGAATAGCATCAAGCACGGCTTCAAACGGCAGGCCGGAAAAATCGACGTTCGCGCCTATCAGGACGGAGCGGATTTGATTATCGACGTGACCGACTCGGGGATCGGATTTTCCAAGGAAAAAAGACTTCTGATTCACCGGGCTCTGAAAGAGAGGACCGGCGATAAAAGCGTGCTGGATCACGCCATCAGCAACATTCATGAACGGATCCAGCTTGTGAACGGCAGCGGCTACGGAGTTGAGCTTCCCATGGAGCAGTCCATTACGGGAGCATGCGTAAGGTTAAGAATACCTCTTTGGATGAACGAAAAGGAGGAGGAAGCATGACCATTCGAATGCTAATCGTTGATGATGAACCGATCATTTGCCAAGGCTTGAGACAGACCATTCCTTGGGATTCGATTGGCGTGGAAGTGGCGGGAGAAGCCTATGACGGCGTAGAGGCCCTGCAATTCGTATCGGGGCAGCCTGTCGATCTGGTGCTCACGGATATTAACATGGATGGAATGGACGGACTTGAATTAGCCAAGGAGCTGAAGGAAAGATGGCCGCAGATCCGCATCATTATCGTCAGCGGCTATGATGATTTTGAGTATGCGCGCCGCGCCCTGCGTCTTGGGATCGAGGATTATTTGCTGAAGCCGGTCAACATTGAGGAGCTGATGGCGATGGTCCAGAGAATCGGCATGGAAATCTCGCTTGATGCGGAGCTGGAAAAAAAGCGCGAGCGCGAAGGCTGGTTAAAGTGGATGATCCAGCTTGTTCAAGGCGGGGCCGCTATACGCAAGGACGCCGATACGCCGCCATCGGCCGCATACGGCCAGTCGTCCTACCGGTTTATCGCCAGCCAGCTGGAGGATTATGCCGAATGGACCAGCCATTCGTCGGAGGAGTCGCAGCAATCCGCGCGGATCGGTTGGGAAAGTACCGTTCATGCGGCGCTGAAACCCTTCGATCAGGAAGTCATCTCCTTCTTCCATCATCCGAACCTGCTGCTTTCGCTGTGCATCGGCTCCCGCCAGGTGAGCCAGCTGGATTTGTCTGCCGCCTTATCGGCAGCGCAGAACATGGCACCGCCGGTCCCCCGCCTTTATTTTGGCGTGTCGCCGGCTTTTTCCCAATTGGACGAGGCATATGCCCGCAGTACAGAGGCCACCACGGCCCTGCAGCTTGCTGCAGTTCCGGAGGGCCGCTCCATTCAGTTTCATGATGAAGAGAAAATTTCCGGGCGGAGCCCTCTGCCGTTCTCTCCGTTCGAGCTGGAGAAGCAGCTGGTCCACGTGCTCTTTCATGGAGGCTATGAGGAACTGGATGACATCATCGGGAGCATCATGCAGCAGTTTCGCGAGAGGGGCTATCTGCTGAAGGAAGTATTGCAGGCCTTCAAGGAATTGAGCATTATCCTGCAGCGCAGACTGCATACGAACGGCATGGATTTGTCGGAGCGCACCGATCCGTTCAATTCGGGCGAAATCGATCTGTTGACGCACAACTCCTACCGCGCCATGGAATCGCTGCTCCGCAAAGAGCTTTGGTCCCTGCATGCGATGATTCATTCTTCCCTGGCCAACAAGAACCACTGGATTGCCGACCGCGTCAACAAGCATATTGATTCCAGCTACCATACGGATTTGAAGGCCTCTGAGCTGGCCGCCCTGCTCAAAATAACGCCGAATTATTTCAGCATCCTGTTCAAACAAAATTTCGGCAAAGGGTTCGCGGAGTATCTGAATGAGGTGCGCATCGAACGGGCCAAAGCAAGTCTGGTCGGAACCGACGAGCGGGTATTCGAGATCGCCGAGAAAGTCGGCTACAAGGAGTACAAATACTTCTGCTCGATCTTCAAATCGCATACCGGAATCACGCCGACGCAGTACCGGAAGCTTGCCAAAACAGGTTCGTCAGCGGGAAAGGATTGAGCGCAGTACATGTCACACCCATCATTGACCAACATACGATCCCTGGGCTTCATAAAAGCGTTCAACTTTTTCATCTACGGGGCGATCTCCGTCTACAGCACATTTTTTCCGCTTTACTTGAAGGAAACCGGCATGTCCAACTTTACGGTTGGCCTGCTGCTCGCCGGAGGCCCGTTCATCTCCCTCCTCTCCAACCCCTTCTGGGGATATTGGAGCGACCGGCTTGAGAATGCCAGGCGCGTTCTGCTCATACTGCTGATCGGCAATGCCGTGGTCATGCAGATCGTCTTTTCTCTGAACGCGGGTTATCTTATCTTTACGTTCATGCTGCTCTACTTTTTCTTCCAGAGCCCGTTGTTCTCGCAAAGTAATAGCCTCAATCTCGATGTGGCCGACAAGACAGGCCTTAAGTTCGGCAGCTTCCGTCTGTGGGGTTCCCTCGGGTGGGCCGTTATGGCCGTGGCGACAGGGCCGGTCATCGAGCGACTGGGCATTCATCACCTGTGGATCGTGTACGGGGTGATGATGCTCATCTCCATCGCCCTGGCCTTGAAGCTGCCCCGCGGAGGCAAAACGGGCAGCCGAAAAGGCGCCCCGGTCGGTTATGGTCAAATATGGGCCAACAAACCATTTATCATGTTCCTTGTCATCGGCGTTCTCATTTCGATTCCAAACTCGATGAACAACACATTTGTTTCGATCTATATCTCCGATCTGGGAGGCAAAAATTCTCTGATCGGCTGGTCCGCTTTTCTGTCATCCATCTTCGAGATTCCGGTTTACCTGCTGTTCGACCGGTATTTGCGCAAAAGTCGAAGAACCATGATCTTCTGTCTGGCCGTGGTCAGTCTGCTATACGCGCTGCGCTGGTTTCTGATGTCGGTGGCGGAAACCCCTTATCAGATCATCTTCATTCAAGCCCTGCACTGTCTTACTTTTGCAGGTTATTATTATGTAGGCACGCAATTGACCGCACTGCTCGTTCCGAAGGAATACAGGGCCTCGGGTCAAGCGGTATACGCCCTCAGCTGGGGAGGACTGTCCGGGATCGTAGCGGGCGTCACTGGGGGCTGGATATTCCAGAATCTTGGCGCGCATGCGATGTACCGGATCAGCGCCGGGACGGCTTTGCTGGGCGTGGCGGGTTTTGCTCTCATGTACATGTTCATCATGAAGGCCAGCCGCAAGAACCTGGAGGCACAGGGCTATAGCAGTGAAGGCTGAAGGCTGAAAATCCCAGGCGGAGATTTATCTCCTTTTATCTCCTTGAACTTTCCAGCAGAAGAATGTAAGATTATAACAATAGCATGAAACGGTGCGTTACTGGCGTAAACATGGATAACCATGAGGGAGCGCACCGACAAACAGCCGTACGCCTGGGCAAAGTACTTGATCCTCTTCAGATCGGGTGCTTTTTTTGTTTAATACCAGACAAACGAGAGGCCGGTGTACGGGAATGAAGATGGCATTTATTTTATTTGACGGAATGACGACGCTGGATTTTAGCGGTTTTTACGAAGCTGTAACCTGGTTGGGCATTTTGCGAGTCAAAGAAGCGGTGTCGTGGGATTTTTGTTCGACGAAGGCGGAAATTACGGATGATCGGGGATTAACCATAAAAATCCCGCATGTCTATCCGGATCTCTCCGGATATGATCTGATTTTTATCCCCGGCGGATTTTCTACAAGGCAGCTTAGGCATGACCCCGATTTTGTCTCCTGGGTGAAAACTGCCCGCGATGTGGAAATTAAGGCGTCGGTTTGCACAGGAGCCCTGCTGCTTGGGGCGGCTGGTTTCTTAACTGATAGACGGGCTACGACGAACCCTTCTGCCTATGACCTGCTTGCCCCTTATTGCTCAGAGGTCGTAAAGTCCCGCGTTGTCAGGGATGGCAATGTGTTCACGGGCGGCGGCGTCGCCGCATCCCTTGATCTTGGCTTGTTCCTCGTTGAATCATTAAGCACTCCGGAGGTCGCCCGGCAGGTTCAGGAAAAAATGGATTATCCCTATTATCGCCCCGGTCGGATGAGTGAATAGCAGACAAAATAGCTGGAATATCCGCAGCAGCCATTGCTTTTGACCGCAAAATGCGGGAATATATCAGATATGCCCCCTGTTGGCAGCATCTTCACGGCGGGCAAGATCTAACAGGAAAGCAATCATTTCACCGAGGGAGGAAATTAACATGCTGTACGAACTGCGTATCTATTCCGTTCATGCCGGGAAGATGGAAGCCATGAATGCCCGTTTTGCCAACCACACCCTTGGAATTTTCAAACGCCTTGGAATGAAGGTTTATGACTTCTGGGTCGATCAGGAGGGACACTCCAAGCTGTATTACATCATGGAATACAACGATATGGACGAGCGGAACCGCCAGTGGGATGTATTCGGCCAGGATCCGGAATGGCTGGAAGTGAAACAGAAGTCGGAAGCGGACGGGCCGATTGTTGAACAAGTGGAAAAAAGCTTCATGCAGCGTGCGGGATATTTCCAGCGTTAAGCGGGATGTTCCCTTGAACAACAAGAGAAACTGTGCATTTCTGCATGTGTATCAGAGACCTGTATGCTGTGTCGCCTCCATGTGCCGCTCGCGTCTGGCGCACTTAAAAACAGCCTGTTGAGCAGCTTCTCAACAGGCTGTTGCTTACTAGCCGCTTCCGGCAGCTTTCCATTACTTTATTCAGGATTTTCCCGTCCGGTGCCTGCTCGGTGCCAACGGATGTCCAATCGTATTTTTCTAAATGCATCCGGGTTATCGGCTTTCTTGAACACTTTCCCGCTCACCGGATTTCCGTTCTGATCTCTTTGAATCATAATCCGGCCGGTGCCGCCGTTGACATAGTAGGTGCTCTGATACTTCAGCACCCGATTAGTAGCGGTATGTTGTAAATTAGCTGCATACTCCCGGAAGTATGATCCTCACAACGGTTCCCTCATTCAGACGGCTTCTGATCTCTATCCTTCCCTCATGGAGCCTGACGATCTCCGCGCATATGGCAAGCCCCAACCCCGCGCTGTTGTTTGCCCGCGAATGGGCTTTATCCACCATGAAAAACGGCTCGAACACCTTCGGTACATCCTGTTCCGGTATGCCAATCCCCTCGTCCTCTACCTCTATTGCATAGTGGTCGTCTTCCGTCATGAGCCCTCTGAAATAAATGATGCCCCCGGCTCCCGAAGCTTTTATTGCATTGTCGATTAAGTTGGTGAAGAGGATTTTGATCAGGTCTCTTTCAATCACCAGCTTTGCAGGCTCAACCGATAGTGACAGCTCAATAGTTGCCTGTTCCAGCTGCGGCTTTAGAATCTGCTCCGTCTCCTCAAAAATCGGCATTATCTCTTCCATGTCCATGGCCTTCTTTTTATTGCCGATGAGAACCAGGTCCATAAGCTTGAACGACAGACTTTCAAGCCGTTTTCCTTCGCTGTAAATATAGTTTAAGGCCTTGTAAAAAACTTCTTCGTTATATTTAGTCGTTCTCAAGAAGTCTGCATAGCCTATGATCGAGGTAAGCGGCGTCTTCAATTCATGCGTCAGATAGTGAATAAAATGTTCCCTGTTCTTGGCGGCGTCCTCCAATTCCTCAACTTTTTCTTCTACGGCAACGGCCATCTGGTTAAAATTCTCCGAAAGCAAGCCAATCTCATCTCTCGATAAAACGCCGACACGATGTGAATAATGGCCTGAAGCTATCGTCTGCGCGGATTTTGTGAGCATGCGGACCGAGCGTGTGAGAAACCAAATCAACACATAAAGGCCACCGGCTAAAATAACGGTAATGACAATATTGATCTTAACAAAATTTCTGATCTGGGCCGTCTTTCCCTGGTAAATGTCTGTAATATCCCGGATGTATGCGAGCTTAAAATCGTCCCCGTTCAATTGGAGCCCGCTTGTGACGAATAAATAGCTCTTCTGGCCGACATCCCGGATGATATAGGTTCTGCTTGCGGAATCCCGTACCTCAAGCTCCTGTCTCGGGCCGGCTATATTTTCGGGAAAGTCTGTAAAAACCTTTTGATTACGATGATCCATCACTTCAATGGACACTTTGTCGGTGTCAAAGGACTTCAGATATTTTTGAGTGTTATTTTTAATAAAATCATCTGCATTGTTTATTGCCGAATTTAACAGCTGATTCAAATTATTAATATACGACCAGTCCGTCTCGATCTGAGCGTGCAGAACATGCTGCTCCGACAAGCCTCTGTCGATTTCTCTCACCAGATTCTGATTGAAATTGTGCTCGATAAGATAAAATGAAGAGGCGTTGAACAGCAGCTCAAACAGGAGGAAGGTGCCAAAAAAAACCTTCTGCCAGAGTCTCATGTATGAGCCTCCAGCCTGTAACCGTATTTGTAGACGGTTTTAATCTGCTCTTCCCAGCCGAGTTTTCTTCGAATCTTCTGGACATGAATGTCGACAGTCCGCGTCTCGCCCATATAATCGTAGCCCCAGACAAGCTCAAGGATTTTTTCTCGGGACAGGGCTTTGTTCCGGTTGTTGATAAGAAGAAGGATCAGCTCGTATTCCTTCATTGTAAGTTCGATAACGGTGCCGTCCCGCTTTATCGTGCGCTCCTCCAGGTAGATGTCTAGGCCCTCGCACGTTATCTGATCTGCTTTACTTCCATAACGGCGAAGCACGACTTCTATTCTGGCCAACAGCTCCATTGCTTCAAAGGGCTTTACAATGTAGTCGTCAGCCCCCATCTTGAGTCCTTTTACTTTATCAGCAAGGCTGTTCCGCGCAGTCAGGAATATGACCGGCACTCCGCTGCGGTTGAACCGGGGCATCAGCTCGTAGCCCTCAATATCGGGAAGGGAGATGTCCAGTAAAATTAATTGCGGAGAAAAAACGGAGAGAACGCTTTGAACATCTTTTCCGTTATAAGCTTGTTTGCACTCGTAGCCCGCAACCTCCAGATTCAGTTTAATGAGGTCGGAAATGGCCTGATCGTCTTCTATAATCAATATGTTCTCCACTATGCTGCGCCTCCGCTCTATCCGCTGAATATACACTCTAGTTGTTGCAGAAGTTTGTGAGAGTTGTAAAAAAGTATGCAAAAAAATACACCCCTTGGAACAGATGTCGAATGAACCGGTGAGTTATTCAACGTCTGTTCTATGAGGTGCATTTCATACTCCTGGGCGGGTTATTGTAATGCCTCTTTGCCTGCCGCTAGGAGGCTGGGCTGATTTATCCAAAAAATACCCGTTGAACGAGCCAGATCCCGCCCAGCATGAACGCAAGCGACGAGCCTGCAACAACGGTCCGCCTTGAAAATTTCCAGCGGTGCAGCATCATAAGCAGCGGCAGCAGAATGGCGACCAGCGTTACCTGAACGGCTTCAATGCCGAGGTTGAAGCTGATCAGATCCACGGCCAGCTGGCTTCGCGGAAGATCCATTTCCTTCAAAATATCGGCAAAGCCCATTCCATGGATTAATCCGAAGAAGAACGTCAGCACCCAGCGGTGACTGACCTGTTTGCGGATAATATTATCTACCGCGACAAAGCAGATGCTGAGCGCAATCGCAGGCTCGACAATGCTTGGAGATACATTAATAATTCCCAATACCGTAAGCGTCAGCGTAATGCTGTGAGCGATCGTAAATGCGGTGATCATGGCCGCATATTGCTTGAACTTCTGCCTTGCGATGAGCAGTGAAAACAGGAACAGGAGATGATCGTATCCGGATAATATATGGTTGATCCCCAGTGTAAAGAATGAATACCAGCCTGACATGACTTCCGACGGGCTTGATTCCTCTTCCTGCGGCTTGTCCGTTTGACCGCTGCCGCTGTTTTGCTGGACCAGCGCATCCTGCTGCAGACCGGCATAGTCTTTCTCGGTCAGCTGCATGCTCCAATCCCGGTATTTGCCGGATAGAGCCGATGTGCTTTTTTGGCTGCCGTAGTTAATCGTAACTAAATTAACGTAGTTGGTGACGGAATCGTTCACGTACAGATTATCTGTCAAGGAAATGGGCTCGGATGCGGATGCGGGCGGAAAGACAACCTTCAGGATTGCATTGGCGGCACTCCCTTTTTGTTCCATATCAAAGCTTTCTATTTGGGTCCAATCTTTGATTTCATTGTTAATTTGCAGCTTTAAATTTTCCTTGAACAATGCCGTAAGCCCATCTTTAATTGCAGCAAATTCTTCCTCTTCAAGCTTGCCGTTCTTATTCGTATCCCCGCCGGCCAGCTCGATCACAGACAGCTCATCCAGCGCATAGGTCATTTCGATATTCGATTTGGTCAAATTCAATGTCGTGTACCCGGCGCTGTATGCGTGGGCATCGACTTGATGTTCAATAGGTATCAGAAGAAGGGCCAACACGGCCACAATGCAAATAGAAAATCGCACAGCGGTGTTTATACGGAACATTGCATATCCTCCCTGTAAAGATAACAGGACGCCGTTCATAAGAACGGCATCCCTGTTAACCTATTACGATAAGACGCTTATTTGCTTAAAAGATTAAAGATGACTTGAGCGGCTTCACCGCGTGTAGTGATTCCAGCAGGCTGGAATACGCCTTCTTCGCGTCCGCCAACCAGGCCGAGCGCCGCTGCTTCTTTAATATAAGCTGCTGCCCATGACGAGAATTTAGCTTGATCCTTAAAGCTGATGGTTCCGTCTACCGACGGTTTGCCATGCAGCTTCTCGTATCCGCGCATAAGCATCGTAACCATTTCCTCACGCGTAATTTTTGCGTTGGCTCCGAATTGCGTAGCGCTCGTTCCTTGAACGATTCCCGCTTTCACGGCTGCGGCAACTGCATCCGCATACCAGTCTCCGCTTTTCACGTCTGTGAATTTCATAGTGCTTTGCTCTGTAAGCTCCAAGGCTCTTACCAGCATCGCTGTGAACTCGGCGCGTGTCACGCTGCGTTGAGGTTCAAACGTCGTGCCGCTCGTACCGTTGAGGATTTGTTTCGATACCAGGTCGTTAATTGCTGCTGCTGCCCAATATCCGGCAGGAACGTCTTTAAATTGATTCGTCGTGCTACCATTGCCGCCAGTTGAAGGCGTACCTGTTGAAGGTGTACCTGTCGATGGCGTTCCGGTTGAAGGTGATCCAGTCGACGGTGTATCTGTCGAAGGTGTTCCGGTCGATGGCGTATCTGTCGACGGTGTTCCGGTTGATGGCGTTCCGGTTGATGGTGTTCCAGTCGACGGTGTTCCGGTTGATGGTGTTCCGGTTGACGGTGTACCTGTCGATGGTGTTCCTGTCGAACCGAATACAGTGATCTTGCTTGTTGCTTTGAAGCTGCCATCAGCCGTCGTTACTGTGATTGTAGCCGTTCCTGATGCTTTGGCAGTCACTTTACCATTTGAATCTACAGTAGCAACCGAAGTGCTGCTTGATGTCCAGCTCACCGTTTTGTTCGTAGCATCCTCGGGTTTTACAATCGCAGTCAGTTGAGCCGAAGCCCCTTCCTGCAAATCAAGAGCAGTTTTGTCCAGTTCAACTCCGGTTGCCGGAACGGTGGTGGCTTCAGCCGTTACTGTCACCGCGCTTGTTGCTTCGAAACTGCCATTCGTTGTCGTTACCTTGATCGTGGCTGTTCCTGCCGATACTGCCGTTACTTTACCCGTCGAATCTACCGTGGCA
>NZ_JBWDNP010000010.1:0-254689 GCF_056269255.1 Paenibacillus sp. JT31N17
CCCGAGCATTCAGGTATAACCACGCAATAACTTAAGTATCGCTTACGAAGTGAGTTATGGCTTGAATCACTCGGTTCACTCGAGCATTCAGGTATAACCACGCAATAACTTTTAGGAGGAACGGTTGTGGCAATACGTCTTATTGTGAAGGATCCGGATCCTGTTTTGAGGGAGAAGGCGATTGTTGTTACCAAATTTAATTCGAATTTGCATAAATTGCTGAGAGATATGGCGGAAACGATGTATGACGCGGACGGAGTCGGGCTTGCCGCTCCGCAGGTCGGTATATCCAAGCGGGTTATCGTGGTTGATATCGGTGATGATCATGGGCTCATTGAAATGGTCAATCCGGAGATTGTGGAGGCCGAAGGGGAGCAGTTCGGTCCGGAAGGCTGCCTCAGTATTCCGAATCTCAATGGAGATGTCCGCCGTGCCCAGCGTATTCGGGTAAAAGGCTTCGACCGAAACGGAGAGCCGTTCGAAATGGAAGCGGCGGATTTTCTGGCACGGGCGTTTCTGCACGAGATTGATCATCTGAATGGAGTGCTGTTTACGGACATTGCCGATGAGATTTATGACGCGGCATCACGTCCGCGACCACCACGCGAGGAGTGACGCTATGCGTATTGTATTTATGGGAACGCCGGAATTTGCCGTTCCTTCACTAGAGGCGCTGATCGGCGCCGGGCATGAAATTGTACTTGTTGTCACTCAACCAGACCGTCCCAAAGGACGCAAAAAAACATTGACGCCGCCTCCGGTCAAGGATGCGGCGCTTCTGCGCGGTCTGCCTGTTGAGCAGCCTGAACGGCTGAGAACCTCTGAAACGGTTGCCCTCATTGCCGGACTGAAACCGGATCTCATTGTGACGGCGGCTTATGGACAGATCTTGCCTAAGGCTGTGCTTGATGCGCCGCGTCTGGGCTGTATTAACGTGCATGGTTCCCTGCTGCCCAAATACCGGGGAGGTGCGCCGATACAGCGTGCTGTCATGAACGGAGAGAAAACTACGGGAGTCACCATCATGTATATGGCTGAAGGACTCGATACCGGTGATATGATCAGCCGTATAGAGGTGCCAATTACCGATGTGATTACGTCCGGCGAGCTGTTCGAAGAGCTCAGCAAGGCCGGTGCGGAGCTGCTTATGCGCACGCTGCCATCGCTTGCCGACGGCACGGCAGTGGCGGTGCCTCAGAATCACGACGATGCCACCTATGCCCCGAACCTGACCAGAGAAGATGAACGGATTGACTGGACCCGGTCAGCCGGAAGTCTATATGATCAGGTGCGCGGATTATCGCCGATGGCTGGCGCTTTCACGCTTCTAAATGGGGAAACCTTCAAAGTGTGGGGCTGCCGGCCGCTTCCACCGGCCGCAGCATCCGGCGGGCAGCCGGGAATGGTGATGAAGGCGGATGAAAAAGGCATATTGGTGCAGACGGGTGAGGGCATGCTGCTGCTTACTGTCATTCAACCGTCAGGGAAGAAAGCCATGCCTGCATCCGAATGGCTGAAAGGCGCTCGTCTTGAAGCCGGTACAGTTTTTGGAGGCGTCCAATTGTGAATAAACCGGATCAGAACGATCCCGCGAAGGTAGAACAAGCCGGGAAAACACAGCAGCGAAAAAAATCATCCCGTGGCCCAGTGAATGCTGTTAAAGCTTCAGGGCCAAAGAAGACGGGATCACCTCACCCCAGCAGAGGGGACCAGCGCAAGCCCAGGCCGCATACCGCCCGGGAGATAGCGCTTCAAACTCTTGTCAAAGTTGCCGAGGCCGGAGCCTACAGCAATCTGCAGCTGAATCGCGCTCTGCAGGACGCACAGCTGACGCGCCAGGATGCGGCGCTTGCGACTGAGCTGGTCTACGGGAGCATTCAGCAGCAGCGCACGCTTGATTACCGTCTGGAGAAGCTGGTTGCCAAAGGGCTGGACAAGCTGGCCCCATGGGTTCATCAGCTGCTCCGCATGAGTGCGTATCAGCTTCTGTATCTGGACCGCATTCCCGCGCATGCAGCAGTTAATGAGGCGGTGCAGATCGCAAAGCAGCGGGGACACTCCGGCATTTCCGGAATGGTCAACGGTGTTCTGCGCAATATGCTGCGCAGGCTTGCCGAGATGAAGCTCCCGATCGACGAGATTGATCCCGTCAGGCGCATCGGCCTCACCTACTCCTATCCCGACTGGCTGGTCGGAAGATGGATTGAGTCCTATGGAGAAGCGGTCGCGGAAGAGATATGCAGGGCAGGCAATGAAACTCCCCATGCCAGCTTGCGCGTGAACTCGCTCCGGCTTTCTGGGGAGAAAGCGGCAGAGCTTCTTGCTGAAGCAGGAATACAGGCGTCACCGTCCAAGCTTGCGGCAGGCGGACTGGTTGTGAGCGGCCATGCCGGCAATTTGACACAGCTTGCGGCTTATGGACAGGGTCTCTGGTCCTTGCAGGATGAGAGCTCGATGCTTGTTGCCCAGGTGTGCGCGCCAAAGCCGGGTATGACCGTACTGGATTGCTGCTCCGCTCCTGGCGGCAAGACGACTCATCTGGCTGAGCTTATGGACAATTCGGGGCGGCTCATCGCCAATGACCTGCATCCCCACAAGCGGAAGCTGATTGAAGACCAGGCTGAGCGGCTTGGCCTCACTGTAGTCGAGGCTGTCAGCGGGGATGCGTCCGATTTGGCGAGCCGATATCCCGGGGCTGACTTTGATGTTGTGCTGCTTGATGCTCCATGCTCGGGTTTTGGTGTCATTCGGCGCAAGCCGGAAATCAAATGGACGAAGTCGCCTGAGGATATTGAATCGATTGCCCGGCTGCAGCAGCGTCTTCTGGATGAGGCGGTCAAGCTTGTAAAGCCCGGAGGCACATTCGTATACAGCACCTGCACGATTGAAAAAGAGGAAAATGAGGCGCAAATGGCTTCATTTGTGCAGAGGAACCCTTCCTTTGTTCCCGATGCCGACTGGCCGCAGCAGGTCCTTGCGCCTCTTCGTGAGGCAGGCGTGATCGGTGTGGATTTTAGTGGCGCGGTTCAATTGCTGCCGCAGCATTTTGGCAGCGACGGCTTTTTTATAGCCCGGTTCAAACGGGTGAATTAAAGCCGTATGCAAGCCGGCAGAACAGCTGTGAAATCGTGCTTAAACGCGCGAAAATGACGCCCAAGGCGGCCTCTGTGGTCTGTCATGGGCGTTTGTGGTAAAATAAGCGATGGCAGGTAAGAAGAAACACTTCCCATCGTCTTCTGGCGGCGAAGTCAAGTTTCTTCACTCTGTAATATCAGGTTGGATAAATTCCTTTCTGATGATTCAAGAAGACTGCCTATTCCAAAATATAAGAAACAGGTGTGAAATGATGAAACCGTTCATCTACGACTATACGATTGACCAATTGCAAGATTGGATGAAAGAAAACGGAGAACCCGCATTTCGCGGCACACAGCTCTTTGAATGGCTTTATGTCAAACGTGTGATGAGCTTCGAGGATATGACGAATCTCTCCAAGGGACTGCGTCAGAAGCTTGACGATCAGTTTCAATTCGTGACGCTTTCCGAAATTACGCGCTTCGAATCCAAGGATGGAACCGTGAAGTTTCTGTTTGGCCTGCATGACAACCATGCGATAGAAACGGTTATTATGCGCCACAGCTACGGCAACAGTATTTGCGTGACAACCCAGGTAGGCTGCCGCATCGGCTGTACCTTCTGCGCCTCCACGCTTGGGGGATTGAAGCGGAACCTGACGGCCGGTGAAATCACGGCTCAGGTGGTGAAAGCGCAGCAGATGCTTGATGCAACTAACAAGCGCGTGTCCAGCATCGTCATTATGGGCTCCGGAGAGCCTTTCGAGAATTATGATGCGACCATGGCATTTCTGCGGGTCATGATCCATGAGAAAGGCCTCAATATTGGTCAGCGCCATATTACGGTGTCAACCAGCGGTATTGTGCCGAGCATGTACAAGTTTGCCGAAGAGAACACCCAGATCAACTTGGCCATCTCCATCCATGCCCCCAATGACAAGCTGCGCTCCAAGCTGATGCCGGTCAACCGCCGTTTTCCATTTGAGGACGTCATCGAGGCCTGCCGCAATTACATCGCCAAAACCGGAAGGCGCATTACGTTTGAATATGCCCTTATCGGCGGTGTGAACGATCAGAGTGAGCATGCCCAGGAATTGGCAGATGTGCTCAAAGGCATGCTCTGTCATGTCAACCTGATCCCGGTCAATCACGTGCCGGAGCGTGATTATGTCAGAACCCCGCGCGAGCAGATTTTTGAATTTCACCGTGTACTCGAACGTAATAATATTAATGTGACGATCCGCAGAGAACAAGGTCATGATATTGCGGCAGCCTGCGGACAACTACGCGCCAAACATATGGACGGAGCGGTGGGGTGAATGTATGAAGATAGCTTTTCGCAGTGATATCGGACGGATAAGACTCGTGAACGAGGACCGGGGATATGCGGAAATGACGGAAACCGGCATTGCCGTAGCCATTGTTGCTGACGGCATGGGCGGTCACCAGGCTGGCGATGTAGCAAGCCAGCTTGCAGTCGAGACGTTCCGCGAAGCCATGCAGGGAACATCTGCGGAGCTGTCGATGGACGAGAGGAAGATGCTGATCCGCCAAGCGATTTTGCAGGCCAATGAGGTTGTATTTGATATGGCTTCACGCAATGATCAATACCACAATATGGGAACAACAGTGGTGGCGGCGCTGCTGCAGCCGGACAACGGCGTAATTGGTCATATCGGGGATAGCCGGGCTTACAAATGGAGAGGCGGGGTATTAACCCAACTCACCGTAGATCATACGCTGGTCAATGAGCTTGTTAAATCGGGACAAATCAGCGTGGAGGAAGCAGCCCGGCATCCCAGACGCAATGTGCTTACCAGGGCGCTTGGCACCGACGCTGATGTGGAGATTGATGTAAAGGGCTTGTCATGGCTGCCCGGCGATCTGCTTCTGCTTTGCAGCGACGGTCTTACCAATATGGTCACCGAACAGGAAATAGCCGAGACGATTCTCCAGGAGGAGCTCGACTTGGAAGGGAAAGCGGACAAGCTCGTTGAGCTGGCGCTGCTGGCCGGCGGGGACGATAATATCACGGTCGTCCTGCTGCATCATGCCGAAGACACAGAGCAAGAGGAGTGACCGACATGATTGGACATGAATTAGGCGGTCGATACGAGATCATTACCCGCATTGGCGGCGGGGGAATGGCTCTCGTATATAAAGCCCATGATATTTTGCTTAACCGCAAAGTTGCCGTCAAAATTTTAAGGCAGCAGTTTGTGCACGACGAGGAGTTTATCCGCCGGTTCCGCCGGGAAGCCCAATCCGCAGGGGCCTTGTCTCATCCCAATGTGGTGAGCATTTACGATGTAGGGCAAGAGGACGAAACCCATTATATTGTTATGGAATATGTTGAAGGTCACAACCTGAACGAAATTATTCAGGAGCGGGCGCCGCTGCAGCCCGAAGAAGCGGTTCGCATAGCCATTCAGATATGCGATGCGCTGGAGCATGCCCATCATAACCTAATTATTCATCGGGACATCAAGCCTCATAATATATTAATAGGCAAGAACGGACGTGTGAAAGTTACCGATTTCGGCATAGCCCGTGCTGTTACTTCCTCCACGATTACACAAACGGGCTCGGTGCTGGGCTCGGTGCATTATTTTTCACCCGAGCATGCCAAAGGCATAAGCACCGGAGAAAAGTCGGATCTGTATTCACTGGGTATTGTGCTGTATCAGATGCTGACCGGCAAGCTGCCATTTCTTGGCGAGAGCCCGATCAGCGTCGCGCTCAAGCATCTGCAGGAGACATTCGAAGAGCCAAGGGTGGTCAATCCGTATATCCCGCAAAGTGTTGAGAATGTGATTTTACGGGCGATGCGTAAAAATCCGAGTGAACGCTATAATTCGGCAGACGAGATGCTGCGCGATCTGGAAACCTGTCTGCAGCCCGAGCGTCTGAAGGAACCGAAGATCACTTTTGTCAGCGGTTCGGATTTTGAAGAAACGCGCGTGATGCCGGCTATCCGCGGCAGCATTATCGATACGCTGGCGTCGACTGGAGGGAATGGGCGTGGCGACAAGGCGGTATCGACCGATACGGAGGAGAACCGCTGGGATTCCACAGGACTTGTCGAAAGCAAACGCAGGCGCAGATGGGTCAAGCCTGTCATTACAGTATTTGTAACGTTGATTGTCATTGCGCTTGTTTTCTGGGGCGCGAGAACGGTGCTGAGCTGGTTCGATATCGATGAAGTGGACGTGCCTTACGTGATCAGCAAGACAGAGGCGGAAGCGCGCCAGAATCTCGAGCAGGCTGGCCTGAAGGTCGAAGAGCCCACTGTATACATGGAAAAGGCGGATATCCCGGAAGGAACGGTCTACGAACAGTCCAAAGTCAACCAGAGGGTTAAGGTAGGCTCCTTCATCAAGCTGTATGTGAGCAAGGGACCTAAGCTTGAAGGCGTAGAGGATTACTCAGGAAAGACTTATACAGAGGTGGTGGATTCGCTCATCGCACTGGGTGTTTCCGAGGAGCGGATCAGCAAAGAAGATGTATTCAGCGACCAGGCAGCCGGCACGGTCACCGAACAGACGCCGGCAGCCGGCCAGCAGTTCGATCCGAAGAAAGCAACCTTCGCCTTCAAGGTCAGCAAGGGCAAGGAGACCTTCCCCATGATTGATGTAGTGGGCAAAAGCGAGAAAGATGCAATAGCAGCGCTGGAAGCAAAAGGTCTGGTAGTCAAAGCCAAGGATATCGTCCGCGAAGGCAGCTATAAAGAAGAAGGAACGGTTCTCACCCAGTATCCGTTTGAACCGGATGCGCCTGTATCCAAAGGTGATGAAATCACATTGACGATCAGCTCCGGGTACCCTGAGGATGCACTCGA
Organism: Paenibacillus sp. JT31N17; assembly: GCF_056269255.1. NCBI lineage: Bacteria > Bacillati > Bacillota > Bacilli > Caryophanales > Paenibacillaceae > Paenibacillus > Paenibacillus sp. JT31N17. The sequence goes on from NZ_JBWDNP010000010.1 coordinate 6,913, forward strand.
ATACACATTCAATATTACGGTTTCGCCAGCAATTGCAGGACAGCCTAGTGAAGTGCGCATTACATATACCGATGCGCGCGGGGAGAATATCGAATGGGGCAAGAAAACCATTAATGATACTGAGACCTTCAATGTAAAAGTTGTCCTGGATCCGAATACGGAAGCGATGGTTTCGGTATTTCGGGACGGGCAATTTGCCGATACTTTTGCCCGCACCTATGAAGAAGTGAAGGCGGGGGCGGATTCTACGCCGGATACCATACCTGGAATGGCACCGCCACCGGAAGATCCGCCTGTGGATCAACCGGACCAAAATGAGGAGACTGACATAAATGGCAACCAAAGCACGAACACAACAGACCAGCCCCAGTAAGCGGGAAGAACATGTCGGTCGGATTGTAAAAGCGCTTAGCGGCTATTATTATGTACTTCCTGAAGAGGATGCCGCGGGGACAAAACCGATTCAGTGCCGTGCCCGCGGCATCTTCAAGAAGCGCGGTGAATCGCCGCTTGTCGGCGACATGGTGCTCTATGAGCGGACGGAGAATGGCGAAGGAACGGTCGATACGATCCTGCCCCGGAGTTCGGAGCTTGCGCGCCCTCCGGTGGCGAATGTCGACCTGGCCGTTCTGGTTTTTTCCGTTACAGAGCCTGCCCTTAATCTGCAGCTGCTCGATAAGTTTCTTGTCCACATCGAGCATGCCGGAATCGAGGCCATGTTGTGCCTCAGCAAGCAGGATTTGACCGTGGAGGGCGAGGAAACGGAGCAGGCGCGTCAATCCATGCATGAGGTGCTTCGCATATACAAACCGATCGGATATGATGTAATCACCACAAGTTCGAGGCTTGGCGAAGGTACCTCTGAAATGATGGAGCGGCTGCACGGTCATATCGCCGTATTCGCCGGTCAATCCGGTGTCGGCAAATCCTCTTTGCTGAATGCTCTGGTTCCGGGCCTATCGCTTGAAACCAATGCAATCAGCGCCAGGCTGGGAAGAGGCAAGCATACAACCCGCCAGGTCGAGCTGATCCATACAGGAAGAGGTTATGTGGCAGATACACCGGGATTTAGCCAGCTGGATTTTACGGAGCTCGGCATTGATGAGCTGGGGGATTGCTTCCGGGAAATGCGCAAGCTTGCGCCTTCCTGCAAATTCCGCGGCTGCACGCATCTTCATGAGCCCGGCTGCGCTGTTCTGGAGGCGCTGGAGGCCGGCGAAATTGCCCCTTCCAGGCATAAAAATTACGAGCATTTCATGAATGAAATGAAAGAGAGAAAGCGGAGGTATTAGACATGTCGCTTATTGCACCATCGATTCTGTCGGCAAACTTTGCGACATTGGGAGAAGATATCAAAGAACTGGAGCAGGCTGGCGCGGATTGGATCCATATTGATGTGATGGATGGACATTTTGTCCCGAATCTCACATTCGGGCCGGTTGTCATAAGCGCTGTGCGTCCATATACAAAGCTGCCGTTTGATGTACATCTGATGATTGAACAGCCGGAGAAATATATTTCCGACTTTGTACAGGCAGGGGCTGATCGAATTACGATTCATGCGGAGGCTTGTGTTCATTTGCACAGAGTCGTGCATATGATTAAAGAAGCGGGCTTGCCTGCCGGGGTCGCACTTAACCCCTCTACCCCCGTTAATGTGCTGGAGAACCTGCTCGACGACCTGGATTTGGTGCTGATTATGACCGTTAATCCAGGTTTTGGCGGACAGGCATTTATCCCGCAATCCGTAGCCAAGCTCAAAGCGCTGAAAGCGATGCTGCTGGCCCGGGGCCTGCATGACGTTCATGTGCAGGTTGACGGAGGAATAAACGCACACACATCGCCGCTCGTCCAGGAAGCCGGTGCCAACGTCCTGGTAGCGGGAAGCAGCGTGTTCTCACAGAAAGACCGCGCGGCTGCCATAGCCGCATTGCGTTAGGAGGGCCAGGATCCATGGGAGAGCGGATAAAAAACGGCCTGCTGATCTTTATATACAGCCTGGGAGCAGGTCTGATGCTTGGTTTATTTTCCACCTTCAAGTCGGGAATCAATATCGTGTTCTCTCTGCTTGCGCTGGTGATCGGAGTATTATTTTTTCGCAAATTCCCAAAAATCGGGTCACGCATTATTTTTATCCTGCTTGCGGTGTTCTTTTTCTTCTTGTTTGTCATTATCATTGCGATGGTAAGCTATATGAAAGCTAATCCTATTCAACCTTAACTGGTGAAGGGGAAGCTCACAACATGAGGAGCCCCAAGTTGGAATAGGACAATCCGGAATTGCATAGGATGGTTACATGAACGAACGTTCTTGTAGCCTTTTTTTTATGTCGTAATGTCCCAGCGTATGGGAAGGCGAAGAGAGCTGTTTTTCGAGAACAGGTTAACTGCGGCTTTCTCTAGGATAAGAACGGTTCACGATGTGCGTCAGGTTTCCACAGCAGCAGGAACTCGCAATTGTTGTTGTAAGCTTTGGAGGAGGGGTGGAGCATGAAATTTTACACAATCAAGCTGCCGAAATTTTTAGGTGGATTCGTCAAAGCGATCTTAAATACGTTCCAGAAAAACTAGCCCCGCTGGTCTTATGCAGAGCGCGCTGCAAGGACTTGCGTGCGCGGGTAGCGCGCAGGAAGCAGAGGCCGGCCGTGCCACGGACGGCTGTTTTCTGTGTAGAGATACCAGGATTGAATTGAATACCGGGGCTCGACCTGCTGTGCGTCGCGCAGCTTCTGGAGGCAACCGTAAGTTCATAGCTGTCGGAATACAAAAAAAGCACCTGAACGGATTCGGGTGCTTTTCCATGAAATATGAGAAAGGTTAACGTACTCCACGCTTTGCTTATATTTCAGAGGGAAGAAAGCTGATTCCGCCGCCAGAGGACGGCGTCACCTATTTCTTCTTGGCGATTATACGCGGGTTACTTTACCGGCTTTCAGAGCGCGAGTGCTGACATAAACGCGTTTTGGCTTGCCGTCAACAAGAATGCGAACCTTTTGAACGTTGACGCCCCAAGTGCGGCGGTTTTTATTATTGGCGTGAGAAACGTGGTTACCCGTTCCTGGGCTTTTGCCCGTAATAAAACATTTGCGTGACATGAAAATACACCTCCTCAGGATTTTTTGCGATCCTGTTTGAATTACAATTCAAAGAATACAATTAAGTTTTTGTTCACAAGAAGAAATAATTAGCTCCTTGCAAATAAACACACTTAAATATAATAGCATATCCCTCAGTATCCATCAAGCACCTGCCCAGGGGATTTTCTATCGGGAGACGGAGCAATTAGCAGAAAATTGACGCAAAATGGGGTCTATACTTCTAAAACGTCGTTATTTATAGTACAATGTTGTTTAGTCCATAATAGTTAAAGAAGGAGTGATTTTCCATGCCACTTGAGCTGAACTCGGAAGTAGGGAAAGTTTTCATAACCGATCATGTAATCTCTGTGCTTGCCGGCTCGGCGGCGTTGGAGTGTTATGGACTGGTTGGCATGGCTTCGCGCAAACAGCTTAAGGATGGGATCACCGAATTGCTCGGCAGGGATAATCTGTCCCGCGGTGTCGAAGTCCGCCGGGAGAACGAACGCATACATATCGACTTATACATCATCGTGAGCTACGGAACAAAAATTTCGGAAGTCGCACACAACATCCAGTCAAAAGTAAAATATGTGCTCAACGAAGTGGTTGGTCTGGAAGTGGACTACGTACATATTTTTGTCCAGGGCGTACGTGTATCTCGGTAGGAAGGGGCTAGGGCACTTGAATAAACGCTTGATTAACGGGTCTGACTTTTCGGAAATGGTACTCAGCGGAGCAGCATTTCTTCAGCGGAACGTGGAACGTGTAAACGCGTTAAATGTGTTTCCGGTACCCGATGGAGATACCGGCACCAATATGAATTTAACGATGACCTCCGGAACGAATGAACTACAAAATAAACCTTCACCGGCTGTGGGCAAAGTTGCGGAAGCGCTTTCCAAAGGGCTGCTTATGGGCGCCAGGGGCAATTCCGGCGTTATTTTATCGCAGTTGTTTCGTGGTTTTGCGAAGAGCGTATCGGCTCTGGAAGAGGTGAACACCGTGCAGTTCGCCGCCGCTTTGCAAAGCGGTGTAGATATGGCCTATCGCGCTGTGGCAAAGCCGGTTGAAGGAACGATCCTGACCGTTGCGAAAGAAGCGGCGAAGCATGCGGTTGCCTACGCCAGGCGTTCAAACGATATGATTGATCTGATCCGCGAGCTTCATAGCAAAGCTGACGAGGCGCTGTCGCGTACGCCGGATCAGCTGCCTGTGCTGAAGCAGGTAGGCGTCGTGGATTCGGGCGGACAGGGACTTGTTTATATTTATGAAGGATTTTTGGATGCATTGGCTGAACAATCGAAGGATAATGATTTTCAAAGAATCCGGTCTGATTATTACGAAGTACAGCGGCCTGCGGCGCCGGTATTGCAGAAGCAGCAGCCGGCAAGCGCCCAGTCGCGTCTATCAACGGAAACCATTGAATTCTTATACGATATGGAATTTTTCATCAACCGCAAGCTTGCCGGACCTGGTGTTCGGCGATTCGACGAGACCGCGTTCAAGCGGCTGCTTTCCCGGGATGGCGACTCTCTCCTGGTTATCACCGATGACGAGGTGATCAAGGTCCACGTGCACACGCGCAAGCCTGGAGATGTGCTCAATTATGCTTTACCTTACGGCGAGCTTATGGATATTCATATTCTCAATATGCGCGAGCAGCACCGGGAGCTGATGAAGGCCGGTGAGACCGCAGAGATCCATGCAGATGCCTGGCAGGGAGCGGTGGCGAGCGAGTCCATAAGCGTCGAGGATGCAGCGCTTGGACTTGCCGTCCCCGAGGTCTTGACCGGCGCGCCCGTTGATTCCGTACCTGTTGAGCAGGCTCATGAATGGGCCCCGTACGGAATTATCGCCGTTGCCATGGGGGAAGGGATCAATTCGATTTTCCTTGAAAACAATGTCGATATCGTGTTGACAGGCGGACAAACCATGAATCCTTCGACGGAGGATTTTGTAAAAGCGATCGAGTCGCTGTCCGCAGACCAAATTTATCTGCTGCCCAATAACGGGAATGTCATTCTGGCAGCGGAGCAGGCAGCGGAGTTATCCGGAAGAAATGTGACGGTCGTGCCAACGAGAACGATTTTGCAGGGTCTTGCAGCTATGCTGGCTTTCCGAGATGAGCATTCCGCCGCTGTGAACGGGGAAGCGATGGCGGAGGCCGCCCTTCAGGTGCGCTCGGGACAAGTCACGCATTCCATCAGGGATACGACCATTGACGGCATCGAAATACGCGAAGGGGACTATTTGGGTATTTTCGAAAAAGCGATCGTCAGCGCCACACCCAACCTGCAGTTGACCTGCAGGGAGCTTCTCACGTTGATGCTGGAGAACGGCGGTGAGCTGATCACGGTATTGACGGGAGAACCGGCTGACAAGGCAGAGACTTCGGAACTGGAAGCCTGGGTGCGGGAAACCTATCCGGATGCCGAGCTTGAGGTGCATGAGGGCGGACAACCGCTTTATCCTTATCTATTTGCAGTTGAGTAGGGGGTAGAACTGGATATGGGCACGGTCAAAATTGTGACAGACAGTACGGCGGATATTCCCAGGCGGGTCCGGGAGCAGCTTGGCATCGATATGGTGCCGCTGAAGGTCATGTTCGGTGAGCAGACCTATCAGGATGCCGTCTCGATCGGAAATAATGAATTTTATGAGAAAATGGCTGCTTCGCAGTCCTTGCCCACAACTTCACAGCCTTCTCCTGTTGAGTTTATGGAGGTTTACAGCCGCTTGACCAAGCAGCTGCCTGGCGTATCGGTCATTTCCATTCATTTGTCATCCGCGGTCAGCGGCACTTATCAATCCGCTTCTCTGGGGGCGTCCCTGCTCGAAGAGGAAGGCGATATCACGATAATCGACTCCAAGTCGGCCTCCTATGGATTTGGAATGCTTGTCGTAAAAGCGGCGGAGATGGCGGCGGCGGGGAGCTCCAAGGAAGAGATCCTGGCGGAAATTGACCGTCTGGCCAAGGACAGGCGATTATATTTTCTGGTGGATACGCTGGAATATCTCAAAAGAGGCGGAAGAATCGGTAAAGCGGCAGCGCTGTTCGGATCGATCTTGAATGTGAAGCCGATCCTGTCTCTGGATGACAGCGGCGAAGTGACTGCGATCGATAAGGTCCGGGGACAAAAAAAAGCGATGCAGCGGGTCATCGATCTGTTCAAGCAGGATTTCGGCAGTGACCCCATTGAAATCATGGTCGCCTGGGCCTACAAAAGCGATAACGCACTGGAGCTTGCAGCGCTTGCCCAGGCACAATTGAATGTGCGCAATGTCAAGCAAACGGAGATCGGCGCTGTCATTGGGACGCATGTCGGTCCTGGGACCGCCGCATTATTCATAAATCGGGTGTGAAAATAGTATGATGAGGCTTGATCAGATAGCGGTTCGGCAGGCCAAAGGCGTGAGCGCTCAAAAGGAACAGGAGCTTCACGCCTTTGGCGTCCATACGATTGCCGACTTGTTGGATTATTTCCCTTTCCGGTATGAGGACTACCGGATCAAAGGGCTGGCGGAAACGAAGGACGGAGAGAAAGGCACCGTTCAAGGGAAAATTATGAGCGTTCCCTCGCTGCAGCGTTACGGGCGTTCCAAATCGCGCTTGACCTGCAAGGTGATGGTGGACGGCCTGCTGGTGACGGCGGTGTGGTTTAACCGGCAGTTTCTGCAGGATCAGCTGACTCCGGGCCGGGAAATCATCTTAACGGGAAAATGGGAGCAGCGCAGGTTGCAGCTTACGGTCTCCGACTCGGAATTTCCGGATAAGGGCACAGCGCGTTCAGGAACGCTCCAGCCGGTCTATTCCGTCGGGGGCAGCATTACCCAGCCCTGGATCAGGAAAACCATTAAACAGGCGCTGGAGCAGTATGGGGCGATGATTGAGGAGGTGCTGCCGCATGTGCTGGTGGACAAGCATCGTCTGATGCCGCGGCGGGAGGCGGTGCAGCGCATCCACCATCCGGATGATACATCGGAAGGGCAGGCGGCCAGGCGCAGACTGGTATATGAAGAATTATTCCTCTTTCAGATGAAGCTGCAGGCCTACCGCTCATTAAACCGGAAGCGGATGGACGGAATCGCGCATGTCGTCGACGCGGAATCCATCCGGATGTTCGCCCAGACGCTGCCCTTCGAGCTGACAGATTCGCAGAAGAAGGTCGTCAATGAGATCCTGACCGATATGCGGCAGCCTTCCTGTATGAACCGTTTACTGCAGGGCGATGTAGGCTCCGGAAAAACGGTGGTCGCCGCCATTGCGCTCTTCGCAGCAGTCAAAGCCGGTCATCAGGGGGCGCTTATGGTGCCGACCGAGATATTGGCCGAGCAGCATCTTCGTTCCCTGCAGCGTTTATTTGAACCGGTGGGGATGGAAGTGGGTTTATTAACCGGCAGTTTGACCGACCGCAAGAAAAAGGATGCCGTCGCCAGTCTGCAAATGGGCTTAACCGATATTGTCGTCGGGACCCACGCCATCATTCAGGAAGGCGTCAATTTCCGCAGTCTGGGTCTTGTGGTAACGGATGAGCAGCACCGGTTCGGCGTCAACCAGCGGAGCATTCTCCGCAGGAAGGGCCTGAACCCCGATGTGCTGACGATGACGGCTACGCCGATTCCGCGGACGCTGGCGATTACGGCCTTTGGCGATCTGGATGTCTCCACGCTGCGCGAGCGGCCTCAAGGCAGGAAGTCGATCCAGACCTATTGGGTAAAGCACGGGATGCTGGAGCGCGTGTTCGGGTTTATCAGGCGTGAGGTAGATGCCGGGAGGCAGTGTTATTTTATATGTCCGCTCATAGAGGAATCGGAGAAGCTTGACGTGCAAAACGCCATCGATCTGCATGTCCAGCTGCAGCAGGCATTTCCCGATTTGGCAATCGGTTTGCTCCATGGCAGACTGCCGGCAGCGGAGAAAGACGAGGTTATGCGCTCATTCAGCGATAACCACATCCATGTGCTCGTGGCCACGACGGTTGTCGAGGTCGGTGTGGATGTACCGAATGCGACGCTCATGATCATCATGGATGCCGAACGCTTCGGACTATCCCAGCTCCATCAGCTCCGCGGCCGTGTGGGCCGTGGCGGCCATCAATCGTACTGCGTCCTCATTGCCGATCCCAAATCGGAGACAGGCCGTGAACGGATGAAGGTCATGACGGAGACGGACGACGGATTTGAAGTGGCCCGGCGCGATTTGGATTTGCGCGGACCCGGCGATTTTTTTGGAACCAAGCAAAGCGGCGTTCCCGACTTCAAGCTGGCCGATATGGCGGCGGATTTCGAGGTGCTGGAGATGGCCCGTGACGATGCCGCTGACTTGACGGGGCAGGCGGATTTCTGGACGGCGGCGGCATACGAAAGGCTGCGCGTGGTGCTCAAGCAGGATCAACTTTTTCAGGGCGAATTGTTGGACTAGTTTTTTTCAGCCCGTCTATGGCATATAGTACTACGATTGGCTTTTCAAAGCCGGACGGAGGTGCTAAACTGCTGATGAGCTACACAAAATACGGGATTCGGCCCGAATTGGTCGAGCGCGTCAAAGTGAAAATGAAAAACCAAGCTACCAAGGATCGTGTCAAGAAAGCGCTGGATGGTTTGAGCAAATCAGATTTGCAGGACCGGACGAAGGTGCGGAAGCTGGTCCGTACCACGGCGGGAATTTTACAGGAGCCGCTAACGCAGGTACAGGAGGATCAGATGATTTCATTTGTCCTGGGACAGCGCATAGATCCTAAGAATACGATTCATCTGATTAAATTATGGGCGATGTTCCGTTAGCCCGGCAAGCCTGGCGACCGGGTCAGTGCGTAACCTGGAATGCGATCATGTATGTTCTAACCACTGCCAAGAAGTACGCAAAAAAATGCATCAGAAGCAAAAAGCCGCTCCCATCACAAAGGAGCGGTTTTATGCTGTTCCTGGAATTATCGAATCGGTGGAGCGCCCCCGCGCAGCAGCAATGGAGCTTATCCATCTATTTTCAGGTATCAAGGCGTACTGTCGTCGGCCAATGGCTCAATGCAGGCGGGCTCATCGAAGGATACCCGGCCTACGTCCGTAGTAACAGGATAAGCGCGGAGCTCGTCCGCTGGAAAAGGCATCAACATTTGGCTCAGCCGTTCACGGTCCTGAAACGTCCGGTCCAGCCAAGCCTGCTCATCCTCCTGTTTCAGGATGACCGGCATCCGGTGGTGGATAGGCTGCATCAGCTCGTTGGCATCCGTCGTCAGAATTGTACAGGTGCTCAGCTTCTGCCCATCGGGATAAAGCCATGTATCGTACAGGCCGGCCATGCTGAACAGGCTGGAATTGCGGAGAACGATCCGCATCGGCTGCTTGCCCGCCGCATCCTTGCGCCATTCATAGAAGCCGTCGGCAGGCAGGATGCACCTTTTCCGCTGAATGAGTTTTTTGAAGGCCGGCTTGTCCCATACGGTCTCGGAACGTGCATTCAGCAGCTTGCCGCCCATCTTCGGATCATCCGCCCATGAAGGAACCAGCCCCCATTTCAGCTCGCCCAGCCGGTTCTTCTTGCCGTCGTGAATGATGGCGGTCACCATCTGTCCCGGAGCGACGTTGTACTTGGGATGGTGAAAGGGAATGGCCGTATCAAGATTCCAGTAGCGCAGCATTAACTCCTCAATGGATACCGTTATGGTATAGCGTCCGCACATAAGCCAATGCGCCTCCTTATTCAATAAAATCAGTTTAGATGACAAATGATCCTGCTCCGTTTGCCGTAAGCCGCAGTCCTTCAAGAAGGGAGCCTCCTGAATGGCTAACAGCGCCCCGGCTTGCCTATACTGATGAATAATAGCAGTGTAAAGGGGCGGCAGGATGGGGACTGGGAATTTGGCGGATCAGCATTCATTACTAAAACGAGTATACCAAACAATCAAAAACATAATAAAGCTCCCTATGAAAGCTATCCGGTTGTTGGAGGAGAAGATAAATGCCCGGAAGCTGTCGCGGCGCCTGGCTGATACGGCCAAGCTTCCCCGTCTGCACGAGGATTCGGTACGCAGGCTTCATACAGCCTGGACGGAGATGAATAAAGCTGCAGAATCGGATCGGGCGGAGCATTCAGGCATACACAAGGAAATCAACAAGGCGGAGCGCACTTTGCTTTATCGGATACAGCTTGACGCCGAGCGGGCCAACCGCAACAATATTACGCGCACAGAGGCTTACCGAGCCATTTATTTTCGCTGTCCGGAGCTGCATTGGGCGCTGCTTGCTCATATGGTTTCCCGCAATGGCGGCTGGAACATGACTGATCTGCAGGGGGATTTGCTGCCAAGACTGCTCCCTGAAGAGCAGCGGCGGTCAGACTTTCTCCTGCTGGAGCGGGCGAATGCTCTGATTTTCTCGGATGCCTATCCCCAGCTGCTGCTGTATGAGGCAGGGAAAAGGAACGGCATGAATTACTCGCATCTCCTCCCGGAGCTGGGTGTATCCAGCTTCATGAGCTGTGTATGGGCTCAATTCTGGCAGCGTAAAGAGACAGCGCTGCTGACGACGGCGCTCATCGTGAACGAACAGCATTTCATCGAAAAGCGTGTGGTGGAGCAGCCTTTCTACAAGGAGCATGTGCTGAGCAAGCTTGTTTTTCAGCTGCAATCCCCGCTTCAGACCAATGCGGTATTTATGCCCTACGGTTCGCCGGTGGCTGGGCAGATGAAGCTTGCCGGGCTTGTGCTTGAAGATTTCAGCAGCCTGCAGGAGCGGATTGAATTCGGTAAACGGTTGTATGCGATTCTATTCGGAGTGCCGGAGGTATTCGAAGGCGTGCTCGCTTTTGTGAGGGCGGTTCCCCATACGGGCTCCAGGGCCGATTACGCTCCGCATTTGTTTGCTTCCAGGAGAAGCGGCGGCCGGCAGCCCAAGCGATATTCCGAGCGTCTGAATGGATGCGGACTCATTAACGGCGCCAAGCCGCTTTACAGCCCGGTGCTCGAGGCAGCCTGGGCCGACGAGCCCTTCGAACGGGCGGGCGGTGAGGATTGGATGCAGTGGGCAGGGGGGATCGAGCAATATTTTGAAAGCCTGCCATTGCCGCCGATTTTTGAAATTACGAATGAACACTGCCTGGGCATTAACAAAGTTGAATTGGCGGTGATGGGGGCGGAGCGTCTCCAATCCGGGATGCCGTGATAATTCGAGGCTGCTTAAAATGGCAGTTTAACCATTCATGTTGGGTTTCCGTCTTTGCTTGTGGGCAAAAATGATCCACAGCGAGGGCGTGAGTGTCGGCATAATGGTTTCATAGCCAAGCTGACCGAGCCATGCGGCCACCTGCTTGGGGTCGGTTGGATATTGTGCTGGCGATTTCGCTGGAGGATCCGCGGGGGATGATTCAATTACAACACCCGCCAGACAGAGACGTCCGAGAGGCAGCAGTATACGATCCATTTCGGCCAGAGCCAGCTGCTGCTGACGCTCATCCAGATAGTGCATGGCAAATGCGCATGAGGCAAAATCAAATGCCGCTCCCTGGAAGGGCAGCGCGAGCAGATTTCCTTGCTTTGCTTCGATTTCAGGCAGGCTTTTGCGCAGAAGGGCGAGCATTTCCACGGATTGCTCTACCGCCGTTAATACAGCTCCCGACCGGGCCAGACGGGCAGTCAGACTGCCGGTTCCCGCGGCGAGGTCAATCCCGCGATCGCCAGAGACAGGATCGATCCACTGCGCAATAGCATCATGTGCAAGCTGATAGCTTTGTTCATTCACCAGCGGGTGAAGCGCCAGAAGAACGGCCAGCTCGCGATGGCTCGCGGCCAGACGGTCATAATCCCATTGATCATGCCAGGAGCTTCTTACGGCTGATAATTGCCTAATTTCGGCGGCGGCTGATTCAAGCTCCGTTAAAGTCAGATCCTGCCGGACAAATCCTGATGTAAGCATACTATCCAAGGCCTGCAGCGCTTGCGAGAGACGGGACCATTCCTCGTAGATCGCTTTTCTGGCTTCATCCAGCTTTCCAAGAAGCGCGAGAGAGGCAGCTTTCCGGGTATGCGAGGATATGCCGGGAGCATGATTCGGGATGTCTGTGGAATCCATGGAATCCGAATCTTCATCTGCCCGGAGAAATGGCCGGGCGGCGGGAATCATGTCGCTGATCGCAGCCAGGGATAACCCCAGCTCCCGCAGCGCAATAATCCACCGCAGACGCTCAAGGTCCTGCTTCCTATAGATGCGATATCCGTTCACGGGGGATTTGTCCGGCGCGATCAATCCTTTTTCTTCATATAAACGAATGGCCCGGGGCGTAGTCCCGAGCCATTTTGCGGTTTCATGGATGTGCAGCGGCATATGAACCATCTCCTTCATGTCCGATTGTAAACGTTGACCCTGCGTGAAGGTCAAGCGCCATCTACGCCGCCCAATCCACCGGATGAAGTATGCTGCGGAATGATTCCTTATTTTCGCTGCAGCAGCTCCCAGCGGTATACATATTCAAACAGAAACTCGAATGCCTCCAAATGCCGCTTGGCTTCAAAAGCATTAGCGCCCCAGGCATAGATGCCGTGCTTGCGCAGCATGATGCCGGGAATTCGCGGATCCAGCCGGTCAGTGATCTCTGGAACGATGCTTGGAATGTGAGCGAAATTTGAGACAATGGGAATTTCAATATGGGCTTCTTCCTCCCAGATATTAAAAGCCTTGATCAGCTCTACGCCGTCAACGGGGATCGATTTGCGGTCCCAGAACAGCTCTGATATCACATTATTCATAACGGTGTGGACATGGAAGATGGCTCCGCATCCGGTTAGCTTGTAAATCTCGCAGTGAATCAGGGTTTCTGCGGATGGCTTTAACCTGGTGGTTTCGCTGGGCGACCCGTTCTGATCGACGAACAGAAAATCCTCCGGCGTTGAGAGCGACTTGTCTTTCCCGCTTGCCGTTATGGCAAAGTTGAATGAATCGGATGCAAACTCTCCTGCCCGGATGGACAGATTGCCGCTTGTTCCGGCGAACCAGCCGCGGGAAGCGAATAAACGTTTGACCTCGCCAAGCTCGGCCAGAACCCGTTGTTTCTCTTCTGTAGCAATGTCTGCGAACATCATGTTAATGGGAATCCTCCTCATGTTTAAGAACGGCAATCACATCATGAAACGTCTCAAATTCATTATAAGGCAGTCCAAGCTCCTCGCATTTGCTGATCAGGTGGGAACGGGCAAATACGACATCAGCCAGCTTGGCCCCTTCAAAATCCGTTACGCTGTCGCCTATCAATATCCGCGTGTACGCCTCAGAAGGAAAGCGCCTGATGATGGTCGTTTTGCACATGCCGCAGTCGTTGCTGCAGTTTCCGTCGCAGGGATGAGGCCAGGTGATTTCGATCCGCTCTCCTGTAAAATCGCTGCCGTTGCAGTATATATGGTCCTCGGCAATGCCAAAGGGAGCAAGCAGGGGATATACAAAAAAATCAATTCCGCCGCTCGTTACATAAAATTCAATATCATGGGCTTCGCTGTATGCCAGCAGTTCGCTGAAGCCGGCACGAATGCGCGCATTGCTGATCGCGTATTCCACAACCTCTTTTTTTCGCGCTGCCGGGAGCAGGCGGAACATCTCGCCGACACCCTCGCGGATGGATTTGCGCTGTGACACGACATCTTCGACGATCTGCTCCCAGCCCGGCGGATTGAAATGCCGCACGATGGCCACGATATTGTCGTTCTCGGTAATAGTCCCGTCAAAATCGCAAAAAATGATGCGCTTTTTCCCTCTGGCCGATACCGGATTCGTTATTTCCAGGCTCATTCCTTATACCCCCAGCTGGCGATGGCCGCTTTCAAAGCTTCTTGTCCCGGCTGCTCCGCTGCCGTTGGCAGTGAAATTCCGGCAAGCGTTGCCGCTATGGCCTGACGGAAAGCTTGTCCGCCCGCCGCTGTCCCCATGGGATGGCCATGAATGCCGCCGCCCGCGTTGACAACAACCTCCTGTCCAAAGTCGCGCAAAATAAGCGGAACCAGTCCGGGATGTATTCCCGCTGAAGGGACGGGAAAGCTGGAAGAAACGGGAAGACCGGGATCGACGAGAGCTGCCTGGACAGCGAGGTTCTCTTCTCTAGGCATAACAACAGAGCCGTAAGGCGAAGGGAAGAGCACCAGATCGGCCCCGGCAAGACGCATCAGCTTGCCCAGCAGCAGCGGGGCGGAGATCCCATAATGCGGCGACGGATAGAAAGCGCCTGCCATGGCGGGATGGGCGGCGATCGGGACGGTGATGTCCGGGTTGCAGCTCAATTCATGCAGGGCATCGTAGCCATACGCCAATACATTGAACAGGAGCGCATTAGCGCCTGCACGTATTGCCCGTTTGGCATTAGCGGCAAGCTGTGAGGTCGGCCCCGTCAGATTGACTGCATACAGCAGCTTCTGTCCGGTTTCGCGTTCCGCCTGACGCGCGGCATCCATGCAAACCTCTACCCGTTTCTCCAATGGAGTCAACGGGTTCTCGAAGAGAATTTCGTCATCCTTGATCAAATCGACTCCGCCCAGGGCCTGCTGACAAAATTGCTCCCGCAAATTGGTCAGGTCATGGCCGATGACGGATTTGAATATGCTCATCAGCAGAGGGCGGTCGTGGACGCCAAGGAGCTTCCTTACCCCGGCAATACCGAATTTGGGGCCGGGAAATGCCGAAGTGAAGGCTGAGGAAAATTGAAGATCCAGCAGCTTGATTTTGCCATCCATCGACAGCTTGCCGAATACGGTGACGAGCAGGGCAGGGAGATCGCGGCTGAAATTAATGTCTGGATACGCGATCTGGAGGTCGGCAAACCGCTCGCCGGGCACCGCACCTTCCGGCTCATGAACGGTGACGGCTATGACACGCCCAAGATGCTTTTCCATCTCCGCCTTGCGGGCTTCGGGCAAGTCGGTCCAGCTGCCGACGGTCAGCCCGACAGCAATGCCCTGGGCTTTCTTGTGAAAATCAGCTTTATCGTCATAACAGCGGTAAGTCGCGATGCATACCTGATCACTCATGAGTTGCACTCCTCTCGATGTCTTTGCCCATTTCGGCGGCACGGTCGGTGGCCCGCCCTATCGCATGGATGAGGGCTTGGGTAAAGCCATGCGCGTCAAGCGTCTCTATTGCGGCTTGTGTCGTTCCGTTGGGAGAAGTCACTTTTCTTCTCAGCTCCGCCGGATGCTCATGGGTCGCCTTGACCATATGGGCGGCGCCCAGAACGGTCTGGATTGTTAATTCGCGGGAAGCCTCCTCGCTGAGACCGCGGCCCCGGCCGGCTTCGATCATTGCTTCCATGACATAATAAATATAAGCGGGACCGCTGCCCGAGAGACCTGTCACTACATCCAGAAGATGCTCCTCGACGACTGCCGTCATGCCGACGGATTTGAACATGGCCTCTGCGAGGCTTCGCTGCCCCTCGGAGACCGTGGAGGAGAAGCTGATGCCCGTCGCGCCAAGACCGATTGTGCTTGACGTATTGGGCATCGTGCGGACAATGTTCATCGGCTGGCCCAGCAGTGTTTCCATCGTATGAATCGACAAGCCGGCGATAACCGAGACGATCAATTGATCGGGGCGAAGCACATGGCGCAGCTGCTTCAACGCCTCAGCGGCATCCTTGGGTTTTATTGCCAGAAATAAGATATCGGCTCCGCCGATCATGGTTGTTTTGGTTTCATTATCAAACGCGGCCTGAACGCCGTAACGCGCGGCAAGCTCGTCAAGCCGGGCAGCATTCTGGCGATTGATCATACCGATCTGTCCGGGTGCGGTCAGCCCCTGGTCCAGCAGGCCGCGAACAATCGCTTCCGCCATCGATCCCGCACCGTAAAAGCACAACCGGAGCGAACTGATCTGCGGAGAAACACCGGCAGAGAATAATTGTGACATTTTAAAGATAACCTCCTCATCAACCTCTGATTTGCCCGCTGCCGGAAATTAGGAATTTTGTTGTCGTCAGCGCCGGAAGGCCCATTGGACCACGCGCATGCAGCTTCTGCGTGCTGATGCCGATCTCGGCGCCATAGCCAAATTCAAAGCCATCTGTGAAGCGCGTGGATGCATTATGATAGACAGCTGCAGCGTCTATCTCCTGGAGAAAAAGCGCGGCATTCGCTTGATTCCCGGTGACGATGCACTCCGAGTGCATGGTTCCATATTTCCCGATATGAGCAAGCGCCTCGTCCAGATTATTTACTATTTTGATGTTTAGAATGTAATCATTGTATTCAGTGGCATAATCCTCTTCGGTTACCGCTTTGGCCTCAGGAATAAGTGCGGAGGTCCGTTCGCATCCGCGAATTTCGACATTGGCGGCTAATAGCCGGTCAGCAATCAACCGCAGATGATCTGAGGCGAACGCTTCATGCACGAGCAAGGTTTCCATCGAATTGCATACGGATGGGCGCTGAACCTTCGCATTGAAGGCAATATCGGAGGCCATTTGCGGATCGGCGCTCTCATCGACGAAAGTATGACAGATTCCGGCGCCCGTTTCTATAACCGGGACAGTCGCATTGTCCACTACATTGCGAATCAGGGAAGCGCCGCCGCGGGGAATAACCACGTCGAGCAGGCCGTTTAGTTTAAGCATTTCATCCACAGATGAGCGGTTGGGATCCTCTATCAGCTGAATCGCGTCAGGGGGCAGCGCAGTCCCCTCCAGTGCGCCGCGCAGTACTTCAATGATCCTCCGGTTCGATTCGATGGCAGCCGAGCCGCCGCGCAGGACAACGGTATTGCCTGTTTTGAGGCAAAGGCCTGCGGCGTCTACCGTGACATTCGGACGCGCTTCGTAAATCATGCCGATTACACCAAGCGGCACGGAGATTTTGGTAATCTGCAGGCCGTTGGGACGGTCGAAGGCTTCCAGAACCTGACCGGCCGGATCCGGCAGCCCGGCAACGAGACGAAGCGCGTCTGCTATTGCCGCAACCCGCTGCTCGTTCAGCTTAAGCCGGTCCAGCAATGATTCACTCGTTCCGTTCTCTCGCCCGCGGTTGATATCAAGCCCGTTAGCCGCAGTGATCGAGGCATGCTCGCGAACGAGCGCATCGGCCATGGCCAGCAGGGCAGCATTTTTTTGCTCTGTTGTCATCCGGTTCATTATGGCAGCCGCTTGCTTGGCAAGGGCCGCCTTCTCGCGTACTTCGCTCATATATAGTTCCCTCCTAAGAGTTTTACTGTGATCCATCATGGAATATACTTCTTCGTTGAACAGGAAAACTCACTTCGGAAGCATAAGCTTAGAGTTTTACTGTGATCCATCATGGAATATACTTCTTCGTTGAACAGGAAAACTCACTTCGGAAGCATAAGCTTAGAGTTTTACTGTGATCCATCACGGGTTATACTTCTTCGTTGAACAGGAAAACTCACTTCGGAAGCATAAGCTTAGAGTTTTACTGTGATCCATCACGGGTTATACTTCTTCGTTGAACAAGAAAACTCACTTCGAAAGCATAAGCTTAGAGTTTTACTGTGATCCATCATGGGTTATACTTCTTCGTTGAACAGGAAAACTCACTTCGAAAGCATAAGATTAGAGTTTTACTGTGATCCATCGGGTTATACTTCTTCGTTGAACAGGAAAACTCACTTCGAAAGCGAAAGCTTTAGAGTTTTACCGTGATCCATCTATCCGCTGAACGATACCCATTCATCGCGGTGTATGACTTCAATCCGGTTGACTTCAACCCGCCGGCGGACCTCCTGCGTGCTGAGCCCGGCTACGGCCTGGATTTGCCATGCGGCATAGTTCACGACACCGCGGCCGATGGTCTGCTGCTGCAGATTAACGACTTCCACGACGTCGCCGGGATGAAACTCGCCTTCGATCTCCCGGATCCCCGCAGGAAGCAAGCTTTTTCCGCCCTGCAGAAGGGCTTTCTCGGCACCTTCATCCACGATAATCCGTCCCTGGGTATGCGAGTGGAAGCCAACCCATTGCTTTTTCATCGGCAGATTATGCAGACTTGTATCAAAATAAGTGCCTTTTCCGCCCCCTTCAACTGCAAGCTGCATATCTCCGGGCTCAAGAACCCGGCCGATAAAGGCAGGCACGCCTCCGCGCATGGCAATCCGGGCGGCTTCAATTTTCGAGCGCATGCCGCCTGTGCCAACGGAAGATCCTGAGCCGCCGGCAAGCTTGACGAGCTCTTCGGAAATAACCTCTACCCGGTCAATCCGGATCGCCTCGGGGTTGATTCTGGGATCCTCTGTGTACAGGCCGTCCGTATCGGTTAAGATGAGCAGCCGCTTGGCTTTTACAAGATTGGCGACCAGCGCGGAGAGGGTGTCATTGTCCCCGAATTTCAATTCGTCCGTTGCAACCGTGTCATTCTCGTTGACGACCGGTACGGTCCGCTGTTCCAGAAGCTCCTCAATGGTCATTAATGCATTCTGGATTCGCCTGCGGTTGGAAAAGTCGGCACGGGTGAGCAGGATTTGCGCAACACCGATTCCGCCGTTTGTACCGTAGGCTGAGAAGGCCTCCTGATAGGCCTGCATCAGCAGAGCCTGGCCTACAGCTGCAGCTGCCTGCTTTTCATGAACAAGCTTTGGACGCGACCGGTACCCAATTTTGCGGAAACCCGCAGCCACTGCGCCGGAGGTGACGAGCAGCACCTGATATCCGGCATCATACAGCGAAGCCAGTTCACGGGAGAAGAAAGCAATCCGTTCCCGGTTCAAGCCGCCTTCATCCGATGTCAGCGAGCTGCTGCCGATTTTGACCACGATTCGTTCCGTCATTATCGCAAATCCTTTCCCCTGAATAAAATAAAAAAACTTCCGCCCTCTACATAAATAGAAAGGACGAAAGTATAACCTCCGCGGTACCACCTTAATTAAAACGGTCTTGTACTCCTAAAAGGAAAACAAGCCGCATTCGCTTCATCAAGCCTGATAACAGCAGGTGCTGTCCGGCTCATCGCCGGCCGTTCCGGGGCGGGATTTCTGCATTGGTCGGGTAAATTCTCGCAGCTGACGAATTTACTCTCTGTGCACGACTCAAACCTGCGTACTGTTCCCCATCACAACGTTCGTGTTCAATTAAATCAAGCATATCACGATCTGACATGACCTGTAAAGGCAGTGGACAGGGGTCATTCCTGAACCTCATCCTGCACCTGATGAAGAACCAAGAATATGGGGCAAACTACCCGAAGAGACCGAGCCTGCCGATCCGTGCCACCGCTTCTTCGAGGCGCGTTTCCGGAGCAAGCAGCCCCAGCCTGACATAATGCTCGCCATAGCTCCCGAAGCCGATCCCCGGGGCGATGACAACATCAGCCCGCTCGAGGACCAGATCGGCAAATGAGGCCGAGGTATATCCTTTAGGCACCGGCAGCCAGCAGAAGAAGGAGCCTCCGGGCTTGGGAGCTTCCCAGCCGATCCTGCCCATAGCATTGTAGAGAGCGTTCCTGCGGCTTTCGTACGTTGTGCGGAGCTCGGCCACGCAATCCTGGGGACCGGTTAGCGCAACAGCGGCTGCGGCTTGTATGCCTCCGAAAAGACTGCAGTAATAATGATCCTGAATCAAATTAATAAGCGAAATAATTTCCGGATTCCCAAGCGCAAAACCAACCCGCCAGCCTGCCATATTATAGGTTTTGGATAAGGTATAGAATTCGATCCCGACTTCCTTGGCTCCGGGGGTCTGCAAAAAGCTGACCGGCTGGTTGCCGTCAAAGCCAATCGCTCCGTATGCAAAATCACTTGCCACCACAATGCCGTGGCGCGCGGCAAATTCAACCGTATGCTCATAAAATTCAGGTCCGGCCACAGCTCCTGTGGGATTGTTCGGGTAATTGATGAACATCAGCTTGGCCTGGTCTGCGATGTCGTTATGTATGGCGTCATAGTCAGGGAGAAATTGGTTGTCTGCCGTTAGCGGCATATATTCCATCCGTCCGCCTGCAAGCGCGACACCCGACCAGTAATCGGGGTAACCCGGGTCCGGAACCAGACAGATATCACCTGGATTGAGCAGGCATTGGCTGATTTCGATCAGGCCGGTTTTGCCGCCGAACAAGATGGCAACTTCCTTCTCAGGATCCAAGGTAACGCCATAGTCTTCCTTATAGCGCAGGGCAACGGCTTCCTTGAGGAAAGGAAAGCCTTTGAAGGGCGGGTAGCGGTGAAATTCCGGATTGGGTGCCGCTTCCTGCAGAGCCGCAACAATATGCGCAGGGGTAGGTTGATCCGGATTGCCCTGCCCCAGATTGATAACGTCTCGACCTTTGGCTGCCTGGGCTCCCGCCTTGCCTACCAGCGCTGCAAAAAATTGCGCCGGCAAGCCGGACATCCGGTCTGCCGGACTTATTGGAAAAGATTTGATATCCTTCATCGTTGATCACTCCACTAATTTGCTGCGTACCTAAAACCTAAGCCTAATTTAGCATATTATAGGAAGAGGTGTCGAGCAAAGTGGCTGACGAAAGGCCGGGACTGCTGCTGGCCACCAATCACATTAAAGCCCCATTTGAGCCAGGAAAGGCTTGGTATCCGCTTTAAACTGCAGCAAATACGGTTTTCTGTTCTCGTCGAAGATGAGCAGAATCTGAGGCTTGCCGGGACAATAAAAAAGAAACACATCTGCCGTACGCACGGTAACCGAACCGGTTTGGACCACTGCCGGCTCGTTCAGCGGAATGCGGAAGACATAGCCGCATTTGTCATCCGGCTTGGTCTGCGGGGCCAGACCTGTAACCGAGCCCAGCCAATTGATGGCATAGGTTTGGAATTCCTTGCTGTTCGGAACGGATTTAACGACTTTTCCGGCTTCGATATCAAAGGCCTGAACCGGCCTCTGAGAAGCGGTTCCGTCGTCAGCCAACCGGGCGCTGGCAACAGCCGGTATCATTAAACAGAAAACAAGCATCAGAAGAGAAATCAGCTTGGCACTTACTTTCATTTTCATTTCTCCTTTACGATTCATGTTAGATGGTTACCTTGTTACGATGCCCATCTTGACAGAGAACCATGAGGCGGTATCATTAGGGAAAAGAAAATGCTGCCCGAACAGAAAGGTGGACACAAGCTATGACTACGAAGAATAAACTGCGAATTGCTCTGGTTCAGATGGATGTTGAGGCCGGGCATCCGGATGAGAATTTCAAGAAGTTGGAAGTCATGCTGGAGAAGGCGGCCGCGGGCAATGAAAAGCCGCATTTGATTATGCTGCCTGAAATGTGGAATACCGGGTATGCGCTTGAAGAAATCAGTGAAATTGCGGACCGCGGGGGTGAGCGGACGAAAGCGCTGCTCTCTGCGTTCAGCCGCGGGCATGGTATTCAAATAGTGGGAGGCTCCATTGCCGAGGGCAGGGACGAAGGCGTTTATAATACGACTTATGTGTTTAATGCTCAGGGCGAAGTGGAGGCGCAGTATTCGAAAATCCATTTGTTCCGTCTGATGAATGAAGAGAAGCATCTGCAGCCGGGGGAGAAAGTGGGCAGCTTGCGCGTGTCCGGAGCGGATGCCGGTATGATGATCTGCTATGACATCCGGTTTCCGGAGCTGGCCCGGAAGCTGGCGCTGGATGGGGCGAAGCTGTTGTTTGTTCCCGCACAGTGGCCGAATCCCCGAATGCACCACTGGCGTACGCTGCTTATGGCGCGCGCAATTGAGAACCAGATGTTCGTGGTCGCCTGCAACCGCTGCGGCACAAGCGGCACAAGCTCCTTTTTCGGTCACTCGCTGATCATTGATCCATGGGGAGAAATCATCGCTGAAGCCGGGGAGGAAGAAACCATTCTGCGGGCAGAAATCGATCTGGGGCTCGTCGATGAAATACGCGGAAGAATTCCGGTTTTTGAGGATCGCCGTCCATCGCTTTACTAAACGAAGTTCAAGAATGAAAATGGCTTTCGATTGTTGATTTCATTGTCTCGATGAAGGCCTCCGCCGCTTTCGAAAGATACCGTCCCTTGCGGCTTGCAATGACAAGCGTACGCGAAGGCGCAGGCTCGGCAAAAGGCAAATAGACAGGCGCGAATTCGTACCATTTGGCCCTTGCCACCATCTTGGGAACAAAAGCGATGCCCATTCCGGCGGCGACGAGCGATTGCACGGTTTCAATATTTCCGCTCTCGAATACAATTCGGGGCTGAAATCCGGCTTTCTCGCAAAGCTCGATAGCGATTTGCCTGAAGCCTTGTCCTTTCTTGAGCAGTACGAAGGGCTCTTGTTCGAGGTCTTGGATGTTTACAGCCTCGTTCTTAAGGGCAAGCGGATGCTCGGGAGGCACGGCCAGACAGATTTCCTCCTCGATCAAGGGCTCCCAGGCTAGAGAGGGTTCGTGAAGCGGCAGCGACAGCAGACTCAAGTCCGTTTGTCCGCTTGCGGTCAGCTGCTCCAGCCGGAACGAGCTGTCCTCGACAAGCGCGACTTCGATTTCCGGATACCGTCTGCCGAATACCGGAAGCACGAGCGGCAGAACGTGAGAGCCGGTAATGGGCAGGCTGCCGACAACCAGCTTGCCTTTACGCATATGAGCGATATCGTCCAGCTCCTGCTTCAGCTGTTCGATGCTGTCGAGAATATTCTGCGCCTTGTCCACAAATACGGAGCCGGCATGGGTCATCTCGACAGAATTAGTGGTCCGTCGAAACAGCAGAACACCGATTTCCTTCTCCAGCTTCGACAGCTGCTGGCTGAGGGAAGGCTGGGCGATATGAAGCTTTTCCGCGGCGCGGGAAAAGTTTTTTTCTTTGGCGATTTGAATGACATATTGCAGTTGGCGGAATTCCAAGATGATGACACTCCTTCAGCGATATTTTCGTTACACGGGTGCCATAGGCGAAACCTATTGATGTTATAGATATTATATCTTGGATCAATGAAGAAAGAAATGCTATGATACTGTCATCGATAAAAATAGAACGAATTATTGAACTTATGAGGTGAAAACAATGGCAAAAAGAACAATGGTAGAGAAGATTTGGGACAATCATGTCATTCATGCCGAAGAGGGCAAACCAAGTGTTTTGTATATCGATTTGCAGCTGGTGCATGAGGTTACATCCCCGCAGGCCTTTGAAGGACTCCGTTTGACGGGCCGCAAGGTACGCCGCCCGGATTTGACTTTTGCAACGATGGACCACAATGTACCGACGAAGGACCGCTTCAATATCACGGACCCGATCTCCAAGCAGCAAATTGACACATTGACTCAAAACTGCGAGGATTTTGGCGTAAAGCTGTTTGATCTGGACAGTCTCGATCAAGGGGTTGTTCACGTTATGGGACCCGAGCTGGGACTGACTCATCCGGGTAAAACCATTGTCTGCGGCGACAGCCACACTTCGACTCATGGCGCTTTTGGCGCATTGGCGTTCGGTATCGGCACATCCGAAGTGGAGCATGTTCTGGCCACACAATGTCTGCAGCAATCGAAGCCCAAAACGATGGAAATCCGCTTTGTCGGCAGCCGCAAACCTGGTGTGACCGCGAAGGATATGATTCTTGGCGTCATCGCCAAATACGGAACCGATTTCGGTACCGGTTATGTTATGGAATTTACGGGCGAGGCTATTCGTTCCCTGTCTATGGAAGAGCGGATGACCGTTTGCAATATGTCGATTGAAGCAGGTGCGCGTGCAGGCTTGATCGCTCCTGACGAAACCACGTTTAATTACCTGCGCGGCCGTGAGTATTCGCCGCAGGGAGAAGCCTTTGACCGCGCTGTCCGGATTTGGACGGATCTGGCCACGGACGACGGCGCCTCTTATGATAAAGTGCTGGAATTTAATGTAGATTCCCTGATTCCTCAAGTGACCTGGGGCACAAGCCCTGGTATGGGAACAGACATTACGTCGAAAGTGCCAGTACCGGCTGAGCTTCCTACGGAGAATGAACGCAAAGCGGCAGAGAAAGCATTGGAGTATATGGGTCTGACACCAGGAACTCCTATGAATGAAATCCCGATTGATTATGTTTTCATCGGCTCCTGTACGAATGGACGGATTGAGGATCTGCGCGCTGCGGCTGAAATTGCCAAAGGCTACAAGGTCAGCGACCGTGTTACGGCCATTGTGGTTCCAGGATCGGGCCGTGTCAAAATTCAAGCCGAGCAGGAAGGTCTGGATCAAATCTTCACGGACGCCGGATTCGAATGGCGCGATGCGGGCTGCTCCATGTGTCTGGCTATGAATCCCGATGTTCTGCAGCCTGGACAGCGCTGCGCATCAACATCCAACAGGAACTTCGAAGGCCGTCAGGGACGCGGAGGACGCACGCATCTCGTATCCCCGGCAATGGCAGCAGCTGCCGCCATTATGGGCAAATTCACCGATGTTCGCGACTGGAAAATCAAATCCGAAGTACTGAGCTAATTTTGACGGACCTGACTTCATGAAACAAGATTCGAAAGGGGTTACCATAGATGGAAGAGTTTAAAGAGCTGACGGGGCTAGTTGCCCCTGTGGACCGCGTCAATGTGGATACGGACGCCATTATTCCAAAACAATTTCTTAAACGTATTGAACGGAGCGGCTTTGGCCAATTCCTCTTTTTTGAGTGGCGCTGGGATGAGAAGGGTGACGTTATTCCTGAATTCAGCCTGAACCAGCCGCGTTATCAAGGCGCTTCGGTGTTGATCTCCCGTGCCAACTTCGGCTGCGGCTCTTCGCGTGAGCATGCGCCCTGGGCCATTCTTGATTATGGCTTTAAAGTCATTATTGCACCTTCTTTTGCAGATATTTTCTACAATAACTGCTTCAAGAACGGTATTCTGCCGATTCGCTTGAGCGAAGAGCAGGTGGATGGTCTGTTCCAACGCACTGCGGCTGAAGAAGGCTACAAGCTGACGGTTGATCTGGTGAACAAGAAACTCACTGACGGCGCAGGGCTTGAAATTTCCTTCGATCTGGATGAGCACCGCCGTCAATTCCTGCTGCAAGGGCTGGATGATATTGGTCTTACCCTTCAGCATGAAGAGGCGATTTCAGCCTATGAAGCAAGCCGGGTTGCCTATTAATTTTTGATGAAGTTACAAAACAATAGATTTTGATCCAGGCCTCCGGTCTTGCCGGGGGCCTTTTGCATTTCAAATATCATAAACTTTCAGATTCCGTTTATTTTGGTGCGCGTCAAGCCGTTTCTTCTTTCATTGGCGATAGAGTTACAATTTTCCTGAATACGCAACTTTTTCTGACAAACTGCGTCTAATAAATGTCTGTAAGCATCGGCCTGTTCGCTCTGCTCGGAGGCGAAAATCAAGTCATCGAGGTGAAAGATGAAGAAGTTTGTAACCGCTATAATGTTATTAACGTTGTTCGTCTCTATGTTCCCTGGTCTGGTGGGAGCTGCCGCCGCTGTGCCTGTTCCCAAGCTTTATTTGAACGGCAAACTACTACAATCGCCTGCAGCGCCGCAAATAGTCAAACAAACGACGATGGTGCCGCTGCGAACAGTAACGGAAGAACTGGGTTTTGATGTGGCATGGTCTTCCCCGAACGTCAATATATCCAATGGGGAAACGATTATGGTCCTGACGATCAGCAGTAAAACTGCATTGGTGAATGGGCAGAAAGTTTCTCTGGACGTGCCTGCATACATATCGAAGAATACTACCCTGGTGCCGCTTCGATTTGTCGGAGAGCAGTTTGGGCTCGAGGTATCCTGGGACACCGCCACAAGAACGGTCCAGATGTTTGACAAGTCCAGACAAGAAGTCGAGAAACCGCCAGTAGTGCTTCCAGGTGAAGAGGATGGCAACGCTGGTACTGGAGACGGGACAATCCCCGGACAGGACGGAACGGAAACCGGAAGCGATGATTCGCCGTCGGCGGAAACTACCGGAACGATCAACACCATTGAATATGACGGTATAGGAAGCATCTATGTAAGGTATGACGGCGAAATAGGCGATCTGGTACAAGAAACGATTGCGGGAAGCGGAGAAATTCAGCAGAAAATCGCTATAGATTTTCCATACACGGCCTTCTCGTCTACGTTTATGGCAAATCTATCAAACGGCTATTCCGGACAATTTTCGATGGATAATCATCCGTCGCTCGTAAGTGTGCGTTATTCCTTGTTTAAGGACAAGCCTTCAACGGTAAGAGTCGTACTGGATTTGACAGCGCCGACGCCTATCAATATTGCCCGTGAGGACAAGGTGATCCGCATTGACGTTCTGGAGCCTAAGGATGTTGTAGCCCCGACCGATCCTGTTAATGTTGATCCAGGGATTCCAGGTAATGTTGATCAGGCAGATCCTGGCGTATACAAAATCGTTCTGGATGCCGGTCACGGAGGCAAAGATCCAGGTGCGCCTGCCGTTAACGGCAAGCACGAAAAAGAATACAATCTGTCCATCACGCTTAAAGTGAAGGCGCTGCTGGATAATGAACCGAAAATTAAAGCTTACCTGACCCGGTCGGACGATACCTTCGTCGAGCTGGATGACAGAGCCAAAATCGCCAATGATATGAATGCGGATATATTCATTTCCTTCCATGCGAACTCGGCTACAAGCTCGTCAGCATCAGGTTCGGAAACGTATTATAACCGTGCCAGCAGTCTCGCGCTTGCGAATGTGATACATAAGCATCTCGTGGCAGGGACCGCTCTTCCCGACCGGAAGGTCCATCAAGCCAGCTTTGTGGTTATCAAGAAAACGACGATGCCGGCCATTCTTCTGGAAGCGGGATATCTCTCCAACAAAGGCGATGCCGCGGCACTCTTCGATCCGGCAAGACAGGATGCCATTGCAGCTCAGGTTGTAGCCGGAATTAAAGAATACTTGAATATTACCTAGGGGGAAGCCGATGAAACAACCAGCTGCTTCACGCATACTGCTTGTCCTGATCGCTGCCGCAGCCATACTGACCATGAGTGCATGCGGGAGCAGGCCGGATAACACGCAAGGGGGAAGTTCCGGTCAGGTGCAGACGCCTCCGGAGCCGGTCCCGGTAGTAGAGAAGAAGAGCGAGACGATCAAGGTTTACTATACCGATGAGGAAATGACGGAGCTGCAGGAGCAGCAGGCAGATATTCAGTACGCGGACACCAGGGAAAAAATTGAAAATGCTTATAAAGCACTTCAACAGGATGGCAAAGACGGAGGCTTGTCGCTATGGAAGCATATCGACCTGCTCAGCGCCAAGGTGGAGAACGGCGCGGTAACGCTGGATATTCATATCAACGATGAAGCGCGCTTAGGAGGTCCGGGCGAACAGATGGCGGTTGATGCTGTCCAGAAGACCATGTTTCAATTCGAAGATGTGACTTCTCTTGATATTCTTGTTGACGGCGAGAAAGAAGAAAGTTTAATGGGTCATGTGGAGCTCGATCATCCAATCGTTAAGCAACAATAGTCATTAGGGGGAGTTCGCCGGTATGTTCAAAGCAAACAAATGGTTAAAAGGGGTCTCATCGCTTGTTGTATTCTCCGTACTCTCAAGCTTCACCATAACTGGTGGAGCTGTTTTTGCGGATTCCTCTGCAGTTACGAAATTCAGTGACGTTCCAGCCGCACATTGGGCGCAGAAGCATATTACCAAGCTGGCTCTTCAGGGTATTGTCAAGGGCGACAACGGCGCCTTCAAGCCAAATGACAATGTCAGCCAGCAGGAAGCGGTCACGATGGCTATCCGTTTTATCGGCATTGAGAATGAAGTCAAGGAAGATCAGGCTGTCGTCTTCTCCAGCGCATTCAAGGTAAACGATTATTTCAAGCCTTATGTCGCACTTGCTTTTCAGAAGGGCCTGCTTGACCGGGATGAAGAATTCAAACTGGCGGAAGAGAATGAGGCCGTCACATGGGGGGCCAAAAAAGCAACACGGGAATGGATCACCAAGCTTGTCGTCAATGCGATCGGCAAACAGTCCGCAGCCGCTGAACTGGCTTCCACGCCTGTGGCCTTCTCTGACAGGAACAGCGTGAGCGAAGGTTTTGCCGGTTATGTGAATGCGGCCGTTTCCCTGAAACTGGTCAATGGTGTGACGGCCGACAAATTCGAGCCGAAAGGCGCGATAACAAGGGCAGCTATGGCAACCCTGCTGAGCCGGGCGGAAAGCCAGTTCCCCGTTGCTTTTCCGGGTCAGGAGACAGGCATTTTATCCGCGAAGTCGGACACTTCTATCCAATTGTACAAGCCGCAAGGCGATCAAACGCTGCTCTTGTCGCCGGATACGAATGTATACCGCTTTGACTCCGAGAAGTCTGTAGGCCTGGATCAGCTTGTGCCAAATACGAATGTGACCGTTATCACCTACGGGGATCAAGCATTATATGTGGAACAGCTCGATGACAAGCAGCTGGTGGAGACAATTACAGGTACCTTCGACCGCGCAGTTCCTGCTGAGAACAAGCTGTGGATATGGGTGAACGATACTCCGGTTGCAGTGGCCTACGACAGTTCTGTAACGGTCAAGGATGCCGCCGGCTCTGTGATTCCGGTAGCTTCGCTGGTCAAGGACAGCACGCTTACGATCACCCGTGACACCTATCGCGAAGTGCCGCGTGTACTTTCGATCGCTGTGCAATCCGCGCCAATCAATAAAACGGGCAGCGGTCTCGTAAAAGCTGTAGATGCCGCAGCCTCCACGATCAGAGTCATCAATTCGACATCAAATGCCGAGGAGCAGCTGAGCGTCTCGCCGCAAGCGGTTATCTTGTGGCAGGGAAGTATTTTGCAGGGCGGCCTTGCCGGGGTTCGAGCCGGAGACTCCCTGACCTATGAGGTACAGAACAGCATTGTGACGAAGATTACCGTTCAGCAAACATCAGCGAAGTCGGTGCAGGGCGAGTTCTATTCCGCAAGCAGTGACAATAAAACCATCAATTATATTCGGGATGGCGGAACGCAGCTGGAAGCCAAATTCGTAGCGGATTCCATTAATGTAACGATCGAGGGTCTAACGTCCACGAGCCTCGTTGATCTGGTCAAAGGTGACCGTCTCGAGCTGACGTTAAACGAGAAGGATCAAGTCAGCGCCATTAAAGTCCTGAACCGCAAGGTTGAGACAATCAATGGCGCGGTAATCGTTAGCTATGAGCCTGAGCTCAAAGCACTGGTCGTCAAAAATGGCACGAAATTAATTCCGATCTATTTGACGGACAGCACGAAGATCGATATGAACGGAACAGCAATTCCGCTGACAAGTGCTGCAACGATGCTGATCAAGGACCGCAAGGTTACCATTGGCTATACGGATGACAAAGCGATATCCATACAGTTCGTTTATAAGTACACCGGTACGGTTGTATCGATTAATCAAACCTCCAGGCAGTTGAATATGACGCTGACCGGCGGTTCTCCGTTCACAATCGGATTTGATGCGCTGGGAGTGGAGGTGCTTGGCAAGAACGCTACACTCGCAGATGTGAAGGCGGGTGATGTGGTCACCCTGCTATTGAACACCACTCAGGATAAGGCCGTCACTCTTCAGATTCATTCCGCCAAACAGGTCGAAGTTGTCTCGGTTGACGTGAACAGCCAGAAGCTGAAGGTTAAAAATGCCGACCAGACGACCAATGAATGGACAGTCAGCGGCTGGAGCTTCTACAATGAGAGCGGAGAGCTTATTACGCTTTCCGGCTTGACAGCCGGTCAAGTGGGCAATATCACCTTTACAGGTTCCACGCCGTCGTCGTTCAAGAAGGTCGCAGTTGCATCAGGCAGGGTGTCGGCGGTTGCCGCCGATAAAGTGACCATCGTCGACTATAACGGTGTTTCCACTGAAGTTCCGCTTGGTACAGCCTATACGGTTATCAAAAATGGAGTGTCCGGCAGCTCCGCAGCTGTGCTGCAGGCAGGTGACCGGATCGAGGTCCGCAAGGATGCCGCAGAACAGACTCTGATAACGGTAAACAGCGGTACAGCAAGAAGCTTCTGGAAGTTTGACAGCTCGGCAGGCCTGCTTTCCGTTAAGCGAACAGGACTTACGGATAATAATTACACCTTCAAGGTTACATCCAGGACCAAGTTGTCCCAAGGCGATGCGGCTATTCAGTGGTCGGATTTAAAAGAAGGAGACAGCATTACCCTTTACATCGTTCAAGGCGAGCTGCTGGAAGTTGTGAAAAAGAGTTAAATCAGGTTTATACAAAGCGCTGCGGGATCATCCCACAGCGCTTTTTTAAACCTTATGGCCATTTTCACCTCCAGGAGAGGGTGATCATGATGTAAAAACATTTGAATCTTTTTTACAAATTCATTTTGGGAGGATTGCGCTAATTTTTGGAAGGGACAGGTTATTCTTATGGAATTGCGGCTAAATTAAATAATTTTATGAAAATCTCTTGAAAAAGTCGCAGGAAGCCCCTGTTTACGGTTGCTTATTGTGACATTTTTCGCTACACTTTGATTCGATAGCCCAAATAGGGGAGAGAGACAGTTGAAAGCTAAGGATAAGATGGCTTATATCTTGCGGGTCATTGGCGAGATGTTTCCGGATGCTCACTGTGAGCTGAACCACCGAAATCCGTTTGAACTGACCATAGCCGTTCTTCTTTCGGCACAGTGTACGGATGAAACGGTTAATAAAGTGACAGCCGACCTATTCAAGAAATATGAGACACCAGCCGATTATTTGGCAGTTCCGCTTGAAGAGCTGGAGCAGGATATCCGCCGGATCGGGCTGTATCGCAACAAAGCCTCCCATATCCAGAAGCTTTGCCGCATGCTGCTGGACGAATACGGTGGAGAAGTGCCCCGGCGGCATGAGGATTTGACCAGGTTGCCCGGTGTCGGACGCAAGACGGCTAATGTCGTCGTATCCAATGCTTTTGGCGTTCCGGCGATTGCGGTTGATACGCATGTTGAACGGGTGTCCAAGCGGCTTGGTATCGCCAAAGCGGACGATAGCGTGCTCGAGGTAGAGAAGAAGCTGATGAAGCTTGTTCCGCGCGAGCAGTGGACCGATACACATCACCGGCTTATTTTTTTCGGAAGGTATCATTGTAAAGCTCAAAATCCGCAGTGCCCTGTATGCCCGCTGCTTGATCTGTGCAAGGAAGGCCAGCAGCGCATGAAGATGAACACAAGCCGGAAGGCAAAGGCTAATTAAATTTTAGAGAAGAGGATGATTAAGAATGAAATGCATTTCTGTGTACACGAAGGACTTTGCTTTGTTTTCCGATATTTACGAGCAAATCATGGAAGCACCTCCGGAAGAAAACGAAGAAGTCATCATCGAAGGCGTTACAGTCAGCGGAGCAGGGGATGTTCCGGATCAATATATTGAGCGCATGCGCGTGAAGCCCGAGGTTGTCGTGATGAAAGAAAAGGAACGCAGCGTAACGATCCTGCAGCATGGCGAAGTATTTGAAATTTGTTTGCCGTCCGAGCAAACAGCTTAATCATAGACCACTGACATAGCGAATTGGTAGGGTTATGGATAATGGGAGAGAGAGAAATGAATCAACTTAGTGCAACTGCTGTTCATCCGCTTGACGCCGCTCTTAAACAAATAGGGTCCCTCATGGCCGAGGCCGGCGACAAGCGGAATGCGGATCGGCTGCTGGAGCTGCGCGGCAAATTACATGCCGGGCAGCTTGCAGCCGCATTCTGCGGGCATTTCTCCGCAGGCAAATCGACGCTGGTAAACAAGCTCTGTGGAACGGAGCTGCTGCCTTCAAGTCCGATCCCGACAAGCGCCAATGTGGTTACAATCCAAAGCGGGGAGCCCAAAGCAACCATCACCCGTATGCGGGGCGGCAGAGAAGAGACGCTGGACGTTGCTCTGGAGCTTCTGGATGATTACTGCAAGGATGGGGAAGGGGTTCAATCCATTTCCTTGTCTTATCCGATTCCACGGCTTGGCGGTCACACTGTACTTCTGGATACGCCCGGCATCGACTCGACAGATGACGCTCACCGGATGGCGACCGAATCGGCGCTGCATTTGGCAGACGTCGTTTTTTACGTTATGGACTATAACCACGTACAGTCGGAAATCAATTTTTCCTTCGCCAAGCAGTTGAAGGACTGGGGCAAGCCGCTCTATCTGATCGTCAATCAAATCGACAAGCACCGCGACAGCGAGCTGAGTTTTGAGGCTTATCGTCAAAGCGTGGATGAAGCGTTCGCCAACTGGCATCTGGAGCCGAGCGGGATCGTTTATTTGTCGCTCCGGGAGCCCGGGCATCCCTATTCGGAGTGGGCGAAGCTTGAGGGGCTGCTGACGGAGCTCGCCGGGCTGCGCGGTCCTCTGGCTCTCTGCAGCGTAGATGCTTCAGCGCGGCACTTGATCCGTTCCCACGGCAAAGTGCTGGATGAGCTTGCAGAGCCCGAGCGGGAGCAATTATTGGCGGCAGCCGGCGGGGAAGAAGGGTCGCAGCAGGCTGCTGAGGAACTGTCCGGGTTAAAAGCTCAGCTGGCAGAGCTGGAGGCGCTGTCTGACGGTCTTCCCGTCCGCCTGCGCCTCGAGATGCAGCGCCTGCTCGACAATGCGAATGTGACGCCGGCTCCGACGCGTGATCTGGCGCAGTCGTTTCTGGAGAGCCGTAAGCCCGGCTTTAAGATGGGGCTGCTCTTTTCCGGCGGTAAAACGGCCGCGGAGCAGGAGCGGCGCCTTGCGGCCTTTCAAGCGGATTTTGAATCCCTGGTGAAAGCCGGGATTGAATGGCATTTGCTGGACTTGCTCCGCAAGGCTGCCGATGAAATCGGATGGCGCGGGGAAGCGATGGAGCAGCAGCTGGTCGCGGCGATTGCCGGACCGGTGGAAGCGCAGTGGCTCATTAATCACGTGAAAGCCGGCGCCGTCTTCGGCAGTGAGTACACGATGAACTACTGCCGCGAGCTTGCCGCGGCTGTGAAGGGGATTTACCGCAAGCGGGCGATGGAGTGGATCGACACGCTTGGGCAGCGGGCAGCGGCGGCCGGCGAAGCTGCAGCCGCTCCTGTGCGCGAGCGGCTGGGCGTGCTTGCCGCCCAGGCCGGGGCGCTGGCGCAGCTTGCCGCGCTGGCGGAGCGCGCGAGCGGGCATATGGCGCGCCTGGCGGCGCTGCTGCCGCCAGCGCCGGAGCGCCCGGCGCTGCCGGTGCCGCAGGCCGCGCAATCGCCGGGAACTCCGGGCGATTCCGCAGCGCGCATGCTTCGCGGGAATACCCCCGCGAATAACGGCAGCACCGGCGCGATCAACGCCGGTGCTCCTGGCGCCAATACGGCTGCGGACCAAACGCCCGCCGCCGGCAATACATCCAAGCCGCGTCCGGATGGCATAGCCGTCGCGGACAACGACGCTCCCGAAGAGCCCGATTCAGCTCCGCTTCTCTCCTCCGGCAACAGGATTGAGCCGCTGCCGGATGACATCGCCGGTATCGGGCACCTAGAAGACCGCGCGGCGCAGCCAGACGACGCGCCGAATAATAAGTCGGGCTCCGGCAGCAATTCGCCGCCGCCCGCCGCCGACAG
This sequence comes from Paenibacillus sp. JT31N17, assembly GCF_056269255.1. Lineage (NCBI taxonomy): Bacteria > Bacillati > Bacillota > Bacilli > Caryophanales > Paenibacillaceae > Paenibacillus > Paenibacillus sp. JT31N17. Next base: position 40,351 of record NZ_JBWDNP010000010.1, read on the forward strand.
TGACCGCCGGCAGGGGGCTCCAAGCGTGGCGCCGCCATCCGAACCAAACAGCGGCGCGCTTGGCCCGCAGCGCCAGGCTGCCGAGCGGCTGTACCGCGCCGCGGATTTGCTTGCGCCCAACGAGGACTTCTCATCCGCCGTGCAGGCAATGCGCGACAAAGCGGGCCGTCTTCAGGGCAGCCGTTTCACCATTGCCCTGTTCGGAGCATTCAGCGCGGGCAAATCCTCGCTGGCGAATGCGCTCCTGGGCGATTCCGTCCTGCCGGTGTCGCCGAATCCGACAACGGCAGCTGTCAACCGTATTGTCGCTCCGGCAGGGGAGAAGGTCCACGGCACCGCGAGCGTACTATTGAAAACGCGGGAAGAAATGCTCGACGATCTTCGCTATTCCTTATCCCTGCTTGGAGAAGCGGCTGAGCGCCTGACATCCGATCAACTGATGCAGAGCATCGCCAAGCTGTCTCCTGACGGGGTGCATGCCGGCGGCAGGCCGCATTACAGCTTCCTCAAAGCCGCTTACCAAGGCTGGCAGGAGCATGAATCTCTGCTTGGCAGCGAGCTGCATGTGGACAGCGCAGCCTATCGCCGCTATGTGGCCGAAGAGGCAAAGTCCTGTTTTGTCCGTGAGATTGAGCTCTACCACCATAATCCGCTGACAGCGCAGGGAATTGTTCTTGTAGATACGCCGGGCGCCGATTCCGTCAACGCAAGGCATACGGGCGTCGCCTTCAATTATATTAAGAATGCCGACGCCATTCTGTTTGTAACCTATTATAATCACGCCTTCTCGCAGGCGGACCGCCAGTTTCTGCTGCAGCTGGGCCGTGTCAAGGACCAGTTCGAGCTGGATAAAATGTTCTTCATCGTCAATGCTGCGGATCTCGCGGCCGACAGCGAGGAGCTGGAGAGCGTGCTCGCCCATGTGCAGCAAAATTTGCAGCAGCAGGGCATCCGCTTTCCGCGAATCTTCCCGTTATCCAGCCTGCAGGCATTGGACGGCAAGCTGCGCAGCGACCTGACGTTAATCAACGGTTCGGGCATCGAGGCCTTCGAAGAGGCGTTTCTCTCCTTCACCCGCGATGATCTGGGCCGACTGGCTGTTGCCTCGGCGGAGCTGGAGCTGGAGCGGGCCAGACGCACGCTGGCCGACTGGATTGATGCGGCATCGGGCGATGCGGTCTCACGCTCGAAAGCGGGGGAAGAACTACTCGCAAGCGCCGATATTGCGCGCGGCAGAATTCACGAGATGGAGCAGCCTTTATCCAGAGGCAATCCCCAGCTGGAGCAGGAGCTTAAGGAGCTGCTGTTTTATGTTCTGCAGCGTGTGCAGCTGCGCTTCGGCGAGCACTTTAATTTTGCCTTTAATCCGGCTGTTCTGCAGGATGACGGCCGGGATCTGCGCAAAGCAATATGGACTGCCTGGCTGGAGCTCCAGCGGCTGCTGCAAATCGAGCTGGCCCAGGAGCTTCAGGCCACTTCGCTTCGCCTGGACAATACGCTTAACCGGTTGGCCGCCAAGCAGTTTGCTGATCTGGCCCAAGAGGTGGCAGAGACTCTCCAGGGCTTTCACGCTTCTGCGTTTAAACCGCTGGAGATCCCTTCACCGGAGGAGCAGCCTCCCTGGCAGGCGAATGCCATCGATTCCAAATGGCTGTGGAGCCGCTTCAAATCGCCGCGCCACTTCTTCGAAGGGGAGGGCAAGGGGGCGCTGCGCAGCGCCCTGGAGGCCGAATTGACGCAGCCGCTGCAAAGCTGGATTGCCCAGGCAGAGCTTCAGTGGGGGGTGCGCTATGACGGCTTCTGGCAAATGGCGGCGCAGGCTGTCATCGGGGTTCTTTTGGCGGATCTGGAGTCGTTTGTTTCAGGCAAGCTTTCCTCGATCAGGGGAAATACCGATCTGGAGAAGCTCAAACAGCTCCAGAATCAATTGATGATTTTATAAAGACCCAGCTGAAAATAAGAAGAAGAACCTTGCCAATCATCCCTGTGGATGAAGCAAGGTTCTTTGCTGTGAAAAATTAATTTGCAAAAACAAAGACTAATTATGCAAAAACGGAGCAATGTGTGCATGTTGGTCATGATTTGCGACGATATCGAAGAATACCCCCTAACAAATCGTCAATATGGAAGAGAAAGCGGATTCTGCCATCTATATGCGTCGAAGCTCTGTTTGCCGTGTCGGAATGATGCTGTTAATATTCATTCATATTCAATAAAAAAAAGCAAGGAACAAGGAGAGGAAAACCCATTGGACGTCTTTAGGCAACTCAAAGAGTATTATTGGGTCGAACGCAAGAAAATGATTGCATCGATCACGTTTCTGATCTGTGCAACAGCGCTAGGGCTTGTGTACCCCAACATGCTGCGAATCTTGATTGACGATGTCATCAAGCCTCGTGATTTCAAGTGGGTGCCTGCGCTATCGCTAACCGTAGTGGGCATTGTTAGTTTGAAAGGATGCCTGCAGTTTTTACACGGTTATTTTGCCGGCCAGCTCGGCAACCGGGTGGCATTCCGGCTGAGGAACGCATGTTACGAGAAGCTGCAGAAATTATCGTATCAATATTATGATACGGCCAAGACGGGAGACCTGATGTCCCGTCTGACAGCTGATCTGGAGGCGGTGCGGAACTTTATCGCTTTCGGGTTTGCGCAAATTTTGAACATGATTCTGATGATCGTATTCGGGGCGACTATGATGTTTTACATCCACTGGCAGCTTACATTGATCACCTTGGTGACCATGCCGTTTCTGGCATTCGCGGCAGTCCGGTTTGAGAAACAGATCCATCCGGCCTTCCGGGAAATGCGGCTGGCGATGAGCAATCTGACGACGACGGTTCAAGAGAATATCACCGGCATGAGAACGGTGAAATCGTTTGCCCGCGAGCCACATGAAATCGATAAGTTCTCCAAACGCAGCGATTTGTATAAAGAAAATCAGATCGGCGCATCCCTGTTATGGTCCAAATTCTTCCCTGTCATGGAGCTTCTGGCCAGCTGTTGTGTCGTTATCCTGCTCGTGGCGGGCGGTACTCTGGTGATTAACGGGTCCTTGACCCTTGGTTCGCTGGTCGCCTTCTTCAGTATGGTATGGTACATTATCGGACCGATGTGGAATATCGGATTTCTGATCAACAACTACACGCAGTCCAAAGCTTCCGGAGAGCGTCTTACCGAGTTATTAAACCAGTATGTCCATGTTAAAACCAGCGAAGAGCCTGTTGTTCTGGAGGACAACATCGTAGAAGGGCATGTCCGTTTCAGCGGAGTAACATTTAACTATCCGGATAAAGCCCCCGCTGTGACGAATCTGAACATCGAAGCGCCTCCGGGAACCGTTATCGGCTTGCTGGGCGGAACGGGCTCAGGCAAATCCACCATCATTCAGCTGCTGATGCGCGCCTATAATATCAAGAAGGGCACGATCACGATAGACGGCTTTAATATTAATGATCTTACGCTCGAAAGCTTGCGTTCACATATTGCGATCGTATTTCAGGAGACCTTCCTGTTCTCCTGTTCGATCCGGGACAATATTGCCTACGGCATTAATCAAGTGACGGAGGAGCAGATTATCCAGGCGGCTAAGCTGTCCAAGGCCCATGATTTCATTATGGAGCTGCCCGAGGGCTATGATACCATTGTCGGAGAGCGGGGGATGGGACTGTCCGGCGGGCAAAAGCAGCGTATTGCCATTGCCAGGGCGCTGATCAAGAATCCCAAGGTTCTTGTTCTCGATGATTCCACCAGTGCGGTTGATATGGAGACAGAGCATGAGATTCAAGCGGGCTTCAAAGAGGTTATGGCAGGTCGGACGACTTTCATAATCGCCCACCGGATTTCTTCTTTGCGCCATGCGGACGAGATTCTTGTCATGGACAAAGGACACATTGTACAGCGCGGCAAACATCAGGATTTAATACGGGTTCCGGGCCCTTATCTGGATACGTACAATATTCAATATGCCGACCGGCCGCAAGTAACTGTAGCAGAGCCGGCAGCAGCAGAAAGAAGGGTCGCCCAGTGAGTGAGCAGAAGACGGCTCGCGGCGATAATCGCGAACGGTTTATTTACAAGGATGACGAACTGATTGAAAAGCCCTTTAACTGGTCGCAGCTGAGCAGGCTGTTCCAGTATATGAAGCCGTACAGCAAGCAGCTGCTTCCTTTGGTCATCGTGACGATGATTTTGGGAACCGCGACGAGACTTGCCGTTCCGGCCATCATCATTGTGGCCATTGATGAAGCCATTGCGCCCAAGAGCGGCGAAACCAGCCTGCCCAAGCTATATATGTACGCAGGGCTGATGCTGCTGCTCTATATTATTCAGTGGGCAGCCAACACGTACCGGATCAAGTACACGAGTTTGATTGGACAAAGGGTTATTTATGACCTGCGCCAGGATTTGTTCCGCCATATCCAGAAGCTTTCTTTCCGCTTCTTCGACAAACGGCCGGCCGGCTCGGTGCTTGTCCGGGTAACCAATGACGTCAATGCCCTGCAGGATTTATTCACGAACGGCGTCGTCAACCTGCTGATGGACTGCGTGCAGCTTATTGGTATTATTATCATCCTCCTGCTGTGGAATTTCAAGCTGGGCGCAGCCGTTATGATAACGGTGCCGCTGATGTTCATCGTATCGGGAGCGCTTCGCAGACGGATTCGTTTTGCCTGGCAGGATGTCCGGATGAAGCAGTCACGGATTAACGCCCATTTGAATGAAGCGATCCAGGGGATGAAGATTACCCAAGCCTATACGCAGGAAAAAGCGAATTTTTCATTCTTCAATCATATCAATAATACGAATATCAAAGCCTGGAACCGGGCGTCAGCGCTCAATCAGGCATTCGGTCCGATTATCGAAATCACCTCTGCAATCGGGACGCTGATACTGTTCTGGTACGGCTCGCATCTCATCCAGGCCAACGTCATAACAGTCGGCGTGCTGGTCGGATTTGCCAACTATGTGGGGAATTTCTGGGACCCTATCAACCGTCTGGGCCAAATGTACGCGCAGCTGCTGGTCGCCATGGCTTCATCCGAGCGCATCTTCGAGTTCATTGACGAGAAACCGACGGTTGTGGAGCTGCATGAAGCCAATAAACTCCCGGCTATTCGCGGCGACGTCAAATTCGACTCCATCGTCTTTGAATACGAGAAGGGCAGACCGGCTCTGAAGGGCATTACGCTGGACGTAAAAGCGGGCCAGACCATCGCGCTGGTCGGTCATACCGGCTCAGGAAAAAGCACGATTATGAACCTGCTGTGCCGGTTCTATGATCCCGTTGAGGGCGCCGTTCTCGTCGATGGCATTGATATCCGCAATGTAAGCATCGAAAGCCTGCGGTCCCAGGTCGGAATCGTGCTTCAGGATACGTTTATTTTCTCGGGCAGCATCCGGGATAACATCCGCTATGGCCGTCTGAATGCAACGGACGATGAAGTGGTGAAGGCAGCCACGGCGGTCGACGCGCATGATTTTATTATGAATCTGCCTGATGGCTATGACACGCAGGTGCAGGAGCGGGGGAATGCCCTTTCGATGGGGCAGCGTCAATTGCTGTCCTTCGCCCGGGCACTGCTTGCCGATCCCCGCGTGCTCATTCTCGACGAAGCTACGGCGAGCATCGATACGGAGACAGAGCTCAAAATTCAGGAGGCGCTCAAGACGCTTCTTACAGGGCGCACGTCCTTCATCGTTGCCCACCGTTTGTCGACGATCCGTAACGCCGACAGCATTGTCGTTCTGGATCATGGCGTCATCGTCGAACAGGGCAGTCATGAAGAGCTGATCCGGCATGGAGGCACGTATAACGGCCTGATTGAAGCGCAATATCGTTTTTTATCGGCATAATTCTTGATTTTTTGACGAGGAACCTCCACAATGGAAGAAAACGATAACGATGTGAGCTGTGCGTCCCATTATGACGTAAGGACAGCAGCTTAGCTCTCATCGGTTTCTTCCAGGAGGTTCTTTTTTTTATGTCCTACGGATCACCGCTTACTCCTCATGCCCGAAAAATCATGCTCCTTGGCTCCGGTGAACTGGGCAAGGAAGTTGTCATGGAAGCGCAGCGTCTTGGCATCGAGACCATTGCCGTAGACCGGTATGCCAACGCTCCCGCTATGCAGGTCGCCCATCGCTCCCATGTGATCGACATGCTGGATGCATCGGCGCTTAGAGAGCTTATTCTGCAAGAAAAACCCGATCTCATTGTGCCCGAAATCGAAGCGATTGCCACAAGCGCGCTTGTGGAGCTGGAGCAGGAAGGATTTCATGTGATTCCGACAGCCCGCGCCGCTCTGCTGACCATGGACCGCGAAGGAATCCGCCGGCTTGCTGCGGAGACGCTGGGTCTGCCCACGGCTCCATACCGTTTTGCCGATACGCTTGAAGAACTGCAGCAGGCAGTGGCTGAACTGGGTACTCCCTGCGTAATCAAGCCTATTATGAGCTCATCCGGCAAAGGCCAAAGCGTCTGCCGCTCGGAAGCGGATATCGAAGGCTGCTGGCAGATCGCCATGGACGGGGGACGTGCGAAGAAACAGCGCGTGATCGTGGAAGGATTCATCCATTTCGAGTCCGAGATCACGCTGCTTACGGTCCGTTCCGTGTCGGGCACGGCATTCTGTGCGCCTATTGGACATGTTCAGAAGGACGGCGATTATATTGAATCCTGGCAGCCGCACGCCATGGCGGACAAGCAGATTGCCGAAGCCGAAGCGATTGCGAGAGCGGTAACGGAGGAGCTGGGCGGGTACGGCATCTACGGGGTAGAGCTGTTTTTAACCTCTGAAGGCGTCTTGTTCAGCGAAGTATCACCCAGACCGCATGATACCGGAATGGTGACGATGGCGACGCAGGATTTATCGGAATTTGCTCTGCACGCCCGGGCGATTCTCGGCTTTCCGGTACCCACGATCCGGCTGCTTACGCCTGGCGCTTCCTACACGCTGAAGGCGGACCGGGATTCGGATTCCTTCCGGATCAACGGCATTGGCGATGCGCTTTCGCTGCCGAATACGCAAGTCCGTGTGTTCGGCAAGCCTGTCACCAAGCCGGGCCGACGTATGGCCGTTGCGCTATGTTCCGCAGATAACACCGAGCAAGCGCGCGAGCTTGCAAGGCAGGCGGCGGAATCGCTAACAATCGAATACAGCTGACTGTGGTGATCATGATCTCGCCCGAGCGCCAGCGTGAAACGAATCGTCAGGTCCTGTAATTGATCTGATCCGGCTCGGACTTACGCCCGCTCGGGTTTTTACCTGTTTTCCAAAATCCGTCATAATTTGCAAATTCGTGGGCAAAGCTTTATTTTAAACGTATACAAGCCTGATGAACCTTACCAGGCATCATTTTACATTTTCGAGTAATAGGGGGAAATACATAACATGAAGAGCAATCGGTCGACGGGGCTTTGGAGAGCCGTTAGCATAACCGCGCTTGCTTCCACTCTTCTCCTCCTGTTCGGATTCGGCTACTCGGTCAAAGATATGCTGTGGCCGGCCGGCAAGGCATACGAAGGCGAGAGCTCTGCCGTTCAACCGGAGAAAACAGCGAGCCTCGCGGCAAGTAAAGAAATTCGCATCACGGCCTTTGGCGATTCGTTGACCAAGGGGACCGGAGATGCGACAGGCGAAGGATACGTGAAGCAGGTTGTCCGGCTGCTGCAGGAGAAATTCAAGATTCCTGTTAAGCTGAATAATAATCTGGCCATCAACGGTCTGCGCGCCGATCAGCTTGTGGAACAGCTGAAAACGGATAAGGGCTACCGATATTCCATATCACAAGCAAATTTGATTTTATTTACCATCGGAGGAAACGATTTGTTCCAGATTGCAACCGGTGAAGAGGCAAGCGAGGCAACCGGAAATTTCAGTCTCGATAAGCTGCGGAAGGAGCTGCCTATAGGGATTGCGCGGCTGAAATCGGTTGTGGCAGAGCTGCATGAAATAAATCCGACGGCACAGGTGGTATATACGGGTATTTATAACCCGTTCTATGATCTGCAGGATTTGCGCGAAGGCAGTCTCGAGGTGCAGAAATGGAACACTCAGGCTTATGAGCTGCTTCACCAATATCCCAATATAACGCTTATCCCAACCTTCGATTTGTTTGAGAATACCATTCAAACCTATATTTCTTCCGATCATTTTCACCCGAATCATGACGGCTATGCGCAAATCGCCACGCGTATTGCCCAGTCCTTGGAATAGGAGGCTTTATCCGATGTGTTCGATGTCCGCTGCCCAACCGCCCCATCCGAAGCTGCAACCGCTCCAGCCGCCTGTTTCAACGGAAAATCACGAGATTATCATGTCCGTCAAAGATGTGAAGAAGAGAATTGGACGTAAAATGATTATTCATGACGTTTCTTTTGATGTCCGCGCCGGTGAAATTTTCGGATTTCTCGGGCCGAACGGCTCCGGAAAAACAACTACGATCCGGATGCTGGTAGATCTGATCAAACCGACTTCAGGTGAAATCAGCATTTGTGGACATAATGTTCACCAGGACCCTGAGAATGCGCTTAAGCATATTGGCTGTATCGTTGAAAATCCCGAGGTCTATACTTATATGAGCGGGTGGGAGAATCTCGAGCATTTTGCCCGGATGCAGCGCGGAATTGATGAAAAACGCATTCAGGAGGTTGTCGGCGTCGTAGGGCTGGACCAGCGTATTCACGATAAAGTCAAAACGTATTCGCTTGGTATGCGCCAAAGGCTGGGCATTGCTCAAGCACTGCTCGGACGGCCCAAACTGCTGATTCTGGATGAACCGACAAACGGGCTGGATCCCAAAGGAATCAAGGAGCTGCGGGAATTTGTACGAATGCTTGCAGGTCAGGGAATGAGCCTGTTTATTTCCAGTCATCTGCTCAGCGAAATTCAATTGATGTGCGACCGCGTCGCCATAATCAGCCATGGACGCGTACTTGCCGTCGGAACGGTTGACGAGCTTGTCAATCAGGCCGGCAGCTATGTGGTCTGGCAGTTCGATCAGTCTGACGCGGGGAGACGGCTGCTTGCAGGCGAGCCGGATATTGTCTTTGTCGGAGATCACGAGCATCAGATCGATGAGGGGATATTGGCGGGAATGGAGCAGGCCGTCATTACAACGATGCCGCTTGAACGAATCCCGTACGTCGTTGAGCAAGCGGTTCGGGCCGGCATCGGAGTCCGGGCTGTGCAGCGCGTTGCACCTACGCTCGAGGAGCTATTTTTGAAAATGACGGAGGGGGAGAGCATTGGATAGATTGCTGCCGCTGATACAGAATGAGACGCTGAAAATCTGGAAAAAAAACCGCTTCTACGTGGTCGTTCTCGTCCTGCTCGTCCTTATTCCGGTATTTACTTATGCCCAGGTGAAAATTGCCGAAACCAACAAAAAGAATTTCAAGGATTGGCGCAACCAGCTCGTCCAGCAAATTAATGATTATCAGAATACGCTTTCCAGCGAACGGATTCCGGAAGAGTGGAAACGGTATCGAAAAATCGCCGTGCAGCAGCTGCAGTATTATTTGAATCACGATGTAAATCCGAATTCGCCTGACGGGGTAACGTTCACACGGGGATTTATGGAGAATTCCGTCTCTTTGTTCTATCCGCTGCTGGTGCTGGCCATTGCTTCCGACCTGGTGTCGGGTGAACGTTCAAGCGGAACGATCAAAATGCTGCTGACAAGACCGGTACGAAGATGGAAAATATTGTTCAGCAAGCTGGTGGCGCTGACGCTTTATGTCTCTCTGATCGTCATCACGAGCGGTATTCTATGTTATCTCATTTCAGGACTCTTCTTTGGCTACCAGGGCTGGAATATGCCGATATTTACGGGCTTTGTGCTGAATGGCGCAAACGTGGACAACAGCCTGGTTCATGCGCTCCCGCAGTGGCAGTACCTGTTGATGCAATCGGGTCTGATCTGGTTCTCATCGATGACTGTGGCGATACTGGCCTTAATGGTTTCAGTCCTGGTCCGCAGCACAGCGGCAAGCATTGTCACGATGATGGCGGCTGTTATCGCCGGAACAATCCTGGCCAGCATGTCCTCCTCCTGGGAGAGCGCCAAGTATGTCTTTGCCGTCAATCTGCAGCTGACCGACTATCTCGCGGGCTCGCCGCCTCCGATTGAAGGGATGACCCTTACATTTTCGCTTCTCACCCTGGCAGCGTGGGCTGTCGGAGGACTAATTGTGTCATTCACCGTCTTTACGAAACAGGACATCTTGAATTAAAATAGCTTGGGTAAGCGATGCTTATTTGCGAAAGAACATAAAGGGTCTTGCATATTCGTCAAATATTAGCTTATGCTTACAAGGCAAGTTTTGAGCCGAGGCTGAGATTTACCAGTGGTACCACACAATGACTTCAAAAATTGCTTGCGAAGCGAACTTTTGCCTGATGGAACCAGGTTCTGCTTCTGTCAGGCACAGCCGCGCAAAAACTTGGATTATGCTTACGAAGAGAGTTTTGTACTCGCACTGAAGTACATCAAGTTGTATCACACAAAACTTAAGTAACGCTTACGAAGCGAGTTTTTGCTTGATGGAATCATGTTCTGGTTGCATCAGGCAGAGCCGCGCAAAAACTTGGATTATGCTTACGAAGCGAGTTTTGTGTTCGTGTTGAAGTATATCAGGTTTTATCACACAAAACTTAAGTAACGCTTACGAAGCGAGTTTTTGCTTGATGGAATCATGTTTTGGTTCCATCAGGCAGAGCCGCGCAAAAACTTTTAGGAGGACGTGTATGACTGAGCAGGTGGATCTGTTTGCGGGCGCAACTTCTTCGGCTGCCGATCGCAACTATGAAGCAGACGATATACAAGTGCTGGAGGGGTTAACCGCTGTTCGCAAACGGCCCGGGATGTACATCGGGAGCACGACTACCTCGGGACTTCATCATCTCGTCTGGGAGATCGTCGACAATGCGGTTGACGAGCATTTGGCAAAATTCTGCTCCGTTATTGAGGTCGTAATCCATAATGACGGCTCAATCATGGTTCGCGATAATGGCAGGGGCATCCCGACAGGGATGCATAAGACCGGGATTCCGACTCCGCAGGTCGTCTATACGATGCTGCATGCAGGAGGTAAATTCGGCGGCGGGGGATATAAGAAATCCGGCGGTCTTCACGGCGTTGGCGCTTCGGTTACGAACGCGCTGTCCGAGTGGCTGGAGGTGGAAATCTTCCGTGACGGTAAAATCCATAAACAGCGCTTCGAATATTGGGTCGACAAGAAAGGCAAGGAGCATGTCGGCGAGCCGACGACCGGACTTGAAGTTATCGGCAATACGAACCGCACCGGCACCAAGGTCACCTTCAAGCCGGATGCCCGTGTATTCCACGGCAACATCGCCATTAATTTTGATACCTTATCCGAACGGCTTCAGGAGATTGCCTTTCTCAATTCGGGGCTTAAGGTTTCCGTAAAAGACGAGCGAAGCGGAAAACAGGATATTTATTATTACGAGGGCGGCGCCCGTCAATTCGTCCAGTTTCTGAATGAAGAGAAAACGGTGCTGCATGAGGTCATTCATTTTACCGGCGAGCGGGACGATATTGAAGTCGAAGTCGCGCTGCAGTACAATGACGGATATACGGAAACGATGGCCTCGTTCGTCAATTCAATCCCGACCCGAGGCGGCGGTACGCATGAAACGGGGTTCAAGACGGCCTATACGCGGGTGATGAATGATTATGCACGCAAGAATTCGCTGATCAAGGAGAAAGACAAGAACCTTGAGGGAAATGATCTCCGCGAAGGCATGATGGCTGTCATTAACATCAAGATGTCGGAAGTGGAATTTGTCGGCCAGACGAAAGACCAGCTGGGAAGCGCCTCGGCGCGCGGCGCAGTTGATGCGATTGTTTCGGATAAAATGCAGGTATTTCTCGAAGAAAATCCGCAAACTGCCCAAATGCTGTTGAAGAAATCGATTCAGGCATCAAGGGCGCGGGAGGCAGCGCGCAAAGCGCGCGAGGAAATTCGCAGCGGCAAGAAGAAGAGCGAGAGCTCCAATCTGGGCGGTAAGCTGACACCCGCACAATCCAAGGACTATACCCGCAACGAGCTTTTTATCGTCGAAGGGGATTCCGCCGGAGGCTCGGCCAAGCAGGGACGGGATTCGAAGCATCAGGCGATTCTGCCGCTTAAGGGAAAGCCGATGAATCCGGAGAAGTCAAAGCTCGCCGATATCCTTAAAAACGATGAATATAAGGCGATTATCGCAGCAATCGGAGCCGGAATCGGACCCGAGTTTGATGCGGAATCATGCAACTATAACAAGATTATAATCATGACCGACGCGGATACGGACGGCGCCCATATCCAGGTGCTGCTGCTCACGTTCTTCTACCGGTACATGAAGCCGCTTATCGATCTGGGGCGGGTATTTATCGCTCAGCCTCCGCTATACAAGATTACCCGCAAATCCGGCAAGCTGGAGACGGTTCGATACGCCTGGACCGACGAACAGCTGCAAAACTATCTGAAAGAGTTCGGCAAGCAGTTTGAGCTTCAGCGTTATAAAGGACTTGGAGAGATGAATCCCGATCAGCTGTGGGAAACCACCATGAATCCGGAATCCCGCACGCTGCTTCAGGTCCAGATCGAGGACGCGGCCAAAGCCGAGCGCCGTGTATCGACGCTGATGGGCGATAAGGTGGATCCTCGCAAACGATGGATCGTGGAAAATGTCGATTTTACGGAGTATGAAGAATAACCCGCAATAAAGCGGGGTTGGAGAGGAGCGCGCCCTCAAGCGATGCAGCCTGTACCAGCCCCGCAATAAAGGTTAGGAGCTAAACATAAATGGGTATGATGGAACAGTTTCTGCCGGCGTTTCTGGAGGAGGTCGTCGGGGACCGATTTGGACGTTATTCAAAGTATATTATCCAGGATCGCGCGATTCCCGATGTCCGCGATGGATTAAAGCCGGTGCAGCGGCGTATTCTGTACGCCATGTACGATGCCGGCAACACGCCGGACAAGCCTTACCGCAAGTCTGCCAAGACGGTCGGCGACGTAATGGGAAATTACCATCCGCATGGCGACTCTTCGATTTATGAAGGTATGGTCAGGATGGCGCAGCCCTGGAAAATGGGGCATATGCTTGTTGACGGCCACGGCAACTGGGGTTCTCAGGATGATGATCCCGCAGCGGCCATGCGTTATACGGAGGCCCGCCTTTCGAAAATCGCGATGGAGCTTCTGCGGGATATTGAGAAACGGACGGTTTTGTTCAAGGATAACTTTGATAATACAACCAAAGAGCCCGTCGTCCTCCCATCCCGTTACCCGAATTTGCTTGTTAATGGGGTAAGCGGGATTTCGTCAGGTTTTGCTACGGAAATTCCGCCTCATAACCTCATCGAAGTCATTGATGCCTGTATTGCGGTGATGGAGCAGCCGGATCTGAATCTGGAACAGCTGATGTCCATTGTGAAGGGCCCGGATTTCCCGACTGGCGGCCTGATTATGGGGGAAGAAGGCATCCGTGAAGCCTATGAAACGGGAAAAGGCCGCATTTATATCCGTTCGAAGGTTGCTATTGAGGATATGAAGGCTGGACGCCAACAAATCGTCATCACCGAAATTCCGTATCAAGTCGTCAAATCGCGGCTTGTTACCGCCATGGAGAACATCCGGATCGAGAAAAAGGTTGAAGGGATCGCCGAGGTTCGTGACGAGAGCGGACGAAACGGAATGCGGATCGTCGTAGAGCTGAAGAAAGATGTAGATGCACAGGGGATCCTTGCCTATCTGCTCAAGAAAACCGATCTTCAGGTGACCTATAATTTCAACATGGTGGCCATTGTCAACAAGACCCCGAGGCAGCTGGGACTTAAGGATATGCTCACCGCTTATATTGCTCATCAGCGGGAAGTCGTTACATTCCGCACCAAATATGAATTGGAAAAAGCCGAGGACCGCGCCCATGTGCTGGAGGGCCTGGTTAAAGCGCTGAATCTGCTGGATGAGATTATTGCCACGATCAAAGCCTCCAAGAACCGCCAGGACGCGCAAAACAATCTCGTCTCGAAGTTTGATTTCACCGAACGGCAATCGGATGCCATTCTGACACTCCAATTGTATCGTTTGACGAATCTGGAAATCACTTCGCTGGAGAAGGAATTGAAGGAAATTCAAAAACGGATCGCCTATTACAAATCCATTCTGGGCAGCGAGAAAAAGCTGATCGGGGTCATTAAGGATGAGCTTCTCGATATTCGCGGCAGCTTCGGAATCGACCGGCGTTCCGGCATTCAGGGTGAAGTCGACGAGCTGAAGGTGAATCTCGAGGTAATCGTGCCTGCTGAAGAGGTGTATGTAACACTCAGTCTGCATGGATATATCAAACGGACCTCTAAGCTCTCCTTTACACGATCAGGCGGAGAACTCTCCAGTGCAGGGGTCAAGGAAGGCGACTTTATCCGGACCATGCTTGATGTGAACACGATTGAACAGCTCCTGCTGTTCACCCGCAAAGGCCATTATTATATGCTGCCTGTTCATCTTATTCCTGAATTCAAGTGGAAGGATGCAGGGACGGCGGTTGTCAATGTGGTGCCGATTCCGAAGGATGATTCCATCGTAAGCATCATTCCGGTAAAGGATTTTGAAGAGCAGGGCCGGTCGCTGGCATTCGTCACCAAACGCGGCCAGGTTAAACGAACCGACTTGAAGGAATACCGCTCAACGCGTTCCACCGCCATCGCGGCTATCAAAGTCTCGGAAGGCGATGAAGTGCTCAAGGTTGTGCCAAGCGATGGAACCAAGGAACTGCTGCTGGTCAGCAAGCTTGGAATGAGCATCCGGTTTATTGAGAGCGAAGTGAGCGCGATGGGGCGTGTAGCCGCAGGGGTCCGTGGTATCCAGCTTCGTCCGGAGGACGAAATCGTGGGTGCGGAATGGGTATCCGGAGATGAAGGAGAAGTGCTTGTCCTGACCGAGCTCGGTTTTGCCAAACGGTCGCTGCTTATGGACTACCCTATACAGGGACGGGGCGGCAAGGGCATGATCAGCTTTGAGTTTAAGGAAGGCAAGCGGGTAAGATCGAACGGCGAGCAGCTTATTGGAGCCATTTACTGCAGAGAAGAGCGGGAATTGCTGGCCGTCACGGCATCGGGCGCAGCTCACACCACGACCTCGGAAAAAGCTCCTATCGGCGACCGGAAGTCGACAGGCAAGGCCATTGTCACTGTCGATAAGAAGGACCCGCTCGTAACCTTCTTCCATAAGGTATAAGAGAATTCAATCAAACGGCTGATAAGGCGGCTCGCTGCGCTCCATAAACTGCGTCAAAATATCCAGAACGACCCACAGAGGCGCCGGTTCATTCAACCGGTCCAGCCATTGTGGGTCTTTTAATATAATTCCGGCGTCAATCAACTTCTGTATCAAAGCCAGCTTACGCTCATCCATTCTCTTCACGCTCCTGTCCTTCAATTCGATCCTGGTCAACAGCCCATATTGATAATCTATGTCATATGTTGTCTAAAGGTTCTCTAAAGACTCGATTAATGGCGCAAAATATTAATTGCATTAACCTTTAATCCGACATTTGCCAATGATATAATGAAGGTAAGAATACAGAGAGCTTGAGGTGGTGACGGTAATGGTATCTGCGGAGTTTGCCCGCTTGTGGATGAAGATGACAAAGGAATGGAAAATGCATCTGGAGGAGTCGCTTGCACCGGGTTTAACGGAAGGCCAACTGGGCGTGCTGGAGCTTTTGCTTCAGCATCAGCCGATGAAGCCCTCGGATTTGCTTGCTTATCTAACGACGACGCCCGCCGCGATCACCACCCTGCTTGACCGGATGGAGAGAGGCGGTCTGGTGACGCGCAGCCGCGATGATCATGACCGCAGAATTGTATGGGTGAATGTGACCGCTAAAGGCGAGTCGGAAGCGAAGCGCGGAATTGAATTAAGAGATGCGTATATCGGAGAAGCGCTGGACCGGATTTCCTCGCATAATCAGCAGCTGCTTGTTTATCTGCTTGGTAAAGTCGCAAATTCATAATAAGGCGCGTGAATGGCGGCCTCTTAGTAAATCTCCAGTAAAAAATAAAAAAACGCACATCCGACTTCATCTTCACGTTGAATCGGATGTGCGTTTTTTGCTGACTGGCCGCGCAGCTTTAAGCTGCTTTCGCCTGATTATTTGGCAATGGCCTCATGGACCGCCATGGAATTTAATCGTTTGTTCACCAGCGCCAGCTGCCTGCTAAGATGCGAATAGTCCGCAGAAGCAAGTCCTTTGAGGCTGCGGTTCTTAATCGTCTGCTCAAGAGGCACAACCGCATATTTATAGGCTTCCTTGTTTCCGCTGCGGTAGACCCATGTCGGAATCGTCTGAATTTCGCCGATTGTCGTACGATGGGTTGTATTGTTTTTATGAATCATAACCTTGTAAATCACGCCGTAATCCTTGGTGTCGCCGCGTTGGTTGGAAATAAAGTTACCCATCGAGTATATGATCAGACCGCGTCTTACAGAACCATCGGGCTCCGTCGTTTCTACGGTCTCATAGGGCTGCAGCACATGGGGATGAGACCCTGCTATAATATCCGCACCGGCAGCAACAAGCTTGCGGGCCAGCGCCTTTTGCTCGTCATTCGGCGCCGTCTGGTATTCAATGCCGAAATGGAGGGCAATGGTGATAAAATCCGCACCGGCCTCTTGGAGACGACCGATGTCGCGGACCATGGCCTCTTCGTCGATCAGAGAAACCGCGTAAGGCTTATCCTTGGGCAGCGGAATACCATTGGTGCCGTACGTATACGCCAGCAGGCCCATGCGTATTCCTTTGTGCTCTACAATGGTGAGGTGGTCCGCCTCCGCCCGCGATCTGGCCGTTCCTTTGACAATGAAGCCCTGTTCCAGCAGATGCTTTAACGTCAGGTCAATGCCTTGCGCTCCGCGGTCCATGGCGTGATTATTCGCGTTGGTGATCACATTGAAGCCGGCATATTTAAGAGCGCTGGCCAGTTCCACGGGGGAATTAAAACGCGGAAAACCGGAATAGCCAAGCGACTTGCCGGCGATGGGCGTCTCCAGATTGCCAAGCGTCCAATCGCCCTGCTCCAGCAGCGGCTTCACTTGAGTGAAAAAGGGATTGAAATTGTATTTTTTCGTTTTCACGTCATAGGAAGAAGGCAGCTGGGGCATATGCATCATGATGTCTCCGACCGCCATCCATACCGCTTCGCTATCTGGAACAACTTCATCGTTACCTGCGGGATCCGTTTCTTCAACAGCTGGTTCATTCGAGATATCGTTGGCGGGCTCCCCTTCGGTGTCAAGAGGTTTCGCGGCAGGCGAGGACTCAATCGGTTTTGGTTGGAGCTGCTCCGTACCCGTATCCGTATCCGTGTTTGCGGCTTCGGAGCTTTTCTCAATGCCCGGGTTATCGTTCAGCTTCGGTGTATCCATACAGCCCGACAGCAGCGGGAGAAGAGCGATTACCGTTATGACAAGCCGCAGCATTCTCATCGAAGTTCTCCTGGAGCCGGCAGTTTCTCAAGCCCTCTGGAATAATCCTCCGCGTCGAATCTGTTCCACGGCTCCTCCATGGGGGGAAGCGAGCGGAAGGTCATCCATTCCTTGGTTACCGGATGTGACACACCGATTGATACAGACCACAATGCGATATCCCGTTCTCCTTCAACAGCAGCCGCGCCATATTTCCGGTCATAGAGCAGCGGGCAGCCGGTTGCGGCCATTTGAGCGCGGATTTGATGGGATCTGCCTGTCAGCAGGCGGACAACAACCAGAGAGCAGCGGCCCCTGCTTGCGACAACGGCGTAATCCAGCACCGCTTCTTTGGCATCGGCTGCCGGCCGATCATACACGGTAACGATATTACGCTTCGCGTCCTTGCTCAGATAGTGCACCAGACGGCCGGAGGATGCTTCAGGAGCTCCCTGGACCAGGGCAACATAGATCTTGTCGAAAGAACGGGTGCGGACCGAATCAGACAGACGTGAGGCCGCTTTGGAAGTTTTGGCAAAAAGCATGGCTCCGCCAACGGGACGATCGAGCCGGTGTACGAGGCCGACAAAAACATTGCCGGGCTTAGAGTAGCGTTCCTTCAAATCCTGCTTCAGCAGATTCACCATATCCGGTTCGCCCGTATCATCCTCCTGGGAGAGGACGCCGGGCGGCTTGACGACGGCGAGCAGATGGTTATCCTCATATAAAACCGTCAGCTTCCCCGGGCCGGGCAGGGGGTACCCGCTGCTCATCATTGACTCTCCCAGCGGCCCAGTATACCGCAGGGCAGGGTCAGGCCCGACGCCGTAATCGGAAGTCCGATTTCTCCGCAGCGGATGGTTCCCTCATACTTCTGGCCGATTGTCATATGCAGCAGGTTATGCAGCACAGAAGGGGACAAGCCTGTCGTATAGGAATTCACGAGGACAAAGAGGGGGTTCGGAGACAGGATGGCTCTGCAGGACTCCAGGAATGGATATAAATTCTCTTCCAATTTCCACATTTCGCCATTTGGTCCTCTGCCGTAGGAAGGAGGATCCATAATAATGGCATCATATTCGCGTCCGCGGCGCTGTTCGCGCTGCACGAATTTGAACACATCGTCGGTAATGTAACGGATGGGATGGTTCTCAAGCCCGGACAGCTGGGCATTCTCCTTGGCCCACTGCACCATGCCTTTGGCTGCATCGACATGACAGACCTCTGCACCGGCTGCTGCGGCTGCAACAGTTGCACCGCCCGTGTACGCGAACAAGTTCAAGACCCGGATCGGACGGTTGGCCCTGCGGATTTTATCCATCATCCAGCTCCAGTTGACGGCCTGCTCGGGAAACAACCCCGTGTGCTTGAAGCTGGTAGGCTTGATATGAAATTTCAGCTCGCCGTATGAGACCGACCAGCGATCGGGCATCTTCGTGCGGAATTCCCACTCGCCGCCGCCGGACGAGCTGCGGTGATAGTGGCCGTCCGCGCTTGTCCACAAGCCGGCTTCGCTTGTGATCGGCCAGATCACCTGGGGATCCGGACGCCTGAGCACAAAGGAGCCCCAGCGCTCCAGCTTTTCACCTCCTCCGGTATCCAGTAGTTCATAATCCTTCCATTGATCAGCGTTGTACATGAGAACTTCCTTCCTTGAAATTGAATTTATAGCCCACACCGCGTACCGTCAGAATATAAAGCGGATTTGCCGGATTGGGCTCGATTTTCTTGCGCAGATTGCTGATATGAACCATAAGGGTCCGCGTATCCCCCATGCTGTCATGACCCCAAACGATCATATAGAGCTCATTCAAGGCAAACGCCCGGTTGGGAGACTTGGCCAGACGGACAAGCAGCTCGAATTCTTTGGCTGAGAGGAATACTTCCTTCCCCTGAACATGGACAGTCCTGGCCAGAAGATCGATGATTAAGCCGTCGTAGCTCAGAACCTCCTCGTATTCCCGCTCAGCGCGCTGCTGCTCGAAGACGTTCTGTCTGCGCAGGTGGGCCTTGACTCTGGCTACCAGCTGGCTGGGACTGAAGGGCTTGGTGATATAGTCGTCGCCGCCCACATTCAGACCGTGTATAATATCCATATCATCGCTTTTGCAGCTAATGAACAAGATGGGCACTTCGGATGAAGCGCGAATTCTTGTACAAACTTCGAAGCCGTCGAGCGTCTTAAGCGATATATCCAAAATGATCAGATCCGGCTTCAATGCATCCGCGAGGGAGATGGCTTCTTCTCCATTATCCGTGGAATGGACAATAAAACCCTCCCGTTCCATATATAGGGCAATTAGCTCGGTAATATCCGGTTCATCATCGACCACCAAAATTTTACTGCCGTTCATCTTACATCCTCCCCTATCTCGAACCATTATATCTAATGGAGGGAGGTATGGGCAATCAGCGTTTTCAAAAAAGGAGTGAGTTTTTTATTCGCCGTCTGTTGATTTTACTCATTTTATTGCTGACACTGCCCCTTGCTCTGGCAGGGTGCGGAGACAGCCGGGACTCTCACAAGCATGCAGCGGAGCATGGCACTCTGGATCTTCGCAACCGCTCTTTTCTGGAAGAGGGAGCCGTGCCATTAAACGGGGAATGGGCATTCTATCCGCGCCAGCTGCTGACGCCGGAGCAACTGGCTTCGAATGTTCCGGGAGGTCATTATGTCGATGTGCCGAAATCATGGAACAGCTATCCCAGGGATTACGGATTGGCGGACGGGATGGGTTTTGCCACCTACCGGCTGACAGTCCGGATCGATCCAACGGAACAGGTGCTGGCTCTGCGGGTGCCCAATATTTACAGCGCCTACAAGCTGTGGATCAATGGCGAGCTTCTGGCTTCGGAAGGCACGGTGGGGACAAGCCGTCAATCATCGAAAGCGGAGCAGTATCCCAGCGTAGTGGCGTTCAAGGCGGAAACGGGGCAGATCGATATTGTGGCGCAGGTGTCTAATTTTCAGCATCGAAAAGGCGGGATATGGGTCGAATTCCGATTAGGGGGCAGCGACTCCATGCTCCGTATGCAAAAATGGTCGGCTGCGCAGGATATGGTTATTTTCGGAAGCCTGCTGATTATTGGCATTTATCATATCGGGTTGTATGCATTCCGAAGGCAGGAGAAATTTACGATTCATTTTGGCCTGCTGTGTTTGATCGTAGCCTTGAGAGCGGGCGTCACCGGCGATTCATATTTGCTCCAGTTTTTTCTGATCTCATGGGAAACAGGGGTGAAGCTGGGCTACATATCACTGCCGTTATGCGCAATTTCCGGTTACTTGTATGTATACAGGCTCTTCCCGCAGGATGCATCCAGGAAAGCCATTAAAGCGATTATGGGCATCGGCTTTGTACTCACCTTCTTCGTTCTTATCGTTCCGGCGATTATTTATTCCAAAATCCTGCTGTTTTATCAGCTGTTTGCCCTTGTTGTGGGGTTGTATTGCCTGGTCGTTCTGGTCGTTGCAAGGATGAACAGAAGGGAAGGGGCAAGCTTTGTTCTTGCCGGTATGGGCGTTTTTGTTCTTACCGTATTTAATGATGTGTTTTTCTATAATGAATGGCTTGTATATGCACAGCTTGTGCCGCTCGGGTTGTTTTTCTTTATATTGATGCAGTCCTTTATCATTTCCACGCGCTTCTCCAGCGCCCTTCGCCGGGTCGAACTGGTGTCCAATGAGCTGCGGGAATTGAATGCGCACCTGGAGGAACGGATCGAGGAGAGAACGGACGCCCTGAAGCAGACCAACCAGACGCTGGAGGAAGCGAACCGGGAGCTTGGCCGGATGGAGACCTCCAGACGACATTTAATGACAAATATTTCACATGATTTGCGAACGCCCATTACATTGCTGCAGGGGTATCTTGAGGCTATTCAGGACGGAGTCGTAAGCACGGAGGAGCAGAGGCAGCGGTACGTCCGCATGATGCTTGGCAAGGTAGGCGGATTGGAACGGCTGATCCATGATCTCTTTGAGCTCTCCAAGCTGGAAGCGGGGCAGCTGCGTTTTGACAAGGCGGCTGTCAGCCTGGAGCAGTGGCGGGAGCAGCTTTGCGAGCAGTACGAGATTGATGTGCGCAGCGCAGGGCTCGCTTTTGAGTGCGAATACATAGGGGATAAGGACGGCAGCGATTATCCGGATCCGCAGCAGATCAGTCTTCAGCTCGATCTGCCAAAAATAGACCAGGTCATGGCAAACCTGGTCTACAATGCCATCAAGCATACCCAAACAGGGGGCAAGATAACGCTTTCTTTTTCTTACAGACGTGATTCCCATGATGCTTTAATTACCGTCTCTGACACCGGGATCGGAATAGAAGCGGAACATCTTCCCTATATATTCGACCGTTTCTATAAAAAAGAAATATCCCGTAACTCGGCTGATGGCGGAAGCGGTCTGGGCCTTGCGATTGCCAAAGAGATTGTTGAAGCGCATGGCGGCAAAATCGGTGCCAAGAGCGAACCTGGAATAGGTACAACTATCTGGATAGCGCTTCCAGCTTTCATTTTATGAAGCCGTGCTGTAAAGAGGTCACTCGGCTTGCTTAATTACAGCGAGCATCCGGTCGATGGATTGTTTTCTTTTGTCATGGTCCATGCCGTTAAGAATGCGGATGATTTCGAAGGCATCCGGGGATACATTGTGTTCCTGCTTGGTACTCTCGCCGCCGATAATATAATCAAGCGTTACGTTAAACAAAATGGCCAGCTTCTTCAATGTTTCGTAAACAGGTTGGCGGTTGTTGATCTCATAATGGCTGTACGCGGATCGGGTGATTCCAATCTGCTTGGCGACGTCTTCCTGCGACAGACGCTTTCTCAATCGCAATTCCCTTAATCGATCTCCCATTGTCATAGCAATAGCTCCTTACGTTCACACCGGACAATAGTCCTAGTACAAACGGGTACCTTTTAATTCTATATACTAGTAATTTATGATACAAAGTGTATCAATGTCAAGTGCATTCCGTGAATTTCTCTAAGAAATACGGGAAAAACAATGATTTAATCGATTTTAGGCCATTTAGAATGGATTCAAATTTGTCATCCGCCCTTTTGTTCAGGATTGGGGCAAGATTAGGTATTGAAAAAGAATACGCTTGGGCGTACAATACATATTGTTATAGTTGTACGTACAAGTTGAGCGAAATTGGTTGAAATGGAACAGGCATTTTCACTGGGAATTAGCAGTTCATGGAGTGATTGAAGGATTGACGGACTGAATTGTCTGTACAAGTAGAGAATATGTACTGACAACTCGGACAAATGATTTACCGGCAGCCGGATGGGCAATTCCCCGTTTAAAGGCTGCAGTATAATTCACTGACAACCGAGATGGATAACCCATCTAACGGTTGCAGTATATTTTCACTGACAACCGAGATGGATAACTCATCTAACGGTTGCAGTATATTTTCACTGACAACCGAGATGGATAACTCATCTAACGGTTGCAGTATATTTTCACTGACAACCGGGATGGATAACTCATCTAACGGTTGCAGTATGGAGGGAAAAAAAACATGCTAAAAACGAGACCTTATCAGTTTTGGTTTGTAACAGGCAGTCAGCATTTATACGGTCCGGAAACGCTGCTTGAAGTCGCAGATCACTCCCGTACGATCGCAGAGGCGCTGGGCAGCGACGGCTCTATCCCTTTTGAAGTGATCTTCAAACCGGTGGTGAAATCGCCGGATGAGATTTACAAGCTTTGTTCGCAAGCCAATGTGGATGATAGCTGTGCAGGCATCATCACCTGGATGCATACCTTCTCTCCGGCCAAAATGTGGATCGCCGGCCTGTCCGAGCTGCGCAAGCCGCTGCTGCATCTGCATACGCAATTTAACCGCGATATTCCATGGGACAGCATTGATATGGACTTTATGAATACGAATCAATCCGCGCACGGTGACCGCGAATACGGTTTCATCGGTGCCCGCATGGGCATAGCCCGCAAAGTCGTTGTCGGACACTGGGAAGACCCGCAGGCCCGCGGGCGCATTGCCGGATGGATGCGTACCGCGGTTGCTTTCACAGAAGGACGCGGCCTCAAGGTGGCCCGCTTCGGGGACAATATGAGGGAGGTTGCGGTTACAGAAGGGGATAAGGTGGAAGCTCAAATCAAATTCGGCTGGTCCATCAACGGCTATGGCGTCGGCGATCTCGCCGCACGTATAGCGCAAATTTCCGAGGAACAGGTCAACGCTCTGACGGATGAATATGAAACGCTGTATGTGATTGCAGCTGAAACCAGAAATTCCCCCGAGAAATGGGAGGCCATACGCGAGCAGGCACGCATCGAGCTCGGGATGAAATCCTTCCTGGAGGAAGGAGGGTTCACGGCTTTCACCACCTCGTTCGAGGATCTGCACGGCCTCAAGCAGCTGCCGGGTCTGGCGGTACAGCGTCTGATGGAGGCGGGCTATGGATTTGGCGGAGAAGGCGACTGGAAGACGGCTGCCCTGACCCGCATGATGAAGATGATTGCGGACAACAAAGGCACCTCGTTTATGGAGGATTACACCTATCATTTTGAACCGGGGAATGAAATGGTGCTGGGTGCGCATATGCTTGAGGTTTGCCCGACCATTTCCACAGGCAAGCCGCGCCTTGAAGTACATCCGCTCGGTATTGGCGGCAAAGCCGATCCGGCCCGGATGGTATTCGATGGCCGCAGCGGGCAGGCGTTGAATGCCTCCATTATCGATCTCGGCAACCGGTTCCGCCTGATCATCAATGTCGTGGATGCGGTCCAGCCCGATCACGACATGCCTAAGCTGCCAGTGGCGCGCGTATTATGGAAGCCGCAGCCCTCCCTTAGCGAGTCGGCAGAAGCATGGATTCATGCTGGAGGCGCCCACCACACCGTTTTCTCCTATGAGGTTACAGTGGAGCAGCTGGTGGATTGGGCGGAGATGGCCGGCATCGAATATGTCATCATCGATAATTCGACCAGCACGCGTGCCCTCCGCAACGAACTGCGCATGAGTGATTTGTATTGGAAGCTCCGTTAATCTTTCTTACGCAATATCGTATTTCAATTGCAATTCGCACTGGCTTTTAATTGACAAGCGTCCCTCCTAAGGGGCGCTTTTTTTTGCATGCCATCATCAGTTTCGAAAAGCGCACTGCTTTATTTGGGAGATGCGCCATACTTTTGCTCATAATGGGAAAGCGCAAGCAGCGGCCAAACCAGCGAATAGCTCTCATATCGGTTGTAGAAATGGCCCGGAAGTCCGGCACCTGTCGGGTAACTGGAGACGATGCTTTTACTGTCCAGATTTTGCAGGATAAAACCCGCGGCGCGCTGGATCGACTCATCCGGCTCATCCCTGACCGCAATCAAGGCATCCAGCGCCCATGCAGTCTGGGAGAGTACGGAGGCTGCAAGCGGCATGTACCGCTTCACCCGGTTGCTGAGGCATGACTCACCGAAGCCGCCATCCCCATGCTGAATGGATTGCAGCCACCTGACAGCCTTGCGGATGGCGGGCTGCTCTGCCGGTTCGCCGGCAGCCATCAGGCCGGTTAGTGCCGCCCAGGTTCCGTAAATATAACAAACCCCCCAGCGCCCATACCAGGACCCGTCGTTCTCCTGATTATGATACAGCCATTCTGTTGCATGTTCGACGAAACGGTATCTGGCAGTAAGTCCGAGTGTGTGCCCCAGGTAATGCAGCGTTCGGCCCGTCAAGTCTGCCGTGGACGGATCAGTGGCTGCATCCTTGCCTCCTTCAATTGGCAGCCACAGCAGAAGCGGGTTATCAATATTGCGCTCGAATGCGGCAAAACCTCCATCATTATTTTGCATCGATATAAGCCACTGCAGTCCGCGGGAGCTTGCTGCTTCATAACGGGGGTCCTTCATGCCTGTTATAGCCCTGAGCGCTGCTGCAGTATCGTCCATATCGGGATTGATCGTATTGATATCCGAGAATCCCCAGCCGCCTGGCAATGGATGCTGGACGCCAAACTTCCAATCGCCAGGCTTCGTATGCTGCCTGGAAAGCAGATATTCCCCGGCATTTCGGGCAGCGGGCGAGTCGGCTGGCGTTCCGGCCTCTTGAAGCGCGTAGCTGATCAATGCTGTATCCCACACGGCTGAATTGGTATTTTGGAGCATCCATTGGCCGTCTCTTTGGAAAATCTGGCTTTGAAGTCCCTTCATCGCCATTCTGATAACCGGGTGAGTGCGCTCATACCCTGTGGCAAGCAGGGCATAAATCATGAGGATTGTCGAGGTTGCATAGCTGTAGAGCAGGCCGTTCGATTCAATCCGCTCAAGCATGAAATGCTCCGCGCGGGCTGCGGCATTCTTCTGTGAAAGGAAGGAGCTGAATCCGCTGGTCAGCGGAAGCTTCTTCAAGGCCAGCAGCCAATCCTGCAGGAGGGACAGCTTGCTGCGGTCAAAATGCCGCATCCATAAGGAGCTGGCCTCCTCATTTTCCCCGTACGGATCTTCCGGCTTCGTTGAGGATCTATGCAGTTCCAACCGGGGGATGGAGGCAAGGCCAAAGTTCGGCTTGCGGTACCCGAGAAGCAGCATCGGAGCCATATGGACGCGGGCATAACCGGAAAATTGTTGAAAATGAACGGGGGAATAAGAGGGAAGAAGCATGATGGAAAGGGGGAGCGGGAACCACCTGGGCCAGGGATATTGCCCGATAACGGCAAGCAGGAACTTGGTCATCAGGCTGTCAACGCCGGATAAACCGCCCAACTTGCGGATCGTTTCATAAGCCCTCGTCATGAAGGGGGCTTCGGCATCGAAGCCGGCGTAGAGCAGGGCGCAGTAGTTTTCCGCTGTAGCGGATAAATTGCCGGCAGGCTCATCGGGATAGACGCGCCAGGCGCCGTCATCGCCTTGGCTTGCGATGATGCGCTCAGCCAAGGCTTGAACAAGTGGATCGCCTGGCTGCTTCTCTTCTACAATGCGCATCAGGATGATTGCTGCGGCATCAAGCGTCTGCCCGCTCTCTATAAAGCCATACCGCCAACTTCCGTCCGGCGATTGATGATTGATTAATCGGCTGGAGAGCAGACTGATCCCGGCTTTGATATTTTGGAGCATGGTATCCCCCTCCCCTTTGGCCGATATGAAAGAGCCAAGGATAATATGTATGCCTGCCGGAGTGATTTTCATAACCGTGAAGATGCGTGAATTCTGGAGAACGCGGGCGTTTCCATTGAAGTGAATTATGAATGTTCAGCCGTCGCGCGGTGGTATCTGCCGGGCGGCCTGTTTTTGTTGTCAGCAGGATTGTTGGATAGGTCATTTGGACTGTATCTATGGGGAATGGTGTCTGGTGAAACAACGGTTCCGAATGGGGAATCAGGGACTTTTGAAATGGGTGTGGAAAGGGATTAGGTCAAATGTCCCGTTTCCCTTCTTCCGGTGGAGATGAAACCGGGAATATGTTCAGTTATTCCACAAAATTTTTGTTCAGTTTTTGTTCAGATCATATAGGTATAGTCAGCTGTAACTCTCCAATTTTCGACAGCGCACCGACAAGACTAGGAGAGAAAGGAGTGAGGGGGGAGGAGGAGTGCTTGGCAAGCGAATTGATCCATGGCTGTAGAGTTGAAATGTCGTCGCGTTTTGAGGAGCAAGGAATGTAAGAATGTTCAAAGTGGAGAGAGGTAGAGTTATGCGTTCGTATTTCAGAAAAGACGGCAAGAGAAAGCTGGCTTTGACGCTGATTTGGGCTTTGGTGCTGCAGGTGCTCTTGCAGCCTATGCTTCATATTACGTCTTCGGCCGCTCCCGTTTCACTCCCGGGATTCTCTTTTACCGCCAAGGCGGTTGTGACCGGACTCGATACGCCGGTTTCAGAAGTGGATGTAGGTGAAACGTTTGATTATTTGATCAAGTATCAGGTGAGCGATGCGACTCAGGTTGGGAAAAGCCTGGTCATTGAGGACACGGTCCCCGATAAGTTTGAAATTGTTAATTCTGAAATGTGGGATTCGCAAGCGGGGCAAACCGTAACGTTCAGCCCTCCTCCTGACGGGGTGCTGAAAGCGGGAACTTCAGGGAACCTCAGAATTACGGTCAAAGTAAAGCCTACTGGTTCCGATTCCTCCGTACCGACGACCAATACGCCGATTGCCAAGGTAACGGATCCGGGGGGGACAACCGAGGTTCCGGCAGCCGTCGATGTGGCGATCAGGCCCGATCCCGATGGGGGAGACGACCCGGACCCGCCTACGGTTCCGGATGTGACCTATGATAAGTGGTCGACCTACAAGACTCAGGATACCGGCTTGGGCAATGGTGTCAAGATCGTCGGCGGCCAGGTGAAGTATAAGGTCGGCATCAAGGGAACTGCCGGAAACACGGATACCGGAAGTTTGACTGTGCCGGCATTTACAGACACACTTCCGCCAGAGGCGACTTATGTAAGCTCGAATCCCTCCGGTAATTATAGCTCGGGGACCATCACGTGGAGTAATATTGTGGTGCCTTCCGGCGGGAAATTTGAGGCAGAAGTAACCGTCGCGTATCCGGATAATTACGGTTATGCTTCCAACAATCCGCAGAATCAGAAGAACACGGTCACCTTTGCGACTTATTCGCTGACGGGGACTGGAACTGTAACAAGTGATAATGCGGAAGTAACAACGGAGTTCGGACCTCCGAAATCCGGAACGCCGGGATTGTTCAAGAACCGGGAGTTTCAATACCGTTTTCCCGGTCAGGAGCAGTCATTTACGATTGGCGGAATCAATAATTCGGGTACAGGCGTGAATTCGCCGTTATCCGATCTGGTGCTCGTTGATACGCTGCCGCCAGAAATGGACTACACCTCCATTTCGACAGCGAATTTTCAGTGGGACCAATTCCGTTATTTGACGAATGACAATGTCTGGCATATAGTAAGCCAACCGGGTAATCTTATCCGAATTGGCGGCAGCACCGATGGACTTGACGCCAACAAGGATATCATTCTGGATTCGGATGCCTATCTGAAACAGCTCGAATGGAGCTACAATGATAAACTGCCCGTGAATGGCTCACTTTCTGATATTACCATTAAGGGTATTGTAAGAAGTGTGACGAACGGAACAGGTGTCAACGGAATCACAGCTGATCCTGTTGTACACGGAGATACAGTGCTTAATTCGGTCCTGCTGGACTATAAGGAGTTAAACGCTGTTATTCCGAATCAACTGGATGACAAGTCCAAAAACGCTGCTGCTGACTTCCAGATCAACAACGAGAAGCCTTGGATAAATGCCACAAAAGAAGTAACGACCGGCAATTATCGTCCCATGAGCACAGTGCCTTTCAAACTGACGGTGGAAAATGATAAACGCGCTACAGGAAACTATGTAACCTCAGCCGTATATGATTTGCTGCCTGTCAGCTTTGGTTACTACACCAATCCTCTGATTGCTGACGAGAATGAAGCGCTGCAGCAATCCTTTGATATTGTCCCTCTTGGTGATAATCCAGCTCTGACAGAGCCGAGCGTTCACATTATAGACAACTTCAAAGATGGAAGATCGCTTGTCGTATGGTCTTGGGCTACTCCGGTATCCCTTGAACCCGGACAAAGCTTCCGGATCGATTACAAGGGCCAGGTCGAGGCTGGAACGCCGATGACTGACGGCACTCATACGTATACCAACGATCTCTACCTTACAACTGCTGTACCGGGGACACCTTTCTGGTATACGGGAGATCAGTCGCAGGATGTGCCTGATAGTCCAGGTGCATGGCAATCGCGCAACAGTTCCATCAAGGATACGATTGATCCGACACCGGGAGTTGATGAATATTTTGTTCATGCATCCATACCGGTTGAAGTGAAGAAGTCTTCCCAGGTCGAATCGACCAAATGGAACAGAGGTGATCTGGCGCCAATTTTCAGAGCGGCAGAAAATCCGGAGTATGAGGGCCACCCTGCAATCCCGGATATGCCTTTCGATTTTGCCGATACGCCGCAGTATACGGAGTTCCCGTATTACAGCGTCACCTACGAGGGTGGAACGGCGGACTACAAGCTGGTCATCTTCAACAGCGGAAACACCCGACTGGGTAAAATCGATGTCATTGATATCCTTCCATTTGTCGGGGATACGGCCGTGAACGTGAGTTCCGGACCGGCTGAAGAACGACATTCCGAGTGGCAGCCGAATCTGGCGGAAGTGCTGGAATCCGGAGCGAAGACATTCACCTGGACACCTCAGAATGCCGGAGCTCCGAAGGAAGTCGATTATACGCTGAACACCTATTACAGCAAATCGACCAACCAGGATAACGTGGTCAACTTCGATAACGTGACCGGCGGAAAGACCGGCTGGACGGCTCAGGCGTCTTTCAACAGAGATGATTTGACGGATATCCGGTCACTGTATTTTGAATTGTCCGGTATAAGCGGAAGTGATAATCTGGCGGGACTGGCTCCAGGAGATTACATCGTGCTGGATTGGAAAATGGATGCCCCGGTAGGTGCTCCAACGGACTCCGTCGCCTGGAACTCATTCGCCATTCAGGCGACTGAGAATGGAAGCAGCGGCAGCGGTGAAGGCAGCAAAATGCTTCCGACCGCTCCGAACAAGGTCGGATTCCTTGTACATCCGGACAACGAGCATGTTCCGCTTGGCGAGCTTGGCGATTTTGTCTGGTTCGACAGTGACCGCGACGGGACGCAGAACGAGGAGTTCTCAGGGGACAGTGGACAAGGCGCGGGAATTAACGGCGTCACGGTTAACCTGTACAAAGCAGGGGAAACGACTCCATTCAAGTCGAGCAAGACCGGATATGATTTTAATGGCAGACCGGGTTACTACTTGTTCCAGGGACTTGAAGCTGGCGACTACAACGTCGAATTCGTCGTTCCCGACAAATACACAACTACTGATGCCAACAAGAAGGGAACCGATCCGAATCATGCAATCGCTGAGGATTCCAATTTTGTTGCACCCGTAATCGGTGCCAGCGGCTACAAAACGTACAAAACCGATGAAATCACGCTTGGCACGGCCGAAAAGAATCGTACGATCGATCTGGGTCTGATTGAAACCAGTCCTCCTGATAATAACGATTATCCTTCGGCTGACATGGATAAAACCATCACAAACGTGGAACCGGGGACAGCAGGCGTCGCTTCGCAGGATTATGTAGTGAAAGGCAACAAGGTTCATTACAAAATCGATTTGACGAATACTTCGTCCGTCACCATGCATAATATCAAGGTTTCGGATGCATTGGACAGAGGACAGTCCGGATTCCAATTCGATAAGCTTACGTATGATGGCGATCCAATTGCAATCAATGGAAATACTCACAGCCGCCCGGATATTATTACCCGCATCGACAACCCGGGTACGGGCTCGGAGCCTTATGTTGTCATTAAGGATTTGGCAGTTGGCAAATCGTTGTCGCTGGAAGGTGCGTATACCATCACGGCCGACGATATCGACGGCACCGATTTGGATAATACGGCAACCGTGCATTATAACGAATCTCCTGACCCGATCACGGATGATGCGAAGATTCCGACGGCGGGACTCAAAATCAACAAAACTGCCAATGTGCTGTCCGTAACCGAAGAGGGAACGCAAATTGAATACACGGTTACGATCGTGAATACGGGCAGTTCTGTTCTGCACAATGTGGTGATCAGTGATTCCCTGGTATCCGGTATTCCGGCCATTCCGGTGCTGCAGCCAGGCGAGTCCAAGCAAATCAAGTATACCTATACAGTTACAAACTCCGATATGGGGCAGCCCAAGGTAACGAATACAGCTTCTGCGAAGCCTGATGAGACACCAATGGTTGAAGTAACGCTTGATGTACCTGTTACTACGGACCCGAGAGGCACGATCGGAGACTATGTGTGGCTGGACGATAATGAAGACGGCGCTCAGAACGACAGCGAGTCCGGACTTAACGGCGTTATCGTGAAGCTGTACAAAGATATTGCCGGACCGGCAATTGCCGAGGCGGTGACCCATGAGAATGCCGGCAAAGACGGCTACTATCTGTTCACCGGACTCCCGGAGGATACCTACTATGTCCAGTTCATTTACGAAGGACAGTATGGAATGACTTCTCCTGAAGCGGCAGTGCCTGCTGAAGACTCGAACAGCACGGATGTGAGCGGATTTACGGATGAAATCGTAATCGGACCTTCTAAGTGGGATGATCCGACCATCGATTTGGGATTGGTGCCGCGAGGTGAAATCGGAAATTATGTATGGGATGACCGCAACCGCGACGGCATACAAAATGAAGACGAGCTTCAAGGAATCAACGGAATCGAAGTTCGGCTTTATAAGGACTCTCCCGCTGGAGCTCCTGTTGCCGCAACAACCACGGCTGACGATTCCACAGGTAAGCCGGGCTATTATCTGTTCGATAATCTGCTGCAAGGCAATTATTTTGTGCAGTTCATTGTTCCAACAGATTATGTGAAGACCGCTGCGGGACAAGGAGCGGATCCGGATCTGGATTCTAACGCAACGGACAAAAACGGAATTACATCTGTTATTGAAATTGGCGAAATTCCGGGTTGGGTGGATCACAGTATTGATCTGGGCCTGATCGCAATGAAAGGCGCTATCGGCGATTATGTATGGCTGGACAAGAATCAGGACGGCATACAAAACGATGATGAATCCGGCGTCAACGGAGTAACCGTGAAGTTGTACGATGACCGGAATGGAACGGAAATCGCCACAGCGGTGACGAAGGATAATGGCGGCCAGCCAGGCTACTACCTGTTCAGCAGCCTGAAAGAAGGCAGGTACTACGTTAAATTCTTCTACAGTGGACAGTATGAAACAACCAAACCGGTGGTTGGATCGCCCGAGGCGGATTCCAACAGCACGGACGGCAACGGCTTTACCGATGAGATTGTAATCGGACCTTCCAATTGGGTGGATCCGACGATCGATCTGGGATTGGTTCCACGGGGCGTGATCGGAAACTATGTATGGCTGGACCGAAACCGGAACGGTATACAAGACGAGAATGAGCTTCAGGGAATCAACGGACTCGAAGTCCAGTTGTTCAAAGATGATGTGTCAGGAACCCCTGTCGCCGCTACAACAACTGCAGCGGATCCGACAGGCAGAGCGGGTTATTATTTGTTCGACGGATTGCTGCCAGGCGACTATTTAGTCAAGTTCATTGTGCCTGCCGACTATATGAGGACCGTTCAGGAACAAGGAGCCGACGTCAAAGAGGATTCCAATGCAACCGATGAGAATGGTTTTACAGCTAAAATTCAAATCGGCGAAACTCCCGGCTGGGAGGATCTCGGCATTGACTTGGGTCTTGTTGCCAAAGGCGTCATTGGCAACTACGTATGGCTGGACAGCAGCGGGAATGGCATGCAGGATGAAGCTGATGACGACGGTATTAACAACGTGAAGGTCAAGCTTTATAACAAAGACATGCAATTGCTTGCAGAGACTTTGACTGCAGATGATGCTGCAGGGAAACCGGGTTATTATCGGTTTGACAATCTGGTCGGAGGCCAATATTTTGTTCAATTCGAAGCTCCTGAGGGCTATGAATTGACAACTCCGGAAGCAGTGGGAATAGCGGCTGATAAAGACTCCAATAAGCTGACTGACGGTACTACAGCAGTCATCACGATTGGTGAAGACGCCCCGCGGGGATGGGAAGATCTCACGATCGATTTGGGATTAATGTATCCTTATTATCCGTACTTCCCTCCACTTGATCCGGAGGATCCGACAACACCTGACGATCCGGAGGATCCGGCAAATCCGGCAAATCCGGCAAATCCGGGAATGCCGCCGGTTGATCCGGGAGCACCGGGCGAACCAGGTTCGCCAGTCAATCCGGGTAACCCGGGTACACCATCGAATCCAGGTGAGCCGACTGATCCAGGCGCAGAACCTGGCAGCGATACACAAGTACCGCAGCAGGAAACAACCGTACAGGACAAACCGATTAAAGGGACGGTTAAAGTACCAGAAGGCGGCAATGTTGCAATCGGTACCCAACCGGAACATGGTACATTGACGGTTGATCCGGATGGTAAATGGATGTATACACCTGAACCGGGCTATACGGGCGAGGATCATTTCTCTATCATCGTAATTGACAAGGACGGCAACGAAGAAGAAGTCCTGTTCGATGTAAATGTGGATGAGATTCCTTTGGGCGGTATAGAACCCGGTAATGACGATCCAGGCAGCAGCACACCTGGCAAGACGCTCCCCAAAACAGGGGAAAGCAGTTCTTTGCCGCTTCAACTTGCAGGACTGTGCCTGGTCATTCTCGGAATTGTTTTGCTGAGATTGCGCCGGAAGCATCTCCAGAAATAAGATCATTTTTAGTAAAAATCCATCAGGAGCTGTTCCTCCGCATTATCATATGAGGAGGCGCGGCTCCTCATATGATAATGGTGAGATGCACAATAGGTGAGGCATTTGTCATGAAATAAAGGATTGCATATCCAGACCACTTAATACCGAACTGCCCGTTAAAATGCAAAAAAGAGACTTTACAGGAGGGGGGATCCTGTAATAGTCTCTTTTTTGCGCTATTTGCTGTCTTAAGCTGCTTTTGCTTAATGACAGATGCTATCAAGCGATCAGATTAATGCTTAATAGAATTTAGCTGCTGCGTATTTGCCGGCTTCTTTGAACATTGAACTGCTGCTTGTGCTGGTTTTGCCCAAACCGGAATCAACCGTTGTATCAATATTGCTCCATTTCCCGTTAATCATTACCTGGTTCCAGGCATGGTAGCCTTTCACATAATCGGTTGTTCCCATAACCAGCTTTGTAGGGATGCCGGCGCTGCGAGCCATGACTGCAAACAGGGAGGAGTAATCATAACAGATGCCTTTGCCTGATTTCAACGTTCTGTTCGCATCGGGAATATAGTCCGTTGTTACAGATGTGCTCAATTTGGAATCATATTTGATGGTTTTAACGATATAATCGTGAATCGCTTTGACTTTGTCTTCAACTTTCGTTTTGTTTTTCGTCAATTCCTTGGCTTTGGCGACAGCAGTCGGAGAGCTTTTCCAATTGATATTTTGCACGGAACCGAGAAATACACTGCTGTCATCGCTCAAGTTCAGGTTAACTGATTCCGTACCGATTTTTTTGTATTTGGTGCCGGTAACATTTTGCATAAGAGAGATAGTATAAGCACCATCACCAAGCTGCAGGGGGAAGTATTCCATCGTACCTGTGGCAGGCAATTTGTATGTATAAGTGACTCCGTTTTTGGTTATTAACAGCACAATAGGTGTTTTTGCGGCAGGTTTAAATGCAGCTCCGATAACTCCATTGTCCAATTGCTTCGTATCGAGCCAAGTCGGGGAGTCCGTACCGGATGCAGCTACAGTCGTGGAGAGGGGAAGGGACAAAATGATTACGGTCGCGAGAACAAGAAAAAAAGATTTCATGAAATAAGACTCCTTTCGGTAGCTGGCTGCCATCCAAGCGGGAAGGCCCTTTAGCTTTGCGTCCCTGTCTTTCGACAAGTTTGCCATTTATCGTTGAGTGTTTATTGTTTTTAGAAAACAAAAAAAGACAAACTTTCGGTAGCTGGCTGCCATCCAATAATGGGAAGGCCCTCTAGCTTTGCGTCGCTGCCTTTCGACAGGTTTGCCGTTATCGTGACTTATCTTGACATTTACTATACCAATATTTGATAGAATATACAACTATTTTTAAGTGATAATAGATTACATTTTCGCCTGGACAATCAGACGATGGGTCGGATTAATCAGCGGATCGCATGTGATAAGCGTGAGCACCCTGTCGGTGTCATTGCCATTCAATACGGACAGGTCAGTTGGCTTGACGACCGATATTTTGAATACGGTATATTCCATAACCTTGTCTTTGACCCGTATCGTAATTTTGTCGCCCATCTTCACTTCACCCAGCCTATTGAACAATCGGCCTTTCGTATGAGCCCGGTGTGCAGCCAGGGCAGCATTGCCAATATCTCCAAGTGCGGCTGTTTCTGTCAGATGGACAGCGGCGTACTTCATGTTTTGCGTTGTGGCGCCTTCCAGAACAGGAAGCTTCACATCGAGGCTGCCGATTTCAATAACAGCGATTCCTTGAGTATCTTCCTTGCTCTGATCGTCGCTGACAGCCTCAGGTAAGGCAGCGTCTGCTTCATTAGAAAACAGGTCGGATAGTCGCTGGTAACTCTCTGCAAGCAGGCGATCGGATTTCTCAGCCGCGGAGGCGAAGGTATTATGATCCATGCGATCAAGCAGACGCCGCTGCTTCTGATCATAATGCCATTCTTTTGCAAAAGGCAGCGCAATCAGCACAAATCCAGTGATGATCAGCAAAAAAGAAAGCAGTTTCTTCATGTTGGCAGGCCCTCCTGTAAGGCCATTATACCAGATAGGAACTGTACAAAATCTGAACAACATGTGGAATGTAACGTCCTCATGGCTATTCTGGGCAGCACGCCAGCTGCAGTGTAAGGTCAAAAATAGTCAAAGTCAGAGAAAGTCAAAGAAAGACTGAGAAAAATAACGAGGGGACTGCCGGATTTCCTTAAATTCACGGAAAATGATTTTTATTGTTGTTTTATCGGGTTTGAGGAAAGCAGACAGCAACCTTATAATAAAAAGTGTAAGCATCACATTATAAGAAATTGGAGGAGATGTACATGTTGGATTTAGTTCCGTTTCGGAAAAGAAATGAAGATGTCAGCCGCAGCTTGATGAAATCATTCCATGATATCTTCAATGAAGATTTCTTTGCGCCGATGAGAAGCAATACCCATCCATTCCGCACGGATATTCACGAACGCGAGGATGCTTTTCTGATTGAGTCCGAGCTTCCCGGATTCAGTAAAGCTGATATCGATATCAGCTACAGCAATCATTATTTGACGATTAAGGCTTCGCGCAACCAGGAACAGAATGTGGATGGGGAAGATCATCAGGTTATCCGGCGTGAACGTTATTATGGCGAATTTGTCCGCCGGTTCTATGTAGAAAATATTAAGGATGACCAAATATCGGCGCGCTTCGAGAACGGTATTCTGAAGCTGGAAATACCCAAGAAGGAAAAAGCGCAATCCGTTAAGAAACGCATTGAAATTCAATAAGATTTGTCTCTTTGGCTGAAGGTCTGATGAAATAATCGCTGTAATCGGGGAACACGGCCAAGGGTACAAGGGCAAACCACAACAAAACAGGCAGCTGGCGGAATACCCGCTGGCGGCCTGTTTTGTCATAAACACATCTATAATGGATGATGCACGTCTAATCCGCCGAAGGAGAATGGCCTGATCTGTCAAGCCCATCCAATGCCTGCTCCAGCGCATAATTGATAAGGTTGGTTTTGAAGCCTTTGCCTTTATCTTGCGATATCGTTTTGACCCGTTCCAGCAGATCCTTGCGGATATAAAATTCGGCTTTGGAGTGGGTTTCCTTGCGCAGCTTCTTATCCAGCTTGACCTGCGGCACCAGTTCCTCCACTTTAACAGCTGGAGTTGGCGGAGCTTCCTGACCGGGAGGATCGGCTGGCGATTTCCGGGCTTGCTTGGCTGCAGCCGGCTTCTTTCTGGTGCGCAGCGTTTTTTCGGCTTTTTCTACCATGGATTCCGGTGCAGCGGAGGACGGCTTGTCAGTAGGTTCTTCAAAGTTTACGAGCAGTTCTTTTTTTCTTGGCGGCATATTCGAACACCTCCTTGGCCAAAGTATAATAGGCTTCCGCAGCGGGATTGGAGCGGTCAGTCCATACAAGCGGCGAGCCCTCATAGGCTGCGGCGTTGGCAAAGCTGATCGACCGCGGAATCATGGTTTCGAACAGCCGGATATCCTTCTTGCTGCAGAACTCACGGGCATGGCCCACCAATTCCTGATGCAATTTGGACCGCCCGTCGACCATCATCGCAATGATGCCGGTAATCCGCGGCGAAGGTTCCTCCTTGGAGCCGAATGCTTCGATAGTCTGGATTACGCGCTGAAGCCCCTTGACGGAGAAGGCTTCCGGAACAAAAGGGATCAGCACATCAGTAGCGGCTTTCAATGCATTGCCGGCTATCAAGCCAAGTGAAGGCGGGCAATCAATAAATATGTAATCATAATCCGACTTGATCTGATCGACCTCTTTTTTTAGCAGCAGAAAAGGAGAGGGGTACGATTCCAGTTGGGATAAAATATGAAATTCCAGCATGTTGAACTTGTCGGATGCCGGAGCCAAATCAAGATTGGGTTTAATGGATATAAGGATATCCTTGATTGATTTGGCGCCAGTGAATACATCATACATGGTAAGTTCGGACTTATCGGGATCGCTGCCAAAAACAACGGCTGCATTGCCCTGGGCATCGGTATCTATAATCAGCGTCTTTTTGTCCGGGAACAGGGAGGAAGCCGCTGCGGCCAAATGAGTCACAAGACTTGTTTTGCCCACACCGCCTTTGTTCATACATACCGCGAATATTTTAGCCATGCTAAAATCAGCACCTGCCTATCCAATTGGTATTTATTACATTATATCAGAAAAGTGATCGACAAGTCTGCTGACGACAGCGGGAAGCTCCATTTCCTTGCGGACAGCAAGACAAATAAACCGGTGATTGATATAATTCGGCAGACCCTTCATCACCAGTTCTCCCCGTTCGACCTCTTTAAGCACACTTCTTTGCGGCAGAATGCCGATTCCAATCCCGCAGCGCACGCCTTCCTTGATAGGCTCAATCGCGCCAAGCTCCATGCTGACGGCAAGCTTCATCCCATTCTCGGCTGCCCATTCATCTGCAAGCCTGCGCGAGGTGGAGCCCGGTTCATGAACCAGGAAGGGAAGCCCGTGCAAATCATGAATCGTTATCTCTTCCTTGGCTGCCAAGGGATGCTGAGGGTGAAGAATCAGCTTGAGCATATCGGCCATCAACGGCCGCAGCTCGATCTGATCGTCCTCCATCGGAGTATGAGAAACAATACCCAGATCCAGCTCGAAGTTCTTCACCAGATCCACAATGAGATCGGCTTTTTTGACGGTCAGCTGCAGCGAGACATCGGGATAGTTCTGGCTGAAGCTGGACAATAACGGCGGAAGCAGGTAAGTGGCCGGCGTGTAGCTGGAGCCGATGCGGATATGGCCTTTGCGGTGTGACCGGTAGTCGGCCAGCGTTTGACCGGCGCGTTCGAACAGAGTCACAATCCGCTCGGCATAGGGCAGAAGCGCTTCTCCGGCATTCGTAAGGCGAAATTGCCGGTGGTATTTGATGAACAGCTCTACCCCGGTGTCCTGCTCCAGCTTCTTGATATGAAAGCTGACGGTGGGCTGCTTCAGGCCCAATTGGTTGGCCACCTCGGTCAGATTTTTATAGTTCACGGCGGCTACAAAGACCTTTAGCTGTTGTATGTTCATCGTGATGCCTCCTTTTGGCCTTATTATAGATGGTATCTATGTATCTATCAATATAATAAGATAACGTTAACAAAATCAATATACGACGTTAATTTCAAGTAAACAAAACTCGACTATTCTAAGTCTAGTAAAACGAAAAAGATTTAGGGAGGATTTTAGAAATGCGTAAAATGTGGAGTAAAAAGGTGGGGACTGTCCTGTTCATGCTGGCGCTGGTGCTGGCAGTGGCAGGATGCGGGAGCAACAATGGGGCCGGCAACACAAACACAAACGCGAATGCGGCAGCAGGAAGTGCTAACGCGTCGGGCAATGAAACTGGAACGGCTGCAGGAAACACAGCAGACAATACCGCAGGAAACACTGCGGAGAATGCAGCTGGGAATGCGGCAGCAAATGCTCCTGCTGAGGATCCGAATGACAAGTCCGACGATGAGCCTCTGACTGTCTATCTGAATGACTTTGATGAGATTATCGGACCAGAATTTGAAAAAGCGACGGGTTACAAAGTGAATCTTGTTGTCGGCAATGGCGCGGAAACGATGTCCCGTATCGAAGCGGAAAAAGGAAATCCGCATTGGGATGTTGTATGGATGGATGCTCTGCCTTCCATTCATTCACTGGGAGAGCAAGGCCAGCTGCTGGAAGACTGGCAGCCGGAGAACCTCAAGAATCTGACTGATTTTACAAAACCAATCGTACCTGCCAACAATGCCTATTTCCCAACCGGCGTACATGCTGCGGGCGTCATTATTTATAATACGAAATTGATCACGGCCGATAAAGCGCCAAAAAGCTGGGCGGATCTCGCCAAGCCGGAATATAAAGGACTCGTCGGCATGGCCGATCCGGCCGTAGCTGCTCCTGCCTATCCTTTCGTATCCTGGTTCTTCGAGAACAAGGGAATGGATGAAGGGAAAACGTTCTTCAAAGGAATGTTGGACAACGGTATGCATGTCTATCCGAAAAACCCGAATGTCGCTACTGCCGTAGCCGGCGGAGAGATTCAGGTGGCAGCCATCCAGGAAAGCAATGCTTATACGCTCAAGAAGGATGGAGAGCCGATCGAAATCGTTTGGCCTGAAGAAGGCGCTCCGGCATCCGTTCGTGTCGCAGCCATTCAGAAGGAGAGCACGCATATGAAGGCTGCCAAAGCATTCATTGAATTCCTGCTGGATCCCAAAACGCAGCAGTACCTGATCGATCAGGGAGCAGAAAGCTACTTTGAGCCTTCCACTGTCGGCGTTAATGCCAAGGATGACCGCGCCAAGGATACGAAGCTTGTTTATGCGCAAGCGCCATGGGCAGCTGAACATGAAGCCGAAATCAAGCAATGGTTCGCTGACCAATCGGTTAAGTAGGCTGCAGTATGATAAAAGCAAATAATCGGAACATAGGGCAGGGGCGGCTGAGGCCGTCCCTGTCTCCCAACTTTCTGGGCTGGCTCGTATCTGCAATATTGGCTTTGCTTATTCTCTATCCGCTGGCAGCCGTAATGATCCAGGTTGTTTTTCCCGGCGTTTTCTTCGGTGACTGGAATCCCGGCAATCTCTCCTTGCTGCTTGATGTATTCAGCCGGCCGCTGTGGCGGCAGTCCATGCTGAATTCCCTGCTGCTGGCAGGCGGCACGACGGTATTTGCGACTTTACTAGGCGGGGGCCTTGCCATGCTTCGTTCAAGCTGGTCATTCCCTACGGCAAGATGGCTTGATCTGTCCGTCTGGGTGTTATTGATTACCCCTTCTTTTATACTTGCCCAAGGTTGGGTTCTGTTCGCTTCCTCCAATGGCTTTGCACATAAAATATTTGGCTGGGACTGGGTGACCTCGCTCGTATTCCAACCCGCCGGGCTTGTCGCCATTATGGTGCTGAGTAAGTTTCCTTTTGCCTACCTGAGTGTATACACGGCCATGGAATGGAAGGTGGATCAGCTGGGAGGCGCAGCCAAGCTGTGCGGAGCCAGTCCCTTTACCGTGTGGCGGACGATCTGGGTGCCGCTTCTGCTGCCGGCATTTCTGGCCGGGGCCGCGCTTGTGTTTATGGATACGATCGGCGATTTCGGGCTGCCATCAGCCCTTGCGGCGGTGTACCGGTTTCCGACGCTGCCTTACTCTATTTATTCGGCCATTTATACGTCGCCGATCCGGTTTGATATGGCGGGCGTATTGTCTTTTTATCTGGTTCTGTTCATTGCGATCGCCATGTTCGTCCAGTTCTATGCCTTGCGCAAAGCCAGATTTGATTTTCTCTCTTCCCGCGCAACAGCAGCTGTACCCAAGAATATGGGGAGCAAAGGTCTGCTGCTCACAGCAGGGAATATCCTGTTTCTCATCCTTGTAATAGGAATCCCGATGGGAACCAATGTGGCTGTGTCCTTTATGAATAATATTTCCAGAGGCTTTGTCTGGAGCAATTGGACGCTCCATTATTACCGGGAGCTGTTCGTCAACAAGCAGGCTTTGTTCCAGGGCTTGTATCATTCTCTGATGATTGCCGGCTCAACCGCGATTATCAGCCTTATTATTGGATTCCTTGTCGCTTATGTGCTGATTTATTCACGTTTTCGCTGGAAGCGGCTGATCGATATTTTTTCATTGGTTACGTTGGCAGTTCCGGGTGTCGTGCTGGGCATCGGATATATTTTCGTCTGGAATCAAGCATGGCTGGAGAACATCGGACTACTGTTATACGGAACGCCCTGGATTCTGGTATTGGCCAGCGTTGCCGGCGCTATTCCTATCATTACGCGTATCATTGTCGGCTCCTTAACGAAAATTCCGATCCAGCTGATACATGCCGCCGAGCTTCAGGGCGTTGGCTTTATCAGGCGCAGCCATGAAATTCTGCTGCCGCTTGTCCGCGGGGCGCTGTTATCCGCAGGGCTTGCCGCCTTCGGCTCCAGCGTATTCGACCTTGCGGTGTCGACCATCCTGTACCCGCCTAATTTCATGACGCTGCCGGTGGCGATCAACAAAGGCTTTGAAGATTTAAAATTCGGATATGCCACTGCGGCAACGATGCTTGGCGGCGGACTCGTCATTCTGATTATTTTGCTGCTTGAGCTGGCGTTCCGCAGAAAGGAGAAACAACTGCATGACTGATGTTCTGGAAGTAAACTCCTTGGTGAAGAAGCATGGCTCATTCACAGCGCTGAAGGGCGTTTCCTTCAAGCTGGAGGAAGGGCAAATTATTAGTATACTGGGGCCTTCCGGCTGCGGAAAATCCACACTCCTGCAGCTGGTTGCCGGACTGGACGCCCCGAATGACGGAGAAATCCGGCTGCGCGGCCAGACTGTCGCGGCTCCGGGCCGTTTTGTCGCACCTGAGAAGCGCGGCATCAATATGGTATTTCAGGATTATGCCTTATGGCCGCATATGACGGTCTACGATAATATCGCCTATGGACTGAGGCGCAAACGGATGAGCGCACAGGAACAGCGCAAGGAAATAGGGGAGCTGCTGGATCTGCTCCAGCTGCAAGGGCTGGAAGGACGATTTCCTCCACAGCTGTCGGGAGGCCAGCAGCAGCGCGTGGCTATTGCCCGGGCGCTCGCAACCCGCCCTTCGCTGCTCCTGATGGATGAGCCTTTATCCAACCTTGATATGCGGCTGCGCATTGATATGCGCACGGAGATGTCTTATTTGTTCCGCCAGCTGGGTATTTCCGTACTTCATGTGACCCATGATCCCAGCGAGGCATTTTCACTGGCGGATCGTCTGATGATTATGCGGAGCGGCCAGGTGGATCAGCTTGATGAGCCGGAGGCGTGCTACCGCAAGCCGGCTTCGCGCTGGGCAGCCTCGCTGCTGGGCGCGACCAATGTGCTGCAGGGGATGATCACCTATGTCGATAGTGAACCCCGTGTACGGATAGGCGGCGTGACTTTTCAATATGCATTTGCCAATGAAACGGCACCGCTTCATGAAAGTGCCGGGGTGGAAGTCATGATCCGTCCGGAAGATATTACGTTGACCGACGGGTCTCAGACATCCGGGTCGGCAAGCTCCAATCGGCTGACTCTTTCGGTTATTCACTGCGCTTTTGAGGGAAATCAGTGGCGGCTTCTGGTGAAAACGGAAGACGGGCAGCGTTTATCCGTGCTCCACAGCAGCCGTGTTTCGATTGGAGCGGAGCTTCATGTTGAAATACCGGTCGCATTGACGTTTGTTTATGCCCTGGATACGAAGGAGAGTTAAAATACCTTGTCTCGTTTATTGGTTATTTCGGATATTCACGGACATACGGAAGGCTTGAAGCTGCTGCTTGAAGCAGCGGATTATGATTCCCGTTCCGATCGTCTTTATCTGCTTGGCGATTATGTTGATGACGACATCGCTTCCTTCCATACACTGGACTATGTTCAGGCATTGACAAGAGACGGAGCTGTTGCGCTTGCGGGAAACAAGGAGTTTCAAGGCCTGAAGAAGGCGGAGGAGGCCCGCCGCAAGGATTGGTGCGAGTATATCCTGTCGCTTCCGCTGCATGCCGGGCATGATTCTTATCTGTTCGTGCACGCCGGGATCAGGCCTGGGGTTTCATTGGAGCAGCAGACGATCCTGGATTTGACGGAAATCAGGGAGCCTTTTCACCGGTATCCCCATTCGGACCGCCGGACGGTTGTGTTCGGTCATACGCCAACACATCGGCTCGGCGCGGAGCGGGGAGAGCTGTGGCAGGCGAACCGGAAGCTTGGGATTGATACCGGAGCGAAGCACGGCTGCCGTCTGACGCTTGTTGATCTGACGAATTCGCTCACCTTCTCCTGTTCAACCGCAGCGGATCAAAAATACGGAAATTATCGCAAAAAAAGGATAGCCGCACTGTCAAGCAAACCTGAA
Source organism: Paenibacillus sp. JT31N17 (assembly GCF_056269255.1). Taxonomy (NCBI): domain Bacteria; kingdom Bacillati; phylum Bacillota; class Bacilli; order Caryophanales; family Paenibacillaceae; genus Paenibacillus; species Paenibacillus sp. JT31N17. The sequence continues at coordinate 84,027 of NZ_JBWDNP010000010.1, forward strand.
TAAAGAAGGATACCTCCCGACCCGGAATTGCGTTATAATTCTAAAGGTCGGGAGTTTTTGGCATGCTTGCCGATCCAGAGTGATCCACTTTATATAGCGGTATTTGAATGAATTCAACTATTAAGGGCACGAAGCTTGTATTCGCTGCCGGAAAAGGAACGAAACCCTATGAATCCCTCATTTCACGTCATTGGTTCGAAGCAATTTGGGAAAACGGCGCTGGAAGAACTATTCCGCTCCGCTGCACAAATGGAACAGATTGTGGCGACAGGCGGGACAACCCGTTTTGCAGGCAAAATTATGTGCTCCCTGTTTTTTGAAGCCAGTACCAGGACCCGGCTCTCCTTCGAATCGGCGATGTACCGTCTCGGAGGCAGCGTCATTGGAACGGAGAATGCCGCGCAGTTCTCTTCGGCGATCAAGGGAGAAACGCTGGAGGATACGGTGCGGGTCGTTTCGGGCTATTGCGACGTTATTGTGCTCCGTCATACGGATATAGGTGCGGCGCATCGCGCGGCGGCGGTCTCGGAGAGAGTTCCTGTTGTTAATGCGGGCGATGGCTCTGGAGAGCATCCCACCCAGGCGCTGCTGGACCTGTACACCATTCAGAAGGAATTGGGACGGATCGAAGGTCTGCATATCGCCATGATCGGCGATTTGACCTATGGGCGTACGGTGCACTCGCTCAGTTATTTGTTGTCGAACTATAAGGATGTCAGGATCACCTTTATCGCCCCTGATAATGCCAGGATCCCGGAATCGGTCAAGCATTATCTGGACGAGAAGGGGGTAGCTTACGAGGAAACCGGCGATTTGGCCAGGGTAGCGGAAACGGCCGATGTATTCTACCAGACACGCGTTCAGAAAGAACGGTTCCCGTCAATGGAGCAATATCAGCTTGCGGCAGGAAAATATATCATTGACCGTCATCTGCTGGAGCATATGAGGGAGGATTCCCTCATCCTGCATCCGCTTCCCCGCGCGGGAGAAATCGAAGCGGAGGTTGATGCCGATCCCCGCGCAGGCTATTTCCGGCAAGCCCAGAACGGCCTGTTTATCCGTATGGCTATTCTTGAGAAATGTCTGGAGACAAGGACCGTCTAGCAGGATAAAGAACACGATCAAAAAACACGCAGTTTCAGATAGCTGTGGGTTGAACACACGCAGTGCTGATGCCGAACGGCAAAGCATGCGTGTTTTTTGTTCGTTTCCCCTTGCAGGCAGCTTGGATTCGTCTAGTTGAAAAATGTCGAATAAGCGTTCGAACGCTAATATAATTTGCAGGTTATAACGAAATTCGGGTCTCAGGCTCTGCCAATTTCTAACCGGCAGGGCTTTTTTTCCATTTACCTCAATAGGGAGAAGATACGCGGCTTAGCTGAAACAAAGTTTTTATGGCATAATACCTCATCCCCGGAACTGCAGCCCGAAGAGGTGTCATACGGCAATAGTTTGCCACAAATATTCGTCAGATTATGGATAGACGATTCCCGGGATGTTTGTTATCATTACAAATGATAATGATAATCATTAACAATTAAGAAGGGGGATAAGCATGCTTCACGTTTCACGTAGAACAGGAATATTAGGTATGCTCGTCGTATTCGCAATTATCGTAAGCGCCTGCGGGGGGAATTCGGAACCAGCACCTGCAAATGGACAGCAAAACGCCGCGGGTACGAATGCCAGCGGGTCTGATTCAGCGGCAGCCGGCGGGGAGAAGGAAGAAGAAGCGCAGGGTGGATCTGACACCAGAATCGTCAAAACAGTTAAGGGGGATATTGAAATTCCCGCCAATCCGCAGCGGATCGTTGCCGGTTATTACCATGGGACGCTGCTGTCTCTGGGTATCCAGCCGATTGGCGGAAGCAAGGAGTGGTGGATGGGAAGCCCGTTCCTGACCACTCAGGAGCAAACCATTACGGACATCGGCTCGCCTGCCTCGCTGGAAAAGGTGCTGGCGCTTGAACCGGATCTGATTGTCATCAATGATACACTGATAGACAGCTATGATGCATTGGCCAAAATCGCACCGACGCTGCTCATTCCTTACGATTCCATCAAGAATATCCGTGAGGAAGTATCCATGTTCGGCGATTTGCTGAACAGACAGGAGGAAGCCGCGAAATGGCAGGCTGATTACGAGGACAAGGCCAAGGAGGCCAAAGAGAAGCTGAAAGGGATCATGGAGCCGGGTATGACCGCATCGCTTCTCGAAACGGACGGCAAAACCATTGCCATGCTTGGCGATAATTATGGCCGAGGGGGAGAGGTCATCTATCATGTCCTTGGCTTTAAGGCTCCCCCGCTTGTGCAAAAAGATGTGATTGACAGCGGCGAGCAATACAAAACCGTATCGCTTGAAGTGCTCCCCGAATATTTGAATGCGGATTATATCTTCTTGAGCTCCTACCCTGACGGAACGGATGAAGCTCTGAAATCTTTAATGGCAAGCTCCGTATGGAAAAGCTTGAAGGCCGTCAAAGAGGGGCATGTGATCAGCCTCGATTATAAAACTTATTTTTATTTTGATCCCGTCTCGACTTACGGACAAATCGATACATTGACAGATCTGCTGCTCAAGCATCAAGCCAAGTAAGATATCCGATCTTTTCACAAGGAATCCGGAATCGGTTCCCTGTGGACGTTTGCCCATATTTTCAGGACGATCCCCCAAGTGTTTGCTGCCCGGAACATGGTAAATTGGCGTTGCCGGCTGTTGAGTCCGGCAGCAAATCTTGAGGAGGTGCTTGACGATGCGGCAGTATGGGGATTTAATATGGAAGCAGATGAAGAAGGATCATTCCGGTCAATGGGGAATGGACATTCAGCAATGGGATTGGGTGCCCGGAGTGGGCGTCATTGCTTTGATGGAATATTACGAAGCCGTACAGGACCCGGAGATACTGGCATATCTGGTTAATTGGGTGGCGAATAACAAAGACAAGGCGGAGGGAACCAGAGTTATAAACAGCATTGCTCCCTTTGCGGTATTTCCGGCTTTGCATCGTCTGACAGGCGAGAACTGGTATGCGGAAGAAGCGGAGCGGGTGGCCCTGTGGCTGGTTACCGAGGCTCCCCGTACCCGGGAACAGGCTTTTGAACATACGGTTACCGAGAATGCCAGCTTCTCGGAGCAGGTATGGGCGGATACGATCTTTATGGCTGTTCTTTTTCTGGCGCGCACCGCTTCCATGCTCAACAATAAGCGTTATGCGGAGGAAGCGGCGAGTCAGGTTCTGATTCACCTGCGGCTGCTTCAGGATACGCAGACCCAGGTGCTGTTCCACGGCTGGAATTGCGATACCGGCAGCCATATGTCCGCAGCCCGCTGGACAAGAGCGAATGCATGGGTAACGGTTGGGATCCCCATGATCCTGGAGGAGATTGCTCCCCTGATTGAGGTTCCCGATGAGGTTACCGAAAGATACGGCAGGTTGATTACAGGTCTGGCAGGCTACCAGCAGGCGGATGGTTTATGGAGTACGGTGATGGATCACCCTGATTATTATCGAGAGATTTCCGGAAGCGCCGGAATCGGCTGCGGATTATCGAAAGCTCTTGATATGGGACTTATTGAATCCGATGAACAGCTTAGCTCTGTCATAGAACGCGTCGTACAAGCGGTGATCCCCTATATTTCGGAGGAGGGGGTAGTCGGAGGCGTTTCCGGCGGCACGCCTGTATTGGCCAGCATCGCGGCTTATAATGAGGTTCCCATTTATCCGGCTCTCTATGGTCAAGGATTGGTTCTCCTGCTGCTCGTTCAAGCCATGCGCGGGAAGGAATGAGTATGGCGGTGAGCAAAGCGCCTGGCTGCGCGCTCATCCCAAAGATCGCGAGCTCCCGTGTAATCTGCGCAGAAAGTTAGCCGGAGACCAAAAATTCAGGCGTATGGCAGTTGCTTCGACAAGCGGCAGACAGCTGGCTCACTTATAAACAATTGTGAAATATCGAAAGATGACGCTTCCATATGCAGGCCTGAAATTTTTCATCACACATTCAGGTGATCCGGCTCATACCGGATTGCCTTTTTGTGCTGCCGGTCGGCTCCCCCGCGGTATTTTTTTGGCGATAGCCCGGTACCTCGTTTGAACACATGAAAGAAGTGTGACATATCCCCGAAGCCTGTTTGCAGAGCTATTTCTGTAACCGGCATTAAGGTTTCCGCCAGCAGCCGCTTGGCCTGATTCAGACGGTAATCCGTCAGAAACTGCTTGATGGTATTTCCGGTAGCCTTCTTGAAAATATAAAACAACCGCGACCGGGAGACTGGATACAGCCGCAGCAAATCTTCAATCTGGAGCTTTTCCTGATAATGCGCTGTCAAATAGGATAATACCCCGCCTACAATCCGTTCATCTTCAGACTCGTTCAGGCTCATGCCGGCCGGTCCGGTTTTTTGCAGGTCAATGATAAGCAGAAGCATTTCCGCAACGGATTTGAGGATAGCCAGTTCGCCATAGGGGTTCTTGTTCTGGAGCTGCAGCTCCAGCTCCGAGAGAAGGCTGGCAAGTTTCGATTGCTGCGGCGTGGAAAGAAAATAATGGCCAGATTGGTAATCGTCATCTATGAACAGGGAACAAATAGGCAGAGTGGAGCCGAAGCAGGCTGCGTTGATTGCATCCATATAAGCTTCGTCTATCGAAACAACGAACCGGTGCAGGGGTTCAGGCTTTCCGGTGAAGGGCCTGTGAACGACGTGAGGCCGGATAATGGTCAATGTGCCGGCTTTCAGAGGATACAGCCGATCTCCGACGATGTATGAGCCGGAGCCATCCAGACAAAAATAAAATTCGAAGCCATTATGGGCGTGGAGCATCCGTTGGCCAAGCGGAGCTTTCCGGAGCTGGCAGTTCACGGGATATTCGGTAAGGAAGCGGTTCGTATATTCATCCAGTGCAAAGCTTGGGGAAAACTCAGGTTCTGCATGGTCCATTGACGGACCTCCTTCAACTATCGTATCGATTACCGCTAATGATGAATAATAATAGAGATCATTCATATTGAAATATTATCGTACCACAATCGGATCAAATCCTGAATAAACCGGAAAAGGCCGCGTAAAAAATTTTGCATTGCCGGACGAAAAAAATTCTTGACGGATGTAACTGTAACAAATATTATTATAGTTATTCAACCAATGGAGATGAGGCAGCGTATGAACAGCGATTTCACAATAGCCGTACACAGTCTATCCTATTTGGCTCATTTGCCTTTACATATAGCGCCAAGCGACCGGATTGCCAGAAGCGTTTCCGTCCATCCCGTAAGGGTGCGCAAGGTACTCAGCATGCTGTGCAAGAAAGGGTATATCAAATCCAAAGAAGGTGCCGGAGGCGGGTTCGAGCTCAACTGCAGGCCGGAAGAGGTCACGCTGGATGAACTGTATCTGCTTACTTCGGAAGGATCTTTGAAGCCTAAATTTCCGAATCCCAATACGCAATGTCTGATCGGGGCCAATATTGAGAGCGCCATGGATGGCATTTTTATTTCATTGGAGGATCAGGTGGGCAGCTACCTGCGCAATTATACAATTGCCGATATTCTAAGTCGCGTGGAGCTGCAATCCAGGCTGTAAATTTTTTTTGTTCTTTACTGTAATATTTAATATTACAGTAAAGAAGCATTTATTCATTCGGGAGGAACAAATGATGACAGAGGCCGCAAAGGCATCAAAGCTTTATTATGGATGGATCGTCGTGTTGATTGCCTTCTTGGCCCTGCTCGTCTCCGCTGGAATCAATTCGATACCGAGTGTTCTGATGCTCTCGTTCGAAAAGGAATTCGGCTGGGACCGGGCCTCCGTTTCCGGAGCTTTATCCATCAAGATCCTGCTTTATGGCCTTATGGGGCCATTCTCAGCTGCGCTTATGGCGCGTTTCGGCATTCGCCGGATGATGGTCATCGCCATGATTCTGCTGGCGGGCAGTCTGTCGCTGACACCCTTGATGACGGCGCTCTGGCAGTTTTTCCTGCTGTGGGGCGTCATGGTCGGGCTGGGCACGGGCATGATGGCCAATGTTCTTGGCGTAACTGTGGCAAACCGCTGGTTCGTCAAGCATAAAGGATTAGTGGTGGGACTGCTTACGGCCAGCGCGGCTACCGGACAACTGCTGTTCCTCCCGCTGCTGGCGCAAATTACGACGGCGATTGGCTGGAGAGCCTCGATCTTTACGACGGTAGCCGTTCTTGTGCTGCTGATCCCTGTCGTTGCCATATGGATGAGAAATCACCCTTATGATGTCGGAGCGGCTCCGCTAGGCGAGGCCGAGGTCACACGGCCGGCTCCATTCAGAGGAAATTTATTTCTTGCGCCGCTGCAGACCCTTGCTTCCGCTTCACGGAGCGGAACTTTCTGGCTGCTCGCCGGGACCTTCTTCTTCTGCGGGTTTTCCACCAACGGGCTGATCGGTACCCATCTGATCCCGGCCTGCGGCGATTTTGATATCCCCATTGTCATAGCGGCAGGGCTGCTGGCGTTGATGGGAGTGTTCGATCTTGTAGGCACGACGCTCTCCGGCTGGCTGTCCGACCGGTTCGACAGCAGATGGCTGCTGTTCTGGTATTACGGACTGCGCGGTCTTTCCCTGATCTTCCTGCCTGCCGCGCTCGGTATGGGCTACACCCAACTGCTGATCTTCGCGGTATTCTACGGATTGGACTGGATTGCCACTGTCCCGCCGACGGTCAAGATCACCTCCGATGTATTCGGAAAAGAAAAGGCGGGAATGGTATTTGGCTGGATCGTCGTTGCTCATCAGGTAGGGGCTTCCACTGCCGCTTATGGGGCAGGGGTGCTGCGCGACTGGCTCGGCAGCTATACCGTTCCGTTCGTGATGGCCGGCTTTGTCTGCTTGTTTGCGGCCGTGATGGCCGTGCGGATTCGAAAATCCGTCAGGATGGCTCACGCTGTAGGAGTCTGATGGCGTTTATATAGATAACCGGTGAGCCGCGGAAGCCGGGTGGAGAAGTGTTAGCGCGTGAAACGCGGCTTCCACCTGCGCAGCCATGCTTGTCCCCGGGTTTTACGAATAAGGAGGGTTTCTTACCGGTCTGAGACCAGGAAGAGGCCTCCTTATTGCTGTTTCGCCGCAGTCTGCTGCCAAGGTTAAGGCTGTCTCAAGTAAAAATTTGGTCAAAGTCCCGCGGTTGGTTATACTGTAATTGGAGGAGGCAACGTACGACAATCCAAAATATGAGGTGATCCATACATATGACAAGCAAGACCAGCGCAGTCATTGAGCGTTCCTTACAAAATCTGTTGGAAGACGCCGCTTATTTGCCGGTTTTACAGGACGAAATCAGAGCGAAAGCCTTCAAATCTCTGGCCTCCATATTATCTACTCCCAATCGCATGCACAAATCCTTTCTGCGCGTTCCGCTGGACAATGGCGAGGTGACGAGGATTCCCGCTTTTCGGACTCAGCATAACGATACGCTGGGGCCATATAAAGGGGGCATCCGCTTCCACGAATCGGTGAACGAGGATGAAGTTATTAATTTGGCTGCGTTAATGACACTTAAAAACGCGCTGCATGAGGTTCCTTTTGGCGGCGGAAAAGGCGGGGTTGCGATTAATCCGCGAAACTATTCCGCACGCGAGCTGTACCTCATCTGCAAAAAATATGTCCAGTATTTCAGCGATATTCTGGGACCCGACAAGGATATTCCAGCGCCTGACGTTGGCACGGGAGAACGCGAAATGGACTGGATGATGGCTGAATATAAAAGCATTAATCCCGGGAAGCCCTATCGCGGCAGCTTCACGGGCAAAAGCGTCATTAACGGAGGCTCCCTGGGAAGAAGGGAAGCGACCGGCAAGGGCGTTTATTTCACCTTCCGCTATTTGCTCCATGATTTTCTTCAGGGACAGCATGGGTTTGCAGGAAGCAGCAACGCCTTCGCCCAGACCGTTATGGCTCTTGCCGGCGGACCGCTGAAGCTGGCCGTTCAGGGGTTCGGCAATGTCGGTTCCATCGTGGCCCTGGAAGCCTACCAGTGCACGAAGCTGCAGAATAAAATAGTGGCGGTCAGCGACCGCAACAGCACTTTATACAATGCCGAGGGCCTGGACATTCCTGCTCTCATCGGTTATGCACAGACGCATCATGGCGATCTGCCGAATACGCCGGAAGGGCTTGCCGAAGCGAATGTCAAAGCGGAAATCCGTGGCAGGGAGGATATTCTCTATCTGGATGTCGAGGTTCTGGTACTCGCGGCGCTGGAGGATCAGATACGCGCCGATAATGTGGAGCGCATCAAAGCCAGCTTTATTGTAGAGGGAGCGAATGCTCCGGTTACGGGCGATGCGGATCAGATATTGCTGGATAAAGGCTGTATCGTCATACCGGATATTCTGGCGAATGCGGGCGGCGTTATCGTCTCGTATTTTGAGTGGCTGCAGGGCCGCGAGACACAATTTTACAGTGAAGCGCAGGTATTTGAGCTGCTTCATGACAAGATGAAATCAACCATGAACGCGATTTACCCCGGTTACTTCGGGAACACCCGCTCGCTGCGTCAAATCTGCTATACCCACGCGGTCATGAAGCTGTCGACCAATCTATATATTCAGGGGAAGCTGTACTAAAGCCAGGATTCATGCAAGTAAATATAAAGGAATGAACGGGAGGCTGTTAAGATGAACGAATTGATCAAAAAGGCATTGGCGCTCGGCGTAGGCATTACGATTACAAGCAAGGAAAAGGTCGAGAAGGCGGTCGAGGAGCTGGTGAAAAAAGGGGAGATCGCCCCTGGCGACTCCAAGGAGCTGCTGAACCGCCTGATACAAAAGGGCGAGGACGAGCAAAATGAGCTCAAACGGATCGTGCGGGAGCAGCTCAAGCTGCTGCTGGTTGAATTGAACGTTGCCACCAAGGATGATATTCTGCGCCTGGAATCCCAGATCAAGGATCTGAAGGTTGAGAAAGCAGTTGTGAGTGAAGTTCAGACAGAGGATCAGCCCGGGAAGCAGCAAGAGGATCAGGCGTAGGCGTCAAGGCCAACTGAAAGGAACCCAGCCCTATGTTCGGTAAACGAGTGCGTCACATAAACCGGTATCGGGATATCGCAATCGCTTTGATTCGCAACGGTTTTGGTTTTATCGTGGAGGAAATTGATATTTTCCATATGCTTTCCCTGCCCGCAAGGATCATGAGGCAATCCGAGAAAACGCCCAAATTATCGCTATGGGAGCGGATCGGGAATGTCATTCAGGATTTGGGTCCGACCTTCATCAAGCTCGGACAGATCGGAAGCACGCGTTCGGATGTGCTGCCGGAAGAGATGATCAAGCAGCTGGAAAAGCTTCAGGATCAGGTTGAAGCTTTTCCTTTTTCCGATGTACAGGCCATCATCGAAGCGGAATCCGGTATGCGTATGGAGGAGATTTTTGCTGATTTTCATCAAGTGCCTACGGCTGCCGCCTCCATTGGCCAGGTTCACGAAGGCAGGTTGACGAGCGGAGAACGGGTAGCGGTCAAGATTCAGCGCCCGGGCATCGCCGAGACGGTCAAAACCGACCTGGAGATACTCCGCAATCTGGCTGCCATTATGGAGAACCGGTTCGATTGGGCCAAAAAATATCAAATTCAAAAAATGATTGAGGAATTCGGCAAATCGCTGATTGATGAGCTGGATTACAAGATCGAAGGAAAGAACACGGAGCTCATAGCCGCTCAGTTCGAGAAGGACGTCAATATATATATTCCCGGCGTGTACTGGGCGTATTCTTCAGGCAAGGTGCTGGTGATGGAGTTTGTCGAGGGCATTAAGGTCAGCGACAACGAGCAGCTGAAGAGCAAGAATTATAATAATAAAATTATCGCTGAACGCCTCATACAAGCGGTGCTGCATCAAATTTTTATTGAAGGATTCTTCCATGCTGATCCGCATCCCGGCAATCTGCTGGTGCTGCCGGGCGAGGTTGTCGCTTTTATCGATTTTGGGATGGTCGGACGGCTTACGCCGGAAATGAAGCTTCATTTTTCCAATTTGATTATTGGGCTGATGCGCAAGAAGACCGATGCCATTATAAAGTCCCTTTTCGATATGGGGGTAATTACCGAGCATGTCGATAAGGAAGAGCTTCGAAAAGATGTCAATCAAATGCGCGATAAATATTATGGAGTCGCTCTCAGCGAGGTCAGTCTCGGCGAATCGGTGCAGGACCTGTTCGATCTGGCCTACCGCCATCAAATCCGCATCCCCGCCGATTTGATTCTTCTTGGCAAGACACTGCTGACGATGGAAGGCGTTGTCGAGAAGCTGGACCCGGAGATCAGCATCATTCAGATAGCGGAGCCCATTGGCAAACGACTGCTTAAGGAGCGCTTTAACCCGAAAAATATCGGAGAACGGCTGTGGAAGGACGTATCCGATTACCGCGAGATCCTGGTCGATTTTCCGAAACAGATCAAAGGACTGCTGAACGTTGTGAATAACGGCAATTTGAAGCTGGAGATCAGCGTCTCGGGCATTGACGGCATCCTGAATAAGCTGGACCGGATCAGCAACCGGCTGTCAATCAGCCTTGTGCTGCTGTCCTTCAGCATCATCATGCTGGGTCTGATCATCGGTTCTTCCATCAGTCACCAAAACAGCATGCTGTGGAACATCCCGGCGATCGAGATCGGTTTTGTCATCGCGGGGTTTCTGTTTATGTGGCTGCTCTATTCGATCTTCAGATCAGGACGGTTCTGATGAACTCTTCCAAGAACGCTGGAGTACTCGGCAGGGATAGCCGTTAAAGGTTCATTTTCTGACTGAAATTGTCCCGATTGACGTGGAATTGAGCAGGTGATTATGGCATACTGTTACGTGAGATGATCAAGGGAAGGCTTTTCTTGAAATATAAGAAAGTATAAAAATCCATCATACTTTGCTTATATTTCTGAGGGAAGAAACTTGACATAGCTACAGAATGGATGGCTTCAGCCGTTTCTTCTTGTACGAGACAGTATGCTGTAACACCACCCATATCGCTTTAGGAGGTTCGACCATGTCAATTGAATCAAGTTACGAAGATGCCCGGCAGCTGTATGCAAAGCATGGAATCGATGTGGACGAGGTTCTGCGCAAGCTTGCCCAAATCAGGATTTCCGTCCACTGCTGGCAGGGCGACGATGTCCGCGGCTTCCTGTTTCAGGATCAGGAATTGACCGGAGGAATTTCGGTAACGGGTAATTACCCGGGGGCTGCGCGCACGCCTCAGGAACTACGTTCGGACTTGGAGAAAGCGTTCTCATTAATTCCTGGCAAGCATAAAGTCAATTTGCACGCAATCTACGCCGATACGAACGAAAAGGTGGATCTGGACCAGCTGGAGCCCCGCCATTTTCAATCCTGGGTCGATTGGGCGAAGGCACAGGGGCTCGGGCTGGATTTCAATCCGACCTGCTTCTCCCATGAGAAATCCGCGGACGGGTTTACATTGAGCCATCCGGATGCGGACATCCGGAGGTTCTGGATCGATCATTGCAAAGCCTCGCGCAAAATCGGCGCTTATTTTGGCGAGCAGCTGGGTCAGACCTGTGTGACCAATGTTTGGGTCCCGGACGGCTACAAGGATATTCCCGCCGACCGGCTCGCGCCGCGCCGCCGCCTGATGGAAGCGCTCGATGAAGTATTTGCGGAGGAGCTTGATCCGAAGCATAACCTTGATGCGGTGGAGAGCAAGCTGTTCGGTCTCGGTGCGGAAGCTTATACGGTAGGCTCCCATGAATTTTATATGGGGTATGGCATCAAGAATGATAAGCTGATCTGCCTGGACGCGGGACATTTTCATCCGACGGAAGTGATTTCCAACAAGCTGTCTTCGCTGTCGCTGTTTACAAGCGGCATACTGCTACATGTCAGCCGTCCGGTCCGCTGGGATAGCGACCATGTCGTTGTGCTTGACGACGAGCTGCTGGACATCGGCCGGGAGCTTGTGCGCAATGATCTGCTGGATACTACACATATCGGACTGGATTTCTTCGATGCCAGCATCAACCGTGTGGCGGCATGGGTGATCGGGACGCGCAATACAATCAAAGCCCTGCTGCGGGCCATGCTGGAACCGGCTGAAGCGCTGAAGCAGGCGGAGCTCGAAGGGGATTATACGACACGTCTGGCACTGGCTGAAGAATTCAAATCCTATCCATTTGGAGCGGTATGGGATTACTACTGCGAGCAAAGCGGGGTTCCGGTTCGCGAGGAATGGCTGGCCGAGGTCAAATCGTATGAAAAATCCGTACTGCCGGGCCGCTGGGATTCGGCGCCTGTCGTACATCAATAATAGCAGGAAGAGGCTGCCTGCTTATCCCCCATGATTGCGGGAGGACAGCAGGATTGCAGAGCATCTCTTCGAGAAATGTGTTTATGCCATGCTGGTCCGGAGCGGCAGTCAATCGGTAATATTTTTAGTGTAATAGGCAATTATATCTTTACGGCGGATAATTCCGATGAATACACGGTCATTGTTCACGACTGGCACGAAATTCTGATCAGCCGCCAGAGCCAGCATATCCTCCATCTGGGCATTAATCGAGACGCATTCATTATGGATGCGTTTCTTTATTTCGGTTACGGGCACCTGCTGCATATTATCAAAGGTAAGACCCGGGGTATTCTTCAGTTTCCACAGCAGATCGCCCTCCGAGAGGGTGCCGATATATTTGCCGTCGTCGTCAATAATGGGAATAGCCGAGTAATGGTGATGCTCCAGCTGATCCATCGCTTCCTTCATGGACATGGAGGAAGTGATGAAAGCAACCTTGTCTTTGGGAAACAGGAATGAAGAGATTTGCATAAGGCCTGAGCTCCTTTGCTGTAGATTTTATATTGGCTCTCTTTTATTAAAACATACTTTACGACTAAATAGTGTGTTAAATGGTGCCATGGAGAATTTAGATATTAGATCATTTCACTGGGAAAATGACCATACACTACTTAATATATGGTCATAAGGGGTGTATGCGTCTATGCGGATTATGCTGGATACGGCTAAAGCATTGCTGTTGGCAGCGGAGAAGAAGGCCCGGGAGATCGGGGTATCTGAGGACATCGCGATTGTTGATGAGGGAGGCAATCTGATTGCTTTTCACCGCATGGATTATGCCCGTATTGCCGGGATCGATATTGCCCTGAACAAGGCATGGACCAGTGTGGCGATGAAAATGCCGACAGTCAATCTGTCCCAGGCGGCACTTCCCGGCGGACCTTCCTTCGGCATTAATACAACGAATAACGGGCGGATTGTCATCCTGGGGGGAGGGATTCCTCTCATTAAAGACGGCCGGATCTACGGAGGAGTCGGAGTGAGCGGCGGAACAAGCGATCAGGATATAGAGGTTGCCACCGCAGCTGTTCAAGCTTATGACAGCATGCGCGCAGCAGATAGCCCCCGTCCCCTGCAGGCACGCATAGGCTCGTATACGCAGAACACGTAATTTCGATCGATTCGGATAAAGGCAGCTGCACAACAAGCGCTCCCCTGCATGTCAGGGCAGCGCTTGTTTTGTGCAGCGCACAGATGATTATCGAAGCTTATCTGCTGCTGGCAATGGCAATGGCGATGGCAGGTCTGGGGCTTGGGGTCAACATCTGCACCTCCCGAACAATCCCTCATTAAGGAAGGACAGTAATGCTGCTTCGCTTTTCACCTGCACGGGTTCGTGCCCAGGTTCGGGCACCGACAAAATAAATCACTTCCACAACCGCAATCGCACCCGCCATGTCCATCAGCACATGCTGTTTGACAAATAAGGTCGAGGCGATAATAAGGAAGGACATGCCTGATACCGCAATGCGGATATACCGGTTGATTCCGGGTGACGAGATAAAGGCTTTCATCATGCAGTACGAGGTCAGCACATGCGTGCTCGGGAAGCAGTTGAAGGGTTCATCCATGCTGTAGACATATTGAACGAGCCGGTCCAGCCAGTCGTTGGCGACCAATTCCGGACGCGGCACATGGGTCTGATAAACGGCATAGACCAGGTAGCAGACGACGAGCCCTATATTAAAGCGCAGCAGCGTGTGCATGTACAGCTGACGATTACGGAAGGCAAGGTACACAAAGCAGGCTAATATAAAGACGAACCAGGCCAAGTACGGCAGAATGAATATTTTCAAAAACGGAATTTGCTGGTCCAGATCGGTTACCAGGCTGAACGTGTGCTCGCCTCTGCTGTGATTCAGATAAATATAAGCGATGCTGAGCAGGGGGATGGACAACAGCAGACTGAGCGCCAGCAGGTGTTTTTTTAACAGGTTCCATTTCTTATACATAAGCAGTCACTCCGTTTCGAATTTTCCAGCCTGCCTGGTGCGGTGCTGCCGTACTCTTGCAGGTTTATACAGAATAAACCATGAAGAGTGGCATTCGTAACGTCCTCAGGTTGTAATTCGTCTAAGACCGGAAGGCGGTTGAGGCTTCAGACACTCTAAGACCGTGGTCTTATACAAGATCAGATCCAGGTACGTATGGAAAAAGCGCCGTCTGATGATAAAATGGGATGGTTAGCCATCGTCTTACAGGAGGTTGTTGCGGTTGAAGAAGCTAATCGGCGTTCTGCTCCTGCTGGGCGGCCTCATTATGATAGGAGCCTCCTTCCCTAAAGAGGGCTTGACGTGGAGAAGTCAGGAGGAGCGGGTTGCCGTCCCGGTTACGATTGAACAGATTTCGATCAAGGCTTCACATGCAGACATCCGCATCATTGCGGATGACGATTCGCAAGAAATGGAAGCAGCACTCCATGGCAGCGGCACGTTAAGCTTCAAGCAAGAGGGGATTTCAATCGACGTCCTTGTGGAGGATAAGGCCAAGGGTCTTCTGCCGACCGGCTCCACCCTAGACCTTCATATTCCAAGCTTCTATAAGAATAGCTTGATTGCGGAAGTCAGTGATGGGGATATCCATGTGTACGGACAATCGGAAGATGCCCGGATGGTCCTGCATAAGCTTGCGATAACGCTCCAGTCAGGTGATGTGAATGTGAGCGATGTGAATGCGGAGCGGCTCGATTTCAAAGCGTATACATCCAAATTTTCGGGAGAACGGCTGCACGCGGGCCATGCCTCCTTCGATATCGTAACGGGTAAAATCAATCTTGATCACTATTCAGGCGATTATACCGCTGCCATCGTAACAGGCAAGATGAATGCCTCGAATATTGCCGGCGGCGACGGGAAAGTGAATCTGACGGCAGGCAACATCAATCTGGACCGCTATTCGGGAGGATTGCAAGCCGAAGTCAACGATGGCGACGTGAATGCGCGGCTGGGCAAGCCGGAAGGACCCATTGCCATCAATATTCTCGAAGGCGATGCCACTCTGTCTCTGCCTGGGCAAGCGGACATTGAACTGGATGCGGCAGCCCAAGGCGGAAGCGTAAACGCTGATTATCCGTTCGACAAGATCATCAATCAGGGCGACAGGCAGCTGCATGCCTCCAGCGGAACGGGCAAGGTCCCGATCGACATTCATGTGCAGGCCGGCGATGTGAATATTGGGCCCCATTCCTAAGAAAGAAGGAAACAGGATGCTTAAACGTCTGCTCATTCATCCGTTCACCGGTTATATCGTCGTCAGCGCCGGTATCTATTGGATCATTGCGGGAACAGGCTACGGATATTACGATCCCTTAATCTGGTTCAGTCTGGGCTCGCTGTTGTCCACTTTCCGCTCCCGGATTAGGTGGGCAGCCATGTTCCCGTGGACAATCGCGCTGATTTTGCTGTCGCAAGGACTGGATCTGGATCTGCCGGGTGTGCTTGCCGGTGCAGCCCTGATCTATGCGGGTTATATTCTGCTGCTGAATAAACGGTCGTTTCTGCAAAATAAACCGGAAGCCAGAAACCGGAGTCGCGGCGCTGCCAGCCGGGTCCCGCTGCGCGAGCGATTCGGAGATGTATATATCCGCCCGGTGGTATTAACGGATCTGTCCGTTCCGAGAGGGATTGGCGATGTGCATATCGATCTGTCTCAAGCCATCGCGGCGGAAGGGGAGCGGGTTATTACCGTGGACCGCTTGCTCGGCAATGTGACCGTATATCTCCCCTATGATCTTGCAGTCCATGCGGATATTACGGTATATTATGGGTCGCTGGATGTTCTGGGCCGCAATCGTGAGGGAGTGAATCCCCGATTCCGGATGGAAACGGCGAATTATACGCAAGCCGGCAGGAAAATAAATCTTGTCATGAGCACCATAATCGGGGATATGGCTGTGAGGTATTTATAACATGAAAATGAACCGGCTGGTCAGCATCAGATGGAGGCTTACCCTATATGCAATCGGTTTCTCGCTGCTTATGTTCGCCGCTGCTCTATGCGGAATCATCATCTTCTATAAATTGGATTTTCGCCTGTTATGGTGGATCGAGAAGAAAAACATTCCGGTCGTCGTCATCCTGGGCGCTGCTGTCGCTCTGATTGGGGCGATTACGGGATGGGCCTTCGGCAATACGTTGAAGAAAAGAATGGGGCGGCTCCTGGAATCCATCACCCTGTTCGAAAGAGGGGATTTCTCCCATCGTCTGCAGATGCGGGAAGGCGAGGACGATGAGGTTGGCTTGATGGCCCAGCGTCTTAATGAAATGGCCGGCCATATTCAGCGGCAGGTCGCTTCCCTGCAGAAGCTGTCGACAGAGAAAGCGGAGATGGGGGAGCAGCTGAAGAAATCGGCAATCGTCGAAGAACGGCAGAGGCTGGCGCGCGAGCTTCATGATGCGGTCAGCCAGCAGCTGTTTGCGATTTCGCTGATGACCTCGGCGCTCGTGGAAAGCGCGGATTTGAATGCGGAGAAAGCTAGGAAGCAAATCGAGATGGTCGAGAAAATGGCAGGAAATGCGCAAAATGAGATGCGGGCGCTGCTCAGGCAGCTTCGTCCGGCTGCACTGGAGGGGAAATCGCTGAAGGAAGGTCTCGAGGAGCTTCTGAAGGAGATGGCGGACAAGCAATCACTCACGATACGGTCCGAGATTGAACTCGTGGAGGAACTCCCAAAAGGCATCGAGGATCATCTGTTCCGCATTACCCAGGAAGGATTGTCCAATATTCTCCGGCACTCGGAAGCCACTTCCGCAACCGTGAGGCTTGGCTTGTACAACCATCAGGTGCATTTGCGGATAACGGATAACGGCATTGGTTTTGATCGGGATGCTGACAAGTCCTCCTCGTATGGATTAAAAACCGTGCAGGAGCGCGCCAATGAAATTGGGGGCGTGGCGACTGTAGTTTCATCCCCGGGCAAAGGGACACAGGTGGATGTGAAGGTGCCGATTATCGGGAACGAAGGAGATAAGCAGCCATGAGCATAAAAGTAGTGCTGGTTGACGACCATGAAATGGTGAGGATGGGTTTATCCAGTTACCTGGACATACAGACCGATATTGAGGTTGTCGGAGAAGCAGCCAGCGGAGAAGAGGGCGTCAAGCTCGTCAAGGAACTGAAACCGGATGTGGTTGTCATGGACCTGGTCATGAAGGGGATGGGCGGCGTGGAAGCAACCAGGCAAATATGCCAGCTGGCGGATGCACCGCAGGTAATTGTGCTTACCAGCTTCATGGATGATGATATGGTGTATCCGGTTATTGAAGCGGGAGCACTCAGTTATTTGCTCAAGACAACGAAAGCCCGTGAAATTGCCGCTGCGATCCGCGCCGCGGGCAGAGGAGATTCGGTATTGGAAGCGGAAGTGACCGGCAAAGTGCTTTCCAAGATGCGCCGAGCGCCGCAGAAGCTGCCCCATGATGCGCTGACGGCGCGGGAAATCGAGGTTCTGCGCCTGATTGCGGAGGGAAAAACCAATCACGAGATCGCAGCAGAGCTGGTGATCGCCGTCAAGACCGTCAAGACGCATATTACGAATATATTCGCCAAGCTTGAGGTGGACGACCGCACCCAGGCGGCGGTGTACGTGCATCGGAACGGTCCTCTTTAATAAGTTGACTCGCATATCCAACAAGAAACTTCAAACACTTCTCACATGCTTATTGGAGGAGTGTTTTTTGTATGGAAGATCATCGGCTCCGGGAGCGTTGATTGTTGACTATTTTGCGCTGGAAGGAATGCTTGTGCATCTTATAAGGGAATAATGTCAAGCTGGGGATTAGAAGCCGATTGAGCGGAGGAGCTGAAGTCATGACCGATAAGATAGTGACCGCTATAACAAAAGCAAAAAACAGGCAGTCCTTATTTCACTTTACAAGGGCGGGCAATTTGCCGGCTATCGCCCATTTCGATGCTCTATTGTCCAGCAGCCAAGCAAGCCGCGATATTTCCGGCGATCGCCGGCTAAAACCCGTAAACGTGAATTATAATGGTCAATCCATCATCGTGAATGCACATCTCAGAATTCCAGGCAGTATGATTGATCCGGCAACTACTCTGGAACAATTTCGGGCATGTCTGGACCGGCATGTGTTTTTCTGGCCAACGTTAAAGGATTGTCAGAAAATGATGGACACCTACGCGCGAAGAGAACCGGAAGAAAGGTTCGCCGTACTGGAATTTGATGCATATGCCTTGATGTCAGGGCATTATTCCGCAGTCAGGCTCTCCAAGTATGATTCGGGGAGCTCACCGCGTTATCCCAAACTCTGCTCCTACAGAAAAAGTCCGGCCATGTTTCTGCCCCTGGACCGCTTCCAATCGGTATTGAATAACCTGGTGCCAGGGAAGCCGTCTGAAATACGGGAGGTGCTGGTTGAAGACCGGGTGATGAACGTCTCGGATTATTTGAAGGCGGTTTATGCCGATCGGGTGGAGGATGTGCCTGAGAGGTGGATGGGGCTGACCAGGAAATTGGAAGAGTTGAAATAGTCTGACGATCCATAGTGCTCAAAGGCGGTATGATTACCGATCTCCGAAACTGCCGTTGTCAGCTGCATAACAGCCGGTTAATCCCGCATGAAATTCATGCGAAGGTTCAACGGGACTGCAAGTTATGATGCATCTATACCAGTATCAAACCGGTCTCACCGATCATATAATGTGGATATGCTGTGATGCGACCGCACGTGGGGTTCAACGGTTATGGAAAGGAACGCCATATCCTTAAAGCTGGTCCATTTATATGAATCTATCTCCATGAAACGAAGAGAGAGGAAAGGGATTAAGAGTGAATAAGCAGCAGGAAATGGCGGAAATAAACCTGTTATTTGACGAGCTCTTTCCCCTTTGCCGCAGTATTACCGGCCAGGGATTGCGAGACACTCTTATGCTGCTGTCGGAGAAGCTTCCCTTGGAAGTGTTTGGCATCCCCACTGGAACTCAAGTATTTGATTGGGTAATTCCGGAGGAATGGGTGATTCGAGATGCATGGCTAAAGGGGCCAAATGGTGAAATCATTGCAAATTTCAAAACGAATAATCTTCATATTCTCAATTATAGTACCCCTGTTAACGAGGTTATGCCGCTCGCAAAGCTCAAGGAGCACTTATATACAATCCCCGGGCTGCCGGATGCCATTCCATATGTAACCTCCTATTACACACGCAGATGGGGGTTCTGTCTTTCCCACAATCAGCTTGAACAGCTTGAAGATGGCGACTACCTTGCCTATATCGACAGCGAAATGATAAATGGCGAATTAAATTATGCCCATGCGTTCTTGCCTGGAGAAAGCAAGCGGGAAATCTTAATCAGCACGTACATTTGTCATCCTTCTATGGCTAATAACGAATTAAGCGGACCCTTGGCTGCTGCTTTTTTGTATAACAGAATTGCAAATTGGCCCAATCGCCGCTTTTCGTACCGTTTCGTGTTTGCGCCGGAGACCATTGGCAGTATTGCCTACCTGCATCGGTTCGGCAAACAAATGAAAGAACGTACCCATGCGGGACTCGTACTGACCTGTCTGGGCGGACAAAGGAAATTAAGCTATAAATTGTCACGTTCCGGCAAAAATCCGCTTGATCGAATATGGCAGCAGATGGTTGCTCATGGTCAATATGAGGGGGATACAAGACCGTTTACTCCGGAATTCGGTTCGGATGAAAGGCAGTATTGCTCGCCGGGCTTTAATCTGCCTGTCGGCCAGATGGCCCGGATGGTTTATGGCGATTACCCGGGGTATCATAATTCGCTGGATACCAAAGAATCCATGACGATAGAAGCGATTCAACAAAGTATTGATGAGCTGGAATCCCTTTTACGGATGAATGAAGCGGAAGGCTGCTATATCAATCAATTCCCATATGGGGAAGTGAAGCTGGACAAACATGATCTGTACCCTGACATGAACGCTCCCGCAACCAGATTTTTATCTTCCAATGAAATCGTTGATAGCCGTACGCAGCTTAATCGCATTTTAACGCTGCTCAATTATTCAGACGGCAAACATACTTTACTGGATATAGCAGAACGGAGCAAATGTAATATTGACGGCCTTATGCCATACGTGCAGAAGCTGGTGGAGAAGGGATTGTTGAAAGGACCGTTCCATGAGAAAGGAAGAGAGCTAGGGTGAAAATGATATTTCTTACAGGGTCTCATCCCCGCCATTTATATGTAGCCAAAAAATTATACGATGAACATTTACTTTCGGGATTATTAATCGAGGTCCGTGAGGAATTTATGCCCGTTCCCGATGATCAGTTATCCCCGATAGACAGACAAAATTTTGAGCGGCATTTCCTGGACCGGCAAACAAGTGAGGAGCAATTCTTCGGATCTTTGGATTCCTCCTATTTTAGCGGCATCCCGGTTTATCCTGCAACGAAAGAAAATCTTAATGATGAGCAAACAAGGCAGTGGATACAAAATCTTCAGCCCGATATTGCTGTCAGCTACGGCATCCATAAGCTCAATGAAGATATGCTGGCGAGCCTTCCCGCGTATGCCTGGAATATTCATGGCGGTTTATCTCCCTGGTACAGGGGAAATACCACGTTATTCTGGCCTTTTTATTTCCTGAAGCCGAACTGGACAGGCATGACTATCCACAAGCTTACCTCCAAGCTGGATGGAGGCGGCATCATCCATCATTGTGTTCCTGTTCTGGAACGCGGAGACGGCATACATGATGTCGCCTGCAAGGCGGTCATACAAGTGTCGGAGGATTTAATAAAGCTCCTGCAGCTTGTTAGCGATGGCCACCCGATCCATGCCGTTCCGCAAAAATCGAATGGGAAATTATTTACTTCTGCTGACTGGATGCCCCAGCATCTAAGAATGATCTATAACACATTTAATAATGATATTGTGGATCAATATCTGGATGGGAAGCTTGAAAGCGCCGAGCCCAAATTAATCAAGGCCTTTTAGACGACATCGTTTCCGGACAGATTGGCAGGCGTGGCTTGCAATCGTACAAACCCCGTCCGGTGTCAGCCTAGCGCTGGTTGAAGACACATCATAGAAAAAGAGCAGCAGAGCAGCAAAAGAGCAGCAGAGCAGAAGAGCAGCAGAGCAGCAAAAGAGCAGAGCCTCCAAAACCGAGGTTCTGCTCTTTTCGCTGACATTATATCTGCAGTCTCATCGAAGATCATGAAAGGCTGGGCTTCATAAATAAAGAACCGCTGGAAAATAGAATAAGGTGTCCTGCACTTGGAATTCCAATGCCGTCAGCGTGCCAGCTCGCGCCGTACTACGGGTGCAACTTTAGCAGCCAGCAATTCAATCGCCTTCGCGACCTTGGAGTAAGGCATCCCTCCAATATCGAGCTGGACCATATACCGGCTGTGGCTGAAAAGCTCATGCTGGTGCAGAATGGTCTCGATCAGCTCCTGTGGGCTGCCGACGGCAAACGCGGTGCCGGGTCTGGCTGATTGCTCGAACTCGGTGCGGGACATTCTTCCCCTCCCTGTCCGCTTACCCAGAAATTGCTCGAGATAGCTGCTGTAATACGGATACAATTCATCCCTCGCAAGCTGGGAGGTTTCGGCCACATAACCGTGGCTGGAGACTGCGACCTTCAGCTTCAATGGATGATGACCAGCTAATTGACCTGCCTGCCGGTACATATCAACGAGGGGCTTTGCCCGCTCGGGAGGTCCGCCGAGCAGCGCAAGCGCCATGCCAAGTCCAAGCCGGCCCGCATTCGCTGCGCTCTCCGGTGTTCCTCCTACACCTACCCATATGGGCAATTCAGGCTGCTTCGGACGCGGAGCAATCTCCAGATTGTTCAGAGCGCTGCGGTAACGGCCGCTCCAGGTGATCCGCTCCCGCTCGCCCAGCTTCATAAGCAGGCCGATTTTCTCGGCAAAGAGATTGTGATAATCGTCAAGATCGTAGCCGAACAGCGGGAAGGAGTCCACGAACGCTCCACGCCCTGCAATAATTTCAGCGCGTCCGTCCGACAGCAAATCCACGGTGGCGAAATCCTCGAACAACCGGACCGGATCAATGGTACTCAGTACTGTGGTCGCGCTGGTCAGCCGGATTCGCTTCGTGACCTGTGCGATTGCGGCCAGTACAACCGAGGTGGAGGATACGGCAAATTCCAGCGTGTGATGCTCGCCTACGCCAAAGATATCGAGTCCCGCCTCATCGGCAAGCACAGCGGCGTCCACGATTTCCCGGATGCGCTGCCGTGCAGGGATGATTCCCCCGCCGTCCGGATTGGGAACCAGATCCCCGAAAGTATATAGGCCGATTTCAAAAGCGGGTGCTTTGATTTCTGCATTTGTTTGATGATTTTCCACTATTGCACCTGCTTTCAATTCAAGTATGATATGACTCTCTGATAGTCCACCTGCCAGTGATGCTATTATGTATCCAGAATAATATATTGGGAAGTAGGCACATTTAAGTGTCACGGTATCTTGGGGGAAACCATAAAGAGGATCATGCCGGAGATGGGGCATGATCCTCTTAATAATTATCTGCGACCTTCAATCAACTGAAAGTGCAGCTGATGCATATTCCGCAAGCCAGCATGTAACGGGCGATTCTTCCTTCCTTATATTTTGAAAAAAGCTTGTTTCTGAATCCGGATAGGAGGAGGGTAAGCAGCAGCCGGATAAGCTTTAATCAATATGAATTTTTACCCGCGCCGATATCGCCTCGGGGAATAAAAGTGAACTTTTGCACCCGCATACTGATTTAATCCGGTTGTACCGTCAAAACCGTCGGTGTCTTTTTCAGTATTTGTGGTATTGCCCGGCTCGCCGCCTGAGATGGTCTACATCCGTTGTTATTTCTATATATTTTATATAAATATAGATGATGAGAATTGGCTGCGCCTTTTAGGCCAGGAATCCACGCTGGAGGAATCTGTCACGGAAGATCGGAATGGAGGAAGCCAATGATTACGATCAGTCTATGCATGATTGTCCGCAATGAGGAGAAAATTCTGGAGCGCTGCCTGTCCGGTGTCAAGGATATTGCAGATGAAATAATCATTGTTGATACGGGATCAACAGACAAAACCAAGGAAATCGCCGCCGCATGGGGAGCGAAGGTCTATAATTTCGAATGGATCGACGATTTTGCGGCAGCGAGAAATTATTCCTTCAGCAAAGCGGCATGCGAATATATTCTGTGGCTGGACGCCGATGATTACATTGAGGAGAAGGACCGGACGCTTCTCAAGGAATTGAAGGCATCGCTCAAACCCGATATTCAATCGGTAAGCATGGCATACAATCTTGCCTTTGACAGTGAGGGGAAGGTAACCTCCAGCTTGAGACGCAACCGTCTGGTAAGACGTGATTGCCATTTTCTGTGGGTGGGGCCAGTGCATGAATATTTGGCGGTATTCGGCAGTTCGCTTGCCAGTGAAGTATGCATCACCCATCAGAAGGATAAGCCGCATACCGACCGGAATTTACGGATATACCGCAAGCGGGCCGAACAGGGAGAGGCGTTCTCCCCACGGGATTTATATTATTACGCGAATGAGCTTCGTGAACATGCTTTCAATGAGGAAGCTTGCGATTATTACGAGCGTTTTCTGGCAACCGGACTGGGGTGGATTGAAGATAATTTTCAGGCTTGCCTGAAACTGGCCGAATGCCGGGAACGGCTGGGGGATAAACAGATGCAATTTGAATCCCTCTGCAGAACTCTCCAGTATGATATTCCGCGGTCTGAGTTCTGCTGCAGGCTTGGATCGTATTTCTTCACGGATAACCGTTATATCCAGGCCATTTACTGGTACGAGCAAGCCATAGCCCTGCCGGATCGTGAAGAGTCGATGGGAATGAAGGACACGGTTTCTTCCACCTGGCTGCCCCATCTGCAGCTGTGTTTGTGTTATGACCGATTGGGGGATTCGCACAAAGCCAACTACCATAATGAAGTGGCCTTGCATTACTATCCGTCACATCCAAGCATGATTTACAACAGAAATTACTACAAAGAATTGCTGGGTGCCGGCTATGTGGAGCTTACGTGGCCAGGAGGTGAGAACAAGTAAAGGGGTGGGGATATGAAGACCAGTATTGTTATTCTCACTTATAATCAGCTTGCGTTGACGGCGGATTGTCTGGACAGCATTAGACGATGCACATCGGAAGATTACGAGCTCATCGTTGTGGACAATGGTTCCACGGACGGCACGGTTGACTTTCTCAAACGTCTGGATAACATCGTCCTGATTGCCAACAAGCATAATCTCGGCTTTGCCAAAGGCTGCAATCAAGGTCTTGAGGTGTCAACAGGGGACAACATTCTATTTCTCAATAACGATACCATTGTCCCTACAGGCTGGCTAACGCCTTTAATCGAAGCTCTGTATAGCAGCGGCCTGGTCGGAATGGTAGGTCCGGTAACGAACTATGCCAGCGGCAATCAACAAATCGCGGTGGACTACAAGGCTATTGAAGATATGGAGAGCTTTGCGAAAAGCTACTGTGAACAACGTAGAGGAAGGGTCCTGGAGGTACGCCGTCTCATTGGCTTTTGCCTGCTCGCCAAACGCAGTGTTCTTGAAGATATCGGACACTTCGACGAACAGTATGGTTTAGGCAATTATGAAGACGACGATTTATCCTTGAGAGCGATCCGCAATGGCTACAAACTGCTGATTGTACAGGATTCCTTCATTCACCATATCGGACATGCGAGCAGCAATCAGCTGCCGGCAATGAATTTACAGAATCTGCTTATAGAAAACAAAAAGAAGGCGGAGAGCAAGTGGGGGGCGCCCATTCGAGAGCTTATCGAGAAGGATCCCATCCGGCTCAGTTTATGCATGACAACAAATAATGACGCGAAGCGGCTGGAAGCCTCGCTTTCGTCGACAGCCGGACTAGTTGATGAAATTGTTGTGCTGGATCAGGGATCCACGGATCATACGGTGGAAATCGCAAAACGCTTTACCCGGCATGTTTATACCTTTACTGGAATGGTCGACTATCGTCTGGCATGTCAATTTATACATAAAGCCGCATCGGAGCCGTATCTCTTGTGGCTGAAGCCGGGGGATGCTCTTGATTCCACCGGACAAAGAAAATTTGCCGGCTTGAAGCTTTCGCTCGATAACGAATATGATGTCGTCTCTTTTTGGTACAAGAATGAGCTGCGCTACATAATCCGCAGGGCTGCTGGATTTCTTTTGCCTCAGGAGGTAGAGGCTGTCGGGGCCAAACCCCGATACCGCTATGATAGCCGCATTACAATATGAATGAAGCGGGGCTTTGAGAGATTCCTCTTAAAGCCCCATTCTATTGCATCAGTTGCCGGCAGAAATACAAGCTTTATTTCTATACCAGACTGGTATCTATTATTTGGGTTTACAGCTGCCCTGATTTAGAAAATTGAGGCAAATGCCAAGACATAATCTTGTAAACTTCATATATTGTAAAGATGATAGAGAGACAGCAGCCAGACCATCCATAACGGAATTCCAGATAGGAATTTTGTGGGACTGCTCATGATTTCAGAGAGGGAGTGCATCGTATGATTATAGAACCATTAGGTCCGACGGGGCCGAAGGGAGATTCTGATCTTCAAGTCAGCACAGGCCCGAAAGGGGCAGGACCTGCAGGCATGACGGGGTATCCCGTTTCGGGAACAGGTGCCGGAGTTGTTGGACCGGCTGGAGGAGCCCAGGGAGCTGCCGGCAATCCATCTGCGGGAGTGCAAGGACCGGCTGGCCCCATCGGGCCGATGGGGCATGGGTCTGGAGTAATCCCGGTCATGGGCTACAACCGGTCAATGACACCGATCATATTTCCTTCAGGAACGCCCGGTGCATGGGTAACCTTGAATACGATTCATAATTTGCTTGTATCGACCGATCAGCTGGTCGTTAAGCTGGATGCCGCTTTTCAACTTGCCTTCAGCAGCCCGCCAGGTTTGCCCCGTGTACTGAACATAACGTATCAAATTCTTCGAAATGATGACCCCGTCTATTCCAACGCGGTTATTTATGATCATACCAGAACCGGAAGCTCCATTAACTTCAAGGGACCCGTCTCCCTGACATTCGTTGACGAGCCGTCGGCTGGATCCTATACCTACACGCTGCGCGCGCGTGTAGAAAGCCAGATTGGCGGTTATAATCCAACCGTGAGCGAACGCGATTTCAATGCGTCCGTGTTCCAAACGTCCACTTTTCCCAATTACGTTTATGTCGCTCATTTATCCCCCGATGAATCCACTGCATTGATCTCTTATGTGGATCCCGTAACTAATACCATTACCGGTGCGTCAGTTCCTGTTGGTGTGGCTACCGGAGGAGTGCCGGCCAACCTGCTGAACCTGGCGATAAGCCCGGACGAGACACAGCTGTATGTAGCCAATTTAGTAGACAGCTCGCTTTATGCAGTCCACTTATTGACCAGAGAAGCGGTCAAAATATATTCATTTGAACAATCCTGGTATACGAATGCCATGCTGGTAACCCCGGATAATAACTATCTCTACGCAGCCGATCTGCACTCCGGTATTGTAAAGGTCTTTGATGCAGCCAATAAACTGTTTCTGTACGATCTTCACACCTCATCAGGTGAAAATGTATCGCTGACAGTATCACCCGACAGCAGCACTGTATTTGTAGCTATCAATAATATGGCGGGCACTCCTTCGGCGAGAGGCATAGTGGATGCTATTCCGGTAGGGACACATTCGGTTACGCATGATATTTTTGCAAGTCTTGCAAGCCAGTACGGATCACCCGCCTATATGGAACAAGTAATTCCTTTTGCGGTTGTCGGGTACCCGGGAGCGTATCAAATTCAGGCTTTGAATGTCCAAACTCAAGATCACAGCCCCGGCGATATCTTCTCGGCTCCTGTAAACGATCTGTTCAATAATCAGCGAATCACCCATCCACTTCTGCAAAGTCCGCTCAGCATGACCGGATTACCCAATAATTCAAGGTATATTATACAATCGGATGTTGAAAAAATAATTCGAATGAACGGAAATACCGTCATTGAGTCGATCGACAGCTATACGGATCAAAGAGAAATTGCCGTGACACCGGATCGAAAGCGGATCTGCGTCTTAATTAGAAATTCAATAAATCAACAGCAGTCAGGGCTGCAAATCATTTCGGTCGTTCCAGCCGGTATATCAACGCCTCCAAGCGCCTTTATTCCCCTCGCGAGCTCCGGAGGAATGACAATTACAGCGGATAGTAAATATGCCTATTCATTGACTTTTTACCCTAACCCCAGCTTCGTCAATGTCTATAGTGCAAATCTGATCAGCAAGACTGCAAGGGAGCCCTTGGCTATGCCGGGGCAGGTTCATGCGATAGTGGCCAGCTATACGAGGCACTCCGTAATTTCTGTATCGTCTATGGATGGTTAATGCTCCAGACTATGCTTCTTTGAGGATAGGGGGACGTGCATTGTCCGCTAACAAGCACGTCTTCTTATTTGCTTGTATACCGCGATTTTCTATCAATATGCCTCTCTTATTGACTTGCATCATCGCAAAGAGATCGGGAAGTTATCCCGGGACGATTATCACTTGGATTTATATTCATATCCGCTGGCTTTTGCGGAACGGGAAGGAAAGACAATCCTGATTTATGGGACAAAAAGAAACATTATGTATTTTGGATTAATGATGAGAAGTCTGTAAATAAATAACGTGAAAAAACACGGGAATGAGTGTTCATGCGTATTTTAAACCTATAATATCAGCCATTCCACTGCGGGTGGCTTTTTTGCATCCCTCAGTTGACGATTAAAAGTAAACGAAATGGGAATGTTTGATACTGGGGTGATTATTATGATGCGTATTGCGATTTTTCTTTTGGTTTGGATCGTTGCTTACTACAAAAGTGATTGGAGGAATTGGAAAAATTACCAATCCACTATTTTGTTCTTAATTGCTGGTGATTTAATGATTAATCTAATAACCTATAGATATACGTTGTGGGATCAACGTTCTGTATTGGGAGGAGATTTAATTAATGATTTATTGATATGTATTTTCTTCTATCCACCCAAGACACTAATTTATCTGACCAACTATCCAGACGATAAAGGAATTATTAAAAAAGGGATTTACATATCTGTATGGGCGCTGTTATTAACGTTAATAGAAGGAATTCTGTATGTGTTTGGAGATTATCACTACGATCACGGATGGAACCTGCTGAAATCCATGCTTTTTGATTTCGTAATGCTGCCGATTGTGGTGCTCCATTATTCCAGGCCGCTGCTGGCCTACGTTATATTTCTCATTGGAACGATATTGTTTATCGTGATTAATGGAATTCCTCTGTCATCGTTTAAATGAAAGCCGCAGCAGGAAAAGGATCCTCCAATGAATATAGCCTCAGTTTTTTTCCACGGCATGCATAATTGCTCCTGGCTCCAATTCAGTGAACATCTCCATCGTTTGGTTTGCATTACCGACAACGATACAAACTCAGTAACAAATTCCGATGTTTATCTGTGAAGCGACATGGCGCCGCAAATGGGGTTCGTATGGAGCAGCGAAAATATATTATTATAGAGCAAAAGACCCGCATAGCGGGTCAATTGGGGATTTTTGCAAGTTAGGAACATGAAAGGGGGTCAGGTTCCGGGTTAATTAATAACCGAATTTACCGCAACTGCAAGCGATAATGACCAGCAAGATAAAGAGGACGAGTATAAATGCGAAACTTGAGCCAACACCGCCAACTACATCAGACATTCAAAGCACCTCCTTGATTTTCGGTACATTGTAATTTATGCATACAGGCTTCGGCGTGATTGGATGAATGTTACGGAATGGCATTGACCCAATGATTGTCCGGGTAGCGATAAAACAAAACCACATGGAGGAGGAAAGGCTTACATGCCCTATGGCAGCCCGCGTTTCATTGCGGAGCAGCATGACAGCAATGGCAGGAGCTACCCGCACCCGCAGCATCTGGCCGATAAACGCTCCATAGGCGGCCAGGCGGCTGACTATGTGTGCCGGGATTTCGCTTGCGAAGCACCGGTCGGCTCGGCTGAAGCGCTGCTGAAGCAGTTGAACGGAAAACAGCTAACTTACGAAATCCAAACAGCCAGCCACGACGTCATCAGACGTTCAGAGGCTGGCTGTTTGGATTTCAGGCGAATCGGTACTATTGCATTACCGCGCGCATATGGGCTTCAGTAATCGCCCAGTGCGTAGCGCTCCAGTATTTTTCTTTGTTCTTGATCATGATAATTTGAGGAGACTCATGCTTGACGGCAACATCTTCCGCAATCTGGTTGGAAACCGGACGGGATTCGATCACCTTTACCAGGACATAATCCGTATCGGAGCCGGAGTCATGCTCCAGATATTTTGTAAACTCCTCATACGCATTCGCGCTTACCGGACAGGTCGTGCTGTGCTTGAACACAACAAGCGGACGATCTGCAGAACCTTCCAGAGCGGAGTTCCATTCTTCAAGAGATTGAATTTCTTTATATTGCGACATATCCTGATCTCCTCCTTAAGCTGTCTAATAGTTTCTCAACCGTTCCCTATTATCATACCATATCGGTAGGAGGAAGCACTAATAAAGTCGCGGACAAATCTTTACTTCTGCTGTAATAACATCGTCCAAAGATCGGAGCTTTCATAGCCCAGACGCCAGGCCGCAACGCCTGCCAGGCCATATTTTCTGGCGAGGTCAACCCGCGCCTTCACGGTATCCGCTGTTTCCGCCCAGAATACATACGTATACCCGTCTTTTTTATACGTATATTTCGTTTGGCCAGCTCCGGGATCATACGTGCCGACAGCATCTTGCTGTTCAATCGTTTCCGCGACGTCCTTCATAAAGACAGCCTTGCTGTCGACCAGCTTTCCTGCCGCGTCGAGCCGCCATTCGCGGACATAGAAGGGAATGCCCAGCATCAGCCTGCCGCGGGGGATCCCGTAGGCGAGGAACTGCTTGATTCCCTCTTCAGCCCAGCGAAGCTCTGAGACGGAGCCGGCTTGCTGGCTGCCCTCCCAATACTGGTCATAAGCCATGATCATGATCATGTCGACAATATTCGCCAAAGCCTTGTGATCATAGGCGGTCTGGGCATCCCATGCCACATCGCCGCGCGGCAAATCAATGGATACCGTCAGGCCGCGTAGGTGCGCAGCTTCAGCTAGACTGGCAACGAAGGAAGTGTAGAGGGCGCGGTCGCCCCCGTCCAGCCCCTCAAAATCAAGATTCACACCTTCAACCTCAAGCGCTTCGAGACGCTCCACCAGGGAGTTGATAAATTTGGCTTTTGCAGCCGGATTGCGGAGGAAAACGCTGGTCATCTTTGTATCAAACTGATTATGAACAAGCGGCGTCAGCTTTAAGCCCTCTTTCTCCATCGATGCCGCAAGGGCAGGATCGGAATGATCGGTCAGCGTTCCGTCAGAACCTGCAAGCTCGAACCAGGAAGGGGAGTCGATATCCAGCCCCTGTGTATTGTGGACCTGTGCTAGTATGGTATCCGTGCTGGATGTGCCATTCCAGGCCAAATAAGCAAGCTCCCTTGTATCGCTCCAAATAATACGGCCGTCTGCCGCAGCGACCGAAACGTTCTTGTAACCCTTAGCGAAGGCAACTGCGCTTTGTCTCGTATGAAAATAGGACACAACACGATCCCCTTGTCTAACGCTCAAATAAGGAATATTCGTCCACCATTCCTGCCCGTCTTTTATGATTGCCGCACCCGACAGCGTCTTGGCATAAACGAGCGCGCCGCCCAGCCCGCTGAAGGATTGAACAGGCCGGCCATTTTGCGTGACAGTGAACGGCTTTATTGTTGTATATGGAACAAGTCCGGTTGCGGTGTTTACCACAACGCTTCCTGGCTGCCTGGCAGCGGCTCGCATCGCATCGAGGAGGAAGGAGTAGCGCATGCTTCCGGTCGATATGCCATTTTGCCGGATATCGTAGACGGCTGCCGCCGAACGCTGGGCCTGCTTTTGCGCAGCGCTTAAGTTATCCCAAATCCATTGATTGGTCGCAAGCTCGACAATGTGAATATTGCTGTAAGCCTTTGCGGCCTGCTTGGCCTCGTCAAGAGAGGCATAGCTCCATCCCGGCAGCGACTTGTCTCCCTGGTACATTTGAAAGCGGGGGTAGGTGCCGGATATCCATCCTGGCTGCTCCAGATCGCGGATTTGCGGAAAACGAAGCTTCCCGGCGAAGGTTTTCGCTTCGGCCAGCGTCCTGAATTCCCGGTTTCCTGTGGAATACCCATTCTCATAAACCTTGTATTTGGGAAAATTATCCCATACCCATACTCGACCCGTTATCAGCTCAACATGGCTGTAAGTTAAATTTTTCGCAAAAGCGATTGCCCCCGCTTCGGTCGAAAATTCCTTAACCGCCTGGTCATTCTGATAGACGCGGTAATTGGTCGTAAGATCGGAGGCGCTTACAGAAGAAGCGGCTGCTCCGTATGCAGCTTGCAGAATCATCGCGATCGCAATGATCAGCTTCCATCGTTGACGCATAAGATTGATTCAGCTCCTCCTCTACTAGTCTAGTAGATTAAACGCCTGAATAGAGAGGAGGTTTCGGCAGAATAGCGGTCTTCCATTATTTACATCGCTGACAGCTGCAACCTTTTTGTCAAACCCATAAAAAAAAGACCGGCACGAAGGTTTTTGTTCCTCCATGTCCGATCTTCTTGTGATAAACAATACGCTTAACCTGAATTAATCCTCAATATCTGCCCAAAACTCTTCGTCCACATCCAATTTGATCTGGGAGCGGAACACGCGTCTTTGGTATTGCTTAAGCATATACTGCTCGATCGCTTCCAGCAGGTTGGCTTCGACCAGATACTGGCTGCGGCCCTGCACCCAAACCTCGGCGGTATAGCCATACTGCTCGTCCCAGGACAATTGCGCTTCTACCGCGGTAGGAGGAAGGCCTTTGCGATCCGCTATATTCAGGCAAATCGCATTGATGATCTCATCCGTATAGATCCTCATTATTAATAGGTACCCCGGTTGTTCGGATTGGATGGCCTGCGCCGATTACGGAAGTAGTGGATGATACCCCGTATGGCCGCAATCAGAATATAGATGGCGAGCACGTTGACGATCAATCCCAGAAAATTGCCCAGGAACCCCATTCCTCCGAATATTCCGCCGAACAGCAGGCCGGCAAGACCGCCAATCATCAAACCTCGCATTAAGCTGCCGCCGCTGAAAAAACCGCGTTTGGTTGTTGCAGCCGTACCTGATTTTACGGCACCGCTTGTCCCGCCTGTCGATTTATTTATTCCGCTATCGGGATTCTTTGCGGGATGTTGGGTAAAGCCTTGTCTGGGAGACTTGAAGCCTCCGCCTCTTTTGGCATCTACCGATCCCACACTGACAGCAAAGAAGAGTGTGAACGCCATGAACAACATTAAACCTTTTTTCATCTGTCATTCTCCTTCTGGTATTTAGGCGATGAAAGGATCATTGCCTTTCCCTTCAATTACGTCTAATATGATCAAAGGTTTCACTTTTAATGCGTATCACGTCGAAATTCAGGAGGATAGCAATGGGAGATGTCAACTACCCAAAGGCCTATATTTTATATTTAGTGGAATTTCATGGAACGCGGGATTACTTTGAATGTCATGAGCTGCTGGAGGAGTATTGGAAAGAGCATCCTGGTGATGCGTATGCAGATACCTGGGTCGGTCTGATACAAATTGCGGTTGGCTCCTATCATCACCGCCGTGGCAATCTGCGCGGCGCGGACAAAATGCTCCGGCAATCGCTGGACCGGCTGGTTCCTGAACATCTGGAAGGGCTCGGCCTGGACGGACATCAACTGATTCGTATGGTGAGAGAGCGCCTTGCCGGATTGGAAGTGGGGGGGCCGTTCCGCGATATGAACCTGCCGCTTGCGGATGAAGCGCTGAGGCTCGAATGCGAAGAGATTTGCAGCTCCCGGAATCTGGTATGGGGCGCAGAGAGCCCGGAGGATCAAGAACTATTGCACCGTCATACCCTGCGGGATCGGAGCG
Source organism: Paenibacillus sp. JT31N17 (assembly GCF_056269255.1). Classification (NCBI taxonomy): domain Bacteria; kingdom Bacillati; phylum Bacillota; class Bacilli; order Caryophanales; family Paenibacillaceae; genus Paenibacillus; species Paenibacillus sp. JT31N17. Next base: position 117,351 of record NZ_JBWDNP010000010.1, read on the forward strand.
ATGTCATCACAGCAAGAGCGGCAGCCGCGGCGGCCAAGAAAACAAGAAGACGGTCAAACGGACAAGTAAGGACGGAAGAGGAATCTTGACCGCATGAGGAATGGGAGCCAATTTTCTCATTGACAATGATATTGATTATCATTATCATAGTTTGAGGGCGATGAACGCATCATCTTACATAATGGACGCTCTATAACTTACAGAGAAAAGCAGGAGGAACTCATGAATCATTCGCGTAAAGAACGTTCTTTAAAATTCACCTTGGCATTGAGCGTCTTGCTGGTGATGACCGTATTTCTGGCGGCATGCGGCGGGGCAGGCAAGGCTGACAATAACAGCGGCGCCAGTACACCGTCAGCAGGCAATTCCGCCACCAGCCCAACAGGAGATCCGGCAGCTCCGGAAGGCAGCGGCACAGACACGCCCAACGAAGCGCAAACGGAGAAAATCGTGACGGATGCGATGGGTCATGAAGTGACGATTCCGGCTGATCCGCAGCGGATTCTTGCTTCTTATCTTGAGGATCATCTGGTCGCACTGGGCATCAAGCCCGTAGCCCAATGGTCGATTGGGCCGGAAAGTGTCCAGGATTATTTGCAGGGGGATTTGAAGGGCATTCCGATTATCAGCTACGATCTGCCGCTCGAGGCGGTGGCAAGCTTCTCGCCTGATCTGATCCTGATAGGCTCCGAGTCGCAGGTTCAAAAAGGTCTTTATGAGCAATATGCCAAAATAGCGCCGACCTACGTGATTGGTGATGAAATCAATAAAGACTGGCGCAAGACGCTGCTCAAGATAGGCGAGCTGCTTGGCAAGTCGGAGTCGGCCGAACAGGCGCTAAAGGCTTATGACCAGAAGGTGGCCGATACCAAGGCAAAGCTTCAGCAATCCATCGGCACACAATCCGCGGCGATCCTGTGGCTGGTGCAGAAGCAGTTCTATATCGTGGACGAAACCCGTTCCAGCGGCGCCGTTCTGTATGGCGATCTGGGCATGACGCCTCCGAATCTGGTGTCCGATATTACGGCTGAGCAGAAAGCTACCTGGAGTCCCGTATCACTGGAGAAGCTGGCTGGACTTAATGCGGAGCATATCTTCCTGGTGAACAGCGACAAAACGACGGAAACACTGGATAGCCCAATCTGGAAGAATCTCCCTGCCGTTAAGGCTGGTCATGTTTATGAGATGCCTTCAACCAGCAGCTGGCTTTACAGCGGTTTCGAAGCAGGCGGGCAGATTATGGACGATACACTCAAAATGCTCGTAAAATAACAAGCCGAAACAAAAAAAGTGTGCAGCTCCTGTCCCAGACAGGCCGGCTGCACACTTTTTTGTTTGTAAAATCGGAATCTATAAAACAGGGGGCAGTGGCGCGCTCCAGAAAAACATCCTAGTTCTGCTGGCCCTCCACTATATCGTAGCCTTTGGTCAGCAGATCCAGCTTTCCGGTGCCGGGGTGGATAATCAGGCCATGAACCGGCGTTTTGGGCGGCAGCAGCGGATGATTGCGGATTATGCTGACGCTCTTCAGCACGCTGTCATGGACATCGTCGAACCCGGTAAGCCAGCGCTTGAGATCCATTCCGGAATGCAGCAGCGTGTTGATGGTTTCATCCTTGATCCCGTTCTCCGTCATATGCTGGATGACGTTTTCCGGGTCGAGTCCGGTCATGCCGCATTCATGATGTCCGATGACGAGCACCTCGTCAGCGCCAAGCTCATAAACCGCGATCAGCACGCTGCGCATAATATTGCCGAAGGGCTGGGTGATGATGCCGCCGGCGTTTTTGATGATTTTGGCATCGCCGTTGCGCAGGTTCAACGCTTTTGGCAGCAGCTCGGTCAAGCGGGTGTCCATACAAGTTACAATAACCATCTTCTTGTCGGGAAAACGGTCGGTCAGATACTGCTCGTACTCGCGATTTTCAACAAAACGATCATTAAAGGATAAAATATTCTCGATGTTCTTCACGTTTATTCACCAATCCTAATCTCTCTAGTAATGTAATCCGGTTGTCTTTCAATTCAAATTCAAATTGTTTAACTCATGATCAAAATTGAACGTTTTGAATATCTTCTTTCAGCAATCTCAGGTTCGTAGTGTAGATCTGGTTGTCACTCTTCAGGCTGAAGGCATGCCGCGACTTGTCAAAGTCGATGCGCAGGCTTGGCTCGAAGAAAACCTCGTCATTCGGATCGTACCAGACGGAGAAGGGATCCCCTTCGCCCAGCTTGTTGTCAGCCGCAGGAGCCTTGATAAGCTGCAGGGTGGGGACGCCGTTAACGGCGCAGCCGCAGCCCTCGGTATCATACATTAGCCGCAGGCTTCGATCATCATCTTTTATCTGTTCGGACAATTGCTCCACGGCTGAGGGGGTAAAGGTAAAATGCATGGAATGAAGCTCCTCTCGAATGATGGGATCTCTTAAACTAAACATGGATTAAAGTTGATTATACGTTTTGAGAAAAGTATGATCAAGTAGGGGCTTTATTTGGATAAGGCCATGGATATGAAGACGGCGGTTTTTTTGCAGAAATACGATTATCATTTCCGGAAAGGTGGAATCTGTATGACGACAAGCGTTGAGCAGGCATTGAGCTCGTTTCGCGAGCGGATTGCCCAAATCAAGAGCTATGAGGAAGCATTGGGCGTGCTGTATTGGGATTTGCGCACCGGCGCTCCGCGCAAGGGAATGGAGGCCAGGAGCGAAGCGATCGGCATGCTGTCCGGTCAAATGTTCAAGCTCTCCACCGCGCCGGAGCTTGGCGAGTGGCTGACGGAGCTGGAGCAGGAAGGAAACCTCGGGGACTTAAGCGAGATAGACCGCAGGCTGGTCAAGGAAACGCGCAAGGATTACGACCGCAGCGTGAAAATCCCGCCCAAGCTTTATCAGGAATATGTGGTGCTGACCTCGCAAGCCGAATCCATGTGGGAAGAGGCCAAGGAAAAAAGCGACTATGCGTCGTTTGAGCCCTATCTGGATAAAATCATTACATATAATAATCAGTTCATTGATCTGTGGGGCCCTGGAGCTACCCGCTATGATACGCTGCTTGATGCTTATGAGCCGGGTATGACTACCGCTGAACTGGATCAGGTATTCGGAGGACTCCGAGAGAAGCTCGTTCCGCTTGCTGCGGCTATTGCCGCATCGCCTCATCAGCCCGAGCGCGGATTCCTGAAACAAACCTTCGCCAAGGAAGCCCAGAAGAAATTCAGTTTGTTTATTCTGGAGCAGATGGGCTTTGATTTCACGGGTGGACGGCTTGATGAGAGCGTGCATCCGTTCGCAACCGGTCTGAACCCGGGGGATGTGCGGATTACGACCCGTTATTTGACGGATGATGTGACAAGCGCACTGTTCGGAACGATCCATGAGGGCGGTCACGCGCTTTATGAGCAGAACATCATGAAAGAACTGATTGGAACGACGCTCTGCACCGGTACTTCTATGGGGATTCACGAATCGCAGTCCCGTTTCTGGGAAAATGTGATCGGACGCAGCAAGCCGTTCTGGGGCCGTTATTTCGGAGATTTGCAGCGGCATTTTCCCGGTCAGCTGGATGTGGGTGTGGAGGATTTCTACCGCGCCACCAATGTGGTGAAGCCTTCGCTTATCCGTATCGAAGCGGATGAACTGACCTATAATCTCCATATTATTATCCGCTACGAGATGGAGAAGCTTATTTTCAACGAAGGGGTCAAAGCCTCCGAGCTCCCTGCGCTGTGGAACGAAAAGTACCGTGAATATCTGGGGGTTGTGCCGCAAAACGACGGGGAAGGCGTGCTGCAGGATGTCCACTGGTCCGGCGGGGCATTCGGCTACTTCTCTTCCTATTCGCTGGGCAACATGTATGCCGCTCAAATAACCGTCACCATGGAGCAGGAGATTCCGGGCTTCTGGGGCCTGGTCGAGCGCGGCGAGCTTCTTCCCATTAAAGCATGGCTGACGGACAAGGTCTATCAATACGGCAAGCTGCGGACGCCTTCGGAGCTCATTAATGCCATTACCGGCAAGCCGCTTGATCCGGATTATTTGGTCGCTTACCTGGAGAAGAAATACAGCGATATTTACAAATTATAATTGAACCGTCGTTGGGATCTGCCGATATTGAGCAAAGAGGTCAACCAGAATCAATCTGGTTGGCCTTTTTTTTGACCTTATAGCATTTATAAGTTTCACGTCTAAAGGTCTATAAGGTTTGAGGGAAGAAACTAACGTTGCCGCAAAGGACGGCGCAGCCGGTTCTTCTTATCTTGCCGGGCTGCTTTGCTGCCGGGACAATTGTGCGGGAAGCTTGTTTTTGCGAAGGCTTCCCTATGGTCTATGATGTCAGGTAATCTCCATTTTTTTTCACAAGTCTTGATGTTTGTTTCACCACAAGGGTTCCCTCTGCATAGGCTGTTCTACAGAATAGTTTGCTTTTCAGGGGAGGGATTTTCATATGCGGATTTCAAAAAGGCTGCCATTGCTGCTGGCTCTGCTCCTGTTGGCGGCGGTTATGGCCGGATGCGGCCAGAAGGCTGACGGGCCAGTCAAGGTGCGGATCGGCGAGGTTACCAGATCTTTATTCTATGCACCGCAGTATGTGGCGGTGGAGGAAGGCTTTTTCAAGGATGAGGGCCTGGAGATTGATTTGCAGACAACGCCGGGGGGCGACAAGACGATGACGGCTCTGCTCACAGATGCGATTGACGTGGCGCTGGTGGGCTCGGAAACCTCGATTTACGTCTACCAGCAGGACAGCAAGGATCCCGTGATCAATTTTGCGCAGGTGACCCAGACGGACGGCACATTTCTCGTATCGCGCGAGCCTGTGGAGAACTTCGACTGGAATCAGCTGAAAGGGAGTGAATTTCTGGGTCAGCGCAAGGGCGGTATGCCGCAAATGGCCGGAGAATTTACGCTCAAGAAGAAGGGAATTGACCCGCAGAAGGATTTGACGCTGATTCAAAATGTCGATTTTGCCAACATCCCGGCGGCTTTTATATCCGGTACAGGGGATTATGTGCAGCTCTTCGAGCCTCAGGCATCGATTATGGAGAAAGAGGGCAAAGGACATGTCATCGCTTCCTTTGGCGTTGAGAGCGGCCATCTGCCATATACCGTGTTTATGACGAAGCAGAGCTATATTGACAAAAACGAGGACACGGTGCAAAAGTTCACCAATGCCGTCTATAAGGGGCAGCAGTGGGTGAATTCGCACAGCGCCGAGGAGATTGCCGATGTTGTTCTGCCGTATTTCCCGGATACGGAGCGCGACATTGTCATCCGTGTTATTGACCGCTACAAGCAGCAGGGTTCTTTTGCAACCGATCCTGTTGTGGACGAACAGGAATGGGATAACCTGCAGAATGTCATGACAGAAGCAGGCGAGCTTGCGGCTAAGACGGATCATGCGGCACTGGTTAACAATACGTTCGCCGAGCAAGCCATGAAGTAATGCCGCTTAAGCAGCCCGCGGGAGAAGGAGATGAATCCATGGAGAACGTTCTGAAGCTTCAAGATGTCACGCATGTCTACGTGAATGCAGGCGGAACGACGCTTGCTGTCGAAAGGCTCAATCTATCCGTTGCCAAAGGAGAATTCGTCAGTCTCGTCGGGCCAAGCGGCTGCGGGAAAACCACCGTGCTCAGTCTTCTCGCCGGGCTGATCCTCCCAACAGAAGGAATTGTTTCGGTGGGCGGAGAGAAAATTCTGAAGCCATCTCCGAAGATCGGATATATGCTGCAGCAGGATTATCTGCTGCCGTGGCGCACCATTCTGAGCAATGTGCTGCTGGGCCTTGAGATCAGCGGCAGCCAGACGCCTGAAGCTGTTGATTATGCCCGGTCGCTTCTGGAGCAGCTTGGCCTCGGCGGGATGGAAAGACGGATGCCGCATGAGCTGTCAGGGGGGATGAGGCAGCGTGCCGCGCTTGTCCGGACGCTTGCCACAAGGCCCGATGTGCTGCTGCTGGATGAGCCCTTCTCGGCGCTTGACCTGCAGATCAAGCTGCAGCTTGAAGACCTGGTGCAGACGACCCTGCGGAGACTCTCCAAAACCGCTGTGCTGGTCACCCACGATCTTGGCGAGGCGGCAGCCATGAGCGACAGGGTATTTGTGCTTGGCGCAAATCCGGGACATGTCAGCGCCGTATTCGATATGCCGGAAAGCATCAGCGGCTTGCTGCCGACTGAGGCGCGGAAGCTGCCGGAGTTTCAAGAGCGGTTCGAGGAGATTTGGCAGGCTCTGGAGCAGGCAAGCGGGAAGGGAGGAGAAGCTTGATGAACCACGGTGAAGAAGAGGACGGCAAGTCTTACGCCAATGAAGCCTTTGACGATCATGCTGAAGGCAGGGACAGCTCTGCCGAGCCTGATGGGACCTATTCGGCTGCCCGTCTGAGCAATCTGCACCGCACCTATCTGAGCGGGATGAGGCGTATCAAGTGGAAGGTCCTCTCGGTACAGCTGCTGCTCCTTGTGCTGTTTATCGGACTGTGGGAAACAGCCGGCCGCCGGGACTGGATCGATGTGCTGCTGTTCAGCTATCCCAGCAAGCTGTTCAACCAGTTATGGACGACAATTCTTGATGGAAGTCTGATCCCGCATATCGGGATAACCTCGGCGGAAACGATTGTCGGTTTTGTACTGGGCACCATCCTCGGGACGGCGCTTGCCGCCATGCTCTGGTGGTTTCCTTTTGTCTCGCGTGTGCTGGACCCTTACCTGGTCGTGCTGAACAGCATGCCGAAGGTCGCGCTTGGGCCCTTATTCATCATTGCGTTCGGGGCGGGCTTCACTGCTATCGTGGCCACTACTCTCTCGGTAACGGTGATTATCACGACGCTGAGCATTTACAGCCGCTTCTGTGAGGTGGATGCCGGACTGATCAAGGTAGTTCGTTTGTTCGGCGGTACGAGGCGCCAGGTATTCACTCAAATTATTATGCCGGACTCGTTTGCAACCATTATATCCACGTTGAAGGTGAATGTAGGGCTTGCCTGGGTAGGCGTTATCGTAGGCGAGTTTCTCACGTCGCGTTCAGGCCTTGGGTATTTGATCGTATACGGCTTCCAGGTATTTAATTTCACTCTGGTGCTCTCCAGCTTGGTGGTAATAGCCGTTGTCGCGACTGTGATGTACCGTCTGGTCGTAGCGCTGGAGCAGTGGTTGACGCGGGGCCGGACGGGGCGTTAGGATGAAACTGAAGAAATGCAAGCAGATATTGGAGCAAGCTGATATTCTTGCGTTTCTAACATCGTTGGCATCTGCCTGAAGAGGGTTATTATGGGAATCCGCGTCATCAAAACCGCTATAGCCGCGTTGGCAGCGTTATATACTGCCCATTATTTTGGTCTGGATCCGGCGCTTTCGGCGGGCTTGCTTGCCATACTCGGAGTCGAAGTGACGCGCATGAAAGGGCTGAAAAGCGCTTTTGTGCGCTTTATGGCCTCTGTGCTTGGACTTATTTTTGCCTCCTTCCTGTTTATCGTGCTTGGCTTTCATTTATGGACGATCTCGATTTTTGTGCTGCTGGCTTTCCCGATCCTTTCGAGATTGCATTTGAAGGACGGCATCGCAACAAGCGCCGTTATCGTTTTTCATATATATGCACGAGAAGAAGTGACGGGTGCGCTGATTGGTAATGAAGTATTGCTGCTGCTGACAGGCCTGGGCTGGGCGACGGTCATCAATCTGATCTATATGCCCAAGGACGAGAAGCGGCTGACGTCATTGCGGCATGAGACGGAGCGGCTGTTCAGCGAGATTTTTCATTATATGGGCCAGACGCTGCGGAGTCCTTCACTGGTCTGGAACGGGGAAGAGCTTCTCAAAGCCGGACAAGCTATCGACGAAGGGATCAGGCGAGCGGATATGAGAAAGGAAAACCGCCTGTGGGGCCAGTCTGACGATTCGTGGAAATACTGGCCGACCTACTTTGAAATGCGCCGGCAGCAGCTGGAGTCCATTCAGCAGATGCTTGTCCTGCTGGCTTTTGTCTATGAAAAGCTTCCGCAGGGGGAGCTGGTGGCCGAGCTGTTCGAAAGTCTGCCGGATGATGTGAAGTCCGATGTCTACGAGGGATCTATCGAGCGCAAGCTGTCCGTGCTTGAGGGACGGTTCCGCGCCATGGCTCTGCCTGTGAGCCGGGAGGAATTCGAGATCCGTGCAGCGATTTTGCAGCTGATGCATGAGCTGGAGCGGTATTTGAGCATCGCCAAGCGCTGGAAGAAACAGAAAAGAGGCCAGAAGGCTGCTCCTTCTTGATCCTATTTCCCAATTTCCCTCATATCAATAGCACGGCAAAGTATTTTCAGATCAAAGAATTATAACAGGTTTGTCCTTGCAGATAACCTCCTGCCAGCTGACTAAAGCTGCGCGGGATACTTCATTAATAGGTCGGAATCAGCGGCGTATTTGGAGCGGCAATCGTCTATCCGCATTAATTTCCCGGGAGGGAAAACCTTTGGTTTCATACAGAGTTTAGAACAATATATTTTTGTTCCTCTTAAGTTTAATCAACAAATGCCTATGTCCTGCATACACTTTATTGAATGATTGTATGGAGGAGGTTAAATACATGGCAATAGCAGATAAACAGCTTCAGTGCAGAGAAATTATAACGAAAGCTGTCTGCGGCAAAGGTCGTAAGTTTTCAACAGTGACCCATACCGTTACGCCGCCTCATCATCCCACAAGCATATTGGGAGCCTGGGTCATCAATCACCAGTATGAAGCGGTACGTTCGGGCGATGGTATTGAGGTCATCGGTACTTACGATATCAACATCTGGTATTCTTACAACAAAAATTCGGAAACGGACGTAGCCAAAGAGACCCTGTCTTATGTTGAGCATGTGCCGCTCTCCTACCTCGATCCGAAGCACCGCGCTTCTACAGAAGAAGTAACGGCTGAATCGACACAAGAACCTAATTGTGTGGAGGCGAATATATCGGCGAGCGGCTCGAGCGTCGTTATTCGTGTCGAACGGGAATTTGTGGTAGAGATGATCGCGGAAACGAAAGTATGCGTCGCGGTTTGCCAGGGCGGCTGCGATCATGACGGCAAGGGTCTTGAGTACGGTGACGAGGACGGCGAATATGAAGATCTGGATCCGGAGCTTCTGGACGACGAGCTGTAATTTTAGCGGGTTACAGCGGGATAAAGTATCCTATGCGGCAGAGGCAACAGATTCGAGGGCGAGAGCCCTCTTTTTTTTACCTTTCTAAGGTTTAATTTTGCCGGTGCTCCGTAAAGGAGCGGCTGAATGCAAATTGCCGGATCGGAGCGAGAAACATGGGCGGCAGGGTGTGGTATTGGGGTGGGAGCGGATCAGTATGGAGCATGCCGCAGGCGTGGAGCGACGGAATCCCGCTTGCAGGCGATGCCGTCATTGTATGCGGTGAATCCGCGTTACCGGCGGATTGGCGGCGGGAAGGGGAGCCTCTGATGCTGAACGGGGGCGCAGCCGCCTTCGCGCTGCGGGACGCAGAGGAGACGCAGCGCAGACTTGAGCAGGCGGGTGTGGCCACCGCTCCTCTCGAGCAAGAGGATCAGACGCGCCGCTCCGACGGTCAGTATCTGCGCTTGTTTACGGTAGCGCTGTTCAATTTGCAGCCGATCTCGGTTAGCAGACATTTGTCTGACGGCGGACTGAAAGGCTGGAGGGGGGAGCAGGCTTCACGCTTGCTTGAGCCGTCAAGCAGCCTTTATCGCCCACTCACGCGGATGGCCGTCAAAGCGCTGTACGCTCTTGGATTGGATATGGGACTCATAACCCTCCAGGCCAATGAACAAGGACGATATGCGGTCGTCGAGGCGCGCTTGCCAAGCGCTGAGGATATGGAGCAGACCGTATGGAAGACTGCCGCAGCTGACTTCGCCGCAGATATAGCCGGGGATGCTGCAGCAGGCAGCGGGGCTCAGGGGGCCGGGATTATGCTGGGGGCAGATCCTGAATTCCTGCTGCTTGGCTCTGGCGGCAGGGTTATATCGGCCGCCCGTTATTTGGAAGGCGGCCAGGGAGCCGGCTGCGATGCCGTGCTCATCGGCGGCCGCGTGAGGTATCCCGTGGCGGAGCTGCGCCCGGAGCCCGCCTCGACGGTAATGGGGCTGGCGGGGAACATCCGCCGGCTGCTGGGGCAGGCTGCAGTGCGCATCACGGACCCGACGCTGCGGTGGAGCGCGGGAGGCATGCCCGTGCGGGGCTTTGCGCTGGGCGGGCATATTCATTTGAGCGGCGTGCGGATGACCGGCAGGCTGCTGCGTCAGCTGGACAGCTATGTGGCGCTGCCGCTTGCGATGGTGGAATCACCCGCCGAGCATGCCAGGCGCCCGCGATACGGCTTTCTGGGCGATTTTCGCATGCAGCCGCACGGAGGCTTTGAATACCGTACGCTGCCGAGCTGGCTGCATTCTCCCGCCGCCGCCAAGGCTGTGTTTGCCTTGTCGCTGCTGTGCGCCCGGGAGAGCGCCAGGCTCAGCTACCGCCCCTCGGAGGAGGCGGAAGTTGCCGCTGCCTATTATAAGGGCGACAGGGAGCTGCTGCGCACCCGTTGTCTGGAGCCGCTGGCGAAGGTGATGGCGGGCACGCCCGCATACAGGGAACTCAAGGTTTATATCGAGCCGCTGCTTGAAGCGGCGCGTCGGGGGAGCATTTGGGATGTATCGATGGACATCCGGCAAAAATGGCGGATTGCCCCTTTTCAATAATGGAAGCCTGCTGCCCTATATCAGCGTCAGCCGCGCATTCCACCCGTGCGGGCTTTTCTGTTATACTGAAGGTCTGATGTTCCCAATTGAATATTCCCTACCTAGGAGGGGCGAGAAGTGACAGTACATACCCCGATGATCCAGCAATATCTGGCGGTAAAAGAGCAGGCGAAGGACGCATTTCTGTTCTTTCGGCTTGGCGATTTCTACGAGATGTTCTTTGACGATGCCATCGCGGCGTCCCGTGAGCTTGAAATTACATTGACAGCGCGCGGCGGCGGCGGCGAGACGCGTATACCGATGTGCGGCGTGCCTTATCATTCCGCTGAAGGATACATAGCAAGATTGATAGAAAAAGGCTTCAAGGTGGCGATATGCGAGCAGGTGGAGGATCCGGCTGCAGCCAAGGGAGTGGTTCGGCGCGAAATCGTCCGCGTTATTACTCCGGGGACCGTTATGGAGACCAAATCCATCACCGACAAGGCCAATAATTTTATCGTTGGCGTTTCAGTCCAGGGCGATTCATACGGAATTGCAGCCTGCGATCTGACGACAGGCGAGCTGTATGTTACGTCCTTCGCTGCAAGACTTGAGCTTTTGACCGACGAAATCAATGTTTATCACCCTGTAGAAATTGTCGGCGATGCGGTATTGATTGAACTGTTGAAGCCGCAGGCTGCCGCTTGGAACAGGCCTGTTTTGTTTACGGTCCGCGAGGTAATGGACGAGCAGAAGCTGAGCGGACAATTCGATGGAGATGACCTGCACCAACTCGCTCCGGCGCGGTATCGGGCGATCAGCCTTCTTACGGGTTATCTCGAAGAGACGCAAAAGCGCTCCCTCGGCCATGTCAGACAGATCAGAGCGTATGAGCCCAATCAGTTTATGATTCTGGACCCGTTTACACGCCGCAATCTGGAGCTGGTGGAGACCGTGCAAAGCCGCAGCAAGAAGGGCTCGCTGCTCTGGCTGCTGGACCGTACGCGGACGTCGATGGGCTCGCGGATGCTGCGAAGATGGATTGACAAGCCGCTGCTCTCGGTCAATATGATCGATGTACGCCTGGAAGCGGTGGATCTGCTCCATCGCGATTTTATGCTGAGGGATGAAATGCGCCGTGAGCTGAGCGAGATCTACGATCTGGAGCGGCTGGTTGGCCGCGTGGCGTTCGGAAGCGCGAATGGCCGGGATATGAATGCGCTCAAGTCATCGCTGCGGCACGTGCCTGCACTTACCGCCTTATGTGCGGATTCCGAATCGTCCACGCTGCGCAGACTGGTGGAGGAGATTGACCTCTGCACCGATCTTGCCGATATGATTGAGACCGTTATCGTGGATGATCCGCCGATTTCGGTCCGGGAGGGCGGTCTTATCCGCTCGGGCTACGATCCATATCTGGACGAGCTCCGGGAAGCGAGCGTGAACGGGAAGAAATGGCTGGCCGAGCTGGAACGCAAGGAGCGGGAGGCAACCGGCATCAAATCGCTGAAGATCGGCTACAACCGTGTCTTCGGCTACTATCTTGAAGTGTCCAAGGCCAATATCTCCATGCTGCCCGAGGGGCGTTATGAGCGCAAACAAACCTTAACCAATGCGGAGCGGTACGTAACCCCAGAGCTGAAAGAGAAAGAGCGGCTCATCCTCGAAGCGGAAGAGAAGATGGTCGATCTGGAGTATAGCAAATTCGTTGAGCTCCGCGACCATCTTACCGTCCACTTGAACCGGCTCCAGAAGCTGGCTGAAACAGTGGCCATGCTGGATGTGTTCCAGTCGCATGCGACGGTGAGCGCGGAGCAGCGCTATGTCAGGCCAACGGTCACCGATGCCTTCGATCTAGTCGTGGAAGATGGCCGTCACCCTGTCGTAGAGGCGGTTATCGACGGTTCCCCGTTCATTGCGAACGGCACTTCGCTGGAAGGCGGCGGGGCTTCGATGCTGCTGATTACCGGACCGAATATGGCGGGTAAAAGCACCTATATGCGCCAGGTTGCATTGATCTGCATCATGGCGCAGATTGGCTGCTTTATTCCGGCCAAGCGCGGCGTTATCCCGCTGATTGACCGGATCTTCACCCGTATCGGCGCGGCCGATGATCTGATCGGCGGGCAGAGCACCTTCATGGTAGAGATGAAGGATATTCAGACCATGACGGATAAGGCAACCAGGCAAAGCCTTGTTATTATCGATGAGCTGGGCCGCGGCACCTCAACCGGCGAAGGGATGTCCATCGCGCAGGCTGTTATCGAATATGTGCATCACGAGATTGGCTGCAAGGCGCTGGTATCCACCCATTTTCACGAGCTGGCCCATCTGGAAGATACGCTTCCGCTGCTGCGGAACGTATGCATGGCTGTCCAGGAAACCGGCGATAATGTCACGTTCCTGCGCAAGATGGTCCCCGGCGCTGCCAGCAGCAGCTACGGGATTTACTGCGCGCAGCTGGCCGGACTGCCGGAGCGGATCATCTCCCGCGCGTATACGCTGCTTGCCTCTCACGCTGACGAGGCGATCAGGCTGCCGTCCTTGGAGGCCCTGGAGGATCCGCCCGGCAGGGCAGCGGTGATTGATGCTTTGCGGGAGACCGCCTCCTCTTATGCACCGGCGGTCGACGCATCAATGATGGCCGGATCTGACATTTCTTCCGTCAGCGCAGGAGCTGACAAGAGCGTGGAGCAATCGGAGAAAGCTCCGCAATCAACCGACGACCATCAAGCTGATTCGCAGAGCGGCAGCACCTTGACGCCGGATAAGTCTCCAGAGGTGGTTCAGCTGTCGATCTTTGAGGATTCCGCTGCCCTGCAGACACGGACCCGGAAGACGAATCCCAAGGCCGAGCAGGTTGCCGAGCAGCTGCGAAAGCTTGATTTGTTCAATATTACTCCCATGCAGGCCATGCAGCTGCTTAATGAAATGAAGATGAAGCTTGTTGCAGAGAAGTGACATGTATATCGAGAGTTAAAGGGAGGTGGCCCTTGTGGCTAAAATCCATGTGCTGGATGAGCAGTTGGCGAATCAGATTGCGGCGGGAGAGGTCGTGGAGCGGCCTTCTTCGGTAGTGAAGGAACTGGTCGAGAATGCGATCGACGCAGGCAGCACGACGATAGACATCGTGATTGAGGAGGGGGGCCTGACGCTGGTCCGCGTCACGGATAACGGCTCCGGGATCGATCCGGAGGACATTTCCATGGCGTTCTACCGCCATGCAACCAGCAAAATCTCCTCCGGCAAGGATCTGTTCCGTATTTCAAGCCTGGGCTTTCGCGGCGAAGCGCTGCCAAGTATCGCTGCGGTTGCCAAGGTCGAGTGCATTTCCTCACCGGATGCAACCGGACTTGGCAGGAGACTCGTTATCGAGGGAGGCAGCATTGTCCAGAATGAGGAGCATAATGCTCCGCAAGGGACGGATATTTCCGTTCGGGATTTATTCTACAATACACCGGCCCGTCTGAAGTATATGAAGACCATCCAGACCGAGATCGGCCACATCGCCGATTATGTGAACAGGCTGGCGCTCGCGCATCCCGGTATTGCGATTACGCTCAAGCACAATGGCGGACTCCTGCTGCGCACACTGGGCAGCGGAGACCGCCTGCAGACGTTTGCCGCGATATACGGGACGACAACAGCCAAAGCCATGCTGGCCATTGATGGAGAGCATCCCGATTATGACCTGCGCGGTATCATATCCAAGCCGGAGCAAACCAGGGCCAACCGCAACGGGATTACCATTGTCGTCAATGGCCGTTATATCAGAAGCTATATCATCAATCAGGCAATTATGCAGGCTTATCATACGCTTTTGCCCATTAACCGTTATCCGTTTGCCGTGCTGGAGCTGGGGATGCATCCAAGCCTGCTGGATGTCAATGTGCATCCCTCCAAAATGGAAGTGCGCTTCAGCAAGGAGCCTGAGCTCCGCCAATTTATTGAACAAATCATCGTCGAGGCGCTCGGCAAGCAGCGCCATATTCCAGGCCCGGCTACGAACGAGCGTTCGAAGCCCGCATTTGTTCAGGATCGGATATCGTTCCACCAGCCGGAGCCGTCCGCCTCACCGGATGTCAGAATAAGCTCGGCCGGGGATATCCGCGATGAACCGCAGAGGGGGAATGCTCCCGGTATACCGGGCGGCAGTGCGCAGCCATCACGAGCCGCTGCCGGACGCGGCTCGCTTGATTGGCAGAGCGGACGCACGGTTATTCCCAGAGACGCGACGGAGAGGCTTTATGCGCCGCCCGCGGCGCGCAGCGACAGTGTAATCCGGGAAACGGCCGCAGGCTCGCTGATTGAGCGGAAACCAAGCACAACGGTTGCCGGAGGATTAACCGGTATGACAGGCAGTGAGCCTGCTCCCCATATATTCGGAGATTCCGGGAGTGGTGAGGAAAAGTCGTTTTCTGAGCCGGACAGGCCGGAACATTCCTTTCTTCCTCCAGAATCAGCTGATGCCTCCGGCGTCGCCGGCTCAGCCGGCAGCATGTCCGAGTCTCCATCCGGCAACGGGCTGTTTCCCGAGCTTTATTGGGTCGGGCAGCTCCACGGCACATATCTTGTTGCGCAAAATGAGGACGGGCTGTTCCTGATTGATCAGCATGCGGCTCACGAGCGCATTCATTATGAATATTATTTCGAGAAATTCAGCCATCCCGAGCAGGCCAGCACCCAGCTGCTGGTGCCGATTACACTGGAATTCACGCCCACCGAAGCGGCGGTGCTGCGAGACCGTTTGCCGATTATAGAGAAGGCTGGAGTTGAGCTGGAGCCTTTTGGCAGCCATGCTTTTCTTGTGCGGGCATACCCGCAGTGGCTTCCGGTAGGGGACGAGCAGTCAGTCATTGAGGAAATGATAGAGTGGCTGCTGAGTGAAAAAGCGGGCGTAGATATCGGGAAGCTGCGCGAGAAATCGGCCATCATGTGCTCCTGCAAAGCTTCGATCAAAGCCAATGACCGCCTGACCCGCGAGCAGGGAGAAGGTCTGATCCGGCGGCTTGCCAGCTGCCGGCAGCCTTATACCTGTCCTCACGGGAGACCGATCGTTGTGCATATGTCGACCTATCAGCTGGAGAAAATGTTCAAGCGGGTGATGTCATGATCATCACCACACCGCATAAGCCATCCTCCGCGCTCGAGGATTATGCCGCTTCATTGGCAAGCGAGCTGGGCGCCCGTTTTGTCGCGCGCAAGCAGGAATCCCTGACGCGGCTGCGGCTGCGCTATGGGGATAACCGCCTCCTTGTTGCAGATGACCGCGGACTGCGTTATTATGAGGAATCGGACAATCCGCTGTATTTCCATCCCAGCATGGCTTATGTCAGAGTCAAGCGGATGCGCAAGGGCGAGACAGATCCATTGATTCAGTTGACCGGCTGCCGGCCGGGCGATCATGTGGTGGATTGCACGGCTGGCCTCGCCTCGGATGCCATCGTATTCTCTTACGCCGTGGGCCAGGAAGGCAGGGTTACCGCGCTGGAAAGCGAGCAGGTGCTGTTCGCTGTAGTCAGAGAGGGGCTGCAGAGCTATCAAACCAGCCACTCTGATGTGAATGAGGCGCTCCGCCGGATTGAAATGCGCTGCATCGATCACAAGACTTGGCTGGCGGAACAGCCTGACAAGAGTGTCGATATTGTCTATTTTGATCCCATGTTCCGAAGGCCGCTTCACGATTCATCTTCGATTGTACCGCTGCGCGGACTTGCCAATCCGCTTCCGCTCGATCCTGAATCAGTCGCACAAGCCGTCCGGATTGCCCGCAAATCAGTCGTGATGAAAGAACATAAGGACAGCCGCGAATTCGAGCGCCTGGGCTTTTCCAGAGAACATGCAAACAAAATTGCTTATGGAGTGATCAATACGCGATGAGCGCCGACAACAACCTCAATACGAAACCGCGGCTGCTTGTGCTTATCGGTCCCACGGCTTCAGGCAAAACACGTATGAGCCTGGAAATTGCCAAGTCGTGGAATGCCGAGATTATATCCGGAGACTCCATGCAGGTATACCGAGGGATGGATATTGGGACGGCCAAAATCAAGGAAGAAGAACGTGAAGGCATACCTCATCACTTGATTGATATTTGCGATCCCGATTATCCGTTCTCCGTGGCTGAATTTCAGGATCGCTGCGCGGATTTGATCCTGGATATTACGAGCCGCGGGAAGCTCCCGTTTATCGTCGGGGGAACTGGCCTTTATGTGGAATCCGTCGCATACGGCTACGAATTTGCCGACAGCGGGTCGGATGAGGCTTTCCGGGAGGAGCAGGCGGAATATGCCTTGAGCCATGGCGCAGAGGCGCTTCATGCGCGGCTCTGGGCTGTCGATCCCGAGTCCGCCGAGCGGCTGCATCCCCATGATCAGCGCCGCATCATACGCGCACTGGAGGTCCTTCATCTGACGGGAATCACTCATTCCGCACAGCTGGAGGGTCAGAAGAGGATCTCGCCTTACGAATTGTGCTTCCTCGGGCTTACCATGGACCGCGCAATGCTCTACGCCCGCATCAATGAACGAGTGGACGCGATGATTGCCGATGGGCTTGTCGACGAAATGAGAGGCCTTCTGCAGCAGGGCGTCAAGCCCGGTGCAGTCTCCATGCAGGGATTGGGCTACAAGGAAATCGCCCTCTACCTTGAAGGCCATTTGTCGCTAGAGGAAGCAATCGTTCTGCTCAAAAGGGATACGCGCCGGTATGCCAAACGCCAGCTCTCCTGGTTTCGAAGAATGAAGGATATCCACTGGATCGATTCATCTGAAAATTTTCACAAGAATTTGCTTGCAATTCATGATATAATAGCAGGAAAGTTTAGGGGCGAGCTTGAATATACTTCTAACCAATCTTTTTAATGATGGGGGTAACGGATAATGAACAAATCAATCAACATTCAGGATACGTTTCTGAACCAATTGCGTAAAGACAGCGTCCCGGTTACGGTATATTTGACCAATGGGTTCCAGATTCGCGGAGTCATCAAAGCATTCGACAATTTCACCATCGTCATCGATAGTGAAGGACGCCAGCAGATGGTGTACAAGCATGCGATTTCCACGTTTACCCCACAGCGCAATGTATCATTGGTCCAGCAGGACACGAACAACGAGGCATAAGCCTTCAACCAACCCGTTTTGAAACTTTTTCTAAACGGGTTTCGTTTAATTGGATAGCGGCACGACAGAGCAACCCGCCCACGTGCAGGGTTGTTCTTTTCGTTTATGGCCCATTATTCGTTTATTTGCGGCCGCCGATGAGTACGCTTGCTGCAGCTTGGGTAAATCTGCTCCAGGATGGATTGCTTTTGCAGTAGTTAAGCACTATAGACGTATACACATAAAGCGAGAGATCACTCGCTGCGAGCAGGAGGGGAACCGGGCTATGGCTGATGCACCGCGCACCAAGAAGAAACCGGTAAAGAAAAAAGCTAAGAGAAAATTTTCGGGCAAGAAGGCAGCAGTCTGGTTGTTTTTTACCGGCGCTGTCGCCATTATTTGCGGGATTATTGCATACTTGTTAGTTATTTTGAACGGAGAACGGATTCTCGCGGACAACCAGGATAAATTCGAGATGCCCGAGGCTTCGATCATTTATGATGCGAACGGCCAGGGAGTGACCAAGCTGTACAGGGAAAATCGCGAAAATGTGGAATTTGCCGAAATTCCCGAAATGATGAGAGATGCGTTCATTGCAACTGAGGACAGGCGTTTCGAAGAACATTCCGGTATCGATTTATGGTCAATCGGCCGGGCGCTCGTGAAGGACGTCGTATCACGCAGCGCGGCCGAGGGCGGAAGCACGATTACGCAGCAATTGGCCAAAAACCTGTTTTTAACGCAGGATAAAACGTTCTTCCGGAAAGCGACGGAGGCTTCCATTGCCGTCGCACTTGAGCATAAGAAAACAAAAGATGAGATATTAACGATGTATTTGAACCGTATCTTTTTTGGCAAAACCGCTTACGGCGTCAAGGCGGCTGCGAAGGTTTATTTCAACAAGCCGCTAGACAAGCTGGAGCTGTGGGAGATTGCGACCTTGGCCGGCATTCCGAAAGCGCCGAGCAATTATAATCCAATCAGCGATCCCGAGCGTTCCAAGGAGCGCCGGTCCGTCGTGCTCCAGTTGATGTATGATCAACACTATATCACCAAGGAACAGATGGATGAGGCCAATGCGAAAGTATATAATCCGAACACCACGACGGCCAACAGCCAGAAATATCCCGCTTTTATTGATTTTGTGGTCAGTGAGGCAGAGGATAAATCAGGTTTGACCGAAGAGGAGCTGCGCCAGGGCGGCTATAAAATCTACACGACACTCAACACGACTGCGCAATCCATTATGGAAAAAGAATTCGCAGATCCGGATAATTTTGAGAAAAGCGTGGATGATCAGCAGGTGCAGGGTGCGATGGTTATTGTCGATCACCGCAACGGGAACATTCAGGGTCTCGTCGGAGGCCGCGATTATGAGAAGAAAGGCTTGAACCGAGTTAATGTGCCGCGTCAGCCGGGGTCGGGCTTCAAGCCGGTTACCGTCTATGGGCCGGCAATCGATTCTGGGGACTGGTTCCCGTGGTCGACTGTGCTGGATGAGAAGAAATGCTACGGCGATTACTGCCCAAGCGACTCCAATGGGAACAAATATATCGGACCGATCAGCATCCGGCAGTCCATCAAGGAATCCCGCAACGCGTCTGCGGTATGGCTGCTCAATGAGATTGGCGTGAAGACAGGACTTGATTTTGCCGACAAGCTGGGCTTCCATCTCGATGAGGAGAAAGACCGCAATCTGGCGATTGGACTTGGCGGGCTCACGAATGGCGTGACGCCGCTTCAGATGGCGGCGGCATACAGCGCCTTTGCCAATGACGGCAAATCCGTTGATCCTCATACGGTGCAGAAGATTGTAGATACGAATGACGAGACCGTTTATGAGTATGATCCGCCGGCAGCGAAGCAGGTAATGAAGAAGGAAACCGCTTATTACATGACGGATATTATGCAGGGCGTCCTGGAGAAAGGCGGAACGGGAACAGGAGCCAGAATTGACCGTCCTGTAGCGGGCAAAACCGGAACAACACAGCATGGCATTCCCAATTACAGCTCCGGCTATAACCGCGATGCCTGGTTCTCCGGTTTTACTGCGGAATGGACGGCCGTAGTATGGATGGGCTATGACAAAACGGACAAAGAGCATCTGCTGAAGCAAAGCAGCGGCCAATCAGCTGCTTTATTCGCAAAAGTCATGGAGCCGGCAATGAAAGGGATGCCGGTAAACGACTTTAAGAAACCGCCGGATATTCAGGTGGATGAGCCGAAACCGCCGACAACCGTTCAGAACCTGAATGCGGTATACGATCCGGCAAGCGTAACGGTCACATTATCCTGGGATGCGCTGGATGGCGCGGATAATACGTACCGTGTCTATCGCAAAGAAGCTAATGAGCCGCAGTTCACACGCTTAATGGATTCGCTGGTGGCGACCGGAATTGATGATATGAATGTTGCTCCGGGACTGACCTATGAGTATTATGTGACGGCATATAATGCCAAGGAAGAGCTGGAGAGCGCCCCATCGGCAACGGTGAAGGTGGAGATACCGCCGGAGGAGCTGAATCCCCCGGGTACGGATGAGCCGGTTCCTCCCCTTGATCCCAATGCGCCAACCGATCCCATAGATCCATCCAATCCGGGCAATGGCAATCCGGGTAATGGAGGTAATGGCAATGGGGGTATCGGCATCCCGGATGACGGCACCGGCAACAACGGTAATGGCGGGCCCGGCAATGGTAACGGCACCGGCAATCCGGGCAATGGCGATTCGGGCACCGGCAATCCGGGCAACGATGGCGGTCCAGGGAATAACGGACCTGGCAACGGCAATCCGGGCAGCGGTAATCCGGAAATCCCCGGCAATGGCGGACAGAATCCGGATAATGGAACGATGAATCCAGGTAATGGAAACCCGCCTGACAGCAATGTGCCGGACGACGGCAGCGGAACGGAGGGGCAGCAAACATTTGACGGCTTAAATCTCGGGGGAAACGGGAATCAGGGCGCAGTTGAAGGGACGGACGGTATTATTCCTCCTGATGGAGGAGAGGGCGTCACCGATCCAAACACTGCTGGATAAATTAGCAACCTTTGCATTTCTGGTTTAGTAACACCGCATTGAGGCACAATAGTTCTATATAGAACCTATTGTTGAGCAACAGATGTTACCTCCCGCCATATAATAAGGGCAGGAAAGTCCTTTGCATATGCGGCTGCCTTGCTTAAACCGAAAATGAGTTATTTATCAAGTCTGCTGGAGATGGTTGAGAAGTTATGGTAAGCTTTTTTTGAAATATTATAAATGGCTGGAATTTACACTTGACCTTTTATGATACTTCAGTTGGGAATTGACCGGCATACCGCTGCAAGGAGCGGGTGTTTGTTTCTTCTCAAAGCTGTCTATTCTTTTGCAGATGCCTAATTCTTTAAGTGATCCTAACGGAAAGGTCGTTCCGTATGAAACGAAAATTTTCTGACCGAGCCAACTGGCGCCGCATTCTCCGCAGAAGCTATACCAGCATGAATATGGACGGCGATGAGTTTAAAGGAATGGTGACGTTATACCGCATTCACGAATTGCGTGAGCCGCTGTGGAAAGAATATAACGGACGAAAGCTTTGTTTGGCAGACCGTGGATATCTATGGATGCAGCATTTTCCCCGCGGCGAGCATTTCGTCGTCACCACGATGTTTGATGACAAGAACCGTGTCGTTCAATGGTATATCGATATCTGCAAAACACAGGGACTGACGGACCAGCAGGTTCCCTGGTTCGATGATTTGTATCTGGATGTTGTCGTTCTGCCCAGCGGAGAAGTTTTTCTGCTCGACGAGGACGAACTTGAAGAGGCTTTGCAGCAGGGAGTGGTTACGAATAAGGATGCCGCTCTTGCCCGCAAAACTGCCGGGAAGGTCCTGTCCACCATCCGGAGCGGACGATTCCGATATTTCACACTCAGCCTGAAGCACCGTAAAGCCCTCGTCATGCAGAGCGGCGAAGTGAGCGAGTCTTGAGTCCCCAAGTTGTGAAGTCAAAGCCGCGCGCCAAAAAGCGATCCCGCAAAAAATTCCGCATGATCAGAATTATTTTGCGAATCGCTGTTTGGGTGGCGGCATTTGCTGCGTTCTGGTTCGGATACTTGTTCTGGCTCATCAACAGCTATGAAATGCCAAAGCCGATTCCCAAGGCCGATGCTGCGATCGTGCTTGGAGCGGCGTTGTGGGATAATGTTCCGAGCCCCGGACTAAAGGAGCGGCTTGATTATGCGCTAACCTTGTACAAGCAGGGCATAACGAAGCAATTTATATTAACCGGCGGACATGACCATAACGGATCGACAATTACGGAAGCGGAAGGTATGAAAAACTACCTGGTCGCAAAGGGAGTCCCGGCTAGCCGGTTGATCCTTGAGAAGGATGCAAGAAGCACCTATGAGAATTTACTGTTCAGCAAACCGCTTGGCGAAGGGAAGGGCTGGGACAGCCTGCTCATCGTTACGCATGATTATCATTCTGCGAGGGCAGCTGACATTGCCAAATATGTTGGCTATCCTGATGCAGTGGTAGTAGGCTTCAAATCGCAGGTGCTTTCCGTCGCGAAGAACCAGTCGCGTGAATTATTGGCATTTACCAAGTGGAAGCTGGATTCTCTGCTGCTGCGCTTCGGTCTTCAATCTCCCGATACACCGTTCTAAACACCATTTAAACATCATTCCCGACCTTGTCTTTGGAAACTGTTAATATGGCTGGTTTCGCTAGAATACAATGGATCAAGCGGCGCATGCGAGCTTTAAGCGGTCCTTGTATCCTCTCGCACGCATGATGACCGATTATGTGGATGCGAAGGATGGGTGATCGTATAGATGAACGAACGTGTCGTATCTTCAGGGCAATCCGGTGCTTCCAGGCCCTCAAGACAAATCAATGTCGTGCTGCGCGGCCAGGAGCCTAACGCGGCTGCAAGCTCCGCCCAGACGCTGGAGACGGAACCTGCCGCATCTGCCCTTAAAGCTATTCCTGCCAACGACCCGTACGCCGAGATTCAACGCGAGCTCGATCCAATGGTGGGACTTGAGAATGTCAAGCTGCTGGTTTATGAAATTTTTGCGCTGCTTCAAATCAGCAGAATGCGCTCTGACGTAGGCTTGTCCGGGGGATCGCATGTTTATCATATGATATTCAAAGGCAATCCCGGAACGGGAAAAACGACCATTGCCCGCATCATAGCCAAACTAATGAACAAAATGGGCGTGCTTACAAAAGGACATTTGATTGAAGTGGAGCGGGCTGATCTGGTTGGCGAATATATTGGCCACACGGCGCAAAAGACGCGTGATCTCGTGCGGAAGGCTCTGGGCGGCGTGCTTTTTGTAGACGAGGCGTACAGTCTGGCCCGGGGCGGAGAAAAGGATTTTGGCAAGGAAGCCATCGATACGCTTGTCAAAGCCATGGAGGATCACCGCAATCAGTTTGTGCTGATCCTGGCCGGTTACCCTCTGGAAATTGAGGATTTTCTGATGACCAATCCAGGCCTGCCGTCCCGTTTTCCGATCCAAATTGATTTTCCTGATTATTCCATCGATCAGCTGATCCAAATCGCCGAGCTGATGGCCGCCCAGCGGGACTATACCTTGATGCCGCAATCGCTCTTCAAGCTGCGTCAGCACCTTATGCAGGAGAAGACGGCTTCCCTGTATTCGTTCAGCAATGCCCGTTATGTCCGCAATTCGATCGAGAAGGCTTTTCGTTATCAAGCGGTGAGATTGTTGAATCAGTATCCGAGCGGTTCGCCAAGTAAAATGGAATTAATGGCTATCAGGCCCGAGGACTTGAAATGGGAACAGAAATAAAGGCCGGAAAGGGTAGGCGCTTGATATGAGACAAACAACATATGATACAGACAATGAGCTGCGCGACCGCGTCATACTTGTCAGTCTGGTTACTTCCGAGGTAAAGAGAGGGGATGCCGATCCCGAGCTGTCCCTTCAGGAGCTTGTGAGCCTGGCGGAGACGGCTGGAAGTGATGTGCTCTCCACCATGACGCAGAACAAGGAAACAAGAGACCCGAAGTGGTTTATCGGCAAAGGGAAAGTGGAGGAGCTCAGGGCTGTAGCGGAGGAGCTTGGCGCGACTACAGTGATTTTTGACCAGGAGCTGTCCGGGGCGCAGGTGAGAAACCTGGAAGCGGCGCTTGATCTGAAAATCATTGACCGTACCCAGCTGATTCTGGATATCTTCGCCCAGCGCGCCAAAACCCGCGAGGGAATTATCCAGGTGGAGCTTGCTCAGCTAAGCTATCTGCTGCCGCGTTTATCCGGGCAAGGCAAGAATCTGTCGCGTCTGGGCGGGGGGATTGGCACGAGAGGTCCCGGTGAAACGAAGCTGGAGACAGACCGCCGGCATATCCGCGATCGAATCAATGATTTGAAGTCTGTGCTGGATGAGCTTGTCCGTCATCGCAACCTGCACCGGGAACGCCGCCGCAAGTCAGGTGTCCAGCAGGTTGCCTTGGTGGGCTACACCAATGCGGGAAAGTCCACGCTGCTTCGCGAATTGACCAAGGCGGATGTGTATGTGGAGGATCAGTTGTTTGCCACGCTTGATCCGACCTCGCGCAGCTTGGAGCTCCAAAGCGGCAAAGAAGTAGTGCTGACCGACACTGTCGGCTTTATTCAGAATTTGCCCCATGACCTGATTGCGGCTTTCCGGGCCACGCTTGAAGAGGTGCTCGAGGCGGATCTTGTGCTGCATGTCGTCGACAGCTCATCCCCCATGCGGGACGAACAGATGGCTGTGGTGGACAAGATCCTTACGGACCTGGGTGCAGCTGGTAAGCCGCAGCTGACGATTTTCAACAAAATTGACAAATACAACCGCGATGAATTGGGGATGCTGCCCACCAAGGGGCTGGATGCTCTGGAAATCAGCGCATTCTCTGCCGATGATCTGCTTCGTTTGCGCGAAGCCATCCAGGAGAATATGACGGGAGACACGCGGACATTTGTGCTTCCGGCGGAGCGCGGCGATCTGATCGCTTTAGCTTACCGGACCGGAGAAGTTACGAAGCAGGAAGTGGACGGCGATTTGCTCAGACTGACTGTTGAATTAAATAAACAGGATTATGAAGTGCACGGGTACAAGCTGGAAGCCTATTCCGAACAATAGAGGTTCTTCAAGAGCCTGACAGCACGGATATGATCAGGGGAGCGACAAAACAATTGGTTGAGGAGAATAAGGACTGGAGAACACTTGAGCAGTGGGCGGATGCCGCCGAGGACCAAGCTGCTCCTGTGTTTCGCAGGATGGACAAAATTGCCGAGCGGAATCAATGGAAGGTCATTAAGGCCTTTCAAAAACACCGCGTCAGCGACTTTCATTTCAATGGATCTACAGGGTATGGCTATAATGACCGCGGACGCGAAGTGCTTGATCTGGTGTATGCCGATGTTTTCGGAGCAGAGGCGGCGCTGGTGCGTCCGCATTTTGTCTCAGGCACGCATACGATCAGCTGCGCCTTGTTCGGGCTTCTGCGGCCGGGTGATGAGCTGCTGTACATAACGGGAAGACCGTATGACACGCTGCATAAGGTGATCGGCAAACCGGGAGACGGGACGGGCTCTCTTCAGGATTTTGGAATCCGGTATTCGGAGGTGGATTTGACCGCAGATGGCTCCATTGATTGGGAACGGGTCACCGCAAGCATTTCCGGAAAAACCAAAGTAATCGGGATTCAACGCTCCCGCGGATACGAATGGCGTTCTTCCTTCACGGTTGCTGAAATAGCCGAGATGGTGAAACGGGTAAAAGCGGTTAAGCCGGAGCTTCTTGTGTTTGTCGATAACTGCTATGGAGAATTTACGGAAGAACTGGAGCCTACGGAAGTTGGAGTGGATTTGCTTGCAGGCTCGCTGATCAAGAATCCGGGCGGCGGATTGGCTCCTACAGGCGGTTATGTGGCCGGAACGAAGGATGCGGTCGAGAAAACGGCTTACCGGTTGACAGCGCCGGGAATCGGCGGGGAAGTCGGCGCTACGCTCGGTACGCTGCGCGCCATGTTCCAGGGATTGTTTCTAGCGCCGCATCTGGTTGGACAAGCATTGAGAGGCAGCGCGTTTGCGGCTGCCATGTTCGAGCGTATCGGCTTTGAGACCCATCCATCCTGGGACGCGAGACGCACTGATCTCATTCAGGCGGTGCGTTTTACAAACACGGAACAGCTCATCGCATTCGTCCAGGGGATTCAGCGCGCTGCTGCGGTTGATTCCCATGTAGTTCCCGAGCCATGGGACATGCCGGGCTACGAATATCCCGTCATTATGGCAGCGGGAACATTCATGCAGGGGGGAAGCTTGGAGCTGTCGGCAGATGCTCCGATTCGTGAGCCATTCATTGCTTACATGCAGGGCGGGCTTACGTATGCCCATGTCAAATACGGTGTTCTGAAGGCCTTGTCGACTCTTGCAGAACGAGAGTTAATTGTAATTAAACCTCACACATCTTGACAGATTTTTGGGAGAGGGGTACAATAGGGGCATATCTCGGATACTGGAAGGTTGATGTGACATGGCTGACGATATACGTAGAAATATGGCGCTTTTTCCAATCGGAATCGTCATGAAACTAACCGATCTGACTGCTCGGCAAATTCGTTATTACGAGCAGCATGAGCTGATTATTCCCGCGCGTACGGGAGGCAACCAGCGGTTATTTTCGTTCAATGATGTGGAAAGGCTGCTGGAAATCAAATCACTCATTGAGAAGGGCGTCAATATTGCCGGTATCAAGCAGGTCATGAATCCCGTTTCCAAGGAATCGGAGGAAGCGACTGTCCTGAGTGAGCAATCTGAGGTGAAGCGTCGTGAATTGTCAGACGCACAGCTGCATCGTCTGCTGAAGCAGCAGCTGCTGGAGAAGAGACCGGGCAAAGCCTCCATGATTCAAGGCCAACTGTCTCGATTCTATAACAAAAAGTAAAATACGCACTACTATTCGAAGAGGAGATGATTGAGTGAGCTACACCAGAGAGGACATCCTGCGTGCGACCAAAGAAGAGAATGTTCGATTTATCCGACTGCAATTTACCGATCTTCTGGGAACGATCAAGAACGTGGAAATTCCTGTAAGCCAACTGGAAAAAGCCCTTGATAATAAAATGATGTTTGACGGTTCCTCCATTGAAGGTTATGTCCGTATTGAGGAATCCGATATGTACTTATACCCCGATCTGGATACTTGGGTGATTTTCCCCTGGGTTGCTGAAGATCGGATTGCCCGATTAATCTGCGACATCTATATGCCTGACGGAACACCTTTCGCAGGAGATCCCCGCGGTATCCTGAAACGGGCGCTGAAAGAGGCTGCAGAATTGGGCTATTCCGCAATGAACGTTGGGCCTGAGCCGGAGTTCTTCCTGTTCAAAACCGACGACAAAGGTGAGCCTACCACCGAATTAAACGATCAGGGCGGATATTTCGACCTTGCGCCGATGGATCTGGGCGAGAACTGCCGCCGCGAGATCGTACTTACGCTTGAAGAAATGGGCTTTGAAATTGAAGCATCCCATCACGAAGTCGCGCCGGGCCAGCATGAGATTGATTTCAAATATGCCAATGCCATTAAAGCGGCTGACCAGATCCAAACATTCAAACTCGTTGTTAAGACTATCGCCCGTCAGCATGGATTGCATGCTTCCTTCATGCCTAAACCGCTGTTTGGCGTAAATGGTTCGGGAATGCACTGCCACCAATCCCTGTTCAAAGGCAAGGAAAATGCGTTCTACGACGAGAACGACAGAGTCGGGTTAAGTCAGGATGCCCGTTATTACATGGCTGGTGTTCTCCGCCATGCCCGCGCATTCGCAGCTATCACGAACCCGACAGTCAATTCCTACAAACGGCTGGTTCCAGGCTACGAGGCGCCAAATTATGTAGCATGGTCCGCAAGCAACCGCAGTCCGATGATTCGTATTCCGGCATCGCGAGGTCTCAGCACCCGTATTGAAGTGAGGAATCCGGATCCCGCTGCCAACCCTTATCTGGCACTGGCGGTCATGCTCAGAGCCGGTCTGGATGGTATCAAAAACAAACTTCCGCTGCCTGCTCCAACCGATCGTAATGTCTACATTATGACAGAGGAAGAGCGTATCGACGAAGGTATTCAAAGCTTGCCTGAGAGTCTTAAGGAAGCGCTCGATGAAATGCTGCGTGATGACATTATTTGTGACGCGCTTGGCGATCATGCACTTGCTCATTTCTTCGAATTGAAAGAAATTGAGTGGGACATGTACCGCACACAGGTTCACCAGTGGGAACGCGATCAATATTTGACTTTGTACTAAAACCGGAAATCCCTTGGCGCTATTAGCGTCGAGGGATTTTTTCTTTGGGGGTATATTGAAAAATGACAGCTCACTCGGGATAGCGCCCCCCATAGTGCCCCCAAAATGCCTCTTGATAAATTTAAGAGAAGGATTATGACAAAGCGTTGAAATAGTCCAAGGCTCCGGTACTTATAAGCTTGCCCCTGACTGGTATTCATTCCCCGCGAGCTTCGGCTGGCGGGTATTTGTTCGTTTAGTGTCATAATTAAAATGAAGCTTCTCGTCAATACTAAAGTACCATGGACGGGTTTGGGCGGTAAAAAATTAAAGTGTGCGGGGTGTATGAAATGGGGCAGGGTAATTGCGATGAGACTCCTTTAAAGGAACGGCTGAAACAGCATATCCATCTTATTGTCAATGAATCACAACGTATTTTGGATAATATTGATGCTGAAAATCACTGTCTTCTGAGTGACTTTGATAATATTGGCAGAACTTTTAAAGAAGTTGAATCCTTGGCTGCTTCATTCTATCTGCAATGTTACTTATCCTCATTTACATCCAACTATTTGGATCTTTCCATATGCATTCAGAACCTAATGGAGCGCCGGCACGGGGCTTTGATTGTCATCGAGAGAAATGATAACCTGGATGCCATCATTCATTCCGGGGTTGCCCTTGTGGCCAAATTGAGCTATTCCCTGCTGGAGGCGATCTTTTATCCGGGTAATCCGCTGCATGACGGGGCCGTTCTCATCAAGTCGGATCAAATTATTTCCGCCGCCAATGTCCTGCCTGTATCCAATGCATCGGATGTGGACAAGAAATTTGGAATGCGGCATCGCGCCGCGATCGGACTGACCGAAATAACAGATGCGCTTGTACTGGTTGTATCGGAAGAAAGCGGGGATGCGTCGTTTGTCTACAAGGGAAAACTCCATCCAATAAAGACAATGGTCATGCCAACGACGGTCTAAATGTATTTTTGAGTATTTTGAGGTAATCCGATAAAACCCAATATGTAAAATAAAAAGGACTGGCGAAGCCCTGAAGGCGACGCCAGTCTCTGCTTCATAAGAAGTCACTTAGTGAATATCGCGGAAAAGTCCGATAACTTTACCTAAAATCGTTACATTGCGAAGCCGAATCGGCTCCATTGTCGGATTCTCAGGCTGCAGCCGGATATGATCACGTTCACGATAAAAGGTTTTCACCGTCGCTTCGTCATCCTCCGTCATTGCAACCACGATGTCGCCGTTGATAGCAGATTGCTGCTGCCGCACAATGACATAATCGCCGTCCTGAATGCCTGCGTCAATCATGCTCTCTCCCATTACGTTAAGTATGAAGACATTATGATCGCCGACTTTGCTTGAAGGCAGAGGATAGTAATCCTCAATGTTCTCGGTTGCTGTAATTGGCACCCCTGCAGTAACCTTGCCCACAATGGGAACTTTGGTGATTGCGATTGGAAAAGGAATCTCATTGTCCGCTTGATCTAATATCTCAATCGCTCTCGGTTTCGTCGGGTCACGGCGGATTAAGCCTTTCTTCTCCAGACGGTCCAAATGTCCGTGTACGGTTGAACTGGA
This sequence comes from Paenibacillus sp. JT31N17, assembly GCF_056269255.1. NCBI lineage: Bacteria > Bacillati > Bacillota > Bacilli > Caryophanales > Paenibacillaceae > Paenibacillus > Paenibacillus sp. JT31N17. Next base: position 147,000 of record NZ_JBWDNP010000010.1, read on the forward strand.
AGCAAGTCCTACAGCTTCACCGATTTCCCGGACGGATGGGGGATATCCCTTCTCCCGCACCTCCGTCTTGATGAATTCCAGAATCGCCTGTTGGCGGTTCGATAGTTTCGACACCAGAATCACTCCAAAGGTTCATTTGTGTCAAATTATAACACAGAACCGGAGTTCGTACAAACATAAGTTCGAGAAACAAGAGTTCGTATTTTGTGGGGAACAAATGTTCCGAAAACAGTTGACTGCAAACGGGTGTTCGTGTTAATATCGGTTTATCGAAAACAGAACAAACGTTTGGGGTGCTGGGAAATGATGATAACAATATCTTCTTACTCTTCTATGAATTCAGAGAATAAAGCTGATAAAGGTTACATGAAATCTGCATCAGCTAAAAGTAGGCCAAAGAAGCTTGTGATGCGGATGATAGCGGCAATATTGTTTTTCTCCCTCTTATTCGTTGGTTTTTCTATAATGCAGGGAAGTGCAACGAGCGAGCATCCAGCGGAGCCCGCTGCGGGCGAGAAAGTTATCTCGATCAGTGAGGGCCAGACACTTTGGGAAATAGCAGGGGATCTGCGTAAGGAAGGCGAAGATATCCGGCGAATCATTTATGACTTGAAGGAACGGAACAACCTGACTTCCAGCACACTTATGGCCGGACAAACATTGATTATACCAGCGGACTGATGCAGTCCGCTTTTTTTATTTCCATCTACAGGACAAAGGTCGTATTTTCTTGACAATTGAGGATTAAAAATGTCAAAGTAAAGGGTGAATGTTTACAGCATCATGAGAGGAGCGTATCGGTTTGGAAGAGCTTATTGCAAGGATTAATGAGTTGTCACGAAAGAATAAAGCTGTCGGATTAACTCCGGAGGAAACAATCGAGCGCGATGCTCTGCGTCAGAAATATCTGGAGAATTTCAAGCAAAATTTCAAGAATCAAATCGAAACCATCAAATTTGTGGAAGATGAGGAAGAAAGCGGCGGCAAGCATTAAAACTGCTTGCGGCTAGCCCGGTTTCACCAAATAATAAGCAGGGTGGGGTTATAACGATGCAAATCAAGCTGCTTGGACGCAGTGGACTTGCCGTTTCGGAGCTTTGTTTAGGGACGATGAGTTTTGGAAATACAACAAGTCAAGGCGATTCCATTCGCATGATTCATCAGTTTATGGAGCAGGGCGGCAATTTTCTGGATACGGCGAATGTCTATGTTTCCGGCCGATCGGAGGAGATCGTAGGCGAAGCGATCAAGGATTTTCGCTCAGAGGTAGTTCTGGCAACAAAAGTGCGGATGAATACCGCTGACCATCCCAACGGGGCGGGCGTCTCGCGCAAGCATATTATGCAAAGCGTCGAAGAAAGCCTGCAGCGTCTGCAGACTGACTATATCGATTTGTATCAGGTTCATGTATGGGATCATGTGACTCCTATAGATGAGACGCTTCGCGCTCTCGACGATCTGGTCACTTCGGGCAAGGTCCGTTATATCGGATGCTCCAATTTTTTTGCCTGGCAGCTGATGAAATCCCTTGCTGTTAGCGATGCCAACCGCTATGTCCGGTTTATTTCCATTCAACCGCAGTATAGTCTGGTCAGCCGCGAGATGGATCGGGAAATGATGTCGCTTTGTCTAGAGGAGAATGTCGGCGTTATTCCCTGGGCTCCGCTTGGTGGAGGATTTCTGACGGGACGTTATTCCAGGGAAGAGCCTACATCGGGAAGATTGACGTCAAAGGTTGGAGAAAGTTCATGGGGTCTGCGCGCAACGGAACGTAACTTTGCCATTCTGGATGCCGTCCAGGCAGCCGCTCACGAACTGGACAAGACACCTGCACAAATCGCACTCGCCTGGCTGCTGCAAAGAAAAGGAATTACATCGCCGATTTTCGGAGCCAGCACATTGGAACAGTTCTCCGAAAATATGGGGGCTGTGGGCTGGACAATGCCAAGTGAAATATGGAATCGGCTGGATGAAGTTAGCTCGCTTCCTTCCGAGTATCCGAATCGTTTCATCGCCAAATTCGCCCGGCCTTTTTAACTCTTTTTCAAGAGAATGAGAATGTTTTGCACAAAGTCTTGTGATTGGGGGGCGCAATGAAGGTTAAACGAATTGTCGCCAACATAGATACCAGGAATATTGCAGCTGCCAAAAGCTTTTACCAGGATGTTCTCGGCCTCGATTTGTTGATGGATCATGGATGGATTGGAACCTATGGGTCTGATGAGCAAATGGGCATTCAAATTAGTTTCGCCCAGCACGTGGGTTCCAACACGCCTACGCCTAATTTGTCCATTGAGGTCGATGATGTCGGTGCTGCATTCGAACGCATGAACACAGCCGGATTTACGATCGAGTATGGTCCGACTGATGAGCCTTGGGGCGTACGTCGTTTCTATGTCCGCGATCCGTTCGGCCAACTTGTTAACATTCTTGCTCATATTTAATTTGATGCATGTCATTCATTCAGGAGAATGGATGGGACAGGAATGGTACAAATACACGCAGCAGACAGGTGTAAATTCAAGAAATTGCTTACGATGCAAGTTTTGCTTCGCAAAACTTTTAGGAGGAACGTAATTGTCAAGATCCTGGGAACGAAAGGTTCAGAAGAACCAGAGTCAACTTAACAAACAGCGCAAGAAGCAGGGTATGGCGCCTCTGATGGCAAGCAAGACAGCAAGCAGCCCGATTGATACATATAAAGGGCGCAGTCTTCTAATGCCCGCCTTTCTTCTGGTTTTCACGGCAGTCTACGCCTCGATCAGCATTGCACAGGGCACTTACAAGGATTCCGGAAACATGTTCTGGATCACGATCGGCTGTTATATCTTTCTGGCGCTGCTGTTTATATTGAGGCGTCCTTATTTGGCGATCGGAAAAGACTATGTTCGATCGCGGCGCTTTACCGGTGACCGCACGCTTTACTTAAGCTCAATCAAAGGAATCAGCGTACAGAAGGGCTCTGTTATTATCGAGCAGCCCAAAGGCGGAAGCTGGGTATTCTCGCGATTATTTAACCGTTATCCGACGGATGAAATGACCGAACGGCTCCGGACCTTTGCAGCAGCCAACAATATTCCGTTTGCGGAGAAATAAAGAACTGGAGTGGGGAAATTCGTCATGGGAAAAAAAGCGGTACTATTTGATTTGGATGATACGCTGTTATGGGATGACCGGAGTGTAAGCGAGGCTTTCGCAGCTACTTGTCAGGCGGCGGCGGATAAGACTGGCGTCAACCTGCAGGATTTGGAGGAAGCTGTCCGTCGCGAAGCCCGGGCATTGTACGAATCTTATGACACCTATGCCTTTACAAAAATGATCGGGATCAATCCCTTTGAGGGATTGTGGGCGAATTTTCTTGAAGGCGAGCAGGAGGAGTTCAGAAAGCTGCAGCAGCTGGCTCCCGCTTACCGGCGTGAAGCGTGGACTCGGGGGCTGAAGGCTCTGGGAATCCTTGATGAGCAGCTGGGAGCTGAGCTTGCGGAGATGTTTCCCGCAGAGCGCCGCAAACGCCCGCTGATCTATGAAGAAACCTTCCGCGTGCTGGATAAGCTCAAAGGCCAATACAAGCTGCTGCTGCTCACCAATGGATCTCCTGATTTGCAGCGGGAGAAGCTGGCAGGCGTACCGGAGCTTGCACCTTATTTTGATCATATCATCATTTCCGGAGAATTTGGTCAGGGGAAGCCGGCTGCGCCGATTTTTCAGCATGCACTTGAATCGTTGGGGATTGAACCGGCGGATGGAATCATGGTGGGCGACAAGCTGACCACGGACATACTCGGTGCGAATACGGTTGGCATGACCTCGGTATGGATCAACCGCCATGGCGTGAAACGCAGCGACGACATTATTCCTTCACATGAGATCAAACATCTGGAGGAACTGCTGCCTCTGCTTGTATAAAGATTTTGGAATCATAAAGACCCGCTTTCCTGCGATACACATTCAAGCGTGTATCCCTGGAAGCGGGTCTATTTATGTGACTATGAATGGTCAGGGCATTAAGCCTTCTGGAAGGAATCATCGGCGAACGGATGAGCAATCCAGCCCTCGGTCTCGATAAAGAGGCGCACGGCAACGATCTGGCGGTTATCCATCAAGGTGAAAAAATGCGGTTTGTGCTCGGGAACGGAAATAACGTCTCCTGCTTCGAGTTCAACATCGAAATAGCCCACATCGTCGCTGCCCTTGATGATGAAGATGCCGCGCCCAGCCGTGATAGCCCGTACTTCATCTTCCGTATGGGTGTGAACCTGCTCGAATTTCTTCAGCAGTTCGTCGAGGTTGGGTGTCGCATCCGAGAGTGCGATAATGTCCCAGGTCCGGTAGCCGCGGCGGGCAGCCAGATCGTTGATTTCTGCATCGAAAGTGGATAGAATCTGCTGTTTCTCCTCATCCGTCAGAATGAATTTCTGATGTAACTCGGCAGGCAGTTTCCCCGGATTCCAGTGTTCATACAAGACTTCTTGTTTTTCCAAAAATTCACGGACGTTTGCTTCGCCCGATATACGCTCTTCTGTGTTGCGGATACGAATTTCAGCCATGTTGTAATCCCTCTTTCCTATAGATGCTAATTCCGATCAGATTAATTATAAAACAAAACGCCAAGACTGTCGACAACACCTTTTCAGCAGGTTGTGAATCTGATAAACTAAAGGTTAATGATTTTTCGCTGCGCCTTCGCTTTGCTATTGCTTGGGAAGGTCTGCAGTTGCGGAAGGGAAGTGCATCGATGACAAAACCAACTATACAACAAATGCTGCAAAAACGCATTCTCATTCTCGACGGTGCAATGGGAACGATGATTCAGCAGGAGGATCTGGGTCCAGAGGATTTTGGGGGCGAAGAGCTGGACGGCTGTAATGAAATGCTCGTTCTGACTCGTCCGGATGTAATCCTTTCCATACATGAGGCTTATCTGGAAGCAGGGGCCGACATTCTGGAGACGAATACATTCGGCGCAACGGGAGTGGTTCTGGCCGAATATGATATTCCGGAGAAATCGCGGGAAATCAATCTGGCTGCTGCAGCCATAGCGCGTCAAGCGGCAGACAAGTTTTCCACGCCGGAAAGGCCGCGTTTTGTTGCCGGAGCCATGGGGCCTACAACGAAGACGCTTTCTGTCACAGGCGGGGTGACTTTCGATGGTCTGGTGGATACTTATTACGAGCAGGCGGTAGCCCTTATTGAAGGTAAGGTAGATGCTCTTCTGCTTGAAACCTCACAGGATACATTGAACGTAAAGGCAGGAACAATCGGCATCAGCAAGGCGTTTGAAACCACCGGCATCACGCTGCCGATTATGATTTCCGGAACGATTGAGCCCATGGGGACGACGCTTGCTGGACAAAATATTGAATCCTTCTATATATCTCTGGAGCATTTGAATCCGATTTCGATCGGTCTGAACTGCGCGACAGGTCCTGAGTTTATGCGCGATCATATCCGTTCGCTGTCGGAGATCTCACGCTCTGCTGTAAGCTGTTATCCCAATGCGGGACTGCCTGATGAGAACGGCCTGTATCACGAATCGCCAACCTCGCTGGCAGGCAAGATCGCTGCTTTTGCCGAGCAGGGCTGGCTTAATATCGCCGGCGGCTGCTGCGGAACCACACCTGCGCACATCAAGGCGCTGGCGGAGACGCTTGCCAATTATGCGCCGCGCCGGCAGATGGGCAATCATCCTGCTGCCTTGTCCGGCATTGAGACGGTCTTTGTTGAAGAAGACAACCGACCGATTATGATCGGAGAGCGGACGAACATTTCCGGCTCGCGCAAATTCAAACGGCTGATCAAGGAAGCCAAATTTGAAGAAGCGTCGGAGGTTGCACGGGCTCAGGTGAAAGGCGGAGCGCATGTCATTGATATCAATCTCCAGGATACAGATATCGATGAGGCATACGCGGTCAACATGTTCCTGCCGGAGGTAGTCAAGAAAGTCAAGGTTCCGCTTATGCTTGACTCCACCTATGATCATATTATCGAGCTTGGGCTCAAGTATTCCCAGGGTAAAGCGATCATTAACTCCATTAACCTGGAGGACGGCGAAACCAAGTTTGAAAAAATCCTGCCGCTGATTCACCGTTACGGCGCATCGGTCGTCTGTATTTTAATAGATGAGCGCGGACAAGCCGTATCCCGCGAGGCCAAGATGGAGGTGGCGGCACGCTCCTACGACCTGCTGGTCAACAAATACGGGATGAACCCTGAGGATATTATTTTTGATCCGAATATGTTCCCTGTTGGTTCCGGTGATCCGCAGTATATCGGTTCCGCAGTGGAGACGCTTGAAGGGATCAAAATGATCAAGGAGAAATTCCCCAAAGCCAAGACTATTCTGGGCTTGAGCAATATTTCCTTTGGTCTTCCCGATGCGGGCCGCGAGGTGCTCAACTCTGTTTATCTGTATCATTCCACCAAAGCGGGCCTGGATTACGCCATTGTAAACACAGAGAAGCTGGAGCGCTACGCGTCCATTCCGGAAGAAGAGCGCCGATTGGCGGAGGAATTGATTTATAATACGAACGATGATACATTAGCCGAATTCGTGGCCGCTTTCCGCAACAAGAAGGTGGAAAAGAAAGAAAAATTGTCGAGCTTGCCGCTTGAAGAGCGACTGGGCTCGTATGTGGTAGAGGGAACGAAGGAAGGGCTGATTCCTGATCTGGATGAGGCGCTGAGCAAATATTCGCCGCTGGAAGTGATCAACGGTCCTTTGATGAAAGGGATGGAAGAGGTTGGGCGGCTGTTCAACAACAATGAGCTCATCGTGGCCGAGGTGCTGCAAAGCGCCGAAGTGATGAAAGCCTCGGTTGCCCATCTGGAGCCGCATATGGAGAAGAATGAAACGGCAGTCAAGGGCAAGATCATTTTGGCTACCGTTAAAGGCGACGTCCACGATATCGGGAAGAATCTGGTTGAGATCATTTTGTCCAATAACGGGTACAAAATCATAAACCTTGGTATCAAGGTGCCGCCGGAGAAGCTGATCGAAGCTTACCGGAATGAAAAAGCGGATGCCATCGGATTATCCGGCCTGCTCGTCAAATCCGCCCAGCAGATGGTGATTACCGCTCAGGATATGCGCAATGCCGGTATTGATGCCCCTATCCTTGTCGGAGGCGCAGCATTGACCCGCAAGTTCACTAGAACGCGGATCAGCCCGGAATATGACGGACTCGTGCTGTATGCGAAGGACGCCATGGATGGTCTGGACATCGCCAATAAATTGATGAATCCGGAATTCAGGCAGGCTTATGAGGACGATCTCGCCGCATTCAAGGCAGCCGGAAGCGTCGAGGAAGAAGTCAAGAAACCGCTGCCGGAGCTTACGCGGGCAACCCGCTCCAACGTATCGACAGACAAACCGGTCTTCATTCCGCCGGATCTGGATCGTCATGTGCTGCGTAATGTCCCGATTCCGCAGATTGTTCCTTATGTGAACATGCAGATGCTGCTGGGCCATCATCTGGGCCTCAAGGGCAGTGTAGAGCAGCTGCTGGCGGAGAAGAACAGCAAAGCGGTCCAGCTTAAGGAAACGGTCGATTCCATTCTGATGGAAGCCGCCGCAAAAGGGACTCTTCATGCCCATGGCATGTACCGGTTCTTCCCGGCACAGTCGTCCGGCAACGATATTATTATCTATGACCCTGCGGAGCCTGGCCGTGAAATCAAACGCTTCTCGTTCCCGCGTCAGCAGGTGGCGCCGTTTCTCTGTCTGGCGGATTTCCTGAAATCGGTGGACAGCGGCATTATGGATTATGTCGGCTTCCTCGTCGTGACCGCCGGTGAAGGGGTGCGCGAATTGGCCGGTCAGCTCAAGGACAACGGCGATTATCTGCGTTCCCATGCTTACCAATCCGTTGCGCTTGAAGTGGCGGAAGGGCTTGCCGAGCGCGTACATCATATGATGCGCGATACATGGGGCTTTCCGGATCCGCATGATTTCACGATGAAGCAGCGCCATGGGGCGCGTTATCAAGGGATTCGTGTTTCGTTCGGCTATCCGGCATGTCCGAACCTGGAGGACCAGGAGCCGCTGTTCGACCTGATGAAACCGCAGGATATAGGGGTCGAGTTGACGGAAGGCTTTATGATGGAGCCGGAGGCGTCCGTTTCCGCTATGGTATTCGCCCATCCGGAAGCGCAGTATTTTAACGTCGAAAAGCTGTAAATCGTAATGGATGAAGGCTGGATATGAATGGATACTGTTGTGCCAAAAGCTCATTACGAAGCGAAATGGAATGCGTCGCAACTGGTCAGAGCAGTATCCCCGGCTTCCCAAGAAATACCCTTGGCAGAACGGTATTATACCGGTCCTGCTAAGGGTATTGTTAAACTTATAGGATTTATATCTTCACGAACCAAATAAATTTTTCTATAAGTTCAATTGGGAAGGAACTTGCTTGAGCCGTGAAATGGACGGGGGCAGTTTCTTCTTGCCATAGGACTAGGAGGAAAGCAGCTATGCAGATCGTATTTCTGGGAACAAGCGCAGGAAGACCGACCAAGGCACGCAATGTCACATCGATAGCGCTCAAGCTGCCTGAACCTTCAAACGGGTTTTGGCTCATTGATTGCGGAGAAGGCACCCAGCACCGTTTGCTTGGGAGCAAGCTCAAGCTCAACCGTCTGGAGCGTATTCTGATTACCCATCTGCATGGGGATCATATCTACGGGCTGCCCGGACTTCTTACCAGCCGCTCCTATTTTGATGGGGCGGGGCCGCTGCAAATCTATGGGCCGAGCGGGCTGCGCGCATATCTGGAAAATGTCTTCGAGCATAGCGGCGTTCATCTTGAATATGAGCTGGACATTATTGAGATAGCTGAGGCAGGGCTGGTAGCGGAGGATGAAAGGTTCTCGGTCGAAACGGAAGAGCTGGAGCATCGTCTCCCTTCTTATGGTTACCGGATAACGGAGCTGGCACAGCAGGGGCATCTGGATATCGCGAAATTGACTCAATTGGGCGTTCCTCCCGGTCCCCTGTACGGAAGACTCAAGAATGGTGAGGATATTACGCTTGAGAATGGAGAAGTGATCCGCTCCTCGGATGTGGTCGGCGCGAGCCTCCCTGGAAGAATCATCACGATACTTGGGGACACGCGGCCTTGTGAGAATGCGGTACATCTGGCAGAGGGGGCTGACCTGCTCGTGCATGAAGCCACATTTGCAGCAGGAATGGAAGAGAAAGCTGCGGCGTATGGACACTCTACAGTGGTTCAGGCCGCACAGATCGCCTCCCGGGCAGGGGCCAGGAAGCTGGTGCTGACTCATTTCAGCTCCCGCTTTGACGACGAGGCTGTCGAAGGGCTGATTGCCGATGCGCAGTCGATATTTCCAGCCTCCGCTGCCGCTTACGACTATCTGGAAATTCTTGTGCCAAGACCTGATACGAATGGCCGGCTAGCATAAAATTTCCTGGCTCCGGCATTCCATAGAGCCGCCCTTCAACCCGCTCGGGGATAGGGCGGTTCTTTGCCATTTGCGATTGCGGACCGAACATGCATTCTGTACAATATAAGTGATGGCATGAATTTACGTTCTGCAAATCTTTATCATATTAATAAGGAATGTCCGTATAATATTACATTTTCATAGATTCATATTTAAGAAACACTAAGGGGGAACTCCACATGAACCGGTGGACGGGGAAGGCTTCAAGCTTGGACGAATGGCTGCAGCTGCTCACGCAGCAACCGGAAATCATGGATAATGTGACGCATTGGCATACCATACCGCCCAAGGAAGCGCGGTCTACTGCCATGCCGGCGGATATTCATCCCAAGCTTGCGGAAGCGCTGGGCGGGCGGGGGATCAGCCAGCTGTTTATTCATCAGGCCGAGGCGTACCACGCGGTGCGCGAGGGTCAGAACGTCGTTACGGTCACGCCGACGGCATCCGGCAAGACTTTATGCTACAACCTGCCGGTGCTGCAGTCGCTGCTTGAGAATGACAGCGGCAGAGCGCTGTACCTGTTCCCGACAAAGGCCCTGGCGCAGGATCAGGTGGCGGAGCTTCAGGAGCTGGCAGCGGCGATGGATGTGGATTTGAAGACACACACCTATGATGGCGATACGCCGCCGACTGTCAGACAGGTTATCCGCAATGCCGGACATATCGTGGTCACGAATCCGGATATGCTTCATTCGGCCATACTGCCTCATCATACCAAATGGGTGAAATTGTTTGAAAATGTCAAATATATTGTAATTGATGAGCTGCATTCCTACCGCGGTGTGTTCGGAAGCCATGTATCGAATGTGATCCGCCGATTGAAGCGGATCTGCCGGTTCTATGGCTCAAATCCGCAGTTTATCTGCGCTTCGGCGACGATCGATAACCCTGGCGAGCATGCCGAGCGGCTGATCGGGGAGCGTGTGCGGCTGGTTAACAACAACGGTGCGCCGATGGGGGAGAAGCATTTTATCTGCTACAATCCGCCTATCGTGAATAAACAGCTTGGCATCCGCCGCAGCAGCGTGCTGGAATCGCGCAAGCTGGCCGCCTCATTGCTGCGTCAGGGTGTGCAAACCATTGTGTTTGCGCGCAGCCGGGTTAGAGTCGAGCTTCTGCTGACTTATTTGCAGGAGCTCGTAAAGGATGAGCTCGGGCCTAAGACCATCAGGGGATATCGCGGAGGCTATTTGCCCAAGCTCAGAAGAGAGATCGAGCATGGGCTGCGCAGCGGCGAGATCCGCGGCGTTGTCAGCACCAATGCGCTGGAGCTCGGCATCGACATCGGACAGCTGCAAGCCTGTGTCATGAACGGCTATCCCGGGACGATCGCCAGTACATGGCAGCAATCCGGACGCGCAGGCAGACGGCAGGGCACGTCGGTAACCTTCCTCGTGGCAAGCAGCAATCCGTTGGATCAATATATGATTCAGAATCCGGATTTTTTCTTCAACCGGCCGCCGGAGCGGGCACTCATTCATCCCGATAATTTATTGATATTGATTGATCATGTCAAATGCGCCGCCTATGAGCTGCCATTCGAAGCCGGCGAGAAATTCGGGGAAGAGCCGCTCGAGCATATGCTTGAATTTCTGACGGAGGAGAAGGTGCTGCACCGGGTGAAGGACCGCTGGTACTGGATGGAGCAGTCGTTCCCGGCACATGGCATATCGCTCCGGTCAGCGGCGCAAGAGAATTTTATCATTATCGATATGACCAATGGCAGCCGCGTGCTTGGCGAGGTGGATCGTTTTAGTGCGCCTACGCTTATTCATGAGGAAGCCATATACATTCATGAGGGTGTCCAGTACCAGGTGGAGAAGCTCGATTATCCGGAGAAGAAGGCTTTTGTACGCGAAATTGATGTCGACTATTATACCGATGCCAATATGGCGGTGGAGCTGAAGGTGCTCCATGTTGACAAAGAGCGCCAAAGCGGAGAGCTGCTGCGCCAGTACGGGGAGGTTACGATCAACGCCAAAGCGACCATATTCAAAAAAATCCGTCTGCGCACCCATGAGAACATCGGCTCCGGACCGATCCATTTACCGGAGGAGGAGCTCCATACGAGCGGATACTGGTTCTCCTTCAGCGAAGAAGCGGCTGCGCGCAAGAGCAGCAATGACATGCAGCAGGCGCTGCTGGGCCTAGCCAATGTGCTGGTCCATCTGGCTCCGCTATATCTGATGTGCGACCCGCTCGATATTCGCGTCGTGCCGCAGGTCAAGGCCGTACATACCAAAAGACCCACCATCTACTTCTATGACCGCTATCCCGGCGGTATCGGTCTGAGTGAGCGATTGTATGAGGTTCACGACGAATTGCTCCAGCATGCCAAGTCGCTTATCCGCTCCTGTACCTGTATTAGCGGCTGTCCAGCCTGCGTTGGACCGATCGAGGAGGTCGGCTTGCTCGGCAAATCGCTGGCTCTGGATTTGATTGAAGAAACGGGAGTCCGCTCATGAGCGGACTTCGGGACCGGATCATGCGTCTTAGAGGCACTGGTGCAGCCGGAGCTTCGATTGCCGGCGGCGATGAAGCGGGCTCCGTCTCATCTGAAGAATATAATCGGGAAATAGCGGCTGAATTAGGGGAACCAGCACACACGGCGCAGCCGGATTCGCCTACCATCCATCAAGGGGAATTAGACGAGCTGTCTTCTGCGTCTGATGATTCCCTCGATACCGATTCGCTCACGGGCGATTGGGATGGCATGGGTGTCGTGCTTCAGGAGTCATCAGAGGGTTTCTTCCTGATCCGCAAGGTCCGTTATCCCCTATCCCATCGTCATGGTTTGCACCATTTATCGGAGCTGCAGGACACGGCTGCAGGTCTGAGCGCTTTTGAACGGCTGGCTGACAGTGTGAAAGTCAAGCGGGAATCCAGGGCTGCAGCGAAGGCCGGGAAGCCAGGGACGATACCGCTTGGCGGCGCAGAGCCGTCCTTTGTAGATCCGGAAAGGCTCCTGTTTCTCGATTTGGAGACGACCGGTCTTGGAGTCGGAGCGGGAAATGTGCCTTTTATGGTCGGACTCGGTTACATGGAAGCGGGAGCTTATGTCGTTGAACAAATGCTGATTCGCCATCCTGCTGAAGAGCGGGCGATGCTGGCTTATTTGCAGGAGCTGCTGCCGCGCTTTACCCATCTGGTCACCTACAACGGACGGACGTTCGACTGGCCTGTTCTGCAGAACAGATTTATCCTGAACGGTTACCGGCACTTCAAATGGGAGCCCGTGCATATCGATTTGCTTCACCCGTCGCGGAGCATCTGGCGAAACACCCTGGTATCTTGCAAGCTTAGCCATGTCGAAGAAGAGCGGCTCGGCATACAGCGGACAGATGATGTTCCAGGCTCTCTGGCCCCGGCCATTTATTTTCAATTCCTCGCTGATGCAGATCCGCAGCCTCTGCTTGGCGTGTTTCTTCATAATGAATCGGATATGCTTTCTCTGACTTGTCTTGCTGTCCGCTTTGGCCACCTCCTGGAAGGGCGGATCGGAACATACGTTGTACATCCAACCGAGCCGGAGGAGATTCTCCGAACCGGCTTATGGCTTGAGAAAATGGGAGCTTTGCATCATGCCGAAGCGCTGTATGTCCGGCTTTCAGAGGAATCGCATACTCCCGCATCCTGTCTGTGCATGCTGGCAGAGCGTGACAAGAAATGTGGAAATTGGCCGCGTGCTGTGTTATTGTGGCAGAAGGCTGTCCAAGGGGCTCGGCGCTCCGACTGGCCGGATTGGAATGCCCATATCGAGCTTGCCATGTACTTTGAGCATAAGACCAGGCAGCTTGATGAAGCGTTGTTTCTGGCCGAAGAGGCTTTATCGCTGGTTCAGCACCGGTATTCGGGACTGCGGTTGGACGCGAAACGCCGCGCCGAGATCGACAATATCCGCAAACGTATTGAACGGCTCAGGAATAAGACAGGGAGGCTTTACGGATGAAAGAACTGCGATTTGCCATGCTTGGCTTTGGAAATATCGCAAAAACGCATATGACCGCACTTCGTGCGATGCCTATAATCAAGAACCCGCCGCTGATACCGGTGCTCGACACACTGGTAACCAGACGTCCTGATCTCCACCTTGCCCAGGCGCAAGCCATTGGGTTCCGCCATGTGACTGCATCTTCTGCCGAAGCGGCGGCTGACGATAGAGTGGACATCTTTGATATTTGTACGCCTAATGCGAACCATTACGACGATGTTCTGACTGCCCTCAAGGGCGGCAAATCCATCTACTGCGAGAAACCGGTAACAGAATCCTACAGCCGGTCCCGGGCTCTGCTCACTGAAGTGAGAGGGAAGCCGGATCTCAGGCAGCAGCTCGCCTTTACGTTTCGTTATCATCCTGCCGTCATGCGGATCAAACACTGGCTGTCAGAGGAGATTATCGGCAATGTGCTGCAATGCAAAATCTCCTACCGCCGCTCGGGCTATCTGAATCCGGAGCGCCCTGTAAGCTGGCGTCTGCAGAGCGGCATGTCCGGCGGCGGCGCTATCAGCGATCTTGGCGTGCATGTAATCGATCTGCTGCATCACTGGTTTGGCGAGCTTACGGATGTAAGCGGCCGAACGAATACTTATGTACGGAAGCGTCCAAGCGCGGATACCGGCGAAATTGTGACCGTGGATGTGGATGACTGGGCCATGATGACGTATTCGACAGCCTCGGGCGTAAGCGGAACGGCGGAGGTATCCCGCATTGCTCTTGGATCCGATGCCTATGATATTCAGATCGTCGGTACGAGGGGTTCCATCACCTGCGATCTGGAACGCGATTCCGTCCCCGTCGTTCATTTGCTCAGCGGCAGCCGCTCCGCTTTGCCTTCACCTGATTCCTTAAGTCTGCTTCCGGATGAAAAAGCGACCATGGGCATCTCTGTTGATACCCATTTTGCCGCGCTTCATCACTATATCCGGCGTTATGCAGGAGAAGATAACTGGAATGGTCTGGCTCCGACGATTGAGGATGGGGTGCGTGCGGAATACTGGATAGATCGGGTACTTGCCGAGAATAAGGGGTTGACCTGAATGCCCGGAACGGTGAGCCCCATGCGGGGTTTTCTGATTGATCTGGATGGAACCCTTTATAACGGCCAGAAGATGATTGAAGGTGCTGATGCCCTCATTCGCATGCTGCGTGAAAATCAGGTTCCTTATCTTTTTGTGACCAACAATTCAACAGCAGCGCCTGATGTGGTGGCCAGCCGTCTGACCGGCATGGGAATTCCTGCAGAATCCTCCGAGGTATGCACCTCTGCCCAGGCGGCTGCATCTTATATTGCGGAGCGGCAGCAGGGTGCGCGCGTATTTGTGCTTGGAGAAGAGGGTCTTCAGTCGGCTGCTGCCGAGGCAGGTCTGCAAGTTGTGGAGGATAATCCGGATTTTGTGGTTCAGGGAATCGACCGCAAGCTTACTTATGCCCGATTGTCTGCGGCTGTCCGTCATATCCGGAGCGGAGCCGGCTACGTGCTGACTAATCCGGATGTGCTGCTTCCTTCTGATGGCGAGCTCCTGCCGGGTGCCGGCACGATCGCGGCCATGCTGAGAACTGCGACGGGAATTGAGCCGGTGCTTATCGGCAAGCCGTCCGATGTATTAATGAATGTGGCGATGGAGCGATTGGCGCTTTCAGCCGAAGAGACCTGGGTGATTGGAGATAACCCGGCAACGGATATCGCGGCTGGTCATGCGGCCGGCTGCCCGACCATTCTGGTTCTCACGGGACTTGCCACTCAGGAGAATTACGCTGCACTTCTGCAAGCAGCCGGCTGTGAAGCTGGCGCTGTAATTGAAGATTTACATACCCTAATGGCTTACATTTCTGACAAACTAGAATCCTAAAGCACCGCATATGAGAAAGGAAGAGAACCCGATGCCTGAATGGCCGGAAATGGAAAACTATCGCAAAATGCTGGCTGAACGCATCTCGGGGCAGCCGATTACGAAAGTTGAAGTCACCCGCGAGAAATCAATCAATGTGCCCGTTGAGGTTTTTACCCAGGAGCTGGTTGGCGCAACGGTGCTGTTTGTCGAGCGAAGGGGCAAAATGCTGCTGTTTCATCTGGACAACGGCAAGCGGCTGCTGCTTCATTTGATGCTTGGGGGCCTGATTCATTTTGGACCGCCGGCAGAGCGTCCGGACCGCAGTGTCCAGGTGGCGCTTGAATTTCCGAACGGAGAATTATGTTTTATCGGTCTCCGGCTCGGTTATATCCACCTATACAAGGTCAAGGAAGTGGAAGCTCATCTGGCCAAATTAGGACCAGACCCGCTGGATAAACGATTGACGCTCGAGCAGTTCAAGAAGCGTTTTGCCGGAAAAAGAGGATCGCTGAAGACTGCGCTTGTGAATCAGCAGGTCGTATCCGGTATTGGCAACTGCTATGCCGACGAAATTGTATTCGACGCCGGTGTCCGACCGGACGCCCACATATCCGATCTGGAGCCCGCAACCTGGGAGAATCTCTATCATTCCATGCATAAAGTGCTGCTGAATGCAGCTTCCCTCGGCGGATATATGGAAATGCCTTTGACGGCTGACGATACATTAACCGGCGGCTATAATGACCACTGCCTCGTGTATGACCGTGGCGGGGAGCCTTGCATTCGGTGCGATGGGACGATTGAGCAGGGGGAGATCAACTCCCGCAAAATGTTTTATTGCCCATCATGCCAAAAGGATAGGTAAGCCTATGCTCGCCGGCTCTCATGTATCGACAAGGGGCGGTTACCTTGAAGCGGCCAAGCGCGCCGCAGCGCTGGGTGCCAATGCCTTTCAATATTTTCCGAAGAATCCGAGAAGCTTGAGCATCAAGGCATTTGATGCCGGCGACGGCGCCCGCTGTGCGGAATTTTGCCGGAAGCAGGGAATCGTCTCTATCGGACATACTCCTTATCCCACGAATGTGGCGGCGGAGAGCGAGGACCAGAGGAAGCGTACGGTCCTGTCGCTGCTGAATGACCTTGACATTGCGGAGGCGTGCGGATCACTTGGCGTGGTGGTTCATTTTGGCGTATATAAAGGCAAGGAGCCTCTGGAAGGGTACCGCAATGCCGTTCATACATTAAGCAGCGTAACGACGCAATGGAGCGGCCGTGCCAAGCTGCTCATCGAGAATCAGGCGGGCGACCATACGTTTATGGGAACGACGATTGAGGAGCTTGCCCAGGTGCGAAGCTTATGTGCGGATAAGGAGAAAATCGGCTTTTGCCTCGATACCTGTCATTTGTTTGCGAGCGGAGTGTGGAATGGAAGTCCAGATGCGCCATGGATGGAGAAGGCGGAGCAGCTCGGTGTTCTCCCGCATCTGATTGCCATCCATTTGAATGATTCGGTATACCCTTCCGGCGAGAAGCGTGATCGCCATGCCGTTATCGGCGAAGGGTACATCGCCGAAGCAGGTTTCAGATGGCTGCTCAGCCACCCTGCACTTGCACAGATTCCCTTTATTTTGGAGACGCCGTCCGGCGCGGACGGTACACACATGGAACAGCTCAAGCTTGTTCGGAGTATGGGAGGAAGTCGATGATTAATGTGTATCTCGATGATTACCGGGCTTGTCCGGCGGGCTTCACACTTGTCAAAAATGCCGAGGATTGCAAGCAGCTTCTGGGGCAGGAAGAAGTGAATATTCTATCGCTTGACTACGATCTGGGATGGGGTCAGCCCACAGGTCTTGAAGTAGCCAGGTACATCGTGGAAAGCGGCCGATACCCGCTTACGATTTATTTTCATACATCCAGTCCTGCAGGCCGGGCGCAGATGATGGAATTACTGCTTCAGCATGCGCCATCCCATATTGTAATTCATAATGGACCAATGCTGGTGTAATAACAGGGGGAATACGAAATGATTCATTTGAATGAAATAACACTGCGCCGTGAAGAGCGTGATATCTTGACCGGTGTTAATTTACATATGGAGAAAGGCCAGCACTGGGTTATTCTGGGGCGCAACGGCTCGGGCAAAACGACACTGATGGAAATGATGACCGGTTATATGTTTCCATCCTCCGGTACGGTCGATGTGCTGGGCAACCGTTACGGCGCTTGCGACGTGCGCGAGGTGCGCAAGGAAATCGGATATATCAGCCAATCCGTTATCGAGAAGCTTTCGCTAACCGATCCGGTTTGGGAAATTGTTGCAACAGGAGAATACGCATTTTTGCGTTTCTATCAGGCTATTGATGAGGAAGTCCGCCTGAAGGCGATACGCCTCGTTGAAGAAGTAGGGCTCGGCCATATGGCCTATCAGCCGCTTGGAACGCTATCCCAAGGGGAACGCAAAAAAATACTCCTTGCGCGATCTCTGATGTCGAATCCCAAGCTTCTCATTATGGACGAGCCATGTGCGGGTCTTGATCTGCATGAACGGGAGAAGCTTCTGGTTGATCTGGGCAGATTGAGCGACCGGGGGTTGATGGTGGTTTATGTGACCCATCATCTGGAGGAGATTATCCCGTTGTTCACCCATGTTGCCCTTCTGCATGAAGGACGGCTGACGGCAGCGGGTCCCAAAGAACAGGTATTGAGCGCGGAGGCGCTTAGTCAGGCTTATGACTGGCCGGTTGAAGTGGAGTGGGTAGATGGCAGGCCGTGGATTCGGGCTGTCGCAAGGCAGGGAGGAATGGAGCGTTGACGCAGTGGATCGGAACGGCTAATCATGGCTTTGCCAGTTATGCAATGGAAGAGCTGCGGCGTTTATTTGATGGGATTAAATTTACCCAGCTGGCTGCCGGGGAGATTTTTCGCATGGAGCTCCCGCAAAGCCGTGAAGAGGTATTGGCCGTATTGCAAGCCAAGGAGCCGATTTTCCTGCGCCATATCCAGCCGATCGATCGTGCGCTTCCCATTCATGGGAATGCCGATGATCTGGAGGCTCTGTCCGGTCTGGTGCGCAGTGCGCGCATTCGCTGTGAAGGCTGCTCGGCTGCCGTGCATCTGCGGCGTGCCGAGCGCACGCCTTTTATTTATTCGGCAGCCGATACGAAGGCTGTTCTGGATGCGGTGCTGACAGAGCTTGGCAGCGAGCCGGCAATGCAGTCGCCGGATTTGATTCTATCCATTTATGCTGGCTCGGAGGAGTTCTATGTCGGCTGGGGCACACCCGAGGAGCAGCTGTCGGACTGGCCGGGCGGAGCGGTCCGATTTCAGCGTGAAGATGGCCAGATCTCCAGGGCAAAGTTCAAGCTGCTGGAAGCGGAGCGGACCTTCAAGCTTGATTTTGCCGAATATGGCGAAGCTCTCGACATCGGTGCGGCCCCCGGAGGGTGGACCCATTTGCTGCTTGACCGCGGTCTTCGTGTCACTTCTGTCGATCCCGCCGATCTGCATCCTTCACTGGCCAGCTATCACCGGCTGACCTATTTGAAGAAAAATGCTTCGGATGTGAAGTTCAACCCGGAAACATTTGATTTGCTGGTCTGCGACATGAGCTGGAGCCCCATGCAAATGGCGAAGCTGGTGCTGGAGCAGATCGATGCCCTTTCACCTGGTGCAACAGCGATCATTACCCTCAAGCTGATGCACAAAAAACCGCTTCAAACGATCCGTGACGTTATTGCCAAGCTGGAGTCCGCATTCGTGCTGATCAAAGCAAAACAATTGTTTCACAACCGTGATGAAATTACGTTATATTTGATTAAACGGTAAACAAACCTATATGCTAATGTTTGGGAAAGCATCCCGATCGTACAGACCAAGAGTCTGTATTTTCGGGGTGCTTTTTTTGATCTTATCAATCAAGCTTGCTCCTGTTGATGTCTTTAAGGTCCAAAGGGAGAAGCGTTGCTTTTGCCGCCAGGGATGGAGGGAGCTGTTTCTTCTTGTTTTTTAGTTAGGTGGGTTTGTATAAATGATAGCAGCGGGGGGACCGGAAGATGGACATAGAAGGGAATTACGGGTATGAAATTGGAGCTGTAATCGGGGAGCGGTATCGGATTGCAGGATTGATCGGTCAGGGAGGGATGGGGGAGGTGTATGCGGCAGAGGATCTCCGGCTGCAGGGAAAGCTGCGCGCCCTGAAAGTGAATAAGCCTCCTACTGCGGATGGTTTATACAGCGCTGAAGAGGCTGCCTTATTGATGAGGCTCAATCATCCGCGACTTCCGCTGATCGTCGATTATTTCCCTCCTGATAATGAAGGGAGGGAAATACTGGTCATGGATTATATTGACGGCGATACGCTGCAATCGCGTTTAAGAAGCAGCAGAACGGGGATTATGTCTGAAGAAGATGCGCTCGAGACAGGCATTCAGCTTAGTGACGCCCTTCACTATCTGCATATGCAAAATCCGCCTATTATTCACCGCGATCTCAAGCCGACCAATGTGATGCTTGACCATAGCGGATACGTGCGTCTGATTGATTTCGGAATCGCCAGAAGGTATAAATCCGGTCAGGAGCACGATACAGTCAAGCTGGGAACGCCTGGCTTCGCAGCTCCGGAGCAGGAAGGGGAGCGGCAAAGCGATGCGCGAACGGATGTGTTCGGGCTTGGAGCGCTGCTGTTCTATCTCCTCAGCGGGGGGACAAAACTGCAAAGCGGCGGAATGACGGGAAGCGGTATGCTTGCGCATATCTCAGCTTCGGTCCGGGGTGTGATCGGTCAGATGGTCGATCCGCGGCCCAACTGCCGTTATCCCTCCATGCTCGAAGCGCGGAGCGCACTGGAAGACTGCCTGAAGAACGGCATGGCCGGCGCGCAGGCCATGAGTGATCATGGACCGTCTGCACGCGCTGGACAGCGGTATAGTCTTAAAGCAGGCAAAGCTGTCCTGCATATCTCCGTTGCCTCGTTGTCACCCGGTGCCGGATCCACCTTCACGTCCATCACGCTTGCCCGTTTGATGCAGCAGCATGGTATTGACTGCGCGGCGGTGGAGCATCCGCTGCTTGAGCCTGAATGGCATGCCTTGTTGAATTTGGAGGCAGCCTCATCCATCCCGGATTCGGACAGGCCACTGGATTCACGCTTTACGCGGACGCGTACAAGCAGCGAGAATCATATCGTCTGGCACACGCTTCTCCCTGAGCTTCCACGGGAAAGTGCGGATCATGCGCTGAAATTCAGATTGATGATGGAATCTCTCAATCAGTCAGTGGTCATAACCGATATATCCAGCAAATGGACTGAGCGGGAAGCGGAGGAGCAGCTTCTGGGCGCCGATATATTATTGTTCGTGGTGGACCCTCTTCCCTTCAAATGGACGCCTTCGCGGATTAAGGCGGCGCAAGTCCTGTGCTTCGAGCGCGATAAGCTGGGTCTTGCGACGAAGTGGATTGCCAACAAGGATATGAAATTCAATTACCGTACAGAGTGGCTGTCGATGATTCCAGGCAAGCCTGCATTATCCATCCCGCTGCTGCCGGCAGAAGCATGGGCAGAGCTGATGTGGAGCGGTGGGTGGGCAACCACCCGCAAGTCATGGATGAAAGCGCTTGAGAAGGCCTTTCAGCCCTTTATAAGCAACCTTTTTGCTTGAAGTTGACACAATTGACAAGCTCCTGTGATACAATGGTACGCGAGCGGTATGGATATTCTGCCGGTTAGCGCACTAATGCCGCAATTTGGCTCAGTGCTTATTTCTACGGATGCGGGAAGCATGCCGATCGTTAAACGACCATACAGAAACGGAGCACATGAACATGAGTTTACTGACAGTTGAAGATTTATCCCATAATTTTGGTGACCGCACCTTATTCAGAAACGTTTCCTTCCGTCTGCTCGCAGGAGAGCATGTCGGACTTGTCGGCGCCAATGGTACCGGCAAATCAACCATGATGAATATTTTGACAGGCAAGCTGTTGAAGGATAGCGGCAAAGTGGAATGGACGCCGCGGGTGCGTTACGGTTACCTGGATCAGCACACCCAGCTGACGCCGGGCAAAACCATTCGCGATGTGCTGAAGGACGCATATCTCCCTCTGCTGGAGCTCGAGAAGGAGCTCAATGAAATCGCCGCTCAAATGGCGGACGCGGACGCGGACAAATTGGAAGAGCTGCTTGTCCGGATGGGCGAGATTCAGGAGGAGCTGGAAATCGGCGATTTCTACCTGCTGGATGTCAAGGTGGAGGAGATGGCAAATGGTCTGGGGCTGAATGCCATAGGTCTGGACCGCGACGTTTCCTCATTAAGCGGAGGCCAGCGTACGAAGGTGCTTCTTGCCAAGCTGCTGCTGGAGAAACCGACGGTCTTATTATTGGATGAGCCTACGAACTATTTGGACGAAGAGCATATTACCTGGTTGACGAATTATTTGAAAAACTACCCGTACGCCTTTGTGCTCATATCCCACGAAACGGGCTTTATGAATGAAGTCGTCAATATCATTTACCATCTTGAGTTTGCCAAGCTCACCCGCTACACGGCGAACTACGAGAAGTTTCTGCAGATGGCGGATCTGAATAAAGCGCAGCATATAGATGCTTATGAGAAGCAGCAGGAATACATCAAGAAGCAGGAAGATTTCATTCAACGCAATAAAGCGCGCGCTTCGACAAGCGGACGGGCCAAAAGCCGCGAGAAGCAGCTTGACCGCATAGACCGGATCGACCGTCCGGATGAAGCCATGAAACCGACCTTCAGCTTCAAGGAATCCCGTTCAAGCGGCAAAACCGTATTTGAGGCGACAGGACTTGCCATCGGATACTCCAAGCCGCTGCTGCCGGAGATGAACATGCTGATTGAGCGAGGAGACAAGATTGCGATTGTCGGCTGCAACGGTGTCGGCAAATCCACGCTTCTCAAGACGATACTTGGGGTCATTCCACCGCTTGACGGGAAGACCTACCGCGGGGATTTCCTCTTTCCCGCTTATTTTGAACAGGAGGCCAAAGCGCCTAGCCTGACTCCGCTGGATGATGTCTGGAACGAGTTTTCCCATATGACCCAGAGCGAAGTCCGGGGCGCGCTGGCCCGCTGCGGACTGAAGAATGAGCATATTACACGGGCGCTGAGTCATCTTAGCGGCGGCGAGCAGGCGAAAGTCCGCCTGTGCAAGCTGATGATGCGCGAGAGCAACTGGATCGCATTTGATGAGCCGACCAACCATTTGGACGTAGTAGCCAAAGAAGAGCTCAAACGGGCCCTTAAAGCATTCAAAGGCACGATCATCCTGGTCTCTCATGAGCCGGAATTCTATGAGGATTGGGTCACAAAAGTGTGGGATGTCGAGGCATGGTCCATGCAGAGCAGCAGTCAACGATAATGTTCTACTATCCACAATTTGATGATGATAAATCAATGTTTCGGACCTTCCATTCCAGGAAGCTCTCCGGCCGGCGATGCTGTTCGCTGCATATACAAGTAAACTGCTGCTTGCGGTCACCATGGACTCCCACTTGCATTCAACGCTTTGCTTCATTATGATAGGGGAAATAATGGCCTCTAATTGATCGCAAAGAAGTAGGAGGACAACCAGATGAACGAACGCATCCTTGTTATAGAAGATGAAGATGGCATCGCCCGTATTCTGCAGCTTGAGCTTGAGCACGAAGGCTATTCCGTAGGCCGTGCCGCAGACGGCAGAAGCGGAATAACACAAGCGGAATCGAATGAGTGGGACCTGGTCCTGCTGGATGTCATGCTGCCGGAGCTCAACGGCATTGAGGTATTGCGCCGTCTGCGGAACGCGGGTAATCCGATACCGATCATCCTGCTGACCGCACGGGACACGATACCGGATAAAGTCAGCGGCTTCGAGCATGGCGCCAATGACTATATTACGAAGCCGTTTGCAATGGAGGAATTGCTTGCGCGGGTTCGTAATTTGCTTCGCATATTTCAGCAGCAGCCGAAGGAGACGGAAAGTCCGGATATTCTCAAGACTGCGGATCTTTCCATTGAGCTGCGCTCCAGGAAGGTCTTCCGCAAAGATATCCCGATTGAACTGACACCGCGGGAGTTTGAGCTGCTGGTTTATTTGGCCGAGCATAAGAATGAAGAGAAGTCGCGGGAGGACATACTATCCGAGGTTTGGGGATATGATTTCATCGGAGAGACCAACCTTGTCGACGTGTATATCCGATATCTGCGCCAGAAAATCGATAAGGGCTACCGGCATAAGCTGATACACACGGTCCGCGGGGTAGGCTATATGCTTAAGGAGCCGGACGCATGACCTTACGGAGAAGGTTCACATTCTTTACGATTTTCTGGTTAATTTTCATCCTGATTTTGTTTAACATTTTCGTCTATTTGTTTGTGATCAAGATATCGATGCGCAGTGAAGATCAGCTGCTGACGAACAAAGTGAATATTCTGCTGGAGGACAAGCGGATCAACGACCCGCTGAGACTGAAGGAATATGATCTGCTGCGGGACTATTACAATGTAAGCGAATTGATCCGCATTGTCGACCCGCAGGGCAAGGTCATTAATGTACAGGGCTCCGACCCGCAGCTTTTGGATTTGAAGCCGGTGTTTACCACACAGCATGACACCGGCATGATTTTTATCGATGGGCGCAGAGCGCTGTATATGAAGGTTCCGCTCTACCAGGAAACTCAGGTAATCGGGACACTCGAGCTTTACCGCAAGCTTACATTGTTGGACAGCTACCTGCAGGTTCTGGTTATCGCGCTTTCGATTACCAGCATCGGTGCGGTTTTGTTTGCTATATTGGGAACCTACTGGTTTACCTCCAGGCTGACTTCGCCGATTCAGCATATGGTCCAGACGATGCGGGAGATCGACCGCAGCGGCAAGCTTCGTCTGATTGAACTGAATCAGAAGGATCAATCGGCGGAGCTGCTGCAGCTTGCCAGAGCCTTTAACCAGATGATTAACAGGCTGGACCGGACCTTCGAGCATCAGAAGCAGTTTGTGGCGGATGCCTCCCATGAATTGAAAACCCCGATTACGGTGATCAGCAGCTATGCAAACATGCTGAAGCGGTGGGGAAGGGATGACGAGAAAATCCGCGACGAAGCGATTGAAGCGATCAGCAAAGAATCCCAGCGGCTGCAAAACCTGACAAAATCCATGCTGATGCTGGCACAGGCGGAGCAGGAGGCCTGGCTGAACATGGAGACCTTCAATGTGGTTCAGCTGGCCGATGAAACGGCCGATATGCTGTATATGACCTTCCAGCGACTGATACGCGTGCATTCGCCCAAGCCGGAGCTTAGGATTACAGCGGATAAGGAGAAAGTCCGTCAGCTGATGGTCATCCTGCTGGACAATGCCATCAAATACAGCAAAGAGCCGATAGACATAACCTTCACGTTAACCAAATCCTCCGTCCGCATCGCGGTTTCCGACAAAGGGATCGGTATACCCGAGGAAGAAATGCCATATTTATTTGAACGCTTCTTCCGGGTTGATGGAGCAAGAAGCCGTTCCACCGGCGGAGTCGGACTCGGGCTATCCATTGCCAAGCGGATTGTAGAGCTGCACGACGGTCAAATCGACGTCTCCAGCAAGCATGAGCAGGGGACCACGATTACCATAATTTTACCGCAAAAAAAATAAGCCGGTCTTTAAGCGGCAACCGCCTCGCAAATTCAATGTACTGAATGCGAAGCTGTTCCCGTTTTGACCGGCATTATTTTTCACTTGTACGTACTGCAGTAGAGCTAAAGAACGCGTCTAGCGGTTACATAATGGGAGTTCCAGTAGGAATTGCTGAGACTTGTAAATTTCACGCCTCCAGTGCCGTATGTATGAAGTACTTTGTTGTTGCCGGCGTAAATAGCCGCATGTCCCACTTTTTTACCGGAGCTGGGAGTGGAGAAGAAAACAAGATCGCCAACTTTCAAGTTCTTGCGCGCAACATACGTTCCTTTTTTGGACTGGGCCGATGAAGTGCGGGGCAGTGTAATGCCGACTTTCTTGAATACATATTGGGTGAAGGATGAACAATCGAATGCAGTGCTGATTCCGCTGGCAGCGCCCAGTTTATATTTGACGCCCAAGTAATTGTCGCCCAATTTGATTACTTTGCTTCCGGTGGAAGCCGTTGCCGCCTCTGCTTTGGGGACATGACCCGCTGCCAGAGAAGAAATACCTATAACTGCACTGATACCTACTACAGCCAATTTGCGAAACAGAATAGCTTTTATCATTTTGTTGGTTGCACCTCTCGAATCTCTCTGGTTGAAAGTCACTTGCTTACTATAGCAGATGAAAAACATCTCAAATTTTACCATTGAGAGAAAAAGGATAGAGTTACCAAAGGTTGCAGTGAATTTATTAAAAAATCATTAGAATTCCTTAATATATATGGGGGAGAGGCCATGTATAAAGAATTGATCGTATTTGCTTCGGGGCGTCCGGTAAAAGTCGTGATCCGCAATTATACGCTGGATGACACAGACGGCATGATCGCTATCCAGAAGGCTTGTTTTCCTCCTCCGTTTCCTTCGGAGCTGTGGTGGAATGAAGAGCAGCTAAGAGAGCATGTGACTCGTTTTCCCGAAGGAGCGATATGTGCGGAGGCGGACGGCCAGTTAATCGGTTCAATGACCTCGCTGCTGCTTCAGGACGCATCCTTGTCAGGCAGTCACAGCTGGGAGTCCATCACGGACAGCGGCTACATTCGCAACCATGACCCTTCTGGCGATACCCTGTATGTGGTCGATCTGGGAGTTATCCCTATTTTTAGAAAAACAGGGATAGGAAAATGGCTGATGCAGTCTCTTTATGAGGTTGTCGTTCATTTGAAGTTGAAAAGGCTGCTGGGCGGCGGCCGCATGCCTGGCTATCATGTGGTGTCCGCTGAGAAGTCCGCTGAACAATATTTGACAGACGTGGCAGCGGGCATTCGCAGTGATCCTGTGATTTCCTTCCTGCTGCGCTGCGGGCGTCTTCCTGTGGGCATCATGGAGAATTACCTCGAGGATGAGGAATCCTGCCATTATGCAGCGCTTATGGAGTGGCGTAATCCGTTTATATCCCATAAATTTTGAAGAATGGAGTGATCGTAGATGGACTATGTTCGCGTGCAAACAATCAAAGATCCATTATTTGTTAAGATGCATCAGCTCATGCAGGTGGTGTTCCCGCCGGAAGAGGTTTACGCTTTTGAAAAATGGGAGGGTCCGCTTCAGGATGGCGGCATTCACGTGTATGTCGCCGTAGACGGTGAAGATGTGGTAGGAGCTACAGAGTACCGTTATTATCCTGATATGCGTGTTGCAATGACGGACTTTACGATCATTGGTCGGGCGAATCTGGGGATTGGTCGCTTTCTGCTGCGCAGCCGGGAGAAGCATATTGCCCAGCTTGCCAGGGAGAGCGGCACAGAGCCGATCGGGATGTTCGCCGAAATTTACAATCCGCAGACTGTTGACTATCATTTTGGCGGCGTCGCGCCGATGAATCCGCATATTCGCCGCGAAGTACTCTCACATATCGGTTACAAGAGGCTTGATTTTTCTTATCTCCATCCTTCCTGGCAGGAGAACGGGGAAGCGGTTGGCGGATTGGATCTTTGTTTTTTGCCAAAAGACGAGGATTTGAGTGTTCTTCCTTCTTCGTTGGTCGCTGATTTTCTCACCACTTATTATTCCGCGCTCCCGGATAAACCGGACTCTTGGCATGAAATGATCGAAGGCCTTAAGAAGCATGAAACCATTGCCCTCAAAGCATTCTGATTCCAAACGAACCATCGGGTCTTAAGTAAGTTAACGCTCCAGCAGTGACTAAGGAGGAAACGATCGTTGTCTACAACCATTACTTTCTGGGGGACGGGGGATTCCATGGGTGTCCCTCGCGTGTATTGCAGCTGTGAGGTGTGTGAAGAAGCCCGCCGGGAGGGCGGACTCAATCGCAGATATCGTTCTCTTGTCCATCTGGATGACTCTGAATACGGCACGATGCTGATTGACTGCGGACCGGATTGGCGGGCCCAGATGGAATCGGCCGGCTTGAAGCGCATAGACCGCATTCTGATTACGCATGCTCATTTCGACCATATCGGCGGTTTAGCGGAATGGGCGGACATGTGCCGATGGTTAAACTATCGCGGAGAAGCTTATGCAATGCCGGATGTGATTGCCGAGATCAACCAGCGTTTCCCCTGGATTCATCGTAATATAGATTTCCGGCCGATTACGGCACGGCTCCAATTCGGCTCCTGGGATGTGGACTGCTGGAAAATCAATCATGGCAAAAATGGCTACGCCTATGCCTTCCGGTTCACGCATGGAAGAAGCGGAACGTCCTGGGCGTACTGCTCAGATGCCATCGCTCTTACAGATGAACAGGTCATACCGCTGCAAAATCTGGATCTGCTGGTCTTGGGAACAAGCTTTTATCATGAGCCTTTTCCGTTTGATTCGAGGTCGGTCTATGATGTGACGGAAGCGCTTGAGCTTGTAAGGGATTGGAAAGCGAAGCAGGCGATTTTCACCCATATGTCACATGATATCGATTTAAGGCATGACTACGGCCTGCCTGATCATATTTCCTATGCCACTACCGGGCTCAAATTGACGCTGCGGGGATAGGCTTATGCGCTTGACGGACACATTTCTGGAAGTTATGATAAAGCTAATCTCAAATAGCAGGGGGAAATTTTAATGACGGTCGGGATTCTTAACTCGTAATTGGATATTGATACCTCACACTGCAACCGTCAGGAATCGAGTATTCGATGACTCGGTTAGCAGTAGCTGTAGCCGTTAGCAATCATTTATTCGATTGCCCGGTTAGCAGTGACTGTAACTGTTAGCAATGACAGATGAAATTGCTCAGTTATCAGTTAGTAAGCTTTCAGCATGAATTGGCGTGCCGGATCAAAAGGCAGGTTTGTTCATTCTTGAATGCTTGTTTAGTGGGGTATCGCCATGAGTTAAGAACATGACGATTTCCGCCTGCTTAAACGGCGAATCAGCGTGCTCTTTATGAGCACGCTTTTTCATTGTCACGATAAGCTTAAGCCGATGCTCCTGTTTCCAGTGATGCAGCAGGAAGCCAGGAGGGCTTGCTTTATTCGTACAGCCGTTCAACACAAACAGGAATGGAACGCGGATGCGTTCTGTTCCTGTTTTTTTTGTTCACTTTTTCACACTATCCAATAGGAGGTATCCTGAAATGATGAACGAGACAAGTATGAACAAACTGGAATTCAATAAAATGAAAGACAAATTGATCCACTACACAGTATCCGATTCGGGGAGGGAGCTTGCACAGCGTCATATCCCTAGCTCAAATCCTGCTCAGGTCCGGTCGTGGCTCCGCGAGACGGAGGAAGCAGCAGGACTGCTTGCTGCAGGAGCGAGCGTTCCACTCTCAGCCATGGAGGGAATGGTGATGTTCATGGCTTTGCTGGGCAAAGGCAAGATCTACTCCGAGCTTGAGCTGGGGCAGCTGGCGCTGTGGCTGACGGCAGTCTCCCAGATGAAAAGGTACATGGATGCCAAGCGTGATGCCGCACCGACAATTAGCGGTTATGCCGATTCCATGCATGACTGTCCTGAGCTTCGCAAGGAGCTGGAGCGATGCATCAGGCATGGATTGCTGACAGATCAGGCAAGTCCGGGACTTGCCGATATCCGCCGGCATCTGGAGGCTGCGGAAGAGCGGACCCGCCGCAAGCTGGATCATTCCCTGGGCAAATATAAGAACGCTCTGCAGGAGCAGATCGTGAGCAAGCGCAACGGCCATTATGTAATTGCAGTTAAGCGGGATTTGCGCAAGCAGGTGCCTGGAACGGTGTGGGATGAATCCGCAAGCGGTCAGACACTTTTTGTCGAACCGGTTGACGTGGCGGATCTGCAGGCAGAGTGGCAAATGTGGAAGAGTGCGGAGGAGCGCGAACGGACGGTGATACTATCCGGACTATCGGAGCTGGCCGAACAGGAGACGGACCGCTTGCGGTGGAATGTCGAGGCCATGGCGTCGCTTGATTTTATTTTCGCCAGGGCAAAGCTGTCGCGGTCATATGAAGGCGTTGCGCCAGCGCTCACGGATCGGCCTTCCGTCAAGCTGACAGATGCCAGACATCCTCTGCTTGGAACGGATTGCATTCCGCTGAACGTGGAGATTGGCAGGGATTTCAGACAACTCATCATCACTGGGCCGAATACAGGAGGCAAGACGGTTACGCTTAAGACGATCGGGCTGCTCACACTGATGGTCCAGGCAGGCTTAATGATTCCGGCCGGGAAGGGCTGCGAATTTGGCGTCTTTGCGCATATTATGGCCGATGTGGGCGATGGACAAAGTATAGAGCAGTCTCTCAGCACCTTCTCCGCCCATATGGAAAGCCTGCGCGAAATGCTCATGACCGCAAACGGGCGTACACTGATCCTCCTCGATGAGCTGGCTGCAGGCACTAACCCGGATGAAGGGATCGCGTTATCCATTGCCGTATTGGAGGAATTTCTGGCCAAGCATTCACTGGTTGCCGCAACGACGCATTTTAATGAAATCAAGCGTTTTGCCTCACGCACGCAAGGCTGTACCAATGCACGGATGGCATTCGATGCGAATACACTGAAGCCGCTGTATAAGCTCGAGATTGGAGAGGCGGGCGACAGCTATGCGTTTGCCATAGCCAGACGATACGGCCTGCCGGAGCGGGTGGTGAGCAGGGCTGAAGAGAGAGCCGCCGCCTATCGGACGGGAATGGTTCAGCATTCGGAATCAGCAGATATGGAAATCAAAGAAGAAGCAAAAACGGAGGTGCCAGACTATTTCCCTGTCATGAAGCCCAAGAAGAGCGCCTCAAACGAAATAAATGCCGGCGAGGACGCCAAGCAACAGCCATTTGCGGTAGGCGACTGCGTTTGGATCAGCCCTTTGAAGCGAACAGGGATTGTCTACAAGCCGGCTGATGAGCGCGGAGACGTAGTGGTTCAGGTGCAGAAGAATAAATTGACCTTTAACCACAAACGATTATCTTTATATATATCCGGGAATCAGCTCTATCCGGGCAGTGAATATGATATGGATATTGTGTTTGATTCCAAGGAAAACCGTAAAACGAGAAAAACCATGAGCCGCAAATATGTCCCCGGACTGAAGATCGTGACTCCTCCAGATGAACCAACGTCGTAAGCATGTGCCCGCTGTTCTCAGTCACGGCTTTCGATAACGAGCAGCAGCCCTTCTCTGATCCGTACGATGGCCTGCTCGCCGGTCATGGCATTGCTGATTCCAAGCGACTGTCCTATTTCCAGGGTTGCTTCATGAAGCGGATATTGGAAGCCGGTCAGCGTGATGCCTGTTACCGCAGCGGTGAGCGGGAGCAGGGACACATACGGATATTCCTTGGCCAGTATTATCTTCTCATCTGAGGTTAAAGAAATACGATTGTGTTTATCAATAATGACAGCGTCTATATTCGCACTGTGCGCCAAGCGCAGAAGATGGACATTGGCAAGGGTATGGTCGAAACGGGTCCCGAGCGCGCCAAGCAAAATAATCTGTCGGGGACGCTTGCTTACCGCAAGATTCCAGGCGAGCTCGGTATCCGTATAATTTTTGTCGATGGGGTCGTATGGCAGGGTTTCGCCGCTCTCAGCCTGAATCCTCTCCAGCTGCTCTGCGGTGACGGAGTCAAAATCGCCCAGTGAAATATTGGGTTTTATCCCATGTGTAATGAGAAAAAGCGCACCGGCATCGGCGCCAATGATATAATCATTATGCTGGATATGGTCAAGCGCCCATAAGTCAAGGGTGCCTCCGGTGAAAATAAGAATGCGATTAATTTGCACGGCAATGGATCGTTCCTCTCCAAAATAATTCTTTTGTCAGTATACCCGGGCTGAACCAAGATTGACCAGTATTAAAAATATCAAATGGCTATTGCCGATTGAGCTGACCGCGGATAAAATGAGAGAGGATTAAAACGAGTCACTCCTGGCGAAGAGGCATTCGCTTTGGTGAATGCTTTGGCTGCCGTGTTGGCAATCGGAGGCAGTATGACGTGAATTATCAACTCAACATGGACATTTTCACAGTGTTCAGCATTATCGGTACGATCGCCTTTGCAGTCAGTGGAGCCATTGTGGCCATGGAAGAGGAATACGATATCCTGGGCGTCTATGTGCTTGGCTTGGTCACCGCATTTGGCGGAGGCGTCATCCGGAATTTGCTCATTGATGTGCCGGTAACGATGCTGTGGACACAGGGAATGCTGCTGAAAACGGCTGTCATAGCCATGACAATCGCTTTTATTCTGCCCGTCAAATGGATCAAGCACTGGAAACGCAGCGAAGCATTTTTCGATGCGATCGGGCTTTCGGCCTTCGCCATTCAAGGGGCGCTGTACGCAACCGGGAAGCATCCGCTCAGTGCGGTAATCGTCGCCGCCATGCTTACGGGAATTGGCGGGGGGATGATCCGCGATGTGCTTGCCGGGCGGAAGCCGCTTGTGCTCAGAGATGAAATTTATGCGGTATGGGCTATGGCGGCAGGGGCGGCAATTGGACTGGGCTGGTTTACTACCACTCTGGATCTGCTGTTTCTTTTCGTGATCGTGATTGTTTTCAGAATGTTATCGGTACACTACAGATGGAGACTTCCGCGCCGGTCACTGAAATTTGTACTGGCTCAATCTGTTTACGCCGAGGAGCTTCAGGAAGAACGGGCAGCGGAAGCAAAGGACAACAAGGAGAAAGAAGGTCATCTATGATTTCCGTATTATTCGTATGCTTAGGCAATATATGCCGGTCGCCCATGGCAGAAGCCGTTTTTCGCCATCAATTGGTTCAGGCTGGGCTGGAAGGTGTTATCGCCGTTGATTCCGCAGGTACCGGAGACTGGCATTTGGGAAAACCCCCTCACGAGGGAACAAGGGGGCTATTGGACCGGTATGGGATCTCATACGAAGGCATTCGCGCAAGGCAGGTAAGACTGGATGATTACAGCAATAATGATTATATCGTATGCATGGACAATAATAATGAGCGCGATGTGAGACAATTATTCGGAAGCAGATCGGATGGCCACTCCAAGGTGTTCAAATTTATGGATCTGCTGCCGGACCGCAAAACATGCGATGTTCCGGATCCGTACTATACAGGTAATTTTGATGAGGTTTATGAACTGGTTGCGCTGGGCTGCGCCCGCCTGCTGGAGCGGATAAAGGAAGAAAAGTTAACGCAGGTGTAAAAAAGACCGCAGCTGTTGTCCGATATACAATCGGCCAAACAGCTGCGGTCTTTATTTTATAAAAAATCATTCGCTGCGCAGGAAGGTGTGCAGCGCTTCTGGAATATATTTCTGCCAGAAGCCCCACACATGCCGCCCTTCATGTTCACCATAGTGAATACGGGCCCCTCTTTCCTCCAGGATCTGCTTCATCTCCCGGTTGATTTCCACGAAGTTATAGATGCCTCTGTCGGTCTGGTAATCGGTCTCCTGCAAACCTACAATCATATAGAGGGTCAGCCGCTTCAAATCGATTTCTTGGGCAGCTATGGACCGGGACTCGGGGTAATAAGCCCCCGAGAACGAAATAACCTGATGGAAAAGCTCCGGATAAGCAAGCGCAATATGAAGAGACACCGTACCTCCGAGCGAGTCTCCTGCCAGAATCCGGTGCGAGGGCTCCATGTGGGCAGGGTACTTGTCCTCGATAAAAGGAATCAGCTCTTCAGCGAAGAAAGCGACATATCCGTCATAAAGCTCACCATCGGGTGAATATTCCGCCGTGCGCTTCTGCTTGTCCACATCCACGCCGACAATGAGGAATGGCTCTACTCCCTCATCGAGAATGAGCTGGTTGGCAAGTGTGGCGATTCTGCCGAAATTGAAAAAGTCCTCGCCGTCCTGGCAGTAGACGACCGGATAGGACAACAGCTCGTTATAACCCGGCGGCAGATAAACGCGCAGATCCCGTGAACCCTCCGGCAGGTGCTGGCTGCTGACAACCTCTTTCACAATCGTTCTTTTTAAATAGCGTTGATCCGTCATAAATAAATAACTCCTCTCGAATTGCATGGATTGTCATCGTTGTGGGTAAACAAAAGGAAGTGAGATACACGGAATAACGTTCAAGCTCCCTTAGTGCCGGAATGATCATTCGGGCTCTGTTTTTGATGATAGTGTACTATTCTGTATCAGTAGAAAATTCAATCTGTTACATATACAATGACATGAGTAAATAGTCCGAAACTTAGAAAAATAGAAGGTTTTATCTATTTAATACTTTGACCATCCAGCTTAAACAGGGTTATAATCATTCTATAACAGAGACTCACGGTTTATCAAATATTTAACTGAGGTGAACGATATGAGTAAGGTTCCTTATGAAGTTCAGACAGAACCGGTTCAACCGCTATCCGTATTATCGCCAGATGGTGAAATCGTTAACAAAGATTACCTGCCTGAGCTGTCCGACGATCAGCTGAAAGAAATTATGTACCGTATGGTATTCACCCGCACTTGGGATGAGCGTGCGGTTAATCTCGGCAGACAAGGCCGTTTGGGCTTCTACGCACCGGTATCCGGACAAGAGGCATCCATGATCGGCAGCGAATACGCCTTGAACAAAGAGGATTTTGTTTGCCCCGGCTATCGTGACATGCCGCAGATCGTATGGCATGGTTTGCCGCTTTATCAGGCATTCCTGTATTCCCGCGGTCATCAGCACGGAGGTCAGATTCCGGAAGGCGTCAATGTACTGATGCCCCAAATCATTATCGGCGCTCAAATTCTGCATGCCACCGGAGTAGCAATGGCATTCAAGAAACGCAATGAGAAGCGCGTTGCCATTACGTATACAGGCGATGGCGGTTCTTCGGAAGGCGATTTCTATGAAGGCATGAACTTTGCCGGCGTATTCAAGCTTCCGGTCATTTATGTCGTTCAGAACAACGGCTATGCGATCACGACACCATTTGAGAAACAAACTGCAGCGCACTCCATTGCCCACAAAGCATTGGCTGCCGGTATCAAAGGCGTTCAAGTAGACGGGATGGATGTTCTGGCTGTTTACAAAGCCGTATCAGAAGCGGCTGAACGCGGCCGCAATGGCGAAGGCGCGACATTGATCGAGCTGCTGACTTACCGTTACCGCCCGCATTCCATGGCTGATGACACCTCCAAATACCGCACCAAGGAAGAAGAGGGCGAATGGAGTCTGAAGGATCCGCTCGTACGCTTCGGTAAATACCTGGAGCAAAAAGGTCTGTGGTCGGAAGAAGAAACGGCCCGCGTCAAGGAAGAAGCCAAAGCTGCAGTCAACGAGAATATCAAAAAAGCCGAAGCTACGGAGAAAATGACTGTCAACGGCTTGATCGATTCGATGTTCGAAAACACTCCGCAGCATCTGGAAGAGCAAAAAGTGGATTTTTAATAAGGAATTGTAAATATAGATTTGCATGGAGCATCACAGAAAAACTCAGCGTATGCTTCCGAAGTGAGTTTTCCTGTTTGACGAAGAAGAATATGCAAGATGTATCACAGAAAAACTCAGCGTATGCTTCCGAAGTGAGTCTTTCTGCTCCCACAAGGATGAATATGCAAGATGTATCACAGAAAAACTCTTAGGAGGAAACTTCAGCGATGGCGCAAATGAATATGAAAGAAGCAATTCGCGACGCGATGCGCGTCGAATTGAAAAATGATCCGAATGTGCTTGTATTCGGAGAGGATGTCGGGAAGGTCGGCGGCGTTTTCCGTGCGACGGAAGGCCTGCAAGGCGAATTCGGCGAAGACCGTGTATTCGATACCCCTCTTGCTGAATCCGCAATTGCCGGCATGGCTGTCGGGATGGGCATTCAAGGCTTTCGTCCGGTAGCGGAAATCCAGTTCGTCGGTTTTATCTATGAAGCGCTTGACCAAATGCTTGTCCAGGCGGCACGGATGCGTTACCGCTCTGGCGGCCGCTACAACGCGCCAATCGTATTCCGTACCCCTTTTGGCGGTGGCGTCAGCGCTGCTGAGCTGCATACCGATTCACTTGAAGGCATTGCGATTCAAACGCCGGGCATTAAGGTTATTGTACCTTCCAACCCTTATGACGCTAAAGGACTGCTGGTCTCGGCCATTCGCGACAATGATCCTGTTTTCTTCATGGAGCATTTGAACCTTTATCATGCTTTCCGCCAAGATGTGCCTGAAGACGCGTATACCGTTCCGATTGGCAAGGCCAACATCGTGCGCGAAGGCAGCGACGTGACCATTATCGCTTATGGAGCAATGGTTCATACGGCGGTTAAAGCAGCCGAGCAGCTGGAGAAGGATGGCGTTCAGGCGGAGGTTATCGATTTGAGAACCTTAATGCCGCTTGATATTGATACCATTGTCGCTTCTATTCAAAAAACCAACCGGGCTATCGTTGTTCAGGAAGCGCAAAAAACTTCCGGAGCCGCTGCGGAAATCATTGCCCAAATCAATGAAAAAGCGATTCTTCATTTGGAAGCCCCGGTCCTTCGTGTCGCCGGGCCGGATACGGTTTATCCTTTCGCACAAATTGAGAAGACCTGGCTTCCTACGCCTGAACGCATCATCAAGGCGGTTAACGACGTGAGAAACTTTTAATTGTCTTTATCCCATAATCCAGATTAAACAGACAAGCAGGTCGTGAAGACCTGGAAGGAGGTCACGGGACGTGGCGAAATTTGAGTATCGGTTCCCGGAGCTGGGCGAAGGGCTGCATGAAGGCGAAATCGTCAAGATGCATATTAAAGCCGGCGACACGGTAACAGACGAAGATATCATAATGGAAGTGCAGAACGATAAAGCAATCGTGGAGGTTCCTTGCCCCGTTAACGGCAAAGTGCTTGAAGTTCTCGTGAAGGACGGGCAAGTGTGCCATGTCGGCGATGTCGTTGCAATCATTGATGCGGAAGGCGAGCTGCCTCATCAGGAAGAGCGGGAAACGGAAAGTCAGGATACAGCAGCTGCCAAAGAGCCTGCGAAAACCGAGCTTCCGGACACGAGCGCTTCCGAGACTTCCAAGGACGCGGCCCCGGAAGCAGCAGAAGCTGCCAAATCAGGCGAGCCTGCCAAGCCGGCAAAAGCTGCAAACAGTCTCGTTCTGGCTACGCCAAGCGTACGCAGGTTCGCCCGTGAGAAGGGCGCTGCCATCGCTGATATTTCCGGCTCCGGCAAGAATGGCCGTATCACCCGTGAAGATGTTGAAGCTTTCGCGGCAGGCGGCGGCAAGCCGGCTGCAGGCATGCAAGCTGGCGCGCAGGAAACAGCAGCTCAAGGCGCAGCGGCATCCAAGCCGCAAGCGGCAGCCGTTTCGACTGGCGATCGCATCGAAGAGCGCATTCCGTTTAGAGGCATCCGCAAAATCATTGCCGGAGCCATGGCCAAATCCGTCTATACAGCTCCGCATGTAACGTTGATGGATGAGGTTGATGTTACAGAGCTTGTCGCACTGCGTACGAAAGCTAAGCCGGTTGCAGAGAAGAAGGGCGTCAAGCTGACCTATCTTCCTTTCATCGTCAAGGCGCTTGTCGCTGCTTGCCGTCAGTTCCCGCAGCTGAACTCCATGCTGGACGAAGAAGCGCAGGAAATTGTCTTTAAGAAATATTATAATATCGGCATCGCGACGGATACGGACAACGGGCTTGTCGTACCTGTCATCCATGATGCTGACCGCAAGAACGTGTGGATGATCGCCGATGAGATCAAGGAACTCGCCGGTCGCGCCCGCGACGGCAAGCTTGCCGCTCAAGAGATGAAAGGCGGCACAATCTCCATCACCAACATTGGCTCTGCAGGCGGCATGTTCTTCACGCCGGTGATTAACTTCCCGGAAGTGGCTATTCTTGGCACAGGCCGCATTTCTGAAAAACCGGTTGTCAAAAACGGCGAAATCGTCGCGGCATCGGTTATGGCTCTATCACTCAGTTTTGATCATCGGCTCATTGACGGCGCGACAGCTCAGAATTTCTTGAATTACATCAAGCAGCTGCTCGCCGATCCCCAATTGCTTGTAATGGAGGTATAACCCATGGTAGTAGGTGACGCTTCACTAGATATTGATTTGTTAGTCGTCGGTGCAGGTCCCGGCGGTTACGTCGCGGCTATACGTGCCGCTCAGCTTGGACAAAATGTGCTCGTTGTGGATAAAGAATATGTGGGCGGCGTATGTCTGAACGTCGGATGTATTCCTTCCAAGGCACTGATCTCCGCCTCCCATCAATACGATTCCATCGGTCATGCTTCGGAGTTCGGAATTACCGCTTCGGACGTCAAAGTGGAGTGGAGCAAAGTACAGGAATTCAAAAACAGTGTCGTCAAGAAATTAACCGGCGGCGTTGCTTCCTTGCTTAAAGCCAACAAGATCGAATATTTCAACGGCGAGGTTATGTTCATCAACGAAACAGAAGCCCGCGTGTTTAATGATAACGAAGCTCCGCGCTACCGTTTCAAGAACTGCATTATCGCGACAGGCTCCCGTCCTATCGAGCTCAAAGCATTTCCGTACGGCGGACGTATCGTATCCTCGACCGGCGCCTTGTCTTTGCCGGAAATTCCGAAAAGCCTCGTTGTAATCGGCGGCGGCTACATCGGAATCGAGCTCAGCCAAATGTATGCGCGTTTCGGAACGAAGGTAACGATTATCGAGGGTACCGAAACCATCCTGCCTGGCTTTGATACTGACATGTCTTCGCTTGTGGCGAAGAAATTGAAGGGTGCCAATGCTGAAATCGTAACGGGCGCTCAGGCCAAAGGCGCGGAACAAACCGACAAGGACGTAACGGTTACGTACACCGTCGGCGGAGAAGAAAAGCAAGTAACGGCTGATTATCTGCTCGTTACGGTAGGACGCCGTCCAAACACGGATGGAGAGCTTGGCCTTGATCTGATCAACCTTAAAATGACTGACCGCGGTCTGATTGAGATTGATGAGCAGTGCCGCACCAGCATTCCGCACATCTATGCGATCGGCGATATCACTGCAGGACCGGCACTTGCCCACAAAGCCATGTATGAAGGCCGTGTTGCGGCTGAAGCGATCGCGGGACAAGCAAGCGCCGTTGATTACAAATGCATTCCGCTTGTTGTCTTCTCCGATCCTGAGCTTTCCAGCGTAGGATACACCGAGAAGGAAGCCAAAGAAAAAGGCCACAACGTGAAAGTCGGCAAATTCCCGTTCAACATCAATGGACGCGCATTGTCGCTCGGTGTGAAAGAAGGCTTTGTCAAAATTATTGCCGATGCGGACAACGAGCTTGTGCTTGGTGCGCAAATCGCTGGTGTGGAAGCTTCCAATATGATTGCTGAGCTTGGTCTTGCCATTGAAATGGGTGCAACGCTTGAAGATATCGCCCTCACGATTCATGCGCATCCGACACTGGGTGAAATTGTTCTTGACGCTGTCGAAGTGGCACTGGGACATCCGATTCATGCCATCGCGAGCAAGAAATAATATTTTTGAGCAGGTTTATAGCATATAAAGAAGAGGTCACGAGCCGCTGCACGAGCGCGTGGCCTCTTTTGTTCAACTTATAGAAATTAATAATGTTTTACATCGTTAAATTTCTATGATTTTCTTGGAGATAAATTTAGTTATATTACAAAATATGGATGCTGTCGTTTCTTCATGATATGCTGCATATATTTCAAATGGAAGTATCGTACTCGGCCGTATCGTACGGCTTGAATCTTTTCTGATCGAAAATAATGGAATAATCTTATTCCGGAGGCGGCCTTATGAGTGAAGCAAGCAAGCTGTCAAGTGAATCTAGGTCGACAATGATGCAGTTGATTTTTCCATCGGATACGAATTATCACGGCACCATGTTCGGCGGCAAAGTCATGGAGTATATGGACAAAATCGCAGCTATTACAAGTATGCGCCATGCCCGCAAGCCGGTCGTCACCGCTTCAACGGACAGCCTTGATTTTGTAGCGCCGATCCGGGTCGGAGAAGTGATTGAAGTCGAGGCATTCATAACCTGGACGCATAAAAGCTCGATGGAGGTTTTCGTGAAGGTCCAGACGGAGAATGTGTACACGGGCGAGCGGAAAACGGCAGTCACCGCATTTTTCTCTTTTGTTGCTCTGGATGAGACCGGAAAACCAACCGGAGTGCCGGTGGTCATACCGGAGACGGATGAAGAAAAGGCTCTGCATGCTTCTGCTCCCGGGCGTTATGATCTTAGGATGCAGAGAAAACGGGAAAGACAGAACCCTCAATAAATGTTAAA
Organism: Paenibacillus sp. JT31N17; assembly: GCF_056269255.1. Classification (NCBI taxonomy): domain Bacteria; kingdom Bacillati; phylum Bacillota; class Bacilli; order Caryophanales; family Paenibacillaceae; genus Paenibacillus; species Paenibacillus sp. JT31N17. The sequence continues at coordinate 186,535 of NZ_JBWDNP010000010.1, forward strand.
ATAGAAGGATGACACAAATGCAGAAGGGGGATAAATCTGCTTTGAGAGCTTATTTGGATTTATTGCAGGACGTATTGGATCACGGAACGGTGAAGGAAGACCGGACCGGAACGGGAACGACATCGGTGTTCGGCCGGCAGATCCGGTTCGATTTAAATAAAGGGTTTCCGCTCGTGACAACGAAGCGCATGCATGTGAAATCCATTATTCACGAGCTGCTGTGGTTTCTGAAGGGCGAGACGAATGTCCGCTATTTGCAGGAGAATGGCGTCCGTATCTGGAATGAATGGGCGGATGAGAATGGTGATCTTGGTCCCGTGTATGGCTCGCAGTGGCGTGCCTGGGAAGCGCCGGACGGCCGGAAAATTGATCAAATTGCCCAGGTGGTGGAATCCATCAAGCGTAATCCCGATTCACGCCGGCATATCGTCAGTGCATGGAATGTAGCGGAGATCGAGCATATGAAGCTGCCGCCCTGCCATTTTGTCTTTCAGTTTTATGTGGCCGGCGGCAAGCTCTCCTGCATGCTGACCATGCGCTCCTCGGATACGTTCCTTGGGCTGCCTTTTAATATTGCACAATACGCGCTGTTAACGCACATGATCGCACAGCAATGTGATTTGGGCGTAGGGGATTTTATATATTCCGGCGGCGATGTTCATATATACAGCAATCACATCGAGCAGGTTAAGCTGCAGTTGACCCGGGAGCCGCTGCCCCTGCCGCAGTTGATTATCAAACGCAAGCCGGATTCAATATTCGATTACACGTATGAGGATTTTGAAATTGCGAATTATCAGCACCATCCGACAATTAAAGCGGAAGTTGCCATATAGGAAGGAGCGGCTTGAATCAGTATGTCTATTACGATGATCGCCGCCATGGCGCATAACCGGGTAATTGGCATCGGCAATGCCATGCCTTGGCGCCTGCCTGCCGAGAGCGCTCATTTTAGGCGTTCCACGACCGGAAGAACCGTATTGATGGGGCGCAAGACCTTTGAATCGCTGGGCAGCAGGCCCCTCAAGGACCGGCTTAATGTTATACTCACACGAAGCAGCGGTTTTTCGCATGACGGCTGTGAGGTTGTTCATACCGCTCAGGAAGCTATGACACGCTACAATGCAAATACCGGCGAGGAGCTTGTGATCATGGGCGGCGCAGAAGTGTACAACTTGTTTCTGCCCTATGCGGACAAGCTGCTTCTCACTGAAGTGGACGCTGAGGTTGAGGGAGATGCTTATTTTCCGGCCATTAATGAGGGTGAATGGGAATTGACGGGCAGTGAGCCGTTTAAGAGGGATGAGAAGAATGCCTATGATTTCTGCATCCGCACCTATATCCGAAAAACGCCGCGTTCCTGATATGCTGCTTTCGTTATATGACGAACATTCTGTCATTTAGTGCAAATGATTGTACGGAAAATCCATTTAACGTATGGGTGCCAATTGCTACGATATGATAAATAAGTCCCATCTGAATGGGAAAGTTTGATATTGAATGTTGACTGAAATCCCGATATATTTTTAGGATAAGAGTGAATAAATATCCGCAGCTGCGTTACTTAAGGCATCTGCTTTCATTCTGATATTCAAGACGGTATAAGAGAGGATATCCGGATACGTTCCTGTATGCCTGGATTATATTTTCAGGGGGGAAGAGATCCGGGCATGCCTTGAAGAAGCCTGCCGGTTCTTCTTACTGCAAGGGGATAAAGAGATGGAGGATAAGCGATATGTCTACACCTACTGGATTTATGGATTACAAGCGCGAGCTGCCTGCAGATCGCGATCCGCTGGAGCGCATCAAGGATTGGGAAGAATTTCATAAGCACTTCAATGAAGATCAGCTTCGTACGCAGGGTGCGCGCTGCATGGATTGCGGCACTCCGTACTGTCATACGGGCATTGAGCTCCCGGGCGGCGCTTCAGGCTGTCCTGTAAATAATCTCATCCCCGAGTGGAATAATCTGATCTACCGCGGTTTGTGGCGTGAAGCGCTCGACCGTTTGCATAAAACAAATAATTTTCCGGAGTTCACGGGGCGTGTATGTCCTGCCCCTTGCGAAGGTTCCTGTACAGTAGGCCTGATTGGCGATGCAGTAACCATCAAGTCCATTGAGCAAGCCATCATCGATAAAGGTTTCGAGGAAGGCTGGGTTGTTCCTCAACCTCCCAAAGTGCGCACCTCGAAGAAAATTGCTGTGGTTGGTTCGGGTCCGGCCGGAATGGCATGCGCAGCCCAATTGAATAAAGCGGGTCACACGGTAACCGTGTATGAGCGTGCCGATCGTATTGGCGGATTGCTTGTATATGGCATTCCGACCATGAAGCTGGACAAAGGAGTCGTTCAACGCCGGGTGGATCTGCTCGAAGCCGAAGGTGTCCAGTTCGTTACGAATACTGAAATCGGCACCGATATTTCCTCCCAGCAGCTCATGGACGAATTTGATGCCGTTGTATTATGCGGCGGCGCTACAAAAGCCCGTGAGGTTGACATTGAAGGCCGTCACTTGAAAGGCATTCATAAAGCCATGGATTATTTGAACGGTACGATCAAAAGCTATCTGGACTCCAATCTGGAGGATGGCAATTACGTTTCCGCCAAAGGCAAGAATGTTATTGTGATCGGCGGCGGTGATACAGGAACAGACTGCGTGGCAACGGCGCTTCGCCATGGCTGCAAGTCCATCACTCAATTCGGCACCGTATCCAAAGCGCCGCTTGAGCGTGATCCTGTGAAAAATCCTTGGCCGCAATTTCCGAATGTGTATACGCTCGATTATGCACAGGAAGAAGCGCGTGCATTGTTTGGCAAGGATCCGCGTGCATTCTCCGTCCTGACCACGAAATTCGTAGGCGACGAGTACGGAAATGTGAAGGAGCTGCACACCGTCCAGATCGAACGTACTGTCGATGAGTCCGGACGCCGGATTTACAAGGAAATTCCCGGCACCGAGCAAGTATGGCCGGCTGATCTGGTTATGATCGCAGTCGGTTTCGAAGGACCGGAAACAACGATTATTGAACAATTGGGTCTTGCACAGGACCGCCGCTCCAATGTCAAAGCAGCTTATGGGGATTACAGCACAAGTGTTGACAAAGTATTCGCTGCCGGCGATATGCGTCGCGGACAAAGTCTGGTCGTCTGGGCGATCAATGAAGGCCGCGAGGCTGCCCGCGAGGTTGACCGTTACCTGATGGGGACGACAATGCTGCCATAAGCAGCTGCGGCTATTAATAACGTTTTACCGATAAGAGCGCCTTCGGGCGCTTTTTATTTAAATATAAGAAAGTATAAAATTTATCCTCTACTTTGCTTATATTTCTGAGGGAAGAAACTTGTTATGCCGCCAAAGGACGGCGAAGCCGTTTCTTCTTACGATATCGGAAAGAATTCAATTCTCTTGGAATGGAGTGTGAGAAACGATGATTCAATATGGGTCGGAACAGGTGACGCAGCTGCAAATTCTGGCGTTTGAGCCGCGTATTGAACGGCGTGACGAGCAGTGGGTCGATATCGAGCTTGGACTTGTGTTATCCCCGGCAACACCGTGTCCGGAGGAAATCACGCAGCTGACTGCGCTGGTCATCTGCACAACGAATGGCACAATTGTACAAATCGTGCCTCTGGATGAGGGCTGTGATTGTGAATTCCAGTTTACAATCGATGAGAAGGAGCAAATACAGGCCTACATCGAACAAGAGGACGTACAGAAAGCGATATTGGAATCCGCCGTCCCCAAGTAAAGGAAAGTTGTGGTAAAATCGAGAGACCAATAAGCCAAGCATGGGGGAATGATGATGTCATCCAATGCGGCAAGTGTGCTTACGAAGTCAGAGATATCGAGTATTCGCCATTATGTACAGCATAAATACGCGGATTTGCCGACTGAGCGCCGGGCGGAAATCGTAGCAGATGCAATGCAGCGTATTGTCATGCGCCAGCTTCCGGATTTTGCCGAAGAAATCAAGCTGAAGCTGACAGCGGAGCTGCTTCTTCAAGTAGTAGCCAGGCAGCAGAAGCCTGTAGGGCCGGAGCATGTTTTTCAAAGCTGTCTGGCCTTGAATCTTGCGGACAGGGCGGTGTATGAACCGCTGCATATGTGGACCCAGCAGAGGATGGCAAGCTCACTGCCGCTTGAGCCGTTCAACAAGCTGCTGATCACGACTGCACAGGCGACAGAAGCCGCTGCAGGAGAGGAAGCTTCGGCTTGGTCGTTTTTTGCCAATCAAGCTCTGCTCCTTCAGGAGCGGAGTCCCTCGACCGGGCTGGAGCAAGAGCGTGCAGGAGATATTGTCCATCTGCCTGCGGCTGTGAAGCCGCCCAGGGTCAAAGCGATGCTCTACGCTCTTCTGTCGGCGCTTCTGGTCATGTCCAGCCTGATTTATGGGGGAATCCTGCTGCAGCCGGCTGCTGCGCCGGACAAGCCGCTGCAGAAAGCAGAAATACAGCCGGCAAGATCTGTGGAAGTTCCGGCAAGCAATAGTTTGCCCGCTGAACTGCGCTATACGGAAGTGAATGAGAGCCGATTGAAACAATATCTGCACAACAAATCTTCTCTGCTTGCGGAGCAGCCCTATTATGATGCCATTATGTCGGCAGCCAGGGAGAATAACATTCATCCGCTGCTGCTTTTTGCGATTACCGGACAGGAGCAGGCTTTTGTGCCGACTACCCATAAGCAGGCGAAAAAAATAGCGAACAATCCGTTTAATGTTTTTTACAGCTGGCAGGATTATAATACGACCATCGAGCAATCCACCGCGATTGCTGTGCGGACCATACTGCGCATCAGCAAGGACAGGCCGGAGAAAGAGGATGCGATAACCTGGATTAACCGTGAATATGCCGAAGACCCCAATTGGTCCAAAGGGGTTCGCAGTATCATGCAGGCCATGATACGCTATGTAGAGATCGACCATTAAGGAGCAAAGAGGGGATTAGTTGAAGACATTAATCATTGCGGAGAAGCCTGATATGGGACGCACGATTGCGGCTGTTATCGAGCCCAAAGCGCAAAATAAACGATCGTATCTGGAAGGCGAGCGTTATATCATAACGTGGGCGATCGGACATCTGGTCAGTCTTGCGGAGCCGGATCAATACGATCCCAAATATAAAAAATGGAACGATGCGGATCTGCCGATTATTCCAGACCGCTTCAAGCTGTGGCCCAATCCCAAAACCAGGGATCAGCTGAAAACGATCGGCGAGCTCGCCAAGCGCAGCGACCGGCTGGTTAATGCCTGCGACGCCGGGCGCGAAGGGCAGCTCATTTTCCATTTGATCCGGCAGTATTTGAAAATGTCGCAGCCCACGGAGCGTCTGTGGATTTCGGACTTGACGCCGGAGACGATCCGGCGCGGCTTTGACTCGCTTCGGAATGATCAGGATTACGATCCGCTCACGCGGGCAGCACGGGCGCGCAGCGAGGCTGACTGGCTGGTGGGCATGAATGCCTCGCGGGCTTTTACAATCCGCCACAAAACCCTTCTGTCGGTTGGGCGCGTCCAAACGCCTGTGTTGGCACTTCTCTACGATCGCCACAAGGAAATAACCGCGTTTAATAGTGAAACCTATTTTGTGGTTCAGGCGAGCTTCAGCCAGACGGACTTCAGCTACAAAGGACTCTGGCAGGGCGATCGGATTACAAACAAGGAAAAAGCCGAGCTGCTGGCAGCCAAGGTGAGCGGTAAACCGGCGCGGATTGTCAGCTATGAGACGAATGAAACCAAGGAGTATCCCTACCGCTTGTATGATTTGACGCTGCTGCAGCGCGAAGCGAACGGGAGATACGGATACCCGGCGAAGAAAACGCTGGATATCGCCCAGGCGCTGTACGAGAAACATAAGGTGATTACGTATCCCCGGACCAGCTCCAATTATGTTACGGAAGAGAATATCCCGGTCATGGGCAATGTCCTTCAGATGCTCAAACAAACCGCTTACGGGCGGCTTGCGCAGGGAGCGGACCGCAACCGTGTCCACAAAGGAAACAAAGCCGTGTGCAACCCTGCTAAGGTAGAGGATCACCATGCCATACTGCCAACACCCAAGCGCCCGGGGACGCTCAGTACGGAAGAGCAGAATATTTACGATCTCATCGTACGCCGTTTCCTGTCGCACTATTATCCGCCGGCTGTCTACAACAATCATGAGGTGATGACGGAAGTCGAAGAGGAGCTGTTTCGCACCCGAGCGAAGCAACAGCTGGACCCGGGATGGCGAGTCGTAATGGGCCAAGATGATAGCGGCGCTCCCAAAGAAAAAAGCCGCAAGAAAAAGTCGGATGAGCCGGCAGAGGAGCAGGAGGACGAGCTCATTCTCACGGACCGTCCTTTCGGGGTGAAAGCGGAGGCTCTGGTCCATTGTGACGAGGCTGCTGCGCTCGAGAAGGCGACCAAGCCTCCAAAGCCATATACGGAAGGTACGCTGCTCAAAGCCATGGAAAGCGCAGGCAAATCGATTGAGGATGAAGAGCTTCGCGATGCGATGAAGCAAATCGGTCTGGGCACGCCAGCTACCCGCGCAGCAACGATTGAACGGCTGAAATATGTCGGCTACATCGTAACGGCGGGAAAGAGGCTGGATATTACCACCAAGGGCTGCGCCGCAATTGAGCTCATACGCGGAGCGGGCGTAGAGCTGCTGGCTTCGCCGGAAATGACGGGACGCTGGGAGCAGCGTCTGCACCAGATTTCCAAGGGTGAAGCCTCGGATGAGCAGTTCATGCAGAAGGTGAAGGAGTTTGCCGAGATGATCGTCGGCAAGGTGAGGCATCAGCCGCAAGCAGCGTCCAGTCTGTTTGGAGATGCTGAAGGCAGCCCGGGCGGCGCCAAGGGGAAAGGGCGGACAACCAAACGTTATGCTTCCAGCGGAAAGCCAACATCCGCTGCCGCAGAAGGAAGCGCAAGAGCTGGTGCATCACGTACCAGGCAATCCGTAGTCAAGACCGCATCCAAGGCCAAAGAGAAACCGGCTGCTGGCTCGTCGGCACCGCCTGCAGTGATAGCCGATTGTCCGCGCCCTGGCTGCGGCGGACAGCTTGTGGAGGGTAAACGAGGCTATGGCTGCCTGCGGTTCCGGGAAGGCTGCACCTTCGTTATCTGGAAGCAGCAGCAGGGCAGAACGGTCACGGCAGCGATGGCCAAGGCGCTGGCAGCCAAAGGGGAAACGCGCAAGATAACAAGCAAAGCCAAGGATGGCACGACGAATTCAGGGAAATGGATATTAACAGATCAAAGTAAAGGCACGATTGAGTTTGTGCTTTCCTGATCGTGAAAGCAGAGTTTCATTAAAAATAGGCTTGCCTCCCGGCATGAACAATTCCGCTCATGTGGAGGCAAGCCTATTCAGGTCAAGGTAGCGGATCAGCCGTGTCCCGCACCCTTCAGAGATTAACGGCGCTTTCCTGCTGCCGTATATAGCCATGGATCTTATCCGGCACATCACATAGCTGATGAAGGGTGAAGAATGCGCCCTTCGGTTCAACATCAATCCCGACGACATTATAGATCCACTCCGATTCACTTTTCATATGAATGGCATGAATACCGGACGTAAGGGCTGGAATAACATCGGTCCGCAGCGAATTTCCGATCATCCATGTGGAGCTGCGTTCAAAGCCGCCTTCGCTTAAGATGCCTTCCATCGCGTCAATGTTCTTATGCGAACGGACATAGATGCGAGTGTCAAAATAACGCTGCAGCTGCATTTGTTGAATTTTGCGCTGCTGAATCAGCATCTCGCCGCCAGTGTACAGATGCAGCTCATGACCATTGGAAGCGAGAGTATCCAGTGTTTCTTCCATAAATGGATAGGGCTCCACCTCGAGCTCATAGACGCTTCGGCCCAGCTTCCACAGCTGATCTTCTTCTATAACGGAACGAGCCCTTCCCGTCTGTTCCGTGAAATAACGGTAGGTATCAATAAAAGATTGGGGAAAATGCTCGCTCATGAAGCCAACGGCATGGACGCCGGCAATATCGATTTCGGTTTGCTTGCTCCGAATGGTTTCACTCGGGATACCATAGCCGCGAAACCAGGTTGACATAAAATCGGCAAACTGGTCGATGACAAGATAGAAATACCGGTTGCAATGGATCAGCGTGTCATCAAGATCAAATAAGAGTTGTTGCTTCATCAAAGGCACGGCTCCTTCTCCATATGATTCGGCTGTAAAACCAATCTACCGCATATATGGATTCGCCGTCAAATTGAATATTATTGTAAACCGTTACAGATACTTATCCTAGCGCGGGCTGTAAATGACATGAATTAGTGGGGTTAAATGGCATCAGGCGAATTTCTGCAGTTTGGCGCTCAGATCCTGTCTGATGTAAGCAAGCCGCTTGCGGACATAAAAGTCATAGCTCTCACCCTTGAGTTCCCGGGGCGTGATCACCTCCTCTGCGGTATTATCAATAATGGTGAGAGAGCCATTAGAGTAAAATTTGAAGGTCAAATCGCGATAAGGACGGTACCTCTCAATAAATCGATAATTTTCACAGTTGTTCATGATGATCAGCCTCCTTGGGAAAATAGGATATTAGAACATGTGTTCTTGTTTTGATTATACCAAACATTTGTTCGGATGGAAACTATTTTTTGTTTCCCGTAAACTAGATTGATAGACTTGTAATCGCTAACTTGGAAAAGGAGCGCCATTCATGATAAGAGTATCTCAATTGACGAAGCAAATACCAGGCGGCCCGCAGGTTCTGTCGGGTATCAGCTTTGAAATTCAGCCCGGCGAATTCGTAGCGGTCAAGGGGGCGAGCGGCAGCGGTAAATCCATGCTGCTGAAGTGTTTGGCTCTGCGCGAGAAGTGGACAAGCGGATCGTATTTCGTTGACGGCGTCAATATTTTTGAAAAGGGTTTTACGGGAACGATGAAGGTGCGCCGGGAAATGGCATATATGGAGGAGAAGCCCACGCTGCATCCGAATCGTTCGGCGCTGAAGAATGTGCTGATCGGATCCGCTTATCAAACGCCTGTCTGGCGCAGAGTTACCGGAATGGTCCGCAATGACGATTATATGGGAGCCATGGATATGATCGAGAAGGTGGGACTGCTTGAGAAAGCGCAGCAGAAGGGGGAGAAGCTGAGCGGAGGAGAGAAGCAGCGTATTGCCATCGCAAGGGCCTTGGTTCACGGTGCCCAAACGCTGCTTGCCGATGAGCCGGTATCCGGCCTTGATCCCCATGCGGCGGAGCAGGTTCTGTCGGACTTGAAGAGAATGTGCAAGATTCAGGGAATCTCTGTTATTGCGGTCATGCATCAAGGTGACTGGGCGGAGCGGTTCGCAGACCGGATTCTGGGTCTCAGCGGCGGAGAACTGGTGCTGGACGTTAAAGGAAGAAGATTGACCGAACGGGAAAAAATGCTCATATGAGCAAAGCGGTGAATGATATTCCGATTCGGCCGATCCGGGTTCCCGAGCTTGAAGCCGCCCATCGGCTGGAGCTTTCCTGTTATCCGGTGGAGGCTGCTGCCACCAGCGAGGCGTTTGCTTACCGGCAGCTTCATTTTCCCCATTATTTCCTGTCGGCATGGGATGGAGCTGTGCTGATCGGCTTGGCCTGCGGCGTCCGCACCTCTTCTGATGATTGCGGAGGAGACCATGTGAAAGGGGAGCACGGCGCGGAGGAGAGCGGGATGCACTTGTGCATCTTATCCGTTGCCGTCGATCCCGGAAGCCGGCGCGGAGGAATTGGCAGCGCTTTGATGAATGCGCTTATCCGGCAGGCGGAAGCGGACAGGCTGGAAAGCGTCATTTTGATGTGCGAAGCCGGTTTGATTGGATTTTATGAGCGTTTGGGGTTTGAATATGCGAAGATTTCTTCCTCTCGGCACGGCGGCATCGAGTGGCATGAGATGAAGCGGAATTTGCGGAACTAAAGCTCATTTCTGCTGAAGGAAAGTGGAACTAGCAAGGGAACCGGATAAAGCGCATATAATGGAACATCAACCCGAATAGGCAGGTGTCCATATGGCATTTCAGTTTCCGGCAGTCATCCATGCGTCCCGCGTTACTTTTCCCAAAGCGGAATTGTGGGTCCCCGTCGTCAGCGGCGTTCAGCATGCGGCCGCGCGCAACACCATGAACGAATCCATACGGCACGCTGTAAGGGCGCTGGTGGCGGAGCAGGGTTCGCTGGAGGATCCCCGTGCGGAAATGATGGGTTATTTTGAAATCAAAACGAATGAAAAAAACGTGCTCAGCCTCTCTCTGTTCAATTATGCGTTTACAGGCGGCGCGCACGGCTTGACGCTGCAGCAATCGCTTACCTTTGACACGGTATCGGGAAGATCCTATTCGCTCGCCGACTTGTTCAAGCCGGGGAGTTCCTATATCAAGCGCTTATCAGACCTGATCAAGGTTCAAATCGCCGAGCGGCAGATCGAAACCCTGGAGCCGTTCCAGTCCATCCGCCCCGATCAGCCATTCTATATTGCCGACCGTGCGCTTGTAATTTATTTTTCACTTTTTGAGCTGACGCCTTATGCCTTTGGATTTCCTTACTTTCCGATATCCGTTTTCGATTTGACGGACATTATTAGTCCCACCGGGCCGCTTGCTTCTATGGACGTAAATGATTGATTCCAATCATTTTCTCAGGTTTGCAGGATTTGGTGCAATAAATGTCGAAAATAAATCAGGAGAAACGCTTACATGAGGAGTTCTACGATGATTTATTTGATATTATTGCTGCCCGTAGCTGCAGCCATTATTGCTTTTTGCATTCGGAGATGGAATAAGAAAAAGATTCGCCCCATCTTTGAGCCGGTCCGGATCGGAACGGACAATCCACCCGCGTTCGGATCGCTGTTCGATTCCGGGGACACCGCGGCCGAGCTTGATATGCCGCCGCCAAAGCCGGGCACACTTCCCTACAGCATTCTCATTGTTGATGATCAATCGGCAATTAGACGGCTGCTGAGGGAGTTGTTTGAGCTTGAAGGATTGACGGTATACGAAGCGCCTCATGGCAGGACTGCCATTGAGCAGGTGGAGCAGAATCCCATTGATTTTATATTGCTCGATCTGAAAATGCCCGACATGGACGGAATCGAGGCTTTGCTGGAAATCCGCAAATTCAGGCCGACAATCAAAGTGGCCATGATAACGGCTTACGGCGATCCTGATAAAATCGATATGGCCAAGCAGCTCGGCGTTCTTGCTTTCTTCACAAAGCCCTTTGATATTGAGCTTGTGAAGCGTTTTGTCATGTCAGAGATGCAGGTATCTTCCGATTCCGGACTCGAAGGGATAGGAAGCTAAGAAACCTTGAGACGCCGCTTGCGCCTGGCGGCGTTTTTTCTATAAGCTCCGAGCGAAGAAACTGACTCTGCCGCCTGAGGCGGCATGAGCGGTTTCTTTTTGTTTGAGTTGACCGTTTTATAGAACACGGATGCCGGGTCAAAGGGAGAGGAACGGTCTTTGCGGTGCTGATTTGATTGCTGTCCTCATACAGTCAAGTATGGGGGTGAAGCTTTGTTACCTATGATTCTCGGGCTTTTGTTGTTCGTCGCTGTGTGCGGAGCAGCCTTAGTTATCGGCATATTGGCGCAGCGAGGCTTGTCCGATCCGCTGCATCAGGCCTTTAACCGCCAAACCGGTTATGTCCGTTTTATGCAGGATAAGCATGAGCTTAACCAAATCGGCTATGCCCAGCAATTAACGCGGCGCTTGAGCGGATTTGCGGTATTTGGGATTTCCTTCTCCACGCTTTCCGTTATCGGGGGGGCTATTTTTCTGCTTGGTCCTGCTGTTGCGGCCGGCGGACCGGCAGTGGTCGGTTTCGGCTATCCGATCCTCGCTCTGTTTGGTATCGCAACGGCATGCTCGATGGCTTTCTTCGCATCGAAAGTCCCCACAGCCGGAGGCTGTTATCACTGGGCGAAAGCGGCGGGCGGCAAACGGCTTGGTCTTGCTGCGGGCTGGCTGCATTTGGCGGGCAACTTGCTTATGACGGTCACCATGAATGTGATATGCGCCCAATGGATAAGCCGGATGGTTGAGGCGAGATTCGGTTATGAGGCTTCCACAGCGTTGATTTGCGGGATATTGATTCTCCTGATCCTCTCGCAAGCCATTGCGGGGCTGGGGGGAGTCCGAGCGCTCAGCGGTATATTCAGAGCGGCTGCCTGGCTGCAGGTGCTTTGTGTGCTGGCTGTTCTGGCGGGACTGGTTGCCCTTGCCTGGCCGAGCGTTTATCCGCTTGAGATGCTCTATGGATTCCTGCCTGTCGCGCCTTCCGAGGCAGCGGCTGTATCCGGTCATGAGCCTGTTCTTGTACTGGGCATGCTGCTGCTGCAGCGGTTGTTTCTGGGTGCCGACTCTGCGGCCCAGACTGCCGAAGAGACCCATGATCCGCGGGCCAGCGTGCCTTGGGCGATATTTTTGTCGGTCGTCTATACGTTTATATTCGGTTTTGTATTATTTTCGATGATGCTGCTCCAGTACCCCGGCGGGACCTCCGATTTCCCGGACTATAACGGGTTGGGGCACTGGGTGGTGACTATGCTGGCCGGAAACTGGGGATGGGCTCTAAATACGATCGTGGTCCTTGCCATCGCACTTGCCGGATGGGGGAGTGGGCTGGGCTCGATGACGGCTTCCGTGCGCAGCTTGTTCGCAATGTCCCGTGACGGCGCTCCGCTTCCATGGGGCAGGAAGCTGGCTGAAATCTCCGAGCGTTTCCGCTCCCCTGTGGCAGCTGTTATTGCCGTCGCAGCAGCGGTACTCGGACTCTCTCTTGGGATTGGCCTGACAGAGGGTGCTTCATTGGGAAATGAAACGCTTATTCAGCTTGTCGGCTCGAGCCTCATTGCCCTGCACCTGTCTTATGCCATCCCAATCGCTCTCAAATTACACGCCAAGCGCTGGAGCAAATCGCAAGCCCTTCATCAATCATGGCAGCCCGGCCGGCTCGGCCTCTTCCTCGACAGGGTCTCCGTAATATGGCTGATCTCGTCAGCGGGCATTGCTTTATATTATATGCATGGCTTTGTTCTGATCCTGCTGCTCGCCGGTGCGGCGCTTCTGATCGCAGGCGTGGAGGCTGCCCACCGGAGATCCCATAGCTTGGCGGCTGTCCATGCAAAAGGACATTACCGGTTTAACCGGAGAACAATAGAGGAAATAATCCGAATAGAAAGAAAATTCCCGCAGCAATAATTTCCCGGAAATGAATCTTCATTTCCCGGGGAAGCGCACAAAACAACACAATGAGATCGCATTCGACACCTGGTCATATTGTCCTAGGTTGCTGTTAATTGAAAGGAAATTGTTGTTATTAGCATAGTTAATTATTAATGCCATGAATCAAACGGGATTGCCTTCCGGTTCTCCTTCATCTTATAATTTTGTATACAAAGTTAGATAGATGGAGGGATACCATGTCTGTGATAGGCCAGCTTTTGTCGCTTAACATTGCACTGCCGGTTGCTGTGCTGCACGGATCGAGGGAAGTCGAGACCGGGATTTTCAAGAAGCCTTCAGGCAGTCCTCTTTATCTCGCCAAAACCGGACTGGACGGAGACGGCCAGGCGGACCTCATCAATCATGGGGGTGAGGATAAGGCGGTCTGCGTCTATTCCAGCGTGCATTATCCCTATTGGGCTTCGGAATGGGGCAAAGATGCCGAGGCAGGGGCATTTGGCGAAAACTTCACGGTGTCCCGGATAACGGAGCAGTCGATATGCATTGGCGATGTTGTCCGCGTAGGGGAGGCGGCCGTTCAGGTCAGCCAGCCGCGCCAGCCCTGCTTCAAGCTTGGGATCAAGCATGGGCTGCCGAAGCTGCCGCTTCAGGTGCAGCAGACAGGCTATTCCGGCTTTTACTTTCGCGTGCTGCAGGAGGGTATTGTTGCCGCAGGCGACGAGCTGGTCTTGACAAGCCGCCATCCCGCCGGGGTCACCGTTGCGGAAGCGAACCGGATCATGTATTTAGACAAGAAGGATGCAGCCGGAATGAGAAGGCTGCTGGCGCTGGAGGAATTGTCAGGCAGCTGGCGGGAAACGATTGGCAGCAGGCTGGCAGTACTCGAAGCTGCTCAGGATTGAACGGAGGATTCACGGTAAATGGGTAAGGAGCACGAAGCTGCAATTGCGGAACTTCTTGATCAATATAAATTTCCGGCGCCCTGGCGTGCCGTTCTGGAAGAAAGCGGAATGAATAACACAACCCGCATGGTATATGCGGGAGCGCACAAATATGTCATGCGGATCTATGATAATCACCGCGATCCCGATATTGTGCGGCTGGAGCATCATGTGCTTCATGAGCTGCAATCGGCAGAGCTGCCGTATCTTGTGCCGCGGCCGGTGCCGAATGAGCGTCTTGAGACCGTGACCATGACAGAGGACGGCAAGCTGGGAGCCCTTTATCATTATATTGAGGGCGAGCGTCCCACTGTTCATAACAACCACCATGTGGAAGAGCTTGGGCGTGCAGCCGGATTGCTCATTCTGGCTCTCAGGCAATCGGCAATCGCGGAGAGGCCGCTGTATAAACCGTATTACGAATTTGAAGAAACCCACGGTGCGCTGACGGATGAAAATATAATTGTCCTGGCGGAGCGCTCGCCTGTTCTGAGAGGCTTTGCCGGAGAACTGGAAACGCTGGCCGGGCTCAGACGGCGCTTGAGGGAGATGAGGCCTTTGTTCTCCGGGCTGCCGCAGCAGTGGATTCACGGCGATATCGGCTTTACAAATGCATTGGCCCGTAATGAATCGATTACGGGACTGCTTGACTTTGAATTTTGCACAAAAGATGCTGCCGCAATGGAGCTGGCCGTTGTGCTGGCTGATTTTCCGGATGACTCGGAAGACCTGGCAATGGAGAGAATGCGGCTGTTTTGCCGCGGCTTCGGCTCGGCCGTGCGGTTATCCGAGCTGGAGCTTGAAGCTCTGCCAGAGCTGATCAAGCTGAGAATGATGGATGTGTATCTTCATTTTGCCGGGCGTTATGCCGAAGGTCTTGATTCTCCCGAGATTTGGGAGCGGCAAATAGCCCGTGCCGCTTTTGTTTGCGAGTGGATCGACCGCCGCCAAGACAAGCTTGACCGCTTGTTCGCGGAGTGTCTTCAGCAGCAGGTTCGATAAAATTTTCACCAAGCAGCCTGGTTTCTTATTCGCGAAGGGCATCTTTTGCGAATGAACAACCTGGCTGCTGCCATATAGATAGATATGGCCCATATTCTGCCCTGCCGTTCTGCTGCGCCGTAAGTCCACGCACCCTGGAGAATGCGTACACAAAGCTTGGAAGACCGAATCCATTTAATGTGACTATTTTGTGAAAAGACACTATTCGTCCATAACCTCTAGTGATATACTGATTATTGGGAATTTATAATATTTTCAGATAATTAGGAGGGAAGTGAGAGAATTGACAATTCTGCCTAAGCAAAACGATCTCGGTTTCTTCGAAATTCGGCTTGAATCAATTGGTGGATTGGGCGCAAACCTGGCAGGAAAGATGCTGGCGGAAGCGGGTGTTGTTGGAAGCGGTTTCAATGGGGTCAGTTTTTCTTCTTACGGCTCTGAGAAAAAAGGTTCTCCGGTCAAGGCGCATATTCGATTTTGCGATCTGAGCACGAACATCAGGGACACAACACCCGTAGAACGACCTCATATTGTGGGCATTTTTCATGAGAATTTGTCCAAAACTGTCAATGTTGTCAGCGGCGTCTATGAAGACAGTGTAGTACTTGTCAACTCAAACAAGACACCGGAGGAGCTCAAGGAAAAATTGAAGCTGCTCGGGGGAACGATTGCAGTTGTCGATGCGACGGGGATTTCGCTCGAAGAGAATAATCGGGTAAATATGGGAATGCTTGGCGGATTGTTCCGTCTCTGCGACTTTCTTGATTTCGAACATATGAAGGGCATCATCCGCAAGTCGCTGGAGAAGAAATACCCGCAGGCAGTGGAACCTGCGCTCCGCACCTTCCAGAGAGGGTACGACGAGGTGCAATTCCATACCTTCGCGCTGCCGGAAGGAACAGCCATGCCGGAGCCGACCCGCTGGGACATTCCGGCGCTTGGTTATTTGACGCAGCCGCTCGGGGGAATGATCACCAATCCCGGCAACAGCGTGCTGAAGGACTTAAGCATCTCCCGTGAGGGCATGATGCCGCATTTTGATGAAGAAAAATGCATTCATTGCGCTGCCTGCGACACGGCTTGTCCGGACTTTTGCTTCGTCTGGGATGAGCTGCCGGACAAGAAAGGGCGTCCGCAAATGTTCCTGCAGGGCATTGACTATCAATACTGCAAGGGCTGTCTGAAATGTGTTGTGGCTTGTCCAACGGAAGCGCTTGCTTCCGCAAGGGAGACGGATGGTTACGGGGAGCAGAACCGGGTGCCGCACCGCTTCAATTGGGCGAATTGAATGGTTCACGCTTAAGCGCAAGAAAGGAGAGAAACAATGGCTATTGAAATCAATAAAGAGGTCAGCCAGGGAACTGTCGAGCAGCGTATGGTTTACGAGTCCGGCAACGAAATGGCGGCATATGCCGCACATCAGATCAATTATCATGTGATGGGCTATTTCCCGATTTCGCCTTCGACGGAGGTTGCGCAATTTCTCGACTTGATGAAAGCGAACGGACAGCATGATATCAAGCTTATTCCCGCGGACGGCGAGCACGGCTCCGCCGGCATCTGTTACGGCGCGTCGGCTGCCGGAGGCCGCGTGTTCAACGCGACAAGCTCCAACGGTTATCTGTATATGCTCGAGCAGATGCCGGTTCAATCCGGAACCCGGTTCCCGATGGTCATGAATCTCGTCTGCCGGTCGGTTTCCGGTCCGCTTGATATCCATGGCGACCATTCGGATTTGTATTTTGCCCTCAATACGGGCTGGCCGATCCTGATGTGCCGCGACCCGCAGGCGGTCTACGATATGAATATCATGGCGCTGAAGCTCGCCGAGGACTCGCAGGTGCGCCTGCCCGTGCTCGTCGCGTCCGACGGTTATTTCACGTCGCATCAGAAGCGCCGCGTCCAAACCTTCACCCACCGCGCCGATGTTCATGCTTTCGTAGGTGAGAAGCCGCCTGAGGGCTACAATCAGGTGCTCGACCGCAACAATCCCATTACAGTCGGTCCATACATGAATGAACCGGATTATATCAATAACTGCTATCAGCAGTCTGTGGCGATGTACAACGCGGCTGATGTATTCGACAGAATCAGGCAGGAATATGCGGTACTTACCGGACGCGACTACCCGATTCTCGACCAGTACCGGATGGAGGACGCGGAGGTAGCGGTATTCCTGATGAATTCCGCATCGGAAATTATCAAGGATGTGGTCGATCAGCTGCGTGCCCAGGGGATCAAAGCGGGATCGGTTGCCCCCAATATGATCCGCCCGTTTCCGGCGAAGCAAATCGCCGAAGCGCTGCGCGGCGTAAAAGCCGTAACCATCGGCGACCGGGCCGATTCCTACGGTGCTCATGGCGGTAATATGACGAACGAAATCAAAGCGGCGTTATTCACGCATCATGTGACCGATACGCTCGTCATCAGCCGTATATACGGTCTTGGCGGGAAGGATTTTTATGCGGAAGACGGCCACCATATGTTCAAGCTTGCTATCGATGCGGCGGCAGCCAAGGAAGTGGCTGTTCCTTTCGATTATTACGGGCATACGCCCGGGGATCCGAACAATGCGCCGAAACGGGTGCTGGAGCCACTGAAATATGAGGATCTCAAGACCGGACTGATAACCGTTGACCGCGATGAAGCGACAGGCAAGCTGAAGGTCAAGGTTCCGCCGGTCCGCCAGCTGACGAAGAAGCCGAAGCGGCTTGCTCCCGGCCACGGCGCATGTCCGGGCTGCGGAATCTTCTCCGGGCTTGAGCTGTTCTTCAAAGGGATAGAGGGCGATATCGTAGCGCTTTACCAAACCGGCTGTGCGATGGTAGTAACGACAGGCTTCCCGTATTCATCGCATAAAGCCACGTATATCCACAATCTGTTCCAGAACGGAGCGGCTACGCTTTCCGGCGTGGTCGAGATGTTCTGGGAGCGCAAACGCAGAGGCGAGCTGGACAGCTACGGACTGCAGGATGATTTTACTTTCGTTATGATTACCGGCGATGGTGGCATGGACATTGGAATGGGGCCGGCAATCGGCAGCGCGCTGCGCAATCACAAGATGATTATTCTGGAATACGACAATGAGGGCTACATGAATACGGGCGCTCAGCTGTCGTATTCAACGCCGCTGGGTCACCGCACGTCCACGTCCAACGTAGGCAAGCATCAGGGCGGCAAGCTGTTCCACCATAAGGATACGGCGCAAATTATGGCTGCAACGAACATCCCTTATGTGTTCACCGGCTCGGAATCCGTTCCTCAGGATCTGCTGAGAAAAGCGGCCAAAGCGCAGTATTATGCCCAGAATGTCGGCCTTGTCTACGGCAAGATTCTTATTACTTGTCCGCTCAACTGGCTGTCGGAGGAGAAAATCGGGCAGACGCTGATCGATGAAGCGGTGAATTCCTGCTTCTTCCCGCTGTACGATATCGAGGAAGGCATTACGACAATCACCTATAATCCCGAGGACAAGGGGAAACGGATTCCGCTTGGCGACTGGCTCAAAAACATGGGCAAGACGAAGCATTTGACGAGACCGGAGTATGCCGATGCCCTCAAATCGTTCGAGGACGAGGTCGAGCGGCGCTGGATGCGGCTGAAAGCCAAACACGAAAATGCGTATCTATAAGGATTAATCCCATGAATTAATTTGCGGGGATTTGCGGTTCGGCAAGCAGGGCGCAGCCAGAAGAAGCTGCTTGCGTCCTGTTTGTTGTGTTTCCAGCGTAGAAGAAAACAGCAGTGTCCGGCTATGCCGCACAGGTTCTGACAGGTCAGGGGAGAGGGGGAGCAAGCAATGCCAATCGTGCTTCGGCACCGGCATACGGGGGAGATCGCCTGCGGCAAGCTGCGCAACGTGTACCACTTTGATTACTACGGCGCGCTGTGGTGGGAGAATGAAGAGACTGCGGAGGAGCAGATGCAGCAGGGCCTCCAGGATGCCGGGTATGAGGATGTGCGGGACTGGGACCGGCTTGAAATCAAGGAGGAGCGGTTGAAGATTTTCAACGTCAAGCTGAACAATGACGGTCAGCGCAGGCTGATATTGGATCGTGACGGGTTGATATTTGTTCTCAAGGATAAAGATTAGAAAGGAGGATGCGCATGGCCTTGAATGCGGCGGACCATGTCCATTTTCAGCAGTTGATAGGGCTAAACAGCTTTAGGGACGCGGCCCGGCTGGGCGAGCATTTGGCTGGCGGAGGATTCACTGCGGTCAGACGTTTTCTGGATGATTTCCGTGCCTATTTGCGGGAATTTCGAGATGAAGATGGCGAACGCGCCGCGGAGCTGCTTCAATATGCCAAGGCCGCCCTTCCGGAGCCGGGCCGCATGAGCCCTTCCTGGGTGTACATCTGGAAAGAGTTCGAGGGCATCATCCGGACCAAAAGGCAGGTGCTGGCTTCAATCGGCAAAGCCAGACGCGAAGGGGAATGGCAGGTGCTGCTGGATAATCCGTATTCCAACCAGAATATAGCCGTATACCCCGCCTTGACCTTTATGGAAGCCGTCTATATGTTTGCCTATTTCCGGACCGACCTGTTGAACAATGAATATTTGCGCCTGCAAAAAATCGATACCCTCATCACCTTTGCCGGATCGGATCGCGAGGAAATGTAAGTGAAGTCGAGCCGGGACCATCGGGATCGTACATGGGTTTATTTGAAGCTGAAAAAGCTCACCGTTACTTGGAGACACTCTCCTTGCAACGTGAGCTTTTTTATCGATCAAGCGGCAGTGCGGAGGAACTTCAGCTTTGTCCAAGCTCCATCAGATGAGCGGCGATTTTGCGGCCGTGGAAGCGGCCGGTTTCGATGAATATTTCATTGGCCTCCCGGCGCGATGCGACAACTCCGGCCAGGTAAACTCCGGGGATATTGGTCTCCATGGTGCTGTCGTTAAAGGTGGGATAACCTTCAGGCTCAATGGTGACGCCAATGGAGCTCAGAAAGGCCCTGTCGGGATGAAAGCCGGTCATCGCCAGCACGAAGTCATTGGGCAGATACTCCAGCGGAGTTTCTGGAGGCCCTTCTATGGTGACCGTACGCTGTCCGACCTCAATGATGCGGGAGGAGAAGCGCATGCCAATCCGTTCCTTGTTGACAAGGCTCTCAAAGGAGGGTCTGACCCATGGCTTGATGCTGGGCGAATATGAAGCTCCGCGGTATACGACGGTCACCTGTGCTCCGACTCTTTCTAGCTCCAGCGCAGCGTCTATGGCAGAGTTGCTGCCCCCGATAATGGCGACCCGCATGCCGGTATAGGGATGGGACTCGTGGAAGAAATGACTGACCTTATCCATTTCCTCACCGGGAATGCCCAGACGATTGGGATGATCAAAGTAGCCGGTGGCTACAATAACGGTGCCGGCCCGGTAAACAATCGTTTCACCATAGCGGTCCATCGTATGAAGCTCGAAGCCTCCACTCTCCAGCGCAGCAACGGCTTTCACCGTTTCATAAGCATGGATCCGCACCTGCCGGCGCAAAGAGACATTGCGGTAATAATTGAGCGCCTCCAGACGTGAAGGCTTCTCATTGGCTGTCGTAAAGGGGATATCGGCGATTTCCAGCAGCTCCGGCGAGCTGAAGAAATGCATGTTTATCGGATATTGCGTAATGGAGTGGACGACATTTCTTTTCTCGATAATAAGCGGCGCAAGCCCGATCGACTGCAGCTCTATGGCAGCGGCGAGACCGCATGGGCCTGCGCCGATAATAATCACTTGTTCTTCATTCATAAAAGTCGGTTGAGCCTCCCTGTGAATCGCAAAACACGAACAATCGGTGCCTTTTTGCGAATGATAGCATCATTTTAGCACAGGTTGAGGCTGGATACAGCCTCCGGGAGGGGGATGTTCACGATTACTTCGTATTCCGGGGTACGAACAGGCAATTAGCTCTGTGTACAGGCGGCCGAATGTTGTATAATAAGCTGAATTAGTTACCGAAGACAAGTGCAGAAGAGGTGATAGAATGCGACGGCGCTTTGTAATAGAAGCCGTAATGGTTGCCACATACGGGCAGCTGCTTGTACCCAGCAAGCCGGTCGATTTTGTCCTGCCTTATTCGACCATCATGGAGCTCTACGAAATGAAAGAAGGGACCGACCCGGTGATGGACGATCCCCAGGACGACGCTCATGTCAAAGAGAAAATAGGCGAGCTGATCCAGTTTTTCGAGGACCCCTTCAACCGCAAAAAAATCGAGCGTTCCCTGCAGATGCCCTGGCGTGAGAGCTCTCCGCTTCTTCTAAATGATATGATTCAGTTTACGGTCGTATATGCAGTGGATAATGCGCACTACGGAGAGATGTTTGACCCTATCGAGACGGAGCTGCTGCTTACTTCACTCAAGCTCAATGTGCCGCTGTTATCCGATCAGTTCGAATTCCAGGACCGGCTGATCGAAGCCGAGGTGCCTGTTCAAATGTATGATATCGAGGATTACGAGTTTGCGGTGGAAGAGGGAATCTCAGCGGAAGACTGGGAAACGCACCGGGATATATAAAATTTATTTTGCAATAGCCTCTTGCGCAGCAGCTGGAAGAGATGATAAGATTTGGTTGTTCCATTAATAGGTAAACGACGAAAGGAGGGTGATGGCTATGAAATTCCTAATGTTTAACCAGCAGCTTAACTGGATAGGAAACTCGATCCATCGGCCCTCCTTTTTGCATGCCCTGTCACACGCAGCCTGAGCTTGCAGCTCCTGCGTAACAATTGACTGGCGCTTACAAAGAGACTTTGAGCCACTATGGCTTGAAGTCTCTTTTTTATCGCCCGGAACATGACAGGGGATGTGAGATCGTCATTGGATTGATGAATTTATTATGGTCTGGGGCGGGTAACTGCTAGCGCCCGGGGAGAGGGACAAATGAAAATATGGCTTAGATTGACGAAGTATTTGCGGCCCAGTACCAAATGGATTGTATTGTCAATTTCGCTCATGATTTTAGCTACCTTTATCGATCTTGTGGCGCCTTGGCTGCTCAGGGAAATTTTCGATAAGGGCATCGACAAACGAAATGTGAATCTGATCCTGATGCTGACTCTGGCCCTTGCCGGAATCCAGGTGGTCAAGAGCGTGGGCAGCTTTGTACAGGGCCGCTCTCAGGAGCTTGTCGGGCAAAACGTGGTGTTTATGCTCAGGAAGGAGCTGTACACGCATCTGCAAAAATTATCGTTCAGCTATTACGACAAAGCCCAGACGGGACAGATTATGTCGCGAATGACCGGAGACATCGAAGCGGTCAAGAATTTCATTGGCTTCGGCTCCATGATGATGTTCGGCGGACTGCTCACGTTCATCGGAACGATTATTTTCATGATGGCGATGCAGTGGCAGGTTACGCTGATCAGTATGGCGGCCATTCCGCTGCTGGTGCTCTCCCTGCTGCGGTTCAACAAGAAAGTCGGTCCGGCCTGGGGACAAATCCGCGAGCAGATGGGACGGCTTACCACGACTCTGCAGGAAAATATCTCCGGAATCCGGGTAGTGAAGGCCTTCGCCCGCGAGAATACGGAGAAAAACAAATTCGAATCGCGGAACGATCAGAATTTCGAGACGAATATGGAACGTGCAAAGCTGGAGGCCAAAGCGTTTCCGCTCATGGGCTTTTACGGCGGGGTGACATTCCTGCTTATGATTGTCGTCGGCGCGCTCTATATGGCCAACGATAAAATGACCCTTGGCACCTTTATGGCTTTTCAATGGTACACCTGGGGGATCATCTGGCCGCTTAATATGCTGGGCTGGCAGATCAACGTGATGCAGCAGGCGATAAAAGCGGCGCCGCGTGTTTTTGAAGTGCTGGATACCCCTGCCGAAATCGACACGAACAAGGGCGGCGGAGCGGATACGCAAGGGATAACGGGTAATGTGACATTCGAAGCGGTATCCTTCCATTTTGCCGATCAGGACGCACAGAAGGAAGCTGGCGTGCTAAACGATATATCGCTCAGCGTCAATCAGGGAGAGGTGGTTGCGGTGCTTGGAGCCACGGGCTCCGGTAAAAGCAGCCTGATCGCGCTTATGTCGCGCTTCTACGATGTGAGCGGAGGAAGACTTCTGATCGACGGTATCGATGTCCGGGATTATGAGCTTGACGGGCTGCGCCGCAAAATCGGCATTGTGCCGCAGGAGACCTTCCTGTTCTCGGCCTCGATCCGAGACAATATCGCTTACGGTCTGCCCGAAGCAACCGGCGAACAGATTGAATGGGCGGCGCGCAAAGCGCAGATTCATGAGTTTATCGAATCGATGCCGTTCGGGTATGACACTCTGATCGGGGAACGCGGCGTAGGACTCTCCGGCGGTCAGCGCCAGCGGGTCGCACTCGCCCGGGCAATCCTCATGGACCCTCCGATCCTGGTGCTGGATGAAGCGACAGCCAGTGTCGATACCGCAACGGAGTCGGCAATCCATGAGGCGCTGCTCGAAGTGATGAAGGGACGCACCACCTTTATTATTGCCCAGCGGCTGTCTTCGGTGAAGCGGGCCGACCGCATCATCGTGCTGGATAAGGGGCGGATTGTGGAGCAGGGCACCCATAAGGAATTGTATGAACGGGGCGGGTTTTTCCGCGGGTTGTTCGAAATGCAGGAAGTGGCTTCCGTTAGCTCATAATTCTGAAGGCGGGCTTAACGCTGCAGCATTTACACGGCTATTTATATTTTATGATATTAATAATTAATGCCATTATTTATTGTTTGGGGTGAGCGCATGAGTCAGGTGGAATGGGATTCGGACGAGCTGGAGGAAAAGCCCTTTAATCGTCAGTACATGAAGCGGTTAATCAAATATTTGCTGCCCTACAAAAGAATTTTGAGCGTTGTTGTCCTGATCGTGCTGGTTAATATGGCACTCAGCTTGGCAGAGCCGCTTCTGCTTGGATATCTGATCGATGAAGGAATTCTGAAGAAGGACTTCACGATTATTTATTGGATCGGAGGGGTCCTGCTGGGAATCCGGTTGCTGGGCTGGCTGTTCGGGTATTTGGATACGCGCATGATTAACTTTACGGGGCAGCGCATACTGTTCGATTTGCGCCAGCAGCTGTTTAATCATCTGCAGACGCTCTCCTTCCGTTTCTTCGACGGCCGGCCGGCAGGCAAGATCATGTCCCGGATTACCAATGACACGAATGCCATTGGCGAGCTGATTAACGGCGGTCTAATCACGATGGTAATGGAGTTTACGCATTTGATCGGCATCGTCGCCATCCTGCTGTGGATGGACTGGAAGCTGGCTTTGCTTTCTTTTATCACAATGCCGCTATTGTATCTGATTATCGTCGTTCTGCAGCCGAAAATCGAAGGCTCCTGGTCGCGCTCGCGCAAGACGATGTCGGCCATAAACGGCAATCTCAACGAGACCATTCAAGGGATCCGCGTCATCCAGGCTTTCTCCAGGCAGAAGGAGAACAACCGCCGTTTCGACAAGCTCAACAGCAACAACAAGCAGGCCTTCATGCGTGCGATAACGCTGGAATCCACCGTATGGCCGTCTGTTGAGATGATCGGCATGATCGGTACCTGCATCGTCATCTGGTTTGGCGCCAGAGAGGTGATGAACGATGCGCTGACGCTCGGGTTTCTGATGGCTTTCATCAATTACTTGTGGCGCTTCTGGGGGCCTCTCAGCGCATTGTCCAAGGTATACAGCCAGGTGCTCTCCGCGATGGCATCGGCTGAGCGGATCTTCGAGATATTGGATACGGACCCCGAGGTAGCGGATCGGACGAACGCGAAGCCGATGAAACCGATCCGCGGCGAGGTCGTTTTCGAGAATGTGGGGTTCCGCTATGGGGACGACAAGCCTCAGGTGCTTCGCGATGTCAATTTGCGGATTAAACCGGGCCAGCGGGTTGCGCTGGTTGGTCCTACAGGCGCTGGGAAAAGTACAATTGTGAATCTGCTGATGCGGTTTTACGATACGACAGAGGGCCGGATTCTCATCGATGGCGAGGATGTGAAGGGCGTTACGCTGGATTCATTGCGCAGACAGATGGGCATTGTGCTGCAGGATTCATTTATTTTCTCCGGTACGATTGAGGAAAATTTGCGCTACGGCAATGAGGACGCTTCCGATGAAGCGCTGCGCAGAGCCGCGGAAAATGTGCGCATTGACCGTTTCGTCTCGCAGTTCGCGGATGGCTATCAAACGCAGGTCGAGGAGCGGGGCTCCAAGCTGTCGGTCGGCCAGCGCCAGCTGCTGGCATTCGGCCGCGTCCTGCTGTCCGACCCGCGTATTCTCATCCTGGATGAAGCGACCTCCAGCGTCGATACAGAAACCGAGCAGCACATTCAGGCTGCCCTGCAGACCGTGCTGGAAGGAAGAACCGCCTTCATTATCGCTCACCGGCTGTCGACGATCCGGGATGCCGATCTCATTCTGGTCGTGCAGAATGGAACCATATCGGAGCAGGGCACGCACGAGGAATTGATTGCGGCCGGCGGTTTATACCGCAAGCTCTATACCACCCAGTTCGATATGCAGCAGTCGCTGGCGGTGCAGACAGGTGCGTAGGAGCATCCGGCATGTTACGGTATAAACGCCCCCGGCGCATATTCTGATGGAGACATTCATCGGAAGAGCGGCGGGGGCTTTTTGTATACAGCAGCTGCAACGTTCGTTTGAATGGAGATCATGCTTCCTGCCGCTGGTGCGGATCATTGTCATTATTTGCGATGCAGCCATGTACCCAAGGAGATTCAATGAATTATCCTATTCCGGGTCAGGTCATTGACGGCTTGGCTTCCATCAGCCGCTGCAGCTTCAGCTCCGTATTCGACTCGGGAACAGGAGTATAAATGCTGCAGCGCAAATCGGAGCTTCCGTGCACCTGCAGGGAGGTCAGATGAAACAGCATTTTTCCCGCCTTGGCATGCCTGAATTCAATCAGTACCTCAGGCGCTGAGCTCACCTGGCTTTGCGCCCATAAACGTTCGAAGTCAGGATGCAGCTCTTTCATCCCGGCAAGAAACCGCTCGTACCACTCATCCTCGACATACTGGCCGTAATAGGCCCGAAAGATGGCCAGAAAGCCGCTGACAAAATGCTCCCAGTTGACGGCAAGCCTCCGGAATTCCTTTCTCGCAAATAAAAGCTGAATCATATTCCGCTTATCGAACGGAATTTTCTCAAAATCCAGAAAAACATGCGAAGCCGCTTCATTCCAGCCAACAATCTGGCAGCGTCTGTCGGAAATAATGGAGGGGCAGCTGCGCAGCTCCTGCAAAATCCGGGTCAAGGAAGGGCTGATCTCCGGCCGTTCTTCTTTCATCACGCTGAAGCTTGGACTTGCGTCCAGGGCCAGAGCGTACAAATATTTTTGCTCATCGACGGTGAGCTGCAGAGCGGCTGCCACACAATCCAGAACGGAAGCAGATACGGTAATGTCACGCCCCTGCTCCAGCCAGGTATACCAGGTAGGGCTGACGCCTGCGAGCTGGGCGACCTCCTCCCGCCTGAGGCCTGGCGTTCTCCGGCGTGTTCCGACGGGAAGCCCGACAGACTGGGGAAGAATTTTGGCTCGCTGCGTTTTTAGGAAAGCCGATAAGGCTTCAAGTCTTGCTTGCCGGTTCATGGCAGCCTCCATTTTAAATATCAGTTTATACTGGTAGTGATTATACTATAATAAAGAGCAACTTGTAATAGGATAAAGTTTGTGACAATATACAAGCTAGCAGGAAGTCAATGCCAGAAAGAG
The DNA here is from genome assembly GCF_056269255.1 of Paenibacillus sp. JT31N17. Classification (NCBI taxonomy): domain Bacteria; kingdom Bacillati; phylum Bacillota; class Bacilli; order Caryophanales; family Paenibacillaceae; genus Paenibacillus; species Paenibacillus sp. JT31N17. The sequence continues at coordinate 213,365 of NZ_JBWDNP010000010.1, forward strand.
GTGTCCGAAATGGAAATGGAACAAGTAGTCATAACCGGAATGGGATTAATATCGCCGCTCGGAAACGATGTCAACACCTTTTGGGGACGGATGAAGCAGGGGCAATCGGGCATTACGCTTATCGATACATTCGATGTGAGCAGACATAAATCCAAAATCGCCGGACTGGTCCGTGATTTTGATGCGGATGGCAGGTTCGGGCGCAAAGAGGCGCGCCGTATGGACCGCTTTTGCCAATTTGCGTTAGCGGCGGCGGAGCAGGCTGTTGAGGATGCCGGCATCAAGCTGGATGCGGTCGATCTGGAGCGGATGGGCGTCTATGTCGGCTCAGGCATTGGCGGAATCCAGACGCTGCTTGATCAGGATCATGTCCTTCAGGGCCGCGGACCCGAACGGGTCAGCCCAACCTTGGTGCCGATGATGATTGCCAATATGGCAGCGGCGATGATCAGCATCAAATTTGGCGCAGTCGGTCCGACGCTTTGCCCCGTTACGGCATGCTCGGTGGGAAATACGGCAATAGGCGAGGCAGCGCGTCTCATCCGTACAGGAGGAGCCGATATCGTCATAGCCGGTGGAGCGGAAGCGGCAATAACCGATATTTCGCTCGCGAGCTTCGGCAATGCTACAGCCGTATCGACGCGCAATGATGAGCCGGTCCGGGCAAGCAGACCCTTCGACTCGGGCCGTGACGGCTTCGTTATGGCGGAGGGTGCAGGGATCGTGATCATGGAATCGCTCTCCCATGCCCTCCGCAGAGAGGCGCGTATCTATGCGGAGGTCATCGGTTATGGCGCAAGCTCCGACGCTTACCACATGGTAGCTACGCATCCCGAGGGGCTGGGTGCTTACCGGGCCATGAGAATAGCGCTGCAGGATGCGGGCATCGCTCCGGGCGAGGTGGATGTAATCAGCGCTCATGCGACGAGCACAGAGCTTGGGGACCTTTCGGAGACGAAGGCCATTAAGAAGTTATTCGGAGAGGACGCTTACCGTATACCGGTTACGGCGAATAAATCGATGGTGGGCCATATGCTGGGGGCAGCAGGCGGAGTCGAGGCGATAGCCTTGATCAAGAGCCTGCAGGAGAATATTATCCCGCCTACGATTAACCTCGAGCAGCAGGATCCGGAATGCGATCTGGACTATGTTTCACAAACGGCACGCGAGGCAAACCTGACGATCGGATTGTCCAACTCCTTCGGATTCGGCGGACATAATGCGGTTATTGCTCTGAAAAAATACGAGTAAGCTTCGCAACCACAAGGTGTGCAGCTGTGGAATACGCGGAAAAACAAGCGCGCTGTTGCAATTGCATTGACTGCTTTGTTATAATGGCAAACAATAACCGTATACGTAGATCAGGCCAATGAAGAGAATCCAACTCGGAGGCGCTGCGAACGGAATCTGTGCGGCATTGTTGCTGCAAGCGTCCTAAAGTAGTCCGGAGACCGCACCGTTACCTGCGGATCAAGAGAGTCGTGTGCATCAGGCGCCGGCTAATTTGGGTGGCACCGCGAGCGCGCTCCTCGTCCCATATGTGGGATGGAGGGGCGCGTTTATTTATATTTTGCGAGAGGATGTGCTGCCCATGTTGGACATTCGCACGATCCGGGAACAGGCCCGGAAGGTGCAGGAGACGGCGAAGCTGAAAGGGATCAAGCTGGATGTTGGGAAATTGCTGGAAGCAGATGAAGCAAGAAGAAAGCTGATAACGGAGATGGAGGGGCTCCGCGCAGAGCGGAACGCCCGCTCCAAGGAGGTGCCGAGGCTGCTGAAGGATAACCGGATAGCGGACGCTGAAGCTCAGAAGATTGCCGTCGCAGCGCTGCTTCAGCGGCTGAAGGAAGGAGAGGCGCAGCTGCGGATCATCGATGCCGAATACGAACGGCTTATGCTGGATGTGCCTAATTTTGTATCACCGGAAACGCCTGTCGGCCTTAGCGATCAAGATAATGTGGAAGTGCGCCGGACAGGCGAGATACCGGTGTTTCCTTTTACGCCATTGAGTCATGTCGAGCTTGGCCATCTGCATCAAATGATCGATTCGGAGCGTGGGGTGAAGGTCGGCGGCGCGCGTCAGGTGGTGCTCAAAAACGCCGGGCTGCTGCTTCATCGGGCCGTTCAGCAACTGGCGCTTGATCTCTTGCAGGAAGAGGGGTTTGAGCTGTTCGACGTCCCTGTGATGGTGAAAGAGGATACCTTGGTCTCGTCGGGATTTTTCCCCGGAAACCGGGATCAGACCTACAGCATCGATGGAGAGGACAAATGGCTGGCGGGAACGGGGGAGGTGCCGCTTATTTCGCTGTTCAGCGGGGAAGTGCTTGACCTTGCCGTACCAAGGCTGCTTGCGGCCTGCAGCCCCTGCTTCCGCAAGGAAGTGGGATCGGCCGGGCGCGATGTGCATGGTCTATATCGCGTGCATCAATTTGCCAAGGTGGAGCAGGTGGTCATCTGCCGCGCCGAGCTTGAACTCGCCGAGCAGATGCTGCGTCTCATCACGTCGCATGCGGAGAAGCTGCTCCGGCTGCTTGCCCTTCCCTACCGCGTGGTCGCCGTCTGCACCGGGGACCTGTCGCAGAAAAACTACAAGCAATTTGACATCGAGACCTGGATGCCCAGCCGGAACGGCTATGGCGAGACGCATTCTGCATCGCTGCTGCTTGATTTTCAGGCCAGACGCTCGCGCATCCGGTACCGGGATGAACAGGGCAATCCGCAGTTTGCCTACACGCTCAACAATACGATGGTGGCCAGCCCGAGAATATTGATTCCACTCCTTGAAAATCATCAGCAGGAGGACGGTACCATAGTCATCCCTGAAGCGCTTCGACCCTATATGAAGGGAACTGACAAGCTGTTGATCACCGGTTAAAGCCTATGGATGAAGAGGGCGCAGACACCCATTTGGGCGAAGCCCCTCTTCTTTAATTTGATTGAGAGTGCAAGTAATTCTGGCATGCCTCTTTCAGTTAGATTATGGGAAGAATTAGGCTCCGCCGTTATTCACGATACTCTTTGCATCTTATTCCCGGAAGGACTTTAGTCCGATCGGCATGAACGAAGGAGCGGGAATGTGTTATAGTGAAGAAAGTACTTGCGGATACGGAGCTGCGGAATCAGTCAGATTTATGAACATGGGTTTCATGGTTCTGAGCATGTTTTTTTTAAAGGGGGCGATCGGTTTATGGGAGAGTATATTTCGGATGGAATTGACTGGTTGCTTGAGGTCACGTCACTGGATGGCTATGGTATCCTGCTCGTTACGTTACCGCTGGCTGTCATTCAGGGGCTGCTTGGTTTTTTTCCTTTTACAACGCTTATTTTGCTTTATATTTCCGCGCTTGGATTGGAAGCGGGGCTGGTCATGAGCTGGCTGACAGGAACATTTGCATCCGTTGTGATTTTTTATTTGTTCCGTTATTTCGTTTCCGGATGGGTGGACCGCAAGCTGTCGAAGCGGATACAGCGTTATGAGAAGTGGCAGAATTCCTTTCAGCGTTATGGAATCTGGGCGATTATTTTTTTGCGGACGCTGCCGATCATGCCTAATAACCTGATATCGTTTATGTCCTCTGTTTCAAGAATAGGCTCTGTTTCTTATATTTGGTCTTCGCTATTAGGGAATTTATCCCATATATGGCTGTTTGGTATAATCAGCTCTACGATATTGATGCCCGGCACGGATATCAAATGGCTGACCATTACGTATATCATTTTCTGCCTGGTCCTGTTGATCCTGTTTGCGCTTGTTCAATACAGAACCAAACGGAAAGAGAGCCATACATTGGTCAATTCCGGAGGCAGTCCCATCCAGGGAGAGAAAAATTTGCCTCTGTAAGGATCTGTAATGTGGCATAATAGCAGCATACCACCTTTGTAAAAGAAGAGAGGAGCACCTTCGACTATGAGTATTGAAGCCATCCACCAACTAGCAGACCGTATCCGCGCCAACGTCAGCCAGGTTATTATCGGCAAAGAAGAGATTATTGACAAAATGCTGATCGCCATCATTGCATCCGGACATGTCCTTCTCGAGGACGTGCCCGGCACCGGTAAAACGCTGCTCGCGAAAGCGCTTGCCAAATCCATTGACTGCTCGTTCAAACGGATCCAGTTCACGCCGGATTTACTGCCCTCCGATTTGAGCGGGATCCATTTCTATAATCAGAAGCTTTCCGAGTTTGAATTCAGGCCAGGCCCCTTGTTCACCAATATCGTGCTGGCTGATGAAATCAACCGGGCAACGCCGCGGACGCAGTCGAGCCTGCTGGAATGTATGGAAGAGCGCCAGGTGAGCATTGACGGGACGACCCATGTGCTGGAGCGTCCTTTTCTCGTCATCGCCACACAAAATCCAATCGAGCAGCAGGGGACATTTCCGCTGCCCGAGGCTCAGCTGGACCGTTTTCTGTTCAAGGTCAAAATGGGATATCCGTCCTCGGAGGAAGGGATCGATATCATGAAACGGTTCATGTCGGGCAATCCGCTTGAGCTGTTGAAACCGATTGCAAGCACGGCCGATATTCAGGAAGCACAAAATGCCTATACGTCTGTTCGGGTAAGCGAGGACATGCTCCGCTATATGATGGCCATTGTCGAAGCAACCAGAACACATGCGGATTCGGCGCTTGGCGTCAGTCCGCGGGGCAGTCAGGCGCTGCTGAGGGCCAGTCAGGTTTATGCGGCATTGAAAGGCAGAGATTATGTGATGCCCGATGATGTGAAGGCAATGGCTATTCCGGTGCTTGCTCACCGGATCGCACTTCGGAGCGCGCAGCGGCTTCGTCCCGAAGCAGCGGAGAAGCTGGTCGAATCGCTCCTGCAGACGGTTGCGGTCCCGTCGGATACGCCGCTTATGACACGGGCATAGGTCGGTCCACAGTGGGAGGTGCAAGCGATGGGTATACATTGGTTTATTTTAAGCGCTGCTGCAGTTATTCTGATACAGGGCTGGATCTTCCGCCGGTTTGGGATGAAACGGCTGGGCTATGCGAGGGAATTTAGTGTAAAAAGCTGCTTTGAAGGTGACAAAATCGAGATGATTGAGCGTCTGGAGAACCGCAAATGGCTCCCCGTCCCGTGGATGCGGGTGGAATCGATTCTACATACGGGGTTGAAGTTTGAAAATATTTTTAATTTTGATGTAAGCAATGGACAATTCTATCAGAACCACAAGAGCTTGTTCAGCTTGATGGGGAATAAGCAGCTGACCCGCCGCCATCCTGTGCAGTGCGTGCAGAGAGGCTGCTACCGGCTGACAAGCGCATCCATCACCTTCGGGGATCTGTTCGGATTATTCAGGTCGTGGAAGTCCGTAACGCTGCAGGAGGAGCTGATCGTCTATCCCATGCCGGCGGACCGCTCGCTGATCCAGCTGCCCTCGCGCAGCTGGCAGGGCGATATTTCGGTACGCCGCTGGATTGTCGAGGATCCGTTCTATGTGACAGGCGTCCGCGATTACCAGGCCGGCGATTCGCTGAAGTCCATTAACTGGAATGCAACTGCACGGTCAAGCAAGATGCAGGTCCACAGAAGGGATTTCACCGCCGATTACAGGCTTATGGTGCTGCTCAATGTGGAAGACCATGCGGATATGTGGGAGATCGTGAATAATACGGCGCTTATCGAGCAGGGAATCAGGCTGGCAGCCGCGCTTGTCCAATACGCCACCGAGCAGGGACTTGAGACGGGTTTTGCCACTAACGGCCATGATATCGACATACCCGGGCTGCCCGTGATAACGGAGATGAGCAGCGGCAGCGAGCATCTGCTGTATATGCTTGAGCGGATGGCGAAGCTTGCTATTGCCAGTGTTACGCCCTTCTATCTGCTTATCGACAAGCTTGAGGAGCAAATGGACGAGCGGTGCGATGTGGTGATCGTGTCGTCTTTCATGAGCGACAAGATCGAGCTTGCGGTCGAGCGGCTTCGCAGCCGCGGGCATGGTGTCGAGTGGCTGCCGCTCGCATTACAGGCAGGTGATGCAGCGTGACGGGGAACATTCGCGACAGCTCCAGAGTGCTGCTGCAGGGCGCGGTGGAGCTTCTGCTTTTCCTGCCGGTGGCTTTTCTCATTCAGGCCTTCCTGCTGGGCAATGAAGCGGGCTGGCTATGGCTTATTCTGGCTTTGCTCGGTTATCCGGCAGGACTTCTCATTAATCGTCTCTTTACCTTCAAGCATCCTTTCATGATCACGTTGGTCGGCATTGTGATTGGCTGCGCCTGCAGCGCGCTCTTGTTTGGTGTCACAAAGACAGGGGCGGTCAGCGCGGTCGTCTTGTCGGCCAGTCTTTCAAGGGGCGGGCTGATGGCAGTCTCCATGCGGCTCTTCAGGCTGCAGGCCCGTCATTATATCATCGGGATCTTTGTTTATTTTTTTGTCTCGTTGTTTTTTGGCCGGGCGGAGGCGTTCCAGCCTTATAAAATCCCGCTGATCGTCTTCGGTCTTGCTGTCTTGATGCTGACGCTGTTTGCTTCCAACAGCAGCTATGTCAATGACGAGTCATTATCCGGAAGCGATCGTCCATCCGTTGAGCCGACGGTACGCAAACAAAACCGTATGCTTGTTGGCATCATAGCGGCCATCGCAGTGCTGATTGTATTTACGTATCAGATCCAGGCGGCACTTACCGCGTTGTGGAATGCTTTCAGGAATTGGCTTCAGCAGCTGTTTGCCGGAGGCGGGACAGAGAATGCACCTCCGCCACAGGCGGAGCCTCCAGCCGCGCCGCCGGCACTGCCGCAGGGTGACGCGAAAACTCTGCCTCCCTGGGTTGATTATATAATGTACGGCATTGTTGCGCTGGTCGGACTCTTTGTCTTGTATCTGCTTCTGCGTAAGCTCCGTCATTTGCCGGAATGGTTGAAGAAGCTTCGGGAGCAGATGCTGAAGCTCTTCGGCCGGGAAAAGATTAATATGGCGCAAGGCTACGTCGATGAGGTGGCAAGTATTCCCAAGACAGGCCGCCTTGGCGGACTTTTCCGCAGCAAATCGAAGGAACCGCGCATTCGCTACAGGGATCTTCAGGATAATGAGTCCCGGCTGCGCTATTTGTACCGGCAAAGGCTTGGAAGGCAGGTAAAGGCCGGCTATTCCTTCAAGCCCTTCCTGACGCCGCTGGAAACGGACAATGAACTGCAGGAGCAGCGGGCAGGCAAGACACCTTCCGAACCTTTGGCGCAGCCATACAGCGAAGTCCGTTACGGCGGCAAAAAGATTACGGATCAGGAGCTGCAGCGTATCCTGGAGCGTGAGGATAAAGGCGGCCGGTAAGCTGACCTCATACATAAATATCCATAGGGCGGGACACCTTAAATGTGGACGTTAAGACCAACAGGAGGGTTCGCATCTATGGATAATCAAGGTCAGCAAGGCCAACAGGGAATGTACAACCAGCAGGGTCAACCAGGGCAGCTGAACAATAGTCAGCAGCTTAGCTATCAGCAGTTTCAGGAGCAGGTTCAGCGTCAGCAGGAGCAGGAGAGAATCCTGGCCCAGCAGGCACTCCGCAACGTAGGATTGGACGGGCGCTCGCAACAGGTCAATCAGGTTGTGCTCGAGCTGCAAAGCATTGGCCGTGAGCTGCAGCTTGCCGAGAATCAGCTGCAAATGCAAATGGACGCCCAAAAGCGCCAAATCCAAAATATTCACCAGCAGCTGCAGCAGGCTGAGCAGCTGGTGCAGCGCACGATGTCCAATCTAAATGCTTCTTCCCAACAATCAGGAACGCAGCAATTTCAATAGAAAATATTAAGACGAAGCTTTAAGGACAGAAAACCCTTTATGCATATGTTGCGGAGCGACTCGAAAGAGCATTCCGCAGCATGTTGTATAGAGGGTTTTTTTTTGCGGAATTATTGACAAGAGCAGCAGTTAATATATACTGTTTATATACGATATATACAGAAGATGCGAGGTGAATACATGAACCTCTCCGTATCCTTAACGTCCGGAGATCCCATATACCTGCAAATCAAGGAGCAAATCAAGAAACAAATAATAACCGGACTATTGAAGGAGGGAGAGCTGCTGCCGTCCATCCGCAGTCTTGCCCAAACGCTGAAGATCAGCGTCATCACCACAAAACGCGCCTATGACGAGCTTGAGCAGGAGGGTCTGGTCACATCCGTATCGGGCAAGGGCACCTTTGTATCGGAGAAGAATAAGCAGTCCATCAGGGAAGTGAAATACCGGCAGCTGGAGGAGAAAGTAAAAGCAGTGATTGCGGAAGGCCGGAGCCTGGGCTTGAAACAAGCGGAAATCCTGCAATTATTCGAAATTTTTTATGGGGAGGAGAGTGAAGCATGACGGCGGTCGAATTCAGGCAGTTCTCCAAAAGAAACGGGGATTTTGGCATAAGCGAATTAAGCTTTCATGTGGAGACCGGTTATATTACGGGACTTATTGGACCTAACGGGGCGGGGAAGACCACTCTGATCCGCTCGATGATGAACCTTGTCCGTCCGGATCAAGGCGAGGTAAGGATGTTTGGTTTAATGTACAAGGAGCATGAAAGGGAAATAAAACGCAAAATCGGTTTTGTGTATGAGGAGGACTTTTTCTATAATCACTTGAAGGTACATGAAATGAAGAAAATCGCGGCGGCCTTTTACCCGACCTGGAACGATGCCCTTTTCCACCGCTATATGCAGCAGTTCGGCGTTCCCGAGGGCAAAAAAGTGCGCGAGCTGTCCAAGGGAATGCGGACCAAATTCGCCCTGGCGGTTGCCTTGTCCCATGAACCGGAGCTGCTCATTATGGATGAGCCCACTTCAGGCCTGGATCCGGTTTTTCGCAGAGAGGTGCTCGGTCTGTTGAGTGAGTATATCGGGGACGGCAAACGCTCGGTACTGTTCTCGACCCATATCAGCTCGGATCTGGAACGGATTGCCGACTATATTGTTTACGTTCAGGGAGGGAAGCTGCAGTTCAGCGGCGCGAAAGAGGATTTGCTCGATTCCTATGTGCTGGTCAAAGGGCCGCTTGAGCTGCTGCAGTCTGAGAAGCTGGACGTTATCGGTTTACAGAAAAACGCTCTAGGTTTTGAAGGCTTATTGGCCAAGGGACGTTATTCTACCGATTTCATGCTCCAAAATCACTGTATGGCAGAGCAGCCTTCTCTGGATGATATTATGGTTTATACGCGGGAGGTGCGGTAGTCATGGTGCAGCTTCTTGTAAAGGATCTGAGAATCCAGAAGCCGTTTTTGCTCCTTGGTTTTATTTTTATCGGCATATTCTTTTTTGCTCTAGGGGCTTTTGAAGGGCTGCCGCTGTCTGTGCCTGCAGCTATCTTCAGCCATTTTCTGATCGTGGTGTCCAGCAAAATGGACGAGCGGAATCATAACGGAAGAATGCTGGCTTCATTCCCTCTGCGGAGATTTGACATTGTGACTTCCAAGTATGCGGGCGTATTCATGTTTATGGCTTTTGCTTTCCTGCTGACCTGCTTCTGGCGGATAACCGCTTCGCTCCTGCTGCCGGAAGGGGAATTGCCCTGGTTCAGCCTGCAGTCCACGATTTTGACCATTGCCGCGCTTTTGATCTTTTATTCAATCTATTTTCCGCTTTTCTTTGCTTTTGGCTCACGCATCGTGCAGACGCTTGATCTGATTGTCCTATTCACAGCAGGCGGGCTTGTGCTCATTACACTGCGGGTGCTGGAGTGGTCCGGAATCAACCTGGGATCCCGGATATCCGGACTGCTCACCGGTGACACACTGGCATCCGTGATCTGGCTTGCCGCCGGATGCATGGCCGTGCTGCTGCTCTCCTGGCTGGTATCCCTGTTTATTTATGACCGCAGAAATATTTGACGGTAAATTTAAGAAGGCTCCTGTAAAAGTGCTAATCACAATATCTGTGGATGGAGATGATTCAATTCATGACAAAGCCGGATCAACTGGAAAAATGGCGGCAAACCATAATCGGCGTGCACCGGGATGCAGGGATTAACTGGCTCGGGCAGCTTGAATCGCTTATACGAGACTGTGAGAAGCGGTGGGAGATTACGATCCATCAGCCTTTTGCGGATTTATCTTATAACTATGTTGCTCCTGCTACGGCGAAGGATGGAATGAAGCTGGTTGTCAAGCTGGGTGTGCCTCATGCTGAAGGTTTATACGAGATTGAGGCGCTTCGGTATTATAACGGAAGAGGTATGGTAAACCTGATCGATTCCAGCGCTTCCGAAGGTGTGCTTCTGCTGGAGGATCTGCGGCCGGGTCACGTTCTGACCAGTGTATTGTCAGAGGAGAAGGCGACGGAGATTGCGGCTGAGGTGATGCGGAAGCTGTGGACGGCGGAGCCGGCAAGCGATCCGTTCCCGTTTCCCGCTCTGGCAGATTGGGCCAAGGGACTTGAGCGCCTGCGCAGCCAATATGACGGGGGCACCGGGCCGCTTCCGGTCCGGTCTGTCGCAAGGGCGGAAGCGCTCTATCCGCAGCTGCTGTCCAGCATGAAGGAAACAAGAGTGCTGCACGGAGATTTGCATCATGGGAACATTCTCTCCGCAGAGCGGGAGCCGTGGCTCGCCATCGATCCAAAGGGATTGATCGGGGAGGCCGAATTCGAAGTGATTGCTTACTTGCGCAATCATCTGATGAAGCATGACAATCCAGGGCAGGTGCTGGAGAGGCGCATTGATCAGCTTGCCAGTCATCTGAAACTGGACCGTGAGCGGGTGATCTCGTGGGGAGTATGCCATTGTGTGCTTTCTGCCTGGTGGTCTGTAGAGGATGGCCAGGACGATTGGCATGAAGTCATGGCATGCGGAGAGCTGTTCAACGGTTTATTGAGATGAAATCAGGAGCTAACGCCGGTCGAGCCGCATCCCCGACCGGCATTCACCCAATTAGCCCGGTAGCTTGACGGATTTCTTATAAAGCGGATAAAACCATTTGACCCCGCTCGGGGTCAAGGTGTCCGCAAGCAGATGGGAGAGGTAGCCGGCAGTTGCGACCATCGTAATGCCTTCCAGCTGCAGCTGCGCTTCCAGCCCGCGGCTGATCGCTCCCCAGATCAACACCGCCCATAACGTGTGGGTCATCCCCCTATGCTTCAGCCATGGAACCCAGGCCACGAACAAACCGAAGCCCATGAGCCAGTTCATCTCATAGCGGATGCCCGCATAGAGCAGTCCGCCGCCGATTATGCTTACCATGGCATTTCGGATCACGCCTTCCTTGGTCATGAAGCCAAGCAGGAACAAAATTATGGATGCCACGGCTAATTCCGGATGCATCTGGTCATACATGAAATACATATAGGCGAGCCCTCCCGCCAGCAGGATGCTGCCCCATAATACAAAGCTCCGAAGCAGCTTGGACGCCTTCCCGAGCTTACTGCTTAGCATGCTTGTCCCGTCGAGATCCGCACTGAGGGCGGAGAAGGCGGCGACAGCCAGATAAATCGCGGCATTCTTGAATGTAAAAGGATAATAAGCGGCTGCGGCTGCGCCAATGGCGACGCCGATGGTAAGATGGGTGGTTCCTTTCATAATACCTCCTGTGTCTAATGTGTAGGATAAGATAGAAGGCAAACGTATGTTTGCCTGTTTATTATACATGCTTTTTCCATTACGTCAAACCCCGCGCTGCCATTTCATTCAAGGTTGTTTTTATGGGCAAGCCATGTGATAATTATCTATTGCGCGGCATTATGATATTTTGCTTATGGAGGATAACAGACTGTGGAACGATACCCTTTTGAATATGACCCGTCCCGCTCTTCCTTCGCTCAGCAGGCAGGCGAATGGATCGCGGATGTGTTTTATGATATATTGCCGGAGCACGGCTTTGAAGTCAGAGATGAACAGATTTATATGGCCTTTCAATTAGAGCGCGCCTTTGCCGACAAGAAGACGATTTTTGCGGAAGCGGGAGTCGGTACGGGGAAGACGCTTGTTTATCTCCTTTATACGGTGTGCTACGCGCGTTACATGCGCAAGCCGGCCGTGATCGCCTGCGCCGATGAGTCGCTTATCGAGCAGCTGGTGAAGCCGGAAGGCGATATTGCCAAGCTGGTAGAGCATCTGGGGCTTGCGATCGATGCGAGACTCGGCAAGTCTCCGGATCAGTACCTGTGCCTGATCAAGCTTGAGCATGCCAGAGTAGGAGATGACGAAGCGGGCTTGTTCGAGGACATCACCAAGGAGCTCCCGACATTTGTCCAATCGCCTGCGGCCATGCAGACCTTTCATTCCTATGGAGACCGCAAGGATTATCCGACACTCAGTGATGAGCAGTGGAACAAGATCAATTGGGATTCCTTCCAGGATTGCTTTATTTGCGAGAAAAGGCACCGCTGCGGCCAGACGCTTTCCCGCGATCATTACCGCCGTTCGCAGGATCTGATTATTTGCTCCCATGATTATTATATGGAGCATGTGTGGACTTACGAAGGCCGCAAACGCGAAGGACAGCTGCCGCTGCTGCCCGATCATTGCGCGGTTGTTTTTGACGAGGGGCATCTGCTGGAGTCAGCCAGCCAGAAGGCGCTCAGCTACAAGATCAAGCATGATGTATTCGAAGAATTGATTATCCGGCTGCTGCAGAATGAAATCCGGGAATCGCTTGCACTGCTGATCGACGATGCGATTCTTCAGAGCGAGAGAATGTTCGCCGCGCTGCAGCGCAAAAGTCTGGTCATCCCCGGCTCGGACCGCAAGCAGATTCTGCTGGATGACGCTTTGCTGCACGAAGTGAATCAATTCAGGGGGCTGCTCGCCTCAATTGAGGATGAACTGGTTTTCGAAGGCGAGCTGTTCGTATTGAACCATTATCAGCTGCGCATTGTGGAGGAGCATCTGGAGATGATGCAGAAGGCGTTGGCGCTCTTTTTCATCTCGGATTCCCTGATCTGCTGGCTCACCGAGGGCAAAGACGGCCCGACGCTGTCCATCATGCCCAGAACGGTAAAGGAAGTGCTCAAGGAGCATGTGTTCGACTCGCATATGCCGATCATCTTCTCCTCGGCTACCTTGTCGGTTGACGGTTCCTTCGATTACGTGGCGGACAGCCTGGGCATTCAGCAGTATCTGTCCTTCTCGGCGGCATCGCCCTATGATTATGCATCCCATATGAAGGCATTCGCGCCTTCATGGACCTTTGGCGGCCGATTCGGAGAGAAGATGGCTGCGGCTGTTCATCTGTTGAAGCGGACCGAAGGCAGAGCCTTGATTTTATTCCCGTCCAGAGAAGAGCTGAAGCAGTTCAAAGAGGAGATCGCCGCTTATCCGGAAGTGTTCGGCATGACCTTTCTGTTTGAAGGGGATGGCGAAATCAGCCGGCTGATTGACCTCTTCCAGAATGATGAAGCAAGCATTTTGTGCGCGGTCAGCTTATGGGAGGGGCTTGATGTGCCGGGCCCATCCTTGTCCAATGTGATTATTTGGGCGCTGCCTTTTCCTCCTCAGGATCCGGTCTTCATGGCCAAGCGCGGCAGCGCGAAGGACCCCTTTCACGAGGTGGATCTGCCCTATATGCTGCTTCGACTGAGACAGGGGATCGGACGCTTGATCCGAACCAGCTCGGATACCGGCATCATCTCCATTTTGTATGAAGAAGCATCCGGCTCTCACCAGCTTAGACCCTATATCGAGTCCGTCATGCCCGAAGGCATTCGCCTGGAAGAGCTGACCCTTTAAAACATGCCGTTGCGTGCTTGATCTTCTGACAGCCCAGTTCCTGATCATTCAGGGATTTAGGGCTGTTTTTGTGTTATATAAGTTAACATAACTATTGAAAAATTATCGAAATGGGATTATCATGTTAAATAATATAACATTAATAAAAAAGCTGCACCTCCCTTTTCAAACCAATCTCCGTTTACCTTGTCCTAACATCCGGATTACACCGTTTTTCCTTCCGCTTTCGTTAATTACAGTAAGACTTCCGCAGTCCGAAAAGATTTTTGGAGGAGGTTTGCTGCATGGATAACTATTCCGTCCTTGAGACAATTGTTCATCGCGATGAACCTGCCGTGATGGCTACGTTGATTGGGGTGAAGGGTCATGCCTACCGAAAGTCAGGCGCGTCCATGATTCTGTGGCAGGATGGACGTACGACAGGCAGCCTCAGTCCCGGCTGTCTGGAATCCGATCTTAAAGAAAGGGTTCATGACCTGCTTGCAGCCGGCAGCTGTGAAATCATCGACTATAACTTGAATGCCGGTGAGGATGCGGTATGGGGCGGGAGCGTCGGCTGCGGGGGATCCGTCCGGGTTCTGCTCGAACCGGTTCTTGCCAAGCTGCGAGGCATAATGGCGGCGATCTATGCCAGAGTGCAGAGCGGAGGCAATGTCTGCCTGAGGCGGAGATTCAGCGGGGACGCGCTGATGTATCGTTTGCCTGGAATACCCGAAGACGGCGCAGCAATTCCATTCAGGTCCGATATTCCGGAGAGCGCTGAACCATTCTTCGATGCCGTGTTCAAGCGGCCTCCGCGAGTCATCATATTCGGTGCTGGCGATGATTCCATTCCTATGGTTCATTTGATCCGGAAAATCGGCTTCCGCGTTGTTGTTGCGGATTGGCGGACCGGCTTGTGCACGGAGGAACGATTTCAGGACGTACAATTTGCTTCGGGAAATCCGGAGTCCATTATAGAAAAGCTGCATCCGGGCAGCGGAGATTATGCCGTGATATGCAGTCACCAGCTTCAGCGCGACCGGGAAATGCTGGAGCTGCTGCTGCCGCACCGGCTGCGATATGTGGGAATACTCGGTTCCCGGGCCAGGATACATCAATTAAGTGAAGGATTGGCCATCACATCCAATGTGCATTCGCCTGTAGGTTTGGCTATCGGCGCCGAAGGGCCGGAGGAAATCGCGGTCAGCATTGCCGCCGAAATTATCGCGGTCAAGGCAGGATACGACATAACAGTCAAGAAAGGGGCTGCTCGCAATCAGAGTCGCAGGGTTGTATTTGGCAGCTGGTTCCAGCAAAAGAATGGGAGAGACGAAGCTGTCGCTGGAGCTGTCTCCCGGAATAACACTCGGTAGCCGGGCGCTTCGTGAAATGCGTCAGTGCGGGCTCGATTCATTGACGGTGGTTGTCCGTCCGGAGGATCCGCTGCTTTGGTTATATGACCGGAAGGATTACAGGAGTCCGCTTGCCAAATACCGGATTGTCGCATGCAAGGAGGCTCATTTGGGCATGTCGCATTCCATCCGCGAAGGGCTTGCTGCGCTGCTGTCCGATGAGCCGGATGCTATTGTTGTCGCGCTGGCGGATCAGCCGTTCATTACCGCCGCATTATTGAAAAGACTGATTTCCGTATTTGCGAAAAATCCGGATGCCGATTATGTGGCGGGGGGAATGGGAGTATCGGCGGCAGCCCCGCCTGCGGTGCTGGGGCGGTCATTGTTTCCGGTTCTGGAGAAGCTGACCGGCGATGCCGGAGCCAGGCATATTTTTCAATCGCCGGAATACCGCGGGATCATCGTCCCGCATACGGCGGGATGGGCATTTATGGATGTGGATACGCCGGAGGAGCTGGCAAGAGCGAGAAATATCTGGTCGGAGCTGCAAATAAAAGTGAAATAATCTGATGTTATATAAAGCTGCTGCAATCATATTAAGCTCCCGATAAATCCCTTGCATGAGGGATTTATCGGTTTATTCTACCCTGCATGAACGGCAAGCCAGCTTGAGCAGGCAAAGACTGGATCAGATCCGTTTCAAGCCAAAGGACGCTGCAGCAAAGATAAGGAAGGAGGAGAGGCGATGATGGCGGCAGATGAACAATATGCGATGGAGCCGCCCTTGGTCTGGCAGCCGGCGGATGCCGCCGAGGCCTGCAGGCTCAAGCTGAAATACGGAGGTGAGGCCGTCTATGCGGCAGGCACAACGCTGCTTCGCACCCAGTGGGAATCGGGGCAGGCCAAGGCTCCGAAGCATTTGATTGATTTGGGCGCTGTAAGCGGCATAAGAGGTATCTCCATTCACTCCGATTCCATTGTAATTGGCGCATGCACCACCTTGTCTGCTGTTCGTCGAAATCCGATTCTGGCTGAAACCTTTCCCCTGCTGCAGGATGCGGCTTGCGTCATTGCGGCGCCTTCGATCCGCAACCTGGCCACAATCGGCGGAAATATCGTGTCAGCGATTGGCGATACTCTTCCTGCCCTGCTTGTATATGGAGCCGAGCTGATCTGGCATGACGGCTGCAGGCTGATTACGGAGCCGCTTGCAGAGTGGCTGAATCAGCGGTTAACAACCGGAAGCGGCAGAATGGGCAGTTTGCTGCTTCAAATCAAGCTGCCCTATATCCGGGAGATAGCATTTCCATCCGTCATGGAAACGGAAAGCTCCGGTGTGCTGCCAAATTACTTTTATGCCTATGAGAAAGTGGGGCGGAGGGAGAGCTTCACGCCATCTTTGGTAACAACGGCGTTAACCGGAGCCATGGATGGAAGCTGCCGGCTGTCAGATGTCCGCATTGCCGCGGGCGGGGGACAGATGGTCCCTGTCCGTCTGCATGCGGCTGAAACGCTGCTGGAGGGCAGATCTGTCGATGAGGAGCTTCTTGGCGGCCTTTATGAGCAGATTCTTATTGAATATCAGCCGATTGGCGATGCCTTTGCATCCGCAGCATACTGCAAGCAAACGGCTGCCAATCTCATTGCGGCAAGGATCTGGCGCAGCTGGAATAGTAACGGCGATACCCGATATAGGTGATGTACTCCGTTGTGATCTGCCTGACAACCGATTCCAAAACAGAGGCGGTGGAGAATATGCTGTTAAACCGCAAGGCCAGCGGCAAGCGCTGGCGGGTAAGACCGGATGGTCCGGGCAAGGTCACAGGCAAGCTCGCCTACCTGACGGATATGACCGCAGAGGGAATGCTGGTTGGCCGTATATTACGGAGCCCCCATCCCCATGCAAGGATCATTGAAATATGCATGGATAAAGCCAAACAGCTGCGCGGCGTTCATGCCGTGCTTGCAAGCGGGGATGTCCCGGGGCTGAACGCTTTCGGCATTGCTGTTCAGGACCAGCCCGTCTTCTGTACGGACCGGGTCCGGTACATTGGGGATGCCGTCGCAGCGGTCGCAGCGGAAACGGCAGAGCTGGCAGAGCTGGCGCTGCAATTGATTGAGGTCGATTACGAGGTGCTGCCGGTTATCGGGGATCCCGTTCAGGCGCTCCAGGAGGAAACGCCGCTGCTCCATGCCCATGGCAATGTGCTTCATCGCACCGGTTACAGTCATGGCGATATTGCATCCGGAATTGCCGCATGCCGCCATATCGTGGAGGAAACTTATACAACGCCAAGACAGATGCACACCTATATGGAAACGGAAGGCGGTCTGTTTGTTCCTGACGGGAATGGCCGTCTGATTGTATATGCGCCAACGCAGCATGGTTTTCTTGACCGGCTGCAGCTGGCGCGCATAACCGCACTGCCGGAGAGCGGGATTCGCGTCATATCGAGTCCTATCGGCGGCTCCTTCGGCGGCAAAGACGAGCTGAATGTACAGCCGTATGGCGCCCTTCTGGCACTGGCTGCGAAGCGTCCGGTCCGTATTCACAATTCCCGCTGGGAATCGGTGCGGGCCGGACTCAAACGCCACCCCATGACCATCCGTATGAAGACAGGGATCGATGGGAACGGCCGGATTATGGCGCATGAGGTTCAAATAACGGCCGATACCGGCCCTTATGCGACACTTGGAGCGGAGGTGCTGAATTTCGCTACCGAGCATGTGCTTGGCCCCTACCGCTATGAGCATACGGATATACAAAGCATATCCGTTTATACCAATAACGGGATGTCGGGCGAATTCCGCGGCTTCGGAGGAAATCAGGCGGTCTTCGCGCTGGAGGGTCAGCTCGACCGGCTGGCCCTGGCCGCGGGCATGGATCCCTGGGAGCTGCGCCGCATAAATTTGCGGGAGCCTGCTGACCCTGGTCCCTTCGGCCAGCCGATTGCCGTAACGGACGGAGCACGCCAGGCATGGGAAGCTATGGCGGAAGCGCCGATCTGGAGGGATAGGCATTCCGCCGAGAAGCAGGAGACGGAGCGCAGGCGGGAGCCTTGGCTGCATACCGGAGTGGGGGCGGCTTACATTATGCATGGCTCGGGTCTTGGCGTGGGCATCCCCGACTTTGCGGGAGGAAGGCTCACCCTTGCGGGAGACGGGAGGATCGAGGCTGCCTTCGGCTATGAAGAGTTCGGGCAGGGGCTGCTTGCCACGCTTGAGCTGATGCTGATCGAGCAGTTCGGATTCTCTCCCGGCGACCTGAGGCTGATCATTGGCGATACCGACCATGTGCCGCGGAGCGGCTCCAGCACCGCATCGCGGGCGACGAGCATGATGTGGAAATCGCTGCGCAACCTGCGGCCGCTCTTCACGGGCAAGCTGCTGGAGGCGGCGGGTCAGGCGCTCGGGCTGCCGTCCGATCAGCTGGCACTCGGTCCCGGCGGCATCTATGCCAAGGCGAATGAGCGGGAGTGTACGGGCAGAGCCGCTTCGGATGCGGCAGGCTTCGGTTGGGTATCAGCTGAGCCTTTGCCTCAACCAGCACCTCCAGAGCTGCTCCTCACCTATAAAGAACTTGCCCTGATTGCGGGTGAACCTCTCACAGCGGAAACCGGTTTTCATTTTCCTACATCTTCGTTCGGCAGGGTGGGAGCGCATTTCATCTATTCCTATGGCGCAGTGGCGGTGAAGGTGGAGGTTAACACACTGACTGGAAGGGTGCGCGTCCTTGATCAATTCCATGCCGTCGCAGCCGGTCCCGTAATGAATCCGCAGGGTTATCTGGGCCAGATTGAAGGCGGGAGCAGCATGGCGCTCGGTTATACCCTCTCCGAAAACTCGCTGATGGATCAGGGGCAATATCTCGCCAAGAATCTGGATACGTATCTCATCCCGTCGGTGGCCGATATGCGCGGGGGCATTGAAGTGCTGCCGATTGAGGAGCTTCCTGAAGGAGACGAGTACGGACCAAGGGGCATTGGCGAGATCGGCACGGTAGGTTTGGCTCCGGCGATTACGGCAGCCGTCCATGACGCTGTCGGCAAATGGATCACCAGACTGCCGATCGACCCGTCCGAGCTGCAGGAGCGCCCTTCCTTTGCACGGAAGGCGGTGAGCGGCAGATGAGCGGCCAGTCGTGGAGGGAAACGGTACCGCTGGCCGGACCGTCGTTGAACTGTACGATCAATGGGGAGCAGGTCGAGCTTCAGGTTGATCCGTCCAAAAGGCTCTTGTCCGTGCTCAGGGAGGATCTGCAGCTGACCGGGACCAAGCGCTCCTGCGAGATTGGACGCTGCGGAGCCTGCATGGTCCTGTTGGACGGCAATCCGGTAAATGCCTGCCTGACTATGGCATATCAGTGTTCGGGTAAGCATATCACGACAATCGAAGGCCTGGACTGCGATGGACTGCACCCCGTTCAGCAGGCTTTTCTGGAGGAAGGCGGCTATCAATGCGGATATTGCACGCCGGGCATGATTGTATCGGTGACCGCGCTGCTCACAGATAATCCATCGCCGACGGCGGCGGAAGTGGAAGAGGCATTATCGGGCAATCTTTGCAGATGCACCGGCTATGGCGGCATCGTCAGAGCCGTACAACGCGCGATTGATGTGGGAAGGGGAGAATGATAATGGCGGAAGCATACAGAGATCATCATAGCGATTTATTGCGCAGAACTATGGAAAATTCAATTCAGGCCATAACCGCAGGCAGCACAGCCTTAGGCGCACTTCTGGCAGGCAAGGACGGAGTAGCGCCGCCTGGACGGGGCTATGTTGAGATCAGCGCAGCAAGCTGCACCTGTCTTGCCGTTCATGAAGGTTGCCGGTCATGACAATCTCCCTCTGGCAGTTAAATACTTTCAGCCGTGAGCTGTTCGTGCGCAGGCTTGGCGATATTTTCGAGAATTCCCCATGGGTGGCCGAAGCGGCGTGGAGAAACAGACCGTTCTATACGGTAAGAGAGCTTCATGACGCGATGATGCAGGCCGTACACGGCTCCTCGTCCCGCAAGAAGCTGGCGCTGATTCAGGCGCATCCCGACCTCGCGACGAGGCTGCAGGTAAGTGCGCATTCGGCCAAGGAGCAGCAGGGGGCGGGCTTGAATCAGCTGTCTGAAGGAGAGCATGATGCATTCGCCGAATTGAACGGCAAATACGTTGAAAAATACGGATTTCCTTATATTCTGGCGGTCCGCGGGAAGGCAAAGGAGGAGATTCTTGCGGACATGAAGGCGAGGATGATGAACACCGAGGAAGAAGAGCGGACCAAGGCCTTAGGGGAAATCGCCCAGATTGCCTGGTTTCGGCTGAATGATCTGATCGAGGAAAATGCGAAATAGCAGGTCTCCAACATCAAGGAAAGGGGATGACATGCATGATGAAAACAAGCAGTGGCCGCACGCTTTATTATGGAAAAGGCGACGTGATGGCATACCGCACCTATGCCAAACCGCTGGCTGTCTCCGCCATTCCCGAGTCCGCCCATAGAGGCGATTCCAATGTCATCTTCGCTCATCATATTACATTTGCCGTGAGCAGCGATCTTTTGCTCGGTTCTTTTATCGAAGGAGATAATACCTGGGTTGTTGCGACAGATTCGATGAAAAATTTCATCCTTTGCCATGCCGGTGATTATGAAGGCGCGACTACCGAAGGATTTATCGCTTATCTGGGCCGCCGGTTTCTGGAGAAATACACGCACATCACGATGGTCGAGATTGCGGCGGACCGGATTCCTTTCGAACCGCTGCAGGTAAACGGCGAAGCGGGTTTTGAAGACAGCGGGCTGGTGTACAGGCGGTCGCAGAATGAACATGCCGGCGCCAAGCTTGAGCTTGCCCGGTCCAATCGTGGCGTTCAGATCATTGAGGGCTGGAGCAGCTTGTCCGATCTGCAGCTGATCAAAGTGAGCGGGAGCTCCTTTTTTGGTTTTATCCGGGATGAATATACGACACTGCCGGATAGCTACGATCGGCCTTTATTTGTGTTTCTCAATATTCATTGGCGGTATTCAAATATTGACGATGCGCTCGACGCCGGGGAAGGACGCTATGCTTCCGCTGCACAGGTAAGCGATATTGCCCATCACGTTTTTCATGAATATAAGACGCCTTCGATCCAATATCTGATTGTGCAGATCGGACTAAGGCTGCTGAAGCGGTTCCCGCAGTTGGCTGAGATCAGATTCGAGTCCAACAACCGCACCTGGGAGACGGTGGTTGAGCCGGATCCGCAATCCAAAGCCGGCGTATTTACTGAGGCCCGGCCGCCGTTTGGATTTCAGGGCTTCTCCATGACCCGGGAGGATTTGGCGGATGAGGGAGAGGGGAAGGCTCTGCCTGGCGGCGGCGAAGAGGATGGAACGGCAGGACGTTCTGCCGACGGTGCAATGGAGACTGAAGAATGAGCGGCGGGTTGACGACGCATGTGCTGGATATTTCACGCGGATTGCCCGCATCGGGTATGCGTATCCAATTGTGGTCGCTTCACGAGGGCAGCGGGCCGGTGCTGATTAAGATTGTGGAGACAAATGCGGATGGCCGCCTGGAAGCCCCGCTGCTTGCCGCGCGCGACCTTGCGGTTGGCGAATACCAGCTGGTGTTTGAGGCTGGAGATTATTTTGCAAGCCGTGAACCGGGGCGGGAGCATAACGAGAGGTTTCTGGATCAGATTCCGGTACGCTTCCGGGTGCACGAGGCAGGTTCGCCGATTCATGTTCCGCTTCTGGTCGCTCCGGGGGGATACAGCACATACCGGGGCAGTTAACCGTTTCGGGTAAATCGGCTTGTTGAAGCAATTGCAGCGTCGTTACGGGGTTTCTTGACCTGTAAGAATTTCAACTGCATGCCCTATCAGGACTGGACTTTCCTTCGATCCGGATGTTAGAGTAATGCTGACCGGATGGAGGGAATGAAGATGATGAAGCATGAACAAGAGATGAAGGTGCACCCTTTCTACGGGCACACCGAGCAAGCCTACGGGCTGCTCCCGGCTGCTGAAGCAAGCCTGAGACAGCTGCAGCTTGCATTTGAACAGGCCAATGAGGATTTTTTGGCAATTGAGCTGAAGACGATGGCTGCCAGATTGCAGGAAATACGTCAGCTGCTGGCTGAAGGGCCGCAGGGCTGATGGGAAGAGCATGGAACAGCTTGCTGTCAGCCAATTTGCTTATGGGATGTCTATGAATAGTGAAGAAGCCTGCTTGCGCCGAGCGGGCTTCTTTTCACCTTATAGAATGTATAAGTTTGCCTGAAAGCAGCACGTCAATTGGTGTCACATTATCCGCAGCTTCATACAATGGTACAAATGACCAGTGTGAAAAAGCGGTTTTTTCAAATTCAGGTAATGTCGACGCATTTGGTAAAGCGGAATGACAACAGACAAGGAGTACCTGTATGCAAATTATTATGCCGCCCTTTACTTTGGAAACGGCAACTGCAAAAGTCCGCAAGGCGGAAGATGACTGGAATACCCGTAATCCGCAGCTGGTGGCAATGGACTACAGCGAAGACAGCCGCTGGCGGAACCGGGCCGAATTCCCGGTGGGCCGAACAGAGATCATAGCCTTTCTGACGAGAAAGTGGAATAAAGAGCTGGATTACCGGCTGATCAAGGAGCTTTGGTCATTCAACGGCAACCGCATCGCAGTACGCTTCGCATATGAATGGCATGACGATAGCGGCCAATGGTTCCGGTCCTACGGCAATGAGAACTGGGAGTTTAATGCGAATGGCTTGAATAAGCGCCGTTACGCATCAATCAATGATATGCCTATCAGCAAGGATGAACGAAAGTATCACTGGCCATTGGGGCGGCGACCGGATAACTATCCCGGCCTCTCCGAGCTTGGTCTTTAGTTCTCGCTATGACAACTGCACAGCGCAGACTCTTTAATCTTAACGAGTGAAGACGTTATCGGGTTGAATCAGCCGGGTAACGTCTTTTTCATTCTCACCAGCAAATGCCTACAGGGGAAAGGCAGCGGTATTTTAATGGAGATGGACCAGACTATGTGCGCGCAGCTGGCCTATGTTCTTTTTCTTTATGGATGGGATTGATAAATCATTGAATTTTTGTAAAAATAGAAAGGGCGTGCAAGTGCAAGGAAGGGGAACCATGATGCAGAAGCCTTTTATACGCAATCATCAGTTTAATGTCATTAACAATGAGGCCGCCTATCTCGGCCGGACAATTCGTACAAGTTCTGATGCCTCTGTCATTGAGGCGGTCAAATATAGCGTGGAAACCAAAATACTGGCCGCGTTCCCGGAGCTGACCGATACTCAGAAGGAACTGCTGCTGTTCATCATCAAGCTGCGGACGGAACAGGAGTTTCAAGATTATCTGGACGCTCTGGCGGCTTACCGCATCTCATTTCCGGAGGTCACGGAGCAGCTGGTCCGGGAGCTTTTTCCCAAAAACAAGAAGGTCAGGCTGCCGGATCCTTCGCTTCAGCATGATTATTCCTATACCTATTTCGGATGGCCCGATATCGGGACGAGCCGGATGTATTTGATTTATGAGCATCAAGGCGAAATGATCGGCGTTGAAGGGAAATACTCGCTGAACAGCAGGAAGGATCTATGCTGCATATGCAAGGGTTTTGGAGAAGTGGCGCTGGTTACGGCGATTTCCCGGAAAAAAGTCTCAGGCTCTCCCGAGTATTACAAGGCAATCGGCAATTATATGTGTTTCAAAAGTCATGAATGCAACAGCCGCATCACGGATCCAAGCGGCTTGGAGCGTTTTATCCTGGATGTGAATGCGAAGTAGCGCGCTTTAGTCAGGGATTGCCTCAGCAAGCGCCTGAAGAACATCACGCAGCGAATCGGATGTTGCGGCATCGGTTATCTCGCCTGCTGCGTTCAGCTTTATTGTAATCATCGGAATGGTCATCGAAGCATTCTCTACTACTTTGGCGCTCATCATATTCAGCGTCAGCAGGAGGGAAGCATAGGCTTTGTCTCCGCCAAGCGGGTTGGGGGAAGCGCTGATGACAGATACCGGCTTGTCCATAAACTCTCCGGAGGACACGATCCAGTCTAGCGCATTCTTCAGCGATCCCGGCACTCCGGCTGCATATTCCGGGGTACAGATGATCACGCCATCCGCCTGCTTCAACCGCTCCCTCAGTTCGGCTACAGCAGGATGAGGGGTGTCGGTATCGATCTCGGGATTGAAATGAGGCAGGCTGCCGAGCCCTTCATAGAAAGAAAAATGCATTCCGGAAGGCACTAATGCGGCTGCCGCCTGCAGCAGTCTGGTATTGGAGGATTGGGCGCGAAGGCTGCCGGATATCGCTAATAGGGTCATGGATCGTTGGCTCATCTCGTATTCCTTCTTTCTCGATATGATGTGTTTATTATCATACCTTCCCTAACCCGGGCTCGTCTATAATAGACGTGAATCCTTGATTGACCAAGCCCGATGTTATAAACAGTGCCATTTTCTTAATGATTTCTTAAGCTTTTTTTAGGAGTCTCTTTAGTTTCTTTGGTTATGCTAGTACGAGATAACCGATAGACAACCGGGAGGCTTTTTTTATATGAAAACATTGCTGTATGTATTCTACGGTGGAAAATCTGTTGAACATGAGATCTCATTGAAAACAGCCTATACCGTTATGCAGGCGATAAATGAAAGTGAATTTGATCTGTACCCCATATATATAACGCGGAAAGGCTGCTGGTGCAGCCGAGGGAAGCTCACCGGCAAAGATTTTACAATCCGCGATTTGGTTCTCGAAGCTGCCGAGGAAGAACCGGCAGGATCGATTGGCCGCATTCTGACCCGTTTATTCACGATGCAAGGCAAAAAAGTCGTGCTGCCCATGCTGCATGGCGCAAATGGCGAGGATGGCACGATCCAGGGACTGCTGGAGCTGCTGAATGTGCCCTATGTCGGCAACGGCGTGCTCGCGTCCGCTTTAACGCTTGATAAGGCTGTCACCAAGGAGGTGCTGGCTGCGGCGGGCCTTCCTCAGGCGGATTATCTGACTTTCCCGCACATGAAGTGGATAGAGGACCGGGGAAGTATACTGAGCCGGGTCGAGGAAGAAATCGGATTTCCCTGCTATATCAAGCCTGCCTCTTTGGGCTCCAGCATTGGCATCACCAGATGTCTGGTCAAGGAGCGCCTGATAGATGCCATTGAGGATGCTTACCGTTACGACCGTAAAATCGTTGTGGAGAAGGAGGTGCGGGGAAGAGAAATTCAAGTGGCCGTGATGGGTAACGAACGCCCGCTGGTTTCTGTCCCCGGCGAGTTCCTTCAGGATAAAGCCTTCTTCGACTATGATGCCAAATATATTGACGGCCGTCTGACGATGTCCATTCCCGCTGACATTCCGGATGCTCTGGCCGGGCAGCTCCGGCAGGCGGCAGAGCTTGCCTATCAGGCCTTGAACTGCTCGGGGCTGGCGCGTGTGGATTTCTTCATCGATGATGCGGGAAGACTGTATGTGAATGAAATTAATGCGCTTCCGGGATTTACAGCCTTCAGCATGTATCCGGTTATGTGGGAGCGGACTGATGGAACCACCTATTCCGAGCTGATAGAGAAGCTGATCGATTATGCCTTCAACCGCCATGCGGAGAAACAATTGATACAGTATTCAAGGGAGTGATTTGAAGATGATACAAAAAACGATTCAGCAACTATCTGTTATGGTACGGGCGATGAACAAGATCCCACAGGAGCAGGCGGCCGTCGAAATTAGGGGAGTCTCCATTGACACGCGCACGCTGCAGCAGGGTAATCTCTACATACCGATTGCGGGCGAGCGCTTCAATGGACATGAATTTGCCCGGCAGGCGATTGAAGCTGGCGCGGCAGCAATGCTCTGGGACAAGTCTGAGCCCAATCCGCCGATTGGCGAGATTCCGGTGCTGCTGGTGACTGATACGCTTACGGCGATTCAGGCGCTTGCCAGGGAATACCGGATGCAGCTGCCGGTGAAGGTGATCGCGATAACGGGGAGCAACGGCAAAACGTCAACGAAGGATATTCTTGCAGGCTGTCTTTCAAAGTCGTTCAGAACGCAGAAAACGTTCGGCAATTTGAACAATCATCTGGGTGTGCCCCTTACACTGCTGGAGCTGAATGAGGATACCGAGATGGCTGTCGTGGAGATGGGCATGTCCGGACTTGGCGAAATCGCGCTGCTGTCCTCCCTGGCTCTTCCGGATATCGCGATTATTACGAATATCGGTGATGCTCATCTGGGCGATTTGGGCAGCAAAGAGAATATCCTGAAGGCGAAGCTGGAAATCATTCATGGCTTGAAACGGGATGGAACCCTTTATTACAACGGCGATGATCCTATGCTTCGGACGGGATTGGGTGCACAGGAATGGCCTTTTGATCTCAAGACCTTCGGGATGGAAGCTCACAATGAGTATCACCCCGTCTGCCATGAGATGAGTTTGGAGGGAACAAGCTTCAAAATTTCCCAGGACTTGTTAATGTCATTAACTATCCCGTTAATAGGACATTTCCAGCTGGTGAATGCCCTTGCCGCGATTGCGGTCGCATCCAATCTTGGCATGGACCTGGGCACGGTGAAAGCGGGACTGGCTGAGGCCAAGCTGACAGGAATGCGCAATGAGGTCGTTCACACCGATCATTTCACCATTATCAACGACACGTATAAATCCAATCCCGCAAGCGCAGCTGCAGCCCTGCAGACGTTATATACCCTTCCGGGCAGCCGGCAAAAAATAGCCGTCCTGGGCGATATGCAGGATATGGGCGAGCAGGCAGTTTTGCTGCATGAGGAGCTTGGCTCACTGGCCGACGCGGAGCAGCTGGACTATTTATTCACGTTTGGTCCCTTATCGGAACACACTGCCCGCAGCGCCCTTAAGAGGATGAACGAAGGCCATGTATTTCATTATACGAACAAGCAGGAGATGGTCCGTCATATTAAAGCCATCCTCAAGCAGGATGCCTTGATCTGGATTAAAGCTTCCAGAGCGCTGAAGCTGGAGGACGTTGTATCAAGTTTATTGAAGGATCAGGTTCTGAAAGCTGGCTGAAGGCAGGAGGAGGGGGAAGCCATGATAACAACTGTCGCATCGGAGATATACCGGAACACGTGGGCGGAAGTAAACTTGTCGGCCATCGGGGACAATCTGCGCACAATCAAAAAGCGCCTGCCCGCATCCGCCAAGCTGATGGCTGTCGTGAAAGCGGACGGGTACGGTCACGGCGCTTTGGAAACGGCTGAAATAGCGGTAAGGTCCGGAGCCGATACATTGGGAGTTGCTTATTTGAGCGAAGCATTGAAGCTCAGGAAGCAGGGCATCGAGCTGCCGATTCTCATTCTGACGCCGATCAAGCCGCAGGAGGTTCCAATCGCGATTGAATACGATCTTATGGTGACCGTCACGTCGGCAGCATGGTTCAAGGAAATGCGGCGGGTATGCATGCATACCTTCTATCCTTTTTCGCTCAAGGTTCATGTCAAAATGGACACGGGTCTTGGCCGGCTCGGAATCCGGGAGAAACCGGAATGGGAGGAAATGCTCCCTTGGCTGCGCGCATCCGACATCATCGTGGACGGGGTGTTTACCCATTTCGCCACTGCAGGCAGCACCGATACCGGTTACTTGAGGACACAATTTGACCGTTTTCGGGAGATGATAGCCTGGGTCGCAAGCTCGCAGATTCATGTGAATGTCTTCCATTGCGCGAACAGCGCTGCGGCGCTGCGCTTTCCGGAGATGGCTATGGATATGGTGCGGATCGGAGCGGCCATGTATGGCTTTGGCCCCCGGACAGCAGCTGGCGCTGTGAAGCTGGATCCCGCATTAAGCCTGTACAGCAGCCTGATCCAGGTGAAGCGGCTCAAGAAAGGCGGGTATGTGGGTTATGATCAGGCTTACCGGGCTGGCCGGGACGAGTGGGTGGGAACGGTTCCGATCGGTTATGCCGACGGATGGTCGCAAAGCCTGCGGCATTCACAAGTGATCATTGACGGACATAGAGTACCGGTAATCGGCAAGATCGGGATGGATCAGATAATGATCCGTCTGCCCCGGGAATATGCGGTAGGCACGAAGGTTACGCTAATCGGCGAGAATGGCCGCGAGCGTATCACCTGTGAGGAATTGGCTGCCAATCTGGGAGGTGCGGGGCAGGAGATATCGGCTGCGCTGACATCCCGAGTGACCCGCATTTATATCGATTAGGATCAATTAGGGTCAAGTGGGACGGAGAATAACTGGTTGTTAGAAAGCTTCTTTTTGACGGGGAGCTTTCTTTTTGCTGCGATTATAAGCCAGAGGATAAGCAAAATGCCAGTTCAATTCTATAATTTAATGACATTAATAATTCATGGTATAAATTTATATGCTATCAGAAAAAAGCAGGTTACCCGAAGTATCTGCTTTTTCTCTGACAGCTATATGGTTTGCTCACTCGGCGAATGTTTCGCCCCTGGCAGCCAGGGCGCCGCGGAGCTGACCCAGCGCCTTGGGCCCCATGCCGTGCAGCATGAGCAGATCTGACTCGCGGAGCTTGCTTAGCTGCTCAAGCCGCAAATACCCGGCCGCAATGAGCGCCCGTCGTGCAGGTTTGGCTAAACCATCGGGAAGATTGCTTTCCAGTCCAGCTTCGCTGTTCATATCTTTCCCCATTCCGGTATCCCCTTTCTTCAACGGGAAGATTAACTTCCCGATTATTAATTGAACACTCCGTATTATTGTCTATCGTAGCATATGCCAATGAGCTTTAGAAGCAGACTATCCGAGTGAACATAGGGATTAATGTTGAATGGTGAATAACACAATTGGAGAAACTCAACTGCTCCACAGAATGCCAATTATGATTCCGCGTTAACCGCCCCGGAAGGATTCGGCTTCCCTGCGCCGGCCTTTGCTTCATCGGCGCGGCTTTGACGATAAAGCGCGAAAGTGCATATCGCAGCAAGAATACCACCTGCGGCGGCCACCAGCATAGCCTGGTGAAGGCCGTGAGCGAATATCGGGCTGATGCGCTCGAGAACCATCCCAGTAAGGCCAGAATCGGGTCCGCTTTTGGCCATGATGGAAAAATCTCCTCCGCTGAGAGTGGAAATAACCGCTGTTTTGGCGTCGTCGGCAAGCGGAGCATCGGCAAAAGCCCCGGGAACATCGGTCTTCATCCGATGCAGCAGTATAGAGCCGGACAGGGCAATTCCGAATATTGATCCGACCTGACGAAAGGTTTGTGACGCGCCGGAAGCGGCGCCTGCACGCTCCGGCGGTACCGAGGACAGCAGCACCATCGTTGCCGGAGCACCGGCTAAGGATACTCCCAGACCGATAAGCATCATCGGCCATCCGTAAGCGGCAAATCCGCTGCCCGGTCCCACATTCAACAAGCCCAGCAATCCGCCGGCCGTCATGAAGGCTCCGATTATAATGGTGGTCCTGGTTCCGATCCGGGAATAGATCCGCGGCGTGACATAAGAGCCAATCATAATGGCGCCTGTCAAAGCCAGAAAACGGATGCCGGTTTCGCTGGGCGTCAGCTGGTTGATGGTTTGAAAGAAGAGGGTCATCAGAAACATCACCCCGAACATTCCGAAGAAGCTCAATAAATTGACGAGGCATGCCATGATGAAGATCCGGTTCCTGAAGAAATCAGGCGGAAGCATGGGATCGCTGCAGGAGTGCTCCCATAGATAGAAGAGGACAAGACATAGCACAGAGACGGCAAAGCTGCCGATAATGAGGAGGGAGCACCAGCCTTCGGAGCTGCCCTGAATCAGCGCGAAGGTGAGCGCGGCAATTCCGAGGATGAACAAAACCTGCCCGATGAAATCAATCCGTTTGTTGACTGTCACTTCTCGAACCTTCAGCTTCATAGCAAGAATGATCACAGCCAGGATACCAATCGGAACGTTAATCCAGAAAATACTTTCCCAGCCGATGCTGTCAATCAGCAGCCCGCCAATAATGGGTCCTCCCGCCAGCGCGAGCCCGCCGATGCCGGCCCATAATCCGACGGCCCTGGCTCTGGCAGCCGGCAGGGGATAGAGAACCGTAATAAGCGCGAGGGACATGGGTATGACTGCTGAACCGAATAGACCCTGCAGCACGCGCCCGGCAAGCAATGTCCCGACATTAGGAGCAAGCGCGCATACTACTGAAGAGAGAGTAAAGCCGGCAAGGCTTGCGATAAACAGTTTTTTTCGGCCGAACAAATCCCCGAGCGTCCCCGCTGTCATTAACATACAGGCAAAGGCCAGCACATAAATGTCCAGGAGCCACTGCAGCCCGGACACGCCAAGTCCGAACGATTGCTGAATCGACGGCAGGGCCGTATTGACGATCGTGCTGTCCAGATAAACCATAAATACGCCCAAACAGATGATAAGAAGCATAAACCCGCTGCCTGACTTTGTTTCTGATGATGATTTCATTGGCAAGTTCCCCCGATCCCATGTGATAATTGAATATTCACAAGTATAGGGATCGAATTATTATTGATCAATACGATAATATCTATTATTATAATAGCAACAGACTATAATCAGGGAAAGAGGAGAGATCAAGTGGAACTGAGACAGCTGGAATATTTCCGGGCACTTTGCAAGGAGCTGCATTTCTCCAAAGCAGCGGAGTCTATTGGCATCTCCCAGCCTACGTTAAGCCAGCAGATCAAGGTGCTGGAAGAAGAGATGGAGCTCCCTTTATTTGACCGGCTTGGCAAGCGGATTGCGATCACGGAAGCAGGGCAGGTGCTGTACGAGCAGTGCGAGGAAATTTTTCAGCGTATCGAGTATGTGAAGGATTATTTTTCTGAAATGCGCACCCAGGAAAGAGGCAGGCTGAGGGTCGGTGTCATTCCGGGGGCGGTTGATCTGCTGCTCGGTCAGATGGTAGCCGATTATCACAGCGCCTATCCTGAGGTATCGCTTGCTATTCTTGGTTCCACGCGGGTGGTCGATCAGGTGCTGCAGTCGGAAGCCGATCTGGGTATAGCCATGCGCCCGGCTCCTGACGAGCGCTTGATGGCCGTGCCGCTGTATGAGGATGAAATGATTCTCGCAGTCGCGGCTGATCATCCTTATGCCGTTCACGACATCCTTGGCTTCGAGGAAATCAAGAATATGAAGACGGTCATGCTCACGAGCGATCACCAGTGCCGGCAGCTTGTGAACGAGCACTGCCGTAAGCTGGGTTTTCAGCTGATGCCGCATATCGAGACGTCCAATTCCTCTTCCCTGATCAAGCTGATCCGCAGCGGTGTGGGGGCTTCGATTGTATCCCGCGTGCCCATGGAAATCCTCGGCCTGAGCGACATTAAGCTGATACCGCTTTCCGGTCCCAGGCCGCAGGAGGAAATTTGCCTGATTTACCGCAAGGACAAATTCATCGGCAACGCAGGGCGCAGCTTTATCCGCATGCTGAACGATACGGTGAAAACCAAATGGACGCAGGCTCCCGCTGCAGCTCCAGTGCCTCTGATCAAGGCTAACCACCTGGTCGGACTGCCGCATAAGCAGACTGTCATGCATGAACGTCCCCGGTGATTTCCCTGGGCGGTCGGAAGATGTTTCTGCATGCGCGAAGGATTAATGTAGCGGACTACATGACGGGAAGCACAATTTGATTTGCGGAATAAATCTATCTTCGTGATATAGTGAGATACCCCTCGCGCATTCTTCTATCCTTTCATAGCATAGAGAATGAAAGCATGGAGAGGGCGGATTGAATGCCGATATTGGATACAGGAATGCTGTTGAACCGCAATCATCCCAATTCGATAACGATCGCCATCAGAGCTGTTAACAGGGGAAGGCATCATGCTGTGGTTGGCATTCAATGCTACAGATTCCATTCCGGATCTGTCCGGGATGAGGGGGAATTCGGGAGCGAGCGGGTGCGCACGATTAGGCTTGTCGCACTTGCGCCGGCGCAGCAGGAGGAATCCGCATTTGCCATCAGCCATACGGTGCAGGATCTTCAGAGCTTCGGCATTCGTATCGTCGCGGGGGGTCCTGGCGGACGCGATGTTGCAGCCACGGCGGCTGAGCTGGATGCGGACGGAAATATGCTTCATATCCATCCAATGCCCGCAGTGCGGACCGCGAACCGGGACGAGAAAGGATTGGCCTATGTGGCCAATCATACCCAGCACAGTCTCACCGTAATCGATACCTCTACCGATACGAGGATTATGACCTTGCCGCTGAACGCAGGCAGCAGTCCAAGACAGGTGGCCATCACCCCTGACGGCTTGAACGTCTACGTGACCTGTCCGGGAGACAAGACAGTGAAGGTGATCGATTCCTTCACCCAGTCCATACGCGCCGAGATTCATTTTCCCGCCAATGCCGTGCCGCTGGGAGCAGCCATTGCTCCAGACGGGAAAACCGCTTATGTCTCAACTCTCGTGGCGGATTACATTGCCATCATCGATACAAATTCGCTAGCGATACTCAAGCTGATCCCGCTGCCGGAGGGCTGCGACCCCTCCTATATTGCGGTCGCGCCGGACGGAAAACACGCTTACTGCTGCCTCATCAGCGCAGGAGCCGTCGTTGTCCTGGATACTTCAAAACGCACGATTGCCATGCTCCAGCTGCCGGAAGGAAGCCAGCCTTCGGCTCTTGCAATTACCCCATGCGGCACATTCATCTATGTAACGGATATTTATTATGAGCGCATTTATGTCATTCGCAGCCAATCCGGAACGATTGTGAAGACGATCGCTTTAATACCCGGCAGTGATCCCCAGAGCATCGTCATCACGCCCGACGGGTCGCTCGCCTATGTGGCGAACCGGGGGAGCGACGAAATAATGGCGATTAATCTGTCACGCAATGAAATGCTCACCATGATCGATCTGCCCGAAGGAAGCCAGCTGAGCGATTTGGCCGTGACCAGCGACGGGTCCAAAGTTTACGCAACCGTCCTGACCTTCGGATATGTCGCCGTTATCGATACGCAGAATCATATGCCGGTCGCCGTTCTGCCTACGGGCAGCTTCCCGTCCGGAATTGCCGTCACGCCTATCATGCTCATGTAGAAAAAGACCTTCAATCCCGGATTGAAGGTCTGGCTGCCGTGCTATGTTGAAGCAAGCTTAAGCGTTGCTGTGCTCATGAAGGGGGAGCCACTCCAGCACCCGCTGGATTTTGCGGTCCCAATAGCCCCAATCGTGACTGCCCGGCTCCTCCTCATAGGTGAGCGGCAGCTTCAGATCCCCGGCATGCTTGCGGAAACGCAAATTATCCTGATATAGAAAGTCCTCGGTGCCGCAGCATTGGAAGAGCTGGGGAGGATTCTGATGGTCAGCGGCATCCGACGCCAGTTTGAACAAATCATTAGGGCTGTCGCGCAGCTGCTCGACGCTGCCATAAATCAGATCTAGGTCTTTGTTCCGGTCCTTGTAAAAGCCGGTCACATCAAGCGCGCCGGACAAGCTTGCCGCGGCTGCATAACGATCGGGATGACTGAGCGCCAGCTTGAAGGCGCCATAGCCGCCCATGGACAGGCCTGCGACGAAATTATCCTCCCGCCGATCCGAAAGCGGGAAGAAGGAGCGTGCCAGCGCAGGCACCTCTTCACTGATAAAGGTCCAGTAATCCAGACCGCTGACCATATTGGTATAGAAGCTGCGTCCTGCGGCGGGCATAACTACGGCAAGGCCAAGCGGCGCAACATAACGTTCGATGGAGGTGCGGCGGAGCCATATGGTGTGATCGTCGGACAAGCCGTGAAGCAGCAGCAGCGTCCGGTGCTTGTTTCCGTGTGACTGCGTTTCCATTCCAATCTGGGAATACGTCGTTTGAGGCAAAATCACATTCATTGAAGTGCTGAGCCCGAGCGCTTCCGAGTAAAAATCGCATTGAATAAGTGCCATGTAAATCCATTCCCCCATAAAATCGAAATTTTCCTGCTACGCCCTATATGTTCCACATAAAAATCGGAAGTCCTTCCAAAAGGATAACATTTTGAATGCCGCTGTGAGGCATACGCCTTGGTTTATTTGGTTATAGATGGTGAAACAGCCTATAATATAACGTATCTGCAGATGGATCGTACAAGCGGAATTATAAACTTAAGCAGGGAAGTGAGCTGTCTTGCAAATAACGAGTGACGCTGCCTTGAAGGAAGCGGATCAACATACGACCGAAGCCTTCCGGAGGCTTGAAGCCGGGGCCGCAGCCCATCTGGAGTCCGGCAAAATCAAGGATGCAGTCGTTCTGCTGGACGGCAGGACGGCGTGGAGCTGGCATGACAAAGGCGAGGACCGTGTCGGGGCCGTCTACTCCCTGACCAAAAGCATATTATCCGCGCTTATCGGCATTGCGATCGGTGAAGGCTGCATACAAGGGGTGAAGCAGCCGATTGCGGATTATTTTGCAGAAGTGGCATCAGCGAAAGACCCCCGCAAGCACGGAATTCTGATCGAGCACCTGCTCACCATGACGCCAGGGTTTCACTGGCCTGATTTTGATAAACCGTACTGGAAGATGAGGCGTACCCCGGATTGGGTTTCCTTCATATTGGACCAGCCTATGGCTCATACGCCTGGTGAAGCTTTTACCTATAATTCGGGAGGCTCGCATCTGCTGTCCGCCATCCTGAGGAAAGCAACGGGAGAACCGGTTTACGACTACGCAAAGCGTCATCTGTTCGACAAGCTTGGCTTCATAAGGCCCCGGTGGAACAGCTCCTCCGGTATTCATGAGGGAGGAACGGGCCTCCATATAAGCGCGCAGGATATGGCGAAGTTCGGGCAGCTCTATCTGCAGGGCGGGGTGTGGAACGGCGAGCAGCTCGTCCCGGCTTCCTGGGTGGAGAGCTCGACATCAAGGCATCACCAGGGCTTGCAGCATTATGATCCGCCGATCTTCGGGGAGTACGGCTATCATTGGTGGGTTTCTCCCAGAGAGCTCAATGGGAGCGTCGATTATTATTTTGCCAAGGGATATGGCGGCCAGTATCTGTTCGTTATACCGGAGCTTGCACTCGTGACCGCCATTCGCAAGGAACCGGAGGGAAGAAGCCGCTCCATCTGTGCAAAGCAGCTGCTCCATGATTGGATTATTCCGCTTGCAAGGGAGCATAGAATATAATCCGGTTGCCAAAAGGGTCGGCGATCCGCACCTCGGCCGTGTTCCATGGCGTTTCTTCGATTCCGGGCTTGGCGTACTTGTAATTCTGCTCAAGCAGCCGGCTGTGGTAGGACTTCAGCTGAGCCATGGCGATGCGTACCGCCGAGCCCGGACTGCTGTCTCCGTGATGCTCGGACAAGTGCAGGATACATTCACCGAATGATACTTCCATGTAAAGCGGAAAATTTTCTTCAAAACGATGTTCCCATTCCACCTTGAAGCCAAGGAAATCCACATAAAATTCCCTGGCCTTGGCCTCGTCGAAAATACGCAGTATCGGTGTCACGCGGTTCATAGTGATCTTGTCTGCCACTTGCGATCCCTCCAAACGTATAGGTTCTACATCCGATCATGGCACTGAAGAGGAAATACTGTCAAGGGTGTTCATATTCCGTTCAAAAAACGAATGTAAGCTTAAGCACATAACCTCAACATTCGCGTGCCGCCCTACAGGCAGAAAGGAAGTCATTTACGATGGAAACAACAGCAAGCACCACCCAGGCAAGCGGGCCTCCGGCTTCCAAGGGAAATTGGAGATTATTTCTCAAGATGATCAGGCAG
Source organism: Paenibacillus sp. JT31N17 (assembly GCF_056269255.1). Lineage (NCBI taxonomy): Bacteria > Bacillati > Bacillota > Bacilli > Caryophanales > Paenibacillaceae > Paenibacillus > Paenibacillus sp. JT31N17. The sequence goes on from NZ_JBWDNP010000010.1 coordinate 249,027, forward strand.
ACCAAACCTTCAATCCCGATCCTGACAATCGCTGTCATCATGAGCGTGGCTGCGACGCTTGTCGGGCTGATTATCCCTTTATTCACGAAAAATCTCGTTGACGGCTTCTCGATCAGCAATTTGAGCTTCGGTCAAATCGGTCTCATTGGCGGGATTTTCGTCGTCCAGACGATTGCCAGCGGCCTCTCCATTTATATGCTCAACCGGATCGGGCAGAAGGTTGTGGCCGAGCTGCGCGACAGGCTGTGGAAGAAGCTGCTGATCCTGAAGGTAAGCTACTACGACAGCCACCGCACAGGGGAGACGATCAGCCGGATGACCAATGATACCGGCGTCGTCAAATCCTTAATCGCCGAGCATATGACGGGCTTCTTCACAGGGATCATCTCCGTGATCGGTTCCATTGTGGTACTGTTCTATATGGATTGGAAAATGACCGCTGTCATGCTGGGCGTTATTCCGGTCGCCGCCTTGTTCCTTGTGCCGCTGGGGCGTCAAATGTTCAAAATATCCAAGGGACTGCAGGAGGAGACGGCCTCCTTCACTACCATTTTGACCCAGGTATTGTCGGAAATCCGTCTCGTCAAATCCTCGAACGCCGAGGCCAAGGAGTATGGGAACGGCAAGCAGGGCATTACGAATTTGTTCCGCTTTGGCCTGCGCGAAGCGAAGGTGCAGGCCTTGATTGCACCGCTGATGTTCTTCGTGATGATGATGCTGCTGGTCGTCATTATCGGATATGGCGGGATACGCGTATCATCGGGTGCGCTGTCGGCAGGGGAACTGGTTGCTTTTATTTTGTACCTGATCCAGATCGTGATGCCGATGAGCCAGATCACGACCTTCTTTACCCAGTTTCAGAAAACGATCGGAGCCACGGAACGCATCATTGAGATTCTTGATACGGAAGAAGAAGATCATGTGAGCGGCATTGAGGTCAAGCGCTCGAATCAGGTCATTTCCATTGACCATGTATCCTTCGCTTACGGACAGGAGGAGCCTGTCATTCACGACCTCAGCTTCAAGGTGAATCCGGGCTCGGTGACGGCGATAGTTGGCCCGAGCGGGGGAGGCAAGACCACCTTGTTCTCGCTGCTGGAACGGTATTACGAACCGACCTCCGGCTCCATACGGTTGGGCTTGGATGAAATTCAGACGTTCTCGCTTCAGTCTTGGCGCAGCCAGTTCGGTTACGTTTCCCAGGAAAGTCCATTGATTGCCGGCACAATTCGTGAAAATATTTGCTACGGCATTCATCATGAGGTGACCCAGGAGCAGCTGGTGCAGGCTGCGAAGATGGCTTATGCCGATACCTTCATCCGAGAGCTGCCCAAGGGCTACGACACTGAGGTGGGAGAGCGGGGAATCAAGCTCTCCGGCGGTCAGCGCCAGCGTATTGCCATTGCCAGGGCGCTGCTGCGCGATCCGAAGATTCTGATGCTGGACGAGGCCACATCCAGTCTGGACAGCAAATCGGAGGTCGTCGTGCAGGAAGCGCTCAAGAATCTGATGGCAGGCCGGACAACGCTTGTGATCGCCCACCGGCTGGCAACGGTCGTGGAGGCAGAGCAGATACTCTTTATCGAGAAAGGCCGGCTCACCGGCAGCGGAACGCATGAGGAGCTGCTCAAGTCGCATGCGATGTACCGCGAGTTTGCTACGCAGCAGCTGCGGCTGAATGATCACGACGAATATGTTAAACTTTCTGTATAGACCATTCGTCTTAAAGGAAGTTCAGAAAGTTGACATAAAAGGATGAGCGCTTTGAGCAAACAAATATTAATCGTCGACGACGATCCCAAGATCGCCCAATTAATCGAAATCTATCTGATGAACGAAGGATTCTCCATTATCAAGGCAAGCGACGGCCTGCGCGCTTTGGAGCTGATGGATGAGGAGCCCGTGGATTTGGTTATCCTGGATATTATGATGCCTGGCCTGGACGGGCTCAGCGTCTGTCTCCGCATCCGCGAGAACAAGACGACGCCGATATTGATGATCAGCGCCAAAGACGGGGATATGGACAAGATCACGGGATTGATGACAGGCGCCGATGATTATATGGTCAAGCCGTTTAATCCGCTGGAGCTTGTGGCGCGCGTGAAGTCGCTCCTCAGACGGACGTATTATCAGACACAGCCCAAGCAGCAGCAGGCCGATCATATTATTCATGTTCAATCCCTGGAAATAGACAAGCTGACCCATAAAGTCATGTTTGAGGGGCGGGTCATCAAGCTGACGCCCATCGAATTCAGCATCCTGCATCTGTTGGCGGGCCAGCCGGGGCGGGTGTTCAGCTCGGAGGATATTTTCGAGATGATCTGGAAAGAAAAATACTATGAGACGAACAATTCCGTTACCGTCCACATGAGCCGGCTGAGAGATAAGCTCGAGAAGGAAATGGAAGGCGAGAAGCTGATTCACACCGTTTGGGGGGTCGGCTACAAAATTGAAGCTTAGATGGGTTATTCCCTTCTTCTGGAGCGCTGCGACAACGATAGCTGTCCTGCTTATTATGCTGTTCTCTGCGGCGTATCTCCGCGACACTGTTTTTTTTAAAGCCAATTTAATGGATTTCTATATTTTGATCAGGGATTATATCGGTTTTCCGAATATTCTCATTGTTTTATTCTTTCCGCTGTTCCTTATTTCCCTCTTTTATTTCTTCAAGCGGGATAAACGGATCTATCGCGCCCAGTACCTGGAACAGATTATGGCCAATGTCCAGCATATCGCAAGCGGCGATTTCACGCATAAAGTCCCGGTCAAGGAAGGCGGCGATCTGAGCCAGCTTGCCTTCAATATTAACCGGTTCGTCGAGCAGCTGCAGCTGTCGCTGGAAGAAGAACGCCGCTCCCAGCAGACCAAGAACGAGCTGATAACGAATGTTTCGCATGATTTGCGTACTCCCCTTACCTCCATCACGGGTTATTTGGGGTTGATTGAGCAGGATCTGTACCGCGACGAGGTGGAGCTGCGTTATTACATTTCGCTTGCCTATGAGGAATCGGAGCGGATGAGCCAGATTATTCATGACCTGTTCGAATTCACCCGGCTGCGCAATCATGAGTTCAAGCTGCAGGCCGCGAAAATCAATCTGATCGAAATGCTGCATCAGCTGGCCGAGCAGTTCCAGCTTCAGCTGGAGCAGGCTCAAATTACGGCTCGTTTGCATTTTGAAGAACCGGCCCTGTATGTATTTGCGGACGGTAACAGGCTGCGCAGAGTCTTCGAGAATCTGATCACAAACGCCATCCTGTACGGCAAAGACGGCAGGGTGCTGGATATTTTCGGAAGCCGGAACAATGGGCATATCCTGATCGACGTCGTGAATTATGGAGAAGAGATTCCGCAATCGGATCTGCCGCATATTTTCGACCGCTTCTACCGGGTAGAGAAATCCCGCTCCACGCATACGGGCGGATCGGGCCTGGGGCTTGCCATTGCCAAGCAAATCGTGGAGATGCATGAGGGCAGCATTCATGTGAGCAGCGATATAGAGCGGACTGTTTTCTCGGTAAGGCTCAAGGAGCTATAAGCTTAATCATCTAACAGCGGCATACCGGCACTCATGTCCCGGCATGCAGCTGTTATTTTTATTTAGATAACCGTAAGGTTTTCGTTATGTTTTCTTATCCGGGCATTAATGGCTTGCCTTCATACTAAGGCTACAAGAAGAAACGGCTGCGCCCTTGCTGGACAGCCGGCCTATATTTCTTCCCTTCGAAAAATGGAGAGGAGCCCGCAGGCCATGCTTAATGCCGCAATGATGAAAAAATCCGTTCAGCTCGTAATTCTGATCATGATGGCTTATGCGATATTAACGAATTGGGAATTGATGAGACAGAAAACATCCAATCTTGTTCATGGACTGTCCAATCTTAGACTGAACAGCGGAGGTTCGTCCCTTGGAACGCTGCAGGGGGAAGCCGCCTTGTTGATGGACGAGAAGACGGGGGAGATCCTGTACAGCAAGAATCCGCATATGAAGCTTTATCCGGCAAGTACGACCAAGATACTGACGGCGCTGATCGCGCTGGAGAAAGGTGACCCGGATGCCATCGTTACGGTCGGGGATGAGGCACAGCTTCGAACGCCGGATGAGAGCTCGGCCGGACTATACGAAGGACAGCAGCTCTCGCTGCGCGACCTTCTCTCTGCCTTGATGCTTCCATCAGGCAACGACGCAGCCCGGACGATTGCCCGGTATATTTCGAGTCAGGAGCTGGGCAAGGCGGTCAGCGCAGAAGAGGGAATCAGCTGCTTCGCGGATCTGATGAACGATAAGGCGAAGGAGCTTGGAGCCAGGGAGTCCCATTTTGTCAATCCTCATGGTCTGCATGATCCTGATCACTATACGACGGCGTATGATCTTGCAATCATTGCGAAGGAAGCCAGGAAGAACAAATTGTTCAAGCAGATCGTCAGCGAGACCGAGCGTTCCGTCACTGCGGGGCAGGAGACCCAAACGTTCGTGAACCGCAACAAGCTCCTACAGAATACGGATGAGAATTATTATGATGGCGCTACCGGGATCAAGACCGGCTTTACTGAAAAAGCGGGGTACTGCCTTGTAGCATCCGCCAGCCGCCAATCCGCCAATCTGATTGCGGTAGTGCTGCATTCCACATCGACAGGGGTATGGTATGATGCCAGGACGCTGTTGAATTACGGCTTTGCCATGGATAAGGCGATTCCCGGCTCCCCGGCCAAAAAGAATATTGCGTCGATCCGATAAAAGTAATTTCCATTCTCACTGATAATTATTATCACCATTGGCAATACTGTCTTCATAAGATCCTGTATGAAGAAGAAACGGGTGAATATAAACGCGATAAAGTCAAGAAGAAAACGGCTTCGCCATCCTTTTGCGGCAGAGTCCGTTTCTTCCCTCAAAGCTTATAGAAAAGTATAGGCGTGAAACTTATAAATTCTATAAGGTCAAAGAAAACGGACAGCCTTCTGGCAAAGGCTGCCCGCATTTCGGATCTACAGTTTGGACTCGAACGTTTTGCAATCTGTTTCCTCTGAGTTGCTCGCTTGTTTGCTCCGGTTGTTGACCACATAGATGGAAGACGCATTGCAGTGGTTGCCCGCTGCCCAATACTTGCAGGAGTTTACTTCACATAAAACATCTTTAGCCATGGATTGATTCACCTCCTGTCCATTCATTTAGGATGGGCGATTACCAGCTTGTTTTATACCTGTGCCGCCAAGTTATTGTTTCTTGCTGTACGGAAGAGATTGAAATTAGATCCGGCGCCCCGTTGAGCAGCTCCGGCAAATTTGCATTTCCGGCGTCTATTCAAAAATTGGTCTTGCCGAGCCGGCCGACATGCTATAGAATGAGGTCAGCTATTAACGGCGATGGAGTTCGCCGCAAACCGCCCTTGAACGGGCTGATGACTCCTACCGGTGGAAACACTGGTAGGAGTCTGTTTTTTTGTCCGGATGCAAGAAGATACGGCCGACGCCGTCCTCTGGCGGCGCAGCAAGTATCTTCCCTTAGAAATATAAGCAAAGTTATGAGGGATTTAATATTTCTTATATTTCAAGAAGATACGGCCGACGCCGTCCTCTGGCGGCGCAGCAAGTATCTTCCCTTAGAAATATAAGCAAAGTTATGAGGGATTTAATATTTCTTATATTTCAAGAAGATACGG
>NZ_JBWDNP010000009.1:0-268667 GCF_056269255.1 Paenibacillus sp. JT31N17
AAGAAGATACGGCCGACGCCGTCCTCTGGCGGCGCAGCAAGTATCTTCCCTTAGAAATATAAGCAAAGTTATGAGGGATTTAATATTTCTTATATTTCAAGAAGATACGGCTGACGCCGTCCTCTGGCGGCGCAGCAACAGGAGGTTCATGTAATGCAAGACGGTTCAGCAGGCGGCAAATCCTCTATCTATAAGCGGTATGCAGGGCGTATCCGGCCCTTGCAGCATTATGTGCTCACGGGAAGCTTTATGAAATGGGTCTTATACGGCGCGTTAATCGGAATTTTGACTGGATCGGCCTCCGCATTATTTCTGGCTGCGCTGGACTATGCCACAGAAGAGAGAATCAGTCAGCCCTGGCTGCTGTTTCTGCTGCCGTTTGGCGGGGCGCTGGTGAGCTATGCTTATCTTCGTCTTGGCGGCAGCTCTGCCAAGGGGAACAATCTGATCCTGGAGCAGGTCAACAACGGTCAGGAGAGGATTCCGCTTCGCATGGCGCCGCTCGTTCTTGCCGGCACCGTCATTACGCATTTGCTGGGCGGTTCGGCGGGACGCGAAGGAACGGCCGTGCAAATGGGCGGAAGCATGGCGGAATGGCTGGGGAAGAGGCTTAAGGTTAACCGGACGGATCGCGCCATACTGCTGATGTGCGGAATCAGCGGAGGGTTCGGTTCCGTCTTCGGGACACCGCTTGCCGGGGCGGTATTTGGCATGGAGGTGGCGGTCATCGGGATGCTGCGGTACGAAGCGCTGCTGCCCTGCTTTACGGCAAGCTTCGTCGGCGATCTTGTCACCAAGGCATGGGGCATTCATCATGTTCAATACGCAATGAGCGGCGTACCGGGCATCGGCTGGCTCGTTATTGTAAAGGTACTAGCCGCTTCTGTTTTATTTGGGCTGACCAGCCTGCTGTTCAGCGAGCTTACGCATGCCTGCAAACGGTTGTTCACGCGGCTGTTTCCTCATGCGGCGCTGAAAAGCTTCATCGGCGGACTGATCATTATCGCGCTTGTCTATGCTGCGGGTACCCGCGATTATTTGGGCCTTGGCATACCGCTGCTCGTACAGTCATTTACGGAGCCTGTACACTCACTGGCTTTTCTATGGAAGACCTTGTTTACATCGCTTACGCTCGGTGCCGGATTCCAGGGAGGCGAGGTGACGCCGCTCTTCGTTATTGGCGCCGCACTTGGCAATGCCCTTGGAAGCCTGCTGCATATCAGCCTGCCATTCATGGCGGGTCTGGGGCTTGTTGCCGTGTTCAGCGGCGCGACGAATACACCCATCGCCTGTTTTATTCTCGGCATTGAATTATTTGGCTCCGATGCGATGATCTATATCTTCATGGCTTCTATTGTCGGTTACCTGTTCTCCGGCCATTCCGGGATCTACACGTCGCAGCGGATTGGTGCAGGCAAGATTGGAATGAGGGGATCCGACCCTGATGCAACGCTCGCTGCTTACCGCGGCAGGGTGAAGTAGTCAGCGCCTAAACCAGGCAACGCATCCGAAATGAAGCGGGACCATTACCAGTATTTTAATTCGTTGGTATAATAATCATGATTTGAAATGCTGTTTCAATATAAAGGAGGGAATTCCAATGAAAATCGGTATCGTGGGGGACTTCAACCCGGCATATCCCTCACAGCAGGCTGCGCAGGAAGCGCTTGTCCATTCCTCCGAATGGGCAGGAATAAGCGCCAGGATCGACTGGATCCCGTCAACCGGCATCAAGGATCGGATGTACGATTATAACGGCTATTGGATTGCTCCCGGCGTTCCTGAATCCTTGGATGGCGTGCTGCAGGTGATTCAATATGCGCGGCAGAATCAGGTTCCGGTTCTTGGAACATGCGGCGGTTTTCAATATATGGTGATGGAATTTGCGAGAAATGTTTTACAGATCGAGGATATCGGTCATGAAGAGCAGAATCCTGCCGCCAGGAATCTGATCATAAGCAGGCTCAGCTGCTCTCTCGCCGGCCAAGACGGGAAAGTAATCATCATGAAGACTTCCCGCGTCTATGACATCTACCATACGGAAGAGGTGACAGAGCCGTTCAGATGCAGCTATGGCTTGAATGCCGCCTACATAACGGAACTTGTGAACGCCGGTCTCCTCATAACCGGATCAGATAGCAGCGGAGAGCCGCGTGTGATTGAAATGCCGGAGCATCCGTTCTATATCGGCACCTTATTTGTTCCCCAGCTTCGTTCAACACCCGTTTCACCCCATTGCCTTGTTGATGCATTCCTGGAGCACGCATCCCGTTAAGATAAGGTACCGTATAACTCCTCATTCCACTTCGCGTGAAGCAAGCTCTCTCCTGTGTCACAGTAAATCCTCCATTATGATCAGACCGCCATGGAATTTCCATCTTCCAGCGTTTCCAGGGGATGGCCGGACGGCGGGAACCCGGAACCTTTGATCATTTGCCGATTTTTGATCCGGATGACGAACAGCGGTGTCAAATTCGCCGCCGGCGAAGATTTCAACAACAATATTGATTCCCGGGAGCTGGAAGCGCAGCTTGGGGTCAAGGGGGTCAACTCAAGGACTGGCTGAAGGATAAGCCTCGGCACCGGAGTCGCCGCGCAGTCCTCCGGAAGGTCGTCGAATTCCACCTTAACTTCAGAATGTTGTCGTAATACATCTTCGCCGCAGGGCTTAGCTTGAGACAATACAAGAAGAACGACTCCTTCATGACGAATGTCTTCACCGGTGCGCCGACCGATACGGGGAGAGCCGCTGCTGCCTCTTGGTATCACTGGGAGCCGAAGAAAACTGTCGTATGCTTTTATTGATAGTTGTACTTTTCAAAGTGTAACCAGGCCTTGGCGCAACAGCCTGTATTAATGCTAGTGGTGGGGACAGTGCTGCAGCATGGTTTTTCCTTTTTATAGGGCGATTATCGGGCCTGCGAAGTGTGGAAGAAGGTTTTTCCTTGCTGCAGCTACCGATCGTGCAATGAAAGCGCCAAAGCAGAGCTGCTGCAAGGTTTTTCCTTATTATAGGGGCGATTATCGGGCTTGCGAAGTGTGGAAGGAGGTTTTTCCGTGCTGGAGCTACCAATCGGCGCTCAGCCTTTCACCGAACAATTGAATGAAGCAGCGGGGACTGGGCCGCATTTTTAGAGATGAAATAAATAAGATGGGGTTTAGCTGGAGGAATACTCAATATACTTTAGAAGGTGAGACCGAATGAATGTATCCGTGAACTCTAGCATGATCCTGATGGGGAGCAGCAGCCATGAATGAACGGAGGAATAAAGAAAGCTTCAGTCCTCAGAAATCGGCGATAGCCGGTGCTTCCTGCATGTATCTGGTAAAATAGGAGTAATTATTATTCTGCTTACGACGAAGGGGGACGATTATGCCGGACAGAGAGCTGAAGAAGGATACAATCATTTATAAGCGCGGTTTGGGATATGAGCTTCGGCTCCTTCTGTTCAAGCCCGAGAGCTGGAGCGCGGATGACAAACGGACCGCAATCGTGTGGATTCACGGCGGCGGCTGGAGAAGCGGAGAGCCTGAACGTTTCGGGCGGCATTGCCGGATGTTTGCCGGACGCGGTGCTGTGAACTTCAGCGTGCAATACAGGCTACTCCCGCAGGAAGGCGAGCTGCCAAAAGACGGCGCTGCCCGCAGCGTGGAGGAATGCATCTCCGACTGCAAATCCGCTATTCGTTATATTCGCGGACATGCGCTGCAATTTGGTATTCATCCAGACCGGATCGCCGTGGCCGGCGACTCGGCAGGAGGGCATCTGGCCGCGAGTATGGCGACGCTGGCAGGCTGCGATGAGCCTGGAGAGGATCTGGCAACTTCGGCGAAAGCCGATTTGGTGGTTACCTGCAACGGAATCGTTGATTTCACTGGCAAATGGAAGATGATGATCCCGCAGCGTGAGAGCGGGCAGCCTGTGGTGAATTGGATGGAACGGCATAAACATGCGCAAGCGATGTCCCCCCTGTACAATGTGGCAGCCGGTCAACCGCCGATGCTGATTATGCATGGATTAGAAGATGAGGTCGTTATACCCGAGGATGCGGTGCGCTTCTATGAAGCTTACACGGCTGCCGGCAATGAAGCGGAGCTGGTCTTGTACGCAGAATTGAAGCACGCTTTTATCCTGTTCGATTATACGGCAGCGGAGGTTGAGGTCCTGCAGGCGCTGGGGCGGATCGATGATTTTCTGGTCAGACACCGTTTTCTTGATGAGATCCAGTTAACCTATTTCAGGGAGGCGAACGATTATGAATGAACGGCTTCCACAGAAGATCAGCAGAAGGGCTTTCCTCAGCACATCCGGCAAACTAGCGTTAGGAATAACGGGATTGGTGGCAGGAAGCACCGGGTTATTTTATTATGGAGCACTCAAGCATAGAGTGCCTGCCTCCCAGGAGATTCCAAGCCATATGGCTGAACTCGGTGATCTTGGACAGTTAACGGCCCTTCAGGGCATGAATAAGATCGATTATGAGGCAACGATCCATAACGCCTGGGTGACCAAGCCCGTCAAAAGCTTTGTTTACGTCTCGGTTGATGCGAAAGGCGGGCTGCTTATTCTGTCGCCTGTATGTACGCATCTGGGCTGTAAGATTGATCCGGTCCCGGTGGAGAAGCGCGGCGGCTCCAAAAATTTGTTCTTCCAGTGCCCTTGTCATGGCGCCGAATTCGATGACAAAGGTAACGCAGTGGGCGTGGTTTCGCAGGGATTGGATTCGTATGAGGCGCTTGTCGCGGACGGTAAAGTGTATATCGATATTTTGGCACCGATAAAAGGAAGCATTTCTTCATGATCACATGACCGGTTGTGATATCATGGATAATATAGTGGTTCCGGACCATAAGAGAATCACGAAGGCAGAAGCCGCTCACTTTTCAAAAAAAGGAGTCTGGTAAACATGGCGGATTATGAAGTCCAATGTTATCTGTGCAAGAAAAAATTCATAGCGATGGCAGGAACAAAATTATTCAAGCAGGTGAAGCAAAACAGGAAGGGCATGCATTGCTGCGAAGAGTGCAAATGGAAGGTCGAGCTTGAGGCGAGACTGAATTTTGGCAGACGGCTTCTTTGACAGGTGTCGAGCAGTCCGACCATTACGGACTGTTGTAACCGTGCTCATTCAGATTAAGAGATTCATAGGCCTCGGAGAAGAATATCCGGCAATCAAGTGTATCCAATGTGAATGGACCATTGAGGGGAGAAAATAAACATGCTACCAGATAAAAATATACAGGCTTATTCGTCACACGGGGAACAAGGCGGCGCAGTCAGGGCGACCACACAATCTGTTGAAGCCTTGGCTGAGGAATTTATGGCTGCATTATCAGCCGAAGAACTAGAAGCCCTTCAATATGATTTCAACGAAGCCGGCACAGCGGTATGGTCGAACCTCCCAATCAGAGATGCCGCCCGTCATGGGCTGAGGCTGGGTGATTTAGAGGGGAAAAGTCTCAAGGCGGCCCATGCGCTCGCAGAAGCAGCGCTCAGCGCCGAAGGTTATAAAACAATGACGGAGATCATCAGGGCCGATGAGTATTTGCGGCAGGATGCGGGGGGCATGCAGTGGGGCAGCGAGCTCTATTACATCGCGATTTATGGCAAACCGTCGGCAAACGCTCCATGGATGCTGCAGATCACCGGTCATCATCTGGCCGTTAATCTTGTCTTCAACGGGAAACAAACCAGCGCAACCCCCATGTTCGTCGGTGTGGAGCCGCAGTCCTTCAAGGCGGATGCAGCGGAGGTGGAAGCCATGGCCGGACGGATCGGCGCGCTCGCCGCATTCCTGAATTCATTAAGGGCAACGGAGCTTGCAGCCGCGGCAATTGAAGGAGAAATAGGAGACATTATTCTCGGTCCGGGCAAAGACCGGGATTTTCCCGAAACACCGCAGGGATTAGCCGCTTCGGCGCTTTCTCAGGAACAGAGGGACCTGTTCGGTCATGCCATAGCATCCTGGGTCATGGCGGCACACGCAGATACCGCCAAGGAGCTGCTGGAAGCCTACTTGTCGGAAGAGGCAATTAATCAAACCTATATCGGGTGGAATGGCTCATCCGATGTCATGAACAGCAAATCGTATATCCGGATAGACGGACCGCGGGCATGGATTGAACTGGCTGGACTGCAAGGCGCCGCATACCGGGACAAGGTTCAGATCCATACGATTTGGCGGGATAAGGCAGCCGACTATGGCGCTTGCTTCGGTCTGCAAAAGAATGGGCATTCGGAGCATATCAAATGAATGAGGGATTCAATAGAAGCTGGCTGATCGGGAAATTCGGGGAAATCAGGCAGCGCACCGTGAAAGCGCTGGACCAACTAACCGACGAAGAGGTGAATGCCTCGCCTGATCCGGCCAGCCACAGTATTTCGGCACTCATCCAACATATTCACAGCAATGTTCAGGAGCGCATCGCCAAAGGTATTTTGCAGCGGGAATACGAGCGGGGGATCCAATGGATCCCCGTATTCACGGCATGCGACGAATTAAAGCGGCTTATTGAAGACGATATGAATCTGGTCCTCCAGACATTGCACGGAATGAGGCCCGAACAGTGGCTGGAAACACAAATTGTCCGAAATAAAGAGCGGACTCACCTGGACATGCTGCATCAATGCGCTGCCCATTATTCCGAGCATATGGGGCAGATTCTATATCTCGCAAAATGGTTCCGCAGGGATCAATACCGGTCAACCTCGATTTAATCAGGAATTGACTGTTATTGATTTTCGCTTTATAATCGTAATAATTACATATTAGAGGGATATTCAGATGCCTATATGAGATATAGCCTAAGCGCTGCTCCCTATAAATGCGTGGCTGAAGCCTGACGGCTCTTTTTTATCGCCTTTTATCGTAAAAATTACTATATAAAACAAATGATCAAGAAGGTCATTCAAAAGAGGTGCTAAATCAATGGAACAATTCGATTGCCTTATAATTGGGGCGGGTGCAGCAGGTATTGGAATGGGCTGTGTATTAAAGGACTTGGGCGTGAAGCGTTTTGGCATATTGGAAAGAAGCGAGGTGGGCGCCTCCTTCCTGATGTGGCCGAAGGAGATGCGCATGATTACTCCGTCGTTCACCGGCAATGCTTACGGCATGCTGGACCTCAACGCGGTGGCGCTTAAGACATCGCCTGCCTATACGCTGGAAACCGAGCATCCGTCCGGAGAGGATTATGCGGATTACCTGCAGGCGGTGGCGGACTTCAGAGAGCTTCCGATCCGGACCGGTATCGATGTGACGGCTGTTTCACCGGTGGAGGACGGCTTTGTACTGGAAACGACCCAAGGTCCATTGTTCAGCCGTTATGTCGTCTGGGCGGCAGGCGAATTCCAGTATCCCCGATTGGATGGATTCGAAGGGGCCGAGCATTGCTATCACAGCAGCCTGATCAGCGAGTGGAGCGGCCTTGAGGGAGAGGAGTTCGTAATCATTGGCGGATATGAGAGCGGAGCGGATGCGCTGATTCAACTGGGGCGGCTTGGCAGGAAGGTTACACTGATTGACCGCAATGACCGGTTCAGCGAGCGGGGAAGCAGCGACCCCAGCGTGGAGCTGTCTCCCTACACCAAGGACCGTTTGAACGGGCTTCAGAACGGGGATCAGGTAGAATTATTGGGCGGCCACAGCGTTCATTGGGTGGCGGAATCCGAGGATGGCGGGTTTCTGATTTACTGCGAGGATGCAGCAGGAACGGAGCGTTTTGTCAAAACCGCGCATCCCCCCATTCTTGCGACGGGCTTCAAGAGCAGTCTGGGCCTTGTGAAATCCTTGTTCGAAATGGATGGTAAAGGCCATGCGCTGCTTAACCAATATGATGAATCGACACAAACTCCCGGATTATTTCTGTCCGGCCCTGGTGTCGTGCACGGCGAGCTCCTGTTCTGTTTCATATATAAATTCCGCCAGCGCTTCGCCGTTGTCGCTGGAGCTATAGCCGAGGGGCTTGGACTCTCCAAGGCTCCATTGGAGGAATACCGCAGAGCGGGTCTCCTGCTGGAGGACTTGTCCTGCTGCGGCGAGGATTGCCAGTGTTGAGGCATGTGAAGGAGCAGGGGCGCAGCGCGGTTCTGGTTGGCTTCGAATCCTCCGGGAAATCGGCGCTGTTTCGCGGCTTGTCCGGCATGGATACGGGCGAGGAGTCCAACTTTCGCGGCTCGACCGTGAGCAGCCGGCGGGCCAGGCTTGCGGATGATCTGGATCTGGTCGATTTGCCCGGAATCCGGCTGAAGGATGACAGTGTCACCACCCGGCTGGCGCTTGGTGAAATTCGGGGCGCGGATGCTGTAGTTCTGGTTGTCCGCGGCACCCATGCCCAGGTCGAGCTGCCTCTATTGCTGGACAGCCTGATGCTGAAGGACAAACGAACCCTGTTGGTTCTGACCTTTGAGGATAAAGCGTCCGATGAGCTGCATAAGCTTGTTTTGCACTACAAGGACTGGCTCGGCATCGCTGTACTAAGCGTCGATTCCCGCAGCCTGACCGTCGTGAAACGAAAGCAGCTGCTGGAATATATCGATACCGCGAAGCCTGTCCGCAAAAAGGCCGTACTGCATCCTGCACCCCGGCTGCCGGTGATAACGCCGCAGCACACCTGGTTTGAGCATCCGCTGCTGGGAAGGCCGCTTGCTCTTCTTACAACGCTGCTGCTCTTTGCCATGCCTGTTCTGCTTGCTTATCTGGGTTCCCAATGGCTGCAGCCAATCGCCGACCGGCATGTGATTGATCCGCTCCGCTCTGTTCTGAATGCAAGTCCGGCCTTCATCCAATCCCTGCTGATTGGCGATTACGGCATGATTTCATTGGGATTGTATTCGTTCCTGTGGGCTTTTCCCGTGGTGCTGCTGCTCGGGATAAGCGTTGCTGTCGCTGAAGAGAGCGGCTTGAAGGATCGGATAACCGATGCACTGGATGGATGGCTGCGTGTTATCGGGCTCAGCGGACGGGACCTGATTCCTGTTCTCTCCGGGTTTGGCTGCAATGTGGTGGCTGTATTTCAGAGCAGAGCCTGCAGCGCATGCTCGCGGAAATCCTGTGTATCCCTGATTGCCTTCGGTTCGGCCTGCAGCTATCAGATTGGAGCTTCCCTGTCTGTATTTGGCTCAGGCGGTCATCCGTGGCTGTTTGTTCCCTATTTGGCGATGCTGTTTGTGATTGGAGCGCTGCACACCCGGATCTGGAATAGGGGCAAAGGCCAAGAGCTGCACAGGCCGCTTTATGAAACGAAAACCTTCCTGCAGCCCCCTTCGCTGCGCGCGGTAGGCTGGCGCGTCCGTTCGGTGATCAAGCAATTTCTGATGCAGGCGATGCCCATTTTTATCGGAATCTGCCTGGCTGCCACGCTGCTGGAGCAGCTTGGGATTATGGACCGCCTGGCGAGGCTGGCGGCTCCACTGCTTGGATGGTTTCACCTGCCGGAGGAAGCTGCCGGAGGGATTATTTTCTCCATTTTGCGCAAGGATGGGCTCTTGACGCTCAATCAGGATAATGGCGCCTTTCTGCAGACGCTAAGCGCAGGGCAGCTGCTTGTGCTTGTCTATCTGGCTTCGACGCTGACGGCTTGTCTGGTGACGCTGTGGACGGTGCGCCAGGAGCTTGGCTGGCGGTTCGCCGGATCAATGGCCGGCAAGCAGGCCGTCACTTCCGTGGTGTCGGCTTCTATGATCATGGTTTTGGTGATAGGATAATCGAGCAGCTGCAATTTCTTTTTATCCGGCAGGGATGTACAATGAAAGCAGCGGCATCTTCCGCTTCTTATGGCTAGGGGGAATGAAGATATTGGCAGCCAATCAGACAGACAGCGGGAACGAAGAGATTATTTTAAGCGGCCAGTCCAGAGAACGATGGGGACGCAGAAGAAGAGAAATAGCCGAGTGGGTGGAGCTTGTGAAGCCTCCTGCCCGCCATCCGAAGAAAACCGCCCTGCTTGACGGCATTGAAGTCGATGTGGAGCTGCACCGGGCATTGCTGCTGTTTCAGCAAATGAATATCAGCACCGAGTTTTCCTGCGCGGGCGTAAGCATGCTGGATGAACCGGAGGATCATTCGCTGTATGCTTATATTACCTTTCATGAATCGGAGCAAACGGAGCAATTCATCCAATTTGCCATGGCCTATATGCGCCACCGGCTGCTGGTTATCCATGAGCCTTCGCGGGGCCGTTACGATCTCTCGTCCTTCTTCATCGGACATAATCGAAGCTTCTGCATGCTGATCGGGCGCTGCGCGGAGCAATTCCTTGAAAGCCAGCGTCAGGCGGTGACTGTGAACCGGCAGGTCAGCTCTGAACGCTCGTCATAGATGAAGTCCAAACACTTCTTTATCCAGCTTAAGGTCCGCGTTTGGCCCCCAAGCTGAGAGGAGAAGTGTTTTGTTATATCTACATCGGGACAGCTGACCTTGGAAATCCATGGTTTGAATTCGCGCCCCTCGGGTAGTTGTTTAAGGGATGTATTTATGCAGGCTGCGTTGACAATAGTGGAGTTAGGGAGTGATTGGCTTGGACTATGAGAATTTGACCTTACATACGGATAAATATCAAATCAATATGATGTATGCCCATTGGGTGCATGGATCCTTGAACAATAGGGCGGTTTTCGAGGCGTACTTCCGCAAATTGCCCTTTGGGAACGGGTATGCGGTTTTTGCCGGACTGGAACGAATCATTCATTACATTCAAAATTTAGCGTTCGACGAAGAGGACATCATGTATCTGCAGCAGCAGGAGGAGCAGTATCAGGATGGATTTCTCGAGGAGCTGCGGCGTTTCAAATTTACCGGACATATCCATGCCGCAGCGGAAGGGACCCTTGTCTTTCCGAATGAACCCTTGATTCGTGTCGAAGCGAGAGTCTTTGAAGCGCATCTGCTGGAGACGGCGCTGCTTAACTTCATGAATTATCAAACCTTGATCGCCACCAAAGCCTCCCGGATAAAACAAGTGGCTCCAACTGAAACGTTGCTTGAATTTGGCACCAGGCGGGCCCAGGAAGCGGATGCGGCCATATGGGGGGCGCGGGCGGCTTATATTGCCGGGTTCCATGCCACCTCCAACCTGCGTGCAGGCAAATTGTTCGGCATTCCAACAAAAGGCACACATGCCCACTCCTGGATACAGGATCATGATACAGAGGAAGAGTCATTCCGCAAATTTGCCGAAGCGATTCCCGATCAGGTTTCTTTGCTCGTGGATACCTACGATTCGTTGAAAAGCGGCGTCCCCAATGCCATAAAAACAGCCAGGCACCTGGAGCAAATAGGCAAAAAAATCCAATCCATCCGCATCGACAGCGGAGATCTGGCCTATATTTCCAAACAATCGAGAGAGATGCTTGACGACGCTGGGCTGTCTTATGTCAAAATCATCGCGTCAGGGGATCTTGATGAAAACATCATCCTGAATCTGAAGGCGCAGGGGTCAAAAATAGATGTTTTTGGCGTTGGGACCCAGTTAATCACTGCGGCTGACCAGCCGTCATTGGGCGGTGTATACAAGCTGGTCGCAAGAGAGAAGAACGGGGAATACGAGCCGGTTATTAAAATATCGGGGAATCCGGATAAAGTGTCTAATCCCGGAGTGAAGGAAATCTACCGGATTATCAGCAAGGCAACAGGGAAAGCCGAGGCTGATTACATCGCTTTGCGCCACGAGCAGGATGTCTTGCAGGGACAGCCGCTGGACCTGATTGACCCCGTACATTCCTATAGAAGCCGGACGGTAAAGGATTATGAAAGTGTGCCGCTGCTGCATCCGATATTTCTGGATGGCGCTCTTGCGTATCCGCTGCCCAAGCTGGAGGATATCCGAACGTATCACGAAGAGCAGCTCCAGTTATTCTGGCCGGAGTATTTGCGGAAGCTCAACCCCGAGATGTTCCGGGTTAATCTCAGCCGGGAGGCCTGGGAGCTGAAGATGGAATTGATCCGGAAGCATCAAGGATAAACGAATATAAATGCGATCAACCCGAGGCAAGCCCGCCTCGGGTTTTTTTGCAAGCTTATCGGACGGATAACGTGAAATAACCGATTTCACCTCGGAGTTAACCGTTTATTCTGCTGAAATGACCGTTTTAACATTTTAACATGCTGGTTTATGTAAACAACGGTAAACTTCACAACAATCTCTTTACGTGCCTCTAATCCATATCGAACACTTTCTCTCTAGAATGAACGGAGTAAGATAAATCAGGAAGCTGCCAAGAGAGGAGAATCCCCGTGCTTTTCAAAGAGGCTGCCGCTTTGGATGCCAAGCCTATCGAACAGGTTCAGGAACGCAAGCTCGTCAAGCCTCGTTCGAGACGGAAAAGAAAAGAAGCCCTGACAGGCTTGATGTATGCCCTGCCGGCACTGGTACTGCTGCTGCTGTTCCGCTATTGGCCCCTTGTGTTCGGCATGTGGATCAGCTTATGGAAATGGGGTTATGTGCCGGAACGGTTCGTGGGCTTCGACAATTATATGCGCGTCTTCAGAGAAGATCTCATCGTGAACGATCCCATGTCGGGCTTGCAGCTGGGAGAAGTCGGACAAGCGTTCATGGTTACCATCTTCTACGCTATCGGTACGATTCCGCTGACGCTGCTGCTGTCGTTCTTCATCTCCTATGTGCTGTTTCATATAACCAAAGGAAAAACACTGCTGCGCGTGCTTTTCTTTCTGCCTTATATTACTTCTCAAGTCGCTGCGGCAATTGTGTTCAAGTGGATCTTCCATCCCAGTGTGGGGCTTGCCAATTCGGCCGTCAACTTTTTTGGCGGAACGCCTCAGCAGTGGCTCACGGATCCTGACCCGATCCTGGTCAAGCTGCTGAACATGCTTGGCGGCAGCTGGCCGGCATCGATTCCAACGGCGTTCGCAGGCCCGACCTGGGCCCTTGGCGTCGTCATCCTGTTCTCGATATGGAGCAGCCTCGGGTTCCAGATTGTAGTGTTCTTGTCCGGCATGACGCAGATTCCGCATGATCTGACCGAAGCAGCCCGCATAGATGGCGCGCGCACCTGGAACGTCATCCGCCATATTACACTGCCGCTGCTGTCTCCGACCTGGTTTTTGCTTACGATCGTATCGGTTATCGGGGCATTTGAATCCTTTAATGCATTCTATGTCTTCTCGGGCGGCGAGGGAGGTCCGCTTGGCTCGACAATGTCGCTGCCTTTGTACATCTTCCGAAGCTTCTATGTGTACGGACAGGTTGGCTACGCATCGGCAGTCTCCATGCTGCTGTTCATCCTGCTGCTGGGGCTGACATGGCTGCAGCTGCGCTATGGAGAGAAGAAGGTTCATTATATGCATTAATGGAGGAATGACGAATGTACGGAATGGTAGGTGCACGGCGTTCCTCGAAGGTGATGTGGACGATCGTGCTGATCGGTGTAGTGCTGTTGGCATGCTGTGTAGTGTTTCCTTTTATCTGGATGATCCTGACTTCGCTGAAGACCGGGGAGGAAATTAACCGGCTGCCGCCGACTATGCTGCCTGAGGTATGGAATTTCAAAAATTATCCAGAAGCCTGGATGAAGCCGGAATCGACGTTTCAGCGCTACTTTATCAACACGGTGATTATTGCCGGACTTGGGACGGCGCTGCAGCTCCTCGTCTGCGTGCCGATCGCCTTCGCCATCACGCATTTCAACTTTCGCGGCAAGAACCTGATTTTTATGCTGGTGGTCGTGACGATGCTGATTCCGTTCGATGTGACGCTGGTTCCGAACTTTGTCACGATGCGGCATATTCCGCTTGCAGGCGGCAATGATTGGGCAGGCTCCGGCGGACAGGGCTTCTATGATAGCTATATGGGCATCATGCTGCCGTTTCTGGCGGAAGCCTTCACGATATTTTTGCTCAGGCAGGCCTTTCTCTCGGTGCAAAAGGAATACTGGGAGGCCGCGCAGGTGGACGGGATGTCGAACAGACGTTATCTGTGGACGGTGCTGCTTCCGCTTGTGCTGCCATCGCTTATTACGACAGCGCTGCTGGCCTTTATCGGCAAATGGAATGGCGTGCTGTGGCCGCTGCTGGTTACATCCAGTGAATCGCTAAGACCGCTGCAGGTAGGCCTGCTCTACTTTGTCAGCGAGGAAGGCCCGAACTACCATCATTTGATGGCGGCAGCGACGTTTACGATCGCGCCGATCGTGGTGCTGTATCTCATTGCCCAGCGATGGTTCCACCAAGGCATTACATCCACGGGATTGAAGGGTTGACCCATTACGGGAATAGACAACAAGAGACTGCTCTGGAGGGACAATATGGACTGGCTGAAAAATATCGAGATCGTGATTTTTGATCTGGACGGTACGCTGTACCAGGATGGGACCTTTTACAAACGTTATTTGGAGCTGTTGTTTGAAGGCAGCGATCACAGCGCAAGCTTGAGCGTCTTTCTGGACGATATGGCCTCCATGCTGGAGGGCCGGCATGGAAGCGGCATCGGGGACTGGTACCATCCCGATTCCGATACATGGACGCGGGGAACAGACCCGAAATCGGTCTTTCGGAATTGGCAGGGCGAGGAGCTGGGCGTCACTCCGGCGAAGACGGGGACTGCCTCCATCTATGCGGGAGATGCCTGGAGTCTGGTGAGTATTTATGCCGCCAAATACGGCGTTGCCGAAGGGAAGCGCCAGCAGGCGTTTCAGCAGGTGCGCAAAGAAATGCTGCAGGGCGCCTCAAGCTTCGAACGCCATCATGATCTGTATGCCGCTATCGGGAATCTGACCGGGGTGCGGACGCGGATATTGCTCACGAACTCGCCGGAGAATACGGGACGTGAATTTATTGCGGCGCTCGATTGTCTGAAGCTGTTTAATGAAATCGTGTATGGCGCCGGCAAGCCGAATGGTCTTGAACGGTACATGCAGGAGCTGATGGACAGGGAGAATCTGCAGGCGGATCAAATCCTCTCGATTGGCGATCATGCCTGGAATGATCTGTACCCGGTACAAAAGCTGGGCGGCAGAACGGTATTCTTGTCTCCTTATCCCTCATCGGAGCCTGCGCAATGGGATGTCCGTCTGGACACGCTTGATGAACTGGCAGCGATGCTGGTTGAGCTGCAGCATGTCAGGCAGCAGGCGAAGCAAAGCACGGAGCCGATCTCCGGCTTCTAGAACGAAAGCATCACGCCCATAACCGGGCACAAACATAAAAATAAGGGTGATCAAAGGAGTGTTGGAAGAATGAGCAAGCGGCAAGAGGAGCGTCTTACCTTTTACGGCGGTCTGACAACAATCGGCGGTGTCCACATTATGTACAGCTGTGGAGACACCGGCATTGTGTTCGATCTGGGAATGGCTCGCGGTTTCTTCAACGGGGATACGAGAGTACGGCCGGATTACGGCATCCGCAGCTTTTTGCTGACCAGGATGGCGCCTCCGGTGCTTGACCTGTACGATCCTGATCTCCTGGGGGATCTGGGTGAAGCGGAAGTGCTCCAGGTCTGGGGCAAGGAGGAAATGCCGCATGTTGACTATCTGCACGGCTTCGTAAGCCATATTCACCAGGATCATATGGCCCTGCTGCCGTCGCTTCGCCCCAACCTTCCGGTATGGATGCACCGCGACGCTTACGCCGTGCACGAGGCTGTCGTGGCGGCGGGCGAATATCCGGATACCCGTGCGGATATCCGCATCGTCGAGGATGGCCAGGTTGTGGACTTCGGCGCCTTCCGCATCGAATTCATTGAAGTGGATCACGACTCGCCGGGAGTGACCGGTTTCATTATTCATGGTCCGGAGCACCGCATCGCCTTCACCGCCGACTGGCGCCGCCACGGCCGGAATCATCATCGGCTGGACCGCTTCATCGAGCGCTGCCGGAGCACGGGAATTGACGTGCTGATTACGGAAGGCACCCGGCTTCGCCAGGATACTTTATTCCGCAAGCCCAAGGATCGTCTTGAAGTCGAGGTCGCTCTTGAATGCCGCCGTGCCATGCAGGAGACAGACGGCCTTGTTTACGTCAATATTCTCGCCCGCAACGTAGAGCGTGTGGCCGATTTGATCATCAGGACGCAGGAAGCCGGCCGCAAGCTTGTCATGGATGAGAGCACGGCAGTTCTCTGGCACACAGCCGCAAGGAAGCTGCAGGTACTCGAGGGGCATCCCGCATTGGAAGCAGACCGCGATGTGATCCGGCTGCTCCGTACGCCGCTTTGGTCACAGGGGCCGCATCCGGCAATGGAAACGGAGCTTCCCTACGAGACGATTGAGCTGCAGGAAATTGGAGCGGATAAATCTCATTACGCGGTCTACCTGACCTATCCGCATACGCCTTTAATTGCGGAGCTGGAGATAAGCGGTTCTGTGCATTCAGGCTCTGTCTACGTTCATGCCGACGGCAATCCGCTTACGCCAACCGACGAAACGCTGTTGAGATGGCTGAACGAATTCGGCGTAAGGTACCATTATTGCGCAACTGGCGGCCATGCCGCACCTCAGGAAATCAGCGAATTGACAGCAGCGATCGCACCTAAGCTGGTCGTGCCTCTGCATAGCATGCATCCGACCCTCTTCAACAGCAGCGGCGTCCGCAAGTATTACCCGGCGCCAGGGGAGAGCTTCGAGCTTTCCGAGCTGATTGGAAGCAGCAGTCTGACAACGATTTAAGACGAAGGCATCCTTGCCGCACAATGAGTACCGGCGAACGAATCAGCGGTGGCATGATATTTCCAGCTATGCAAGCTCGAAGCCATCGAATTTTTTCAGAAGTGACAGAACACGTAATTACAAAAACCTAGGAGTGGTAAATGTGATTTTGCGTAAAATGTTCAGCCATTGGAAAACATCAATCGTCTCCCTGATGCTTATTACAGCTGTAGGCTGTTCAGCGGGTGCGCCGGCGGCCAATAACAATGCCCCGGCCGCCAATGCTCCGGCAGCAAATGCTCCAGCGGCAAATGCACCAGCTGCCGACGCCCCGGCAGCTGACGCTCCGACAGGCGTATCAGCAGGAATCGAGCTCGGCAAGGATGGCCCCGTCACCATTGATTTCTGGCATATTCAAGCCACGATATACGGCGAAGCGATCAAGGAGATCGTCAGCGACTTCAACAAGGAATACGAAGGTAAAATCGTTGTGAGAGAAGTATTCCAGGGCAGCTATGACGATCTTAACAAAAAAGTCCGTGCCGCTTTGCAGGGCGGAGGACTCCCGGCTGTGGCCATGTCGTACGAGAGCGACACGCTCGAGTACATGAAGGCGGACAAAATCGTCCCGCTTGACGACTACATCAGCGATCCGGTGAACGGACTGAGCCAGACGGATCTGGACGACATTATGCCGGGTGTGCTTGCCCGCCAACGTATTCCGGAGTATAACGGCAAAACGATGAGCTGGCCGCACGGGAACTCCTCGATGGGGGTTTACTACAACATTGATGTGCTGAAACAAGCCGGCTATGACAAACCGGCAGCTACATGGCCGGAATTTGAGAAAATGGCGCTTGATATTACAGCGAAAACCGGCAAGCCTGCTCTGGTTATGGGCAATGCCAACAATGGCGGCACGTTCCGCACATGGCTGCGCACTTACGGCATTGATCCGATCAAGCTGGATCAAAGCGGTGTGAACTATGACAACCCGGAGGCTGTGGAACTGGCGACCATGATCAAGAACCTGATCGACAAGAAAGCGATTGTTCTTGCAGAGGACACCGAGCAGGAATTCACGAACGGCAGAGCCGCGATGGAAATCGGTACAACAGCTCGTACAAGCTCCAAGCTTGATCTGGTGAAGGATAAATTCCAATGGGGCATCACCCTGATCCCGCAAGGCAAAAGCGGAGGTCAAGTAACAGAGCTGTACGGCGGCAACCAGGTGCTGTTCAAAACCACTCCGGAAGAGCAGCTTGCAGGCTGGCTGTTCATGAAATATTTCGCGGGATCGGAAGCACAGTCGATCTATGCAGCCAAAACAGGCTATTTCCCGGCTACGAAGTCCGCGCAGGAAACCGATTTGCTGAAGCAAAATTATGCGGATAACCCGCAGAAGAAGCAAGCTTTTGACGAAGTGTTCCCATATGCCCGCATCGACGTTTCGAGCGCTGCGCGCAGTAAAATGGATACATCCGTAGGCGAGGCGCTGCAGGCGATGATCGCCGGCAAGCTTTCTCCGGCAGATGCGGTGAAGAAGGCGCAGGCTGATGCGACCAAGGTGCTCGGAGAATTCAAATAAATGGGTTCCGTCCATAGAAGAAACGAGATTATGATAGCCGTCCGCAGAGTCGGCAGCGTTTCTGTGGATGATCTTGTCCAAACTTATAATGTCTCGGTGGAAACTATCCGCCGGGACCTTCGTATTTTGGACGAGAAGGGATTTCTTCGCAGAACGTATGGCGGCGCAGTCAGAAAAGAACAAACCACTTGGGATATGCCCTATTATGACCGGATGCAGCTTAACCGGGAGCGCAAGGAAGCCATCGCCCGCGAAGTCGTGCTGCTGCTGGAGGACGGCGACAGCGTTTTTATCGACGGAAATACTTCCGGGCTGATTCTGTCCCGGTTCATCCCGGAGAATAAAAATCTGACCATCGTAACGAACTCGGCCATGGTCACCTTGAACCTGGTCCAGAAAAAGGGGAAATTGAAGGTTCATCTGGTCGGTGGCGAAGTGGATGAGGATGGCAAGACATTCGGATATAAGCTGCACTGCGAGCTTCGTCAGTACCGCTTTGACAAAGCCTTGTTTTCCTGCATGGGATTTGGCGCTGAAGGGCTGTACTACTCCAAATGGGAACCGTTGCAAATCGCGCAGATGCTTGTCGAGCAAAGCAATCAGCTGATTCTGATGGCTGATTCGTCGAAGGCGAACCGCAGCGGCTTTCTCTACGGCATGGAGCTGAGCCGCATCCATACGTTGGTGACGGATGAAGGCACCCCTCCGGACATGCGCGACAGCCTGCGGGAATCGGTCCGCCGTCTGATCATCGGCAGCAGCGAAGTCAACGAGGAATAGCTAAAGACAAGACAAGTCTGAAGCATAATTTCCTCCCATCATCTCATCGTGAGTATTAGAGGAAAATGTCAGGAACCGTCGAAACTAAATAAGACAATCCGAAAGGAATGATTGCGAAACGAGCGTGTGAAAGGAGCTTGGTCCTTGAAAGTTATTTTGGTTGATGATGACCCCCTGGCTTTGAAGCTTCTGGAGAGCGAGCTTACGGCCATCGGTCAGGTCGAAATTATAGGATCCTACCAGGATCCGCGAGTGGTCATGCAGGACATGCGCGCGGGCTTGCCGGATGCTGTTTTTCTGGATATCCATATGCCTTTCATCAGCGGATTGGAGCTCGCGGAACAAATTCTCGGCGAATCGCCCGATATCCAAATTGTGTTCGTAACGGCCTACCAGGAGCACGCCGTTGAAGCATTCGAGCTGACTGCCCAGGATTATATTATCAAACCATTCCAGCGTGAACGATTGATCAAGACCTGTGCGCGGGTCAGAAGAATGCTGACCCTCTATTCGGCCAGGCGTTCAGATGCCGCGCTGCCGGTGATGATTCATTGCTTCAAGTCCTTCCTGATCGAAGGTCGGGTCCCGGGGGCAGCCGCTGTACGCTGGAAAACTTTCAAAGCGCAGGAATTATTCCTCTATCTGCTCCAGCACCAGGGAATAACCGTTCAGAAGCAGCATTTGCTTGAGCACTTATGGGCAGAGATTGATTGGAAGAGAGCCATCACGCAGCTGTACACCACGATCTATCAGATCAGGATGCTCATTGCCAAGGAGAATCTGACGATCCGGATCGTCAACCAGGACGAAGGCTACCGGCTTGAGCTTGGCGGAGTCGAGGTGGATGTGCTGGTATGGGAAAAGCAGCTGGAGCAAGCCCCCATGCTGACTGAAGCTACATTGGAGCTTCATTTGAAGCTGTTTGCGATGTATCGGGGCGATTACCTGATGGAGCATGAGTTTCTTTGGGCAGAGCCGGAGAAACGCCGCTTGCGCGCGATTTGGCAGTATCATAGGCATCAGCTGCTTGATTTTTATAAGACCACGGGCCGGTATTCGGAGGCGATTGCTTTTCTTCTTCAGGTTCAGAAGGTAAATCTGACCGAGGAGCAGGTTTATTTTGAACTGATGCAATTGTATCAGGAAACGGGCGACCGCTTTTCCCTGGAACAGCAATTCGAATTGCTGCAGGGCATGCTGAGCCGCGAATATGACGCCAGGCCCAAGACGGCAGTACGTGAATGGTATATGAATTGGAAGCAAACAATGGGGTAATATAGTCCGCCTGATACGATCCCATAGAGCTTTGGTGCAAGCAAGCGCCAAAGCTTTTTTTGCGTGGATGGGGCCGTGCCGGCCGGTATTTTCAAAAATGTTTCAGATTCGTCATGTATAATAAAATAAGTCGTTGGACTCAGGTCTAAAGACCCTAATATTACCCATCTATAGGGAAATATTACTCATCATGATGGTAAGGGAGTTTAACGTTATGAATCATATGCATGGCAGTTTTCATGAATCTCTTGTCATTTTATCCTGTTTGATCGCAGTGGCCTCCTCTTATACCGCTTTGGACCTGACCGGAAAGATCTATACAAGCAAGGACAAGCTGCGGTTGCTTTGGCTCGTTTGCGGCGCTTTTTCCATGGGTCTTGGCATCTGGTCGATGCATTTTGTCGGCATGCTCGCCATGCGCCTGCCTATACGCATTACCTATGATATCAAGCTGGTGCTGCTCTCCGTTGTGCTGGCCATCGGGGTATCGCTGATTGCATTGTTTACCGCACACCTGCAGCGCATGGGCTGGAAAGAGATATGGTTGTCAGGAGGATTGATGGCTGCAGGAATCTGCGGCATGCATTATATCGGAATGGCGGCCATGACGGTCGATATCAGTTACGATCCATGGATGGTCGCTCTGTCTGTTGTTATTGCCGCCACAGCGTCGGCTGCAGCGCTTGGAATGCTCTATTATTTCCGGCTGCAGACGGTCCGTCATGCGCTGCTCTTCAAGCTTGGAAGCTCGCTTGTAATGGGCGGCGGTATCGCCGGCATGCATTACACCGGTATGGCCGGAGCGTATTTTCACGAGAGAATGGATAACGCCGCCGCCGGCGGGATGCTGATTGATCAGACTTTGCTCGCCTATATTATCGCAGCAGGCACATTCCTGCTCCTTGGTCTGACTTTTCTCGGCATTCTGGTCAACAAGCGGTTTCGGCAAAAGGATCTGACCATTCTGGAGAGCGAGCAATGGTACCGGTCCTTATACGAGAACAATGCAGATGGCATCCTGTCCGTCAATACCAAGGGCGAGGTTATGGGAATGAACCCCGCTGTAAGCAAAATTGCAGGCGCTGTCATAGAGGGATTCAAAAACAAGCATATATCCGCCATCGGCTTGAAGGCAGTTGAAGAGCAGAATGCGAGGGACAAAGCATTATCGGGTCAACCTGCCGGTGAGCGGCCGGATAGTTATGAAACCGTTATAACGAATTCGAACGGACATCAGGTGGAAATCCATGTAACCCAGGTTCCGGTCATTATTGACGAGAGGATTGTGGGGAGCCATGTTATCCTGAGGGATATAACCGAAGAGAAGCGGGACAAAAGCCTGATCGAGCATCTCGCTTTCCATGATGAGCTCACAGCCTTGCCTAACCGCAGACTGTTCAACCAGATGCTCGACCAGGCGATCGAGGAATGCAAAAAGCGAAGCGGTTCTTTTACCGTGCTCGTGCTTGATGTTGACCGCTTCAAGCTTATTAATGATTCACTGGGACATACATACGGCGATCTGTTTCTCAAGGCGTTAAGTGAGCGCTTTATTGCCGGCGCCGATAATCTGGAGGTGACCATTGCCCGTATGGGCGGGGACGAATTTTCGATTATTTGCCGATCGGAGACCGACCAAGCAGCCGACCTGTTGGCCACACGTATCTTGAGTCTGCTCCGCCAGCCATTCCATCTCAAGGGCAACGACTTCTATATATCGGCAAGCATCGGAATAGCCAGTTTTCCTGAGCATGGCGAAAGCGGTGAGGAGCTGCTGCGCTTGGCCGACGCGGCGATGTACGAGGTGAAGAAGCATGGCAAGAACGGTTACCGTTATTATTCGCAGGAGCTGGACAAGCATTTGATGGATCGTATTGAATTGGAGGGGGAGCTGCGAAAAGCCATTGAGCGCCGGGAGCTGCTTGTCTATTATCAGCCCCAGATCCGTACGGAAGACAGCCGCATGATTGGTGTGGAGGCTCTGGTCCGCTGGAATCATTCCTCAAAAGGCCTGTTGATGCCGGGCAGCTTCATTCCGATTGCTGAAGAGACGGGGATGATTCATGAAATTGGCACTTGGGTTCTTTATGAAGCCTGCCGTCAAATGGTCGAATGGCATGAGCATGGCGGACCGCTGATTCCCGTGTCGGTCAATTTATCAGCCCGTCAGTTCCATCAGGCCAATCTGGTGGAATATATTGAGGCCGTGCTTGCTGAGACGGGGCTTGAGCCTAAGTATCTGGAGCTTGAAATTACGGAGAGCATGATGATGGATCCGATGGTATCCATCGATATTCTTAATAAATTGAATATGCTGGGCGTGCGGATCAGCCTTGATGATTTTGGAACAGGGTACAGCTCACTCAGTTATTTGAAGACGTTCCCGATCCATAAGCTCAAGATCGACCGTTCCTTTATTTCCGATATAACCGAGAATGACAATGATAAAGCTATCGTTGCGACAATTATCTCCATGGCCCATCATTTGAATCTGGATGTGGTGGCGGAAGGAATCGAAACGAAGGATCAGCTGGATATTCTCACCCATAATCAGTGCAAGGAAATTCAGGGGTATTATTTCAGCCGTCCGCTATCCGCCCATCAGGTGGAGAAGGAGTTTTTTGTTCCGCTGCGTTTTTAACCCCCTTGGAAAGTGAGCTTATTGTCTGCGTAGCCACCTCTGCCGCGGGGCATCCGCCAAGGCGGCGGCTATTGCCTTGGAACGGCTGGTCAATCCGCCGCCGGAGGATTTCCGAATAAGGATGTAGAACTATTAAGGGGCAGTGATTCACTATCTTGGAAAATAGGAGGCTTATGATGAATAAGAAAACCCTGCAGGTGGGACTGGTTGGCTTCGGTTATGCGGGCAGCACCTTTCACGCTCCTGTCATAACGAACGTCGCGAATATGAGCTTGGCCAAAGTGGTGCAGCGCAATGGGGCCTCTTCCAAGGGAAAATATCCTTGGGTGACCGTAGTAGGCAGCGTTCAGGAATTATATGCAGATGATGATATCGATCTGGTGGTCATTACAACGCCGAGCACCAATCATTATGCCTTGGCCAAAGAAGCGATTATGGCGGGCAAGCATGTCGTGGTCGAGAAGCCTTTTACAACAACGTCTGCCGAAGCCGATGAGCTGATTTCCCTGGCTCGGGAGAAGAAGGTTGTGGTCAGCGTCTATCAGAACAGGCGCTGGGATGGCGATTTTATGACGCTTCGCCAGGTTCTGGACCAGTCGCTGCTGGGCCAAGTAATTGAAGCGGAATTCCGCTGGGATCGCTTCAGCCCGGTCGTAAATCCGGGGAGATGGCGGGATGGCGATGTGCAGGGATCCGGTACCGTCTATGATCTAGGTGTTCATTTCATGGATCAGGCGCTTACTTTATTCGGGCTTCCGGACACAATCACCGCGGACATCCGCATCCAGCGCGAGGGCGGCATCGCCGATGATTACTTCGACATCGGACTGGGTTATGCGGATGGTCTGAAGGTGAGTCTCCGTTCCTCGCTGCTGATCAGAGAACCGGGACCGCGTTACGTGGTTCACGGGACCAAGGGTTCTTATGTCAAATATGGCGTCGATCCACAGGAGAGAGCGCTGCGTGGCGGTCAGACGCCGGGATCGCCGGATTGGGGAGCCGAACCGGAGGAGCAATGGGGCAAGCTTCATGCTGTGATGGGCGCGCTGGAATTGCAAGGCCGGATACGGACGCTGCCCGGAGCCTATCAGGACTTCTATCAGAATATCAGCGACCATCTGCTCGAAGGAGCGGAGCTTGCGGTCAAACCTGAAGAAGCGGGACTTGCGATCCGCATGATAGAACTGGCTTACCGAAGCCATCGGGAAGGCCGGATGATCGAGGTCAGCAGCTGATCTTAGCAGCCGCCGTAATAACAAGCGGCCAGAGCCGTTCCTATTTCACTATTCTTTCATATCCAGCCCTTCTATTTTCAGCTATTTTTAAGGGAAATCGGTTATACTATATCTAATTGTGTCTTTTAGGAGGGTGTCTGTGCAGAACAAATCAGAAATCAAGTTATCCAACAAAGCAAAAAGAGAGCAAGAGAAGAAAAAGAAACAAAGACGAATGCAAATTATCATGTGGACTACAGGTGTTGTCGTCATAGCATTGATTGCAGTTGCTATTATTTTTCAACCGAAAGCAAAACCGCTTGAAGTGGCTTACGATCAATTGCCGATACTCGGCAAAGCCGAGGCACCGGTCAAAATCGTCGAATTCGGCGATTATAAATGTCCTTCCTGCCAATATTTCTCGCAGAATATCATGCCGTTGTTAAAGACCGATTATATCGATACCGGTAAAGCCTCGCTTTATTTTATGAACGATACGATCATTTATCAAGATTCCACGACAGCGGCACTTGCTGCCCAAGCCGTTTTCCATCAGAGCAATGAAGAGTTCTGGAAATATTATGACGCTTTATTCAAGAATCAGAAGGCGGAAGAACAAAGTATATGGGCAACGCCGGACTTTCTGACGGATTTAGCCAAGTCGGCGGGTATTAAAGTCGATTATGACAAGCTCCGCCAGGATATTGACAATCAGACCTATATGGATGAAGTAACCGAGCATACAAGATTCGCCCAGAACGATGCTAAAGTTACTGCCACGCCTACGCTATTGATTAACGGGGTCAAGTTCGAGGACGTATTTAATTATGATGCACTCAAAAAAGCAATCGACAGCGCAATCGGTGAATCTTAATGCAGGCGAGGATACATGCGTTAAGTTTATACTTTGCCTGGGTCGTATCCCTGGTTGCTGTCGGCGGAAGCTTGTACTTCAGTGAAGTTATGGGATTTGAGCCGTGCAAACTGTGCTGGCTGCAGCGGATATGCATGTACCCGCTTGTTTACTTGCTTGGGAGGGCCAGTTATCTGAATGACCGGAAAATCATCGGTTATGCGCTGCCCTTGTCCATTCTGGGGGGTTGCATCTCGATCTACCATGTCCTGGAGCAAAAGGTTCCAGGCTTCGCCGATATTCTGTCTTGCAGCAGCGGCATTCCGTGCAACACTGATTATATCAATTGGCTGGGGTTCATCACGATTCCAATTTTGGCACTGACCGCATTTATTCTCATTACCGTGTTTTTGTTTATGGGAAGAAACAGGGGAACAATAGTAGAAGAAACCGAATAATCAGCCGTTTTAGGCGAAGAAGAAGAAGCTGCGCGAATGCGCAGCTTTTTCTATGGTTAAAATCACGATTCCCGAGATCAGGCATCCATCCCGCAGCGGGACGAGGTCAGTTTTATCGGATGCGGTTGGACACGGTAGGCTGAGGGCCAAATAAGCGTTTCGCGGCATCAGAGAATATACAAAATGCGATTTTGGCCGAGGCCGGGATCGTATTTTTTTGCATGATTGTAAACAAATGCCGGATTGACCATCAGTCATCCCGGTTATAAATCAATACAAGGCATGGCCAAAGAGGAGGGATTCACCTTGCAAACGATCTGGAAGGGCGCAATCAGCTTCGGACTTGTGAATGTGCCGGTCAAAATGTTCACGGCTACCAAAGATAACGATATTCCGCTGCGGATGCTGCATAAAGATTATAATCTGCCGATCAAGTACCATCGCACCTGTCCCAAATGCAAGGAGGATGTGAGCTGGGATGATATTGTGAAGGGGTACGAATATGAACCCGGCCATTATGTCACGTTCGAGAAGGAAGAGCTGGAGAAGCTGGCTTCGGAGGCATCGAGAGAAATCCAGATTCTTGACTTTATTGATCTGGAGGAGATTGATCCGATTTATTTTCAGAAAACCTATTACCTTGCACCGGAGAAGACGGGAAAACATGCCTATTCCCTGCTCGTCGAAGCACTGAAAGCGACGAATAAAATCGGCATAGCCAATGTGACAATCCGCTCCAAGAGCAGTCTGGCCGCGATTCGTGTGATCGACGGCAACGTGCTCTCAATGGTTACAATGTTCTATGAAGAAGAGATCAGACCGGCAGCCGAGATCCCCGGTCTTCCCGAGAAGGTCAGCATTGACGACCGGGAGCTCGATATGGCCAAGATGCTGATCGGGCAGCTGAGCAGCAGCTTCAACCCCGGTCAGTATAAGGATGTGTTCCGCGGGCGTGTGATGGATGCGATTGAAGGCAAGCTGAAGGGCAAGGAAGTGAAAGTTGCGCCGGAAGAGAAGCCTGCCAATGTCATCGACCTGATGGAAGCGCTGAAGGCCAGCCTGCAGCAGCCCAAATCCGGCAAAGGGACCGGTTCTGACGGGGAACAATCGAAGAATCAGGAATCTCCCGCTCCCAAGAGAAAATCAAACCGGGGCAGGGCTGCATCCAGAACAGCCATAACGAAAACCGGGCAACGAAATGCAGGCAAGCATGGGAAGTCCGTGTCAGTTGGCAATGAAGCAGGCAAACGAACATCAAGAGCGAAGAGCAGCCGTAAATCAGCACCCGGTAACCGAGCCGTTCCGGAGTCTTCGAAGTCCAAGACGGATAACCTTAAAACTTCCAAAACGACGCGAGCCCGAAAGAAAGGGAGCAGGAACGTACGCAAGGCGGACTGATCCGTCTTGCCGGGCCTCTTTAGCGCCGACTGAAAGGGAATCAGGTATAAGCACGGCCGCTGCGTGCGATTCCAAATTATTTTTTCTGCAACCTTCCTGCCCGCCGAATCGTTCTATAGATAAGCAGCTTGAATTACAGGGAGGTATCTGGTGAATGAAAGAACATTTGTTTAGCAGACGCATAGAATGTCCAAGACATGTATATAGAATGAAGGATCAGGTAAAGCGAAACAGGTTCGCAAATTGTCTTCAAAGGAGTGTTACATATGCGTAAGAGTATGCTGATTGCCGTCGTTGCTTTTCTGATGCTGACGCAGATAAGCTTCGCTGGTGACAATGATTATCACGCTGTGCCGACAAACCCGGATACCCACGCAGCCTTTATCAATCAAATCTATCAGGCTAACGGCAAAACATACCTCACCGCCGACTACATTCAATGGTTCGAAGGCGATGAAGCCAATAAAGTATTCCTGGAGCACAACAAGGACTCCGGTCTGGACGGAGCTCCCGACGGTTATTATATCCTGAATGAGAACGACAAATTGCGTACATTCGAAGTTTCAGGCGATGCCACCGTGTTGATGCAGATCTATAACCGCACAGGTGACGTGAATGAGATGGATATAAACTGGAACGAAAAGATCGATGTCAACAAGCTGCGGGCAATCTTTGCGGACAACGACACGTTCGACGTCGGCGGCTATCCGTTCCATTTGACGATAGAGAATAACAAAATTGTGAAAATCGTTCAGCAGTATATCCCATAAATATTGTCGAAATTGGATAGAATATCTCATAACGGACCCTTGCTCCGACAGCAGGGTCTTTTTTTGTACGGGCCGCAAGTTTAAGAATCTATACAGATTTTGATTAATACCTATACCGAATTTGATTTGTTCCCCACCTGATACTTGCGTATAATGATGTAGGGATGAGCTTGTGAACGTTGAAAAACCGGGAAAGAAGCAAGTCTAAACCATTTATCTAACATAATCGGAGGTAGGCGGTAATGAGGACGGACCATGAAATCAATCAGTCACCATGGAAGTTTTATTACGGACCCAATTTGGGTTATATCCAGGAAATGTACGAACAATATCTGATTAACCCGAATGATGTCGATTCATCTTACAAGGAGCTGTTCGAGCTTTGGGGACCTCCTTCACCGGCTGCAGCTGCTCCTGCGGCACAGGAGCAGTCTGTCAAGAACGGGGCTGCAGCAGCTCAAACCATAACTTCAGCAGATCCCGCGTTTTTGAAGAAAGTGGTCGACGCCGGGAAACTGTTTCGAAATATTCGCACGTATGGACATCTAGCGGCGCATAATGATCCGCTGGGTCTGACGAATGGCACAGATACGAGTTTATTGAAGCCCGAGACCTACCGTTTGACCAAGGATGATCTGGCGGCGATTCCCGCCTCGCTTATTTGGGAAGAAGCGCCGGAATCGATTCAAAACGGCTGGGACGCTCTGCAGAAGTTGCAGGAGACCTACACACAGTCGTTCGGTTTTGAATTCGGACATATTCATGAGGAGAACGAGCGCATTTGGCTTAACCGCCAGGCGGAAACAGGAATGGCGGGCAAGCCGATTACTGCGACTGAGCGGACGGAGCTGCTGAACCGGCTGATTGAAGTCGAGCAGTTCGAAACCTTCCTGCAGCGCGCATTTGTTGGACAGAAGCGGTTCTCCATTGAAGGCAATGATATGCTTGTTCCCATGCTGGACGAAATCGTGCGTGAGCTGGCTCATGACGGTGCCCGGCATATTTTGATGGGGATGGCCCACCGTGGGCGGCTGAATGTTCTGACGCATGTGCTCGGCAAGCCGTACGGCAAGATTTTCTCCGAGTTTCATCATGCGCCCAACAAGGACGTCATTCCATCCGAAGGCTCGATCGGCATCAGCTTCGGCTGGACAGGAGACGTGAAATACCATCTTGGCGCCCACCGTTCGGTTAAGGCGGGAGAGACGGTAGAAACGCGCATCTCGCTGGCGAACAATCCAAGTCATCTTGAATATGTGAACCCCGTTGTCGAAGGCTTCACCCGTGCTGCGCAGGACGACAGGTCGAAGCCGGGTTATCCGGTGCCTGATTTCGGAGCTGCGGCCGCTGTGCTGATTCATGGCGATGCCGCTTTTGCCGGAGAAGGAATCGTGGCTGAAACGTTGAACTTCAAGAAGCTGCCGGGGTACGAGAACGGCGGTACGATTCATATTATCGTGAACAACCGGATCGGCTTTACAACCGAGAGCAGCGACTCGCGCTCGACGCATTACGCAAGCGACTTGGCCAAAGGCTATGAAATTCCGATTGTCCATGTCAGCGCGGATGATCCTGAGGCCTGCATCGCAGCTGTCCGTATGGCTTGCGAGTACCGCCACAAGTTCCACAAGGATTTCCTGATCGATATGATCGGTTACCGCAGATACGGCCATAACGAAACGGATGATCCGGAAACGACTCAACCTCTGCTTTATCAGAAGCAGCGTAATCATCCCCGTGTCGTATCGATTTATGAGAATGTGCTCAAAGGGAAAGGCCTTGTCACAGACGAGAAGCTGGAACAGACCAAGCAGGAAGGTCTGAACCGACTGCAGGCGGCCCTGGATGAAGTGAAGGAAAACGATAAACAGGGCAAGACGGGAAGAATGGATGCTAGCGCCAGACTGCGCAGCAAAGAAATCAAGACGGCTGTGCCGCTTGACAAGCTCCGCTCGATCAATGCGAACCTGTTGAAGTGGCCGGAAGGCTTCACGGTTTACAACAAGCTGGAGCGTATTCTGATGCGCCGCGCCGATGCGCTGGAAGAAGGCGGCAAAGTGGATTGGGGACAAGCCGAGACGCTGGCTTTTGCCACAATTTTGGCTGACGGCAAGCCGATTCGCCTCAGCGGACAGGATTCCGAGCGCGCCACCTTTGCCCACCGCAACCTGGTACTGCATGATCCGCAAACAGGTGCGACCCACTGCCCGCTGCATACACTGCCCGAAGCGAATGCTTCCTTCGCCGTGTATAACAGCCCGCTTTCCGAAGCATCGGTACTCGGCTTTGATTATGGATACAATGTCCATTCGCCTGAAACGCTTGTGATATGGGAAGCCCAGTATGGCGACTTTGCCAATGCGGCCCAGGTCATTATCGACCAGTTCCTCTCAGCAGGGCGGGTAAAATGGTCGCAGAATTCAAGCCTTGTCATGCTGCTGCCTCACGGTTATGAAGGACAGGGACCCGAGCATTCAAGCGCACGGCTGGAGCGTTTCCTGTCCCTTGCGGCTGAAGACAACTGGACCGTCGCCAACCTGACATCTGCAGCGCAATATTTTCATCTATTGCGTCGCCAGGCAGCCATCACCAATACCGAGGAAGCAAGGCCATTGATCATTATGGCGCCTAAGAGCCTGATCCGTAATTCTCTGGTGGCTTCCGATCCGAAAGCGCTGAGCGAAGGCGCCTTCCAGCCTGTTCTGGAGCAGCCTGAGCTTGGCGGCAGCCCCAAGAAGGTGGAACGCCTCATTCTGTGCAGCGGTAAAATTTCGATTGATCTGGCAACGGCACTGGAGGCAGGCAAGGACGATGAATCCGCCGAGCCTAAGGATTGGAGCTGGCTCCACATCGCACGTGTAGAGCAGCTGTATCCATTCCCCAAGGGGGATGTCGAACGTATTATCGCGCGTTTCCCGAACCTGAAGGAAATCATGTGGGTTCAGGAAGAACCGCAAAATATGGGAGCCTGGAATTACATCGAGCCGCGTATCCGTGCACGGGCGCCGCGCAAATCGGTTGTCCGCTTCATCGGTCTGCCGAAACGGTCCAGTCCCGCAAGCGGATTTCAATATATTCATAACATGGAACAACAGCGCATCATTTCGGTTGCTTTGAACCGGGGCACATTAACAGTTAACGCGAAGGAGGATAACGGCGATGAGTGATATTAAAATTCCCGAAATGGGCGAGTCAATCGTAGAAGGTACGATATCCAAGTGGCATGTTAAAGAAGGGGACCAGGTAGGTCAGGGCGATGTGCTGGCTGAACTGGAAACGGACAAGGTTAACATGGAAATCAGCGCCGAGCAAAGCGGCGTAGTGGAGAAGATTCTCCGCCAGGAAGGCGAAACGGTCAGCGTTGGCGAAACGATCGGCGTTATCGGAGCTGGAGCAGGCGGTGCCGCTTCTGCCGGCGATAGCGGCAAGACGGAAAGTGCAGCGCCCGCTGCGCCAGAGGCCAAACCGGAGCCTGCTCCGGCAGCGGCTGCGCCAAAGGCGGAAGCGCCCGCGAACGATTCCAATAAGGAATCGGCTGGCGACAGCTCGTCCTACAATGCTTCGCCAGCAGTCAGGAAGCTGGCACGCGAGCGCGGAATTGATCTGAGCCGCATCACGCCAAGCGATCCGCTGGGACGCATTCGCGAAGAGGATGTCAAAGCATATGCTGACGGCGGACAAAAGCCTGCAGCAGCAAGCAGCGCTCAGGCGGCAGCCCAGCCGGCAGCGGCTCCTGCAAGCGAGCCGGGCAAACCGGTTGAGCGCCGCAAAATGTCGCGCCGCCGGGTAACGATTGCCAACCGTCTGGTAGAAGCACAGCGTACAGCTGCCATGCTGACGACCTTTAACGAAGTGGATATGACTGCCATCCTGGATATCCGCAAAAGACGGAAAGAGGATTTTCAGAAGAAGCATGATGTGGGCCTCGGCTTTATGTCCTTCTTCACCAAGGCTGTTGTCGGCGCATTGAAGGCTTTCCCTCTGCTGAATGCCGAAATTCAAGGCGACGAGATTGTCGTTAAGAACTACTATGATATCGGGATTGCCGTATCGGCCAAGGAAGGTCTCGTTGTTCCTGTTGTGCGTCAGGCTGATACGCTGAGCTTTGCTCAAATCGAGAAACAAATCGGAAGCCTGGCTGAGAAAGCCCGCTCCAACAGCCTCGCGCTGAATGATCTGCAGGGCGGAACTTTTACCATCACCAATGGCGGTGTGTTCGGTTCCCTGCTCTCGACACCGATCTTGAATGCGCCTCAGGTTGGTATTCTGGGCATGCACAAAATCCAGCTTCGTCCAATCGCGCTCGACGAAGAACGTACAGTCAATCGCCCAATGATGTATGTTGCGCTCTCCTACGACCATCGTATCGTGGACGGTTCGGAAGCGGTGCGCTTCCTGGTGACGCTCAAGCAGCTGCTTGAGGATCCGGAATCCCTTCTGTTGGAAGGCTAATAACCGTTACTTCAGCCCAAATAAGCCGATATCCGGACCGCCGGGTGTCGGCTTGTTTGACTATGTAAGGTTTGTTATCATAAATTATCAAGATCGGCAAGGAGTATTGGGGGGATGGATATGAACGTACGCAAATTGAGACTGAACGATTCTGAGAATATCCATTCCAATGAAGATCGGGATGAGTATGAGAAGGATTACGCCAGGCTGATCCAGTCGCCTGCTTTTCGAAGATTGCAGGGAAAATCGCAGGTATTCGGTGCAGGGTCGGGCGATTATTACCGTACTCGCCTGACGCATTCGCTGGAGGTATCACAAATAGCCCGTGAAGTGGCAAGGCGGCTGGGAAAAAGCTATTCCTGGATCGCCAAGAGGGAGCATCCCGGGTTAATGCTGGATCCCGAGGTGGTGGAATGCGCGGCGCTGGCTCATGATCTGGGCCATCCCCCATTCGGTCATAAGGGAGAAGAAGTGCTGAATTTGCTTCTTACGAAGGAATGCGGCTTGAGCTATGAAGGAAATGCGCAGAATTTCCGGATTTTGATGTTTCTGGAGAAGCGTGCGGGAAGCGAGAGCGGCCTGGATCTGACGGCGGCTGTACTGCTGGCTACCAATAAATATCCGTTCAGTCTCGATGATCCCGGGCGGCTCAAAGGCGTTTACAGTATGGAATGGGAAGGGATTCGTTATCTCCGGCAGATGTGGGAAATGCCGGAAGGAGAAGCGACACTGGAAGCGCAGTTGATGGATTTATGCGATGATATTGCCTACTCCACCCATGATATCGAGGATGGCATCCGTGCAGGGAAAATCCAGATGAACCGCCACTTGTTCGAGGACGATTGGCTGATCGAGCATGTCATCGCAGAGATCGTGGACGATCCCGGGAACGGGGTCATGAGCTGGGAACAGGTCGATATGAAAAAGATGGTGAAGCAGGTGCTCAGCCAATATGTCCAGCAGTGGGAGACGATATATATTGAATGCAACCGCGAGCCTTCCCGTACAAGACGGGAGATGAAAGCCCGCTGGGTGAGGAGGTTTGCCAATCAGGTCGGGATTATCGACGATCCTGCCACAGGCTGGAAGCGCGTTACGTTTGTACGCGAGGGCGAGAAGGATTTGGAGCTGCTGCGCACAATGGAAATACTCAAGAAACTGGCCTGGGTTACCTTGATCAAGGATTTTCGTGTCCAACGTCTGCATAAACGAAGTGAGATCATGATTAAACGCTTATGGGACAGCTTCAAAATCGAGGAAACCGGGCGGCTCATCATGCCCCCGGATTGGCTGGAGAGCTACCAGCAGCAGAAGGGGAAATGGTCATGGGAGCGAATGGTCGCCGACTATATTTCCGGAATGACCGATGCCTACGCCGAGAAGGTCTATGCCGAGTTTTTTGCAAGCCGCTCCGGATCGATTTATGAAATGGATTAATTGGTCCTCAATTGAAGCGGGGTGCTGCTGAATTACGTTGCATGAAGGCAATAGGAATCTGCGGATGCGGTATATGTGGATTTCTCTGGAGATTACGCTGCGGTGGAAGAAAGCTGTGAGCTCGCCAGAACCCAATATTGGGCGGGCTATAACGGATTATGTGCAGGTTGCCCAGGGACTGTCCGCTCCCGGATTGTTCGCCGGGCAATCGAAGGCAGAGCCTCGTCAGGCGATTACAATTGTTTCCTCCATCAAGTAGGCGAGGCTTCCGTTTATATGCTTGGTCAGGAAATTCCAGGCGGGCATATGTTTGTTTCCGAATACGGCAATCCGCCCGCTGGCGGCCAATTAATCTGGCAGCTGTCATTCCCTGGCAGAGATGAGCGCAAATAGACCCTGCTATCACTGGTATAATTATACTTAATGAGAGCCGCCCTAATTTCATGAGAAAAGCTTAATCGCCCAAACCCCCATTTTTCCGTTACACTGTGCGAAAGGTAAATGGAAGGGGTGGTTTATGACCATGGATATGAAACGTTGTTTATTTTGCGATCAAATTGTTCATGTGCAGTTCATCGGCGAATATGAACGCTTTGCCAACTGCTCATGCGCACCAGGCGATTCCTATAGCCTCTCTAAAGACAGCTACGAGCAATTTCATGCGCTGTCCTATGCGGTCAAGCGCCAGATGTTCCCGATTATGTCCGCTTACATACGGGAAACCACAGATGTGGGCGGGGCGGTTGCCTTGTCTTTCGAGGATTTGGAAAAAATCGAACAATCACCGCTGATCCCGGTAACGATAGAAGATAAGGCAGATCGCCTGCTGCAGTACCTGTACAGGCATTCCGAAAGCCCTCTGCAGCCGGTTGTCATCCACCGGCTGTCGGACAGCTACAATTTAACGTATTCGCTCAATTTGCAGGAGCTCGTGTACATCATCGAAAGATTGAAGGATGAGCTGTTGATCGAGCGGATCGGGACGACCTTCAAGCTGACAGCGGAAGGGTGGAGCAAGGCGGAAGCATTATCGGGCGGGAAACGATTAAA
Source organism: Paenibacillus sp. JT31N17 (assembly GCF_056269255.1). Lineage (NCBI taxonomy): Bacteria > Bacillati > Bacillota > Bacilli > Caryophanales > Paenibacillaceae > Paenibacillus > Paenibacillus sp. JT31N17. The sequence goes on from NZ_JBWDNP010000009.1 coordinate 34,517, forward strand.
GTCCTGCCTCGTATACCTGGATCATGATACTGTGAACCGGGCGGATTGGGCGGAGCAGGTATTTCCCCGGATTGAAGAATGCGGGTATTCCCCACTGCTTGGCGACGATGCCCAGGATAGCGAATCCTCCGATTATCATGTCAGGAACATTACGGAGAGCAAGCTGGTTGTGGCCGATCTGACGGGCCAGTCGCCAGAGGTGTATTTCGCAGCCGGATTGGCGCTGGGCTTGCAAATCCCGGTAATTTGGACCGTACAGAGCAGGGATGCTGTGAACCTGCCGGCAGGGATGTTCAATCATTTTCAGCCTTTCGTCTGGGATAACACCCAGGAGCTGGCCGATATGATGCGGCAGCGGTTGAACGAGTAGTTATTTAATCCCATTAAATATATTCGCGTTTGGATCACCTCCGTTTAAGGTAAAGGAATATATATACCCTTAAACGAGGTGAGAGGCAATGGAAAACGCAGATGCGGACAAAAAAGCGATTGAAGAACAGAAGCTCAAGCATAACAATCAGCCGGGCCGGGACAATCCGGAGCAGTTCCCAACGGAGAAGGAAAGCTTGTTTGACCGTTTTCAGAGTGAGCGCAATGTGGATCCGATTCCCCTCGAAGACCTGAATATCGAGCAGCAGGATGAGAAGGACAAGGACAAAACCAAAAACAGCTCATCCAGTCAACGTAAATATAAGAGCGGTTTTTAATGGCGTTCCGTTAAAAAGAGGTTGCGGCTGTCCATATGAACGTGTACAATGTAGAAAGCTAATTGAATATGAACGACTTGGAGGAGCCTGTCACTTACGGGCTCTTTCTGTGTTTTATGGATGAGAGCCTGTATCTTGCAGGCTCTTTTTTTGTCGTTCTCGTCCTCATCCTGGATTTGTAAAACCGGATTTGATGGTTAGACTAGCTTTGAGAGGTGTGATTGGAGAATGGAGTTTATTTTGTACTTGGCGTTGATTATTTTATCGACTAAAGCGGCGGGCGATCTGTCGGTCCGGCTGGGTCAACCTGCTGTATTGGGCAAGCTCCTTGCGGGCATTGTGCTGGGGCCGGCGGTCCTCGGGTGGGTGCATGCAGATGAATTTATTTCTCATTTTTCTGAAATCGGCGTGCTGCTGCTCATGTTTATCGCAGGGCTTGAGACCGATCTGGATCAATTGAAGAAGAACTGGAAGGCATCCTTTGCTGTCGCAATTGGAGGCATTATTTTACCATTTATCGGGGGATACGGCATTGCAGCCGCCATGGGTTTGTCGAATACCCATTCGCTGTTTCTGGGTATGCTGCTTTGCGCGACTTCTGTCAGCATTTCCGTCCAGACCTTGAAGGAAATGAATCAGTTGAACTCAAGAGAAGGAACTACGATTCTGGGAGCCGCCGTTGTCGATGATGTGATTGTCGTTGTTCTGCTTGCGGTCATGATGAGCGTGCTCGGGACTGCCGATGACAGCTCCCTTGCCTTTATGTTTACCAAAAAACTACTGTTTTTTGTGATCGTCATATTTGCGGGATGGTTTATCGTTCCTCTGTTGATGCGCTTCCTGGCTTCTTTTCGAGTCAGCGAGGCTGTGATGAGCGCTGCCCTTGTGATTTGCTTCTGCTTCTCCTATTTTGCCGAGCTGATGGGGGTTGCAGGAATCATCGGTGCTTTTGCAGCCGGAATTGCCGTTTCGCAAACCAAATTCAGGCATGCCGTGGAAGCAAAGGTCGATCCGATTGCCTATACGTTGTTTGTTCCCGTATTCTTCGTCAGTATTGGCTTGAATATTACCTTTGCGGGTCTTGGCGGCCAAATTATATTTATCCTTGTTGTTACTGTTGTAGCCGCCTTGACGAAGCTTGCTGGTGGGGGATTGGGTGCACGTATTACAGGGTTTAACACGCGCTCGTCGCTTGCGATAGGCACGGGAATGATTTCAAGGGGAGAGGTGGCATTAATCATAGCTGCCGCCGGCCTGGAATCCGGTCTGCTGCTGCCGGAGTATTTTACTTCCGTCGTATTGGTCGTGATTTTGACGACGCTGCTTACGCCGCCTCTGCTCAAGCTGGTATTCCCGGCAGGCGAGAAAGCGCCCAATCCATGACCCTGGCAGCAAAGCTGGCTTTGTCTCGAAATACGGCTTATAATAGTGACATGAATTGTCACGATTATAAGAATGATGGAGCTGGAGCAGATAACCATGTCCAAATCGAAACGGCTTATGGAGTTAATGATGACCGTCAACCGGAAACGGAAGTTTACGGTCAAGGAGCTCGCTCAAGAGTTTGAGGTGTCCACCAGGACCATATTGAGGGATTTGCAGGAATTGAGCGAGCTTGGAGTTCCGTTATATTCCGAGGTGGGACCTCACGGTGGGTACCAGGTATTGAAGGAAAGAATTTTGCCTCCGATCGCGTTTACCGAAGAGGAGGCTGTAGCGATCTTTTTTGCCAGTCACGCCCTGCGTCACTACTTATATACGCCTTTCGAGACGGAATCCTCTTCCGCTCTGAACAAGTTTTATTTGTATATGTCCGGGGATGTGAGGGATCGCATTGACCAGATGAAGAACCGGATCGATTTTTTTACTCCAACGAGGCAGCTGGAATCCCCGCATTTGTTGATTCTGCTGGACGGTGCCATCCGGCAGAAAGTCCTCCGCATCGTGTACGATTCGCGGGAAGGGGAGTCATGCCGTGAAATCCAGCCGGTAGGCGTATATGCCAGCAATGGTTTCTGGTACTGCCCGGCTTATTGTTTTCTTCGCGGCGATTTCCGGTTATTCCGAGTCGACCGAATTTATTCGGCCGACTATGATCTCTCCGGGGTGAACCCGCTTGATCTGCGGCATGTCCATCTTGGTAATTGGATGTCGTACATTCAGCAGGAGCCGATGCCGATCCGTCTTCATGCGGAGCTGAGCAAAGAGGGGGTTCAGAGATGCGAAACGGAATTAGGCAGGCATCTCGAGCTGCATATCCGGGAGGATGGTACGGGATGGCTGGACGACCATATTTCCAAGAATGACCTTTCGTTTTTTGCAAAGTTCTTTATCGGTTTGGGAACTGCGGCCACGGTCGAAAATCCGCCCGAGCTGATTGAGATCATGAAAGAGCAGCTCTCCGGAATTATGGCGAAATACAGATAGCGCTGCGTGCCCAATACAGTGTAAAATCACCTCCACGACCTCTTGCAATGAAGAGGTCTTGTTTGTTTTTCTCAGGCATGAGGGAAATTGGATATGCATAAATAAATCCGCCATAAAATGGTTTATAGTTGCCTTTTTCACTTGAAAATCCTTGAATTTCAGTGAATTTGGCACCGCATGGCAGTGAAAAGTATGGTTCTGGCAGTGACTCCCGGGCTACGATGATCCTGCAAATACAACCAATACCCACCATATGAACGGGAGGAATTTTATCATGACACAGTCCATTCTTCAAACAGGCAAGATTTTGCGGCAGCTGGTTATCGGGCAGGTCCAGGGAATCCCCGAGGAGCTGTTCGATGTTCAACCGGAAGGGTTCAACAACACCATCAGATGGAATGCCGGGCATATCGTATATTGGATGGACACCTATTCAACGCTTGGTCTTGGGACTGCATCGCAAATTCCGGAAAGCATCAAAATTCTCTTTAATTCCGGAACCAAACCTTCGGATTGGACCTTGTCGCCGCCATCCAAAGAGGAGCTGATTGACCACTTGTCCGTTCAGCTTCACAGAATGTCCGAGGTATCCCCTGGGGAGCTGGACGAGCTGCTGAAGCCGCCTTTCGAAATGGGGCCGTTCCGGTTTGAAACCGCCGGCGAGCTTTATAATTTTGCTTTCTTCCATGAAGCGATCCATCTTGGGACTATTTCCAGCCAACTAAAAGTCATTCAACATATGCAGTCATAGCAAGAGCATATGTTCACAGAGCAATGAATTGAAACGGGCATAAGATTACATCACCAGACTAGTGATGTAATCTTATGCCCCAAATCTGATCAAGAGATTTTTGTTGCAATATCGTCACAGAAATGAATATCAGAATCCAAAAAAGTGAAAACAGAAATTGCGCTTCCCATCATTACATGCTATTATTTGTTTGATCGTTCATTCAAATTCATCACATGTAACGAAGGAGAGTGCTATGTCAGAGCCAGATAAGCGAGAGAAAATAATAGTCGCTGCCTACAAGGTGTTATCGGAGAATGGGTACGACCGGGCATCCACCAAAGAAATTTCGCGCTGCGCCGGTGTTGCCCAGGGACTGATCAATTACTATTTTCCCAGCAAGGATCTGCTATTTGAGGAAGTGTTCCGCCGGGAAACCATGAAATACTGTGATTCCTTCAATCAATTGGCGAGATTATCCGATCAGCCGTTAACTATAGATGCCCTGATGAAAATTCTGAAGGAAGTCAAAAAGAATGCGAAGAAAGATCCGAATTGGTACCGTCTTCGCTACGAGCTGTATGCGATCGGCCTTCGTGAGGGCAATACATCGGCGATTTTAAAGGAAATGCTTCAGACAAAGCGGATGTTAATCGGCTCCATAGTCGGGACGCTTACCCATCTATCGCAGGAAGACGCATCGGCCGTGGCATCGATTATGTATTCCGTTTTTGACGGATTAGGCATGCAAAAAATTGTGGACCCCGATTTTGACTATGATCGGGCATTCGATACGCTGACCGTTATGTTGGGCAGGTATTTCGAAGACAGCTTCATGAACAAAGACTGATGCTAGTCTCCTAGGCATGTCCGTATAGGCTTAACCGGAAATGATAAGAATATGGACATTGCCGCAATGATCAATATGGATTTGCTAGTAGTTAATGTGATTAAGTATTTAAAACAAAGAAGCGTCATGAGGAGGATTTCCTGTATATGTCCGAAGAAACAGCAGCCATTACCCCCGTGAAATCTGTTCGTGAGCTGGTAGGACCGTTGATAGCGATTATTATTGGCATTTTTATGGTTATTTTGGACAGTACTGCGGTTAATGTGGCTATTCCCGTACTGGTGGAGGATTTCCACAGTTCATTGGCAGTCATCCAGTGGACTGTAACGGGCTATGCCCTCGCGCAGGCAGCTGTTATTCCATTGTCCGGCTGGATGATGGATCGTTTTGGAGCGAAGCTTATCTTTATGATTTCCCTCGTTTTGTTCACACTCGGCTCCGTGCTGTGCGCATTCGCTACGACTTCGGATCAACTGGTTTTCTTCCGGATTCTGCAAGGCCTGGGGGGCGGCATGGTCACACCGATCGCATTTGCAATGACCTACAAGCTCAGTCCTCCAGAGAAAGTAGGAGCCATTATGGGGATGATGGGGATTCCGATTCTGCTTGCACCTGCACTGGGTCCCATCCTGTCCGGTTACCTCGTTGATTATGTGAAATGGGAATGGATATTCCTGATTAACGTACCTGTCGGAATTGTTGGATTGATTCTGACGATGATCCTGCTGCCAAAGTTCCCGAAGCAATCCTCAAGCTCGCTGGATATGCTGGGGATTATTTTTGGGCCGCTGGCCTTCGTAGGTCTTTCCTACGGATTGAGCGAAGGAGGCACCAGCTGGACGTCTGCCAAAACCATTATCGGTTTAGCGGTAGGGGTCGTTTCCCTTCTGCTGTTCATCTACATTGAATTGACCAGAAAAAAAGAACCTCTGCTGGAGCTCAGAGTTTTCCGTTCATCCTTATTCACCCGTGGAATTCTGGTTCAATGGGTGCTGCAGTTCGTCATGTTTGGAATGATTTTCACCGTGCCTTACTTTATGCAGCTATTAATGGGGATGAGTGCCTTCCATGCGGGCATATGGACGCTTCCTCAGGCAATCGCAGCCGGTATATTCATGCCGATCGGAGGGCGGTTATATGACCGCATCGGAGCGCGTCCGCTCGTTATTATCGGGTTAGCTTTTGTCACCTTGGGCGCATATCTGGTGTCCAATATTGATCCGACCGAGAGCGCCTGGTCATTCCTGATTCCCCGCGCGTTAATTGGAATGGGGATGGGGCTGTCGTTTCTTGCACTTAACACGCATCTGATCCAATCCGCACCGCAAAAGCTGGTCAGCCGGGTTACTTCCCTGACCAGCGCAGCCCAGCAAGTGGTGACATCCTTCTCCGTTGCAGGTCTTACGACGATTATTGTAAGCCGTACGACACATTATGTTGCTGCAGGAGAAAAGCAAATGCCGGATGCCACGACACATGCTTTTCATTACACCTATCTGATTCTGGCTGGGCTTGCATTAGTCGGCCTGCTGCTGGCTACTACGCTCAAACGTCCGAAAGTGGAAGGTGCCGGAACAACGGCTCCAATGATGGAAATGGGTTAACCCGCAGAAACAACTATTTAATAATAGCAGCAGTCCAGGAATTTTTACCGTCCTGATCTGCTGCTATTTTTGTTTCCCCAACTACAGCCGTCTATGTTTGGCGCTCTCCCCGCCCGCACGTATTTGGCAGCCAGACACGATGTGAACGGAATGGAGGTGCAGGTCATCATGCGCTGGGTAAGGGCAGGCTCGCTTACTATGCGGATCCTTATCTGGGCGGTTGGCAGGACATCATTTACGAATCGGGACCGTTTCGGCAGTAGGGAGGTCGGTCCGGAATAGTCCGGAAGCATGATCGTAAAATGACGGCAGCGGCAGTCCGTCCCATGACATGCCTATCATGGCTATGGATGCCGCTGCTTATGAAATACTCCTGAAGCAGTCAGTACCCCGAGTATCACCAAAACTGCGCCAGATATTTGAATTGCGGATACAGAAATGCCAGCAGCAAACGAAACAATCATGGTCACAACAGGGACGAGATTGAAAAATAGAGATGTTTGGCTTGCCCCGATTTCCTTCATCCCTTTGTTCCACCACAGATAGCCCAACACGCTGGTGAAAAAGGCCATAAATAAGATTGCCCCCCAAGCCCCGACCGGAACGTCAGTCAGCGTCACAGGCCCATTCGTGAACAGAGAAACCGCGATTGAACATAGAGCGCCAATGATCATCGTATACGTGGTTGTGGATAAGGGACTTCCATCCTGAATTTGTCGACGTCCAAATACGCCGTAAAAGGTCCAGCACAAGTTTCCGCCAAAGATGATTATATCTCCGATTGAAAACGACAACGTCTTGATCGTTTCGGTTGATCCGTTCACAACGACTAACAATACACCAATAAATGCCAGGCATATACCAGCTGCCTGTTTTTTGGTAATCCTGTCCTTTAAAATAATCCGGGCTAAAATAGTGGTCAGTAAAGGATTCAGGGCCATAATTAGCGCACCATTGACAGAGGAGGTATACTGGAGCCCCACAAAAAATAAAGTGCTGAATCCAAAAATTCCAACAACCCCAAGCACGATATACCAGAGAGCATTGCGCTTGATCTGACGTTTATCAATACCTTCCGTAACGATTAAAATAATCAGCAAGGCCGCTGCGGCAAACCCAAAGCGCCATGCGGCGGCGGCGAATGGAGAAAAATAGCCTACTGCATACTTCGCAAGATTAAAAGAGGGTCCCGTGAAAACCGCAAAACCGGCTAACATCAAGTATATTTTTATTTGTTTCATTCCAGGCGCAGCTCGTCCAAAAAATTCTTTACGGCCTGATAAAAACCATTGACGTCATCAGAGTGGACACCATGACCGCATTCTTCAAAAACCTCCAGCCTGGTATGTGGTCTTCGTGACACCATGCGCTCCGCTTCTTCCAGTCGGAGAGCCCAGCTTTTCTTACCATGAACGAGCAAAATAGGACAAGTGGAAGCCAGCCAATCCTCCCACCAAATTCCATTCATGCTTTGGGTCGAGATTGCCATCCCCTTAATATCAAAGCGGAATCCCCAGCCCGATTCATCCTCAAACGCACTCTCGGAAAAGTAATCAACTGCCTTGAATCCTGTACGGACAAGGGCTTCTCTCAGCTGCTGCAGCGAAGCGGAACGCTCCGGGAGCTTAACTACAAAAGATATATCGTGGTTTAATTCGACGCCGATGTCCTCTACAACAACTGCATGGACCAGTTCAGGATACAGGGCAGCAAACTGATAAGCGTTAACTCCGCCCAGCGAATGACCGAGCAGGGTTACTGGTATTCCGCCCAGTTCCTGGCCAATCAGGTTAAAGATATCCGCTCCATAGCTTTCTCTTGAGTAATCTTTGTCAGCGGGGTGCTCGCTCCAGCCATGGCCGCGCTGGTCCAGGGCGACTACCCGCCAATCTTCGAATCTGGATGCCAGTTTGGAAAATTCTCTGGCGTTTCCCATATGTCCATGCAGCATCAGCAGTATTTTTTGACCCTCTCCACCAAAATCAAGATAGGAAAGCTTCACAGCGCCTGATTTGAAATATTTTCTAATGCCGATTGTTTGATGCGAAATCATCATGAATGTCTCCTTTTATGTTTTTGACCGCCAGCCCGTGTATGTCGGGCTTGATTCCAATTGTAGCTCGCAATAGTGACAAGTCTTGTCATTAATATTAAAATGACCGCTAACCGGAATTGGCGATTCAAGGTCAAGGAGGTTTTTCTGGCTTCCCGATTGTCCGAAGCGGAGAAGCCGCCGATGTATTGAAGAACAAAGAAAGCTTGCGAATTTGAAAATCGCTCTTGCTGCGGGAAGGGGAGCTGCCAAATTTACTTTACGCTTCGCTTCAGAGTCAGATATCCGACAACTGGCGGATTGGATTTCGATAAGCAGGAAGGATAGCAAGAAGTAGATTCATTTTCTCTGAAAAAGAAATTCAGGCAAAAAGCTTGCTTCCTGTGGAGGAGGCAAGCATTTTTTTTAATACCGATTCCTGTATTTGGCCGAACGTGATAAACCGGATTGATTTGGCTTACAAGTCATGAATACCGCTACCGCCGGTGTGTCATAGGCCAAGATCGGAGAGACCGGGATGCCCGTCAGGCCGGCGGCCGGGAGGCCAGTGAAATTTTCGTTCAGACTCTTGAATGGGCAAGTCATTGATCGACGCAAATCTTCGCTTCATCAGACCCTGAGCATCGAACTCCCAATTCTCATTCCCATAGGAGCGGAACCATTGTCCGCTGTCGTCATGCCATTCGTACGCGAATCTGACCGCGATTCGATCATCGGTGAATGCCCAAAGCTCTTTGATCAGCCGGTATTCCAGCTCCCTGGCCCACTTTTGTGAGAGAAACGCGACGATCTCGGCCCGGCCGACAGGAAACTGGGCACGATTCCGCCAGCGGCTATCTTCCGAATAAGCCATTGACACACGCTCCGGATCCCGGCTATTCCAGCCATCTTCAGCCAAGCGAACTTTAGCCATCGCGGTTTCCCGCGTGAATGGCGGTACAAGAGCAGCCATATAATCACTCCTTAAATAATATGATTGTCCTAGTATAGACCGATCGGTTTATAAAAAGCAACTGTTTTCATTTTCTGCCATTGGATATGGCGGAAGATCCGTTGGGGGATAGGCGAAAGGAACCCTTGCATCTCTAAACCGATCAGTCTATACTGGAACAATTCGAATAAAGAGGGGAATAATCTATGACTCGTACCGTTTTCGAGAAGACCGATGTGGTTCCGCTTATTGCCGAGGTTTTTCGGGAGCTCGGATACGAAGGCGCATCCATGAGCAAAATCACGGCAAGAACCGGACTTTCGAAAGGAAGCCTGTATTACTTCTTTCCGGGGGGGAAGGAGGAAATGGCGGCCGAGATTCTTGCGCATGTTGATGCATGGTTCGTAAGCAAGGTGTTTGAGCCTCTCGAACAACATGATCCTCACCAGGCTATTCCAGAAATGTGGCTGGAGGTCGAAGCATATTTTAATTCTGGAAAGCGGATTTGTCTGGTGGGCGCTTTTGCCCTCGACGAGACCAGAGACCGCTTCGCCGCGGTCATTAGTCAATATTTCAAAAGATGGATCGACGCCTTGTGTGCAGCTCTAGTACGGGCGGGAACCACGTGCGAAACCGCCGCGATTGTATCGGAGGAGGCGGTTGGCGGAATCCAGGGAGGTTTAATTCTTGCCAGAGCGCTCAAGGATGACCTGATCTTCGGACGTACTGTCGCCGGCCTCGCCGAGCGGGTTTCGAAGTGCATTCCCGGCGGCGCTCATTAGCATTTTCTTTGAGCAGGCGGCTTTTCTGTCTTTTAGTGACGGAAGTTTTTTGAATATACGGGAAATGGATGCGAGAACCGGAAGAGAGGAGCGGGAATCACGCCGCAGCCTGAGAGTCCCGCTCCTTCCAACACTGTCGCTGTACCTTGCCATGTTACAAACCGCTTACCGCGGAATCGAAATCGTACCCCGTGTGTATTTCCACTTCAACGTATCCATCAACAAGAGCGCAGCGAAGTAAAGAAGCAGAGAAGCGGCAATTGAGCCTATTACGCTCCATAACAGCGGCAGCTCCTGGTGGGTCAGATAGTCGAAGGTCCAGCGCCCGCATAACGCCATCAGCACCATGGAGAGGCCAGCCTTGATATAGGGCTGGATGCTCCAATAAAATCCGATCGAGCTTGAAATTGATAAGAAGTTCAGCAGCGTTTGCATGATGATGCCGATGCCGATGCCGTAAGTGACGCCGATGATGCCGAATTGGCTGCCGAATACGAAAATGGAGACTGCCTTGAATACGGTGGCTACGACGAAATTCCACAGTGTTGCATTCGCACGGCCGAGTCCGAGCAGGATTGCATGCAGCGGTGCGTCGAAATAATGCAGGAAAAACATCGGCGCCAGAATTTTCAGCAGCAATCCCGCTTCCGGCGCATTATAGACGAGCGTCGTGAGCGGAGTTGCCCATTCAAACAGAATAACGGTCGCCGGCGCACCGATCAGAAGTCCCAGGCCCAGCGCCTGATTCATCCGTTCATGAATAAGCAGACCGTTCTTATTCGCGGCTGCCTCGCCAATGGCCGGTACGAGCGCGGTGGACAGGGATTGCGTAATAAAGCTCGGCATGAACAGAAGCGGAAAGGCATATCCGGCCAGCATGCCGAATTGCTTGGTGGCGAGCACCGTGCCAATACCGGCCATCGCCAGGCTTGTTGTAATGAGCAGCGGCTGGAATGCGCCGAATAGCGATTGAATAACGCCATGTCCTGTCGTTGGCAGGCCGATCTTCAGCAGCTCGGAAAGTGTGCTTCTACCTTGCTTCAGGTGGCTTCCCCAGGTCTCGCCCCTAGCCTTCGATTCACCGTATAGCTTGTAGCTGGTCATCAGGAATAAGAGGCTGATCGCTTCGCTGACGACAGAGGCGGCCATTGCGCCCGCAGCCGCATACGCAATGCCATAGGGCAGCAGCAGATGCACCATAGCCAGTACACAGGCGATCTGAACCGTATGCTCCAGCACATCGGAAGCGGCGATGGTCTTCATCTCCTGCATGCCGCGGAAGTATCCCTTCAGCACCGCGGAGACGGCGACAATCGGTGCGATCGGCGTGATCGCAAGCATCGCGTAATAGGCGCGCTGGTCGCTCAGCAGGATGGATGCGATCCACTCGGAGCCCAGAAACGAGATGGTCGTAAGCGCCACGCTCAAGACGCCGGTGACAGCGAGCGAGACATGCAGGATGCGTCTTACTTTCACACGCTCATTGCGGGCGCTGGCCTCCGCGACCAGCTTTGAGATCGCCACCGGCAAGCCGAGCTCCGTAATGGTTATGACGAGCGGCACGAGAGGATGTGCCATCATCAAGAGACCGATTCCCTCCGCGCCCAATACGCGAGCGACATACATGCCGCTGATAAAGCCGAGAATACGGTTGATAAAAGCAGCAACAGATAACACCAGCGTACCTCTCATGAATGTTTGCCCCGGTTGTGCCATAGCTTGGTTCCTCCTGATTATCGAATACTTAAATGTATTCATCATTCGGGAAAGCATGCGAACGAGCTTGTGGCGGACAGGCTATTTATTGCCTGGATACCGGTTATCCATAATAACCGACTACGGTGCGGCTGCACAAGAAAATCATCAGCAGGGCGCGCTTCCAGAGGCGGAACGACCGAATCAATCTGAAATATGTTTATGCGAAAAAAAGGATTGACATTGGTCCCGAAAATGAATAAGATAAGTTCACAAAGTGAATGAATGAATTATTCACTCAAATTAAAATGAAGGGGAGGAAGGCGCATGACCATCGATTCGGAACATATTCGCGACGAACGCAGAGAGCAGATTAAGAAGGCGGCACTGAAGGTATTTGCCCAGCACGGCTTGATCGGTACAAAAATGAGCATGATTGCCAAGGAAGCCAAAATCAGCGACGGGCTGTCCTACCGGTATTTCAAATCCAAGGATGAGATTCTGGCCGAGCTCGTCGAATCTGCGGTGGAAGGCGCCAAGGAAGCGTTCGCGCTTGTCGGAACGATGCCGGGTACGCCTACGGACAAGATCCGTATGATGGCCCAGGAAATTCTGCAGGAAGACAACCATGCTTTCATCCTGATGCAGCAGGTGATGACAGCCCGCGATGTACCGGACGAAGTGGCGAAGCTGATGTCAGATTACGATCCTCTTGCGATGATAGTCGCGTTGGCACCCATCATCAAGTCAGGGCAGGAGAACGGGGAGTTCATCGACGGTGACCCGGGCGAGCTGAGTATGTGGTATTTGAGCACGCTATCCGGGTTGATGAATATACGTTCCGATAACCTGGAAGGCTATCGGCGTCCCACGCCTGATTTCATGATCCGGCTGCTCCTCAAGTAAGCTTAACATCGAAGAAAGCGGTGAAATCCAGTTGATTAATGAATCCACGAACAAAAGCTTTATCATGATCGGGCTGCTGCTCGGTCTCGTCTTCTCGGAGCTGGACCAGACGGCGGTATCGACCGCGCTGCCGACGATTATCCGTGAACTGCACGGCTTGTCGCTGTTCGGCTGGGTAGCCGGCATTTACATGCTGTCCATAACGGTCTTCATGCCGATTTTCGGCAAACTGGCCGACCTGTACGGCCGCAAACGAATTTATCTCATGTGCGTCGCGATGTTCATGGCCGGTTCCATCATTTGCGGTTTATCCCAATCCATGACGATGCTGCTGCTCGGAAGATGCGTGCAGGGGATTGGCGCCGGCGGCTTGATGCCGCTCGCGATGATCATCATTGGCGATTCCTTTCCGCTGGAACAGCGCGCGAAGGTACAGAGCCTCGTAGGGCCGATGCTGATCCTGCCGCAGCTGATCGGTCCGACGATCGGCGGTTATTTCGTCAGCCATATTGATTGGCACTGGATCTTTTTGATTAACATTCCGGTCGGCCTTATTGCGGCGTTCTTCGTTACCAAGGGGCTGCGCGAATCGGTCAGCCCCAAGAAGAAGCAGATCGACTGGGCCGGCGCAACGACGCTCGTATTCGCGATCTTGTCGCTGCTGTTCGCCCCGGTTCTGATCGACGTCAAAGGCTATGCCTGGTCGTCTCCCGTCGTGATCGGCCTGCTCGTGCTATCCGCATTGTTCATCCTGTTGTTTGTCCGCATCGAAGCGAGAGCTGCTGAGCCGATCATTCCGCTGCAGCTGTTCCGCAACCGTTCCGTTGTCGTGCTGTCGCTGATCGTGTTCGTTACGATGCTCGGCGTCATGGGCGGAATGTCGGGATTCCCGTTCTTCGCGCAGAACGTCATGGGCCTGACCCCGACGGCTTCCGGTTACTTGTCGCTCGCCTTCATGGCCGGCGCCATTCCAATGAGCGTCCTGTGCGGATTCCTCATCACGCGTGTTGCTTATAAATATTTGTTCATCGTATCCTTTATTTTGCCGATCGCCGGATATCTCATTCTCTCGCGTATCGATGTCGAAACGACCGTCATCTATATCCTTGTCGCCTTCTTCGTCCTGGGTCTTGGCATCGGCGTCCTCTTCGGAAGCGACAACCTGATTGTGCAGGAGACCGTCGACAAGGAGCATACCGGCGTAGGCGTCGCAACGGTGCAGCTGTTTCAATCGCTCGGCGCGACCCTCGGCTTCAGCATCTTCGGAAGTATGCTCTCCCGCCATATTCACGACGGTATTGCCGGAATGTCGAACCAATTCCCGGCCGGTTCCGCGGCTTCCATCATGAACGGTGGCATCTCGCAAGGTTTGCCGGCCGATCTGGTGCTGAGCATCAAGACGGTGTTCGCGGAGGCGTTTCAAGAGATGTTCCTGATCGGAGCGGTATTCGCCGCAGGCGCTTTCCTGATCTGCTGGTTCATGAAGCGGGAAGTGCTGACGCCTCAGCCCGAGACGGAGCAGCAGGCGGCTGCCGTCCAGGCTTAAGGACCGCCATGTTGAGCGCCGTCCATATGACTGGTTTTTCTCATACTGCTTCGTTCCCGTCCACGCTTGGCGGCGAGGCGGTTTGAGCAAGAGTCTGAAGATTCGCATCCAAAACACCGCAATCTATAAGAAATCCTTGTTCCGGCAGCATGTTATTCTGATAGCAAAGGGGAAATAATGAAATCTGCTCAGGTTTTGTGTTATCCGAACGTATCTGGCATGAACAATATGTTCTTAGGAGGGAATAACTTGAAAGTTTCACATGTACGCTTATTAGTGCCGAATGTTCCAGAGTGTTTTTTGTTTTACAGAGACATCATTGGACTCGAAGTCCTCCATGGAAATGAAGACACTCCGTATGCCGAGTTTCGGACGGGGGACATCAATGTCGCATTAGAGCCCCGGATGGGAAGCGAACCCGTCAAGGACATGCGCAGGCCCCATGAGTTCAGCGCCCATGATCAGGTTGCCATCATTTTCAGAGTGGATGACGTTGACGCAGTATACAATCAATTAAAGAGCAGAAATGTTGAAGTTGTTAAGGAACCACATGACACGCCTGACTGGGGTCATCGTGTTGCCTACTTTCGTGACCCTGCCGGGAACCTGATTGAACTTAATGGAGGAATTTAATTCTTCACCAATCTTGATGGACCAAGCGGTTCCGAAGCACTTGACAAGCGGCTTCCGCGGCTACCGGCGCTGCCTTTAGCTTACCGCTTACTGAAACAACAGCGATTGGATAGCATCAGCCCTCATCATGTCCGCATGGTGGGGGCTGTTTAACGTTTACTTCGATGAATAAAACATAATTTCGACCAACCTTATATCCGTAATATTCTAAATCAGCCCACTCCTTAGACTGATGTCCTTCATACGTTATATGGTCACTATTGTTTGGATACAGTGAAATAAATTGCTCAAAGGGAGTTGGATAAGTGAAATCCAAAACGAAGCTTACCGGGAGAGTTATCTTTAAAGGAGACCCGGGCTATGAAGTGGCACGCAAGAATTGGGACCCCCATACGAACAGATTCCCCAAAGTATTTGTTTTTGCTCAAAGAACACAGGATGTGGCAAACGCCATAAAATGGGGCCGCGAGAATAATGTCCCCATTCGGCCGAGAAGCGGAAGACATTCGCTGGAAGTCAATCTTTCACAGGTCAACGGAGGCCTTGTCATCGATGTAAGTGAAATGAAGAAAATTACGCTAAACAAAAAAAAGAGCACTGCAATTGTTGGATCGGGCAATACAGTGGGAAGAATCGCTAAAACGCTTGCGCCGCAAGGTTATATAGCTCCTTTCGGAGACAGCCCTTCCGTTGGGATCGGCGGGATCACGCTCGGCGGAGGAATCGGGCCGCTTCAACGGACGGTTGGCCTCGTCAGCGATAATCTGATTGGACTCGAAATGGTTGACGCGAAGGGAAGGGTTATTCGTGCCAGCAAAAAACGCAACGCCGATCTCCTATGGGCTTCCAAAGGGGGAGGCGGCGGCAATTTTGGCGTATACACCAGGTACAAATTCAGAGTGCATCCCGCTCCGGACAAGGCTACTGTATATCGCATCACCTGGCCATGGGAGCAATTTGAGGAGGTACTCAAAGCCTGGCAAAAATGGGCGCCTTGCGTCAATACCAGGCTGGGCAGCGAATTAACGATCGGTCCGAAAAAAGGCGGCAATGTCAGCATGGAGGGTCTGTTCCTTGGATCCAAAACGGAGGCCATCCGCCTATTAAAGCCCATGACGAGCGTCGGAACGACAACGAGCAAACTCATTCGTTTATTACCCTACCCGAAAGTCGTGGACTTCCTGCTGCCTCCAGATCCTGTCCTTACGCAAAGGGAAAGCAACCAGTTCTCCAGCGGTTTCGGCCGGCGTCCGTTCCCGGATAAGGCCATCAAGTCCATGCGCCAGTTTTTAGAGCAGGTAGAAGGCAAAGACGCGGGATTCTTCTTCCTCAACTGGGGCGGAGCCGTAAGCCGTGTGGCGCCTAGAGCTACGGCATTCTACTGGCGTAAAGCGAAATTTTACGTTGAGTGGAACAGCTCATGGATCAAGCCATCCCAAGCTGCTAAAAATATTGCCGTCGTTCGCAATACGCGCCGGAAGCTTGCGCCTTACATCGTAGGGTCATATATTAACGTTCCAGACCAGGGGATTAAAAATTCCGGTCCGGTTTACTATGGGGCGAACTTCCCGAGATTACGAAGAGTAAAAGCTAAATATGACCCTAAAAATGTGTTCAATAATCCGCAAAGCATTCCCCCGGCTCGCTGAGCATAGGGCTATTTTGCCAGTTGGGGCCGACTCCCTGACGTGAAACAAATTTAAAACACCTTCAAGAGAATCAGCCCATGTCGTAAGATGCGGGGGACAACTTTGGAGGTGTTTTTGCGTTGGCAACAAGAGTGAAGCGTCGTTATCCAAATGGATTTCAGGCATTACAAGGTTAAATCAGTCACACTCCAGCGGATGTAACTCAGCGGACAATTCCATTTAAGTTTATGCGACCACCCCCCAAAATCCCTTGACCACTCCCGAACGTTATATGCGAAAGCAGAAGCGGCCTGGTCCGCAAATCGTAAAGGAGAGTGGCAACACGATGAAACAAGCAATGTTGAAGAGGGCAGTAGCTGCATCGGTGGCGTTACTAACACTTGCTGGCGGCGCAACTGGCGCGTTTGCAGACGGCAGAGACAAAGGACATAATAATAACGACGACCATGGAAAAGCGGAAAGTCATGGCAAGAAAGCCGACATCGATATTCAATTGAACTTTAAGGACGAGAAGGAGCTTAAATGGGCTTTCGAGCATATTATCCGCCTTGCGTCCAAAGGGGTCTTCAACGGCTATGACGATGGTACGTTCAAACCGCAGCAAAGCATATCCCGCATAGAGTCGATCGTTGCGGCAGTCCGGTTGATGGGGCTGCGTGAACAAGCCGAATCCCAAGCGGAAATGAGCACAAAGCTGAATTTCAAGGACGCGGATCAGCTGGCCCGCAAATATCCTTGGGCTGTCGGCTATGTAGCCGTGGCGCTGGAGAAAGACTTGTTCTCCGAAACGGATGAGGTTGTTCAGGCGGACAAGCCTGCAACGCGGTTATTTGCAGCGACGCTGCTTGTGAAAGCGCTGGGTCTGGAAGCGGACGCGAAAGCGAAAGTAAATACGCAGCTGTCTTTCAAGGATGCGGATAAAATCCCGGCTGCTTCAGTGGGCTATGTTGCCGTTGCATTGGAGAAGGGCCTCATCACAGGCTACAATAACAATACGTTCCGCCCCGACCAACCGGTCACGCGCGGGGAGCTTGCTGCGCTGCTGGACCGTACGGACGCACAGCTGCCGGACAACGATGGACAAGCCATTACCGGAAAGTTGAAAGCGGCTCCAGCCAACGGCTCGATCGTAATCGTAAAGCCGGACAATACGGAAGTGACGATCCCGCTCGACCCGGGCGTGTTCATATTCCGTCATGATGTGAAGTCGGCACCGTCGGCTATGGCCGCAGGCGATGAAGTGCTCGTCCGTACTTACTTGAACAAAGCCGTATTTATTGAAGTGACCAAAACGGCGGTCCAACCCATTGTAACAACTGAAACAGGGGAATATAATTCGATCGCACTAAATGATAAAGGTAAGATTACCACTCTGTCGATCACCAAGAACGCGAACAACAGTACGTCAGCGATTGTGCTGAACGTCTCTCGTGATGTCGTTATTGTCGGGAACCCGGCTCTGCTGAAATTGGGACAATCAGTCGAGCTTACCCTTACCAACGGTCTTGTAACCTCTATTAAAGTCGTGTAGCAGGACATTTTTGCTTTACGGCGGTTCGTTATTATAATAGCTCCTCAGCTTGCCTGTCTGCATGCGCGGGGAGCTTCTTCCATCCAATTACATGAAGCAAGTCTCTATACATGATTAGAATGTCTCTCTTGCCTGTCATTGTGGCGGACGGGCTGAGCTTCGTTTCGTTCGGATGTCTACTTCTTTTAACTCACTGTATACTTTCTCAACTTCATCCTGAATCGCAGTGCCATCCACTCCTTTCTGCCGAAGATCCTCCATAATGACCGAAACCGCAGCAGCATAATTTGCTTTATGCTCGGCATTCAGTTGTTTCCAATTGATCCCCTTGAAATACCCTGCAGTGGCTGCATGAAGAGACAGTTTACCTTGAAGCATTAAAACAGCAAGGATCGGATAACCAGGGTATCCTTGCCAATAGGAAGCACTGTCATTAGATGAATAAACTTCGTTGTCCCATTGTACGGTGTATATTTTGGTATGATCGGATGATGATACCCGGGCTGAATTTCCTTCAATTATGACTCTGCCATCTGCAATCGCACTATATGCTTCATGAATTTTCTCTTTCGGGGGCAATTTGGTTAAAGTCATTGTTTAGCCGCCTTCTCATGTGTTAGGTTTCCTCATAATATACTCGAAACAAGCGGCTTTATCCATGACTTGGGAAGCGGTCATACGGTCCACAAAGATTTGTTGCTGGTACGGATTGAGAGGATGTCAGGGAGAAACGCAGTGGAGATCATCCATAACCAGTTTTTCAAGTATGTGATTGATTGCGGCTTTCGTTTCATATTTATGGATATCGGGTAAAATGGTAATCAGGATTTTAACTCTCATTTTGAAGGAGGAGATGATGGAAGTGCGTAAAAAGGTCATGGTGGTATTGGTGGTGGCGTTGATAGGGTTGGTGTCGCTAAATTCCGCAATTTTTGCTTCCGGCGGGCAAAACAGGCAGGATAAGGTTAAAGTGTCCATTGCAGCAGATCTGGATCCGGCCAGTGCGGCAGGGATGAGAATTGAAGGGCTTACCGGGGATAAGAAAGGACGACTCTATACCATTGACCTGGATTCCAGGCAATTATTGCGCATCAAGCCGGGCAAAGGCACAACGGAAACGCTGACGGTTCTGCCTAGACAGGCTACAGGCATGACGTTCGATAAAAAAGGAAATCTGTATATGGCAAGCGGTGGAGGTGCGGGACAAGGCGGGGTTATTCTCCGCGTGTCTTCAGAGAATCTGAAAAAAGGACCGTTCAGTCCGGAGAAAGTGGAAACGTTCGCCGAAGGTGTAGACGGAGCAAACGGACTGGCGTTTGACCGGAGAGGGAATTTATACGTCAGCGGCGGAGCTACCGGCAATATCTATATTGTGACTCCTGAAGGTGAACGCACTGTTTGGGCGAGCGGAATTACGGCGGAGAGACCGGAGCAGCCAATCGTGGTCAACGGACTGGCGTTCGGCCGGGACGGACAATTGTACATTTCCAACACCAGCTCAGGTGAAATTAATCGTGTCAGGATTGGCAAGGACGGTGCTTTCGGAGAAGTTGAACGGTTTGCGAAGAGTCCTTTGCTTTACGGAGCCGACGGCATTGCTTTTGGTCCCCATGACGCGCTGTATGTCGCAGCCAATGAACGGAATGCGATTGTAAAAATATCGCGGTCGGGCAAAGTAACGGAAATAACGTCCAACAACAATAATGGACCCTTGGAGTTCCCGGCGAGCCTTCATTTTGTGGGCCGTACCTTATACGCAAGCAATTTTGACGTCGACCGTGGAACCAATTCGCCCAATCAACCGGGAATCGGTGCTTCGATCGCCCAAATTGATCTAAAAAGGAAATAACTTGGGGTACAAATCGCTAATGCCCATGATTTATTTATTGAAATCGAAAAAGGGGTATGATAAGATACCTGTAATTTA
Organism: Paenibacillus sp. JT31N17; assembly: GCF_056269255.1. Classification (NCBI taxonomy): domain Bacteria; kingdom Bacillati; phylum Bacillota; class Bacilli; order Caryophanales; family Paenibacillaceae; genus Paenibacillus; species Paenibacillus sp. JT31N17. The sequence continues at coordinate 54,488 of NZ_JBWDNP010000009.1, forward strand.
GTGATTGGAGTTGAAAAGAATAATGTAATATTTCTTGCTAACCATAACAAATAATAAAACAATAAAAGCGGTATTTTGCGCATGTTTTATTTTTTATGGGCAAGAAAGTTACATTCTTTTCACTCAAACAATATATCCTTATCTGCCTCCACAGGGGGTTGGATTAACTGTATTTATTTGAGCTGCGAGAAGTAACTTTCTTGCGGCTCTTTATTTTTGTATACAGGAGGATGTATTTCATGTCATTAATAAATGTTACCAACCTGACGTTCGCCTATGATGGCAGCTACGACAACATATTTGAAAACGTCAATTTTCAAATCGATACCGATTGGAAATTAGGGTTTACGGGACGAAACGGCAGAGGCAAGACGACTTTTCTTCATTTGCTGCTTGGCAAATATGAATACAACGGAAATATTTCTGCTAATGTCAGTTTTGAATATTTTCCATTCCATGTCCAAAACAAGGAAAACAATACCCTTGATGTAATCAACGACATTTTTCCGGATTATCTACACTGGGAGTTAATGCGTGAGCTTTCCTTGCTGAAGGTTTCTGAGGATGTTTTATACCGGCCCTTCGATTCACTATCGAGCGGAGAGCAAACGAAAGTGCTGCTGGCTGCATTGTTCCTGAAGGAAAACAGTTTCCTGTTAATTGATGAGCCAACCAACCATCTTGACATGGATGCAAGAAAACTTGTCAGTGATTATCTCAAAACCAAAAGCGGATTTATTCTGGTTTCTCACGACAGATCATTTCTTGATAACTGCGTGGACCATATACTTTCGATCAATAAAACCAACGTAGAAATTCAAAAAGGGAATTTCACCGATTGGTGGGAAAATAAAAAGCGGCAGGATAACTTTGAGCTTGCAGAGAACGATAAACTGAAAAAAGACATCAAGCACTTGTCAGAATCCGCCAAACGAACGGGCAATTGGTCACATGAGGTGGAGAAGACAAAAAACGGAACACGAAATTCCGGTTCCAAGGTAGATAAAGGGTATATTGGCCACAAGGCTGCTAAAATGATGAAACGCTCCAAATCGATGGAGCAAAGGCAGCAATCTGCCATTGATGAAAAGTCCAAGCTTCTGAGAAATATCGAGAGCTCGGAGAGCTTAAAGATTTCGCAGCTTGCTTTTCACAAAAACCAGCTTGCCGAGCTTGAAAATGTATCGATCTACTACGGTGAGAAGGTGGTTTGCGCCGATATAAGCTTTACGATTGAGCAAGGCGACCGAATTGCCCTTTCAGGTAAAAACGGCTCCGGAAAATCAAGCCTTATCAAGCTTGTTTACGGCGAGGATATCAACTATACGGGTACTTTCAGAAAGGGCAGTCAGCTGAAAATATCCTACGTTTCACAGGACACATCCCATCTTCAGGGCAATTTATCTGATTATGCTGCCAGGAACGGGATTGAGGAGAGCCTTTTTAAATCGATTTTAAGAAAGCTTGATTTTTCCCGGGTTCAATTTGAAAAGGATATTTCCGCTTTTAGCGGCGGCCAAAAAAAGAAGGTGCTGATTGCCAAAAGTCTTTGTGAGAAGGTTCATTTGCATATTTGGGATGAACCGCTTAATTTTATTGATATTATTTCCCGCATGCAAATTGAAGAGCTGCTGCTTGAGTACTCGCCAACCATTCTTTTTGTGGAGCATGACAGTGAATTTTGCAAAAATATTGCTACAAAGACTATTGAACTCTAATGTGACTTGGATGGACATTAAGTTTCTATGAAGCTTGACTATGGTGAGGATTCATGTTAGGTTGTTGACATATTTAGTCAATGCAACTATAAAAGGAGGATGAACGCGATGATTGAGGTTGTAGATGTTTATGTGGACCTGTCATTTAACATGATCGTTGGCATGGTTCACAAAATAACGATGCAGCTACCGGAGCTTTATCCTTCTATATATAGATTCACTACGCGATGACATCGATATTCGCCTGGTGTTTTTAGTCGTATAGTCTGGTTAATGTAAAGCGCAAAAAACACCGGGTCTGCTGGTGTTTTTTTGCGCTTTTTCTCCGTGCAAGAGGGAGAAAATAATGAAGCCAAAATCAAAATATGAAAAGATTCAGCAAATAATAGCCGCTCTGAAACAGCCGGGCTACAGATATCTTCAAATCACTGACGCTATTTTCAAGCAAAGAATCGGTGAATTTGAGCAAATGACCATGATACCCAAGTTTGTGCGTGACGAATTGATCCATGAGCTTGGAAATCAGGTATCCAGCGTCACGCCGTTAATCGAGCAATCGTCAAACCAGGTCAGCAAGATTTTGTTCGGTATAGCCGGCGGCGAGCGTATCGAGGCAGTCCGATTAAGTTATAAACGCGGTTGGGAATCGTATTGCATTTCGTCCCAGTGTGGATGCGGGTTTGGCTGCAGCTTCTGTGCTACAGGAACGATCGGCTTGAAAAGAAATCTGACAACCGATGAAATAACCGGCCAGCTGCTGCACTTTCACTTGAATGGCCATACCCTGGACAGTGTCTCTTTTATGGGAATGGGGGAGGCGCTTGCAAATCCTCATCTGTTTGACGCACTGGCAATACTGACCGATCCGCAACTATTTGGATTAGGCCATCGCAGAATTACGGTTTCTACAATCGGTCTGCTGCCGGGAATACACAGACTGAGGAAGGACTTCCCGCAGGTCAACCTGACCTTTTCGCTGCATTCGCCTTTCGACAAGCAAAGAAGCGGGCTGATGCCCATCAATGACCGTTTTCCATTGCAAGAAGTGATGGATGCGTTGGACAATCATATCCAGCATACGGGAAGAAAGGTGTACATTGCGTATATATTGCTCAGGGGAATCAACGATTCAACAGAGCATGCGGAAGCCGTTGCTGAGCTGCTGCGCGGAAGGGGGGTATGGGAGCATCTTTATCATGTTAACCTGATACCGTACAATTCGACCGATGAGACATCCCAAAGCTACAGCCAATCTGACCGGAACAGTGTCAATATGTTCGTTCAGATCCTGAAGTCAAGGGGAATCAATGTCACGGTCAGAACCCAATTTGGATCAGATATTAATGCAGCCTGCGGGCAGCTCTATGGATCAAATTAATCCATCCCGAATCTCGTTAAAAACCATTTCAGGATGAAAGGCTGTTCAACTGAAGCGGATAGTCTGAAAGCAACGTATGCTGCATAAGGCTGTCCGCTTTTTTTTAAACGATAAAGAATTTATCCGCTGCTTTGCCTATATTTCTAAGGGAGGGAACTTGCTGTGCCGCCACAGGACGGCGACTGCAGCTTCTTCTTGTCCGGCAAAATGATGAATATATTTAAAGACGACCGCCTTGCTCAATGACGCAAGCAGAGGGCGTCGAAGGTCGCCCGGCAGCTGCATGCCAGTATTATTATAAGCATCGTAAAATGCATAGAAAAAAAATGTTTACAAGCGTATAAAGGTGACCTATACTAAAATCAATTCCCACTGAAAACGCTTTTATGGTATCGATACCAACTTCCTATCCATCTCTTCTTTTCAACCTGAATCTAAGGTAAAATGTTCTTATATTGCTCTATATGGTATCGATACCATATAGAATGATTAACAATTCGATAATACGGAGGCATCTATGAACCACTCTAATTTTAACGGCAGTATCAGCCGGGAAGCTCTGGAACGATATCTCTCCAGAGCGATTACGGCCGCAGATCTGGTCAACAGCGAGACATTGGACGATGACTTGAGAATGATCAGGAACATCGGAGCCAAGTTTCTCGGCCGCGCTTCCGGTGTATGGACGCTGGAGCCCGATGATGAAGCGCATTTCAGAAAGTCCAGGACACTGGCGGAACGCGTACACGAGGTTGATCCGGACATTATGCTGCAGACATGCATTTTTGAGGCCATATTCAAAGGGGTAGAAAACATTGAAATACCGGAGTGGGTGTTCAAGGCATTCCAGCTGCCGGTTGAACGCCGGACATTCCGTTTTGCAGATATGTTATTTGATGGGAAGCCGCATGGATACGTCTGGGACGATAACGGCGGAATACCGAATATAGACAAGCAGGAGACGAGACTGTGGTTCTTCTATAGGGCCGCGAGCTATATCGATGCCGGTTTCGAGGCCATTCATATGGGACAGATTCACCTGTACACCGCCGAGGATACCGGATTCACGAAAACAATGGCGTTATTCGAAAAAATACGGGACTATGCCAAATCCAACGCGAGACGCGGCATTGTGCTGCTCGACGCGCATACGCACGGGGTGAATGTGAAGGGCAGACTTCTGTTTGATTTCCACTCCATGCCGTATTCGCGGATGCCGATCCTCGATACGCCGGGCGACAAGCTGGCGCTGGTGCAGGAAGGATTCAGCGAAGGCGGGTTAACGCCAAGCGGCTGGAGCTGCGATGCATTGCCGGTGATAATGGAGCTCGACAACTGGGGCGGACAATTCTTCGATGAGAAGGAAGGCATTCCTGACGAACGCCGGGCATGGATGGAATGGTGGGGTTATGATCAGATCTCATGGTTTGCTTCACAGGATGAAGAGAGCCGCAACCGGTTTCTCGAATATGCCCTGAAATGGACGGCTGTGAACAATACCAACGCGTATTTGCAAATGCCCGTGCGAAGGACACTGGGCAGCTGCCGGATCCGGATGACCGCTTGGGGTACGGGAGAAGAGAGCTCAAGCAGCTGCTATCAGGCTAATACGCCAGGTGAAGGATGTCCGCTCGGTTTTGGACAGGAAGAGACGATTAGACGACTGTGGCAATCGGAATCCGACCTGCGGCAGAGGGCTGGCAACCCGTTGCCAAACACTTCCTATGGAGCCGAGGACAGCTATGACCCGGAAACCGGCATCAAGCTGCCTGCCCGCGTCATCCTGTTCGGCAGCTTCCAGCATCATCTGGGAGCGATCAACCACGACTCCAACAGTGAAACAACACGGATGTACTACGTTGGGGACGGCATCTATAAACGCTCCTTCGTCTTTCCATTCCGGGGATCCTTCGAATATGCGGTTGCGCCATACGGAACGCTGTCCCAGCTCTATTCGATCGACACTTATCCGCGCAGCGGATCGGAAACCCGGTCAACACTGGAAATCGAACGCGAGAATACTGTTGTAACATTCGTGTTCAATTTCCACAGCCGCAGCCTTACAGCCCATGTGATCTAAGATATAACCAGCTGCCGCTTTTTTTGGTATCGATTCCAGTATCCTTCTATCCTGTCGGACTGCGTAATTTACTTTATTGGGGAGGTGTTGTCCATGAAGGGTTAAAGCGTTTGTCCCATCCTGGGGGAGTCAACGATAGAGACGGAAGGATACGGATTTCGATCAGAATAATGACAGATTCACAAAAGCCGGGCAGCTGCTTAGCGTTATGAAATCGCTACCATGCCAAGGCGGACGAAAAAAGGGACGGTGATCAACCATGCAAACCGGGCTGCCGGTTAGGGGCAGAAGAAAAGCGGAGATGAAGATGCAGTCGAAGCTGATGAAACGAATCTTTGAGCATAGAATTCTATACTTCATGCTGCTGCCTTGTATCGCGTTCTTCATTATCTTCTCCTACATCCCGATGGGCGGCGTTATTCTGGCCTTCAAGGAGTACCAATTCAATAAGGGGATTCTGGGAAGTCCATGGGTCGGGTTCACTTACTTCAAATCCTTCTTCGACAACTATCAAAGTGGAGCCCTGATCCGCAATACCCTTATTATAAGCTGCGTCAAAATGTTCCTGGGCTTGCCGTTTCCCATCCTTCTCGCACTCATGTTCAACGAAATACGGAGCAAGCGGTTCCGGGGCATCACGCAGAGCATCGCTTATCTGCCGCATTTCCTTTCCTGGGTTATCGTGATCGGCTTGATGCAGCGCGTGTTCGCTCCGGATACCGGCATTGTCAACGAAGTGATCAAATATTTCGGCGGAGAGGGCAGCACTTTCTTCATGATGGAAAGCAGCTATTTCTATCCGCTCATGTTCGGCAGCCATATCTGGCAGAGCATCGGCTGGGATTCGATCATTTATCTGGCTGCCATTGCCGGCATCAGCCCGGAGCAGTACGAAGCAGCCAAGATAGATGGAGCCAACAAATGGCATGAAATCTGGCATATTACGCTGCCGGGCATACGTCTGACGATTGCGATCCTGTTCATTCTCGGGTTGGGCAGCATTCTGCAGGCGGGCTTCGACCAGATTTATCTCATGAGAACGCCGGGCAATATGGAAGTGGCGGATATCCTCGATACATATATTATCCGGGTTGGTCTGCAAAATGGACAATACGGCTATGCCACGGCAGTTGGTCTCATGCAGGGGGTAATCGGACTGATTCTCGTTATTTCAGCCAATCGTGCCTCCAAAAAATTTCTTGACGAATCGATATGGTAGCGATACCATTCCGAATCATCATAAAAAAATGACAGAAAAGAGGATGAGTATGCTTACAAAATGGGGCAAATGGATTGCATTGCCGCTGACGGCCGTCATACTGCTGGCCGGCTGTACGGACAAGGCAAAGCCGGCAAACAATGAGGGTCAAACGGCCGAGAACAATGCCGGGAAGCCGGCGACATGGATTGCCGACCGGACGGTAACGGGGCTGCTGTTCATCGACAGCGACGATGTGAGCAAAGACATCAATCCGGACATTGCGAAGGTCATCAAAGAGAAGACCGGCATTACCCTCAAGCTGGAAGCCGTAAATGCGAGCAGCGCGGTTGACGGGATGATTGCCGGATTCGCTTCCGGCGATTTGCCGGACTTTATCGTCTCCTACCTGGACAACAGCGCCCGTCCGGAAATGCCGGTCCTTGCGAAGGCAGCCAAGGAAGGCGTTCTCACCGACCTGACGCCCCTGATGAAAAACACCGAGGTTTACAAGAATTATCTGGAAGACGACTACTTGCCGCTGGATACGAAATATGGAATCATGTTCCGCCCCGAGTTCAATGGCTCGAGCTACTTCATCCATATGCGCATAGCCAAGGGCGAGCCCCATGACGGCCTCAAATTTTTCGGCGGTCCCTTTATCCGGAAAGATATCGCCGATGCGCTTGGCATCGACCCGCGCACGATTACGACGACTGATCAAGTTTACGAGCTGGCACAGAAAATCAAAGCCGGCAATTTCAAGGATGCAAACGGAAAGGCTGTCATTCCGGTCGGTCCGCAGTACTGGGGGAATGGCAACCATGAGGTCGGCACGCTCTTCCGGGATGTTACCTGGGGCAAGGTTGACCAGAAGTTTTATAAGGACAAGGACGGCAAGATCATTCACGAAAGCCAGACCGATTATATGATGAAACGCATCGAGCTGGTTCAGAAGATGCTGGGCGAGAAGCTGATGGCGCCCGATTATTACGCCATGGAAGGCAGCAAGGCGACAGAAGGCGCGATCAACGGGTCGTTCGGCATCATCAGCGAAATGCACAATAACCTGGACTTCAATAAAGATATGACCTATCTTCCGCTTGGACCGATCAATTACGTCGACGGTCCGTTCCAGATGACGAGGACGTACAAGGAAGGTTCCTTCATATGGGCGATTCCGAGCACGACGAAAAAACCGCAAGAGGTGATGGACTTCGCCGATTTCCTTGCAAGCCGCGAAGGCAAGCTGCTTTGGCAATACGGCCTTGAAGGCAGAGACTATACGCTTGATGACAAGGGCAATCCGGTTGTAAAGCAGGAGGTACTCGACTTGAAGGCAAAGGATCCGGAAGCGGCCAAGGCCTTGGGGTTTGAGGGAGCGGGAAACAACTGGGGGCAATACCTGGGCTTGACCGACGCCAATCGGTTCGATGACTTCGGCGAGGCGGAATACGGATTGTCGGTTATGCCGAATCTCTACGAGTCGCAAAATAAAATCGCGGATTACTGGGGCTATGACGAGAAGAAGAAACAGGAGGTCGTGGTCGATGGCTACCGTCCGCTCTCATTTATCAACGAATTCCCTTCGGGAACCGATCTGCAGACGGCGCTGGACAACTACAATGACAGCATGATCCGTGCTTTCTATGCGAAAGGCATGGATAAAGCCAGGGAAATCATGGACTCGGCAGCGAAGCAGCTGAAGGCGGCCGGACTGGAAGATTACGAGAAGCTGCTGGATCAAAAAGATTCCGATCCGAAAACAAAGCTCATTTTGCAGTAACCGGTTCATCATAAAAGCCTAAAGAGGGCTGCGTTCCTGTCCGGGCAACGCCGGGAACGCAGCCGATCGCATGAGGAGGGAAAGACGTGGGCAACGAATTTTACAAGCTCACAACCGGAGAGAAGCTGTTCAAGTTCGTCAATTACGCGCTGATCATTCTCCTGTGCCTGTCAATTGTGCTTCCTTTCTTCAACATTCTGGCGCTTTCCTTTAATGCGGGCAAAGATGCGGAACGCGGAGGCATCTCATTCTGGCCGCGGGTCTGGACGCTTGAGAACTACCAGGAGGTATTCACCTCCGCGAACATCGGCAGGGCTTTTGCCATCTCCCTGTTCCGGACGGTGCTGGGTACAGCAGCGGGCGTTTTCCTGACGGCCATGGCGGCGTACGCCCTGAAGAGCAGGACGCTGCCGGGCGTGAGATTTATCACGCTGATGATTTTCTTCACCATGCTGTTCTCCGGTGGAATTATTCCGTATTATATGCTGCTCAGCAGTCTGCATCTGACAAATACGATATGGGTTTATGTCATCCCCAGCTTGTACAGCGCATGGAATATCATCATTATGCGGACGTTCTTTCAGCAGATCGGCATAAGTCTCGAAGAAGCGGCCAGAATTGACGGCTGCAACGATTTCAGCATATTTTGGCGCATCATCCTGCCCCTCAGCAAGCCGGTTCTTGCCACGATTTCCCTATTTACGGCGGTGGGCCACTGGAATGATTGGTTTACGGGCTCTTTCTTCGTACGAAAAGCCGATCTCCGGCCGTTATCCACCCTGCTGCAGGAGATGCTGACCAAACAGGATGCGATCCGTGAATATTTGATGACGGCGGCGGGATCCAATCAACAGGATTTGCTTGCCAAAATCCAGCTTACGGGCGATTCGCTCAAGATGGCGACCATTATGGTCGTCGTTGCGCCTATCATTTGCGTGTATCCGTTTATTCAAAAGTATTTTGCCAAAGGCGCAATGATTGGTTCCATAAAGGAATAATCTGGAGTAAAATATAGTTTGTTTGTCAGTAGTGCTTAGACGGGAAGGATGAGAGGGTTGAAACCGAAAATCAAGGATGTCGCCAAGCAGGCTGGAGTATCGACCACGACGGTCTCAAGAGTGCTGAACGGTGAAAAATATGTCAAGGATGATCTGAAAGCAAAGGTGCAGCGCGTTATTGACGAGCTGGGCTATTCACCTAGCCATATCGCCAGAAGCCTTGTCCGCCAGAAGACAAACCTGATCGGGATCATCGTTCCGGATCTGACTTCGAGCTTCTACGCCACCATTCTGAGCAGCGTCGAACAGACGGCGAGCAAAGCGGGCTACTTTCTGCTCGTATGCGATATTCATGAGGACACCGGCAAAGAATTGAAATATTTGAACATATTCAAGGAAATGCGCGTGGAAGGGATCGTCATCATGCACGAGAAGCTGGACGACGAGATCCGCGCGTTCCTCGACAAGCTGGATATACCCGTTATTTTTTCCAGCGTCCGACCGGCGGACCAGAAGTTTATGTCGGTCATAATCGACGATTACAGCGCGGCATACGAGGCGACCTGCTATCTGATCGGCCTTGGCCATGAGCGGATTGCTTTTATCGGAGGCGATATGCGGGACGTAACGTCAGGGCAAAGCAGATATGCCGGATACCGGAAAGCTCTGGAAGACAACCATATTCCCATTGAGGACGATTACATCCGGTTCGGCGATTACAAGCCGCAGAGCGGCTACGAGCGGATGAAGGAGCTGCTGGCGAGCCGCGTCCGTCCGACGGCGGTATTCGCGGTCAGCGATGATATGGCGGCAGGCGCGATGAACTGTATCAACGACCATTTGCTCTCGGTCCCTGACGATATTTCCGTGATCGGATTTGACGGTTCTCAATTGACCGAGCTGGTAAGACCGCGATTGTCTTCCATGGAGCAGCCGATTGAGGAAATGGGCAAGGTGACGGTTCTTTCCCTGATCGACTTCATGACGCAACAACAAACGGGCTTCAAGAAGGATCTGATTTTAAAGCACCGCCTGGTTGTCCGGGACAGCTGCAGACCCGTCGTCAAACAGCAAGAGACATGAAAAACTGGGGTCATACAAAGACCTGGAGTGGAAGAGGGAGAGTGCAGTGAAAAAATTCGATGCGGTTGTGATCGGCGATGCCAATATCGACCTGGTAGTAGTGGGATGCAATGAAATCCCCCAGCCGGGGCAGGAAATATTCGTGGACAATATGATGATGCACGTTGGCGGGGGAGCTGCATTGTTCTCCATCTCCTTCGCCAAGCTCGGCATGAAGGTTGCTTTCAACGGGATTCTCGGAGATGATGGCTACGGACACTTTATCAGAGATCAGTTCGTTCAGTATGGTATCGATACCAGCTTATTGGGAACCAGTCAAATTTACAATACCGGCGTTACGATCGCCATCAATCCACAGGTGGACCGGTCGTTCATCACTTACGCAGGCTCGAACCAGGAGCTCGACGTCGGCAAGCTTGATCTCGACCGGATTACGGAGGGCAAGCACGTTCATTTGACCTGCTATAAAGGAACGCGCAACCATGCTGCGGTCATTGCGCTGGCAAGGGCGCTGAAGGCGAAGGGCGTAACGCTGTCCTGCGACGTTGGCTGGGACGATACGGGCGAATGGAATAAGGGCGTATTTGAGCTGATGACCTATATGGATGTTTTTCTGATGAACGAGACCGAAGCGCTGCACTATACGGGTCTTGAACAGGTTGAAGACAGCCTGGAGCATATGGCGGCATTCAGCAATCATATTGTAGTCAAGCTCGGACCCAAGGGCGCGATTGCACATAAGGACGGGATCAGAATGCACCGTCCCGCATATCCGGTAACAGCGGTAGATACCACGGGTGCGGGAGACTCGTTCAACGCCGGGTATTTGTACGGATACCTTAACGGGCTGGACACGGGCACCTGTCTCAGCTATGGCAATTCATGCGGTGCGCTTTCGGTCGCTGCTTACGGAGGAAGCGGGGGGGCGCCCGACCGGGCGGAGCTGGAGGCTTTCATCCGCGCAAACCAGGATCATTCGGTAAACCAGGAGGTCTCGTCATGAAGCTGACATTGATAGGCGGAGGGGGTGTGCGGGCTGTTCTTTTCACAAAAAGTCTGACGCTCAAAGCCGAGGCTGCCGGAATTACCGAGCTGACGCTGCACGATACAGATGAAGAGCAGCTCGGCATTATCGGCAAGCTGTGCCGGATCGTGATCGACAGGAGCGGCACCGCACTGAAGCTGACGATGACGACCGACAGCCGGCAGGCGATTCGCGGTGCCGATTATATCGTAACGACCGTCCGTGTCGGCAAAGAGCAGTCCCGTTACACCGATGAGCGGATTGCGCTGAAGCACGGCGTCATCGGGCAGGAGACGACCGGTCCGGCCGGTTTCTCGATGGCCATCCGGACGATTCCCGTGTTGATGGAGTATTGTGAAATTGCCAAACAGCTTGCTCCGCACGCCTGGATCTTCAACTTCTCCAACCCTTCCGGGCTTGTAACCCAGGCGCTGCGAAGTGCCGGTTGCGACCGGGTTATCGGCATCTGCGATACGCCCAGCCATACCAAACTGCGAATGGCGGAAACCCTCGGAGTCGATCCGCGGGAGCTGCATGTTGAGTTTTTCGGGCTGAATCATCTGTCATGGATGAGCAAGGCTGTGTACCGCGGCCGGGATCTGCTGCCGGAGCTGAAGAACGATATCGGGTTCACAAGCCGGGTCAGCGAATTTGCGATGTTCGATCCCGATCTGCTGCATACGCTGCCGTATTTGCCCAACGAATATTTGTACTATTACTATCATCGCGAGAAGGCTTTTGCGAATATCCGGGACGCGGAGATGACGCGGGGCGGAATGATTGCCGAGAACAACAGAGCCATGCTGGAGCAGCTTCGCCACATGGATATCGGGGCTGATCCCGACGCCGCCATTCAAACTTATTTGTACTATACGCAGAAACGGGAAGCGTCTTATATGGCAATCGAGACCAATTCGCAAGCCAGGGCCATTCCCGCGGCAGAGAAGCTGGAGCTGCCGGATTCGCTGGGCTATGCCGGCGTCATGCTGGATTTTGTCGAATCGCTTCAGACGGGGAGAGAGAATAATATCGTATTGTCGGTGCCGAATGAAGGCGCTATCGAGGGATTCGCAGACGACGATGTAGTGGAGATTTCCTGTACGATCACGAAGGATGGGGCGAGGCCCGTGTTCATAGGATCGGTACCGGAGGATATGACGCTGCTGATGAAAAACGTGAAGCTGTTCGAGCGGCTGACTGTCGAAGCTGTGGCCAGGCGCTCGCGCGAGCTGGCGGTTCAGGCGCTCACCGTTCATCCGCTGGTCAACTCGTACTCGCTTGCAAAGGGGCTTGTCGGGGATTATATGGAGGCTTATCGGGACCTTCTGGGCGACTGGACTTAAAGCGCAGGTGGAATTCTGATTGGAATAACGGCGCAGCCGGCAGTCGCGGAATACGAACATGGAAAATAAGTGTTGCAAGAATATTCGAAAGATAGTATTTTGGTCTTGTCAAATTGTTCATGCTCCCGGGATCCTTCACAAAGGCCGGGAGCTTTTTCTTTTTTGGCCTCACATCAGTCTGACCCCTGTCAAATGCAGCCAAGGGATAGAGGCGTGCTGCCGGCTTCACTGCCTGCCCGGCCCGTCTCTACAGCCAAATCCCGGAATGGAGATGATTAAATTCCCGCTTGTCCCCGTCAGCAAACTGGTGTCAGCGTTAGAGGAGGGAGCGCATGAATGTTTAGCAAGATCAAGTTGAAGTCTCAGCTGCTGATTCTGATATGCATATCCATCGGCATTATTATCATGCTCCAGGCGGTATCGCTAAGCTGGTTTGACTCGATCAACAGAAGAAACTATTCGGAATTTCTGAAAGAAGCCTCAAACCAATTAGTTTCGAAAGCGGTTACATTTACAACGGATATTAACAATATTGCCAATATCACCTCTTATAACAATATTACCTACCAATTTATAAACACCCAGCGTATCGATGAGCTGCTCAAATTCAGCAATGACATGCAGCTCATGATCGAATCCATCATGCTCTCCAACAGGAGTATCAGCGGCATTATTATTAGTGATCTCGATATGATCAATATCGGCGCCAATCGAAGCGAGGACTTCCGGGTGCTGAATGAAATCAAGAGACGCTTCAATAACGGCACTATCCAGTTAGAGCAGCCTACCCATTATTTGCTGAACGACCGCGAGAACGGCAGAGCATTTTATGTATGTATAACAAAGTCGTTCATCTCGGAGGCAACAAACGACAAGTTTATTACCGTCGTCATTTATAATGCGGACAGCTTCATCAGCACCGTCTCAAGCCTGCAGCCCAATTATAATTCGCTGTTCATTATTGCAGATGCCGAAGATAACATTGTGGCCTCCAACCACAAGCAGTTGAAGCAGAAGGACATGGAGCTGATCCGCGCCGCGTTGGCCGACAAGAAGACGGCCAGCCTCGACGGAGGATTTAACGGCAGTAAAAATTCACTGGTATACCAAAGATCGGTCAGCAATTTGAACTGGCGGGTTATCGGGATTATTCCGAATGTCGAGATTGACAAGGATCTGTTCGCGCTGAAGCAGTTTGCGCTCCTCATGGGAGTTGTGATTGTCATCGTCCTGACGGGATTCGGACTTGCGATAAATAAAAGCATTGCCACGCCGATCATAAAAATGGCCCGCTTCATGAATTCGATCGGGCACAGGTACAGCAGTCAGCGGCTGACCATCCATACGGCCAATGAAATAAGCCTGCTGGCCAGAGCGCTGAATAAAATGCTGGATAATATCGATACGATGACCGGAGCGGTGGTAACCTCGCAGGAGAAGCTGTATAAAGCGGAGCTGGCCAAGAAGAATGCGCAGTTCTCGGCTTTCCAGAGTCAGGTCAATCCGCATTTTCTGTACAACACGCTGGATTGCATCCGAGGTATTGCTTTAACCCGGGAGGTGCCGGAGATTATCGAAATTACTACCGCCATGGCGAAGATCTTCCGGTACAGCATCAAGGAAAACAACGATGTGCGGGTAGGAGATGAAATCGGCTGTATCAAGGAGTACTTTAAAATCATTCAGATCCGCCAGAGGAACCGGTTTACGATCATCTATGAGGTAGATGAAGCGATTATGGACTGCATCATCCCAAAGATGATTTTGCAGCCCATTGTGGAGAATGCCGTATTCCACGGACTCGAGCAGAAGAAGGGAGCAGGGACTCTGATTATACGAGGGCATGCGGACGGCAGCGGCACGATCCGGTTTACTATCGAGGATGACGGAAAAGGAATGTCCGCGGAGGTGCTGGAGCAGATAAGAAGCAGCTTCTTTGAAAAAGACATGCTGGATGAGATGCCTGCCGCCATGAAAAAGAAAAGCATCGGCATTATTAACATCGACAGGAGGATTAAATTGTTGTATGGCACTCGTTACGGACTGTCGATCAATAGCATCCAGCTGGAGGGGACCAAAGTGGTGATCGAGCTGCCTGCCAAAACCGAAAACCGAAATCTGTCCAATAGTTCCGAAAACCGTACATTTTAATGCTGCCCGGATTGGATTAGATTGTTAATAAAGCGGTTTCATACGTTGATGGCATGACCATAGATGAATGGAGGTGACAAGTATAGGTGTATCCGTTACGTGCAGGCAGCGAAAAGCGCATCTTGAAGAATAAATGGGATAAACGAAAAGGATTGTACTACAAATACCGCTATGTCTATCTTTTAGTCATGCCCGGATTAATCTATTTCCTGATTTTTAAAATTGCGCCGATGTGGGGCCTGATTATCGCCTTCAAGGATTACAGTCCCTTCGCAGGGATATGGGGCAGTCCGTGGGTTGGTTTTAAATATTTTGCAGATTTCTTTTCCAGCGCTTATTTTTATATGATGTTCCGCAATACGCTGGTCATCAGCCTGATGAATATTATTTTCTACTTCCCGGCTCCCATTATTCTTGCACTGCTCATCAATGAAATTCGCTCCGCCAAGTTCAAACGGCTGAATCAAACCATTATTTATATGCCCCATTTTCTATCCTGGGTAGTGATTACAGGGATTACCTTCTTCATGCTCAGCTCCGATATCGGGCTGGTGAACAAGTTTATTGTACATGCGGGCGGCGAGCCCGTGGCCTTCCTTTCCAATCCGAAGCTTTTCTGGTGGGTGCTGCTGGTTCAGAACACCTGGAAGGAGGTTGGATGGGGAACGATCCTCTTTCTGGCGGCTATCACACAGATCGACCCCTCCCAGTACGAAGCGGCGACCATTGACGGGGCTTCCCGCATGCAGAGGCTGCTGAGGATTACGCTGCCATCGATACTGCCCACCATTATCGTGCTCTTTATTCTGAGGCTCGGGCAGGTCATGGATGTAGGCTTCGAGCAGGTGCTGCTGATGGGCAATCCGTTCGTAAGAGACGTTGCGGAAGTATTTGATACTTATTCGTACAATCAGGGGATCAATCAAGGGAATTTCAGCATTGCGGTAACAGTCGGCATATTCAAGAGCCTCGCCGGACTCATCATGGTCATCATCTCCAACCGCATTGTCAAAAGAATGGGGCATACCGGTATCTATTGAAAAGCGATAATGGATTTGAAGGAGATGAGGTGATATGCATTCCAAAAAAATGTCGGTTGCGGATGTCGTCATTTATATCGTGTCCGGCCTGATCTCATTGATTTGTATCGCTCCCTTTTTCTACATTGTCAGCGTGTCGTTAACCGATCCATCGATCTATGTGCCGTTTAAGCTGTATATTATCCCGGAAAAATTATCGCTCGCATCCTATTCGTATATTCTCTCGACGTCGAATTTCATCAATTCGGTGAAGAACACCCTGTTCATAACGGTAGTGGGAACGGCGCTCAATATTGCGTTTACCTACACGATGGCCTATGCGCTGACGAAGAAGGAGATGCCGCACCGGAATTTGTTCATGGGCATTGTTATTTTCACACTGCTGTTCAGCGCGGGGATTATTCCGAATTATCTGCTGATCAAAAATCTTGGATTAATGAACAGTCTCTGGTCGCTGATTCTCCCGGTGCTGACGAACTCATGGAGCCTGATCGTCGCCAAGAGCTTCATCGATGCCCTGCCGGAGGAGCTTGAGGACTCCGCGAAGATCGACGGGTGCACCGAGATCGGGACGTTCTTCCGCATTATTATTCCGCTGTCCAAGGCCTCCATCGCCACCCTTACGCTCTTCTTCGCGGTCGGCCATTGGAATACCTATTTCAGTGCGCTTATCTATCTGACCGACTCCCAGAAAACTACGCTGCAGCTTTACGTCAAATCCATCCTGGTCGACGCTTCGACAAGCGGCGCGGGCAGCACCGGTTCGGTGGATATGCTGAATCTTCCTTCCGAGACGGTGCGGATGGCGACAGTGGTGCTGGCCATGCTGCCGATTATGGCGGTATATCCTTTCGTGCAGCGGTATTTCATTAAAGGTGTCATGCTTGGCTCTATCAAGGGCTGAGTTCGATATGAATTTCATCTCAAGTATGAAGGGAGAAAACGAAATGGGGAAGAAGCGGCAAAGGTTATTGCTTGTGACATGCATCACGATTACGTTGTCCATCCTGGCGGCCTGCAGCTCGACATCGACGAACACGCCAAGCGCCCCGGACAACAACCCGAAGGAAACGAATGCGCCAGGCTCGGCAGCGGAGAACGGCGGGCAGGAGGCTCCGCTCGTGCTCAAAGGAATGGCCAATCTCTACCAGCAGGCGCCTGCCAAGGACAGCGACTTCTGGAAGAGCATGGAGAAGGAGTTTAATGTGGATTACTCGGTGGACTGGGTACCGGCGGACAATTATCAGCAGAAGCTGGATCTGGTGCTGGCATCGGGCGACATACCCGATATTATGCAGGTCACCAGCATTACGGCGCCAAGTGTATTGAAAGCGGTTAAAGCAGGCGCATTCTGGGATTTGACCACGGAATTAGGCGATTTTAGCAAGTATCCGAACTTCAAGCAGTACACCAATCAGAATGCCTGGGTGCTCAGCAAGGTGAACGGGGAGAATTATTTTATCCCGCGGACCCGCGGAAATCTCGATTCCGCCCTGTTTATCCGGCAGGACTGGCTCGATAAGTTGAATCTGCAGGTACCGACCACCATCGAAGAGTTCGAGAATGTGATGAAGATTATTGGACAGAGCGATCCGGACGGCAACGGGAAGATCGATACGATCGGCACGATACCGGTTTCGGGCTTCTTCGCAGCCGCCTTCGGCACGCGAGATCCCTTTCGGGACAGCAACGGCGGCATCATCCATGCGAATTTAACCTCTAATTATGCGGACTATGTTCAGTACATGAGAGAGCTCTATGCGGACGGGGCCATTCCCAAGGAATTTGCTCTGATCAACGGCACGCAGCAGCAGGAGATGTTCACGACAGGCCGTTCGGCTGCTTTTGTCAAGAACGCCTGGCATAAATACGATATGGAGCAGGATCTGCAGAAAACCCAGCCGGGAGCGAAGCTGACGCTGATTCCTTATCTGAAAGGGCCCAAGGGCTACGCGCACATCTACGATCTGGGTTACTTCGGCGGGATGGTGATCTCCAAGAAAGTGGACGAGAAGAAAATGCAGCGGATTTTGCAATTTTTCAATGCGACGACGGACGAGAAATATTATAATTTCGTCAATTTCGGAATTGAAGGCGTCAACTACACCATGCAGGATGGCTTCCCTTCGCTGACTGATCTGGGCAAGAAAGAAGTCAACAGCTCGTTTAACGCGCCGTTTATTTTCTCCACAGCCGAATTCGCCAAAGTCGACAGCCCACTTGCCCCGATGTCCTACAATCTGCAGACCCGGGAAGAGATGAAGGCGCTTTACGATATCGATGCAAAGGTGGAGCTGTTCAATGTGCTGCAATCCGATTCGTGGAGCAGCGCATGGTCCAGAGTGCAGGATGAGTTTGAATCCATGGAGGCAAAGGCAATCACCGGCGCGATTTCCATGGATGAATTCAGGGCCTATCAAGAGAAATTGCTGCAGGATCCCGATGTAATCAAGTCCGCATCCGAATTTGCCGCCAGCTACGATCAATTCTTCCCGGACGGACAAAAATAAAAACAGACAGGAGAAATGCGTTATGTATATCAAAGAAGTAGCATCCAGCCTCTATCCGTGGGACCTCGCCGACGAAGGAGTCGAGACCTGCGTGAACAATGTAATGGAACACAGCCTTGTCAACAGTGTCTATCTGGTAGGCATCATGCATAAGGAGAAGAGACCGCTCACCAGCCTGTTCTACACGCATAATCCGAAGCGGAAATTCTATCTGCCCGAGGACAGCCGCATTTATTACAGAATGGATGAGACTAATTTTGCGGATACACCGCTGAAGCCGCTGTATTCGACGAGGGATTTTCTGAAGGAGAAAGACTGGCTTGACGAGCTTACCGCATACGGAAGAAAAAATAACCTGAAAACCGGGGCCGAAATTTCCCATACTTTCTATGATTGCGAGAAAGCGAAGACCGATTTTCCCGATGTGCTGCAAAAAAATATACACGGCGGCATTATTGAACGCCATTTCTGCTGCAATAACGACCATGTCAAAGCCTACATGAAAGCTATCTTTTACGATACGGTCAAGAATCATGATATCGATTTTATCCAGACCTGCATGATGCTGTTCGCGACAGGCGAACCCGTCAAAGCCCCCTGGTTCATGGAGAACGATCCCGAGAACAAGGTCGGCTCCCTGCTCGGCGTGCTGAAAGGCGGATGCTTCTGCGGCCACTGCAAGGCAAAAGCCATCCATATGGGCTACGATTGGGATAAGATCGTGAGCGACTTGAAGGAACTGGAGCGTTTTGTACATGCAAGCGCCTATAACAACCTCGATGCGGTCATGGACGCTCATGTGCTGATGGGAAGCG
Organism: Paenibacillus sp. JT31N17; assembly: GCF_056269255.1. Lineage (NCBI taxonomy): Bacteria > Bacillati > Bacillota > Bacilli > Caryophanales > Paenibacillaceae > Paenibacillus > Paenibacillus sp. JT31N17. Next base: position 73,612 of record NZ_JBWDNP010000009.1, read on the forward strand.
ATTTGCTGGAAACAGGCCTGCTGCTTGAATATCCGTCCCTCTATCAATTCCTGGAGTTCAGGATGAAGTCCATTGCGGCTCTGTTCACCGAAATTAACGCATCGATTAAATCAGCCAACAAAAATGCCGATTTCCGCTACAACAATTACCTGAAGTATCCCGAGCTTGCCGGACTCGATTTCGCTTCGGTGAAGGACAGTCTGGATTCGGTGCGGGATTCCGATTATACGGAGCAGTACGGCGCTCCCGACAATTTCAAGAGAAAAAAGAATACGATCCTCAAGATCAGACGCGGCATCGGCTACGACAAGGATCTGATCGCGGCATTCGCCCCAAGACCGAACGCGACGCCGGAGCTGGTGCGGGAAAGCATCAAGATTCTGAGTACGCTCGGCGTCGACGGGCTGTCGCTGGGACACTATGACGGCGCAACCTTCGAGCTGCTGGATGCGGTGAAGCAGGGCATGCAGGAGGCGGGAATCGAAATCAGAAAATAAATTGGGGGGTGCATATGTATAGCGTTCTGTTGGTTGACGATGAGATATGGTCCCTGGAAGGAATAAGAAAGCTGTTTGACTGGGAGAAACAAGGCTTTACAGTGACAGCTCAGGTAACCGATGCGTCAGAAGCTTACGATCTCATATGCAGCACCAAACCGGATGTCGTATTTACCGATATCCGAATGCCTGAGATATCGGGCATTGAACTGCTTACCAAGACGAGAAAGGCTGGAATACAAAGTGAATTTGTGATCGTAAGCGGCTTTGCCGAATTCGAATATGCGCAGGAAGCGCTGCGTCGAGGCGCTTTCGACTATCAGCTCAAGCCAATCGATCCGGATGAAGCCGGCCTGCTGCTTCAGAAGCTGAAGGAGCAGCTCGATCAGAATCTGGAGCAGGAGCGGAGCGCCGGTGCGAACATGATGAAAGAGCTGACTTCCGGTTCGGGCAGCCCGCTGGAGGTATTGAAGACAAGAGGTTTTACGCCGAAGGGGGAATACTGGCAGGTTATCATGGTTTCAGGGAAATCGCCCGATGACAACGGCAAGCTGCCGCCATTCATTACGTCTGTCCATCATCTTGCCGTTGCGGTCGGGGATGCCAGGACCCTGCTGATCCTCAATGGCGACAGGCTGGAGGATGAAGAGGAGCTGATCCCGATTATGGACAGCTGGGCCAGGGGGATAAGCAGGTATGTCGGAATCAGCAGCGCCGCGGATGACATCGGGAATCTGGGAAGGCTGATCAAAGAGGCTGATATGGCGGCATCCCATTACTTTGTCGGCGGGCAGCCGGGTGCCGTCAAATTCACCGCAGCCGGCAGCGCCGGACTCGATAAAGTGGTCAGGAAGACGGAAAGATTGATGCTGGCTAAAAACGATGAGGAGATCAGCTCAATCATGGAGAGTCTTCCCCGTCTCTTCCGGGATGAGAATTATGGCATCTATCACGCCGCCTGCTTATGGAATCAGTTCGCCGTCATGATCAGCCAGAAGCAGGAATGCGGCCAGGCTGCCGCTGTCAATGATTTTCTTGACTATGAGGAGTTGGTCAGCCGGTTTGGGAGCCTGTCCTCCCTGTGCGCTGCCATTGCGGGTATGATCAGAAACGTCTGCCATCCGGCGGAAGCGCCGGACCGTCATACGAGCTACAACGGCAACTTTATGGCGCTGCTTGAGCATGTGAATCAAAATTATGCCAAGGAGCTTTCGCTAAGCGAGCTGGCCGACAAATTCTTCCTGAACATGAGCTACTGCAGCGAGCTGTTCAAAAAAGCGACCGGCTATACATTCCGTTACTATGTAACAAAGCTGCGGATGGAGACGGCTGCAGAGCTGATTCAATCCGGCAAATATTCGGTCGACAGGATCAGCGATATGACGGGTTATCACGATTACTATTATTTTTGTAAAATTTTCAAAAGATTCTACGGGATTACGCCGTCCAAGTTTAATGCGAAATAGACCTTGAGGAGTCAATGGGCCAAGAAAATCCAGATCATCCATCGGAGGTAATCGGCATGTATTGGAAGGAACTGACAACCGGAATTTATCCATGGGATATGCACGACGAAGGGATTGAAAATATCTTAGATAATTTACAAAACCATGCAGGCAACAACGCAGCGTATATGCTCGCCGTCATGCATCATGAGAAACGTCCGCTTCATGACAATTATTATCATCACAACCCCGTGCGCAAGCGCTATCTGGCCGAGGATAGCCGGAGCTATTTCACCATTCACCCGGAATCGTACACAAATTCCCGGATCAAGCCGCTGCCAAGCGAGCGCGAATTTCTGCAGGGAACGGATTGGCTGGAAATCTTCACTACGGCGCTTCGCAAACGGGGGATGAGCCCCGGAGCCGAAATTTCCCATACGCCGCTTGATTCTGTGCGGGGAGCGGGAGAGTTCGCCGACTGCATCCAGCGCGACATCTACGGAAATCCGCCGGGCCACGGCTATTTCTCGAACCAGCAGCTTTGCTGGAACAGCCCGGATGCCAGGGCGTACATGTGTGCGATTGCGACCGACCTGGTCACCCATTACGATATCGACATGATTCAGACATGCTCGTTCCTGCTCAATCAAGGGCAGCTATCCATCCATCCCTTCCTTGGCGTTACGCTTGGCGGCTGCTTCTGTGAGAACTGCGGGCGGGAAGCCCGCAAGGCGGGGCTGGACTGGGACAAAATCAGGGCCACGGTCCGGCATTATGCGGATATTATGAAAAGAGCGACCCTGGAGGCGAATGAAGATTGGCTTCTGCTGCAGAGGGGCAGCTCGTCAGCGGTCATGTTCCTGCTGGAAAGCCCGGAGCTGTACCAATGGCTTAAATTCCGCTGCGATTCGATTACCCGCTACTTCAAGGAATTATCGGAGGCCATCCATGCCGCCAACGCGAAGGTCGACTTCCGCTTCAACACCTGCTGGCCAGAGGCTGAATTCATCGGACAGGATCTGACGCAGATCGGCAAATATGTGGATTCGATCCGGATCATGGACTATGCCGAGCAGACCGGCGATGAAGAGCGTGTGCTGAACAAAGGCAGATGGCTTGCCAATGTCAGACGTCAGGTGGGCGAGGAGAAGATCATCATCGACAGCATCGCTCCCCGCGCCAAGGCAACCCCGGACCTGATCCGCAAAGGAATACGCACGGTTGCGCTGGGCGGGGCAGACGGTCTGGCGTACGGCTTTTACGATGGCGCAACGATAGAAAGACTGGAGGCGATCAAAGCGGGGATGGCCGATTGCGAAATCAAGCTCAGGTGAGGGCGGACGATTCGGCCCGTTAAAGTAAAAGGCGACAACCGTGCTGCAAGGAGCCGGTTGCCGCCTTTTTTTGAAATAATAGAAGAAGTATAAAATTTAACCTATACTTTGCTTCTATTTCTAATGGAAGAAACTCGCTCTGCCGCCAAAAGGATGGCACAGCCGTTTCTTCTAGTTTCCGCCGTTAAGTAGTCAAGACTCACGGCCCCGGAATGGAGGATTCCAAAACTTTCCGTCGAAAATAAAAGATATACAATGATCTTCTTCTCCGGCTTGAGGATTGAGTGGCCAGGATTGGGATGTTAAATAAGAGGAGATAACAGAATGCGCAATAGCAGAACCTGGTTTTATCGCTCCTTATTGTCATATCTTCCTATATTTTTTGTCATAACCTCGATTTTGTTCCTGCTGTTCTTTCTGGCTTTCAGCCAATACGTCAAGGAGTCCACCAATAAAGCTACACAGGCTTTTAATGTACAAATCGCCCAATCCGTTGAAAACCTCCTGAAGCCCGTTGATAAACTGATCATAAAAGAAATTATGACGAATGATACGATCGGCCAATTTTTTGAAGATGAAAACAGCTCGTATATGATTTATCAAAGCATTCAGGCTCTCAATAATATGATTGCGAGCTACCCCATAATTGATTCCATCTATGTGTACCGCTTATCGGACCAACTGGTTCTGACCAATAATATGTTCACACATGCGGATACGTTCGCAGACCGCGAATTTCTGCTGGGTCAGCTGGAAACCTCCAGCATTGTTTCCTGGACGGGAAAAAGGTCCTACCAGGATCCGAGAACCTTTACCACCAAGGATGTCGTCTCGCTTGTCCGAAGAGTTCCGATCATTTCCGGCCAGCAGGGATTGTTTGTAGTCAACATACGTACAAATTCGATTCGTGATTTTACAATGAATATGTCAAGTCTGAAAATCAATTACGTGGATTTTATCGATGCTCAGGAGCATCTGATTGTCAGTACAGAAGAAGGAAGCGCACAGGATAATCCGCGTAATAAAGTTTCGCTCACTCATTCCCCTTATTTGGGATGGAATATACAAAGCGGTTTGAAGCAAAGCCACGCCTTTGAGTTTTTCTCTTCATTTCCGTATATTTGGGTAACCTTGGGGTTCTTATCCATAGCGGCCGGATCAGTATTTATCGTGTATGTAACCAGAAGGAACTATAAACCGATTGAATCGATTGTCGGGCATATCAATGAAATATTCGTCAATAAGAGCAGCGAGCTTTTATCCAGAAACAATGATGATGAAATGCGGTTCATATCTACGGCCATCGACAAGCTGCTGGAGCAGTCAGTCAAGCTGCAGAGCAGGGTTGAAGAGGATCAAGTCAGCATGCGGCGGCATTTTTTTAATGAGCTTCTTGACGGAACCAGACAGATTGGTGCTGAAGAATGGAAATTGGGGATGGAGCGGCTGGGACTAAATTATGAGTTCAAACGGGCGAAGGTCGCCGTGATGGAGATCGACAAGTATGCCGATTTCTGCAGCTCTTATTCTGAACGCGACCAGTATTTGCTTAAATTTGTCATAAGCAGTGTCCTTACCGAGCTTGCAGAGGAGCGGAGAATCAGGGCATGGACCCAATATATCGGCAGCTCCCGTCTCGGAATTGTATTTCTCCTGGAGCATGCCGGTGAGAATGACCAGCAAATCGAAGAAGAAAGTATCGAGGCGGCCTGCACTGCCTTTATTCATTGGGTGACCGGTCATTTGAAATTTACCGTTACAATCGGAATGGGAGGGACTTCAGATCTGGTCGATGATATTCCCCTCCTTTACGAGGATGCGGTGGAGGCACTGAAATATAAAGCTGTTCTGGGCAGTTCCCGCGTTATTCTCAGCCAGGAGATGCCTTCCAGACGCAGAACGGATATGTTTCAGTCCATTCAGTTGATCAGGACCGTGTCTCTTTCCTTCAAGCTGGGCGAACCGGAATGGGAAGCCCGTTACGAGGAGCTGTTTCACACGATCCAGATCAGCATGATCTCTCGTGACGATGTGACGAATATCCTGCACAACCTTATTTATAATTTAGATCGTGAGGTAATGGGATTGTCCGAATCCATCTGCGATTACTGGAGAAAGGACAGCCTGCCTGAGCTGAACAAGCTGCTCGATAATCTCGATACGCTGGAAGAATTTCAAGCCAGCGCCAGGCTGGTATTGAACATGAGCTTTCAGGAAATCGGAAAGCTCAGGGAGCACAGAAGCACGCACCAAATCATCCACAAAGTCAAGCAGTACGTCAAAGATAATTATGCAAATCCTGATCTTTCGCTCAACCAGCTGAGCGATGAATTTAATCTGAGCACCCGGTATTTGAGCCGTCTGTTCAAAGATGAGTTCGGCGAAAAATTTGTGGATTATCTTGTCAGGGTTCGCCTCGAGAAGGCCAAAGAATTGCTCCGGGAAACCAAAGATCCCGTTCATGAGGTGGCCTTGAAGGTTGGATATATCCATGCCTTTTCCTTCATCCGGATGTTTAAGAACAACGAGGGCATCACGCCCGGGGATTACCGGAAATAAAGAAAAGGGCTGCTCCAACAGGGGACAGCCCGTTAAAAATGATGCGATTATGATGGCTATTTTCTCGGAATGGGCAGCTCCCACTGCTGAGCCCAATCGCTCTTCTCCCATTCCTCCAGATTCAACAGTCCCAGTCCTCTGCCATAGCCGGGTTCATCGGTCAGCGTATTGACCATGTAAGCCAGCCATTTTCCATCCGGGCTCACGTTGGAGTTGTTCATACGCCATGGCGGGTGCTCGAACATGCGTGTCATCCTCACCCGGCGCCCCGTTCCGTCAAGCTTCATTTTCCAGAGATCGATGGGAGGGAAGGAGTTCTCGAAATCCCGTGAGCTTTCCAGACAGATATGCTCGTTATCCGGGAAGATTCCTTCGCACTCATTGTGGGTCAACGCTTCGTCTATATAGGTCCGCACTTCCCCCGTTGCTATGTTGATACCCTTTACCTTGGCGTTCCAGTCCTCGGGTGAAGTGGAAGCGTTATTATAATACTCGGCCATTATCACCTCCGTATCGTTATGGCGGAAATCCTGCGGCTCGGGCCGGCCTCCGCTGTCGGTTCGGTGGATGATCTTATCAAGGCCAAGCTCAGGGCCGTTCGGCCCATATTCGATCTCGGTTACATGAACCTCGAAGTCCAGCGGCGATTTGAGCCGGGGATCATGATTGCCATTCATTGAGTATGTGATTTTGTTGGACAAGGCGGAGACGCCGCAGCCTTCATACATGGCTCTCCCGAGTGCTTTTGGCGGAGACGATGCGTCCTTATCCATAATCCAGAGCTCCGATTCCACATGTCTGCTGATGCTGCGGTTTTTAAATTTCTTCGGTCCGATCAGCAGGTAATCTCCGTTGGGCAGGAAGAGAACACGCAGAAAGGAGTGATGCTCTCCCAGGTCCCTGGTGAGGTTGCGGACTTCCCTTGTTTCGAAATCAATCTCGCATATGTCCCCGTAATTGCTTCCGACGAAAGCTATTCTTTTGCCGTCCGGAGACCAGTAGGGCCGTTCACCGTAATCGAGCAGCTTCTCGTGAAATCTCGGCGGATCATCCAGTACATGAGTACCCGCATAGGGCTTGTGATCCTTGGTTGTGATATGAATGTTCGGATATTTTTTTTTGAACTCCTCGGGGCTTAGCGTATCTTTCACTGCTTCCCACCTCACTAATCGGATTATTTGACCGTGCTGTACCAATCATTTGCTTCTTTCGTAAGCGTCTCTCCGCCGTCCTTGAACCATTGTTCCACGGTCTTGTCGAAGGTGCTGTCGATATCCAGATCGCCGGTAACCGTTTTGATCACGTATTCCTTGACTCTCGTGTCGAGCAGCTCCGTATATTTTCCCTGAGAAGGCAGAACGACCTTCAGCTGGTTCTCGTAATAAGGGAATTCGCGGATGATGTCGCCTGTCAGCTTGTAGCGCTGCTCTGTTTGGGGACCCCAGATCGCCATGAAATCCGGATTGGTCCACGTCATGATGTTGGTGATCCAGTTGACGCCCAGCTTCTTGAATTGCGGGTGGAACAGCTCGTGCTTGGGCCAATCGGTATTCAACAGTTTATTGCCTTTATCGTCGGTTACCCACATCAAGCCCTCGGGACCATAGCCTAGATGCAGATAAGCGTCCGCGTCCGTATGCTGGTATTCCATGATTTTCAGCAGCTTCACAAACTTGTCCTGATCCGTTGCCAGCTGCTTGCCGAATACGAGGACGGAGTTTTGATATCCTTCCCGCTGATATCCGCTTGCTCCGCTTGGCCCTTTGACCGGAGGCATGGTAATGTAGATCGGTCCTGGAGCATTTTCGTCAAAATCGGTGTAGATTTTGGTTGAATACAGTTTGGCTTTATCGTCTTTATTCGCTTCGAACCATTTCTGCCATTCCGATTGATTGGCTACCCAGCGGAAGCTGAGGTGTCCGTCGTTATCCCACTGAACGTCGTCGAAATTCAGATTATCGATGTATCCGAGCTTTCCTTGTGCGAACTTGGTGGCCAGATCCAGAGCATCGCTGCTTCGTCCCTTATCCGTGATAAATTCCGGATCAATTAAGCCCAGCTTATACCATTTGTTGAGCAGCTTCAGCGCTTCTTTGGTTTCGGGCGTGGTCAGACCGAACTGCAGCTTGCCATCCCGTTCCACCCAGTTGAACGGATTGGTATTATAGGCGCCGAATATCGATTGAAACCATTGGTTTCCGGCGAAATCGCTGGGATTGGACATCCCATACGTGTCCATTGCTCCGTTTTGATCCGGGTCGTCGTTGCGGAATTTCACAAAGGCATCTTCAAGCTCCTGAATGGTCTGCGGCACTTTGGTAATTCCGACATTCTTGAGCCAATCCGCCCGGATGCTCGCAGGACGCGGAACTCCGCCGTTGGGATTAAAGCGGGCAAGTCCCATGTTCTTCCCGTCGACATTGGTGATCGAGAGCAGCTGCGGGTCGTACTTCTCTATGACTTTGTAATAGTTCGGCATATTTTCCTTGGTCATCTCAACCGGAATTTCGGCCAACAGACCTTGCTTGCTGTAATCGGATACATCCGGAAGCGCGACTTGAACGATATCCGGTATCGTGCCTGTCGCAAACATCAAATTCAATTGTTCCTTCCGGTTGGATTCGTCAATATTGACGAACTTGAGCTTCACATTAAATTTCTTCTCAAAGTAGCGCTGCCCATACGTTCCTTCGCTGAGCGGGGTAGGCCCCAGCTGAATCGTATATTCATATTGCGGGCTATTTGCAAAATATTCGGGCGTCTCGACCTTCGCCAGATCGGCTTCTATGATTTTGTTGTCGGCCGCTTCGGAGAGCGGATCTGAGGGGTCTTTGGCTTCTGCATCCGGCGCTGCTTCCGCCCCGCTGTCGGTGCTGCCGGAGCCGGTGTTGGAACCCGGGCTGTTGGAGCAGCCGATCAGGGCGGGGAAGATTAAGAACACGACTAACGACAGCATCATCATTGATTTTTTTGTCATTTTCGGCATCGTGATTCCTCCGTTTTGGTGTTGACTGAATTTTTATACCTTGTCGATATTCTTGCTGGGAGCAACAGTGGTGCTTTCGATTTGAAACAGCCGCATTGTCCGCATGGAACGCCTTGTTTATTGTGCTGCAGACCGGCTTTTCCTGAAAGATCCGAAAGGATAAAATCAGTTTAGCCGCGGCTTGTTCCCCTCCTTTTTCAATCTGTACATCTGCTTCAACGCAGCGCTGCGTCTATCCTGCCAAGCATCACCTCCTTCAGTTCATGCGAAAGCGGCGGGACGGTGCGTGTCTACCCTTTGACCGCTCCCATGACAACCCCTTTGACAAAGAAACGCTGGATGAACGGATAAATGCACAAGATCGGAAGCATGGTGATCAATATAGCTGCTGCCCGCATGCTTTCCGGCGAGGGGACATTCTTTTTGTCTATGGAACTCAAGGCGTCGCTCATGAGCAAGGCGCTTTGTTCGATGACAAGCTTACGGATATGAACCTGGATAACCTGAAGGTCCGGGTTCTGGACATAGATCAGGGAATCGAACCAGGAGTTCCAGTGATTAACGCCTACCCACAAGCTAATGGTTGCGATGGCCGGAGCTGCCAGCGGGACGATCAGGCTGAAGAAAATACGTGTATCGCTAGCTCCATCTATCCGGGCTGATTCCTCCAGACTATCCGGAATCGTCATGAAGAAATTTCTCAGAATCAGTATATAGAACGTATTGTACAGAAAGGGGGGCGCCAAGATATAAACCAATGGATTGTTGATCAATCCCAGACTTTTAATAACGAGATAAGTGGGGATAAGCCCTCCGGTAAAGAACATTGTAAATACGAAAAACAGTGTAACGGATTTCTGGAAAGGAATGGCCTTGGAGATGGCGTAACCGGCAAACGACATGAGCAGCACGGACAGGAAGGTTCCGACCACCGTCCTGAAAATTGTATAGAAATAACCGGAGTAGATAAACGATTGCCGCAAGAAACCCTTATACGCTTCAAGAGTGAAGCCTTGCGGCCAGAACCATACGCTGCCGCCTGAACCCGCCATCGCTTCCCGCGAGCTGAGTGACAGGAAGAACAAATACAGGATCGGATATAAGACGGAAAGTGATAAAAAAATAAGCAGCGCATAATTCAGATAATCCAGCACATTCATGCGTTGCCGCTGTCCGGCAGTTGACATGTCATATCCCCCTCACCATAATCCCTTTTGCCCGAAACGTCGAGCCAATCGATTGGCTAACAGAACCAGCACCAGACCGATGACATTCTTGAAGACGCCTACTGCCGCCGAGAAGCTGTAATTCATCTGGACGAGCCCGACCCGGTAGACATACGTATCGAGGATATCGCCCACCTCGTAGACGCGCGGGTTGTACAGGTTGAAGATTTGATCGAAGCCGCTGTTCATGATATAGCCGATATTGAAGATCATCATAATTACGATAACGTTGGCAATGGACGGCAGCGTGATGCTGACCATCTTTCTCAATCTGCCTGCGCCATCCATGGTAGCCGCTTCGTAAAGCTGCTGATCGATGCCTGCAATAGCGGCCAAATAAATAATGGAGCCCCAGCCGCAGCTCTGCCAGATGTCCGACAGAATCAGAATCGGCACAAACCACTTCTCTTCCGCCAGAAAATAAATGGGATTCCCTCCAAAAAGCATGATGATTTTATTGATCAGTCCGCTGGAAGGAGAGAGGAGCTCAACCATGATGCTGCCGATTATGACCCAGGACAGAAAATGCGGCAGGTAAGTGACACTTTGTACGAGCTTCTTGAACTTCTCATGGAAAATTTCATTCAGGGCCAGCGCCAATACAATTCCGGAAGTATACACAAAAAGTAACTTTAATCCGCTGATGACAAGCGTGTTTCTAAGTACCCTGGTAAACTCAGGCGAGCTCCACATCGTCTTGAAATGTTCCATGCCCACCCAGGGACTGCCCAAAATTCCTTTATCAATCGTGAAGTCCTTGAAAGCGATTGTAATTCCGTACATGGGGACGTAATAGAACACGATATACCAGATGATGGCCGGCAGCAAGAACAAATATAAGGTTTTATTCTTAACGCAAGCTTTCCATAATGACGAGGAGTCCGACCGCCCCTTGGACCGGCTCACCCGGTCCGTACTGAGGAGATCCAAATCCATGTCTGCCTTCTCCATACAAGGCTTCCCTCCTTCGCTAGTTGTTCCGTACTTCCATTACGATAAGGAATCTGGATCTATTGTTCAACAAACAAGATTCCCTTGCATGCACCATATGTACAATGACGAACCGCTTTCGTTCATTTCGCATAGGAAACTAAAAATCGGCCTGCAGCAGCAATAATGACTTGATGCACAATTTCGGAAATCCCGCGTTGAGTGGAATCATGTTGATCCGTGTTCCGAAATTGTTTATGTTCATGAATTGACAAAGTAAAGTCGTCTATCATACTGTTGAAATGTTAATTAAATAACATTTATATTAACCATGGAGGCGAGAGGATGACTCAGTTTAAGGCGGTTATGATCGTTGACAAGGAATTTCGTATATCAGAGGTAGATCCGAGAATATACGGATCCTTCATCGAGCATTTGGGAAGAGCGGTTTATGGAGGGATTTACGAACCGGATCACCCGCTGGCCGACGAGTCGGGATTCCGTAGTGATGTCATCGAATTGGTCAGGGAGTTGAATGTCCCTGTCGTACGTTACCCTGGCGGGAATATGGTCTCCGGGTATAATTGGGAGGACGGTGTCGGACCTCAAGAAACCCGTCCCCGCCGGCTTGATCTGGCCTGGAGATCAGTGGAGACGAATCAGGTTGGGACGAATGAGTTTGTCAGCTGGTCAAGGAAAGCAAATGTGGATGTCATGATGGCTGTAAATTTGGGTACACGCGGTATCGATGCCGCCAGAAATTTGCTCGAATACTGCAATCATCCGGGAGGAACCTACTGGAGTGACTTAAGGAAGCAGCATGGCTGCGAGACGCCGCACGGCATTAAGATGTGGTGTCTGGGCAATGAAATGGACGGACCTTGGCAGATCGGTCATAAAACGGCAGAAGAATATGGCCGGCTGGCGGCAGAAACGGCAAAAGTGATGAAAATTGTGGACCCCGGCATCGAGCTGATCGCTTGCGGCAGCTCGAACTCCAAGATGCCTACTTTCCCGGAGTGGGAAGCGACAACACTGGACCATACTTACGAGCATGCGGATTATCTTTCATTGCATCAATATTATGGGAATTACGAGGAGGACTCCGCCAATTTCCTGGCGAAATCGATGAATATGGATGATTTTATCCATACCATTATTTCTACATGCGATTATATAAAAGCCAAAAAAAGAAGCAAAAAAACGATCAATCTCTGCTTTGACGAGTGGAATGTATGGTACCATTCCAAAGAGCAGGATAAAAGCTGGATACGGCGCGAGCCCTGGAAGATTGCGCCTCCTATTCTGGAAGACGAGTACAATCTCGAAGATGCGCTGCTTGTCGGCTGTATTCTGATTACGCTTCTGAAACATTCAGATCGGGTCAAGGTTGCCTGCATGGCACAATTAGTGAATGTCATCGCACCGATTATGACGGAGAACAATGGGAAAGCCTGGAGGCAAACGATATTCTATCCGTATTTGCATGCTTCCGTCTATGGCCGGGGTATCGCGCTAAGACCAATGGTTTCCTCTCCCAAATATGACAGCAAGGAGTTTACGGATGTGCCGTATCTTGAGACCGCCGTCGTCTGGAATGAAGAGAAGGACGAGCTTACGATCTTCGCCGTGAACCGTCATTTGCAAGAAAGACTCCCATTGGAGTGCGATCTTCGCCATTTCGAAGGCTATCGTATAATCGAGCATCTCGTTGTCCGGCATGACGATTTGAAGGCGGTGAACACAGCGAAGGACGAACAGGTAAGTCCGGTGTCTTATACGGGTTCGCGGTTGAGCGACGGCGTCCTGATATCCGAGCTTCCGCATCAATCGTGGAATGTCATCCGTTTGGCTCAATCTAAAGAATAACCCACCCATCACCGTTTCAGTCAGAGTCGATTTATATAATGGAAGGCAGTGAAGATTCGATGCGTTATATAATTGAGGAATGGGGAATGAAATGTTATGAATAATCAGAAGCTCATTGCCCAATTCCAAAGTCTTGCACGAAGCACGAAATGGGAGCTAACCAATAAGATTGATCTGCAGTTCAACAATCACCATTCACAAGGGATGGTTCGGATCGGGGACCTCTTCTATCTGTCCTCGGTAGAACTTATTGAAAAGCCCGCTGGATTTGACAAGCCTCGGCTCGGTTACGACCGCACTCCAGGAAAAGGAATCGGTCATCTGTTTGTCTTTGATATACAGGGGAAGCTTGTCCAGGATATTCTTCTTGGGGAGGGGGATATCTATCACCCGGGCGGTATTGATTTTGATGGCGATAAGATTTGGGTGCCAGTTGCCGAATACCGGCCTGACAGCGAGTCCATAGTTTACAAAGTGGATCCCACGACTCTGAAAGCAGAAGAGTTCTTTCGAGTCCCAGATCATATCGGGGGGATGGTCCGCGATGGCCAAGACGGAAAGCTTACAGGTAACAGCTGGGGTTCGCGCAAGTTCTATAAATGGGACCAAAATGGACAGCTGCTGCTTGTGAAAGAAAATTCGAGTCACTTTGTTGATTATCAAGATGGTCAATATGCAGGCGAAGGGAAAATGATTTTGAGTGGCATCTCTGAGCTGGCCCATTCTTCAAGCGGCAATTCCAAGCCGTACGAGCTGGGCGGATTAGCTCTGATCGATATGAATACGTTGAATACGATTCATGAAGTACCCATCACTGAGTTTTCTCCTCAAGGGCATGTGATTACCCGAAATCCGGTATTCCTTGAGAATGCGGGCCAAGAGCTGCGGCTTTATGCCGTGCCGGATGACGATCGCGGATCTCTGCTGATTTATGAAACATGCCATTTGAATAATAAACGATAATTTTTTGCCATTCAGTAATAGATGCAGAAACAAAACAGCCTCTGCTGTCCACTGGATGGCAAAGGCTGTTTCGGGTTGAAGGCTGGGGATCAAATTAAATATTTCTTGAACCAAGATATTTGGATTGGACGCGATACAAAAGGATTTATTCTGAATATGTTAATGAAGCAGTAACCATAACGGAGGCGAATCATTTGTATAAATCGGCATATAGCATGTCCATTCCTTATAAACCTTTAAACTATCCAGCAAGACAGTATTATCAATACGGAAATATGAGGCAACAGCCGATGTCCTATAAATCGCTGCAAGAAGCTCTTACTCTCATTAAGCAGGCTGTCGCAGGCGAAAGAGAAGACGAATTATTTTATGATTATTTGATTTCAGTGGCGCCGTCCCAGGAAGAAAAGGATATTATTCAAAGTATCCGCAACGATGAACGAAAACATAATCAAATGTTTCGGAGGATTTATCAGGATCTTACGGGTCAAGCAATAATGGCTCCGACCGATATCATGTTCGAGAAACCAAAATCGTACGTAGACGGAATCAGGAAAGCGTTATTTGGAGAGCTTGCGGCAGTTGAACGCTACCGTGATATACGCGCCGGTCTACCGGACCGGTTTTACAGGGATATGGCATTTGAAATATTGACGGATGAACTGAAACATGCAAGCAAGTACAACTATATTTTGAATTTAGATTTGAGCAGGATGATGGGGAAGTAGGATAGTGAGTCTGAATAAACTGGAGATTTACAGCATTTGATGAGACAGCATGCTCCATCTCAGAATAGGGATCGCTCTTGAAAAACACCAAAACGGCGAATAAGGCCAATTTGAATATATGTATAAAGCCCATAATCTGCTGCCAGTAAGGAAGACTACCTTGGCAGCAGATTTTTTACACGTTCGGAACTCAGCCCCACCGGTCAAAAGGCCCTATTCACGGCGCAGGGGAAAATAGGTATTATTGAACGACAGGGAAGTTCAGTTCATCACAATCGGGCTTATGTTATTTCTTTATGTGGTTATTGGGATCTGAATCTATCAGGAGGCACACAAACATGCATATACTCAAACCGAAAGATGGAGACTTCAACCCGCACTGGGGCAATTACATCCACGGAGTGCCGGAAGGCGACCTGGCGCAGCTGCTCAAAGACCAAGAGCAGGACCTTGAATCATTATACAGCTCCATCACTGAAGAGCAAAGTTTGTACCGATACGACGAGGGGAAATGGAGCCTTAAAGAGGTGCTTGGCCACATTAACGACACTGAACGGATTATGAGTTATCGGCTTCTCTGTGTCGCCAGGGGAGACCAGACGCCTCTGCCGCGCCATCAGGACTTGTTCGTGAACGGCACGAGCTTCGACCGCCGTCCTCACACCGAGCTGATCGCCGATTTTCAAGCCGTGCGGGCAGCTACCCTATCACTGGTACAGGGATTGAACGAGGAAGAATTACGCCGTGCCGGGGTGATCAACAATACCACAACCACAGCCGCTGCAATCGTATACTTCATTATCGGACATGCTCTTCATCACCTGAATGTCGTTCGTAAAAAGTACATACCGAACCTATATAATTCAACGATAACCCGCATGGAATAACCTACTTATGATTTAGGTTCTGCATTGTGTCAGTCCGCGGGATGATGCATTGCTGCGGTGCTCAGGTGTTGATGGCCATGACCAGAAGATTTTGGAGAGGGTGCTTAAAAATTATATCAGGATCTGTCGACTTTGCTGTATGCTGTTCGTCGTCTTATATAGAGGCAATAATAAAACCAGTCGAATCGACCAGGGAACCTTGCTGCTGAAAGTGTGGAGGCGCTCGTTAATTGTACTAGAATGATTGAATGCCAAAATCCCCATGTAAAGGAGAATTAAAATGAAATACCTGTGCTTGGGTTACTTCGATCGAGAGAAAATGGATTCCCGCCCCAAGGAGGAGATCGATGCTGTCATGCGCGAATGCGGGTCCCATCTCGAGGAACTCTACAAGAGCGGCCAAGTGATCATCGATGCAGGCCTCGCCCATGAGACCAAAGTCTTGCGACGTGAAAAGGGGAAAGTGAAGGTTACCGACGGTCCTTTTATCGAAACCAAGGAGATGATTGGCAGCGCGTTTCTCATTGAAGCAAGTGACATGGAGGATGCCATCCGGATTGCTTCGCTGCATCCAGCCACGCAAGTAGGTGCGGGCGAGCAATTCGGCTGGCGCATTGAGGTCCGCCCTATCCACTATTTCGAGAAGCGGGAAGGGAAGAAATAAGTAGTTTCCGCGAACCAGCAGCTGCAGCTGGAAGACACTCTCGTTCAGGCTCCAAGCGAGCGGCGGCGGGTGCCGGATCTGCAGAGTAGACTTCCGCACGACAGGATACGGATACCAAAAAAAAGAGACTCCAGGTCTCTTTTTTTTAATTTTATTGGAAAAGCGAAAGCGCAACCATAATTGGTTATTTTCGTCTAATTGAAAGGGAATAGCTTCATGCCACTCCTCATCAAGAGCTGAAGGCGTCCCGATTTTGAGGAAAATGTAAAAAACACAAAGTCAGCTTGTCTTGTATTCCGAGTCAGGGTTCCTATAAAGGGTTAAATCTTTCGTTTAAAAATCAATGAACATTTTTCTCAAATATTCCTTTACAGGAATATTCCTGTCGTGGTATATTTATTTCAGCAAAAAAAAACTCCAGTAACTAATGGATGATGACGATGAATGCTGACGTCATGAGAGCCTTGGCAGAGCCACACCGCCTGAAAATTGTTGAGCTTTTACGCGAACGTCCGCTCACTGTAGGGGAAATCGCTGAACGGCTGCAGCTGCACCAGCCTCAAGCATCCAAGCATTTGCGTGTTTTGAGCGAGGCTGGCATCGTGGTGGCCCATGTGGACGCGAATCGCCGGATTTACAGGCTGCGGCCGGATCCTTTCCGGGAGCTGGACGATTGGCTGGAGGGCTATCGTGTCATTTGGGAGGAGCGGTTCGGCCGCCTGGATGACTATTTGCTGAAGCTGCAGGGCAAGGAAACACGGAGAGGGCAGCAGGACTGAGCTTGGAATGATGGATCAGTTTTGAGAAGAGCTGCGGCAGGACTATTTCGATCAACTATTCTAATCGAGGAGGATGTTAAAATGACAAATCAAATGGTATCCAAGGTAGAGGAAAAGGTGCTTGTTCTGGAGCGTGAATTCAAGGCACCTCGGGAGCTCGTTTTCGAGGCGTTCTCGCAGGCAGAGCATCTGAAGCATTGGTGGGGGCCAAGAGGCTGGTCGCTTCCGGTATGCCATATTGATTTCCGCGTTGGCGGGGTTTGGCATTATTGCATGAAATGCGAGGACAAGAACCAGGGCGAATACTACGGCATGGAATCATGGGGAAAAGGTGTGTATAGTGAGATCATCGTACCGGAGAAGATCGGGTATGTGGATTATTTCTCCGATGCGGAAGGAAACGTAGCGGAAAATATGCCGGCGACGGCCGTAGACATGACTTTTATCGAGACGGATGGCGGGACAAAGGTCATTAGCCGTTCTGAATACGCAACGGCCGAAGGACTGCAGCAGGTTCTGGATATGGGCATGCTGGAGGGCATCACGGATACCTGGGACAGACTGGTCGAGCACTTGGAGTCGATTCAGCAGGTCGGTTAAAGGGAAGTATTTGGCGCAAACGCCAAGCTATCAGCAGCAAGGAACAGAGAAGAAGGTCATTCCTCTTAGCGGGAGTGATCTTTTTTTTGTCTCTTTGCGGCGCCAGCAAGCAATGGGGGCAAAGGAACAAGCTCTCCCGAGGTCTAAGAGCCTGGCATGTGACTTCACAGCAACTGGAAGGACTGCTAAATAATTATTGTGTTTTGTTTATATATCGAATACAATAAAAGCGCTTACAATTCCTTGTGTAATTAAACCGGTTTAATGCAGGATACATACTATTATTTTACTTCAAGAAAACAAACAGACTGTTATGAATTAAACCGGTTTAATAAATGGTGGAGGTGAGTCAGCGGGGCTTGCATTGAACCCAGTGAAGAAGATAACGGCAATGGTAACAGCCAGGGCAGCGGAATGAAAATGAATAGATTTTTGGAGGGGTTAACTTGAAAAAACAGAGGTTCCTTATTGTTCTGCTAGTCGTTTTTGCCATTATTGTTGCAGGATGCACAAATAATGCATCGGAACCTGATGTTGTTAAAGAAACCAACGAAACGGCAGTGGTCAAGGATACACCGGTCGGAACCACGGAATCGGATGCCAAAGAGGCTCCTATGCTGACTGACCTTGTAACCGCAGGCAAACTGCCTGCTTTGGCAGATCGTATGCCGGCTCCGGCAGATATCATGATTGAACCTGTTGTTGATGAGGTCGGACAATACGGCGGAGATTGGAAAATGGCCTGGATGGGTTCCAGTGACAAATGGGCTGTTGGGCAGCCAACCGAAGAAGCGCTGTTCCGCTTCAACAAGGACGGCAGCGGGGTTGAACCTAATGTAGCCAAAAGCTATGAAGTGAATGCAGATTCCACGGAATTTACCATTCACCTCAGGAAAGGCATGAAGTGGTCGGATGGCGTGCCGTTTACAGCGGATGATGTCCTGTTCTACTGGGAGCATATGCTGACCAAAGAAACCTTCGGCAAAAAAATATATGATGCTTATTACTCGATTGATCCGGTAAGTGGAGAAAAAGCATTGGCCAAAGTGGAAAAGATTGATGATTTCACGTTCAAGATTACTCATAAATATCCCAGCGTCCAGTTCCTTGAGCGGGTTGCAATCGACAATAAGTGGTTCTTTGCACCGGCACATTTCCAGAAGACAATCCTGCCGGAATTTGTAGGCGAAGATAAAGCACTCGAAATCGCCAAACAGTGGGGCTTCGCGGATACGGCATCTTTCCTGAAGGAAACGGGTTATTATTACTGGATATATCCGCAGATCCCGACACTTCGGGCTTGGGTAGCCAAGAATGATCCCGAGAGTGACCAGTTCGTTATGGAACGCAACCCTTATTACTGGAAAACGGATGTCGACGGTCACCAGCTCCCCTATATGAATAATCTCATCGCGACGAAAATTCAGGATCCCAGTCAAAGAGTGCTCGGCACATTGGCGGGAGATTTCAATCTCTCCACGTTTGGCGCACAGGACTTCACTGTCTTGAAGGAAAATGAGGAGAAGGGGGATTACCGGGTTATTGCATGGCAGCAGCCAGCATGGTCAACTTCGGGAATTCAGTTAAATCAGACGATCGAGGATCCTAATCTGCGAAAGCTGTTCCAGGACATCAAATTTAGGGAGGCGCTTTCCCTCGGGGTAGACCGTACAGAGATCACAGAGATCGTGACTAACGGAATTGCCGACCCGATTCAGGCTTCAGTACCGGAAGGTCTCGTCGGATATCAGGAGGGCTGGGCAGATCAATGGGCTAAATATGATCCAGACCAGGCCAATAAGCTGTTGGATGAGCTCGGATTAACGAAACGGGACAAGGACAATTTCCGGTTATTCCCGGACGGTTCGGATGTGACGATCACGATTATGGATTCCTCCGAAGATTCGGCGAAATACCTGGAGTTACTCAAGAAGTATTATGAGGAGATGGGGATTAAGACCAATCTGAAGGTTGTCGACCAGGCAACTCTGCAGGAGTTGAAGTATTCGAATCAAGTCCCCGCGAACATAGAAAACATATCTGTTGTTAATGTGGCATTCCGTCCTGATGCGCTGGTACCGCTCCGTGTACTTACCCCGTGGTATGGCCAATACGGACTATATGCCTCATCGGGCGGCAAAGAGGGAGTTAAGCCGGAAGGCGATGTTGCATTGCTCCTGGAGGACTGGGATAAGCTTAAGGCGGCCAGCTCCAAGGAGGAAATTACCCAATGGGGTAATGAAATTATGAAATTGCATATGAAAAATCAGTGGGTGATCGGTTATGCAGGCCCGACGCCAACGTTGATTGCAGCATCGAACAATATGCGCAACATACCGCAATCCATGATATGGGCCGATGAGTTCCGCTCCTTGGGCGCAGGCCATCCTGCACAATTCTATATCAAGCAATAGCAGCCGGATTATACCGTAAAACCGATAATGGGGGAAGATCTCTCCATTATCGGTTCTATTCCAAAGATTTTGAAGGCATTCATATCTCTGAATTGTCAAGGAGAGGGTAGGACAAGAGATGCTCCAGTACACTTTGAAAAGAATCGTGTTGACCATACCTGTCGTGATATTGATCTCATTTATCGTTTTCTACATCATTCAGCTTCCGCCCGGCGATTATGTATCCAATTATTCGGCGCAAATGTCCGTTGCGGGCGAAGTGTTTACACAGGAGGACATGGAGGCTATGCGGGCGGATTTGGGCTTGAACCGTCCGATTTACGAACAATATTTTATTTGGGCTAGAGATATTGTTGTGCATTGGGATTTCGGATACTCCTTCAACTATAACAAGCCCGTTACAGCCGTGATCGAGCAGTACATGGGATTGACGCTGGTCGTCTCACTGGTGACAATGGTTTTTCAATACGCCGTGGCGATTCCAGTCGGCATCTATTGTGCCGTAAAGCAATATTCCAAAGGAGATTATTTCTTCTCGGGCTTAAGTTTTCTGGGAATGGCCACGCCTCACTTCCTGCTCGCCGTTATATTAATGTTCCTTTCCTACACCTGGTTCGGCGATCCGTTGCTCGGTTTATTTTCGGGCGAGTACGTGAATGCGCCATGGTCGATGGACAAGGCAATGGACTTGGCAAAGCATATGATTATCCCCGTAATTGTCATCGGACTGTCGGGCACAGCGGACCTCATTCGGGTTATGAGAGGACAAATGCTGGACGAACTGAATAAGCCCAATGTGGTAACGGCCAGGTCCAAGGGGCTGTCGGAGAGAAAAATCCTCTTTAAGTATCCGACGCGCGCAGCTTTAAATCCTATTGTCAGTACGTTCGGCTGGTCATTGACCCACATCTTCACCGGCTCCACAATTACCGCTATCGTATTGAATTTGCCCATACAGGGGCCGGTAATGTTTAATGCCTTACTGGGTCAGGACATGTATCTGGCTGGCAGTTGGTTGTTGTTCATGGCATTGTTAACGGTACTCGGAACTTTGCTGTCGGATATTTTACTGGCGTGGCTAGATCCAAAAATTCGTACAGAGTTCAGGGGTAACTAGCCTATGAGAACATTGCCGATTTTCAGAAAACAGAAAGTGCGCCTATCCAAGCCGCTTGAAAATAAGGATGTTCAATATAGCTCGCAATGGCGGCTCATGTATTTGAGATTCAAGAAGCATAAATTAGCTCGGATCAGCTTAATGGTTCTGGCTATTCTCTACGCAGGCGCTCTGTTCGCCCAGTTTCTGGCACCTTACGGGCTGCAAAGCTACGACAGCAAATATGTGAATGCGCCTCCAATGACCCTGCGATTCGTAGACGCGTCTGGAAAATTTCATATTAGACCGTTCGTATATGAATTGAAGTCAGGCAGAGACCCGGAAACGATGCGTAAAATATTCGAGCCGAACAAAGAAAAACGGTATTCGCTCGAGCTGTTTGCCAAAGGTGAAAGCTATAAATTTCTCGGATTCATTCCAACAAAAACGCATTTATTCGGAGTTGAGCAACCCGGACGAATATTTCTGTTAGGCACCGATGCGCTTGGCAGAGACATGTTCTCCCGAATTTTGCTGGGAAGTCAAGTATCGCTTAGCATCCCTCTCGTAGGGGTTGGCATCAGCTTTATATTGGGATTGATTATCGGCGGCATATCCGGATATTTCGGAGGCGGACTGGATGCCTTGATTCAACGGATTATCGACATCATACGCTCATTCCCGACTCTTCCGTTATGGATGGCGTTATCCGCTGCTATTCCTCCGCGAATACCTGTGGTCCGAATGTATCTTTACATTGTTATTATATTTGCTTTTATCGAGTGGACCGGTCTGGCAAGGGTCGTGAGAGGCAAGTTCATCTCTATGAAAAATGAAGATTATGTTCTTGCGGCCAAGATTGCAGGCGTTGGCGATGCGAGAATTATAACAAGGCATCTGTTGCCGGGTTTTATCAGTTATTTGGTTGTAGCCACGACGTTGGCGATTCCAGGTATGATTCTTGGCGAGACGGCGATGAGCTTTCTCGGCTTAGGGATTCGCTCTCCGGCTACCAGCTGGGGTGTTCTTCTTCAGGAAGCCCAGCAGATTCAGAATATAGCATTGTATCCATGGAAGCTGATTCCGCTTGGTGCGGTTATCTTAACAGTATTAACCTTTAACTTTCTGGGCGATGGCTTGCGCGATGCCGCGGACCCTTACAAGAAATAATCCAATAAATTGAGGCCATAGCGAGGGGATAATATGACGGCTCAGGCTGTTCAAGCTCAGCAGCCCCTTCTCTCTGTTCAAGACCTTAAAATCCGGATTCAGATGGATAACGGGGAAATGAACGCAGTGGACGGGGTAGACTTTGACATTCAAAAAGGAAAAACGTTAGGCCTTGTAGGCGAGTCCGGTTGTGGGAAAAGTCTGACAAGCAGAGCCATTATCAGCATTAATCCGAAAGAGTGCGAAACGACAGGAAGCATTATGTACCAATCCTCATCCGGGGAGTCCGCAAATCCGCTGAATCTGTTGTCCATGGATCCGGGCGGCAAACAGATTCGTTCCATTCGCGGTCGGAAAATCGCCATGATCTTTCAGGAGCCCATGACGGCTTTCTCACCGATGTATACCATCGGGAATCAGATCATGGAAGCGATCTTAATCCATCGCACCAAGAACAAGAAGGAAGCCAAGAAAATCACGCTCGAAATGCTGAGTAAAGTGGGAATATCGGATCAGGAGAAGCGATTTGACCAATATCCGCATGAATTCTCCGGTGGTATGCGGCAGCGGGCGATGATATCGATGGCCTTATCTTGCAATCCGGAATTATTAATTGCCGATGAGCCAACAACAGCACTGGATGTGACGATTCAGGCCCAGGTGCTGGAATTGATGAAGTCGCTCCAGCAAGAGTTCGGTATGGCCATTCTGCTGGTTACTCATGATCTTGGCATCATTGCGGAAATGTGTGATGAAGTAGCGGTCATGTATCTTGGCAAAATTGTTGAGCAGGCACCCGTAAAGGAAATTTTTCATAATCCTAAACACCCCTATACGAAGGGTTTGCTCAAATCGATGCCAAGATTAGGCGGAAATAAGAGCAAGCGCCTGGACTCAATTGAAGGATCCGTGCCCATTCCCATCAATATGCCTCCTATGTGCGGATTTTACGATCGCTGCAAGGATCGGATTGAAGGGGTATGCAATGTGCAGGCCGTACCAAAAACCCGTCTATCCGACAAACATATGGTCAGGTGTTTTCTGTATTCGGATCAGCATGAAGGAGAATAGCCATGTCCAAACCAATTCTGGATGTCATTAAGCTGAATAAGGATTTCAAAGTCAGATCCAAAAAAGCTTTATTTGCAAAGCCTACGCCCGTTCGAGTATTAAGCGATATTTCATTTGAGCTGCTCGAAGGCGAAACCTTAAGCATTGTCGGAGAATCGGGCTGCGGAAAAACGACCTTGGGACGGTGCATCGTAAGGGGGATGAATGCCTCATCCGGCGAGGTCATCTATCATACCGAGGACGGAGAGAGCGTTGATTTTTTAAAGCTGAAGGGTAAAGAATCGAAGAGATTGCGAAGAGATGTTCAAATGATCTTTCAGGACCCTTATTCCTCTCTCAGTCCGCGGATGAGCGTATTCGACATTATTTCCGAGCCGCTGACCGCCAATTTCAAGCTGAATAAATCGGAAGTGGAAGAAAAAGTAGCGGCAATTGCAGAAAAAACCGGCTTAAATGTCAGTTACCTTAAACGATACCCTCATGCCTTCTCCGGCGGACAAAGACAGCGTATCGCCATTGCGAGGGCGCTCATTACCCAACCGAGGCTAATTGTGTGCGATGAAGCGGTATCGGCGCTGGACGTTTCAATTCAAGCCCAAATTATAAATCTTTTAAAGGACCTGCAGGAGCAATTTCAAATTACGTATATTTTCATCTCGCATGACTTATCGATCGTTCAGAATATTTCCGACAGGGTAGCAGTGATGCACCTGGGCAAAATTGTAGAATTGGCAACCGTGGATTCGTTGTTCGGTCAACCCAAACATCCCTATACAGAAGCGCTCATGTCAGCGGTGCCCCAGCCTGATCCGGATCAGAAGAAAGATAGAATTATCTTGGTAGGGGAGGTTCCGAATCCTGCGAATCCGCCAAGCGGATGCCATTTCCACCCAAGATGTGCGTACAAGACCGATAAATGCATGCAGGAGGCACCACAGCTGCGCCTGGTAGGAGACAACCAATATGCGGCTTGTCATTATGCGGAACAACTAAATCTGAGGGGTGCAGCGAATGAACCGGCAGCCGTTGAATAACAGTGAATGTCAATTAGCGCTTGGCTCCATTATGGATGCTGCGTTTTTTGAGAGGATGTAACAAAAAATGGCGAAAATCGACGATGTTGCACGTCTTGCCGGTGTCTCAAAAGGAACCGTATCCAATGTTTTCAGCCAAAAGAGACCTACCAGCGAAAAAGTAACGGATAAAGTCCTGGAAGCTTCCAGAGAACTAAATTACGTTCCGAATCATATCGCAAGAAGCCTGGTGACCAAAAAAACAATGGCCATCGGGCTTACGATCCCGCATGGAAACTTCTTTTTCAATACTTTCCATAATCAGTTTATCAATGGAGTTATTTTGGAGGCTTCTCATTACGGGTATAGGGTACTGCTCGATATGATCCCGGTAGAGAAGGTGAAAACTCCTTCTTTGGCTAGTTATCCGATTGACGGAGCCATTGTGCTTGGTCCTACAGAAGAGGATGAGCGTATCAATTTGCTGCATCTGAACCAAATCCCCTTCGTCACAATCGGTAAAATCTTTAATGCGAAGGTCAAGGATGCATCGACCGTAAACAACGATAACTTCCAGATTATCAGTGATATATGCGGCTATCTGATAGACAAGGGCCATCGCCGCATGATGTTTCTAAATGCCAATGAGCTTATGACCGTTGCCATCGAAAGAAGAGAGGCTTTCATCGAGGTGCTGACAAATCACCGGATCGACGTGCAGGAACATATGATTCGCTATAAACCCGCCTTAACTTCAAGCAAATATATGAATTACGGGTACGATGAGACGGTCCATGTGCTGAGCGAATTGAAGGAGCAGGTAACGGCAATTATTGCGGATGATGACCGCACCGCATTCAGTGTTATGAATGCCATCAAGGATCTGGGTCTGAGCGTGCCGGAAGATCTCTCTTTATTTGTTATTTGCGGCGATCTGTCCATGATGCATAAGGCAACGCCTTCATTGACGGGCATGGACTTGCAGTCTTCGGAGCTCGGAGTTCATTCCGTCAGATTGCTTATGCATAAGCTGGGTATCATTGAAGGAGAGTTTCCGGAACATATGATCATAAGCAGCAAAATAATTGAAGGTGACTCCTGTTCATCGCTTTGAAGCTTTGGCCTTGGCGAAAGGAAGAAGGGACGCTTGTTTTAATGGAGATGTCATATTCTTCCTGAAGATCGGCAACACTATGTAAAAACAAGAGTCGGGAGAAGCCTAACGTTGAAACCAATTGTGCCCTTCGAACCTGTAAGGCAAGACACCATACCTGTTGGAGATCCTTGGGTGTACCAAATTAAATGGGATGGGGTGAGAGTGTTAACGTACGCCGACGAAAGCGGGATATTCCTCTATAATAGGCGTTTGAATGAGAGGACGCACCATTATCCGGAGCTTCTCGATGTGCCGTCTTACTGCAAAGCGAAATCATTTATCATGGATGGGGAAATCGTGGCACTCGCCCCGGACGGTAAACCGTCCTTTCATGAAGTCATGCGCAGAGACGGGCTGCGGAGAATGGAACGGGTTCCTCAAGTGCAGAAGGAAGTTCCAATCTACTACATGGTATTCGATCTGCTGTTTCTAAACGGGAATTGGGTGCATGACCTACCGTTTCGAGAACGGACCGATCTGCTTCATGGCATACTGACCCCCAATCAGACTGTTCAGCCCGTTACCTGTCATCCCGACGGCCAGGCGCTATTTCAATTAATGAAGCAGCAGGGGATGGAAGGCATTGTATGCAAAAGGCTCGACAACCCCTACATAATTGGAGGTAAAACCGCAAGTTGGGTCAAAGTCAAGAATTACGGTGACGTCATTGCCGCGATTGGTGGTTTTACCATGAACGGCGGCATTATCAATGCAATAATTTTGGGGTTATATGACAGGGAAGGACGCTTTTGGTATATAGGCCACACCGGCACCGGCCGCCTTAGCAGGGCGGATTGGCGGGATTTGACGGAACGGCTGGCTCCCGATGCGGTAAAGGAGTGTCCTTTTGTCAATACACCGGAACGGCATAAAGACGCAATATGGGTGAAGCCCTCGCTCGCCGTTAAAGTGATGTTCACCGAATGGCGTCTGCAGGAAGGCCGATCCCTGCGTCAGCCAAGCATTCAAGCATTTGTGGACCGGCCGCTTTCGGAATGTGTTTTCCCGGATGAGAGCCTATTCCCATAAGTGATATAGAAGGCAGCGGGTGCCGAAACAATTGGAAATAATTACATTTTTTATCGGGGTATAATAGCATTTTGGCGACACATAATAACCTCACATTACAAAGGAGGTTTTACAATATGAGCCGCAAATCTTCTTCAACCAACCAATTGGTCGTTCCCCAAGCAAATGCAGCACTGGATCAAATGAAATATGAAATTGCACAGCAATTCGGAATTCAACTTCAACCGAATGGCTACAACGGACAACTTCTTACCCGTGAAGCGGGTACAATTGGCGGCAACATCACCCGTACACTTGTACAAATTGCTGAACAGCAACTAGCAGGCCGTTCGTAAGCCTGTTACAGGAGAAAGTATTGAAATTCAGTTCGTGAGAAAAAGACCACGGTGATCTTCTGACTGCAGAGATCCCGTTGGTCTTTTTTTTAATTATTAGCCGATTACCGCGTAAGAATCATGCAATCGTAAAAAATTCCATAGAGCCATAAATTAACCAATACAGGAAATATCATTGTTAATTATGATGAAGGTAGTTTGAGGCATGTATTCAAATCCAAAAAAAAAACGGAAAGAAGGGATCCGGATTTATTATTTAAAAGCTAAAGTTTACGAAATTAAAGGAGGTTTAAAGATGTTTAAGCCGCAAGTCCTGAAAAAGGCATTAAGCTCCGTTCTTTTATTTGCACTTGTCCTTCCATTTATTAATCTGTCCGGGCTTCCAGCTTCAACGGTTCATGCAGCGCCGGCAAACAGCCTGGGACTATTGGACATTGAAGTGAACAAGCCGGTAAACGCAGAAGTTGATCTTGATCATGCAACCATTCATATATCATTGCCCTACGGCACCTTATACCAGATGCTGAATGTAACAATGAATCCCGGCGCTTCCGCAGCGCTGTACAGAAGCGATGGAACGACTGCCGTTTCTTTTGCCGCCAGCGGCATGAACAAAGGCGATGCAAAAATGGACCAGTTTTCAACAAGCGGAACCACGTTATATTATTTGGCAGTAACCGATAAGAATGACAGCAGCAGCATCCGAAGATATACAATTACGGTCACCGTGGGTATGTCTTTGCCTCCAATTACAGGCCCTATGGGATCTAATGACAAATATCTGCCGCTCAATATTCAGGCGCGTGAACACGCATGGGATGTTATGGGCGCATCCAAAATTGGCAATGGCAGTACTACGGGTTCTATAGAAGGCCCGGGCACGCCTTCGTCGTACAGCGGGAAATCATGGCCGGAGTCAGTCTACGACCGTTCGGGAGACTACCCGATGGCTTCGATTGTTGATGAATCATGGCTGGGAGACAATATGTATTTGCAGACCATTGGCAAAAGTAATGTGGATGCGCTTGGAAAGTACGGGATTGCAAATATTCCCGGCGCCGGGAAGCTTAACTCCGACATTTTGCGTTTTCACGAATTTTCGCCTTTTGTTGCCCCGGGAGGCATGAGCCGGGACGACGGCGATCGCGGCGCAGTCAACAGCGACCGCCAGAGACTGGAGATTAAAAGCAGCACCAGCGCAGCCAATATGGAGGCAAATAGTTTTGGCGGCGACATTATGACCCATCACTGGAGGCTGATGCTCCCTTCGGAAACGTTAAGATATCAGAAGGATACCGGTGATAAGCATGCCGGTGATTTTATCGTTCCCCACAGGTTTTGGCACATATTCCAACTGAAAGAAGTAGCAGGCAATGCGGCCGGCCAGCCCGTGGCTACCCTCTCGCTGGTTTCAAGCGGAGGCCAAGGCCAGCTTGAATTCAGGAACAACCCCGATGGCAGCTACGCGGACAGAATCAAGCCGTTGTTCACGATACCCTTTGACAGGGTCGTTGACCGCTGGCTTGATTTTGAAGTAACGATTTTAACAGCCGATAAAGGTTATTTGTACGGCAAGCTTGTCGATCTGGAGACTGGCGAGGTGCTTTTCGAAGGCGGTATGACAGCCGAAACATACAGACGCCCTGAAGTAAACAATCCGGCTACCGGCAGAGACGAAAGAGGTGATCTGCCTGTAGAGCCGGGTCAACAGAACCGCTCCAAATGGGGTCTTTACAGGGGGATGTACAACAGCCCGGCAGATGCGGCTTATGCAGATGAATTCCAGTCTGCAACCATGTATCTGGCTGATGTGCACTTAATCAAAAGGGATGAAAACAGCTATATATTTCC
Source organism: Paenibacillus sp. JT31N17 (assembly GCF_056269255.1). Taxonomy (NCBI): domain Bacteria; kingdom Bacillati; phylum Bacillota; class Bacilli; order Caryophanales; family Paenibacillaceae; genus Paenibacillus; species Paenibacillus sp. JT31N17. The sequence continues at coordinate 102,214 of NZ_JBWDNP010000009.1, forward strand.
TGATGGCTGGAATCCCAATGTGCAGCCTAAGGATATGGCAGCATGGGCAAGGCCGCAAGAGATTAGAGCTTCCAAAGGTACTCCGTTTAGTCAATTGCTGCTGCCTGCACAGCTTGATGTCACCTTGAGCACCGGCAAGACAGAGAAGGTGAACGTATCATGGAGCCCGGAAGGCTACAATCCCGATAACATGGGGACTTATAAGATTTTTGGCGAATTTGCCGGTCCGGGTATTACGAACTCCAAAAACATCAAGCCCTATATTGAAGTTTCGCTGACAGATTCATCTTCTGTTACGATAATCCCGGTTTCGACCGCCAGTTATACCGTCAACCCCGGCGGACCGTCGATCAATACGGCGGCAGGCGGTAATACGCCTGCAGGAAGGTATTTGCAGACCTCCTCGGCCCCCGTGGCCGGCGACTGGGTTGAAGTAACCGTTGATGTTCCCGAGACTGGAAACTATGATATCGAATTTGGCTACAAGTCGTACAACAATAGAGGAATCGCCCAGCTGTATGTGGATGGGGTTTCCCAGGGCAGCCCCGTAGACGAGTATCATACCGCTCAAACTTTTCCGGCGATTGCTATGGGCAGCAGCAATCTCGAAGCCGGCAGCCATAAGTTCCGGTTTGTGGTGACCGGGAAGAATGCCGGCAGCTCCGGCTATCATCTTACCTTCGATTATATCAAGCTGTCGCGAAAGGATGCGGCTCCGCCGGAGACGGAGGCACGGATCGAACCGGCGCCGCGGAACGGATGGTTGAACACGGACGCGACCGTCGCACTGACAGCCCAAGGCGAGCCCTCCGGTATCGCGAAAACGGAATATCGGCTGGAAGATAACGCGCAATGGCAAACCTATACCGGACCGGTCGCTTTTACGCAAGACGGCGTTTACCTGCTGCAATTCCGTTCTGTAGACGCTTCAGGCCGGACTGAGCAGACGAAGGAGCTGACCGTCCGGATAGACAAGACGAAGCCGGTCCTGGCAATGACGGCAAATGGGAAGCCGCTTGCGGATGGCGCAGCCTTCTCCGACGACCGCCCGCTTGCGCTGCTCTTGAATGCAAGCGATGCCCTATCCGGCATAACGAGCCAGGAACTCTTCCTGGATGGAATTCATGTGGAAAATGGCGCTTCCGTTGATTTGGCCGGAAAGCTTGGCCCCCATACCCTGAAGAGCGTAGTCACCGACCTGGCCGGCAATATGGCAGATGAGTCTGCCGGTTTTACAATTGCCGTCACCCCGAAGGGGTATCCAGCTTGATTGACCGCTATGCCGAAGCCGGAGAATTGACGGGAGCGCTGGTTAACCAGCTCCGCAGCAGCCTGAACCAGGCACGGCATCAATTGGACAAAGGCGACAATGACAAAGCGGCCAAACATATGCGGGATTTCCTGAAGCATCTGAACAATAATCCGATGGCGGACAACGTATCCGATGCCGCGAAGCTCGTCCTCACGGCTGATGCAAATGCCTTGATCACAGCCTGGTCTGTGAAATAACAAATAAGTATTCATATACAAGTTTCTATGAGATCCGAGGAGGTTTAACGATGATCACGCAGCAGGTTCTAAAAAAGGCATTCAGCACCGTTCTTATAGCAGCGCTTTTACTTTCATTTGTTGGTCTATCCGCTCTTCCTGTGCCAACCGTTCATGCCGTTTCGACTGGCGATGAGTCTGGGAAGCCGGCAGTAACGGATACGGTTTATCCTCCAGCAGCAGCAGGTTCTGTCAATCTGCTGGACCCAACCCGTTTCTCGCCGCAGGCAGGCGTGAATCTCAAGGCAAGCTCGGAAGCGCCCGATCATCCGGGTGTAGACGCCTTACGGTCGGGCGGCAGCGGGTATTGGCGCAATTCAAGCCCGAATGTATATATGAACGGCTTTTCTCCATCATCATTGGCATTATCCCTTGATTTGGGCGCTCCAAAAACAATTGATAAGCTGTACCTCGAAATACCCAACACGATCTCGAATATCCAAAGCAATGCGAGAAGATTCGAGATCTATTACTCCAATGACCCCAATTCCTGGGCAACTGCGCCTGCGGCATCCGATTCGGCATCCGATTACGACTGGAAGTCGAATGGCTGGACACTGGCCGGAGGTACGGAAACGGAAGGCTTGTGGTCTTATGTAACGTACAACGGACAACAATGGGGTTATGATACCAAGACATTCCTGTATCCGTTTACAGCCCGGTACGTGATGATAAACATGATTCTGGTCGGCCCTGGCGACAGGCGAGCGGATGATAACAATTCCATGATGGGCTTGTCCGGATTGGCTGTTTACGGCAAAGATCCGGTATTCAACGCGACTGAACTGGCGCCGGCCAAGGGTACCTACAGCACCTGGGATCAGGCCGAGCCCGTATCGGTGGATATAAACCTTGCCAGCGGGCAGACGCTCGCAGGCATAAGCAAAGGCGCTGCTGCGCTTCGTCCGTATTTAGATTACTCGCTATCAGGAAATACGGTTATATTTGCACCTGCATACCTTGCCAAGCTGCCTCTGGGCACAAACGAATTTATGCTTCGTTTCAACAGCGGCGACCCGTCCATATTTGCACTGGACGTAACGGCACGCGGCTATGGCGGGAATGACAAGACAATCAGGATGAATGCCATTGAAGGCGTATCACCTTATAACATCCTGGGCGGCGCAATGGGTACCGATGAACCGGTAGAAGGCGTGACTAAACGGATAAGAGACGCGTACCACGAGTTTTACGGCGATCAGCCCCAAGCGGCTGCCGCCGATGACCATATCAAGAGCGTTTGGGACAGCACACTGCAAAAGGATGTATTCGAGATTACCGCCAACGGCAGAGGCTTGAATAATGAATTCATGGATAAGGTTCGCGACGGCGAGTACGGCCACAAGGGGGTTTTTGACCGGAATTTGGGCTACGTGGTTGGCGGGGCGGCCATTACGGACAGGCAAAGAATCGAAATTCGCCCTAGCGAGGACTCAACCGGCGACTTTACAGCCTACGAGGGCGACCAGGTTTCCTACGAATGGCTCTGGAATATACCGGACGGCGACCAGTGGAATCAGCCGAACTTCCGGCATATCTTTCAGTTGAAGGCTGTGAATGCACAAGGGGCAGATACACTGCCTGGGGGCAACAGCGGCGGTGAAAACGGCGCATATATCATTGCGATGTCCATTTCCGGAACAACCAGCAGAGATCTTGTTGTCAATCATAACCGGTATGACGGGGATAAGAACTTGATGAGAATTCCATTAAAGGAAATCGACGGCCACTGGATCAAGGTAGAGCTAGACGCGCTTATTTCGGATTCCGGCTGGCTCACCATTAAGATCACGGATATGGTAACCGGCAAGGTATACTCGTTTGACAGCCCGGATGTTTATCAGATGTTCTCCAATCAAGGCGCAAGCGACGGTGTCAAGGACCTGTGGAGAAGACCGGAAAGAAGCGGCGGCTTCGAGACAGAGTATCCCGCTGTGTTCGATCAATACCTGCGCCCCAAGTGGGGCATCTACCGCAGTTCTGCGGGTGGCACCAATTCCGCATATGACGCCAGGCTTCAACTTGCCGACATCACCATAAGCAAGGTGGCGACCGGTATACCGTCCGTAAATCTGGCCCTTCATAAAAAAGCGTATAACGCAGGTAGGACAGAAGGCGCCAACCCGATTCAGCTGCAATCCGCTGCGGCGAATGAATTCGGCAATGCGAACAAACTGACGAGCGGCGTGCTGGAGGATCCGACAAAATGGGATGTAACGAATGTTACCAGTCTGGATCAAATTGGGCAGTATTCCTGGCTGGGTACGGACGGAGAGAGGAAAGGCAGCTTCATACTGGACCTTGGCCAGGCAATGGATTTCAGCCAAATAAGGCTGTTTGCGAAGTCCACCCGGCTAAAAGGCGCAACCGTTTATGTATCCGATGATTTTGGAAACTACACATCGGCAGCCGATTTTGACGATGTGGCATTTAAACAAGTGGATAAACGAACAGACCAAGGCTTTACGTATGCGACCGGAAACGATAATGGCGGTACCGATTCGGAGGATAGCTCGCATCCGATAGATCTTGGCAGGACCTATCATTCAAGATATGTCAAAGTAACGGTTGAGAACGCATCCGGCGGCAATACAGGCACGGATCTGACAGGGCCTCCGCGCCTTACGCAGGTTCAGGTGTTCAATGCGCCGACTCCTCCGCAGAATCTGATGGTTGAAGCCGGCGGTCCGGTAAAAAAACTGAAGTGGGATTCCAATAATTCCAGCGAGGGCTACATTGTGTATGATGGCTCAGCGGTGCTTGCCGAACTACCGGCGGGCGCAGCAAGGTATACCCTGCCGAGCGGCATGACCAATTTATCCAAAGTCGCCGTAAGGTCGAAGGGAACAGACCCGTACTCCCGCAAGTTTATGATTTCGGCACCGGCCTTTCCGGAAGAATTGAAGGACACGGCTCCGCCGGAGACAGAGGCAAAGATCGAACCAGCTCCGCGGAATGGCTGGCTGAACACGGCTGCGTCTGCCGCATTGACGGCTCATGACGATCTTTCCGGAATAGCGAGAACAGAATATAAATCGGATGCTGCTGCGGAGTGGGAAACCTACACCGGACCGGTTACCTTCACGAATGACGGTGTATACCGGCTCCAGTTCCGCTCAATTGACGCTGCAGGCAACATCGAGCCCGCGAAGGAGATTACCGTCCGTATTGACAAGACGAAGCCTGTGTTTGAGCTTGCGGCTAACGGCAAACCGCTTGCTGGAGGCGCTGTCTTCTCCGACGCCCGTCCGCTTGCGCTCCAGTTGAACGCAAGCGATGCGCTCTCCGGCGTAACGAACCAGGAAATCATCCTGGACGGAATGCGTTTGAAGAACGGCGCTTCCGTAGATTTGGCCGGCAAGCTTGGCCTGCATACCCTGAAGATCGTCATCACCGACCTGGCGGGCAACACAACGGATGAGTCTGTCCGCTTTACAATTAACGCCACCCTTGAAGGGATATCCAGCTTGATGGACCGTTATGTCCAAGCAGGCGAATTGAAGAAACCGCTGGTTGACCAGCTGCGCAGCAGCCTGAAGCAGGCGCAGCATCAATTGGACAAAGGCGACAAAGGCAAAGCGGTCAAGCATATGCAGGATTTCCTGAAGCATCTGGATAATAAACTGGTGGCTGATAAAATCTCCAAAGCCGCGAAGTCCGTCCTCAAGGCTGATGCGGCCGCCTTGATCAAAGCCTGGTCCGGAAAATAAAGAACAGCCTGGAAATTATTTAACCAAACCAAACAACCCTATGCGAGTGAGTGCTTCATAGGGTTGTTTTGCTGTGCTGACCTTCTCTGGATAAGAGACCGCAAATAATAAAAAAAAACAAGTTCTATCATAAATTTCAACATCCCTGGAAGCGGATTTGTTCTATACAATTATTAAATCAACAGTCTTGGGAGGAGAGCTTCTGATGGATCATGGAAACACGGCTGCCGAATCAAAAATGGATTATGCCGGGCTTGTGTCGCGTGCGGATCTGCACTATGAGCATACGGTCAAACGAAGTGAAGGCGGACTGCCGCTGGGCAACGGGAGAATGGGCAGCTTGCTGTGGACTTCCCCTTCCGCCATTAAATTTCAGATCAACCGGGTTGATGTATTTGCAAATGACTGCAGCACGAACAGCTTCAACGAGAGACATTCGGATTATGCGTATGCATGCGGCTTTGTCGATATCGATTTTGTCGATTATGGCGAAGACGTCTTTCATGACGGCGGAATAAAGCAGCATTTAAGCTTATTTGACGGGACGGCGTTGGTCTCGGGCGATGGGGTGCAAGCCCGGGCTTTCGCTTCGGCCAACGAGGATGTTTTCGCAGTCAGAGCACAGGATGACAGAGAAGCTCCCCAGGTGATCAACATCAGACTGAAGATGCTCCGACCTGCGGAGGTCGTAAGCAAGAATCATTCGGCTGTATCGCGTTTAAGCATGCGCAGCGGGATGATTGTATTAACACAGGAATTCAGGGAGGGCAGCTATTACTGCAGCTCAGCCGTCGCAATTGGAATTTCCGGACGGGAGTCCAAAGCGAGAATGAATGATGAGCTTGGCGGACGGGCGCCTGTAGGCAGCTTCAGGGAGAGCAAAGTGATCGGTCAGCCGAATGAAACCGAGATGCGTTTGTGCGTAAAGCCGGGTCAGGGAGTATTCGACGTTTTTATAGGAAGCGCAGCCAGTTTTGACGAAAATGAAGATATTGCCGCTGCCGCTGTCAACATCGTAGAGCAGGCAGCAGCAGCGGGATTCGACCTCCTGCTTCAGGAGCACAAGTCCTGGTGGAATCGGTTTTGGGAAAAATCCTATATCCGCTTAAGCAGCGAAGATGGAACCGCAGAGTTTGTGGAGCTTCATTACACGTATTATTTGTACCTGATGGCGTCAAGCTCCAGGGGAGGGCAGTTCCCGCCTAACTTCGGAGGCATGCTGCTCAGCCCGCGGGGAGATCTCAGACACTGGGGAGCCATGCACTGGTGGAATAACATGAGCCTGTACTACAACGCTGTGCTTCCTTCCGGTCATCATGAGCTGTTTCATCCGTATTTCAGCATGTACTCGTCCATGTACGAATCTTGTGCTGAAGCTGCCAGGCAGCAATGGGGAAGTCAGGGTATCTTCATACCCGAGGTCGTGACGTTTGACGGTATGGAGAAGCTGCCGGAGGATATCGCGGCGGAAATGAGAGATTTATATCTGGTGCGCAAGCCGTGGGATCAAATGTCCGGCCGTTTCCGCGATTTCGCTTTCTCCAAGCGTCCGCATGAAAGCAGATGGAATTGGAAGTATCACGAACAATACGTGGACGGCAAATTAGTATATGTAGAGAGAGGCTTCGGGTCATTCGGCTTCACGACGCATATGTTCGCATCCCAGGTCGGGATTGCCAGTCATTTCTGGATGTACTATGAGTACACCCAGGACGAAGAATGGCTGCGGGAACGGGCATATTCGATTATGAAGGGAGTCGCCGAGTTTTTCCGCCATTTCCCGAATCTGAAAAAGGACGAGGACGGCCGCTATCACATTTACCAAACAACCAGCGACGAAAAATATTACGGCGGCAAAAATACGATGGATTCGATGGCAGGCATGCACACCATATTCCCGATTGTCCTGAAGGCTTCGGAAATATTGGAAGCGGATGAAGATATCCGGCCTGTGTGGCAGGAGCTTTACGATAATCTTGCCCCGCTGCCGCGAAGCGATCATCCCGATGCCGTGTTGAGAACTCCGGAAAATGAGCCCGCAGTGTGGGTGGGCGCTCTCGGCCCTGTTTTGGATAACAAGAGCAATGTCGATTTGAAGCCGGGGAGGTTTGGCAGCCTGTGCTCGCTGGAAACGGCATATGACAATCCGGAAATGTTCGAAACGACCATGGCCACGATCAGGTACCAGGAAGCGATGCTTGACCATGACTGGAGCCGTGCAGCATCCGAAATGTCGAGTACGGCGCGTGTGCATGCCCACATGGGACTCGCGGAACCGTTCAAGCAGGCCGTATCGGCACAATTGGAATGCGTGAATGCGGAACGGGAATATTGTTATTTCGCGGACACGGGAAGAGTGAAATTTTTTGAAAACAGGCTGACAGTCAGAGAGGGAGTCAACTGCATGAGCGTGCAGCGTTTAGGCAATGCCGCCTCTGCACTGCAGGCAGCGCTTTGCCAAAGCGGGCCTCCGGGTCCGGGCAAAGAATCCGTCATTCGTGTCTTCCCTGCGTGTCCGGCTGACTGGAATGCAGAGATATCCCTATGGTGCCATGGCGGATTCAATGTCACCTCCGCCATTCGGTCGGGAAGCATTCCGTTTGTCAAAATCAGCTCAACGCTGGGAGGAGCATGCAGAATAAGGAATCCCTGGGGCGAGGCTGAGGTCGCATTGCGCAAAGCGGGTGGCAAGAATATAGCACTAAAAGGCTCTTTGCTGGAATTCGATACGCAGAAAGGCGAAGAAATTGAACTTTTCCCTTTTTAAGTTGAGATGAACAGCTATTCTGATGAGTATGGATTAAGACGGCAGGATTATGTTACGGGAGCGATAATAAAAAACAACAACCCAACCAAAGTTTTGCCATACCGGGACTGATGTCCGAATTCTATAATGGTGAGGTGAAGGGGAGGAATCTCATGAGGGCTGCTAATGGCAAGTTGAGCGGGATACAGATTGTGTATACCGGCGAAGCCAATAAGAACGATTACAGGGAAGGGGCGGCGCCATGATCCGTACACGAATAGAAGAGATGCGGGTGAACCCGGAGCAGAACGGGCATGTGTTCGGGGAACTTCTGCCCGGCGCCTATCTCTCTTCCGGCGGACTCGCTTTCGCCGGGCGAAGCGAACGCAGCCATACGAACGACGGTCCGGACGGCAGAGATTTTCACGTCCATGACGATCGGGAAGCGTTCCTTATTCTGCAGGGGATTGGAACGATGGAGATCAACGGCGAGCATCATCCCGTCAGAGCGGGCGATATCGTCATCGTCGAGCCTGGCGAGAATCATCATCTTTGCTCGGACGCCGAGGATCCGATCGTCACGCTCTGGTGTCACGCCGGTCCGCACCGCCACCATAAACAATCGTAGAGGATATGCGCTTATGTACCGTTTTTGTGTCTGGCGCGGAAAGGGGAGGAGAGCATGGCAGGCAAGGTGGAGAGTTCCGACCGGATGATGTATCAGTTCGCGACGTCAGGCCACAAAGTGAAGTTTATGCGGAAGTATTGGCCGCTTTACGTCTTGTCGATTCCGGGCATTATCTTTTTTTTGATCTTCCGGTACATTCCGATGTTCGGATCGGTTATCGCGTTTCAGGAGTACAACATCTTCAAAGGCATCAAGGGCAGTCCGTGGGTTGGGCTTGATAATTTCAAGAGAATGATCGAATATGCGGAGTTTGTTCCGATATTGAAGAACACCATTCTGATCGGTATCTATGATTTGTGCTTCGCTTTCCCGGTGCCGATCATTCTGGCGCTTCTGCTCAATGAGCTGCGCATCATGGCCTATAAGCGGATTGTTCAGACGGTCGTCTATATGCCGCACTTTCTCTCATGGGTCATTGTCGGAGGGATCGTGGTTGGCGTATTGTCACCCTCTACCGGCATCGTCAACCATTTGCTGGCGCTGTTTGGCGTCGAGCCCATCTACTTCTTGGGCGAAAATTCATATATCCGCACGATCCTCATCAGTTCGGGCATATGGAAGGATAGCGGCTGGGGAACGATTATCTATCTGGCTGCGATCGCCGGAATCAATCCCGACTTGTACGAAGCGGCACAGGTGGATGGCGCAAGCCGGCTGCGGCAGGTATTCTCCATAACGGTCCCCATTATTCTGCCGACCATTGCGATCTTGTTTCTGCTTCAAATCGGCAACTTCCTGGACTTCGGCTTCGAGCGGGTATTCGTGTTCCTTAATCCGCTCAACAGCGAGAATGGGGAAATTATTGATACCTATGTGTATCGGGCGGGGCTTGTTGACCGTCAATACAGCTACACGACCGCCATCGGCTTATTCAAGTCGATCGTGGGACTTGCGCTCATCATGATCGGCAACATATTCAGCAAGAAGGTAACCGGCAACGGGCTGTACTAAGGCATTGGAGAAACGGGGTGAAAATCGATATGATAATGACGAGAGGCCAGAAAATATTCAACGCATGCAATATCGTATTTCTCGGCGCTATCGGCCTGAGTATGGTGCTGCCGCTGATTCATATTATCGCGCAGTCGCTCAGCAACTCGGTCGCCATCAACGCGGGAGAGGTGAGCTTCTGGCCTGTCGGTTTCACATTCGGCAGTTATAAGCTCATTCTGCAGGACCCGTCCATCTGGTTGGGCTTTCGCAATAGCGTAATCATTACCTTATTCGGTACGCTTATCAACCTGATCATGACGTCAAGCCTCGCTTATCCGCTTTCCCGGCCGGAATATCTGTACCGCAAGTTCGTGCTGATCCTTATTTTGATTACATTGGTGTTCAGTGCTCCGCTTATTCCGAACTATCTGCTGGTAAAGCAGTTGGGACTTCTTGATACGCTGTGGGCACTCATGCTGCCGATGGCGATCAGCGCGTTCAACCTGTTTGTCATGCGCTCATTCTTCATGAATCTGCCAGGGGAGCTCATCGATTCGGCGAAGATCGACGGCTGCGGCGAGTTCAGGATATTCTGGAAAATCGTGCTTCCGCTTTCCAAGCCGGCGCTGGCGACCATGGGGATCATCTATGCCGTCGCACACTGGAACCGGTATGCGGAGGCGGTGTTCTATATTAGCGACAGGCAGTGGATCCCGCTGCAGGTCCGCCTGCGCGAAATTGTCTTTACCGATCAATACGGCCAATCGGACGTCACCTCGGAGCTGCTCGTCATGCTGTCGCCGGAAGGCATCAAGATGGCGGTCATCGTCGTCGCGACGCTTCCGATCATGCTCGTTTATCCATTCCTGCAGAAGCATTTCATTCAGGGCATGCTGGTGGGCTCCATCAAGTCGTAACGTATAACAACCAGACATTACGCGGAAGAAGCAGCTCTCAACACTAAAACGCTTACAAATCATGAGGGAAGAAGGGTTGTCGTATGAAGAAATGGACAGGTATGGGATTGTCGCTGGTGCTGGCGGCGAGCCTGATGGCGGGATGCTCGGCAAACAAGCCGGCCGAGCAGCAGCCGGCAGATCAGCAGGCGGATAACGGCGGAAATCAGCAGACGGCGGAAGGCCAGAAGGAGCGGGCGAAGTTCTCCTTCCTGCTGCCGACGACAGTGAGCTCGGGCTATCATACCCGGGTGCCGGATCTGAACAAGGACAAATGGGTGCTGAAGCTGGAAGAATTAACGAACACCGATCTGGACATCAAGGTGATGGAGGACGCGAAATATGGCGTCATGTTTGCAAGCAACGACATTCCTGACGTGGTCGGGAGCATAGGCGGCCCCGGCAGCAAGTCGATGTCTGGCTCGATCGAGAGCGGCATCTTCATGCCTCTGGACGATTTGCTGCAGAAGTACGCGCCAAATCTGATGAAGCTGATTCCGAAAGCCGCATGGGAGACGGCCTCTTATGAAGGCAAGATCTACGGCATTCCGGAATTTCTGAAGAGCCCCTCGCGCCGGGCCACATACATCCGCACCGATCTGCTAGAGAAGACCGGACTGCAGGCGCCAAAGACGGTCGATGAATTTCTGAACGTGCTCCGCGCCTTCAAGAAGCTTGGAGTCGAGACGCCGTACCAAATGCGCGAGAACTTCAAGTATGCGGATATCGTTCTTGGCGCCTTTGATGTCCTGCCTTACAAAGACCAGTTCGAACTGGTCGATGGCCAGGTGGTCCCCAAGTTTTTCGACAGCGAGAATATGCAGAAGGCACTTGAGGTGTACAAGACGATGTATGAAGAGGGGCTGATTCCGAAGGAGTTCGCCACCATATCATCGACTGATTTTACGAAGAGCATTGATGCCGGCAAGCCGGGCATTTGGTCGCAGAACGCAGCCGGAATGCCGGGCTACAGGGCGAATGTGAAGCTAGCCGTTCCGGATGCGCAGATCGACATTATTCCTTCCCCGAAGGGACCTGAGGGCAAAGGCGGTTACTTCTTCTATTCGCCGGTTGTCCGCACGTTCTACATCAACAAGAATGTCGAGGAAGAAAGAGCCGCCGAGATCGTGAAATTTTTCGACTGGATGGTCACCCCGGAAGCAGAGGAGTTCTTCACGTTCGGCGTCGAAGGCGATACCTACACGAAGGATGCGGCCGGTGTGGTGAGCTATAAATTCCCGGAGACCAAGGAGCAGCAGGAGGAAGAGGGCTGGAGGAGCGGTACACTGTGGGCCGTTCATGACTCCACATACAATAAACTGCGGCTGGAGCTTAATGAAGACGGCCAGGCAACACTGGACGCTTTCGATAATGTGTTGTCCCAGGAAGGTCTGTCTGGAATCGGTTTTTATCCGGAATTGAGTACCTTCAGCAAGTATCCCGATCTGGCCGCTCCCCAGCCGGATGTGGGACCAAAGCTTGTTATCGACCATATGGTCAGAATGATCTACGGCAAGGAACCCATCTCCGACTGGCCGAAGGTTGTTGAGGAATACAAAGCCAAGGGCGGCGACGAGATTGTCAAGGAAGCGACGGAACGCTGGAATAACAAGCAGGGCGCTGTCATGATCGACAGAGAGTAGGCTCTCCGAAACTTGAAACGAAAAAGCTCTCCTCCGAATAGAGGCGAGCTTTTCTTTCGTTAACCTGATAGCATGTATAAGTTTCGCTCCCGTACATTTATATAGGGTTTAAGGGAAGAAGCTAACTTTGCCGCCAAAGGACGGCTGCGGCCGCTTCTTCTTGTGGAATACGAATGGGTGTGAAATCGTAAAAAAACACAGGAGACCGGAAATTAATCCTATCGGGATCGCTCATTATGCGCAATGATGAGGATAAGGCAGCAGTTCTATTCGTCCATTGATGAAAGCGCTTCTACACGGTAAGATGTAGGTTGCAGGCATAACCCACTATCGAGCAGGAGGAACGTTCATGCATGTGCTTATCGTAGACGATGAACCCGTCATCCGCAGAGGAATCTCCAGGATGGCAGAGCAATATATGCCCGCCTTCGCCAAAGTGTCGACTGCAGAGAACGGGCAAGCCGCTCTCGAGAGAATAGGGGCGATGGAACCCGATATCGTGCTTACGGATATCCGTATGCCAAAGCTGGACGGCCTGGAGCTGTGCAGGATTCTGCAGGAGGCGTACCCCCATATCAAAACGGTCGTAATCTCCGGCTACAACGACTTCAGCTACGCGCAGAAGTGTGTGGATTACGGCGTGAAGCATTATTTGTTGAAACCGATTACAAGGGTGGATGTGCATGAGGTGCTGGGCCGTTTGCTCAAGAAGCAGACGGCCGGATATGTCGCGCCTTCCCGTTACGTGGAATGGATCGATCATATGGAGCAGCAGATTTGGTCCCTCCAGACGGACGGATTGGATGAGCTGAGCGGCCGGCTGCGGGAGTACTGCCAGTCAGCCAATCTGTCGCTGGCCCAATTGAAGGAGCTGCTTCATGACTGCTATGAGATGCTGTTGAAACGGCTGCAGGCCCGGGAATTCTCTCCCAGGACGAACCTCTCCTTCATGCAGACCGGATCCGTGAAGGATGCGATCGAAGCCTTCGAAGCGGGACTTCGCGATATCAGGGACGGACTTGCGTCGATGCGCAGCGGCAACTTCCGGGATATGATCGAAGAGGCAAAATGCTATATCGACAGCAAGCTGTCGCAGGAAATCACGCTCGACCAAGTGGCGGCGCTGGTCGGTCTGACACCGACGTACTTCAGCTCACTATTCAAGAAGATGACGAACGAGACGTTCGTAAAATACCGGATCAACAGGCGGATCGACCGCTCCAAGGAACTGCTGGCCGTACCGCATTTCCGCATCGTCGACATTGCGCTGGAAGTGGGCTATGACGATTACCCGCATTTTACAAAGACGTTCAAGAAGCTCGTCGGCATCACGCCATCGGAATACCGGGCGGCGCTGGGAATCAAATGAGATTCCGCAGCCTATATGCAAAGCTGACTTTCTATTTTCTTGTCGTAATCGGGCTTACGCTGAGCGGTGTGGGCATCTCCTATACGACCTCCACCCGCGAGCTTGACGAGCTGGCCGAGAAACAGATGCAGCAGATCGTCCGCAACGCGGTCCATCATACGGATCTGTATTTGAAGGATTACGAACGGTCCATGGTTTCTTTGCTGACATTCCGCTACGTGATGGAGTTTATGGATTTGCCGACCGACAGGGAGGAATACGATTATTATAATTACCGGAAAATGATACGCGAGGTCGTGGCGGACCCGCTGTTCATCCGCAATCCGAAAATCGCTTCCATCTACCTGATCAGCGACAAAGGCAACGCCGTCTACTATTTCAACGAGGTAAGCGAGCAGTCGTTCTCGCCGGAGGAGATCCGCCGGCAGCGGGATTACTTTATGGGCAATACAAGTCCGCACGGCCAGTTGAGCATCCTGAAGAACAGCATTCTGACGGGCCAGGAGAATCAGATGGTAACGCTCGTCCGGCGCATCCGCGGATACAGTTCACCCGAATTGAGCGGTTTGCTTGCAATCGAGCTGCGCTCAGCAGATCTCTCAGCCCTCTGGAAAGGCGTCGATCTTGGAAAATTCGGCTATCTGTTCATTACGGACGCGAACGGGAACGTCATTTATCACCCGGAGGAGATGAAGGAAGGGACGGTGCTGCCGGATGCCGTACGCGCCAAGCTGGAACATTCCGCAGATGCCGCGTTCTTCGACGACAGCGAGGGAGAGAAGCGGATGTATATGGCGGAAACGTCAGACTATTCACACTGGAAGCTGATTGTCTCCATGCCTGTCGACGAGGTGAGAAAGCCGGTTACGAATATCCGTAATTCGACGCTCGTCATCGGGATGTTCACATTGCTGCTCGCCATCCTGCTGGCGTACCGCTTCAGCAAATCGATCACCAGGCCGATCCAGACGCTGAAACTGGGGATGCGGGAAACGGAGAAGGGCAATTGGGCCCCGATACCGCTGCCGAAGCATCGGGACGAAGTCGCCGAGCTCATTCTGCGGTACAATCTGATGGTGAAGCGCCTTTCCGATGCCGTGGACAAGGTTGTACAGGTGGAGCTGAGCAACCAGGAAATCCGGCTTGAACGGCAGCGGGCCGAGTTCCAGTCCCTGCAGCTGCAGATTAATCCGCATTTCATGTACAACACGCTTGAAACGATCGTTTGTTATGCTGCGGTGCAGGATTCCGAGGATATTACCGAAATCGTCACAGCGCTGGCTTATATGCTGCGGTACTCCGTTCAGACCAATCTGGAGGAGATTACGGTGGCTAACGAATTGAAGCACGTCATGTATTATATGAAGGTCATGCAGCACCGGATCGGCCGGGAGTTCGAAATCGAAGTCGCCGCCAGGCCCGAGTACCTGCTGCATGCCATGGTCCGCCTTACCCTGCAGCCGCTCGTGGAGAATGTATTCCAGCATGCGTTCCCCGAAGGTGTGGAGGAGTACCACTTTATCCGCATTGATTGCGGTGAAGAGAACGGCGTCTTCTGGGTCAGCGTAGAGGACAATGGCTGCGGCATGCCGCCTGAGAGTCTGGCAAGGCTGCGGCAGAAGCTTCGTGCAAACCGGTTGGCGGATGAGGAGGACCAGGGCAACGCCGGCCACAAGGGCGGCATCGGCGTGCTTAACGTACACAGGCGAATCCAGATGGTATTCGGCGACCGGTTTGGTCTTCGTATCGAGAGCGAGGAGCAGCAGGGTATGAAGGTCACGATGCTGATGCCGAAGAGCTCCCGGGTTACTGGGAATAAGACGGAACGTCCCGCGGCAGCTCAGGAAAACACATTTTGATCTGAAGAAATGACATGTCAATAAGCGGCTAGCGGAGTATCATGAAGTCGTTTCAAGCTAGAGGCGGGATAGGAGCATGAAGCGGCAGGGAACTCAAGGTGGCTCGCCGGATAAGGAAATGGAAGCGGCAAATTTGAGCCAAATGAAGGAGATGTTCAAATGAGCATGATTGGCAATGGCGGTGAAAAAGCCGAATTTTTCGAACGCATCATGACTTTGCCGGTGTTTGATACCCATACCCACTTGGTAGGCGACCGGCTCTGTGCAGGGGATTTCTGGGAAATTGCGCATTACTTCTGGCTGTTCCGGGAGCTTCAGGCCGGGGGCTATCCCGCAGATGCCGGGGAGCTTCCTGAAGAAGAGCGCATCGCTGCATTTCTGGAATCATACAAGGCAACGAGAAGTACTCTGATGAACTGGGTATTCACTTCAATTATGCGCGAGCTGTATGGCATTGAAATTCGGGATGCCGCTTCAGTCAGGGAAGCGGACGCAGCCGTCAAACGCTCCTGCGCCGACGAGGGCTGGGCGCAGCGAACGGCTGACCGGATGAACATCCGCCGATTCGTCGTGAATCGTCCGGAGCACGCCGTCTTCGAGGGTATGCGGGAGAATGCCGTACTCATACCGAGGATTGACGGGGCGCTTGGCCAGTGGGTCGAACGGGTTGTCCAGTCGGCGGATCCCGCCCGGGAATTCATGAAGGTGAAGGACGAAGCCGACCTTCTTCTTAACGGTTATGGAGAGGCCGGCTTGCCCGGCATTATGACAACGCTGCCGCGTTACGAATCAAGCGCACATCTCCGCCAAATAATCGGTCCGGACAGCACGCCTGGCGATATCATGATGGAGCTGCTCCATAGCATATGCGCCGCGGCAGAGAGAAACAGATTCCTTATCCAGTTCTTCCTGGGCGTAGAGCGCTCGTGGTGCGGGACCGCCTTCCCGGCGAACGACACGGAGCGGATTCTGAAGCTGACGGCTTTATTCGAAAATTACGCCTGCGAATTCGAGCTTGTGCTCGCCTCGGAATTAAATAATCTCGATGCGGTACAGGCCGCCTGGAACTTTCCGAACGTCCATATCGGGGGTATGTGGTGGTTCAACTTCCGTGCAAGCACCTACCGGGACAGCATGCAGTACCGGCTGGAGGCGCTGCCTGCGAGCAAAAGCTCCGTCATCGTATCCGATGCCCGGTGCATCGAATGGAGCTACGGCAAGATTCTGCTCGTAAAGAAGCTGGCGGCGGAATTTCTGTGGGAGCGGCTCGAATCAGGCTGGATCGACCGGGAGACGGCTCTGCATACTGCGCAGCAGTGGCTGTACGGAAGTGCGGTTAAGCGATACGGAGTAGAGGAAGTACGCCAAACCATAAAGGGGTGAGCAGCGATGCCAGCAAGCGGCTTAGCGGGAAAGATGCTGCCGGCGCCGAGGAACGGGGGTTTCCGGATGGAAGGCTATTGGGTCTGGTGCGGCTCCGTCATTCAGGGAGAGGACGGCCGCTTCCATATGTTCGCCTCAAGATGGCCGAAGAGTTTGCCTATGCATCCGGGATGGCTGGTAGCATCGGAAATCGTAAGAGCGGTATCCGATACGCCGGAGGGACCTTATATCTTCCAGGAGGTCGTGCTCCCGGCCAGGGGAGCCGAGTACTGGGACGGACGCAGCACGCATAATCCGCATATCGTCAAGCATAACGGCATTTATCTGCTTTATTATATGGGCTCTACGCATCCGCTGCCAGAGACGGCTCCCGGCGGCGGCCTAAATCTCGAGGATGCGCGCTGTATCGTCGCCCGCTCGAACAAGCGGGTCGGACTTGCGGTCGCAGACAGCGTCTTCGGTCCATGGAAGAGGCGCGAGGCGCCGCTGCTGCCGGTCCGCCCGGGCCGATTCGACAGCTATTTGACGTCCAATCCGGCTCCTTGCGTGGATCATGACGGCTCTGTCCTGCTGATCTACAAAGCCCGCCGTTACGAAGGCTGGGATTATGGCAGGATGACGATCGGAGCCGCCGCCGCGGAGCATTGGGACGGTCCGTACCGGGTGATGACGGAGGAGCCGGTCTTCCCGCCGGAGCTGTTCCATATCGAGGATCCATTCATCTGGAGGATGGGGGAAGGATATGCGCTGATCGCCAAGGATATGGACGGGACGCTTGGCGGAGAGAAGCACGGCGGCATTCAGGCCGTCTCCAGGGACGGCATACATTGGGAGCTTGCCGACGAACCGCAGGCTTACTCGCGCACCATCCTCTGGGACGATGGAACGGTGCAGACGATGGGAAGCCTCGAACGGCCATTTCTGCTGTTCCAGGACGGGAAGCCGACGCATCTCTTCATGGCGGCAGCAGATGGGCCGGGTGGCTTCCGCAATGCCGCCCATACATGGAATATGGTCATTCCTTTGGAACAGACGGGAGGAAAATAATGCGATGAAGGCGATACTGGTTGGCCTTGGAAGCGCGGGTTACAGCTGGTACAAAAGGCTGAGGGACAGAGGACTGCTCGCGGCTGTCGTTGAGGCGGATCCGGCGATGAAGGACAAGATGGATGGCGATTCTTTTCCGTTCTATACTTCTTTGGAGGAGGCGCTCGCGCATGAGGAGGTTGGCTTCCTCGTTAACGTAACGTCGCCGGCCTCGCATACGCAGGTCAACCATGCGGCGTTCGACAGAGGGCTTCCCGTTCTCTGCGAGAAGCCGATTTCGTTCGACTATCCGGAATCAATCGGGATTGTGGCAAGGGCGGCGAAGGAGAACATCCCATTCATGATCGCCGAGAATTACCGGCGTTTTCCCTATGTCCGCAAGATGAAGCAATTGCTCGATGAGGACTCAATCGGCGCAATCTCGTCGATAGACATTTCGTTCCGCCGCTACCATCGGGTGCAGCGAAAATATGCCGTGCGGATTCTGGACGATATCGGCGTCCATCACTTCGATATGCTGCGCTATTTGACCGGACAAGAAGGCAGGGCTGTTCAGGCGAAGCTGTATAATCCGCTTGGCTGCTGGGAAGAGGAAGGGGCAGTTCAAAGCGCAAACGCGATAATAGAGATGGATGGCGGGGTAATCGCCGGCTATGCCGCGACGATTGCGTCAAGAGGTCCGCAGACGCTATGGAGCGGGGATTGGCGTATCGAGGGCACGCGCGGCGCGATGGTATTGACGGGAAAGGAAATACGTTTATATGATGATGACGGTGAACGCTTGATCGCTAGCTGCGCCGATGTGATTGAACGGGATACGCTGACCGATTTCCTGATATCGCTTGAGACGGGGCGCGAGGCCGAATCGAGCGGCAGCGACTACCTGCTGACGCAGGCGCTGGTGCATTATACGAATCTGTCTGGTGAGTCAGGCGGGAGAATGCCCGTCGAACTGCCGGACTTGGGTAAAGTCACATGATGTTCAAGATGAAAGGAGCAGCTAATGACGACATTGACATGGACGGAAGCAACGCCCGGTGTATGGCACGCCAGAATTGGAGATCCGCAGGCGCTTTCGCCGCTGGCCCTGGTTGGCGCTGTTCCACGGATGAAAGCATTGGAACGAATGGCGCAGGCCGCTCCGCCCTTCCAGTGGAATGACATTCGCGTGGAAGCGGCGGGAGGAGGACGGCGCCTGCTCGTGCTGCCGCTGGCGGCCGACGAGAAGCTTCACGGTACGGGGTTGCAGTTCATGCGCATGAACCAGCGGGGAAGGACCCGGTATCTCCGCGTAAACAGCGATCCGAAGCAGGATACCGGCGAGACGCACGCGCCGGTTCCTTTCTATGTCAGTGACCGCGGATATGGCGTGCTCATTGATTCGGCGCGCGCGATTACGATGCATCTCGGATCGGCCGTGCGCCTGGATGAGACATGCCAGGCAGATGTGCGGGATCGCAATCGCGATGCAGGCTGGAAGGCGACGCTTCCTTCGTCAAGGGTAGAGATCCGCCTGCCTGAGGAAGGCGCCGACGTCTATGTCTTCGGCGGTCCTGCGCTCGCCGATGCGGTAAGCCGGTACAATCTCTTCTGCGGCGGAGGCGTTCTTCCGCCGAAGTGGGGTCTTGGGTTCTGGCATCGCGTGCCGGCCTTGTTCAGTGCGGAGGAGGCGATGGCGGAAGCCCTGGAGTTCCGCCATAGGGATTACCCCTGCGACGTGATCGGTCTTGAGCCCGGCTGGCACACCCGCAGTTATCCGGCAACATATGAATGGGACCGGGAGCGCTTCCCGGATCCTGAGGGCTTCGTAAGCGGGATGTTGGACAACGGCTTCCGCGTTAATTTGTGGGAGCATCCATATGTATCGCCCGAGAGCGGGCTTTATGCGCCGCTCAAGCCATTATCCGGCGATTATTCGGTATGGGGCGGACTCGTCCCCGACTATTCGCTGCCCGAAGCCCGCGAGCTGTACGCAAAGCAGCATAAGGAGAAGCATATTGATATCGGCATATCCGGCTATAAGCTGGACGAATGCGACGGCAGCGAGCTGACGAACAACGCCTGGATTTTCCCCGAGCATGCGAGCTTCCCGTCCGGGCTGGACGGCGAGCAGATGAGACAGCTGTACGGACTGATGTTTCAGAAGATGACGAATGACCTGTACCGCGCGGACAATCGGAGAACTTACGGACTGGTGCGGGCGTCCAATGCCGCGGCTTCTTCGCTTCCGTATGTGCTCTATTCGGACCTGTACGAGCATAAGCATTTCATTAGGGCACTGTGCAATTCTTCGTTCAGCGGGCTTCTATGGTCGCCGGAGGTGCGCCGGGCACGCAGCGCCGAGGACTGGATCAGAAGGATGCAGACCGTCTGCTTCTCTCCCCTGGCGATGCTGAACGCTTGGGGAGACGGGACAAAGCCTTGGTCGTTCCCGGAAGCGGAGCCTGTCATTCGCCGCTACATCAAGCTGCGAATGCGATTGCTGCCCTATCTATACACGGCCTTCGCCCGCTATAGGGAGACGGGTGTTCCTCCCTTCCGGGCAATGCCGTTCGTCGTCTCGCCGGAAGAGCTTGTCCGCGCCGAGGAGCGGCGGTCGGCTGAGATGACGTTGAACACAACGGACGGCGCATATGGTAAGCGGAGCATTCCGCAATGGGACGATCAATTCATGATCGGGGATCAGCTGCTTGTCGCCCCGCTCGTAGAGGGCGAAGAGGAGCGGGAGGTTCTGCTGCCAGCAGGCTCATGGATCGGCTTCGAGACTGGAGAACGGTACGAAGTAGGAGGCATTATACGGGTACGCGCGGGCATCGAGACGATTCCGGTATTCGTGCGGGATGGAGCGGTCATTCCGATGACGGCCGCATTGCCGCATGCGCTTCGTCCCGGCGAACAGGCTCCTCTCGAATTTGTTCATTTCGGCACCGCCGCCGGGGAGTGCGAGCTATACGATGACGACGGGGTAAGCCTGGATCATGAACATGGTGCCTGCGGGTGGTGGAAGGCAGTCGTGACGAAGTCGGAGGATGGCATCTATAAGGGCGAATTATCAGGTCCTGCGGCGCTTCCGGCTTCTTATGGCAGCGTGAGCTGGAGCTTTGCCAGAATGGGGGTTAATCTCCATGACAAGTAGCCAAGCCGCATCGGAAGAGAGTTCGACAAAACAGGCAGCACCCGAAGGGAGAACGACAAAATGAACCGCAGGCTGTGGTATGAAGCGCCCGCAAGCAAATGGGAGGAGGCGCTGCCCATTGGCAACGGCCGTATTGGCGGCATGGTGTTCGGCGGCGTGGCGAAGGAGACGATCCAGCTCAACGAGGATTCGCTCTGGTACGGCGGTCCAATCCGGGGGGATAATCCGGACGCGCTGACTTATATGCCGGAAATTCGGAGGCTGCTGCAGCAGGGCAGGCAGGCCGAGGCCGAACATCTGGCCAGGATGGGGCTCATGTCCAGCCCGAAGTACTTTCATCCCTATCAGCCCCTGGGCGAAATGCTGCTGTGGATGCAAAAGCATGAAGGCGCGGTCGAAGAGTATGAGCGGGAGCTGTGTCTGGAAGAAGCCGTTGCCCGTGTCCGTTATGTCCGGGATCATACGATGTATGAAAGAGAGTACTTCAGCAGCGCCGCCGATCAGGTTCTGGCGGTCCGCCTGACGGCCGGCTCGCCCGGAGCGATTACGGTCGGCGTGAACCTGATGCGGCGTCCTTTCGATGAGGGGACAACGGCTGCCGGAGAACATACGATCATGATGCGCGGGCAATGCGGCCCCGGGGGCGTACGATTCGCCGCCGGAATACAAGCGGTTGCCGAGGGAGGAAGCGTACGGATTATCGGGGATTTCCTCTCGATCGAAGGAGCCGACGCGGTGACCTTGCTGCTGGCCGCCAATACGTCATTCAGACATTCCGATCCGGAGCAGGCATCCCTGGAGCAGCTGCAAGCCGCAAGCCGACTATCCTATGCCTCGCTTCGGGAACGCCATATTAGCGATTATGCGGTTTATTACCGCAGAGTAGATCTGGAGCTTCATGGATCAGGCGGCCCTGCGCAGGAGGCGGAAGCCGTGAAGCTCCCGACCGACGTCCGCTTGCGGAAGCTGGAGGAAGGCGCGGAGGATGCGGGGTTATTCTCGCTGTATTATCAATTCGGACGATATTTGCTGCTGTCGTGCTCGCGGCCGGGCACGCTTGCCGCCAACCTGCAAGGCATCTGGAACGCCAGCTTCACGCCTCCATGGGAGTCGAAGTATACGATCAATATTAATACGCAGATGAATTACTGGCCGGCTGAGACAGGAAGCCTGCCGGAATGCCATGAGCCGCTGTTCGGTCTTGTTGAGAGCATGCTTCCCGCAGGCCGCGCAACAGCCCGTCAGGTATACGGCTGCCGCGGATTCGTGGCCCATCACAATACGAATCTTTGGGGCGATACAAACATTGAAGGTATTCTGCTCTCTTCCTCCATATGGCCGATGGGGGCTGCATGGCTGTGCCTGCATCTGTGGGAGCATTACCGGTATAGTCTGGACGAGGAGTTCCTGGAGAGGCGGGCATATCCGATTATGAAGGAGGCGGCCTTGTTTTTACTCGACTACATGACAGAAGACGACTCCGGCCGTTTGATATCCGGACCGTCAATCTCGCCGGAGAACCGTTTCGTTCGACCTAACGGCGAAACCGGCACGCTGTGCATGGGGCCGTCGATTGATAGCCAGATTGTTCACGCCCTATGGAGCGCCTGCATCGAGGCGCTGCTGACGTTAGAGCGGGAAGAGGAGTTCCGTCAAGAGCTGGAGAAGGCGCTTGCCAAACTGCCACGTCCAGAGATCGGCATGCACGGGCAGATTATGGAGTGGCTGGAGGATTGGGACGAAGCCGATCCCGGGCATCGTCACATCTCGCAGTTGTTCGCTCTGCATCCCGGAGAACGGATACATGCGCGGCGGACACCGGAGCTCGCAGAAGCGGCGAGACGGACGATCGTGCGCAGATTGGAAAACGGCGGAGGGCATACCGGCTGGAGCCGGGCATGGATCATAAACTTCTGGGCACGGCTTGAGGATGGGGATGAAGCCTATTCGCATCTTCAGCAGCTGCTTACGCACTCGACCTATCCGAATCTGCTGGACGCACATCCGCCGTTCCAGATCGACGGCAACTTTGGCGGCGCTGCCGGCATCACCGAAATGCTGCTTCAGTCTCATGGAGGGGAGATCGCCCTGCTTCCGGCGCTGCCTTCCGCCTGGAGCGGAGGGAAGGTGACGGGGCTGCGGGCGAGGGGGGGACTAACCTTCGAGCTCGAATGGGAGGAGGGACTGCTGAAGGAGGCGCGCATCACGGCGAAGAAACAAGTCGACTGCCTTCTGAGATGCGGCAATGTCCCGGTCGTTATTGTCGCCGGAGAGGAAATGATCGCCGAAGCGTCCCGCTCCGAGTTGGCGGGATTCCGGCTGGAACCCGGCAAGTCTTACCGCGTTATCGGCCGCGCAGGGCAAAAAGGAGGAGATTCGAATGACGGATTCCGTTAATTTGCAGCAGGAACAATTGACATTATGGCTGAATAAGGCCGTAAGCAAGGTAGACCGGATGATTTATGAGATCGGCGATAAATCGCCGCATGTGTCGGCGGCAGGCGTATATGACGATATGCGGGTGGATTGGTGGACATCCGGCTTCTGGCCGGGAATGCTGTGGGTATTGCACGACATGACCGGAAATGACCGGTACCGCCATACGGCTTGGGGATGGGACGCTCGGATTGAGCAATGTTTCGTTGCTGACAATAATCTCCATCATGACGTCGGCTTTCAGTTCCTGCCCACAGCGGTAATCAAGCATAAATTGACCGGAGATGAAGACGCCCGCAGGAGGGCATTGGCCGCTGCCAACTTTCTCGCGGGACGCTTTAATCTGAACGGAAGGTTTCTCCGCGCCTGGAACCAGGAAAAAACCGGTTGGGCCATTATCGATTCGATGATGAATTTATCCCTGCTCTTCTGGGCGTCCGAGGAGATCGCCGATCCCCGGTTCAGACAAATCGCCTGCGCTCACGCGGATACCGTGCTGAAGCATTTCATCCGCGAGGACGGCTCTGTCCATCATATCGTGGCTTTCGATCCGGAGTCCGGTGAGGTAGACGAGTATTTGGGCGGTCAAGGGTATGCGCCGTATTCTTCATGGAGCAGAGGCCAGGCATGGGCACTATACGGCATGGCCATAGCCTGCCGGTACACGGGCGATATCCGTTATCTTCGCGCCGCACAGCGGGCGGCGCATTATTTTCTCAGCTGCCTGCCGGAGGATCATGTGCCGCATTGGGACTTCCGCACGCCGGACCCGCAGAGCCAGCCGAGGGATACCTCAGCCGCCAGCTGCGCCGCCTCCGGATTGTTGGAAATCGCCGGTCTTCTGTCCGCCGAAGAGGGCAGGATCTACCGCCAAGCGGCTGAGAATATCTTGAAATCGCTAACGCAGCATTACACATCCTTGGATGAGCCTGTCTATCAGGGGCTGCTGCGCGAAGGCACCGGAAATAAGCCGGCCAACCAGAATGTCAATGTCTCGCTGATTTATGGGGATTATTTTTATGTAGAGACGATCTGCAAACTGCTCGGATGGCGGAATCGGGTATTCTAACCAGTGGAATTTTATAACCATAATTAACACCCAGAGAACATGCAACCTGACGCCGGCTCATGACCGGCGTCAGTAGTTTGCTGCTGCCTGGGTGTTTTTCCAATGTCCGTTAAAAGGGGTTTGGACTACATTCATCTGGGTCCCTGGGGGTTAACCATTGTCTGTTCCAAAGGGGGCGCTCCTAACCTTTTTTCGGAGTTTATCCACTCTCATTTAGCCTGTAATTTCTCAAGGCCGGCTCCTATCATCCGCAACTCCGGCTTCTATGGATTCATCCTCTGCTTCGGCTCTATCGGCAGTCTTCGGCGGGGCTGACGAATCCCGCACGAGCAGCCTTGTCGGCAGCAGCGTCTCCTTACAAAGCTGCTCCGGCTGGGCAATGCGCTTGAATAACTGCTCGACTGCGTATACGCCGAACAGGCGCAGGTCGATATCGACCGTGGTTATTTGCGGGGTTGCCAGACGCGAGAGGTAGCCGTTGTCAAAGCTGACAACCGAGGCGTCGTCCGGCACCTTCAAACCCAGCTGCTGAAGTGCGGAATTGACCATGAAACCAAGTCCATCATTGACACAGAGCCAAGCGGTTGGCTGCTGCTTCAAGCTTGTCATCTTCTCTAAGACAAAGCCGCTTTCCTCCAGAGCATCGGTCAGCATCCATTCCTCTCTTATCTCCAGGCCGAACCGGCGAGCCGCCATCCGGAAGCCTTCCAACCGCTCGTAATAGCTGGGTGAGACATCGATATTTCCGATGAAGCCGATGTAAAGGTGGCCCAGCTCCGCTAAATGCCGCACCGCTTCATAAGTGGCGAAACGGTTGTTGGTCAATATGCTGTCGGCCTGAATGGCGGGATCGTGGTGATCGATCAGCACTGTAGGGATACCGGTATCTATCACAGCATTTATATAATTTGTCGTGATATGGGAAAGAATAAGAACGCCATCAACCGATTGTTTCTGTAAGAAAGGCGGTAAATAGAGAGCCTGGGCATTCTCCCTGCCGATGGGTTGGATAATCAGCTCGCAGCCGCGGTTCTTTACTTCTTTCTCAATACTCAAATAGATTTCGCCAAAAAAGCTTTTCATCGAGAAGGCATAGTCAGAAGCGATAAGGGCGATGGTGCCGAAGCCTGAGGTCTCGCCAATCCTGGTCCTTCGTCCATTTCCGTATACATAACCCATACGTTCAGCCGTTTCGGCAATCAACCTGCGGGTTTCCTCACTGACGCCATCCTTGCCCGTTAGTGCCTGGGAAACGGAGTTTTTGGATACATTCAGCATGTCGGCGATATCCTGCATCGTCACTTTATTTTTCATAAACATTCAACCTCCGGTCATTGCTTGAAGACGATCAGGCCTATAAATACCCGAAACATGGGACTGTCTTCATTTTTAATGTTTCCCTTATCATTGTCAAGTAATCCTTGACGGGATAGGGCTTACAACCATCTTTTCTATTATTGTAACGTTACAAACATTATAAACTAATATTTTTGTAATGCAAACCTTGTAAATTGTATTGAATGATCACTTGACAGTAAACAAGAATTAGGAGCATAATGAGGAAGCTAGCGCTTACAAATTATGATTTTGGTTCAAAGTAACGTTACAAAAAGCTATTTGTCGGATTCATTGGGATTACAATACAAGTTGGAGGTCATGCTTATCATGAAGAAAAAGAAAATGATTTCGGTGCTGCTGACTGCTGTCATGGCAGCAGGAGTGCTCACCGCTTGCTCGACAGGCCAAAGCTCGACACAAAATGGCGACAATGCCCCGAACGCTGGTGCCGGCGGCGTTACAACAATCGAATTCTGGGCAGCGCCGAATCCGACGCAGCAGGCGTTCTGGCAGACAATGGCCAAGGATTACGAAGCGGTTAATTCGAAGGTTAAGGTTAACGTCAGTGCGATGAAGGAATCACCGACTTCCGAAGCGGGCATCCAGGCAGCGATCGCTGCCAAAAGCGCGCCGACCATGTCGGAGAACATTAACCGGGGCTTTGCGGCGCAGCTGTCAGACAGTAAAGCGCTCGTACCTCTTGATACACTGGACGGCTTTCAGGATATCGTGAAAAGCCGCAGTATGACCAATACGATAGAGCCATGGAGATTTGCTGACAGCCATCAATATGTGCTGCCCATCTACTCCAATGCGATGCTGTTCGGATGGCGTCTGGATACGCTGAAGGAGCTCGGCTACAGCGAGCCTCCGAAGACATACAGCGAGATTCTGGAGCTGACCAAGAAGCTGAAAGCCAAATACGGGGACAAGAAGTTTCTGTGGGCGAAGGCCGATCTGGCCGATCCGACGGCCTGGAAACGTTGGTTTGACTTTTATATGCTGTATGACGCCGCCTCAAACGGCAATAAATTCATTGAAGGCGACAAGTTTACAGGCGATGATAAAGCAGGTCTGGATGTATTGACCTTTGTCGATAGTCTACGAAAAGAGAACGGGCTGCTGGCCCGTCAGGTAACGGATCCGTTCGAGAACGGAGTTGGTACGTTCGTCGATGTGGGACCATGGACCTTCACAACCTGGGCGGAGAAATATCCGGAGCTGAAGTACAATGTCAACTATACGCTGACGATGCCGCCTGTACCGGATGATGTCAACCCGGCGGACAGCAAGACATTTGCCGATACAAAGGGGCTTGTCATCTACGCCTCCGCCACGAAGGAGCAGCAGGCGGCGGCCGTCGATTTTATCAAGTGGGTGTATTCGGACGCGAAGAACGATGCGGCCTGGTTCGAGCAAACGATGCTGCCTCCGGCACGCGACGATCTGACAAGCAACGAGGCCTTCACATCGATTTTGGACCAGCATCCGGAGTTGAAGCCCTATGCTGAAAATGTACCCAACGCGATTCCTCCCATGGATAACGCGAAGTACAATGATCTGCAGACGATTATCGGGGAACAGGCGTTTAACAAGGTTGTCAAGGGGGGCATTACTCCCGACGCAGGATGGGCCAATATGAAAAAGGCTATAGAGAGCGCCCTGAAATAAGGGAGCCATAGCCGGGAAAATCGCAGCAAGGGAGGCTTATCCCCTATGGATCAAAGAAACAACAAGCTGGGCTGGCTGTTCACCAGCCCTTACCTGATATATTCGCTGATCTTCTTCTTCGGGCCGCTGATCTGGTCGTTCTTCCTGTCCATAACGGACTGGAATCTGATTGCGCCTACGTTCAACTTTGTCGGATTAGAGAATTTTATGGATGCTATCCGTTCGCCCGGGGTGCATGCCGCATTCTGGGTGACATACAAATTTATGCTGATCTTCGTACCGCTTGTCACCGTGCTCGCGATAGCGGTAGCCGTGCTGGTGAATGGACTGAAACGCTTCAAGAGTTTGTTTCTGATCGGCTTCTTTCTGCCGTATCTGTCTTCAGGCGTCGTCTCCTCGCTGATCGTGAAGGGGCTTCTGTCCTACAACAGTCCGATCAATACTTCCCTGCGGGGAATCGGCATTAACATCGATTGGCTGGGTACGCCATTCTCGGCGCTGTTCATTGTGGGACTGATACTGGCCTGGAAATTTACGGGCTATTATGCGCTTATTCTGACCTCGGGCCTTGCCAGCATCGACAAGGAAGTATATGAAGCAGCAGCCATCGATGGCGTCAGAGACAGCCAGCGCTTCTGGCGCGTGACGCTGCCGCTGCTGTATCCGGCGCTTTATACGACGCTTATTCTGGCGTTCGGCGTGACGTTCGGCATCTTCACCGAGGTCTACCAGCTGACGGGCGGAGGGCCCCAGAACGCAACGAATACGTGGCAGATGGAGATTTTCAAACAGGCCTTCACCAATCTGCAGGCGGGTTATGCATCCGCGGTAGCGCTGCTGGCATCGGTTGCCACGTTCATCTCCATCTTTATTATTCGAAAACTACTGGAATTGTGGGGGAAGCGCTATGGTTGGGTCTAAACAGAACCGTCGTCTGCGAATTGCGATCCGCTATGTTCTGGCTCTTGCGCTGCTGCTGGTTATGGTTTATCCCTATCTTTACATGGTGCTCAGCTCGTTCGCGGATTGGGCGCAAATTGATAAAAGCCTGTTTCCAACCAAGTTTTCGGCAAAATCGTACCAATGGCTGTTCACCGGAGGCGAAACCGGCGTGACGCGGCCCTGGCTGCACGCGTTTATGAACAGCATTATCGTATCGGTGGCTTCTACGGCGCTTATGATGATTTTCGGCATAATGGTGGCGTACGCGCTCTCCAAGCTGAATTTCTTCGGACGCAATGCCATGAATAACTTCGTGCTGTTTCATATGTTTTTTCCCGCGATTATATTGCTGATTCCGACGTTTCTGATCGTTCAGCGGGTGGGACTGTACGATACGTATCTGGGGATGATCATCCCCAAGGCGGTCAGCCTGTGGGCGATCTTCATGTATACGAACTTCTTCAAGGCCGTGCCGTCCGTATTTATCGAAGCGGCGCGGCTGGATGGAGCGAGCGACCTGAAGATCATGTATCGGATTATGCTGCCAATGTCCAGATCGATCACGACAGTCATCTTCCTGTTCCTGCTGATGGAACGGTGGACGGAGCTGCTCTGGGATATGATCGTAGTCAAAAGCGACGGCATGCTGACGCTGAACGTGCTGTTATCGCAAATGTTCGGGCCTTATGGATCATATCCTGGTCCGCTCTATGCGGCCTCGACGATTCTGACGCTGCCGATCATTATCGTGTTTCTGATTTTCAGTAAAAAATTCCAGGAGGGCATGCAGTTCAGCCTGAAATAACGGATGACATCATGCTAAACTCACACAAGCAAGGAGCTGCTCAGATGAAGATAGACCGATATGAACAGAATCCGCTCATTACACCGGCTGACGTAACGCCGCACCGGGATGGATTTGAAGTCATTGGCGCATTCAACGCCGGCATTGCCGAATACAAAGGCGAGGTCATCATGCTGCTGCGTGTGGCGGAGCGCCCCATAAGTCCCGATCCGGACATCGTGCTGGCTCCGGTCTACAACGTCGAAAACGCCGATCTCGATCTGATCGAAATCCGCAGGGATGATGACCGCTACGATCTTTCCGATCCCCGCGTCATTATACGCAAAGAGAACGCGCCGGCATTCGAATACCTGACAAGCCTGTCTTATTTGCGAATTGCGCGCAGCCGGGACGGCCATCATTTTACGGTGGACGAGCAGCCGTTTGTTTATCCGTCACAAAGCCTGGAGACCTTCGGCATCGAAGATCCCCGCATCACGCAGATCGGGGAGACGTATTATATCTATTACTCCGCGGTATCCCCGGTCGGCATCGGGGAATCGCTGGTATCGACGACGGATTTCAGGAGCCTGACGCATCACGGCATGATTTTTGGTCCCGACAACAAGGACGTGCTTATTTTCCCGGAAAAAATAGACGGCAAATATTATGCGCTGCACCGCCCGACAACAAAAAGCTGCGGCCGTCCCGAAGTCTGGTTGGCCGAGTCGGACAATCTGTTGTACTGGGGAAACCACAAGCATCTGATGGGATTGCGCCCAGATATGTGGGACAGCGGGAGAATCGGCGGCGGGGCCGTGCCGATCAAGACCGAACGCGGCTGGCTGGAGCTGTATCACGGGGCGACGAAAGACCACCGCTACTGCATGGGAGCGGTGCTGCTGGATCTGCACGATCCTTCGAGGGTTATTGCCCGATCCGGCCAGCCGGTTCTCGAACCGGAGGCGGAATACGAAAAGAAGGGATTCTTCGGCGAGGTTGTATTCTCCTGCGGCGCCCTCGTGCGCGGAGATACGATAGCCATGTATTACGGCGTGTCCGATACGTCGATGGCCTGTGCTGAGCTCAGCCTGCAGGATATTCTCGACAGCCTGGAGCCGGTATGATCTGTCTATGAGCGGAATGCCGGCAGTCCTGAGGCAACAATAAGGGTTTCGTCAGAAACCTGTAACGGAGGCATATTATGCTATTAGATCGAACTCATATCCAAACTTCTTCGGAATTATTGCAGCAATTTGATAGTCAGAGCCTTCAAACTGGTCAGCGTATCCGGTTTGAAGGGACGAACGGCAGAGACGTTTATAATATTACGGCTCCTTTCATGGACCGGGGCGAACTCATTATTGCCGGACGCGTGGAAGTCCGCCATACTGAATTTTCGCAAGTCATGTTTTTCCGTCAGGAAGATGACGTGTGGGTTCCTCATCCCGAATACCAGGTATATGATATGCAGGATCCATTCTTTACATGGATAAATGGGGAGCTTATTTTTGGAGGAGTACGGGTTATTCCCGATCCTCTCTACCCGGAGAATATCGTGTCGTGGGTTACCCAGCTCTATCGCGGCAAGGATATTGCCAGCTTGGAGTTATTTCTCATGGGACCCTATCATATGAAGGATTTGCGGTTGATAGAATTGGCAAGCGGCGAGATCGGCGTGCTTACGCGGCCGCAAGGATTTATAGGCGGAAGGGGCCAAATCGGATTTTATAAAGTCAGGTCCCTGGAAGAGATTAATGTGAAAGATATCGCGTTTGCTCCGCTATTTCCGGACATGTTCATCAAAGAGGAGTGGGGTGGGGCCAACGAGCCGCATTTGCTTGCCAACGGTCTTGTCGGCGTACTCGGCCATATTGCTTCTTTCGATGAGAACGGGCTGCGTCACTATCATGCCATGGGATTTGCCTTCAATCCGGATACCATGGAGCGGACGCCGGTGAAAATCATTGCGCTGCGCAGTAATTTCCCTGAGGGAGCCAGCAAGAGGATCGATTTGACGGATGTGATCTTTAGCGGGGGGCTGATCCGCAAAGCCAATGGTTTGGCCGACTTCTATGCAGGGGCAAGCGACGCCGAAGCCTATCAGATCGAGATTCCTGATCCTTTTCTGGAATATGAGCAGCTTGACCGCAGTAGATGATCCCCTAAATAACCCTATGATACAGCGGGGATAATCAAAACAGACGCCGGCTCAGTACGAGGCGTCTGTTTTTCCTGTTACAGTATGTTGTTCCGTAGTTGTAATTTAATGGACTTTAAGAATTCGTCCGGAAATAATGCCATTTATCGATCGCATAAAGGGGAAGTATGGCGCGTAGGCCGGCAGCGCCTCAACCGGGAGGGCGGACTAATGCAGTTGATCAGAGCTAGCTGTTGTTACGAGGGAGGCATCCTTCCACTATCGGAATGTTAGCAATCGGGAAGAAACGGCAGCATCCTCTGTATGTTGAATTAAAATGGACCACAGAAAGTCAAGAGGAGCTGTTTAATTATGTTGATGGAACAAATTTCAGTGTTGTGGAAGCGGGGTCTTTTGGCGGTCTTCTGAGTGTGACGGAGGGTCCTGCCGCAGGCAAGTACTTCCTGAAAGACAAGTCTTGGGCTGACTGGCATGGAAGTTTCTCTTAACCAAATGCCGGAGGGAGGGGCAGTTCCGTTCCTCCACACACATCGCGAGAATGAGGAGCTGTACCTTTTCATTGGCGGCAGCGGTCAGTTTCAAGTGGATGGGCAGATTTTTGAAGTCAAGGAAGGATCAGCAATTCGCGCAGGACCAGAAGGCGAACGCACGCTCCGCCCTGGGGATTTGTATTTCATTGTTATTCAAGTCCAGGCGGACAGTCTCCGCCAATGGGTGATGACTGATGGTGTCATTCTGGATAAACCGGTGAACTGGTCGAAATAGGAATTATATGTTCTTTGTCAATTTGTCATCATTCATCCGTTAATGAACGAGAACTTTGTACCCTTTAAAGCCGCTTGCATAGCGGCTTTTTTCTTTTTTATGGGATCTAGGGACAAAAGCATGGTCCATTCCCGATGTAAGAATTGGACGGAAAGGCTGGATAATTTGACGGGTTTATATAGGATCATAATTGATCCTATCGCACAAAATGCATCCGTCAGCACATAAATGTGCGTACTATTCAGAACAATCAGGAATTGCTAGTCTATACAAGAAGAAAGTGAGGTGCAATGAATATGTCGGCATACAAGTATTTTAAGACTGGTATCCGGTCCGGGTAACGACAATAACGAAATTCAGGAAAATTATCGGCGCTTATATTTTCGAATCCTGTTCTTCTGGTTGGAATTGCTCCACATAGGTCGCGCCAAAATCATAGAGCATCTTCAATATGGGAATCGTTTCATTCCCCAAATCAGAAAGGTAATACTCTACCTTGGGAGGCGCAACCGGATAGACTTTACGGATGATCAGGCCATCGCGTTCGAGATCTCTTAAATGCATGGTCAGCATTCTTTGGGTGGCTTCGGGCAGCTGTCTTTGCAGCTCATTAAACCGCAAGGTGCCGCTCGATAACAGATTAAGGATCGGTATCTTCCATTTTCCGCTAATCAAGTGCAGGAAAATTTCAGAGGTGCAGCGGTAAGTGTTGTTGTTAAAATGTATCATTTAAACGCCTCGCTTTTCAGAAGTCATAACTATTGGCTGCAACAATAAATGGATTATAACAAATGAACAAGGTCCACTCAATAATGTGGGATGTTTGTAAAGATGATACAAACAGTCTTATCTATATGGCTGTCGGTTTGTTGATGTTTCTTCTTCTCATTATGTCGGAAGACAAGAACATATATCCTTGAAGGGCTTAAAAGTTAACGAACGACTTGTTCGGGCAGCAATTAAACAATCACAACTATGACGGAGGTTCATCATGAATACGAACAACCATGCAACGCCACAAGAACCTATTTTGTCCGGTTTCGGACCGCGTACAACAGCTCAGGAGGTATTGGGTGGTCAAAATTTGACCGGGAAAATTGCCATCATCACAGGCGGATACTCCGGACTCGGCCTGGAAGCGACGAGGGTACTGGCCGCTGCAGGAGCAACGGTCATTGTGCCGGTTCGGACAGCGGAGAAAGCCCAAGCTGCACTAAGTGAAATTCCAGGTGTCGAGCTTGAAAGGATGGATCTCATGGATTCTGCGTCGATCGACGCCTTCGCCGAGAAGTTCCTTGCGTCGAATCGGCCCTTGCATATGCTGATTAACGCTGCCGGTATTATGGCGAATCCGCTCGTCCGAGACCACCGCGGTTACGAATCCCAACTGGCAACAAATCATCTGGGGCATTTTCAGTTGACCGCCAGACTGTGGCCGGCGCTTGAGAAGGCAAAAGGGGCAAGGATCGTTTCGGTATCATCGCGCGCTCATCAAATGAGCGGTATCGATTTCGAAGATCTCAACTTCAATAACCGTCCCTATGACAAATTTGTCGCTTATGGACAATCTAAGACAGCCAACGTCTTATTCGCCGTCGAGATGGACAAGCGCGGCCGAGCGTATGGCGTACGTGCGTTCTCGGTTCATCCGGGATCGATCTTGACGGATTTGTCGCGTTATCTGACCGATGATGATAAGCGCGCCATGGGTGTGCTCAACGAGCAAGGGGAACTTGTTTTTCCCGAATTCAACGATGAGTTCAAAACTATCCCGGAAGGAGCAGCTACGATCGTATGGTGCGCAACTAGCCCTCAGCTGAACGACAAAGGCGGCGTTTATTGCGAGAATGGGGATATCGCGGGCTTGACGGATACCAGGTTTGCGCCAGGCGTGTTTGAGTGGGCCGTTAATTCCGGGCAGGCTCAGCGTTTGTGGCATGCAACCGAGCAGCTGGTCGGACTGAAATTTTCGATTTAACATGAGCATCATCGGACGATCATCCGATGGAAAACATTTTGTCAGCAATACTATTATGAACACAGGAAGAAGGCATACCCACCTTGAACGAGAAATCCTCCAAGCTTCCAAGCGCTGACACTCTCGGTCCGGTTGCGCCAGGCGCGCATGAAATGACGATCGACGGTGTTCGGCAGATTTATCACGTTGCCGGCAGCGGACCGATTTGCCTTATTCATCCCGGAGGCCCGGGATTTAACTGGGAATATTTGCGCATGCCGTTGTTGGAAAAGTTCATGACTGCTGTCTATCTGGAACCGGTTGGCACTGGCCAATCGGGGATGCTGCCCGATGGAGATTATAGCGTCTCGCGGTATGCGGGCTTTGCCCGAAAGGTGCTTCAGCACATTGGAGCCGAGCGCCCTTATTTTCTGGGACACTCGCACGGAGCCTTCGTTGGACTTCAGTATGCTTTGGATTACCCCGATGAACTTGGAGGACTGATCGTCTATGACGGCGCGCCATGCACAGGACCCGATCATGGGATGGAAGCAACACGGGGCATAGAGCGATTCACACAGCGCTGGCCTGAACGGCCGGAAGCCCAGGAAGCCGGACAAGCCTGGATGGATGTGGCGACGGGAGCCGTCTCACTTCGGGATAGAGAATCGTTTCTTGCCGTCCTGAAGCGGTTGCTGCCTGCTTATTTCGGGGACTATAAGAATCTTCCGGCGGAATTCGAGGTCTGGAAAGCCAATTTGGACGCAACCATCGATCCACACCGAAAGCCCGAGTTGTGGGATATTCGGAATGTTATGAATTCCATCGGCATTCCGACGCTGGTCCTTGTCGGCGAGTACGATTTTATCTGCGGTCCGAGATGGGCAGCGGAAATGCGGGCAGCGATTCCTGGATCGCGGCTTGTTGTCTTCGAACAAAGCGGACATATGAGCCATATCGAGAAACCGAATGAATTTGTAATATCCGTTAGAGATTTCATCTCCTGATGGTACCCGTTGAAGCCGGGCAATTGATTTCTTGAGTATATAGGAGGCGTAAATAACCATGAAAAGAATGGTCGATCATGTGGGCATCATGGTGAATGATATGGACACATCCATCCGCTTCTACACGGAGGTGGCTGGACTCGTGGTGAAAAATCGAACCATGCATGACAATGGACTTGAAGTGGCTTTTCTGGGCTACGGCCTTGAGGGCGAGACGGAAATTGAATTGATACATGGCTTCAAGGATCAATTGCCAGCCGAAGGTAAAGTGCATCACGTTGCGCTCTCAGTAACTGATATTCAAGCAGAATGGGACCGGCTCAAGCAAAAAGGTGTCGAGTTCATCGATCAAGAGATCGCGACCATGCCGAACGGAATTCGCTACTTTTTCATCTATGGACCTGAGAAGGAATGGATCGAGTTCGTCCAAAGAGTATAATTCGGAATCACAGCTAAATCGCAGGTATTGCGATGGAGATTGTTAAGTCATTTGAAAAGAGAAAGGGATTGATATTCTTGGAAATTCAGAAGCTTCCTTGGGCCGGCATTCGAGTCGAATTAGAAAGTTCCGCTATTGTCATCGACCCTCTTTATCATTTTCCTGCCAAATTAGGTGAGCCTAATGAGCCTTTCTTTCCTTTAGAATCGTACGGGCCTGTCGCAGCCGTGCTGATCACGCACCAACATGCGGACCATTATGACCCGGAAGCGATCATCTCGGCTTACGGCTCTGACGTTCCGGTATATGTCCCCGAGGAAATCGTTGATCTTGCGGCTTCCAACGGATTAAGCCGCGTAACCGGCGCTGCGGTCGGCAGCACCTTCACCATCGGACCATTCACGATTATTGCGGCACAATCGGTTGACGGCTCGGGTGACCCGCAAGTATCCTGGATCGTACGCGGCGGCGGCAAGCAGATGATTCACGCCGGAGATACGTTATGGCATGGGTATTGGTGGAAGCTGGTTAAAGCCTTCGGCACGTTTGATGCCGCCTGTCTGCCTGTGAATGGGGCCGTAACGCAATTTCCGGGAGTTTCGCCGCACAGTGACCAGCCTATTTGTCTTACGCCTGAACAGGCGGTTACGGCAGCCGAGATCCTTGGGGCCAAAACGCTTATTCCGATCCATTATAAGGCTGCGCATCAACCGCCTATCTATACGCAGACACCGGAGATGATGAATCGATTAACCCATAGCGCCGGGAATCGTGTTAACTTGAAGATTTTACAAACAAGAGAAATATTCACGATTTAAGGGGGTAATCCTGGATCGTTTAGACCGATCGGAAATGAGAAAGGAGCATCCAAACATGCTAAAACAATTGGAAGGTAAAATCGCCGTTATTACTGGGGGGAGTTCGGGCATCGGCCTGGCAACCGCCAGGAAATTTGTCGCTGAGGGTGCGTTTGTTTATATCACCGGTCGGCGAAAGGCTGAGCTCGATCAGGCGATATCCGAGATTGGCAAGAACGTTATTGCAGTCCAGGGTGACGTTACGAACCTTGCCGATTTGGACCGGCTCTATGCCGTGGTGAAGCAGGAGAAAGGCAAACTTGATATTCTCTTTGCGAACGCCGCCATCGCAGAAGGAACTCCGCTGGAGGCAATCACGGAAGCTCACTTCGATCGCCATTTTGACATTAATGTGAAGGGGATGGTGTTCACCGTCCAGAAGGCTTTGCCTCTGATGGGTGAGGGATCGACCATTATCCTCACGGCCTCTGTATCCGGGATCAAGGGAACGGCAGGTCTAAGCATTTACTCCGCTACGAAAGCGGCTATCCGTAATTTGGCAAGAAGCTGGGTGCTTGATCTCAAGGGCAGGAAGATTCGGGTGAATGCGATCAGCCCCGGATCTACCGAAACACCGGGCCTTGCCACCCTGGCGGGCTCTGACGCAGACGTCAGCGGGTTTTACGAATTCCTCAGCAGTCAGATTCCCCTCGGCAGGAACGGCCAACCGGCGGAAATCGCCGCGGTGGTCGCCTTCCTGGCTTCAGATGCAGCCAGCTTCATCAATGGTGCCGACATTCAGGTAGACGGCGGTTCCGCTCAAATTTGACGCTTCCACATCTGTGACTGTTGGCAAAGAGATCTTGATATTTAAATGTTGGCCACATGAGAGTAAAACCACTCCATGTGGTCTTTTTTTGGTTGTTATTGCCCCTCGCAGCTTATCCCATACAACCCCTGCATCACAAAATTTGAGTTTTGGCCCTTCCTGGAAGATAATTAACCCAATATAAACCTTGGAGGCGCTCATGAAATTTAAAAATCTCTTCTTTCACATACACTACTGCAATTTCAGGCTGTCCAACAAAGCGGAAATCCTTCCCGTAAAAATCAAGAGAACCCTTCAGCATCATGAGCTTATTTTTATTGCCCATGCAAGGGGCAGCTTTACAATGGATAAAAAGAAATATGAGCTGAAGGATGGCATGCTGCTCTACATTGGGCCTGACATGCTGCATGAAATCGAAACGGATCCTGAGGTTCCCGTTAGCTGCTTTACCGTCCATTTCAGCTATGCGCGTGTGAATATAGAGGAAGGCCAATGGAATATTAAAGAGGAACGGCAAATTCTCCCCCTCCAGGCTGCGCAAGGATTAAAGGATTATTATCAAATTGAGGATGTGTTCAAAAAACTGGCGGAGAGCTGGGATGCAAAATTGCCGGGCTATGAGTTTATGTCCAAAACCTTGTTCCAGCAACTGCTCATTGCCATTGCCCAAAACATAAAAAAAGAAAACCAAAATTTCTCAACTTCGCTGAAAGTAGAGAAAATTATTCAATATATGCATGAACATGTACATGATAAGATCACCCTGACGAAATTGTCTGACCTTGTGCAGTTGTCACCAGCTTATTTATCCAGAGCATTTAAAGAAATTACCGGTTATTCCATTATCGAGTTCTTTAATAAGATGAAGACGGACAAAGCCAAAGAGATGATTCTGGAAGGGAACTGGAAAATCAAAGAAGTTGCCGGAGCACTTGGATTTACGGATGAATTTTATTTTAGCCGCATATTTAAAAAAACGGAGGGACTCAGCCCCTCGGAATTCTACAGCAAAAATGTCCATGGAGATTAATATGTTCCATGGTATATAGCCTTTCCGGCAGCTATGATGAGGATGTTATTGTGAAGTGCTTTTGTACAAACACAGTAATGGAACCATGACAGAAGGAAGGCTATTTTTATGCCCATGTGGAAACGGAATTTGTTCTTTTGCTGGTTTGGAATGTTCGTCACCGGTATTGGGATGAGCCAGATCGCCCCGATCCTTCCGCTTTACATCAAGCAGCTTGGCGTGCACGATTCCGGATCTATTGCCCAATTTGCAGGACTTGCATTCGGGATTACCTTTATCGTCTCAGCTATCTTCTCACCGATATGGGGGATCGCCGCAGATAAATATGGACGCAAACCGATGCTGCTCCGGGCGAGCCTGGGAATGGCGGTCGTTGTAGGCTGCATGGGTTTTGCGCACAATGTTTACGTATTGATCGGCCTTCGGCTGCTGCAGGGGGTGATCACGGGCTACAGCACCGCTTGTACGACCTTGATTGCAACCCAGACAGATAAGGAGCATTCGGGTTGGGCGCTGGGAACCCTTTCGACCGCCAATATTTCGGGTTCTTTAATCGGGCCAACAATCGGCGGTTTTATAGCCGAAAATTTCGGTTTGGAGAATTCATTTTTTTTAACCGGCGGACTGATGCTGATTGCCTTTGTTACAACGGCTCTGTTTGTCAAGGAATCGTTCACCCGACAAGATAAAAAAATACTCCGTATGAAAGAGATCTGGGCCAGCGTACCTGAAAAAAGTTTGACGATTACTCTTTTCATCACCTTTTTTGTCCTGACTGTCGCGTTGTATTCCGTTGAACCGATCATCACCGTCTATGTGACCCAGCTGTCCAGGAGCACCAGCCATGTGGCTCTCATCGCCGGGATCGCATTCTCCGCCTCGGGTCTGGCCAATATTCTCGCCGCTCCCGGACTTGGAAAACTGTCAGATAAAGTGGGGGCTCACAAGGTCGTACTGGTCGCACTCATCGTGGCTGGCATCGTCTTTATTCCCCAAGCTTTCGTTACTAATCCCTGGCAGCTGACAGGACTGCGTTTCTTGTTTGGACTTGCTGCGGCCGGGCTTAGCCCGTCGATCAACATCCTGCTTAAGAAAATCACCCCGGATTCCCTAACGGGGCGGGTGTTCGGGTTTAACATATCAGCCTTATATTTAGGTGCCTTTGGAGGCTCGGTGTTTGGAGGACAAGTCGCTGCGTGGCTCGGAATCCGTTATGTATTTTTTATTACGAGCGCCCTGTTATTGCTCAATGCGGTGTGGGTTTATTTCAAAGTGTATAAGAAACTTAACATAAACATGGCCTTATACAAAAATTAAGCAGAATGGGAGAGAAAAACATGACAGACGTAAAAACAGCGGAAACTGAAGTGCTGGATGCGGAGAAAACAGCGCTGGTCGTTATAGACCTGCAAAATGGAATTGCAGCCCCGGGTCGCCAGTGCGCTCCCAATCCGGTTGAGCAGGTGATCGGAAAGGCAAGAAAGCTGGTTGAAGCTTTCACGGAAAAAGGGGCTTTCGTTGTGCTCGTCAGAGTCTCCACCTTCGACGGCAAAGATATGCTAATGCCAAAAACGGACGCCAAACCGAATGCCATGCAGTGGCCGGAAGGCTGGGATAATCTGATCCCTGAACTGTCGGATTTTAAAAATGCCCATGTGGTGACGAAACGGCAGTGGGGAGCCTTCTTCGGTACGGACCTGGATCTGCAGCTGCGCCGCCGAGGTATCGACACCGTCGTGTTATGCGGAATTTCCACTTCCATCGGTGTGGATACAACAGCAAGAGAAGCTTTTCAACATGGATATAACCAGGTTTTTGTGGAAGAAGCCATGACAGCTGCGGCACAAGAGGAACACGATTATGTAGTCAAGACCATTTTCCCCAGAATGGGCAAGATCCGGACAACGGAAGAAGTGGTTTCGGCGATGAAATAATAGAATGGTGTGCTCATCACTTAACATCTGACCAGCCACTGTGAGGTCGCAGGCTGCATAACGCGTTAGAAGTGGGGAAAGCCTATCTGAGGGAGACAGAGTCGAAGGAGGATTGAAGCGCGAATGGAATCGACGAATGAATTCGTAAACAAGGTCAAGGATACGCAGTCCAAGCAGCAGAAGAACAAGGAACACAATGGTAAAGGCAAGCCTTCACAGAAGCTGCAGAACGTGCAGCATACAAACAATCCGTAGTTGGAAAAGGGCCGTTATTCTGCCAGGCTGCAGAATAACGGCCCTTTTTGCTGCCGCTTTGGAGTATCTCGATCGATCGGCATTTCCGGAATACAGGCGGATTAATGGAAACTTCGCCCCAACCTTCCGTAGTGCCCAACAAAAGTCATGCAGTTGACGCCAGCTACTCCTGTTCAGCCCTCTTATCCGCCTCTGCCGCACGCTGCTGGGCTTCCTTGTCGTTCTCGTCTGCAAGTGTCTCGGAGAACTCGACATCCTCGTTCTTGCCAATCGGCAGCTTGCCGGGAGCTTGAGATTGCTTGCGTGAATATTTATCGTGTGAACGATGTTCGTTCATGCCTGTGCCTCCTTTGCGGTCCGGCAGCTTATCTGTCCATGCGTTGGAACCGCCAAATGACCCTAATTTCCTTAAATTCTCAAAATCCCTGTCAATGTACAACTACCTTCCTCATGTATTATGAAGCAGACAAGTTTTTCTTATTCATTTCAAGGGCTTTTTTACATAATGAATCCGTCCAAGGCAATACTAGGTCAGTCAATCGATATCGACCGTGAGAGATAACATTCCTTCGCGATTTGCTGCGGGGCGTGTTCCTTGAAGAAATCGTGCATGTCGAGCTTGTCCAAACTACGATTAATCAACTGCTGAATGGGGCGGGAGACGTCGATGCCAGGATTAATCGATATGAGCAGATAGAAGGCGGCATTATATCGCATTTTCCACCACATCTCAAAGGAGAGTTTAACATGCGCAAAATAAACGAAATCATGTCAACAAGCTGTATAACCGTTTCCAAGGATAATACGATTTATGAAGCAGCCGGGTTAATGGATCAACATAATATCGGCTTCTTGCCGGTCGTTGATCAAAATAAACTGATCGGGGTCATTACGGACCGCGACCTGGTAATCCGCGGCTATGCAGCCAAAAAAGACGGTACCATCCCGGTTACAGAAGTGTTGACGAAAGACTTTGTAACGATTAAGCCCGACGCAACTGTCGATGAAGCA
This sequence comes from Paenibacillus sp. JT31N17, assembly GCF_056269255.1. Taxonomy (NCBI): domain Bacteria; kingdom Bacillati; phylum Bacillota; class Bacilli; order Caryophanales; family Paenibacillaceae; genus Paenibacillus; species Paenibacillus sp. JT31N17. Next base: position 143,657 of record NZ_JBWDNP010000009.1, read on the forward strand.
GCCGAGATTATGGCTGCTGAGCAAATTCGCCGGCTGCCGGTCGTTTCCAATGGAGATTTATTGGGTGTCATTTCATTGGGAGACATGGCCATACGCGAAATATTCGTAAACGAGGCCGGAGAGGCACTGAGCAATATATCTGAGCATAACCATTCTGCTTCCAGTCACATTCAACATTAATTGATACCTGACTTCTGGATAACAGCATGTCTTTGCCGTCGGTAAGCTTTGGCCGATAGACAAGCCTCAGCCTAAGGATGCCTGCAAGAACCAGGGGTATCGTCGTTCTATGCAATCAGGGGATAGGACTCAGACTCCGCAGACGCCGAAAGCCGCATATCTTCTGCGGCTTTTTTATTTTTCGTACCCAGATGCCGCAGACTCGATTATAAATTCGTTAATCCGTCAGACTGAGGCTGATTCGAATAATGGGCAGGATTCACTGTTTGTTGTATACCATTGAAGTCCTTGCGTAAATTTTGCCGCCGATTAACTTTAGTTAATTTATCGCACTGCACCGGTTTGGTAAGATGCAGGTGAGATCGGCAATATGGAAGGAAGTGTACGATGAAACGGAGAGTCAGCCTATTGCTCGTGTTGCTGCTGCTATCGGGCGCATTCGAGTATTACGGCGAAAAAGCGGCCGCAGCGGAAGCGGGGACGGTCATTCCCCAACTGACGGCAGGGGATTATTTCAGCGCAGGTATTGCCAGCGATGGAACGGTGTGGTCCTGGGGCAGGGGCGCCGATGGCCAGCTCGGCAATGGAGAGGACAAAAACAATGCTTCTCCCGTACAGGTCGCCGGCATATCCGCCGCCAAATCGATCGGCTCCACGTACGACAGCTCGTATGCGGTCATGAACGACGGAACGGTGCGCGCCTGGGGAATGGGCGACACCGGCCAGATGGGCGACGGCACAACCAATAACCGGCTTGTGCCCGTTACGGTGCCTGGACTGCAAAATATCAAGGCGGTGGCGGGAGGCCCGGGTCTTCATGGGCTTGCCGTCGGTACCGACGGCAGCGTATGGGCCTGGGGCGCGAACGACGGCGGTCAGCTGGGTGACGGTACGACAGACCAGCGCAATACGCCGGTTCAGGTTTCCGGCTTAAGCGGCATCAAAGCCGCTGCGACGGGCGGCTCCTTCAGTCTGGCGTTAACCGAGGATGGCAAAGTATGGTCATGGGGCTGGAACAAGCAGGGCCAGCTGGGCAATGGGACATCGGACCAGCAGCGGGAGACTCCTGCGGCGGTCCCGGGCTTGAGCGGCATCGTGGCGATTTCCGCCGGATACAACCATGCGCTTGCGCTCGATGCCGACGGCTTCGTGTGGGCCTGGGGACAGAACACGAACGGCGCGGTCGGCGACGGTACCTATACGGAACGGAGAAGTCCGGTGAAAATCGCCGGAGTAAACGGCGTCGTCTCCATCTCCGCCGGTTTCTTTCACAACCTTGTGCTGAAAGCGGACGGCACGGTGTGGGGCTGGGGGCTGAACAATTACTATCAGCTCGGCCTTGGCGGCGGAGATAATGTCAAGCGCAATGCCCCGACCCAGATACCCGGGTTAAGCAGTATAACGGCGGTAGCAGCGGGGCAATTTCACAGCATCGCCATGGACAGTGGCGGATCGGGATGGGCCTGGGGTTACAACGACGGCGGGATGCTTGGCGACGGAACCTCTGCGTCCAAAACCTATCCCGTCAAGAACAAAGCCAATTTTGACCTTACGGCGCCGACTCCTTCGGACGGCATGCTTGCCGCAACCGGAGTTAGTACGTCCGGAGTGACGCTGAGCTGGACGAAAGCCGCCGACAATATGACGAAGCAGATCGGCATCCGCTATATCCCTTACATCTCCGCCAGCGGCAACATCGATACCGCAAGCCATGTCCAGAGCAACGGAAAAGCGGCCGGCCCCTATCTAATAGACAGCGGCTCCTTCGAGATGGCGGGCCTGCAGCCGGATACGGCCTATTATTTCAATGTCATTGCCGAGGATCTTGCAGGGAACAAAAGCGCCTATAAGATGCTGCGAGTGAAAACCGCTTCTATTCCGGCCTATACGCTGACGTATGACGGCAACGGGAATACCGGGGGCGCCGCTCCTTCGGACGGAAGCAGCTATGAGCAGGGCATGTCGACAACCATACAGGGAAATATGGGATTGCTGTACCGGAGCGGGTATATGTTTGCCGGCTGGAATACAGCTGCGGACGGCAGCGGCACGCCCTATATGCCAGGTGCCCAACTGACGTTCGAAGCCGTTGATATTACTCTGTACGCGCAGTGGACGCCCAATACTGCGGCCGACACGGAGCCGCCGAAGGTGATCTCCACGGTGCCTGGCAGCAGTGCCGAAGGAGTAAGCGCCGGGACAAAGCTGTCGCTGACATTCGACGAGCCGATCTCCGCCGTGGCGGGCAGGACGATTGTCGTCAGCAGAGCAGAGGACGGCAGTCCAGTGGAAGCCGTTGACGCCTCCAACCCGGACCGGGTAACAATAACCGGCCTAACGGCAACGATAAGGCTCTCTTCCGGGCTCTCCTACGGAACGGCCTATAACGTTAAGGTGGCTCCCGGAGCATTCAAGGACGCGGCGGGCAACGATTATGCGGGCATAACCAGCCCGGGAGCGTGGACATTCACGACAGCCCGGGAAGCCGTAGACCCGGTTCCTGGCGCCGACGCCACGCTCAAGGGGCTGGATGTCTACGCGGGAGCGGAACTCCTGCCGATCAGCCCGGCGTTTGGGCGAAATACGACGGATTATACAGTTTCCCTGCCGAATTCCGTCGCCGGATTGACGGTTACGGCATTGGTGTATGAGAGTCGTGCAGATATGACCGTCAGTATGTATGACGATTCCAGCAGACTTGTCAGCGGCCCGTTCCCGCTGGCCGACGGGCAGGCAAGCGGAGCGCTGCCGGTCGATGTCGGCCGCAGCCGGATCGAGCTGACCGTCGTGGCTGAGGACGGTACGGCGCGAGCGTACAACATCACGGTGACAAGAGCACCGGTGTACGATGTTCCAGCGGCAGAGCCGCCGCCTGAAGATGCAAGCCCGGATACTGCAGGCGCAGGAGGTGAGAGCAGGGACGGGGACAATTCCGCTGACTTCCCGTATCTGACTGTGAACGGCCGGCCAAGCGGGGCGGCGACCGTAACGAACGAGGATTCGGAAGGCCGCGCGATCATCACCGTGAAGCTGGACGCGGCCAAGCTCATCGCCGATTTGGCGAAAGAAACGGCTGCGAATCCGCTCGTGGCCGTCGAGTTGGATTCGGCAGCGGATCAAGCGTCCTTGCAGCTGTCGGGAGAAGGGCTTAAGGCGTTGGAGGACAAAGCGGCGGACCTTGAACTGCGGGCGCAGGAAGGCAGCTATCGGCTGCCGGCGGCGCAGCTGTCATTCAAGCGGCTGACCGCTCTGCTCGGGGAAACGCCGCCGCCGGAGGAATTCGCCCTGCGGCTGGATATTATCAGAAGCAGCGCGGATAAAATCGCGGCCTTGAACGCTGCGGGCGGGGAAGCGAACTTTATGACGATCGCCCAGCCGCTTGATTTCCGCGTCACCGCCTCCTACGGCGGCAAAACGGTCGATGCGGACAGCTTTGACGCTTATGTAGAGCGGGAAATCGCCCTGCCGGGTTGGATGAATCCAAGCCTGCTGTCGACGGCTGTCGTACTGGCTGCGGACGGCTCCGCGCATCCTGCGCCAACGCGCAAGATCATCCGCGATGGGCAACCCTTCGCCGTAGTGAGCAGCATGACGGGCAGCACGTATTCGTTGATTCATCATGATGCCGCATTCCCCGATATGGCGGGGCATTGGGCCGAATTGGCCGTCAGCGATCTAGGCTCGCGTCTTGTCGTAAACGGAATGTCGGATGGATTGTTTCATCCAGAAGCCGCCGTAACCCGCGTCCAGTATGTGGAGATGCTCGTCCGGGCGCTGGGGCTGACCGGGCAGGCCGGCGCGCCCGGCTTCAAGGATGTACAAGAGAGCGACTGGTTCGCGGAGGCGGTCAGTATGGCGCGGCAGTACGGCCTCATGGAGGGTGGCCTGGACGGATTGTTTCGGCCGGAAGAGACGATAACGCGCGAGGAAGCCGTTACAGCGCTGGCCAGAGCGATGAAGCTCACTGGCCTGGAGACGGACTCAGCGGGAGCCGACGGGGATTTTGCGCTTACAGACTTCGGGGACAGCGCGCAGATCAGCGGCTGGGCCAGACAAGCGGTCGCCACCGTCGTCCTCAGTGGTCTTGCAGAAGGAGCGGACGGCATGTTCAGGCCGCAGAGCGATTTGAAGAGAGCGGAAGCCGCGACTTTCGTGCAGCAGCTGCTGCAGCAAAGCGTCCTGATCGACCGCCGGTAATCCGGAAGGCATGCCAGGTAGAAAACTTTTCATGAACCGGCCTGAATGGGCCGGTTTTTTTATTTGCCTCATCAACATTCTTGACAACTAATTTAGCGCGTTAAATGAGTGAGAACACACTTAAAAATAAAGGAGTTAGATGTATATGGAAAAGATTTGGTTGGTAACGGGAGCTAATCGTGGATTGGGACGTTCAATAGCGGAAAGGGTTCTTGAGAATGGGGACCGCCTGGTGGCAACAGCGAGAAATGTCGAGCGACTTGCCGACCTTAAGGAAAGCTATGGAAACCGCATCCAGCTGGCAACGCTTGATGTGACAGATCCGACAGCCGCTCAAACTGCGGTGCAGCTTGCTGTCGATGCCTTTGGCGATAATTGATCCGTTTTTCTTTGGGAAACTGAATCGTTATAAAGGTACCGAAGGAAAAAACATTGCCAAAGCATGAGTAATGCCGCTAAAAATCAACTGGAAAAAGTTAAGGTTTATAATTGGAAGGATATGAAATATTTGTTGTAAAGCTCAAAGCGCTCTATGTAATAAAGCTGAATCCTGTAATTGGATTCAGCTTTATTCTTGTAATTGGTTATGGGACATTGCGTTTGTATCGGGCAATGGTCCAAATCATCTAAGAGACATCTTTCAAGTATTTGGCTGTTCAAGGCTTTGCTTGCCAAGACTGTTGCGCCATGCGGTCTGGCCCATCAAGTCGCGCATGACCGTCATGTAATTTTCTTCCGACGTCGACCATCTCAGCCTCGCCATCTCTTCCGCGTCGGGACCTGAGACATACCGGAGCCGGTCAGACTCGTCTCCTGCTGCTTCATAGACAATGGCGGCAACATGTTCCTCATTCGCATCTTCGAACGGATAATTCATCATTGCGTTCATCATCCGGTCAACGTACACCTTATATTCAGGAGGAGTGGGAGCATCTTGGGAGGCGGACAGAGTGCTTGGGGTAAAGTTTGTGGTTCTAATGGCTCCCGGCTCAACAAGTTTTACCGTGATGTTTTGCGATTCAAGCTCGTAGGACAGCGATTCCGACAACCCCTCGATCGCATGCTTGCTCGCCGTATAGACCGTCAGCAGAGGGCTCGCCGCGTAGCCCACACCGGAGCTGATATTGACGACAGCTCCGCCGCCCTGCTTGCGAAAATGCGGTATGATCGCCTGAATCACGTTCATGACGCCGAATACGTTGGTTTCGAAAATGTCGCGCACCATCTTCATAGGTGTCGCTTCAAAAATCGAAACAACGCTGATACCGGCGTTGTTCACAACGGCGTCTATCCGCCCAAACCGGGCGACTCCCGCCGCAATTGCCGTCTCAATGCTGACAGGATCGGTGACGTCCAGCGCTGTTACGAAAATCCGATCGGGATTTTCTGCCGCAATACTTTCATCCGGCTTACGCATGGTCGCAATTACATTCCATCCCTCGGAAGCAAACTTCCTGGCCGTTGTTTTTCCCAATCCAGTCGAGCAGCCCGTGATGAATACAGTTTTTGTCATTGAAGCATCTCCTTGTCAAGAACAGTATAATATCGTTATGATGTGACGAAACAATAGAACTTCAATTCCCATGAAGGAAGTGTCAATTGAAAACTAAAATCACCCCGCCTTGTTAAAACGCTGCAGCGTTTGTCTTAACTCTATATAAGCTTACTAGGTAGAAGTGACTCTAAGTCAACCTTTTTTTTGAACCCTATAAATTACAGGTATTTAGTTGAAAAAACGACCTTCATAATGTAAAATACATTAAAGTAACTCTAATGTGGATGGTGAAAATATTGCATGCTCTATACAGTTAAAGAGGTTTCAGAAAAAACGGGTATCACTCCGCATACCTTGCGTTTTTATGAGAAAGAAGGCGTGCTGCCCCATGTTGACCGGGATGTGAACGGGGGGCGGGTATATAATGACACGAACATCGATTGGATCGAAACGGTGCAAGCTCTGCGTTCAACAGGTTTGCCTTTAGCGGAAATCAAACAATATAACGAGTTATATAGGGCTGGGGACAGTACGCTGCAGCAAAGGAAAAGCATGCTGGCTCACCAGAAACACAAGGTAGAAGAACAAATACAAAAGTTAATGAAAACATTAGAAAAGCTGAACTATAAAATGGCGTTGATTGACGCCCAGGAAAATAGATTTGAGAAGCTGCCTTAGCAGAATCAAAGGGAAACTGACGGCACACCCGAATAAGACACAATCTCATTATGTGAGAAAGTGTCTTATTGTCCGTTCTCTGGATCAGGGAGCATGCACTTTATTTCAATAATGACATCAGGTTCTTGTCTTCCGATGCCGGATTACGGGAGCTTTTTTTTTAGAATATGATAATAACCGACTAAACGGAAACAGGATGAGGAATGCAATCAGGTTCTCCGAAAATGTAAAATACACATCCCAAGACTTTATATGTAAAATACCCAACGAAATCAATATTAAAGAATTAAGGCCAGTTATCAGGCAGAGGAGGACTATTTTAACGGATAGATGCAGTTTAAGGGTAAATAGGATAACGATTAAAATACTAATGAAAAAACACTGAACAGCAGCGAATACGGTATTATCGCGATAAGGGTCCTCAAACCATCCGGTTAAAAAAAGGTGACTCTTTATGATTGCATAGATTACATAATCCATTGATACGCGAAGGCTGAAAATGATGAAGAATAGCGTTGCAAAGTATAGAGGAGGGTGGAGGAACTTTTCTATTTTACGAAACCAAATTTTTGCGAACCCGAAATAAAACGGGAGGCCAATAAGTGTATATATAGATTTCCACCAGTGATGCTCATAAATACCCAGCTTGAGGAAAAGACACTCTATTCCAAAAAATATTCCGGAGAACAGCAGAATCCATCCAAAGTTTAAATAAAAACCGGCTATTACAATCGAAGCAGAAGGCAAAGAAAACGCATTGGATACAATTGCGCCAAGAATGTTATCGTCATAAGAATTATCTAGAATGTCGGGGATGTAACGATAGCTGTCAAAAAGTATGCAGATAAAAAATTCGATTGAAAAACCCACTCCAATCATCCCGAAAAGTAAACTGATTAATTGGATTTTCTTTGTTTTTATCACCATAAATACGTCTATGATGATGCTTATAATGACGAGAGAGAGGTACCAAACATAATTTGGCACTGACATCATCCCCTTCTTCCAAATATTACTTTCTGTCCAAAATAAGGCAGACAGATCTTCGTTAACCCAATCTAATTATTCCCTGCTTCATCGGATTGGATTCAACCGGTTGTGCTTCACTATAGCTGTGCAGTATGTGAATATGATAAACTTGATGAAATCCTTCAAAATAAGGAAGTGTCAAACAATGAATATCGAAATGGTTATGCAGGAGCTTGAAGCTCTCGGCAAGGAACGAACCAAGAAAATATACGTATCCAATGGCGCGCACGAACCGCTTTTTGGTGTGGCTACAGGCGAAATGAAGCCCATCGCCAAGAAAATTAAAAAAAATCAACCTTTGGCTGAGCAGCTTTACGCCACGGGGAATTACGACGCCATGTACTTCGCCGGCGTAATTTCCGATCCAAAAGGAATGACTGAAGCTGACTTTGAGCGTTGGATAGATGCGGCATATTTTTATATGCTTTCCGATTACGTGGTGGCCGTAACCTTGGCGGAAACAGATATTGCGCAAGAAGTTGCCGATAAATGGATTGCAAGCGGCGAAGAGCTGAGAATGTCAGCGGGCTGGAGCTGTTACTGCTGGCTTTTGGGTAATCGACCCGATGGTGAATTTTCCGAGAGCAAGCTTGCCAATATGCTTGAAATCGCGCAAACTGCGATTCAAGATTCTCCCGAACGAACAAAATACGCTATGAATAATTTTATTTATACAGTCGGGGTATCCTATTTGCCGCTTCATGATAAGGCGCTCGAGACCGCAAAGGCAGTAGGTCCGGTAGAAGTAAAACGGGACAAGACCAAAAGCAAGTTTTTGCTCGCTTCCGAAAATATTCAAAAGGCAGTTGATAAAGGACAGCTTGGCTTCAAACGCAAATATGTAAGATGTTAAGTTGCTTCGCCGCAAGAAACAAGAACATTATCTTATTAATTGCCGCGGAAATCGCGGCTTTTTCATTTTAAGGGCAAGACTAATGACTAGCTAAAGGAGGGCCGTATATATGAAGTCTCATACCTCTGACCGTATTAAATTCCCGCCGGGATTTTGGGCAGGATTATCACAATTAGGGATTTCCGCGCACGACGTAGCTCGCAAAGCACGACTGCCGCTCACTATTATTACTGAACCGCTGGTCACCACCGCCCAATATTTCGCGATCTGGCAGGCATATTCCGATCTTATCGGCGACACTGCCAAAGGAATTATCAAGCTTGCGACTGTCTTTGAAACAGCAAAGTACCCGCCGTCCGTCTTGGCGACTTACCATGCTCGTGACTACCGCGACGCTCTAAACCGAATGGTCCGGTACAAACAACTATGTCCCCCCGAAAGCTTGCGTATCACCGAGGAGGGCGAGCACTGTACAATTGAACTGGAATGGCTGCATACCGGACAACCCGGTCCACCGATGCTGATTGGTATCACGCTGGCATATCTACTGGAGCTTGGGCGCCGGGGCACAGGTCAGCCTTTGACGGCTCAGTCCGTCGAATTTTCGCACTCCATGGGCGATGTGCAGGCTCTTGAAGCTTACTTCGGCTGCCGAATCCGGATTGGTGCAAAATGTAACCGGTTGACTCTGCATCGAAGAGATCTGGACCGCCCTTTTGTCTCGTACAACGAAGAGCTGCTGGAGATCCTGACTCCCGTTCTGGACCGGTCGCTCAATGAACAGCAGAGCAGCCGCTCAATTGCCGAGATGGTCAAATGGATCATGAAACGCAGCTTCACAGGAGGGTGCCCCGACATTCAGGCTGTTGCGAAGGAGCTCAATATGAGCGATCGTACCTTGCAGCGCCGGCTTGCTGACGAAAACACGAGCTTCAAGCAGCTGTTGACACAAGCCAGACATGAGCAGGCACGAGAGTACTTGGCAGACCCCTCGCTCGATATTAAAGAAGTGGCTTTCTTGATTGGATATGAAGACCAGAACTCGTTCTACCGCGCCTTCCGCCTTTGGGAAGGTGACACTCCTTCAAATTATCGCACTGAACATTCGGGTACAAACTCAATATCAGAAGGACGGCAAGGAAGGCCGCCCATTCATTAATATAGAATTCACAACCTAACCAAAACGGCAGAGAACCCGTATTTACTGAGTTTTATCATTTGGCGGGTCAAACAAGAACTTTGGCGCAGTATGCTAGTTACTGAACAATCCGGAGAAGGTAATATAATCACTGTCCAACGTAAATGTATTAACCCTATATTAAAATAAGGGCAATAAAGCAGTAAATACCAAATAAAGGAGAAATCTATTATGGATATGGGATTAACCAATAAAACTGCTTTAGTTACAGGATCAACAAAAGGGATAGGCAAAGCAATTGCCATTGAACTTGCCAAAGAAGGCGTTAATGTACTCATAAATGGACGGAATTATGAAGAGACAGAACGAATTGTACAAGAAATGAAGTCAGATTTTCCGGCTACCTTTCCTCAAAATGCCGCAGCCGATATTGTGGATATTGGGCAAAGAGAAGCATTATTTGAAAAATATCCCAATATCGATATTTTAGTTAATAATATGGGGATTTATGAAATGATGAAATATGAGGACGTTGATGATGAGATATGGGAAAAATACTTTCGTACCAATGTTCTTGCTGCAAATGGATTATCTAAATTTTATTTGCCTAAAATGTTGAAAAATGATTATGGCCGCATTATCTTTATTGCGAGTGAAGAAGCAGTTATGCCTTCAGGACAAATGCCTCAGTATGGTATGACAAAATCAATGCTGTTATCATTGTCAAAAAGCTTATCCAAATTAACGACAGGAACAGAGGTCACAGTCAATACGATCATGCCGGGACCAACACTCTCTGAAAATGTGCATCAAATAATCGAGGGTATATACCCTGATAAAGATATGACTTTTGCAGAAAAAGAAAAACATTTTATGGCTGCAAACCTGCCTCAATCTGAAATACAGCGATTTATCAAGCCTGTTGAAGTAGGCAGACTGGCTGCATTTGTATGTAGTCCATATGCATCCGCGTTCAAGGGTTCTCCGATCCGTATGGATGGGGGAATGGTACCGACTATTTTTTAATATTATTTCAGCCAGGCAGCGGCGTTAAGCCTATTGAATGGGTATACTTGAAATATCCGCACACAGGAGGGGAAGCAGATGAAACGAAATCGCTTGGGAAAGTCGGATCTATACGTTAGTGAGATCGGTCTCGGGTGCATGTCGCTGGGTTCGGACGAGGCCAAGGCCGTCACCATCATCCACGAAGCATTGGAGCATGGCGTGAATTTCCTTGACACCGCCGACCTCTATGATGAGGGGCGCAATGAGGAGATTGTTGGCAGGGCGATCCGGCACCGCCGCGCCGATGTCATCGTGGCGACCAAAGTCGGCAACCGGCGGGAGCCGGGCAAAGAGGGCTGGTCCTGGGACCCTTCCAAAGCTTACATTCAATCAGCGGTCAAAGAGAGCCTAAGAAGGCTTGGAACTGACTATATCGATCTGTACCAGCTGCATGGAGGAACGATTGAGGATCCGATCGGGGAAACGATTGAAGCGTTTGAGGAGCTTAAGCGGGACGGGCTGATCCGCCACTACGGGATATCGTCCATACGTCCGAATGTAATAAGGGAATACGTCCGGAGAAGCGGAATTGCAAGCGTAATGAACCAGTACAGCATGCTTGACAGGCGTGCCGAGGAGGAGGTTCTTCCGCTGCTTGCAGGGCACGGGATCGGCTTGATCGCACGCGGACCACTCGCTGGCGGCATCCTCGCGGCGGGCGGGGAGGGCAAGGCGGACCGGGATTATCTCGATTACAGCCGTGAGGAATTGCCCGCCCTGCGCAGGAGTCTCCTAGGGCTCGCTGGCGATACACGAACGCTGGCGCAGACCGCCATTCGGTATGTGCTGAGCGATCCCGCGGTGAGTGTGGTAATTCCCGGCGCAAGTAGTCTGGAGCAGCTGCGGCACAATGTATCGGCCGCTGCTGTGCCGCTGTCCGTCGACGAACGAGAAGCAATACAGGCTGCGACGAGACCGAACCGTTACAAGGATCACCGGTAGCGCCTCATTCCTATATGTCTGTCCTTCAAATTAATTGGATGTATTAAACGATGTTTTTCCATAGAATTTTATACTCTTACCAAATTTCAGGTGGGTTGAGAGGTGTTCAATGAATAATATAAACGTTGATTTGGTTGTAAGATTAATTAATGATCAATTTCCGGAATGGGCTGGTTTAGATATCAGGCCTGTAAAAGTTAGCGGGAATGATAATAGAACTTTTCATTTGGGCGAACATATGAGTGTAAGGTTACCAAGTGCAGTATCCTATGTTCCTCAAGTGGAGAAAGAACAAATATGGCTGCCAATATTATCTGAAAAACTCTCTTTACCCATTCCTGTACCTTTAGCCAAAGGTAATCCAAGTGAAGAATATCCATACCCTTGGTCTATCAACAAGTGGTTGGAGGGAGAGACAGCAGCTCAAAAGAATATTAATGATTTAAATCAATTTGCCAGAGACTTAGGGGCATTTTTAATTGAATTACAATCTATTGATGCTAGTGGAGGTCCATTAGCCGGGCAGCATAATTTTTATAGAGGTGGAGCTATAGCTGTATACGATGAAGAGTCTGGAAATGCAATTGAGAATAATAGAGATATTTTTGATGAACACGTATTGAACGAAATATGGCAGCTGGCATTAGATTCTAAATGGGAATCAGCTCCAGTTTGGGTTCATGGCGATATAGCACCGGGAAATCTGCTGGTTAAGGACGGGAAACTCTGTGCAGTTATTGATTTTGGAATATTGGGTGCAGGGGACCCTGCTTGCGATGCGGCAATGGCATGGACATTTTTTGACGCTAATAGTAGAAGAATATTCAAGAATGTATTAAATATGGATGAAGAAACCTGGAACAGAGCAAGAGGATGGGCTTTATGGAAGGCTTTAATAACCTACAATGGCAATAAAAATACAAGCAAGGCAATAGCAGAAGAATCATATAAAATAATTAATAAAATAGTAGATGATTACGAATCAGCGAAAATACAGGAATAATTTGCCGTAAGACTCAGGAATGCAACACGAACGAGCACGATAGCTTGTTAAAAGATATTTGACGAAGGAGCTGCTGCGGCAGCTCCTTTTACTTTTTCGAACGACCCAAAGGATTCGTGAATCAAACTGACCCACATACTTGCCGACGTTTCGAATAAATTAGCTGCTGCGGCCCTGGGAACCGCAACTCCCGCTTATTGTATCTATACCAGTCTGCTAAGGATTTCACATTCCTGAAATCTTCTCACTTTTCTTCCGCATCTTTGGGAAGCCGTAGTGCCGCGGGAGGGAACGCAGCGAAAGGCTTATGCGGCTCCGTCTGATACCAGTAAGCCGTGCTGGAATAATCATGGGAAAGCTTGTTGGCATGTCCATGCTCTATGGTGACGCGAATGGATGAGGAGAAGCGGATGGGATCTTTGATATGAAACCGGTACATGGCGTTTTTTCCCCTCCAGCGCCATTCGGCATCGCCCTGGTTTACCGTGATGCCATGCCAGGGAGCGTTATATTCCTCGCTGGGACCGAATGCCGTATTGAAATAGTCTTCCGTCCCTGTGCCGACAATAGTGGGATACGAATCGCCGTCGATAAAAATCATGTCGTCCCCTTCACCGTACCAGTCATTAGCCTGCATTTCGGTACAGTCTATATTCAAATTGCAGCCGACATAATGGCCTCTGCCCACAGCTTCCAGAATGACGTAATTGTCCTTGCCATCCAGATTCGGCGTCAGCCACGCCTCGGGGAACCAGTCCGGATAACCGGGCTTGTTCGCTTTCCGGGTAAGAATATTGACGCCGGGATCAGCCCAGCCCTGCGTGTCCCGCTCTCTACGCCACTGGGCATGGAAATACCCCACATCTCCGCTCAGGTCGTCGTAAGTTTCGTAATCTACATAGAAGTAGAGGCTGACGGATGATTTGCATTCGTTCGTCAATTCCAGCCGCGCGGATGTTTTAAACGGCATCGGGAAAAAGCAATTAAATCCTTTACCTCCTTGGGGGCTCATCATCAGCGGCTCGGAGACGAAATTTTTAATCAGACCGTGACCGATTCCAAAGAAATCACCCAAGGGAGCCTCAACACTGGGAGCGGCTTCATCATCCCAATACATTCGCAAAACCGTTTTCCGTGTATACAGCGGATCACTCGTTCCTACTGTGCACCATAGATGACGAATGATGGCTGTCTCATCAATTTCGGCGAAGATTCGCGTTTCACCTGGAGCGATATCGATCCAGTCCTTGTTCCCGCCCGATTTGTCATGGCTTGAAATTCTTTTGCTCTTGCAGTCTTTCAATTGAAACAGCGTGTCCAGTGAGTTTCCTGCCAATAGAGGGTTCATAATGATCCATTCCTTTCGTATTCGGGTTATAATTGGATTTCTTTGCGTGCCGGGCTTGCCGCATCTCTCTAGAAATGGACATATTTCGGAATGCGAATGACAGCCTTTGTGCCGTACGGCTTCAAGCTATGGAACGTCAGACCGTATTGCCGGTCAAAAAACAGCTTCAACCGATGATCGACATTTTGGAGGCCGTACCCCTTTTTGCCGTTCACCAGCACGTCACTCACGGTTTCGTCACTCATGCCGCTGCCGTTGTCGATCACCTCGAGCAAAATATCGTTTCCCTGCTCGTAAATGTTGATAAGGATAGCGCCCTGGTCACCCTTGCTGATCCTGGACGCGAGACCGTGCTCGATGGCATTCTCGACGATGGGCTGCAGGATAATGCCGGGCATGTGATATTCCAGTATCTTGTCTTCGATGGTGTAAGCTACATCGAAAGAATGGTGAGACGAACTTAACTGGATATCAAGATAAGCCCGGACATGGGCCAGCTCGTTCTCGACCGTTGTCACCATGTGCCCGCGGTTTAACGTCGAACGGTAAAAGGCCGAGAGCGAGACGGCTATTTTGGAAATATCCTCGTTTCCGCTTTGTATCGCCTTCCAATTGATTGTTGACAACGTATTATATAAAAAATGAGGATTGATCTGTGATTGCAGCGCTTTGATTTCGGCTTCCCGCTGCTGCGCATGGCTGACGTGCAATTCGTCAATCAATTGTCTCGTCTGCTTCACCATCGCGCCGATATTATTGGTCATCTCTCCGATCTCATCCCGGTAGCCGGAAGCGATACTCGCTTCGAATCCGCCCGATACGACTCCGGCAAGCAGACGGTTGAGCCGTGCGATGCGCCTGACGAACGTACGGGAGAACAGCATGATGACGATAAAGATCAGCGCAACAACAACAATTGTAATAGATAGGGTGGAGCGGAAGGCGCTGCCGAAGGAGATCATCGACGAGCGGGTATCGGTGTACATATACAATTCCCAGCCTTCCGGATATACCTTTTCATGAAAGAGAAGGAAATCATCATTGCGTTGGCTCATTTTCTCTAATTCTGCAACTGTGGCATTGCCGTTTGCGACGGGACGCTCCAGACGGTCTTCCCGATAGACGACCTCATTGTCGCTGTCCATAATCAGCATACCGTAATTTTTCAGCTCGGAAGAAACATTGTTGCTGAGAATATAGTTCGCGTCGATGTCCAGAGAGACGATGGCAGATTGGCCCGGCTCGTCCAGCGACAGCACCTGCTGCGCCACGCTCAGATGGCCGTCCTTGAAAATCCAGACGGCATCAATCGTATCAACGACGGACAAAAACTCGAATTCGTCGATCGATTCCTCCAGATCGATAAAGTTTTCCCTGGCATTTTTAATGTCGCCGTTAGTAAAGATGCTGATTTGCAAGATCTCGCTGTTCATCATTTTCAAGGCGTTGACCATCGGATCGAATTTAAAGTTGATATCATAATATTTATCGTAATTACTGGCATATTTCCCGTTGATGATTCTCATCATCGTCGTGTCCGACGTCATCAGTTCGAAGGCGTTTTCAATTTTTTTCAGCTTTTGCTCCAAATTGCTTCGGGTCGTGACCGAAATATTCTGGAAGGTTGTTTCTGACTGATCGATAATAAATCGATTCGTCTGGATAAACGAATAGATGACCCAGGTCACGACCGGAATGAGCACAACGACGAGGTAGGACAGCAGCAATTTGTTTTTGAAGCGGAGATTAAGGAAGAAACGAACAAACGGATTCATGCCCGTTCCCCTTTTTCTCTCATATGATTGGGCGTAACACCAAAATATTTACGAAAGATCAGCGTAAAATAGGAGGGGTTGTTATAGCCGACCTTCTGGCACACATCGACAATCTTCATATTCGTTTCCAGAAGCAGCTTCTTCGCGTTCTCCATGCGGCAAAGTGTGATGTATTGGATAATGCTTTTGCCGGTTTCCTTCTTAAACAGACCGCTTAAATAGCCGGGGGAGAGGTAAATTCGCCCAGCAACCCATTCCAGGCCGATTTCTTCGCAATAGTGACTTTCGATTAAGGCAACAGCCTGGGAAATCGCTTTTTTCTCGCTTTTTCCTGTATCGGAATCATTGAATGGCTGCGATAGGGGGAGATCGTCTAGCAGCTGCAGCATCAGCTTCTCTTTTATGAAGAAGGATGCGCCGTTATAATCTTCGAACAGCTTGCGCCGATTTTCGCGCTCCCGGCTGCGTTCGTCCAGCTTCGAGCGTACACGGGAAATGATGGGTACAAATTGATTGACGTCAACTGGCTTCAAAATATAATCTTCAACCTTCACCTTGATCGCTCTGTGCATATATTCGAATTCGTCGTATGCGCTGGAGATCAGGATGATCATTTGCGGGTACAATTCCTTTATTCTCTCCGACAGCTCCAGCCCGTTCATCAGCGGCATTTGAATGTCCGTAATGAGGACATCCGCCGGCCACCGCTGCAGCAGCTCAAACGCTTCCTGCCCGTTGCACGCCTTGTCAATCTCGAAGCAAAGCTCCTGCTGCTTAATCAGAAATGCCAGTCCTTCCCGTTCCGTCCATTCATCGTCCACAACCAGAACACGATACATAGACATCCTCCCTTGTGAAAATAGTTTAACTTCATAATCAAAAATGAAGTCGCTTTCATACAGCGGGAGAAAATGACGAAATCCGCTCAAGACCAGCGTACTGCAATTTCGCGGCAGTTGCATTTTTTTTGCAGCTAAAGGTTGTTGTAAAAATGAAACAGATAGCGGGCAGCGTCCAACGCCGGGACGTGCTTTCCCGGATCCAGCCGGCTTTGCGCAAACCGCAAGCGGTGCGGTGCTGGACCGGCAGGTCGGTCGGGAAACGCTACCCTTTTACAGCACCCATTACAAGGCCTGTAACAAAATATTTTTGCAGGAACGGATAGACGAGCAGGATCGGAATTATGGACACGAACACCTTGGCGGCATTAAACGTTTTGTTGGAAATTTCATTCATGCGCTGCAGCTCTTCCATCGACAGCATGCTCGTTTCCCTGAGCTCGACAACGAGCTGCTGCATATACGACTGGAGTGGCAAATTGGCCGACGTGTTGATATAAATGATCCCGTCGAAAAAGGCGTTCCAATGCCCCACGATGGAAAACAGCGTAATTGTGGCGATCGAAGGCGCGGCCAACGGAACGAAAATCTTCATCATCATGTTCCACGGGCCGGCGCCATCGATGCGGCCCGCTTCTTCCAGCTCGCCGGGCAATCCTTTGAAGAAATTCATCAGGATAATGACGCTGAACACCGGCACGGCGCCAGGCAGAACGAGCGCCCAGATCGTGTCCAGCATATTCAGCTTGTCGATGAGCAAATAATTCGGAATGATGCCGCCATTAAACAGCATGACAAACACCAGAAACCAGATATAAAGGTTACGCTGCGGAAAATAACGCTTGCTTCGGGATAATGGATAAGCCATCAGTATGCTCAGGATGAGATTGATGCTTCCTCCAAGCAAAACCCGGAAGATTGAGACGCCGAACGAGCGAAAGAACTGCTCGTCCTCCAGGATGGCATGATAGGAGGCAGTCGTAAACCGGACCGGCCAGACCGTAACCATGCCTGCAACGGCCGCCGCCTTGTCCGAGAACGAAACGGCTATCGTATGAACGATCGGGAAGAGGCAAGCCACCGTTACAATCGTCAGCACGATATAGACGACGGCGTTCATCAGCTTCTCTGACAGCGATTCCGAATGCACCATATGAACGGCCCCCTTGTCCTCAGAAGATTTTATAGCCAGCGAATCTGTTTGCCAGAAAATAGGATACGGAGATCAGTACGAAGCTGACGACCGACTTCAGTAAACCGACGGCCGTACCGAGGCTGAACTGCATATCGACCAGTCCCATCCGGTAGACGTACGTGTCGATAATATCACTGGTCTCATAGACGAGCGGGTTGTACATATTGAATACCTGGTCGAAGCCGGCATTCAATATGTTCCCGAGACTGAGTGCCGACATCAGAATAACGGTCGGAACAAGCGCGGGCAGCGTAATATGCATTAGCTGCCTGAGCCGCGAGGCGCCGTCCATGGCGGCAGCCTCGTACAGGTTCGCATCGACGGCAGTCAGGGCCGCCAGATAAATAATCGCGCCGTAGCCGAATTCCTTCCAGACGTCCGTCGCCACAAGAATGGGGCGGAACCAGAAGTTGCTAGCCATGAACATAACTGGCTCGGCGCCGAATGCGGCAACAGCCGAATTGATGACGCCGTCCATCGAAAACATCGAGACGAAGATGCTTCCCACAATGACCCAAGACAGAAAATGCGGCATATAGACAATGGTTTGTATCGTTTTCTTATAGGTGCGGTTCCGCACCTCGTTAAGCAGCAGCGCGAAGCCCACGGGAACGATAATGCCAGCTGCGATTTTCGCCGCGGCGATAATGCTGGTATTTCTCAATACGCGTATGCCGTCGGGAATTTGAAACATGTACCGGATATTGTCCAGACCGACCCACCTCGAATCGAGTATGCCCTTGGCGGGAATATAATTTTGAAAGGCGATAACAAGCCCGAACAAGGGAATGATGCTGAAGATGATCAGCAGGACGACTCCGGGAAGCACCATCAAATTGTAGTTGAGCACCTCTGTATTTCTTGCTTTTCGATTCGGTCTCGTCATAACGGTCCTCCTTCGGTCATTCCCTATGGCTTCATCTCGGAGGCGACCTCGTTTGTAATTTCCCGGCCGCCCGCTGCGTACCATTGATCGACAAAGCTGTCAAAATCTTCGACCGGCCGCTCACCCATAATAATTTTGATCAGCATTTCAGTTTCCATCTTCTGAAGGTTGGACCATTTGGTTGCCATTGTCTCCGTTTGGCCGAAAAATGCCGCTGGTATAACTTCCAGGTTACTGTCAACCGCAGCCGTCGTGCCGACAATGCGCGCCTGCTCTTCCATATAGGCGTTAATATCCTTCTTCGGATGTTCCCTATTTGCCTTGATCCGTTCGAAGGCGCCCTCGAAGCCTTTGAGCGAAATGAGGCTGGGATCATCCGCTTTAAGCGCCTTGTTCAAATCGGCCAGCAATATACCGATGGAATTATGATAATCGACAGCAATCGGAATCAACATCGTGCCCCAGCCCATGCCAGGAGAATGCTCGTTCCATTGCTTATAGGATGCAGCGCCGGCCTCGCCGTTGCCCCGTAGACTGTCGTAGCCGGCGTTAAGCGCCTTCACGATCGCTTCCGGATGAGCGAACTTCTTGCTTACGACAACTATGCCGGCCAGCGGATCGTTCTCGATTGTCGTCAGCTTCCCATCGTTGTTGACGGGTGCGGAGACCGCAATCCAATCCGCATCGGGATTGTTCTTGACCGCATCGGTCTGCCCGCCCGCCGGCCACCAGACACCGAAATACATGCCAAGCTGTCCGGAAGCGAGCAGGGCGTCGCGATCGCTGTCTTTGCGGATAGCGAATTCTTTGTCCAGAATGCCTTGCGCGTACAGATCGCGCATCAGCGACAGCGCCGGCTTCATGCCGTCCATGACCGAGCCGTAAACCGGCTTGCCGTCCACGTTCACCCAGGAACCGGGATAAGCGCCGAAAACGGAGAAGACCGTATCAAGGCCGAACCTTGAATTGTAGCCACTGTAAACGTTGCCTGCCGCGGACAGGCCGATCGTTTTGCCCGGCCCGTTGCCCCCGGGATCCTGCTCTACGAACTGTTTGGCAACATTGATGACGTCATCCAGCGTCCTGGGAGCGTCGAGATGCAATTTGTCCAGCCAGTCCTTGCGTATCCAGAGCACATTTTGACAATAGCCGATATTCGTCGCCGGTATGCCCATCAGCTTGCCGTCTACCGTCACTTCATCGAACAGACGGTCGCCGTAGGTATCGTATTGCTCCTTCAGAAATGGAGAAATGCTGGTGTTGTACGCTTTCGTCATATCCCAAATCAGGTCGTTGTCGATGAGCTGCTTGAATATTTTTCGATCCACCACCATCATGTCGGGAATATTCTGCGAGGCGATCGAAAGTGCGATCTTCTGAGCGTAATTGTTTGCATCCACTTCCCAGGCGATCTTCGTTTCAATGTTCATCTGATCTTTGACGTAACGGGTGAAGTCGTTGTTGGCGAAATCGTCGCCTTCCGGGAAGTTTTCCGAGCCTTTGATGACCCCCTTCGTAAAGGAAACGGTTTCTTTATAAGGTGTGTAGGGATCCCAGGCCGTGTTGTCCGCGTCCACCGCCGAGCCGTCCGATGCTGCCGAAGGCTGGTCTACCGGCTTGTTGCCATTTTTGCTGCAAGCCGCCAGAGCCAACGTCATAGCAATTGTTACAATTAATAGTGATAACGTTTTCAAAAATACCACCCTCCTTGTCAATTGGAAACATACAACGTTGTATTAAATTCATTATATTTTGTTCGGAGATGCCTCTCTATAACAATTGTTTCAGAAATCTATCAATTATTTCATGACAAATGTTCGGTGAAAAAAACAATCGGTCCTTGCATATGTTCAAAAGGCAGGCAGAAATTGATAGATGCAAAGAAAAATGAAAAGCGGTTGGTGCATATATTTACAAAATCTACAAGTTGAGTTGAAATTGTACAAATAAACAGACGTTATTATTAAGCCGACTCAGGAAAGAATAGCCATATTACCCAGATGGAAGGAGGGGGGCGTATTTTTTGTACTCGCCTTGATTTTTTATGACCAAAATAATTGAAAGGGAGGAATTTATAGCTTAATCGGAATAGGCGAGGAGCCCATAAAATGGCATATTCTATTCTTTTGTCCTGGGAGTCTGTTGAAAATACGATGAACAGGAAGTGTTGAGAACAAATGAAAAATGATAGAGAAGTACAAGAAGAGAAAAAGCAAAAGCTTGAAAATATCTTTGTCTTTGATCAAGAAATAGATCGCCGTACCTTTTTGCAAAAGACAACCAAGCTGGCTGGAGCTGCTTTCGCTTTAACCATGTTGAACCCGATTGGAAGTGTATTGGCAGCTTCGGACGATCCCGATCATTCCAATACTCTTTCCCAAAAGAAGTTTATTTTTCAGTTTGGTCTCGTGGCGGACGCTCAATATGCCGATATCGATACGCCGTCCGGTTCAACACGTTATTACCGGGCTTCACTTGGCAAGCTTGCGGAAGCGGTTAGAACCTTCAACGAAAACGATGTCACTTTCACCATCCATCTTGGCGACATCATTGACCAAAACGCTTCCAGTTTTGCAAAAATTCTACCTGTCTACAATCAGGCTAAAGGGCCAAAGTACCATTTGCTTGGAAATCATGACTATGCAATGGATGCCAAAAAGGTGGCCGACCTGCTAGGCATGCCTAATTTTTATTATGATTTCAGCTATGAGGGTTGGCGATTTGTGGTGCTTGACACGAATGACCTCAGCTTATACGCAAATCCTGTAAATTCTGAGAAACACCAACAGGCCAAGACGGTGTTAGATGTATTGACCTGGAGTGGGGCGGAAAACGCCCAGACTTGGAACGGTGGTGTGGATTCGGTTCAAATGACTTGGCTGCAGGATATACTTGCAAAGTCTGTCAAGGCTGGAGAAAAGGTAATCGTTATCGGTCATCACCCGATCGCTCCACTGAATGTTCACAACGCTTGGAATTACGAAGCTCTGGTCAAGGTGCTGGGGTCCTCCGGAAATGTAGTTGCCTACTTCAATGGTCATAATCATGAAGGCAACTATGCGGAGCAGAACGGAATCTATTTCGTAAACTTCAAAGGTATGGTAGAGACCGCCAACACTAATGCGTATTCAATGGTCAGGGTATATCCAGACAGGTTAGAGATTAAAGGATATGGACGGGAACCGGACCGTGTACTAAAGATTGGCAAAATACGTCATGCAGAAACCGCCAAAGAGGTTCAACACGCGTGACCGATATTTTTGAAGCAGATAAAAGAAATCACAAGGAGTCGATGTTGTGGACAAGGGAAGAAGATTGAATACAAATGAAAAGGGGCCGATGTAATGAGCAAGGATAAACTATTCAAGGATCTGGAACAACGCTTTCGGGAAGGCAAGATGGATCGCCGCGATTTTCTCCAGGCAACAGGAAAGGTCGCAATCGCATCGCTTGGATTGACGATCGCCGCTTCACTTCAAGGGGGTTTTGTCGATGCAGCGCCGAAATTTTCAGCGTATCCATTTACTTTAGGGGTGGCGTCCGGTGACCCTTGGCAGGATAGCGTTGTGCTGTGGACCCGCCTTGCACCAGACCCGCTGAATGGCGGAGGCATGACAGGCAGCGACGTTCCTGTCAAATGGGAAGTGGCCATCGACGACAAATTCCGCAAGGTCGTGCGTGAAGGAGCAGGCTTTGCCAGAGCCCAGCTCGGGCATTCTGTCCATGTCGAGGTGGATGGACTGAAACCGAACCAAGTCTATTACTACCGCTTTCAAGCCGGAAAGGAAATCAGTCCCACAGGCCGGACGAAAACGCTGCCGGCATACGGATCTCACGTTTCGAAAATGACATTTGCTTTTGCTTCCTGCCAAAACTACCCAACGGGATACTTTACCCCTTACCGGCATATGGCGGCGGATGAATTGGACCTCGTCTTTCATCTGGGCGATTACATTTATGAGGGTCCCGGCCCCAACCAGAATACTCCAAGCCCACGGTACCATAACGGTCCCGAAATCATTACACTTGACGATTACCGCAACCGCTACGCGTTGTACAAAAGTGATAGCGACCTGCAAGCTGCACACGCCAAGTTCCCATGGGTGGTTGCGATGGACGACCATGAAGTCGAGAACAACCACGCCGGTCTGATCCCTGAGGCCAATCAGCCGATCGAACCTTTCCTGGCCCGCAAGGCTGCGGCATTCCAGGCTTATTATGAAAATATGCCTTTAAGAAGCGCTTCCCTGCCAAGCGGATTCACCATGCAGTTGTACAGACATTTTAATTACGGTGACCTGGCTAATGTTCATGTACTTGACACCCGCCAATTCCGTGATGATCAGGCGAGTGGCGACGGACTCAAGCCCCCAACACCCGAATCCACGAGTGTGGAACGCTCGATTATGGGCGAAGAGCAGGAGCAATGGCTGCTTTCAGGGCTCAATCAATCGCAAGCGCAGTGGAACATTATTCCGCAGCAGGTGTTTTTCTGTAAGAGGGACTACCTGATTGGAGAGGGGGAAGAGTTCAGCATGGACGGATGGGATGGCTATTCCGCCAATCGTGACCGGATTCTTAACTTCGCCAAACAGAAGAACCTTTCCAATCTTGTTGTCCTGACCGGGGATGTTCACTCAAACTGGGCTTGCGATATCAAGGCGGATTTCAACAACCCGGATTCCGGCATCCTTGGAGCCGAATTTGTCGGCACTTCCATAACCTCCGGAGGAGACGGTACCGATATTACCGATGCCCAAAAAGCCATACTTGCGGAAAATCCGCATATCAAGTTCTATAATAACCAGCGTGGTTATGTACGCTGCACCGCTACGCATGAAAGTTTTCAGGCGGATTACCAGATTGTTCCGTTTGTTACCCGTCCCGGTGCCGGGATTTTCACCCGTGCTTCCTTCCTGATGGAAAAAGGCAAACCGGGATTGCAGAAAATTTACGATGCTGCGGTCACAGTATAGAGAACGACTGGATTTAAGCCCGAAAAGAAAACCGTCAGCCACAGCATCCAAAAAAGCTGTGGCTGACCTATAATAGTCTGAGGAGATGAATGGTTATGCCGTTTGGAAACATTGGAATTGGCGGTCTTGTCTTGATATTGGTTATAGCGCTTATTATATTCGGGCCTTCCAAGCTTCCTGAGCTTGGACGAGCTGTCGGCAGAACGCTAAACGAGTTTAAAGGTGCTACGCGCGGACTCGTTAATGGCGATACTGCTGATGAAGGAAAGAGCGATACTGAGTCTTCGAAGTCATCTATTGAGGTTGGCAAGTAGCATGGGTACGGACAGCAATAAACAGATGAATGTAATGGAACACCTTGAAGAGATGCGGAAGAGGCTTATTCGAACCTTGCTTGCGTTTCTTGTCGCAATGGTTGCCTCTTTCCTCTATGTGCGGGATATCTATCAATGGCTCGTGCGCGGAATGGATAAGAAGCTGGTTATTCTTGGACCGTCTGATGTGATGTGGGTCTATTTTATGATAGCGGGCGTGTTTGCACTCGCAGTAACCATCCCGATAGCCGCTTATCAAATCTGGAAGTTTGTGAAGCCGGCTCTTTCCGAGCAAGCTCGGCGAGCAACTCTCTTGTTCATTCCAGGATTGACAATATTGTTCATGATTGGCATCAGCTTCGGTTATCTTATTTTATTTCCAATGGTGCTCTCCTTCATGAATCAGATGGCAGCGGCTGATTTTAATGCGATGTATACAGCGGATAAGTACTTTACGTTCATGATTCATATGACCGTGCCGTTTGGTTTGCTGTTTGAAATGCCTGCGGTCGTTATGTTTCTGACCCGTCTTGGCATTCTGAATCCGAATCGCCTTGCCAAAGCGCGTAAACTCGCTTACTTCTTGCTCCTAATCGTCGCTGTTGCGATTACACCTCCGGATATTTTATCCGATCTGGTTGTAACGGTACCATTGTTCTTGCTGTACGAAATCAGCATCGCGATTTCCAAGGTCGTGTACCGGAAACAGCTGAATCTTCAGAGCGAGTAACGACCCGGACTAAGTGTCCTCATCTTTAATTTTATGAATACCCATAATAAATGGACGCTAACGAAATTGCGGTCATACTTTTTTTTCAAACAAGTAAAAGTCAAGCAGTTTCTGCTTGTCAGGCTGTCGAGAAAGTCTCGACAGCCGTTTCTATGTCCATCTAATTTAACACGTCTTCGCGTTAATATGATATAGTATACTCCTCTTGGACAATTACAGGAATTGTTTGAGCGGGATGTTAAACGCATGCAATTCATCAACCCTGGTGATTGAGAATCTTTTATAAGTGTTCTTTTAGAAATAGCTTAACGAACCAAGGAGCAAGTTGCCGGCTGCTATTACCTGGATAGCATGGGTTTTGAGATGGCCTTGAATTGCTTTACCCGTCGTTCAAAAAATAATATTTTCACATGATGTAGAAATCCATTAATCTGGCTCGTCATTATTGTGAAGACATCGTGAAACAACCCACTTTGAACGTTGAGAGGAGCAATAACCATGAATTACACATTGTTAATGTATGAAACGACAGAGGATTTCGCCAAACGAACCGATCCGGTTCACAAGGAGGCGTATACCGCAAGCTGGGCCCATTATGTCACAGCGCTGCTCGATTCCGGCATTGTTGTAAGCGGTGCAGGTCTCCAGCCCCCGGAGACCGCGACCACGCTTAGCCTCAGGGGTGGTGAACTGCTGGTTCAGGATGGCCCGATCACCGAAACCAAGGAGCAAATTGGCGGTTTGATGATCATCGACGTGCCAGATTTGGACACCGCATTGGAATGGGCGGCTCGTTGTCCCGGCAGCTCGGTTGAGGTCCGCCTCAACTTGCATCCGATTTCGAAATGAGCGCCATGCAAACTCGTCAAATAATCGAACAGACGGCCCGTGAATCCTACGGCCGTCTGGTTGCATTTCTGGCCGTTCGTTGGCGCGACCTGGCCGCGGCGGAGGATGCGCTTGCCGACGCCTTTCTGGCCGCGCTGGAAAAATGGCCCGCGACCGGAGTGCCGGACAAACCAGAGGCATGGCTGCTCACCGCTGCGCAGCGCCGGCTGATCGACGGCACCCGGCATGCCCGCGTGCAAGCCGGTGCGGAGCAAGCTTTGATCACAATGACAGAAGACGCACAGCAATGGGCTGGAACCGGGACATCTTTCCCGGATGAACGGATCAAGATGCTGTTTATTTGCGCTCATCCCGGAATCGATCCTGCTGTGCGCACGCCGCTTATGCTCCAGTCCGTGCTTGGCCTTGATGCGGCTCGCATTGCTTCGGCTTTTGTCGTTAAGCCTGCAACGATGGGGCAGCGCCTTACCCGGGCTAAAGCTAAACTGAAGAGCGATGGCATTAGATTCGACTTGCCCGGTAAGGATGAATGGCCGGAGCGACTTGATGCCGTGCTTGAAGCCATCTATGCAGCCTATGGAAGCGGCTGGGATGATATAGCCGGCATAGATCCGCGCCGGAAGGGTCTGGCCGAAGAAGCGATATTCATGGGAAGGCTGATTGTGCGATTCATGCCGGGGGAACCCGAAGCGCTCGGATTGCTGGCTCTGATGTTGCACTGCGAAGCGCGCCGCCATGTGCGGCGCGGGGAGGCAGGCGGCTATGTGCCAATATCCGAACAGGATCATTCACGTTGGTCGTTCGGGATGATCGAGGAAGCGGAGCATTGCCTTCGCACTGCCGCTCAAGGGAAGCACATCGGGCGGTTCCAGCTTGAAGCGGCGATTCAATCCGTACATGCTCAGCGTGCCTGGACTAGCCGTACGGAATGGGAAGAGATTGCTCTTCTGTACGAGGGGCTGGTGGGCATCGCTCCAACGATCGGCGCAATCGTCGGCCGCGCGGCAGCTGTTGCCGAAGCGCGCGGCGCTGAATCCGGGATGGCGCTGTTGGATGAAATACCGGCAGAAGCGGTTAAGAGCTATCAGCCTTATTGGGCGCTGCGCGCCCATTTGTTCAAAAAGATGAAGAGATTCGAGGAGGCTCGCGCTGCATACAGCCGAGCCATCGGATTGTGCATGGATCCATCCATTCGAGCGTTTCTGGAGAAGCAATCCGCCGACTGTTAATTGTTTCGTTTGAATGTCAGGCAGACTCCCCGCTATCCATAGCGTAGGTCCAAAATTAGGCGCAGCTTTAACGGGCTTAAAAAAGCTGCGTCTTGTCCAATCAGCGATTGAATCAGGATGCTTCTGGAGTGGCCAGTGTTACGGAAAATCCAAGGTTCTCTAGCTTTCGAACGGTCAGTTTAACGATGGCGTCTTGGTGCCGTTTAGAAGTTAAGTTGTATTTGGATCGGAATTACAAACCAGATCGCTATAACGTTGGATGGAATTGTGGCCATGTAGGAGGGAAACATATTTTTCATTCACATTACATGTAATTCTCTGTTATGCTGACGAAATATTAGCGGGAAAAGGATTCATTGCTTATTTAAAATTGATCAGAAAGTCGATTAAGCCAACGGATTACGCTAGCTTAACAAAAGTCATGTGACGAAGGAGCTGCCGCGGCAGTTCCTTTGCTTCTTCGCAAAATTGATCTATAGGTACTAATGGGGCGTGAGCTATAATACGAACTGGCAAAATAGTTGAAATACATGGTACACCTTCTTTGCTGTGCCCCGAGGATCGGCTGTTTAGCCTTCGCTTTCTCCGCTTGTTTTCCGCATAGTCTCCGCAACGTATTCCTGTTCCTGCCGTGTTTCCGCCGTATTTCCTTTATGCCCGGCATGATTCGGAAAGTGGCAACTTTCGTCGTCCTGCGCAGTCTATTAGGTAGAGGAAGAGGGAGGGGACGTTTTGCCGGAAGATAGCGATACGCTGAAATATGTGTCTTCGCTCTGCTCCGCCGATTTCCGGCGAGTGATGGAGGAATACGGAGACGATGTGTGGAGCTACGCCTACTTTTTGACCGGGAACAAGGATACCGCCGACGAGCTTGCCCAGGAGACATTCGTTAAAGCGTTCAGGCGGCTTACCTCCTATCGCGGCGAAAGCTCGGTGAAAACGTGGCTGCTGGTTATCGCCCGAAACAGCTGGTATACGTGGCGCAGATCGGCCTTTATGCGCAAAATCGCGCTTGTCGGTCTGCAGCCCGCCGGCGGCAGGGCGGAATCCGCGGAGGAGGCGTTCATGCGGAGCCTGATGACGGACGATATATGGAATACGGTGCTGCGGCTTCCCGTCAAATACCGCGAAGTGCTGGTGTTGCGCGCCCATTACGTTCTGTCGATGGAAGAGATCGGGCAAACGCTCGGGCTGTCCGTATCGGCCGTCAAGTCCAGATTGTACAAGGCAAGACGGAAGATGTCGCAGCTGATGAAGAGCGGCGGCCATGAAGGGAGCGAACGGTATGAGTATTGAGACGGATTGGGAGAAGAGGCTGAAGGGAAAACCGTTTCGCAAGCCAATGTTTACGGCCGACATGTGGGAGCGGTGGGAAAAGAGAGTCGCTTCTGAGCCGCAACGTTCGGAAAAACGCCTCTTCCACCGCCCGACCGTCGTTCTGGTCATGCTCGCCGCTTTGCTCGCCGGTTCGTTGGCGGCGATTCGATTCGAGCCGGGACTTCTGCGCTCTGCCGGGGAGAAAATCACTGGTCTGTTTGAATCGAGGGCTCCCGTTACGGATACCGTGACGCCGAAAGAGCTGCCGGCCGTCTTTTCGATCGGTGCGCTGCAGCTGGTCCATACGATTGCCAATGACGCGATGGCATGGAGCGCCCATTTCGGCCTCGGCCAGCCGGTTGTCGTCGATCGCGATTATTACAGGACCCGCTCTGAATCCTCCGACCGTCCGGTCGCTCGCGGCGATATCGTGTATTACGAGACGGCCGCGGAAGATGCGGAAACGGCGGCGCGGGAGCCTCATGACATCGCGCGGATCATCGGTCTGCCGGGAGAAACGGTTCGCATCGTGAAAGGGCGAATTTACATTGACGGCCATCCGCTGGAAGCTTTCTACGGCACGGAGAACAGAGGCCGCGAAGACGTGAAGAGGATTGCCGGGACGGATCAGGAGGTTAAGCTGGGGCCGGAGCAGTATTATTTGCTTGGAGACGTATGGTGGAGAAGCTATAACGACAGCCAACTGCGCGGGGCTTTTGCCATGGAGGCGATAATGGGCAAAGTGATCGGCTACTACAGCCCGCCGGACGTGCGGCATACCGACTGGACCGAGCTGTATCGGGAAGGAAGTCTGACGATAAAAGCGGCGCGTTCGGATAGCGGTATCTATCTGCGTTACCTGGTGGAATGGGGCGGCGAGAGCAAGGAGTTCTATTGGACGGGATCGACAAATCCGAGCTATTCTCCGGCGGTGACGATGACCGATCTGGACGGCGACGGGGAGGACGAAGCGGTCGTTGCGCTTGTTATCGGCACCGGAACCGGGGTCGTGCAATCGGAGGTTCACGCTCTCCGGCGGCATATGACCGAAATTCCGGTGGCCGATCCGGTGGTGGTGGCAAGAGCTGCGGCTCAAGCGGCGGAAATAAAACGGAGCAGTGACAAGGTGGAAGTTAAACTGGATATCGGCGGAAAGACTATCGAGAAGACGTACGATGACGACGATGCGGGTATGTGGTTCGACAAACTAGGAATCGGAGCGGTCGTCTACTATAGGATCGAGGATGGCCAGCTCGTGTCCGACATGTCCGTATTTGCCTCTCCCGGTACCTATGTGGCGACGATTACAGCCGAGTACCAGATGAAGGATGGGGTGCTCGTTCCTTCTGTGTTCTCGGCGGGGGAAGGCGAATGACAGAACGACGAAGGACTCCCGCGCTTCATTTTATACGGCGGGCGACGGTCTGCTCAATAAAGTATGGGGCTACGATTAATTCGTTCAACTCCCTCGGTACGATTAAGTTTTCTCACGAATGCTCGCTTATTCGCAGGATTTCACCCTTGTTAGACATGTATGAAGGAAGCTCGGGTTCGTTACGCCTGTCCAAGGGGTGGAGTCCGTTCTTGCTAACGGTACGGGTCGGTGCCCTTTGGTTTAACGCATCCGGTACGCCGTGCTTTCTTTGAGATCCCGCGAATAAGCCAAAACTCGTACAACGAAACGATAGGTATCGATTAAGCTGCTAACTGAAAAGGCAACGTTCAAGGGGGGGAAGCCCAGGAATTCATGCCCGGATACCGCACCGGTCGTGCGTTGGTAATAGCGCCTGCAGCATGCAACCAACTACATGATCGAACAATATTTCCGCAGCGATTATTACTGGCGAGTGAATGGGGGGCTATACTTCTCCATATATCGTGCTCAAACGCCGCACTGGCGGCGCGTGCCAATTGGAACGAAGATTATCTGGCGAAGCTGTTCAAAGCAGCATTTGGGCTTACGCCGAATAAATACGTGCAGTCGATCCGACTAATGGAGGTTAAACGGCTGCTGCGGGAGTCCGCGCTTTCCGTCGAGGAAATCGCCGGTTTGACGGGCTATGCCGATCTTCATTACTTCAGCCGACTGTTGCGCCAAAGAGAAGGGCAGTGGAACGGGGTTACAAATCATAAACCAAAAAAGTCTGGATGCATGTTAGTAACACATTTTCTTCTTTTCTGTACAGAACAAGTTATAATATCTTAAGGGTGGGAGTTACTATTGCTGACTCACTGTGGTCGGTGTTATGTGTTTATTATAAAGCCTGTAGTGACTTTTTGCCGGATGTGGCGACGCAGCGCATCGAACCCCTAGTCGAGGCAGGCAGCCAAGCAATCAAGCGATTCCTCGAATCCCTCAGAGTTTGATGGCAGACTCGCGCTGCATCGCAAGGTTTGATAACGGGCAATTATATATGATCCAAAGGAATGTAAAAAAAATGTAAATGGGGTTGAATGCGGATGGCGAGAGCTGACTGGGCGAACAAAATTACTGAGGTCACATTGTTTGTGGAAGATTTGCATCGGTCGAAGGCATTCTACCAAGAGACGTTCAAGCTTGCGATCATATATGAAGATGAAAGCTGCGCGGTGTTCGATTATGGCAATATAAGCATCAATCTGCTAAATCAATCCAATGCCCGCGAGTTGATTGAGCCGGCGCAGGTTGGTCGCGGCGGAGATGGTGTGCGGTTTCAGTTCACGATTCAAGTGCCAGACGTTGACCGGGTATGCGATGAGCTGGAAGTGCGGGGCGTCAGGTTGTTGAATGGACCGATAACGCGCCCCTGGGGGCGACGGACGGCCTGTTTTGCCGATCCGGACGGGCATGTGTGGGAGATTGCACAGGTGCTGTAATAAATTGGTATTAACGGGGAGAGGATCTGGATGTTGAACGATTCTTTGGCTATTATCGAGCAGTACATGCGGAATCTGGACAGATATTCGATAGAGCAGTTGCGATTTAAATGCAATGAAAACGTATGGTCGGTCGGGCAAATGTATATCCATGTGATCGATGTGGCAAAAGAGTACATCGGGCATATTGAAACATGCACCAAGGCAACACACGAAGAGCCTGAAGGCAAGACGGAAGACGGGAGGAAGGCGCTTGCCGAAAAAGAGTGGCCCAATATCCCTGTGAAACTTGAGGAACCGCCCAACGCGACAAGCAACCCCGAGAGCAAGGATGAAATCATAGCTTGCCTGGAACAGGTGCTAGAGAAGTTGAACTTTTGGGCGGGTTGCGTAGATGAGGCGAATCCGGCTTGCAAGGTGCGCCATGGCTGGTTTGGCTGGCTCAACGCATGTGATTGGTTTGAGATGGTTGGTATGCACAGCAGGCACCATTTGCGCCAGAAGGCGAAGCTGGATGAGAAACTGGCGGAGGCAGGCATAAGATAGCACGATTTACTAAAGATTGAACTACCCTGAAAATAACTCATAGCGCAGGTCCAAAAGAGGCAATAGGAAACTAGACGCAGCTTTAACGGGGATATGCCAGATTTCGAAATCCAGTCTGAAACATTTAGCAAAATAGACTAGGAGGATTAACTAAGATGGAAACAGCCTTATCCATGATGCGCCTAGAAACAGAGCGCCTTATCATTCGTCCTTACCAGGCGAGTGACGGCCGCCAATCTGGCATGCTAACCATATGGAAACTTTTAGCGAACGTACATGGGGGAAACTGGTTTCCGTGGAAGTGGAAAAACATTAACATAACTGGCAGGTTTCAATTGTAGAAAGATATCACGTGTAACCATCAATTATTAAGGAAGGTGACTTGAAAAATGCAACAAGCCATCGTTGTATATTATACTAGTGGAAAGAAAAATAATCTCGATGAATTAAATACACTACTTGAAAATGGCTGGAAAGTAATAAAACAAAGTTCAATGGGTGGAGAATGTGGTGCCGCTGTTTATTCATTAGTAATTATAGAGAAGGCAGATATCGCCGAACATCGATAAGCTAACGGGTATTTAGTGAGGAGCTTGCCGCGCGGCAGCTTCTTTTTCGTTTGTTGAAGTAACGGGTCAGGATAGCTCGATAACAACACCTCATTCTATCTGATTTAAAACCGTTATCAGTGCTACATGTGACAACCGCCCCTTCAGACTATCTTCAATCGGATGGGTCAGTCCGTTTTTCTAAAAAATTTTTTAATTAAAGAAAATATTTTTACTATTAATTTATCAAAGAAGTCACTTAGATATTTGTTGACTAGAAAACCTACCAAAGCAAAGAATAGTGAAATAACTATTATAAACACAAATAATTTTAGTCCTGTTTCTATAGATTCCAATTAGATACAGCGCCTCCTTTTCATTTATCATTATATACTTAATATACTTATATCGGATTTCACATGCACAGTACCACAGAATTTTCTGTCAATGAATACTTGAGTCGGATTCTGACCATTTGAAGAATATTTCAAGCGGAGGACATTGGAAATCATTAATCTTGTCTGACAAAAACAGCCAGCATTTATGTTTTATACTATAGGGCGAGCGGAATTGTAAAACAAAACGTTGTTCTAACATCGGGCATACTTTCAGCCCATATCTTACCGCCTTGATTTTCGACTACTTTTTTACAAATGGCGAGACCAAGCCCTGCGCCGCCATAATTTCTTGAGCGAGATTTTTCAGAACGGTAAAAATGTTCAAATACATGTGACAAATCCTCTTGTGATATGCCTGCACCATTATCTGTTACGGAAATCTTTAAGTAATCACCATCAATATTTGCCTCAATGGTTATCGTTCCGTTTTTATCTACATACCTTTTTGCATTGCTGATTAAGTTATCAAGAACCTGTGCAATGCCATTTTCATTGGCAAAAAGTTGTACCGAAGGAAATGGCTTTATAACATTTAGATTTACCGACTGATCGGCAAATTCAATTTCAATGGGATTAATAACTTTTTCAAGCAGCGCTTTGGAATCGCGGACACAGAACTTCTCTTTTTGGTCATTTATGTCCAGTTGAGAATATTGGAAAAGGCTTTCTATCAAATTATCAAGGCTTTCTGTTTTGTTCTTTATGACAGTGATATACCTGTTGAATTTCTCCTTGTCATGTATGATACCATCCTGTAAACCTTCCACATAACCTTTAATGGAGGACATGGGAGTACGCAAGTCATGTGAAATACTGGCAATCAATTCTTTGCGAGAATATTCAAGAACTGCCTGTTTTTCCAGTGACATTTTTAATTGTTTTCTCATCAAATTAAAAGCAACACATAAATCGCCCATTTCATCGTTATTTTTATAATTAAATACAAACTCAAAATTTCCATCCATTATTTTTTTTGTCGCTAAATTTAATTCTTGCAGCGGTTTTAAAATGCTTGAAGATATAATCCAGCCTAAAATAAGAGCGCAAATGCAAAAAGGAATTAATAGAGCCAATATAATTTGGACAACAGTCCAAACGGAAGGAGTATTTTGCGTATTAAATCCAGTAACCAATACTGCAGACATAGGGAGAATCAACAAGGAGAAGAAGGATATAATCAGCTTTTTCCAAATTCCAATTCTCATTTTCCGCTGCCTCCAAATTTATAGCCAACCCCCCAAACGGTTTTAATAAATTGAGGCGAAGAAATATCATCTTCTATTTTTTCTCTGATTTTCTTAATATGGATTGTTACCGTGTTTAAATCTCCATACTCGTTGATGCCCCAAACATTTTCATAGATTTGCTGGCGGGTTAAAACTTGGTTGGCATGTAACGCCAAGAACCGTAAGACTTCAAATTCCTTCGTTGTAAAATCCACATATTTATCGTTCAATTCTACAGAATAGGCTTTCAAGTTGATTTTTAAATTTTGAAATGACATGACATCGCTCTTGTCGGCAGGTACAGAAAGTTGATTATATCTTCTTAATTGAGCTTTTACCCTTGCTACAACCTCTCCCGGACTGAAAGGCTTAACCACATAATCATCGGCACCCAATCCCAAGCCTAAAATTTTGTCAACCTCTGTTTTCTTTGCACTAAGCATGATAATAGGGATGGATGATTCAGCCCGTATGGTTCTGCATACTTCCATGCCATCTAAACCCGGAAGCATAATATCCAGAACAATAAGTTGCGGCTGGTACTCTCTAAAAAGCTTAATGCACTCTTTTCCATCGGTGCTGATGATTACATCATATTGTTCCTCTTCAAGATAATCTTTTATAAGTTCGGCGATTTCCAACTCGTCATCTACGACTATAATTTTAGTGTTCTGCATAATAATTCCTCCTTATATTTAAATATTATAGCAACACATCCTTTCTTTTCATAAGAATGGCGCTGCCAACGTAAAATAATGCGATATATATTGCGATTATTCCGATCTTAGCAGATATTTGAACCAACGTAGCGCTATTTATAAACATTTCATGAAAGGTATTCATTAAATAGATGATGGAATATTTGCTTATGTTTCCATACCCCTCAAGTAGGGGCGAGATAAAAAATAATGACAACGCTGAACCAATGGTTATACCTATATTTTCGGTTATCAAAGCGATAAATATGACCACCATGCCAAATCCGGCACTTGGCAGTATGGAAGCAATCGCCGATATTATCGTTATAGCAATACTATTCCTGGCAATCGGAACACCTTGAAACAGAAGATGATGACCCCAGTCAAATGTGATCGCCCCAATCATATACGAGGTTATTACCGTAAAGCAGACAATAGTTATTATGGATGCCAGCAGTGCCACAGCTTTAGCACCGATAAACTGAATACGATTGACCGGACGTAAAAGCACCAATTTGAAAGTACCATTTCTATATTCATCCGCAATCATGTCCGCCGCAAGTACAGCGATAAACATAACCATTATAATAGAATTGTTTGCAATCATTTCTAGAGGAAATGATTGGCCGTTGAGCGAAAAGGCAATTTTCCCTTGTGGCATTAATTTATATTGAAAAATTTCTACTGCTTGAATTGCTAAAATAACTCCCATGAAAAGGTAGAATTTTTTTAGGCGAAAAACTTTATATATTTCATTCTTTACCAAGCTTAACATTCAGCCGCCTCCTCAAACTTTTTTTGCAAGTTTAATACAAGATCTCTTTTGTCTTGAATTTATAGAATGTAAATAAAGAGAATGCTGTCAGATAGATTGCGATAATTCCGGTGCTTTGAAGTGCCGGCTTCCAATTGAAAGTATGGACGAAATTTTCATGGAAGTACGCAATGTGATACGCAAGGGAATAGGGAGCGATTTCTTCAAAGACGTTTAAATTTAGTCCAATAGTCATAACTGCCAGGGAACTGATAACGGTTAAACTCATGCTGCTGGATAATAGGGCTATAGAAGTCACAAACAGACCGTATGCCATAAAGGGGAAAATTAAT
The DNA here is from genome assembly GCF_056269255.1 of Paenibacillus sp. JT31N17. Lineage (NCBI taxonomy): Bacteria > Bacillati > Bacillota > Bacilli > Caryophanales > Paenibacillaceae > Paenibacillus > Paenibacillus sp. JT31N17. The sequence goes on from NZ_JBWDNP010000009.1 coordinate 179,077, forward strand.
AGAGCATTGGCCCCTAATGTGAGCAATACACCCTCTAAAGGCGTGTACAATTGTCCGGCATATTCTGTTCCACTGCCCCATCCCAAGAAATAGATTCCTATTGCATAAGAGGCGATGATAAAGAAAAGCGCCATAATAGTTATAAATACAAGCAGCGAAGCGATTTTTGCTCTCAAGAGTTGATTTCTGGTGATAGGTCGCAGCAAAGATAACTTTAATGCCCCTTGCCTATATTCATTCGCAATACTATCACCAATGAATATAGGAATGAAAATAATCATAAATTGAGAAAGTATATTGATTAAGATCAGTGGGGCAGATTGCCCATAAGTAAATGTCCAGATTGTCCTTTCTGATCCGGGCTGGTAGTTATGCAAATTCAGAATAAGGACAACTAAAATGATTGCCGCAAAAATATACAGTTTTTTTGTTCTAAAGAGCTTATAAAGCTCATTTTTTAGTAGCTTCATTATTATTAACACCTCACACTCTGGTAGCTTCAAAATAAAGCTTTTCCAACGAGTTTTCTGTTGAATTGCCAACCAATTCATTTACATTGCCTTCAACAAGAAGATTCCCGTCATTGATAATGCCTATACGATTGCAAAGCTGCTGCATTTCATGGAGCAAATGACTGGATATGAAAAAGGTGATGTTCTTTTCAGATGAAAGTTGAACAATCATTTCTTTAATCTCTTTCATACCTTGTGGATCAAGCCCGTTGGTCGGTTCATCAAGGATGATTAGTTGGGGATGATTCAAAAGCGCGTTGGCTATCCCCAAACGCTGCTTCATACCCAAAGAATACGTTTTGACCTTATCTTTCGCGCGGCTTCTTAATCTGACGATTTCCAGCACTTCATCAATTCTGCTTTTGTTAAGGCCAGGTACAAGGTTTGCCATCAATGAGAGATTTTCATATCCCGAAAGATAGTCATAAAAAGTTGGTGATTCCACGATAGCGCCAATTTGTGAAATGGCAGGTTTGAAGTCCGTTTTTAAGTTATACCCATTAATTACCACATCTCCCGAATCAGGGATAATTAGGCCAGTCATCATGCGTATTGTGGTTGTCTTTCCCTGTCCATTTCGTCCAAGAAAGCCGTACACATCGCCTTTCATAACTTTCAGATTTAGATTGTTAACGATTTTTCTGCCACGAAACGATTTTGTTAGATTTCGTGTTTCCAATAGCGCATTTGAAATCATAAGTTATTTTCCTTTCTTTTCTTATAATCTGTTTGTTGTCTTATCTATTATCCAGCTAAAAAATAAAATAAAGCATTTGAAAAAATAAACTCGTGATAGGAATTTTATTAAAAATTCATAAACTTTCAACCAAAATAAATAGGCGAAAGCTTCTGGACAATCAAGTATGGTTGAATTGGAAATATGCTTACTTCATTGTAGAGACAGGTACTTTAAAAATAATTAAAAATCCGACCGTTATAATAATTGATAATCCATATGCCAATAAGGGTTTTTTGTAATGAAGGCGAAGCATTATGTAGGTTGCAATATCAAAAAATATTGACCACAAAAAATTCCAACCGTTGTGGTATGTGAGTGCCCCTAAATGTAAAACAATCCACTCTAAAAAGGACTCTAAAAATACCCATAAGATAAGCCACAGAATCTGATTGATCTTTTTATAAGGATAACGCCCTAAATAAACGAAGATTAAGCATGGATAACCAACGACCATAGTTGTCAGATTCGTTAAAGTGTGATTTGGAAATATTACGGTAGGTTGGTATTCCCACATCGCGTAGTTATATGTCAGCAAGTTGTAAGTTAAATCAGTTGTAATCATATATAAAAAAGTTGACTGATATTTTGACCAGTTACGCCAATCTCCCCAACGCCAAGCAATAAAAACATGACCAAGTATCATCAGAAGCATATACATTCGAAATCAACTCGCTTATACAATTTTATTGAAGCTGATTTTAATTAAAGGAATATTGGTCAAGTCTTATTTTGATTCTAGAAAATTTGGTTGCAAATAGTATGCGTATTTATTTCTTTAAGTAACCTCCCTCTATGGAGAAAAGATTGGCTACCAGGATGCCATCGTCGGTATGGAACCGACTGGCCATTATTGGCTGAATCTTGCGCATTGCCTAAGCGGACAGCAAAGTCATGTATGGTGCGGTGAATTCACTGCACGTAAAGAAAAGTAAAGAGTTGGATGGCAATTCGCCAACCAAAATGACATCAAGGATGCAATAGTGATCGCTCAGCTGGTCGAAGACGGGAAAAACGGCCGGATAATCCGTTGAAAAAAATGCAATCCCTCATCGATTTATATAATAAGCTCATTCAAGTCTTGTTCGGTATATAGGGGAGGGAGGTTCCTTAATGAAAAAACCGGCACAATTATGTGCCGGTTGACGGTGCTTAGATTACAATTCTTTTATGATTTCTAAAAACTGATTGAAATCCTCGGATGGATGTAAGGGATATAGCAAACCATAAGGCATTGTGAAATCCAAATCGCTGGGGATGGTCAGTAAGGCCGGATGAACATCTACCCATGCATCCAATGTTAGCAGGACAGTATCACTTTGCTCGCAACGATTGAATACATCAATATCATAAAGGCGCGGAACATCTTTAATTTTGATTTTAGGATGGTTCATTATCAAAAAATTACGAATTCCATCAATTACTGCACTTTTTCCCCCTTTTACCACAGCCAACTTCTCTCCATACAAATCTTTGACAGACAGTGTTTTTTTAGAAGCCAGCCGATGGTTGCGAGATACGGCAAAGCAAAAGCGGTACCTTCCCAGCTCAAGTAAACGGAGATAATCCTCCCAGTCTTCTGTAAGGTATGGCCCTACGATGACATCGAAGTGTTTGCCAATGGTACGATAAGTGGCTGGGAGAGTATAAGCATCATCCTCAAAATGGACGATTTTTATTTTAAACTGCGGATATTGGTCGCTGATTTCATTCCACAAATCCAGCAAAACCTTGCAGGGATTAAGTATAGAGGTGCCCACACGAATAACATGCTGATTTCCCTGTGCACCTTGGCGTATACGCAGCACGGCTTCTTGAAAACTCTGCAAAAATAATGCTGCATCCTTGTTAAATGATTTCCCTGCCTCGGTGAGCTCAACACCCTGGTTAGTGCGAATCAAAAGAGGCACTCCTATATGCTTTTCCAACAAATTAATTTGCTTCATCACAGCGGTTGGAGACACAAATAGTTTTTCAGCTGCCTTGGAGAAGCTACCCGTCTCTGCCACCTGAATAAACGTATTCAATTGTTCATTCATTCAAAGAACCCCTTCATCGCATAAACTTTTAGTTAATGCCATGCTAACTTATTTGAACTTCCGTTTCAAGTGCAAAACAGTTAAATTTGAGAGGCGCTAAAAGAATGGAAATGCCGATCTATTTTGCTCATTTCATGATCCGTTTATTCTTTCAGGAACCTGCTTGACCGATTCCTCCCATAAACGGTTTGGCGAATCTTCTCAAAGAAAGGAACATTTATTATGGAAATTCGTGACAAGGTCGTTCTTATTACTGGAGCATCCGCTGGTATCGGCTTAGCCACAGCACGCCGCTTTGCCACTGCTGGTGCTAAATTAGCACTGGTAGCTCGATCTGCCGATGCACTCAATCATCTCGCCGAAGAATTGCAGAGCCAGGGAAGTGAGGCCGTCGCTCTGCCTGCTGATGTGAGCGATCCGAAGCAGGTTCAAAGAGTCATTGAGGAGACGGTGCGCCACTTTGGCCGCTTGGACGTGGTCATCAATAACGTAGGACAAGCTGCCGTTGGCACGATCGCTGACCTCAATCCTGATGACTTCCGCAAGACCCTGGACCTGAATGTGTTTGGACCATTGGCAGCTATGCAAGCTGTGATCCCTATTATGCGGGAGCAAGGGGGAGGACTGATCATCAATATAAGCTCGGTGGTCTCCAAGATGCGTATTGCTGGAATGGGAGCCTATGCAGCTACCAAAGCTGCTTTGAACATGCTTTCCGATACGGCACGAGGTGAATTAGCCTCAGAGAATATCCGGGTGATTACAGTCTATCCGCGCTCAACCGCAACGGATTTTGGCAAAAACGCTCTGGGTGTTCGGCAGCAGCGACAAGGTTCTTCCACTCCTGCTGATACCCCTGAATTCGTCGCAGAGAAAATCCTGGCTTCAGCATTACACGAGCCAGACGAGCAATATATGGATTAATGAGCTTTTACTGTTCTTGCACATGAGGTGCGCGGAGCATTTTTGCCTGCCGGACTCGCTTACCCGTTCGGGATTTGCCGGTAAGTCAAGAAGCATTTCAAACGTTTGACCGCAGAGAGCAGACTGCTTGTCTACGATCGATGGCAATAGGCAGCGCTCAGAAGTAGGATGCACAAGAGTCTCATGTGCATCCTTCTTTAGTGTTTCTTTTAAACCCCGTTGCAGCTGCACCCCAGGAGCAGTTTGGAATAAGCCATAATAACCCGATCTGACCTAATTCGAAGAGAATAGGCTGACTTCGCGCATCCGTAACGGACGTCGCTTGTTACTCGAATTCTTCGGTAAGGCTATCCACGGGGACGCTGCGCTCTTGCTCCGGCTGCCCTATGGGAAAAATTCTCGCCGATTTCGTCCGTTCATCGACGTGTTGAATATACACCTGTGTCCCTTCGCAGCTGACTATCACCATATCAACTGATTTGGAGATTGCTGTTGCCCGCTGAATGTTCATTATTTTAAAGCCTCCAATATTCAAAGTAGAATTATTATTCCCAAAAGGACTTTTTCTATTTTTGACGGATTGTCAAGCCAAGTGCGACAGCTTGGAGTATGATTCATGAGGTCTGGCCTATGCTTCTTATTAATGAATTTGCTCCTTAAATGCTGTTCCATATCTGAATGAACTGTGCAGCTTCTCCATCCAGGGCGAGTAGGAGGTCCAGATCATCCTGATCCTCTGAAGCAAGATATAATTTATTTTTATTGACATCGAGAATGGAGTGCGTTGCATCGGTATTTGTATCCGATTGGGTGGATGCTCGCATAAGCGCCAAGGCTGTTTTGGATCTCCTTTTATCAATCGGATCCTGCTTGAAATAAAGCTTGACCAGATGAGGTTGTTCGTTTATGACTAGACCTAATTCAGCGTGCGATTTAACCGACAGATTCTCGAACGTCCAAAACGATTTACCTGGATCGAACCATTGAATCTCTTTTTTGCCAAGAAACTTTTTATATGCGTTTACTGCATCGGTGTAACGAGTTTTTCTCTTGTCGTTTGCATTGGTAGCTATGCTCTCTAAATAATCAAATGTTAATCCCTGCTCATGGAATTTTGGAATAGCGTCCCGAAGTCCCTTCCAGTAATCCGCCGCCACAGAGTATTCGTTGTACTTTATTTTACGGATCGAGGACACCTTCCCAGGTCCGCTCGGCTTTAACGAGAAGTCAAGAAACTGAGTTAGGCTGATCGATATTTTTTCTATAGTGTTCATCTAGTGTTCATCTCCTTTATTTATAAATGACAGTTTCCAACAAATTTCCTGCATCGAAAGATGGCTGAGATTACGCTCAACCGCATGGTTAACAGCAGAGGCAGATTGCACCTCTTAATGGGATATGCCGATTTGAAGGCGCTCATGCCCTTCTTCCTTAAAAATCCTCTGGTTCTTGGCCCGGACGATGTAGATTGGAGCGGCGCTCCAGCGGCGCACAGGGTGACGGTGGAGGAAGCCGTGGAACGCACCCGCTCTCTTGCCGTCAAATTCCAGGGGGGAGGACCCGATGGTTACGGTTTATCCGGCGCCACACAGTACGCACAGGGCTTCGCCGGAAATGATTAAGGCCGGTCATCATCTGGCGGTCGAGCTGATACCCTTTCCATATTCATGTCGCGGAAACGTTAAGGGATACGGCCTTAGGCCTATTCATTTTTTAGACTCGTTAGGTGTATTGGATGATTCGGAGGTCGGGTGGATTGGCAGCCGCGGCGGCTCGCTGGCTTATTGTCCCATGGAATAGTTGGGCTTACGGACACAATCAGGTCAACGCAGCAATCGCTCTAAGCCAGGTGGTTTAACTGGAAGAGTTTACGTCCGAAGAAGAGACAGGTGAGGGATTTGCTCTAGAATGTCGCAAAAGAAATGCTGGGATTATCACAATATTTTCCTTTTCAAGAAATTAAAATGCCGACACTCAATGAGTATCAGCACAGAGCTTACTATATTTAGAAACGAGGTGAGATAATGTCTGTCATTGAACACGCAGTTCCAGCCTGTGAGTTTTCTTCTAATATGATTTATTAATGAAGAACATCTGGAGGATTGCCTAAATAGAACCTTGCTGGAGATTTTAAATTAATTAGGTCAAATGGTTGGGGAAAATGCAGGTTGTCCAGGAGATCAACGTTATGTGTTAATAAGATAATTCAATATACACTCCCAGTCTCATTTTTTTAAATTTCGCGTGTTTGATTCACGTCAGGCGCGTGTCGTACGCGTGCTTTCCCCGAAGCATACCTTTGTAGATAAGCGAATGACCTCGAAAGGTCTGTTTGGGCGCTGCATCCGGTACAGCAACTCCTCTGCAGCCCGCATCCCCAGTTGAAACTCATCATTCGTAACCGTTGTAAGCGAAATATCCAGAAGCTTCGTTTCTTTCATCTGGTCAAAACCCGATATGGCGATATCTTCCGGAACCCGCATCCCATTTTCCTTTACGAACCGGATGGCGTGAAGCGCCATAAGGTCGTTACCACATATCAATGCGGTAGGAAGCTGATCGAGTGCTCCAAGTGTATCGGCCATCCCTTCAAAGGATTGATAACTGGTAGAATGTGTGCTCGTTATGCAGTAATTTGGATTTTGCGGAATATTCGATTCATGAAGGGCTCTGCTATATCCCATCCAACGCTCGAACAGGCTGCGGGAATTAATATCTCCTATAAAGCCGATCTCCCGGTGCCCCGACTCAATCAGATGGCGGGTAATCTGGTATACGCTTTCTTCGCTCTCCATTAATACCAGATCGGTTTTGAGGTCGGTCAGCGGCAGTTCGGCATTCAAATCGATAAAAACCTTCGGCAGGGAGTGCTCCAGTAATTTTTCGGTGTAGGCTTTGTTCACCATTCCCACTACAATAAATCCGTCAATTGTACTGTTCAGCATAGGAGGCACCATGAGGGATATGATATCTTCATCTTTGATAAAGGACATCTTCATGTCGTAACCGCTTCCTCTGAGCACATCTTCGACCCCGCTCATCAGGTTCATCCAATATCCGCTTGCACTCAGGTCTATTCGGGTTAAGAAGGCAATGCACTTCGTACTTCGGGAAATAGCGGGTCGTTCGCTGGAGCCGGGGATTATCTTGTTGTAACCCATAGCAATAGCCTGTTCTATGACTTTTTTCCTGGTCTCTTCCGAAATGCTCGCATGATTATTTAGTGCCTTTGATACCGTGTTTCTAGAGATACCCAATTCATTGGAGATGTCGTAAGTTGTCACTTTTTTGTTCACAAGTTTCCAATCCCTCTTTTGTACGATTCTAGCTTAATTTTAATAGTTGAAGAATATTTGTCAACTATTGTGCAAATTTTGCAATATTGTTTACTTTACGAATTGATGAGCCGTCTAAATTGTAACATTATTTTTAGTTTAAAAATATTGACGAAAACAATAAATAAGACCTGTTAACACCTGCATAAAAATGATATTTACACCAAAATGCTATGGTGTTATAATCTACGCAAACAGATTGGTGTGCATAATGATGATAATGTAACGTTTGTAACGGTGCGTGTTTATCTACTTTCGTACACCAATCTTTTTTTGAGGTTGGTATGTAAGCGCTTTATTTTGAAAACCGTTTTCTGTTTGAAACAGGACCGGCCTGGATTTTCGCAATGAATAAAATTTCTTTATGGGAGGCGTTACGATGGCAAAAGTTCGTTTTCTTATGATTGGTGTAGGGGGTATGGGAAGGCAGCACATCCGCAGGCTTTTGAACGTGCCTGAGGCTGAAATCGTCGCTTTGGCGGATCCGTCCGATACGGCAATCGAGCTAGTGAAGGAAACTTATCCTGAGCTCGCAAACATAGCCGTCTATGCGGATTACCGGGAGGCGATCTCCCAGTCCGGTGCGGACGCCGCGGTAATTGTTTCGCCTCACAGCATGCATTTTGAACAAGGAATGGCATGCCTTGACGGCGGCCTCCACGTGCTCATGGAGAAGCCGTTCGTAAGCGGCTCCGATCATGCGGAGCGCATTATTGCACATGCCGAGAAGCTGAACCGGCATTTGGCTGTCGCCTACCAGCGTCACCTGATGAGCCCTTATATCTATATCCACGACTTGATAGAGAAGGGGGAATTGGGGAAGATCAACTACATCTGCGCTTATCAAGCGCAAAGATGGCTGATCGGCGCAACCGGGTCATGGAGGCAAAACCTTGCTTTATCGTGCGGCGGGCAGTTGAACGATTCGGGCAGCCATCTGCTGGATGTCGTGCTTTGGGTAACTGGCCTCGAGCCGGAAAGCGTATCTGCAGTCATTGAGAACCACGGCAGGGAAGTCGATATCGATTCCGCCGTGACCGTCCGTTTCAAGGGGGGCGCAATCGCGACCTTTAATGTGGTTGGCAGTGCCAGCATCAGCTGGCATGAGGATGTTTCGATCCACGGTGATAAAGGATCGGTCTTATACCGCAACAATAAGATATTGGTCGCGAGGGAAGGAGAAAAGTCCCTTACTGAGGTGTCGGTAGAGGAGCTTCCAGCTTCGAGCGATCCGGACATCGATTTCGTTGACCTTGTACTTGGAAGGGTAAGTGAAGCAGCTGCACCGTCCAGCTGCGGTTTAAGAATCGCCCGGCTAACGGAAGCGGCATGGAAGAGCGCCGCTAACGGCAGCAAGGTTATCTCGTTATCAGAATAATTGCGGTTGAGGCTTAACTGACGGTCTAACTCCCCTAGCTGAGTAAATGGATGAATGCAGGAAGCGATAAGGAGGCAAGTACATGATTAGAGGATTGACCCGAGCCGGATTGGGATCAACTTGGAGCAATGAGGAATTTATCCGTAAAGCGGCAGAATACGGCTTCGAATCGGTGGACATTGATGCGAAAAGTTTGATAGGTACTTTGGGCTCGGAGGGCGCGGCAAGCTTGCTTGCCGAAACCGGCATTGTGATTGGCGCGATCGGTCTCCCGGTTGATTGGCGCAGCACAGACGCAGAATTCAGGCAAACACTGCCTGCTCTCGCCGAGTCAGCAGCGGCTGCGGCTGCGCTCAACTGTACCCGCTGTGTCACATACATTCTGCCTTCCACAGATAATCCGTCCGCCCGCTTTATGGCGCAGGCCATCTATCGGCTTCGTGTCTGTGCAGAAATTCTGGGCGCATATGGGCTGCGGTTTGGTCTGGAATTCGTTGGGGCTCACCATGCACGCACGTCCAGGAAGAATCCATTTATTTGGACTGTGGAGGAAACGCTCGATATGGCCGCCGCAATCGGCCTCCCCAATGTCGGACTGCTGGTTGATTCCTATCACTGCCATACGACCGGATTTAAGCCGTCCCAGCTGGAGCAGTTGAAGGCAGAACAAATTGTACATGTTCACATCAACGATGCCAAAGATTTGCCGGTTGAGGAGCTGAGAGACAACGACCGCCTGTACACAGGTGAAGGCGTAATAGACTTGAAAGGCTTCCTCACCGCACTGAAGAAGACCGGTTATGACGGGTCGGTAGCACAAGAGGTGCTGACTCCAGAACTGCCCGCAGCTGATCCTGAGGAGCTTCTGAAGCGGACCAAAGCAGGCTTTGACCATATATTTCCGGACTAATCATATTCATTTATCGGTTTCACTTATCGGTCATTTTGGAGGCGATTACAATTTGGTCAACCGTTGAACATTGAGGAGGGATTGAAGATGAAGAAACGAATCAAAACGAAATGGCTGGGGCTGACGCTGGCCGGCATGATGCTGCTTGCCGCCGCTTGCTCGAACGGCGCAAACAGCGGAAACAATGCGCCAGCGAACAACGAGGCAGCCAATACCGCCGCGCCAAAGAAGCCGCTAGAGCTCAGCATTACGCTGAATGGCGGCCCGAAGACGCCGGATTCGTGGGCTGAGAAAACTTTAGAGGAGCAACTGACAGATAAACTCGGCAGACAGGTGACGATCGATCCGATCTTCCTGCCGGCTTCAGAGGTAGATACGAAGATCAACTTACTGATGAGCGCCAAGAACACCCGACCGAATATACTATGGACCGGCGATACGAAGGAATATTCGAAGTGGGTCCAGGCGGGCATCGTTCAGGACCTTACCCCATCGCTGCAGAAATACGGCAAAGAAATTATCGACTACTATACCAAGGATACGTTGTTTTATCATTGGGATTCCAGCGGTAAATTGTATCAAATTCCCGGAGATGTCGCGGAAGCCGGCACCATGACCACTATCATTCGCAAGGATTGGTTGGATAAATTAGGGCTTGAGGTGCCGAAAACACTTGATGAATTCGTTAACACCCTCCGAGCCTTTACGAACGATGACCCGGACGGCAACGGCAAAAAGGATACGTACGGCTTGTCGGGTGATTACTTTTTCCGCAGTCTCGCGCCGTTCTTCTACGCATACGGGGTGGATCCTGATGCGTTCATCAAACAGGATGACGGATCGATCAAATACGGCGCCACTATGCCGCAGGTCAAAACGGCGCTGCAGCAGATTGCCCAACTGTATGGAGAAGGCGTTATTGACCCCCGAATGGCCAGTGCCGCGAACATTACTAACGAAAAAGTCGATGAAATTTATGCTTCTGGCAAGGTCGGGGCGTTCTACCGTTGGGTCGCCAGCTTCAATCCGTCAAGCAATGCAACCATCAATTTTAAACAGAACAACCCGGGCGGCGAATATATGGCAATTGATCCGGTGGCGGGACCGGACGGATTCAAGTCCGACATTCCGTCTGCCCCAAGAGGCTGGTGCTACCTGGTTGTGACCGACACGGGCTCCGCCGACGACGCGGTGCAGGTGCTCAATGTCATTGCTTCGCCGGAGGTCAATTCCTTGCTGCGGTTCGGCAAGGAAGGCGAGCATTATACAATGGACAACGGCATGTATAACAGAACAGTTACGCCAGACGAAGCCAACAAGCTTGGACTCGACAATTTCTCCTGGGTAATCACGCGCAAGGACGCCTCCAACCTTTCCAATATGCCCGAAGTAACCGAAATGTTCGAGTACAAAATTAAAACGTCCCAGCCGATGCGCGACAAGATCGCTGTATTCAAAGCGACGAACCGTCCGCAATGGGACAAATACTCCACGGATATCGAAAAAGTCCGCGACGAGACGTTCTGGGGCATCATTACAGGCAAGCTCGGCATCGATGAATTCGACAAATTTGTAAGCCAATATCAGCAGCTTGGCGGTAAAGCAGTGGATGAAGAAGCGAACACGCTTTATAGTGCCCAGGAAGAAGAATACGCCAAGTATGACAAATGGTACGAGGAAAACATCACTCCTTATAAGTAAGTCGCTGCACAAAGTTTAATGGCAAAAAGGTGAAGAGTAAGCTCCGGCCCGGAGCTTCTCTTCCATTTCAAGAAGAGATGGGGTGTCCGAATGAAAACCTCTGCAAAAACCTTGGCCCGGACAAATACGGGTTCTTTCAGTCAACGGAAATTGTGGAAGGACATTTTGCGCGACAGGTACTTGTATCTGCTGTTATTGCCCGGCATGCTTCTGATTTTTGTCTTTCGCTACGCCCCGATGTACGGCATCGTCATCGCCTTTCAGGATTACAATATTTATAACGGAATAAAGGGCAGTGAATGGGTCGGTTTCGGGCAATTCAACAAGTTATTCCACTCGCCTGATTTCTACGAGATATTGCGCAATACGCTGGTGATCAGTGTGTACAAGCTGGCGGCGGGCTTTTCCGTTCCCATCATCCTTTCCCTGCTGCTCAATGAATTAAAGAACATGGTCTTTAAACGGATAACGCAATCGATTATTTATTTGCCCCATTTTGTGTCGTGGGTCATTTTCTCCGGCATCCTCATTACCTTCCTGAACCCGGTCGATGGCCTGGTCAATTATATAATCAAAGGCGCCGGCGGAAAACCGATCGATTTTCTCATCAATGTGGATTACTTCCGTTCCATTCTCGTGGTGAGCGATCTGTACAAGGAAGTAGGATGGGGAACGATCATTTATCTGGCGGCCATGTCGGGAGTAAACCCGGAGCTGTACGAGGCCTCACGAATGGACGGGGCGAATAAAGCGAAGCAGATGTGGCATGTGACGCTTCCGGCGATTCGGCCTGTTATTATCATTCTCGTTATCCTCAGTTTGGCCAACATTCTGGAAGCTGGATTTCAGCAAATCTTCCTGCTGTACAGCCCGCTCGTATACGATGTCGGCGACATTATCGATACTTACGTCTACAGGGTGGGGATTGCCGACGCCAATTACAGCTATGCAACCGCGGCTGGCGTATTTAAGTCTTTGATTGCGATGATCTTAATCGTATCGGCCAATAAAATCGTGAAGAAATTCGGACAAGACGGGCTCTGGTAGGAGGTGGGGACTTGATTGGATTATCGAAGGGTGAACGGTTGTTCCATGTGCTGAATTATATATTTTTTATTTTGCTGATGGTTGCGATGATCTACCCGTTTTGGTATATCGTCATGGGCTCGTTAAGCGAACCGGAAAAGACAATGGGCGGCGGACTTTTTCTGAAGCCTGAGGGCTTTTCGTTATACGCTTACAAGGCGGTATTGCAAAATATATCGCTGCTGACCGGCTTTCAGGTGACGGTTATCTCGACCTTGGGCGGTGTGCTGATCGGGACGTTATTCACCGCAACGACGGCCTATGCCCTCTCAAGAAAGCGGCTGCGCGGGCAGAAGACCTTTGCGCTGCTCATTCTGTTCACGATGCTGTTCAGTGGCGGGCTGATCCCCACATATCTTCTGGTCAAAGGGCTGGGCATGATCGATTCCTACTGGGCGCTGATTCTGCCAAATGCAATGGGAGCATGGAACATTTTTGTCATGCTGAGCTTCTTCCGCGGCATACCGGATGAGCTGGAGGAGGCGGCCAAGATCGATGGGGCGGGCGATTTGACTGTATTTTTCCGTATCGTGCTCCCGCTGTCCAATGCCGTTATTGCGACGATCTCCTTGTTTATCGCCGTCGGGTACTGGAATGATTTCTTCAGCTCGCTCCTTTATATGACGGAAAAGAATATGTGGCAGCTGCAGTTGGTGCTCAATGATTTAATCAGCAACACGAGCGCTGCAGCCGAGCAGTCGGGACTTTCCATCGGCTTTCAAAACCAGGTGAATGTATTTACGATTCGCATGGCTGCAATTATGGTATCCACAATTCCAATTTTGATCGTCTATCCGTTTTTGCAAAAGCATTTTGTGAAAGGAGCCTTGATCGGTTCCGTCAAAGGATGATATTGTCCAACGAATGATATACAATGACAGCTGAATTTGGATCGCGTTGTTCATCTTCAGACTCGTTTTGATTAACAGTATTGAAACACTAAATACATTTCTTTACAATGAGCTATCCCAATAATATGATGAAGATGCTGTTACAAATTAAACAGAACCTAAAGCAACGGGAGGAGGATAATGTCTTTAAGCGGTTTTGTGAGCGCTTCCTTTTTAAGTCCCAAGTCAAACAACCGCTCCATGTCATTCAGGCTGCCAGACGGCAGTCTTTTTGGCAACATTACAGAGATTTGCAGACGGATAAAGGGATGGCATTCGGATTAAGGGAGTGATGATTTTGAAAGCGATTGCGATCAGCGGCGGAGAGAGTCAGGCGACAGTGTCGTTGGCGGATATCCCGAAGCCGGATTTGACCGGTCCGCAGGACGTTTTGATTCGGGTGCTTTGCGTCGGACTCGACGGAACGGACCGGGAGATCATCGTAGACAACTTTGCCAGATACCCCGAAGGCAGATCGGAAATGGTAATCGGTCACGAGCTGTTGGGCGTTATCGAGGAAGCCGGATCCGAGTCCGGACTATCCCGCGGTGATCTGGTTACGGCTCTTGTAAGGAGACCTTGCGGTGAAGAAGCGTGCGTCAATTGCCGCAACGCTCAGCAAGACTTTTGCCAAACCGGCCGTTACACGGAACGGGGGATAACAGGTGCGGACGGCTATCTGTGCGAGTATGTAGCGGAGCATTCAAAATATGTTGTTAAAGTTCCTGATGAGTGCCTGCCGTACGGGGTTTTTGTCGAACCGCAAAGCATCGTGGAAAAAGTATATGCACAAACCTTAAAGATTCAGCAGCGCATGATATGGCAGCCCCGGACGGTGCTTATTTTAGGTTCCGGGCCTTTGGGCATTTTGGCGGCGTTGACATGCAGAGTTCTCGGCCTTGACACGTACGTTTGGTCCAAATCTGACTCTGCAAGCATGAACGCGGACATCATTCGCCGCATCGGTGCACATTACCGGGAAGCTGAATCCTCCGCCGAAGACGCATTCTTGTCCGGTCTAACCGCATACTCGAAACAATTGGGCATAAGCTTTGATATGGTTTGGGAATGCACCGGGCATGCGCCTCTCGGTTACGAGGCGATCCCACTGGTGAACAATAACGGAATCCTCGCGCTTCTCGGCATTACTCCCGGCAGCGGCCGGCTGGATTTGCCGAGCGATTCGACGTATCAGGAAATGGTCATCAAAAATAAGTGTATCATTGGCTCCGTCAATGCGTCGTATCATGATTTTACGGCCGCCATCCATCGTCTTCGCGACATCGAGAGCCATTATCCAGGCATGCTGGGCATGCTCCAGACGAACCGGTTGTCCTTCGAGGATGTACCGGCTATCGATTTTGGCAAGATGACCATAAAAGCGGTTGTTGATGTGGTTCCCCAAGATCAGTGGGCTTCTGTGAAGAAGAAATTCAAGGAGGACATATGACGATGAGCAAAAAACAAATCCGGATTGGCATGATTGGCTATAAATTCATGGGCAAGGCCCATTCCCACGCATACAGGGATGTGCCATTCTTTTTTGACAGCGACGGCATTCCGGTGATGCAGGCGATTTGCGGACGCAACGAGGGTGCTGTGAAGGCGGCTGCTCAGAAGCTGGGTTGGGCATCGTACGAAACCGATTGGCGCAAGCTGATCGAACGAGACGATATTGATTTGATCGATATCGGTGCCCCGAATAACGCTCATGCGGAAATTGCCATTGCCGCTGCTCAAGCAGGCAAACATATCCTCTGCGAGAAGCCGCTTGCGATGAGCGTGGAGCAAGCCCAAAAAATGCTGGAGGCGGTCAACAAAGCCGGGGTTATCCACATGATTTGTCATAACTATCGCTTTGTGCCGGCCGTTCAATATGCAAAGAAGCTGATCGACGAAGGAAAACTTGGCAGCATCTATCATATTAGAGCGAATTACTTGCAAGACTGGATTATAGACCCGAACTTCCCGTTGGTATGGCGTTTGAAAAAAGAAGTTTGCGGTACCGGCGCGCTTGGGGATCTTGCCGCTCATTCGCTTGATCTTGCCCGTTTTCTGGTAGGCGAGTTTAAGGAAGTGAACGGAATGATGGAAACCTTTATCAAGGAACGTCCGATCGGGGAAATGAGCGGCGGCTTAAGCGCCAGTGTGAAGAGCGGAGCTCTCGGGAAAGTCGACGTAGACGATGCGTCTATATTTATGGCCCGCTTCGAAAACGGAGCTGTCGGGGTTTTTGAAGCTACGCGCTTTGCCGGCGGCAACCGCAACGGAAACCGCTTCGAAATCAACGGCACGAAGGGTTCGATCCGTTGGGATATGGAGCAGATGAACACCCTGCAATTTTATTCCGCAGATGATGAGACCGGAACGCAGGGGTTCCGCTCCATTAATTGCCAGGAGGAAGTCCATCCTTTTGCAGGAGCGTATTGGCCGCCAGCCCATATTATCGGCTATGAGCATACGTTTATAAATCTGATCTCGGAACTGATGAACGGCATTGCCAACGGCCAAAATCCGACGCCTAATTTCGAGGACGGCCTTAACAACCAAATGGTGCTGGAAGCCGTGGAGAAATCGGCTCAGACAGGGCGGTGGGTATCCATATCGGATGTTAGATGAATGAAAAAAATATGAGACTGTACGAAAGCGGATATAGAGGATATTTGTCGCTGGAACTGTTTATTGAAGACTTCGAGGCCAAGAGCGCTTTGGAGTTGGCGAAGCTCGAATTGGATTCAATTGTGAATACGTATCTCATCGAGGCATGACAAGCGGATAAAACAGCGAATAAATGGAGCGAATGCACTGGAAGGCGGGATCGGCATGGGAAGCCGGCTTAACGGCAAGGTGGTCGTCATAACAGGTGGAACGAAGGGTATCGGGAAGGGAATCGCTTTAATGTGCGCCAAAGAAGGTGCGTCGGTTGTGGTGGGGGGAAGGAATGAAAAAGACGGTGCCAAAGTTGTACAGGAGATAAAGGATGTCGATAACGCAGAGGCGTTGTTTGTCAAAGGGGACATCAGCAAAGAAACGGCGTGCAAGCAGCTGATCGATGAAACGATTAACAGGTTTGGCAGAATCGACGGTCTTGTAAACAACGCCGGCATTTTCCCGCGAGGCTCGATGGTGGATACATCCGAGGAAATGTTTGATTCGATTTTTGCCGTTAATATGAAAGGCGCTTTCTTCTGTTCAATGTACGCGATTCAGTCGATGCTGAAAACCGGCGGTGGTTCCATCGTCCATATGGGCTCGACGAACGGCTATAAAGGCGGAAAAGAATTGGCCGCTTACTCCTGTTCCAAAGGAGCAGTGCTCACGTTAAACCGCCACATCGCAGCCCATTATGGAAGCAAGCATATACGTTCGAACTGGGTTACCGTCGGCTGGGTTGCCTCCGAGGGGGAAATTGAACTTCATCAGAACATGGGCATAAGCCCGGACGATTTGCAGAAGAAGGCGTCGTCGCATATTCCTTCTGGCCGCATGCAAACACCTGAGGATATGGGGTATGGAACAGTCTTCTTATTGTCTGATGAATCAAGCCAAGTAACCGGCACCGAGCTGCACATCAATGGGGGGATCGGCTTATGACGGACAAACCACACAAACGTACAGGGGAAGCGCTAATCCAAGAGATCGACGATACCCGTGTACCGTTTGGTATGCTCGCTATTTGGTTTCTCGGCCAGTGCAGCGTCGTGGTCAAGGGGGGAGATACGGTCATTTACATCGATCCGTATTTGACTCCATCGGTGTATCGGGCATTTGAGCCGCCGCTTATGCCGGGGCAAATGACGAACGCGAATTATATTTTAGTTACCCATGACCATATGGATCATATGGATCCGGACACCATTTCCGCTTTAGCGGAGGCCCACGAAGACCCGGTTTATATGGCGCCGGGATATTGCCGGGAATCGATGCTGCAATTCGGGGTTCGACCGGAGAAGCTGATCTTGGCGCGAACGAATGAGTGGTGGAATGGGCCGGGATTCCGGATCAAACCGCTGCCCTCAGCCCATGAAGAGTTGGAATACGACGATGAGCTGGATCACCGATTCGTAGGCTATGTTGTGGAACTCAACGGCGTTACGATGTATCACGCTGGCGACACTACTGTATATCCCGGTTTGATCGAAGCGTTGCAAGCTGAATCGATAGACCTCGGTATGGTACCGATCAACGGGCGCGACCCGTTCCGCAATGCAAAGAATATCGTAGGCAACATGAATTATCGGGAAGCGGCAGAGCTCTCGGTCGCAGCCGGCTTCGATACCGTCATTCCGCTTCATTATGATATGTTCGCAGGAAATTCGGAACACCCGGGTTATTTTATCGACTATCTATACGATCGGCACCCGACGCAGAAGAGCCATGTGTTAGCACGGTTCGAGCGATTTGTGTACGTTTCCGCCACAGCATTGTGTTGATAAAAAGAGGGTTGAGAATGAACCAACCGTATCGTGTGGCCTTTATCGGCTTCGGGAAATGCGCCTATTTGCACTACTCTTGGTGTAAAAGGCTATGGCAGATTAACGGCTCTCGAGATGGTATTGGTCAGTTAACTGAACTAGATAGAGGCTGGACTGGTGTAATCACAATATCCGAACGGTAGAAGATCGGTTACCCCGCGATGAAATTCAATCATGAATAATGGAGGATATACCAACGATGACTAATTTCAAGCTGGACGGCAAGGTTGCACTTATTACAGGCGGAAGCCAGGGGTTGGGGCTGGAATTCGCCCGGGCGTTGGCGAATGCCGGAGCGAGTGTCGCCGTCACTAGCCGTGACAAGCGGAAGGCGCAGGATAGTGCGGAACTGATCCGTAAGGAAACGGGACGAGACACGCTGGGGGTTGCTGTCGATGTGACCGATTATGAGCAAATTCAGGCGATGGTGGACCAAGTGATCGGCACCTTCGGACGATTGGATATCTTGATCAACAATGCCGGTGTCAACGTTCGCAAGCCGATTCTCGATTTCGACGAAGCTAGCTGGGATTTGGTGCAAACGACTAATCTAAAGGCGCCATTCCTGTGTACCAAGGCAGTCGTACCGCACATGATCAAACAAAAGTTCGGCCGCATAATTAATATCGCCTCAATGCTCGGCCAAGTTGCACTCGCGGAACGGTCTGCTTACTGCTCCAGCAAGGGCGGATTGATCCAGCTGACGAAGGTAATGGCGCTTGAGTGGGCCGAGCATAACATTACGGCAAACGCCATCTGTCCGGGACCGTTTGCGACGGAGATGAACCAGGTCGTCATCAACAATCCGGAAGCGAACCAATTTTTCCTGAATCACTTGCCGCTCAAGCGCTGGGGGAAGCCGGGGGAGCTAAACGGTCTCATCGTTTATTTGGCGTCAGAGCTATCCAGCTTTATGACCGGGTCGTCACTCGTCATTGACGGGGGTTGGACTTCAGAATAAGGAATCATTAGGGGAGGTGTATTGAATGAGGTTCGGGCTAACGGCAAATGGAACAGTCTATGCGATGGGCATTGCCCCAGCGGCTGGCCGGCCGCGCATTACAGCCAAGGAGCTGCTGCAATCGGCGGAAGCATACGGGCTGCAGGGCGGAGAAATCCCCCTTGATGTGTTGAAGCATAGCGATGCCGACGAGGCAGCCGACTATGCGCGCGAGCGGGGGCTATTTATCAATGTGGGTGCAGGTGGCTTCGAACCTGCGGCACTTAAGGAAGCGCTGCAGCTGGCCGACCGGATCGGGGCACTGACGGTACGAACGGTCGTCGGCGGAGCCAGGTTCGGCGGTGACCGCAGGCATATGGCTGGTGACTGGAAGCGGTTCCTCCAATCGATTTTACATTCGTTCCAGGAAGTCATGGAATCGGCTAACCCGGCCGGCGCGAATTTGGCTGTTGAGAACCACCAGGACCTCGCGTCCGAGGAGCTGCTCTGGCTGTGCGAAACGATCGGTTCGGAGAAGTTTGGGATCACGCTGGACACAGGCAATCCACTGGCTACAGCTGAAGAGCCGACTGACTTTTTCCGGCGAGTAGCCCCGTGCGTGAAAAATGTGCATCTCAAAGAATATGCTATTTACACGTCTGAGGAAGGGTACCGGCTCGTACGGAAGCCGCTCGGACAAGGGGTGATTGATTTCCCCGAACTGCTTCGGATCTTTCAAGCAGTGAATCCGCAGGTTACGATGTCGATTGAACACGGCGCCCTGGAAGCACGGCATGTCCGCGTGCTGATGGAAGACTTCTGGACGGAATACCCGCAACGGTCGGCGTTGCAATTAACTCGCCTGCTCAGGTTCGTCGAGGATCATGCGAGAATGAAAGGCGATTGGCGCACGCCGTTTGAGAAGGGCGCATCGGCGGAGGAGATCGCCGCTTACGAGCTTGAAGAGCTTGATGCGGGCCTAGCGTACTTATCGAACTTACGAAAGCGCTATTCTGAATAGGCTGCAATTCAAATTATCCATGAGGTGATTCCGATGGCGACAATGGACTTACGTGGTAAAAATGCTCTTGTAACCGGTTCCAGCAGAGGCCTTGGTAAGCAATACGCGATTGACTTAGCTCGTGCAGGCGCTAACGTGATTATTCATGATGTAAATGAGGAAGCCGCCGCTCGCTTTAACGAGGCGGTATCGGGCAGCGCCGTGGCGGCGGAGATTGCTGCGCAATACGGCGTTAAGAGCCGTTTCCTCGCGGCGGAGCTGTCCGATTCGGAGCAGGTGAAGGCGTTGATAGAGCAATCGATTGAGGAGCTCGGATCGCTCGATATTTTAATCAATAACGCCGGCGGCGATATTGGCCTGCATACGCCGCGCCCGGACCCGAACGACGCGCTCGATATCTCTGTGGAAGACATCCGCTCGGTCGTAGAACGCAATCTGCTGTCAACGATGTATGCATGTAAGTTCGCTGGCCTGCATATGCGCGAGCGCCGTTCCGGTAAAATCGTCAATGTGGGTTCGGTCGCCGGGCACATCCCGGTGCGGGAAGGCATTATTTACGCCGCGGCGAAGATGGGCATTTCCCAATACACCCGCAGCTTAGCAGAGCAGCTTCGCCCGTTCGACGTCAACGTCAATTGTATTTCCCCAGCGCCGACATATACGGCTCGATTCCTCGCTACCCGTACTGTTACTGGCCAAGAGGACCGCTCGCGCTTACAGCAGATCGCCCAGCCGGAGGATATGTCCAATATCGTCATGTTCTTGTGTGGTCCGCTGTCGGATGCGTTATCCGGCGAGACCATCGTTTGCTGGAAATAATGTGACGCGTGAGGTGGGATAAGCGCTGAGTGACTCATGCCAATAGGCACAGACGCGTTTTCCCTGTAAGAAAGGGCCGATGGAATCCCACCGGCCCTTTCTTTTCGTCCATTTCACTTGAAGCGGGTTGGATAATCATGCTAATATAAGTACAATTACGAAGAACAAAAATTTTCACAGCCGTCTTATTTTCGGTACGTGAAGGAGCATCCGGAAACGGACAACAATCAAATTTGAGCATATAACTGCCACGGAGAATGGATTAAACTTACGACAAGTATGTTTTTTTCTATTTTCCGTGGCTTTTTTGCGTGCAAATACAGAGAGGAAGTTGGGATGGCTGCCACTACTAGAGAAGAATACGGCGACGATGACGGGGAAATGCGAGAAACTTGGATCAATTGCAACGGGTAGGAGGTCGGGTTGTAATGCAGCCATTGGGTTGAGTTTGGCAATGATACGCGCACCGGTTGAAATTGTTCCGCTATATGAAAAATTAAAATCCTACATGGACAGGAATCGATAAATGGGGGGAGAAATATGGAGAAGAATTCTCAGCAGCCAGAACATCTAGTTGGGGAAGTAACTGAGCGGTGCTTTTGTTTTGTCTGAAAATCGTAATGTTTGGGAATTTGGGCTCAGGCTGAGACTGCTGGGGCCTTTAACAATGACAGGACACAACCGGGACAAAAAGTGAGGATGATATAAATAGAAGGATTGAAAAAACTGCTGGAAGGACTCAGCGCGGAGCAAGTTAAGGCGGTTACGGATGGGGTGACAATTCGAGAATGATGAACGCATCATTGAAAGGCTTGACATCTTAATTAGTGCCTATTCAGTACAAGCTAAGCGATCAATACGGTTTCCGACTGCTTCTTCTCAATAGTATAACCTACAGCCCGTACGAACCCTGTTAGTTCTCTGCAACGGCTACGGCAGCTTGTTGGAGTCGGTGAGCGTAACTTAGTCGATAATTTATAACGAGTTGCTCCCGAAAAAACCACCAGGTTCTAGTGATACCAGGGTATCCGCCGTGACGTATCTCTGAGAAGGAAAGTAATCTATTCCGAGAGATGCGAAGGAGATGATGAGATGCTTAGAAAAGGCAGTGGCAGCTTGTCGGTCAAAAATAAATGGACAAAGACAAAATGGTTACTTTCGGACCGTAGATTGAGACGATTCGTTCCCGAAACGAAGCAGTTTACTCGTTCATCGCTTAAGGAGATGACCAGTCGTTACAAGATGGTGTATTTCAAACCGACAAACGGGACGGGTGGCAGCGGAATAGCACGCATTGTGCGAACATCATCCCGGAAGTTCCGAGTCAAGAAAGACGCGAGAACGTTTGAGGTATCCTCCGCCAGTTCCCTCTTCGACCAATTGAAAAAAATTGCTCGCGGCAGGAGCTACCTGCTCCAGAAGGGCATTTACTTGCAAGCTTCCCGTGGCAGACCATTCGACTTGCGGATGACGATGCAAAAGACAGGAAGAGGTAAATGGGTGCCTACCGTCATGTTCGTCAAGCTTGGTAAGCGGAACAAAGTCGTCACGAACTATCACCAAGGCGGCAAGCTTGCGCTTTTGGAGCAGACGTTGCACCGATCAGGTTACACCTCAACTCAGATTGATCATTATGAACGGTGGTTGAAGACGATAGGCAGGCAAACGGCCCGCTGCTTCGACCGTCATAGCGTTCGTTTCAAGGAGCTCGGTCTTGACGTGGCTCTCGATCGGAATGGGCGGATGTGGATTCTGGAGGTGAACACCCGGCCAAATTTCAACGCACTGAAGTCACTTACTGACAAAAGCCTTTATCGGACGATAGTAAGGTACGGGAGAAAGTATGGAAGAACGAAATAAGCGAGCGCTTGGTGAGACCCTAGTACAACCAAGCTCAAAAGATCGATCCAAAAAGATAATGGGGCATCATTTGGGTAAATAATGGTAAAGTACTCCAGACAAGGAGGACTTACCATTTAAAAAGAACGAAACTACGTTGCATCGAACTGAGTGAGCTCAAAAGAAAGCCCTGGAGCAATTGGAGCGGCGGTATCATACCCCCGGAACAAATCGCGAAACGTGCACTTGTTATTTTGCATGTGGAAGAGGGACTTGGCTGTGTGTCGTACGAGGACATGTTCATAATGGACTAGATCGGTACTTTCCCAAGTTCCTTACGGTAATTAAGGATTGCGAGTGCAAGTCTGCTCTTCAGATGCTAAGCCTTTATCTACTGCCGCATGAGCTTGTCTCCGTGCCGGACGAAACCTCTTCTGTGTGATGATGCCGTTGGTTGCTAAAAACACAGCCTTTAAAGCGTTGCATGAGTATTACACCAAACGGCAGGATAATCCGTTGAAAAATGCAATCCCGCATCACCTTATGCAATAAGCTCATTCGAATCTTGTTCGGTATATTGAAAAAGGGACATGAATTTTGATAAAGGCAAGATGATGCAGGATATTCCTCGATTCGCAGCGTTACCGCAGGCAGCTTAAATGTAGGCTTTCTTAATAAAAACCGTCTTTTGCTCTTTAAGCGTTTACTTCCTTGCGTTCAGATATTGAACTAGTTGTTCCGGACGGTCCGTCAAAATCATATTGGCTCCGTTATTTAAGTGCCATTGCCAACCCTCCTCGGGATTCGACAGCGACACTTCGTCCGTATGCCCGCCGCAATCCCAGGCGAACATCGTGTTGACCCAAACCCTGAGTCGATGGGCCTTGAGCTTCTCCAACATTGCCGGACGGGCAAGCGGGCTGCGATCGAACAGGAAGTTGATTTCGATTGCTTGTGGTCGAATTCTCTCGGAGAGTTCATCCACTTGATCGAGCAAATGTACATTGGCTGGAGGCACTTTCCGAAGAAAGGCTTCGCGATTGACCTTGTCGCTCAGCAACGCTTTGAGTTTTTCCATTCCGACGGTGTTGTGGAACAATGCCTCGAATTCCGCCTCGCTTTCTGCCGGAATCCGGAAGTCCTGGATTTTCTGAATAAATGCTGGGCGCTCGGCTTTACCGTTCAAAAAGATCTCGACTTCGTCCAGATCCGCTTCTTCGCTCTTGAAGATCCCTTCTCTGACGGTTCCGGTTTCGACCAGAACCCGGTAAACATCTTCGCGAATCGGCCAGCACTTGTCCAGATTGACCAAAATTCGATTCTTGGCTACCAGCATGGCTTCGTGCAGCGTTGGGACCAACTCGTCGGTAAAAGGTGCCTCGGGTCCGCCATCGCCCTGCCTCAGACGCAGAGAGCGAATTTCCTCCAGCGTAAGGTCTGCGATTTTGCCGGAACCGTCGGTCATTCGGTCCACGGTATCGTCGTGCATGAGCACGAGCGCGCCGTCTTTCGTTTTCCGGATGTCGAGCTCAACGATATCCATGTCGATATCGATGGCGAGCTCGATCGAGCGGAGAGAATTTTCCGCTGCTGGTCTCCAATGGCCTCGATGGGCCGCCATCATAACCCTTCCATTCACATCTAAAAAATCAGAATAAATTTCCTCGATGGTCCGTCGGAAGAAGGGATTCGAATCCATATCCTGCACCTCCATTTTGTTATGTGTACCTTGTTGCAGTTAAGTTCTGCGGACATAAAGCCGGATTAGGTCATTTCTCATGAATACATAAGAAATGTATACCGCGTTAGCCTTGTCATCGTAGTGCACCTGAATAAATTTCAGGAGCGGAGGGTCGCTTTGCTTTAGACGGTAAGGCAGCACGTCATCTTCCAATGCTTCCAAAGCGATCCGGGGTTGTACTGTTCCGCGAAGTCTTTCCCGACAATGCTCTGAGGCAGCACATTTCGCGAGTAGACGATGAATTCTCCATTGGCTGTCAAGAGATGAACTTCGTTCTCGCCTTCGGAAAAGTTTGCGTTCCGAATCAAAGCCGTAGTGCTGGAAAATTTATTTAACGTGCTCGCCATGTGCAGCCCGTTTCGCCGCAAATAATAGCCTGAGCCTTTGACGTTATAAATTTTCCCCAAATCGATCAAGTTCTCGAGGGCTTTGCGGATCGTCTCGCGGCTCACCCCGAATCGAGCTGCCAGCGTCTTCTCGGACGGCAGCTTGTCCTTCCCGGCAAACAAGTTCTGATCGCTCTCATCTAAGATGGGTTTGGTGATTTCCTCGTATTTGTTCATCATAGTCCGCTAGCCTACCTCTATCGTTCATTCGCGGCTCCTCTGCTCGGTTGACAGCTTTAAGTCTACAGGTGGAGTGTTCGAACTTCATTAACCTAATAATGACAAATCGTAAAATTAGCATGAACAAATCATTGAACTTATCTAGACTAAAAGGGATTATGGGTCCAAAATGCATTGGGAAGAGGCTTGTCTTAAACGATTGTGTCATCAGGTATTAACTGGTCTCAATGACTATCGAATTCCTCATTTCTTCGATCAGCCCTTCGCTGCGAACCGCATGCCGCATCTGTTGAATTAGTTCGTCCACCACCGTTACATCCGGAAAGAGCAGGGGCATCGGGCCTTTAATGGAGAGGAAAATCACATTTAGAGGCGCTATCCTCACAAACCAAGACGACTAGTTAATATTCTTCTTACACGGTTATGATAGGATGGAGGCTGAGGTGATGCAAAATGAAGTTCATGCGCTTGAAAGGAAATCTCGAGCAGAGTAACCTAGATAACCGACTCAGATACAACCCGGATATCATCGAGTTCTATCTGAGCGATCGCGACCTGCAAGATCCCGATCTCATTCGGAACCGCATCCGCCAACTCCATGATCGCGGGGTTAAACCCTATTTACACCATCCGCCCAACTACCGAGGCGAATATTTGGACATCTTGAGCGAAAACCCGCACATTCGCCAATTTTACCACGAATCTTGCGAATTGCTTGCGCGCATTTGCATGGAAGAACGTGCCAAATGTATTGTGCACGCACATTACGTCCATTCAGCCAGCAGTAGAAATGTAACCAGGGAACGAACTTTTCTTCTGCGTGAGGAGATCCATAAAGTCATGTCGTACTCGCAGGAAGTTTTTGTCTGGGAAGATTCAACCGAAGGACTGTTCTCCTATGGCCGCAACCCGTATCTCATAGACAATTTAATCGTACCTCTGGAACTTTCGTTGAATGTCGATGTAAGCCATACGTTCATTTCGTTCGGCGGAGACAATGAGCGGCTGCGTGAGGTACTTGAGCGAACCTCGCCTTACGCGCAATACTATCATCTGGTCGACAGCATGGGGCAAAAGCACGATTCGCTGCCGCTTGGCCAAGGGCGAATCGATTGGAGGATGGTGAAGCCATTCGTGTTGGAAAAGGATTTCATCTTCGAGATCACGTTGAGCGGGGACCATTCCGACTGCACACCAATGGTGGAAAGCGCACATTATTTTGACAAGGTCGAGGCAGAATAAGTTGTATTGTAAGAATAGAATGTTCTACAACGATATGGCCATCCTGAAAAGGATGGCCATTGCTAATGAAGTCTTGTCAGGTGACAGGAACATTGTCCGAATCATGGAGGTGAAAGTTGATAACGGGTCCATTGGAATTAACGGATCACGATAGTCCCATTCCCCTCGAATCAGCATCACATTAAGGGCATTAACAATTTCTCATCCCTCGTTTATGCACCGAAACGCTCCACGTTTGACCGACGGAATACAGGCATTCATGCGCGGCCGCTATAACGATTCAAGCCTGTGTTGGATTTCAATTTACCCTAACACCGAGCAAATCCTTTACGGAAACGAATGAAGAGTCTGAGCATAATGCGCATATAAATTTTAAAAATCGTAAATACTGCAACTGCTTGATCAATACTATTGTTACGTATAATATAGGTCGGCAGTGAGCCGGTTGTTTCGTGAAAATATGCAGAAAGCGGTGAATCCGATAGGAGCCAGTATAAACTTGAGAGTGATGACCTATGGTATTCGACACGGAAAGGGCATGGATGGGCAAACCAGTTTGCGCCGCATAGCAAAAGAGATTGCAAAAGCGCAACCGGATGTTGTTTCCCTGCAAGGGGTTGACCGTTTTTCACCTCGTAGCGGCTTTCAAGATCAGTTAAACAGGCTAGCTAAAGAGCTCGGGATGTATTCCTGCTTCTCTCCCAGTGTAAACCTCCTCATTGTCCAATACGGAAACGCCATTCTGAGCCGCTATCCGATAATTGCAAAAAGAATTCAGTATATTGGTGGGTCCATAGAGCGAAGGAGTATCCTAACGGCGAGACTGCAAATAGGAGAGGAGACTGTCATCATACTAAATACCCATTTGGGGGTAGAAACAAAAGAACGGGTAAAGCAGGTCCCGATTCTTTTGCAAGTTTTAAACAAGCTGGAACGGCCAGCGATCATGACTGGGGACTTTAATATGGAAATGGATGAACCTTTGATGAAACGAATGAACACCCATTGGCAAAAAATCGTGTTACAAAATAAACTCCCAACCATAGAGAATGGCAGAGAAATCGACCATATCTTTGTAAACATGCCGACAGAACATGCCTTAGCCGAGGTACAACCTTCTGCCGTATCGGATCATTATCCAGTCATTGCAGAGATTCGTTGGAAATCCGATTGAGAAACACAATGTCGTATCCTTCCAATCAACCTATATCACGGAGCAGGCGGAAAGCTTAACAATCCAACTTTTTCCCTCACCTGTGTCCGTTTACATTAAAGTTGGAACCATTAGATGAAAGTTAGAACCTGAACAATATTAGTAAGCAACCAGAAACGTCTCGATTATTCTCGGGAGCGATTGATGATTCGAGAAGGCGACTTAATTTATATCGACGCACTCGACCGGCTGGGCCGTGATTATGACGGGATTATAGCCGAATGGAAGTACATTACGCGGGAAGTGAGCGCAGATATTGTCTGCTTGGATAATCAAACGTTGTTTGATTCGCGGAAGTTTCGGACGATGGGCGACTTTGGGAAAGTGATGGAGGATCAATTTTTAAGCTTGCTGGCGTATGTGGCCGAGCAGGAGCGTAAAAAGAATCGGCAGCGTCAAGCCGAAGGGATAGTAGTTGCCAAGGCGGATGGAGTAAAGTTTGGTAGGCCCAGGCAAGAGATCGACTCTAACTTTATTCAGGTATATAGGGAATGGAAGGGCGGGGGGATAACGGCTGTTTCGGCTATGAAGACCTTAGATATGAAACATCGGACATTTTACCGGCGTGTGAAGGAATATGAATCATCACAACTATAACGTCAATAGGTATATATCATTTATTTAGCTCACTGACTCGAAAGCTCAACAAGGGAGGAGCATTATGGTCCTTCTTTTTTCATTCCTCTTCGAACCAGCACCACTGGACTGCCAAAAGCTCCTATTCACGGGGCTGGAGAAAATAGGTATTATAAAGCAAACGTAGCGCGATAATGTAGGAGCTAGCTTCGGTCCTTTTTTGTTCATTAAAGTAACGGGCTATTTAGCGGGCCGCGAGCATTATTTGAAATCGAATGCGTCCCGCCGCCTATGACGTCGACGGTCATTAGAAACGTACGAATCCGTGCCAGGGGGTCAAAGGATAAATAAACCACCCGACCATTAGGAAGACAACATCGATTTGGATCCGCACATTCGGCGGATTTTTCATTTTAAGGCTATACGTTCTTATTAATTTGGATAAGAACCTATAGCCTTTTCCGATTGAGGACAAGCACATGAACTGCACTGATTCGGTGAAAGGCAGTTAAATGTTGGAAAATGATCTACTCCTAGGCTAACGGCTTCTCCTACCGGTAACTAAATTATAGATTAGTGAAATCAAAGCTAATACAAGGAGAATGTGGATTAATCCACCTGCGATATGAAAAGAAAAGCCCAACACCCATAGGATGAGTAGAAGAACAAAGATGCTCCAAAGCATTTAGCAACCCCCTTAGATTTTGTTTTTCATAATTAGTTATTACCACGCGTAAATGGAATTAAACCTACTGCCGCGGCAGTTCCTTCGTCAAATGTCTTTTATTAAGTTATCGTGCCCGTTCGTAATATGAGGTCACCAGATCTTTCTGGTGGACCTCATATTACGAATTGTCCCGCAGCGTCCTTAAAGAAATCCATTAGAGGTAAAAAGGTCTTTGTCATCAGATGAGGGCTTACATAATTTCAACCTCAACCTTTTTCGTTTCATCGTACGGCTAGCGAAGTTTTTCAAAATACTCTTCACCGTCTATAAGGCAGAATAGAGAGGTAAAAATAACCACGAAATTGTTGAATTGTTCATTCCCGTTAGAGCGTAGTTTTGTCCTTGCGTTTGAGAAAACGCTGCTAAAGTGACTGCTACTGCTCGCAGAATTAGCGAATGTGGCGGTCCTTATTGAGTCTGATCGAGCCAGCGCTATAACTGGCACCGTCGCCAACGGACCTGCGGCGAAATCGTCGACCGACAGATTCTGGAAAGGTCTTATTCGCTTACACGGGTCAAAGGGCGGATGACAACTTGATAATCCACATTAATCTTCATATGCTCCCAGTAGTCTTCCCATCGTCCACTGGTCATCGCTTTTTTGAATGGGGTAATCGTATGTGTACCTACCTGTAAGGGATCTACTTTCCACCGCTGCATTTTGTTTAGAAGGTTCAAGGTATTTTTATTTAAATAGGATTCAATCTCAACCTCCAGATCACTTAATCCATCGTGTTCGAACAGATTGTTCTCCTTTTGATACTCGTCAAGCTTGGCCTCAAGCTTGACTTGCAGCGACAGAGACGAGTAATCGCGGCTAATTTTCATACGGGTTTCAGCCCGGACATTTCCAAGACTCAAGAAGAGCTTAGGCATAGGAAACTGCTTGAGGTAATGATCGTTATCGATAAGCTGGAAGATTTCATCCTCTTCATTTTGGATTGTTCCCATGAGCGTATCGCCATGTAACAATGCCGTCCCATCGTAGGTGAAATTTGAAGGATTCGCCTTGAAGACCGGGAGAACCGGATACGGCGAGGGGGAATAGCGACGTTTCAGATAATTATGAAGATTGACAATGGTCATCTCTCCTTGAAGATGTGTCTCATAGTGCTTGAACATGCGATAAAGAAAATATTCCAAATTATCCTGTTCGGCCAATTGATCATTCAAATATTCGTCAAATCTTCCCCGTACTATGACAGGGAAGATTCGCGGGGAAATATCGGGATCGATGAGAAAGGTTTGGAGCGCCTTGGTTCCGTTATGCCTTACATAATTCTCGTTCATAAACAGCATACGGAGCTGTCCAAGCTTTAATTCCCGGTAAAAGTTCAAATTGAAATTCTTTTCGCCTTGCTTAAACAGATCCACCTGGATGGATAACAGTTTTTTCTTCTCATTAAGTAAAGGAGGCACCACTGTGCTGATTTTGAGCTTTTTCCCGTTTCCCTCGTCAATGGACCATAAAATAGTCGGAGAGATTTCTTCAACCGTATTCTTATCGACAAAGGGGGAGCAGCCGCTAATCCATATGCAGCCGCCAAACAAGATCCATAGGTATGTCCGTTTGGTGATTCTCATGAAGGTAAGCGTCCTTTTTTTAGTTTTATGGCAATGAGGAGTAAGGAGGGAACAATCAAATAGCTGAAGGCGCTGGAACAAATTTCGACGACTACCATGATATTCAATGAAGATTCCGTACGCCAAATCCATTTGTATGCCACAATCATCCATGCATATAAAGCCAAGGAGCACAAGATGAACCCCATACGGCTGGTTGGCCTGAGATGGATTCCTAAAGAAATCCTTCCTGCTCCATAAATCAATAGCAAGAACAGCGAGATAAAAAACAAAAAGTTGAACATGTGAAGGGTAATAAATAGCATATCTATTCGTTCAAGCACGGGATATTGAAGATAACGAATCATGTTCAGGATGGGATAACTGACTTTATCAAGATGGGCCGAGCCGAAATAAAATAATGAACTGATAAACAGGATTAAATATTCAATAATGGTGAGGGTATTCGCCAAGCTGAACGATTTGATCATCCTGGATTTCGGCTTCAGCCATGGGGAAAGGCAAACCAGATACTCCGGACCGGAAAAGGCAGCCCATATAAACAATAGGGTTTTCCATGGAGAATCTATACCTTCAACGGGAAACAGAGGATATATATCATAAAGATGTGCAAAAGGTGGCAAAAGGAAAGGGACGTAAACCATAATGACCCAGACTGAGCCTAAGAAAATGACAACAATAAACCGGATTGTTTTATCTATACCATATGAGGCAATGTAGAAGCCAACCAAAAGCAGGGATAAAGTTAACCAAATGGCATTCATGGAGGGAAAAATAAATTTATCCAAAATTTCAACATAACCGAGGGTGATGACCGACAGCTTAATAACAAGCAGGAACAGGCCAATTACAGCAAACAGCCGAAGCCTGCCCATTCCAAAAAAATTGACCAGCCCTTCATAACCGGAACCGGAATGCCCTGAAGAAAACCATTTTGACAAGAGGATTAAATTAAACTGTGAAATAAGGCCAACCCCAATTATCCCCCATATCATATAAGGGTGGACCAAATAGGTAGGCATGATTAAAGGATAATATAGAATTTGAATGCGGTTGATCAGCAAAAAGGCATAGACGCCGCCGTAAGTATGCTTTTTCTCGAATAATGCGACAGGATTCATGAAAGTCACCTCTTCCGGCTTGTTCGCCATTTCTGTAAAGGGTGCAGCGATGCTGGCCGGTCCTTCATCCAGCTCAGCGGCGCCCGAACAAACAGATCCGCCCACTCTTTTCCGTAAAAAGGGGAAACAGGAGCAAAAAAAGGCTCTTTCAAGGAGGAAAGTCCATTCAAATGAGCCAGCAGGCAGGCAAAGCCAAGTATCAAGCCGTATATTCCCATGGAAGAAGCCATCACAAGAAATAGAAATTGAATCAAAGTGCTGGACTTGGTCATCAGGTAGTTGGGCACCAAGTAAGAAGCGATAGCTGAAATACCGACCAGAACGATGAGGACTTTACTGACAAAACCCGCTACCACTGCAGCTTGACCAATAACGATACCGCCAATTACTCCCAGGATTTGCCCCGATTTGGTCGGCATTCTCAAACTGGCTTCCTTAATGATTTCCAGGGTGATTAGCATCATAAACGCTTCCCAGAAAGGAGTAAATGGCAATTTGCTGCGAGATTCCATCAATACATACAGAATTTGCAGCGGAATCATTTCGTAGTGATGGGTGGATAACGCCACATATAAAGGAATTAAGAATATCGACAGGAAGAAACTGAGATATCGGATAACACGAAAAAAACTGGCAACGTTCCAGCGAAGAAAATAATCCTCCGGCGATTGAAAGAGGTGGAAGAAGGTGATCGGAGCAATTAATGCGTAAGGTGTATTGCCTACCAGAATAACGAGCTTGCCGAGCCCCAGGGAATAAACACACTGATCCGGCCGGTCTGTTTCCAGAAATTGAGGAAATACAGTATATTTATGGTCTTCTATAAAAGCGGCGATCTGTGATGAATCAAGAAACATGTCATAATCGATCGCTTTAATTTTTTCTCTGGCTATGGAGATAAACTCGGGATTTGTCAGCCCTTTGATATACATAAGGACAACTTCCGTTTTAGTTAACGAACTGACGATAAATTTCTCCGTTTTGAGTGCGGCAAGAGGCAGACGCCTTCGGATCAGTGTGATATTGTGTTCCAATTGCTCGTCAAAACTATCCTTAGCTCCATAAATAATCGTTTCCGTGACGGATTGTTCTATGGCGCGGCTAAGCGGGTTCTCCAACTGCACTGCCAGCCACTGATTCTCAGGCATATTGACGATAAGAACATATCCGGTAACAAGCTTGTCCTCTGCCTCCTGCAAGGAGGTAATAATCATTTTTGATACAGCAGGTCCTTCTTCTAGCGTCTCATGTGGATCGATATTTAAGGGTTCAACGATGGCTTCGTTTAATCGCTCAGTATCGATTAACGTCTTAATATAAACCAGGGTCGTCTTCCGGTTTTTGTTGAACTCATGCTCGTCAAATTGGGCATCGCTCATGCCTTCAAGAAGAGCCTTGAGATTGTCCATGGTTAGCATGGAGCTGGCATCAAACAAGGAAATTCACCACCTTAGCCATATTAATTGTCACTTTTAATATGCTACAAGCCTGGTTTGTTTATCCTCCGCTGGTCTGTTTAAGATTGAATAGGTTCAATTTCCGGAGGAAAAGATATCTCTGTTCAAATATTTTAGAAGAAGGTGGGTAAATGATCAACCAGCAGGAATCGTTAGCCGCCCATGAATCCCTTGAGGTTCATGAGGCACTCAATTTCAAAACTCTCTGTCTGGCCAAGTCCAAATTAATGCAGGGCCTGGTGTTCGACCAGGAGCTGAAAGATTTGATGCAGAAGGATGTACAGCAGAGCATGCAAGCCATTGCTGATCTGCAAGCTGTGTATACCAAAGCTCCCTTCCATGCCCCTGTCCCAGAATTCCGGCCGACTCCCATTTTGAATTGAGGTGACACTAATGACATTGAATCAGGCAGATCCGATTAAGATGGATTATGTTGATCCCGCTAACTCGCTGAATATGCCCGAAATGGCCGATATGACATTTGCCATGGACTTCCTTATCCGCGCTAAGGAGGGGGTTCGAAACACCGCCACAGCGTTGACCGAGGCTGTTTCACCCGATGTCAGGGCACTTTTGCGCACTCAGCTTCATCAAGGCATTGCGCTTCATCAGGAAATTACGGACCTAATGGTTCGCAAGAAATGGTTTCACCCCTATGAACTCAAGAAGCAATACCAATTGGATCAGCTGTCAGCTAATAATACGGTGGAAATCAGCAAGCTGAAGCTGTTTCCTGATGATACAACACGCAAAGGCATGTTCGATCGCACGCCGGACGAGCACATAGGAGGAAATAAGGCATGAAGGCAGTTACGTACCAAGGCATCAAGAATGTTGTCGTGAAGGAAGTCCCAGATCCGAAGATTCAGAAGGCGGATGACGCGATTATCAGACTGACGACCACAGCCATATGCGGTTCCGATTTGCACCTGATTCATGGAATGATTCCGAATCTGGAAGAGGATTATGTCATTGGACACGAGCCGATGGGTATCGTTGAAGAGGTCGGTCCCGGCGTGACCAATTTGAAAAAAGGCGACCGTGTGATCATCCCGTTCAACATCGCCTGTGGGGAATGCTTTTATTGCAAAAATCACTTGGAAAGCCAGTGTGACCAGTCGAATGAGCATGGGGATATGGGAGGGTATTTCGGATATTCCGGCACAACCGGCGGCTATCCGGGCGGACAAGCCGAGTATCTGCGTGTGCCATTTGCGAACTTTACGCATTTCAAAATTCCGGAAAACTGCGAGCATCCCGACGAGAAGCTGTGTCTCATCGCGGATGCCATGACAACGGCGTTCTGGAGCGTCGATAACGCCGGTGTGAAGGAAGGGGACACGGTCATTGTCATCGGCTGTGGGCCGGTTGGTCTATTGACGCAGAAGTTTGCCTGGTTCAAAGGGGCAAAGCGTGTAATAGCGGTGGATTACCTCGATTACCGTCTGCAGCACGCCAAACGGACGAACAAGGTAGAGATCGTCAACGCAGAGTCGGAGGAGAATATCGGCAACCACCTAAAGGAAATGACCAAGGGAGGTGCGGATATCGTGATCGACTGCTCGGGAATGAGCGGCAAGATGTCTCCGCTTGAATCCCTGGCAGCCGGCCTAAAATTGCAAGGCGGGGCGATGGGCGGTTTTGTTATTGCCTCGCAGGCCGTACGCAAAGGCGGCACGATTCAGGTAACAGGCGTGTACGGTGGGCGATACAATGCTTTCCCGTTGGGTGACATTTTCCAGCGGAACGTCAATATTCGTACAGGACAAGCGCCTGTCATTCACTATATGTCTTATATGTATGACCTGATCGATAAAGGCAAGATAGATCCAGGCGACGTTGTGACGCATGTCATCCCGTTAAGCGATGCCAAACGAGGCTATGACATTTTTGACACGAGACAAGACAATTGCATCAAAGTATTGCTCAAGCCGTAATTTTACGATATAGGAGGAATTCTAACGATGTATGCCCTGCATGAAACGCTCGAGGTTCACGAAATGGCCGCGTTCAAAACCATATGCTTGACCAAGGCCAAGACGATGCAAGGATTAATTTCGGATGCGGCTTTGAAGGATATTTTACAGCAGGATGTTGAGATCTCGACCCGCCAGCTGCAGGAGCTAGGGGCGATTCTCACGCAAGCTGCCGATCAGGAGGTGAAGGTATGAACACTCTTCTAGAGCATTTAACCGGTATGAACACCCTGACCGACCAGGTCATTGCGATGGACTTTTTGATCAATGCGAAAAGCGGAGTGAGG
This sequence comes from Paenibacillus sp. JT31N17, assembly GCF_056269255.1. Lineage (NCBI taxonomy): Bacteria > Bacillati > Bacillota > Bacilli > Caryophanales > Paenibacillaceae > Paenibacillus > Paenibacillus sp. JT31N17. The sequence goes on from NZ_JBWDNP010000009.1 coordinate 214,172, forward strand.
AACTACGCAATGGCGGTAACGGAAGCCGGAACACCGGAAATCAAGGCGATACTCACGAAGCAATTGGAGGATGCCATTGATATCCATGAGCGAATCTTGACCTACATGCTGGAGCGTGAGTGGTACCATCCCTGGAACGTGCAGGAGCAATTGCGGTTTGACCTGCAGAATATTCAGACAGCTTTGAATACACCTACGCTGTAGTACGAGTTCACAGGCGCCTGATGTTCCTTTTCCGCAAACACAAATCATAGACCACCTTTCACGAAAACAGGGCGCAAGCCCTGTTTTGCTTGAAAACTGTTTCTTTTTCGTTGAAGTAACGGGCAAAATAACGCAGTATATCTTCTATACTAGAAGGAAAAAAGAAGCAGTATGAAGAAAGATATATGTAAGCGTTACCAAAATGGACGGAATGAGGATGATAATAATGGAACCAGTTATTATTAATCAAAGAAAAATGTTTACATTGTTCGGTTTTTCTAAAACTCATGATCAAAACAAGGTATACAGTGAAACAATTTTCGAGTTGCTGGATAAGGTTTGGAAGGAAGTGCGTAACAATGGACTCTCTCATACAGGAATTAACCACGTAGTTTATGATAATGGTCATAACATGTTTGCTGGAATAGAGTTGACCTCTCCGCCGAATGAAGATTCATTATTGGAAAAGAGGGATATTACTTTTCAAAAATATGCTTATTGTAAACACATCGGATCCTATAGTGAATTAGACAAAACTTATAAGAGCATGAAATCAACTGTAAAAGCTGTAGGAGAACACCTTGTCCTTCCGCTAATAGAGATATACGGACATTGGAATGAAGATGAATCAAAGCTCGAAACGGAGATTCTCCATACTCTCCAGTAAATTATTCTACATGTTTTCAATAGATGATTAAACTATCGGGTACTATAGCTCAATGCATATTACGGCAGCCGGTCATCAGATCAGCTGCCGTTGTCCGTTGACGGGCAGGTTAACTATGGGGGAAAAGTATACTGAAAGGTGGCGGTAACTTATGATCCTCAACGTGCTTGTAACTAATGGTCTTAACGTCTCCCTTTACACCGATAAGAAATTTAATCTCGTCGACACCTACGATTACGTGAGCACCGACAAATGGCATTACTACAGCGGTCAAAGAGTAGGTTGTTTTGTTCGCTGAAGCTGGATCACACGTTATTTTCGTACCAAAAAGGGAGGAAGATCATAGCTAGTTTAATAAGTTCAGTGATTCTTTCATTATTTCTACTGTCCGAACACGCAGAGTCCTTAAATATTCACAAGATAAGGAGTATCTCCATGAACATAGTATAGAAGCACGTAATATCCAAAAGATATCGGCTTATATCGAACTTGTAACTCTACACCTTATTTTTGCAGGAATTGTTGTTTATTTGTATATTATTGCTGATGATACTCTTAAATACGGCATTTTTGTATTTGGGGTTTTTGCGGCAGCGGTAGGTTTATGGCTAGTGGACAATGTCTTAAAATTATTTAATCTCAAATTATTGAAAGAAATGGGTTTAAGACGAAAGTATTGACTGTACCAATTTCCCCTCAAATGCTAAAGATCTGATAGTTGAATGATGGCCGCGGCTAACAGCCCATAGTTGCTCTTCAAGTTCAACTTTTAGGTGTTCATACAACACTGTTCGGAGTATTTTTTTAGCTTTTGAACGTTTTTCTGGATATGGATTTACTATCGGGTTAATCGGGCTTTTTTACAGGTATGTTCGGTTCATTCAGAGAACCCCAAAGGGCTCAAAAAGAGAGAGTTGATTGAGCTAACTGGGCACGGGGGAGTTCGTTTTGGATTATCAAGCAGAACATCTCTCTCGATGCTAATAAAAGCTCCTAGCATTGACGCAAATTATACCAGAATGGCTTACTTTATGGATGGCCATCTTTGCCTGAACAGCTTGCGGCTGCTGAAGATTAATGAGTTAGCGCCCGAGTTAAAAAAAGCATTTGCCTTAATCAGCAAATGTTTTTTTTACATTTACAGAGGCAATGGAGTAGGGGTTGGCTTTGCATATCTTTCTGCATAGTTTTGATCAATAAACGCAAGTGACGCCGTCTTTTCTTGTAGATCTCCGTTTGCAGCTTGGTGCAATTCGGTTGTTTTTACTGCTGCAGCCTGATTGACGAAACTGACCACCAGAATCAGGAGCGTGGTTACTCGTCCTCATACATAATTGGATGAAATACTTGGAAGCCTATTACGAAGAAGAATAAAGGAAAAGCAACTGTTCATTCAGGCTTGTGAGGAGGAATGGATATGTCCGTCTGGAGATCCATGATTAATAAATCCAAGCAAAAATCAAATCATATCCAGAGGTCTGATCAGTCACGAAGGAAAATAGAACCGCCCAACAAGATTATGGAGCAGCTGGGAGATGAGCCAACTCATCGGTCAATTGATGAAACAGTTCTTTTCTTGCAGGAATTGCTTAAGGACAGCGATGACTTCATTATCCGTGAATTTGATATTCACGGCCATTATCCGGCGGTTCTGTTCTATTACTTCAGTTTGACCGACAAAGCGCAAATCAATGAGGACGTGCTGCGGCCTTTGATGAGGATTGTGGAGACGCCAGAGGAGGAACGCAAAACCCCGAAACAGCTCTCAGAAATGATTAAGCGGCAGACACTGCCTTACAGTCCAATCAAGACGACCTCCAAGATGAGCGAACTGGTGAACGGCATATCGAGAGGATGGACGGTCCTCGCCATAGACGGTCTGGATGAAGTGCTCATTATGGGCTGCCAGGATTTTGGCAAGAGAGCGATTGAGCAGCCGCCGACCGAACAGGTGATTCAAGGCCCCCGTGAAGGCTTCATCGAACATCTGGCCGACAACCTGGGCTTGATCCGGTACCGGCTGATAACCCCTGATTTGAGGGTGAAGGTCATTACGCTTGGACGGATAACCAAAACCGATGTGGCGATTACCTATTTGGACGGGATTGCGAATCCGGAACTAGTTCAGGAAGTGGAAAAGCGATTATCCAATATCGATATCGACGGCATTATGGATGCCGGCTATTTGGAGCAGTTCATCGAAGACAATTATCTGTCTCCTTTTCCACAAGTGCAAAATACAGAGAAGCCGGATAAAGTCGTTGCCAATCTGCTGGAAGGCAGGGTCTCCATTCTGGTGGACGGAACACCCTTCGCGCTTATCGTGCCGGCGGTGTTCAACCAGTTCTACCAGGTAACCGAGGATTATACATCGCGTTTTCTGCAGGGCAGCTTCATCAGGGTGGTGCGTGTCATTGCCTTGATGTTCTCCCTGATTTTTCCGGCCTTGTACGTAGCCATCATCTCCTTTAATCCGGAACTGATCCCGACGGAGTTCGCCGTAGCCGTGGCGGGGGGGAGAGCAGGAGTGCCGTTCCCGTCTTTTTTTGAGGTGCTTATTGTCGAGGTGTCGATGGAGGTGCTGCGGGAAGCAACCGTTCGGCTGCCGCTGCAGGTCGGAGGCGCATTATCCATCGTAGGTGTGTTGGTCGTAGGTCAAGCGGCGGTTGCTGCCGGATTCGCAAGCCCGATTACCGTTGTCGTCATCGCGCTCACGACAATCGGATCGTTCGCGACGCCCGCCTATAATTCTGCTTTCGCGCTGCGTATGCTCCGCTTTCCGCTCATCCTCATGGCCGGTATGTTTGGTCTGTATGGAGTCGTGATCGGCTTGATCGTGATCGGGAATCATATGCTTTCCCTGAAGTCCTTTGGTATTCCGTATATGAGCCCGGCAGTTCCGGTTGATATGCAAGGCTTCAAGGATTTGGTTACGCGTGCTCCGATCTGGTCGATGAAGCTGAGGCCCGCGATGCTCCATTCTCCTGATCCGACCCGGGTAGGGGAGAACTCGCAGCCCAACCATGAACAGCAATCCAATGTGCTTGATCCGATGCAGAATACCGAATCGGAGGAAGGAGGGAATCAGGATGGAAACTCGTCAGGTAACCATGATTCAGGAGACGGCCGTTATCACTAGCACTTATTTGGATGCTGTAAATCCTACGTTATGGCTGGCGCACGGTGCCGGTTTCTTATCATTTGTTTCACCTTGTACACTCCCGTTAGATCCTTCGTATTTATCTTATATTACTGGGGTCTCCATAGGCTTATCCGTTTATATGGAGGTTTCTCAGGATTATGAGAATTAGAAAATTTCGAAAGGTATTAGGCATCAGAGCAGTTCATTTGCAGGAGATGTCCAAAACAAAATTGGAGCTGATTTGATGAAGGCCTTCATTCTGGATCGAGATGGTGTAATTAATAAAGCGGGAAATATTAATAGCAAAAAAGATTTTGTGCTACTTGCTGGCGTGACGGACGCCATCGCAGAATTGAATCAAAAGGGGTTCCAAGTGTTTGTGGCATCGAATCAAGGTGGAGTGGGGCTTGGATACATGACAAGGGAAGCATTGGAGGAAATCAATAATCACATGCTGACAGTTATCAAGGAGGGAGGGGGGACTATTCGCGAGATACGAACCTGTACACATAAGCCTCATGCTGGCTGCTCTTGCCGCAAACCGAAACCAGGGATGTTAAATGAGCTCATTATAAAATATGGGATCGACAGGTCTCAGTGTTTCATGGTAGGCGATAGGGAAACAGATATTCAAGCCGGGAAAAATGCTCATGTCCGGACCGTGTTTCTAGGCAACAATATACCTCATGGCGCGAAGCCAGACTATCATTTTGAAAGCTTACATTCAGCTGTGAGGACCTTGTGTGAACAAGCAGTAATTGAATAGCTGGGTATGACCGAAGGATTTTCCCGTTGTGGATGGGAGATGGTTTATTAGTTCATGGCATTGGTGACCTGCACAGTTACTTGTTTTAAAAGTAAGCGTCAAATAGCCTCCACCTTGAGATCAGATGGGAGCTGGAGTAGGCTTGGTGTTCAATGAAAATAAAGTATTAGACTGGAAATAAAGTATTAGACCGTGAAAAAAAGATGTAGACAGGCCGCTGCCGGTAGCTTTACGGGCAGAAGAGGTCAATGGAAAAATTCAAGATTAGACGAACTTCACATGATATCATTAGAGTACAGAGAGTACATCTATAAATGACCTCGTCCATAATTATTTACTACATGCCCACCATGTCGCCATCTCCAGGGAGCCGAAGCGAATAGTTACCAACGGACGAGGACTCAGATAATACAGAACCAACCCCTCCCCCCGAGGATGGTCGCGCAATACCAGACCCATTGGTCAGAACCTATCAGACTGGTCGGAATTATTGGATCCCCTCTAAATAAAAAGGAGTTGCTTTGGAAACGATGAAGATGTTAGATGAACATGCGGTTACAACTACGTCGAGTAACGCCGAGGGATCGCTTGATGCAGAAACGGCCCGTCTGGCACGCCTGATCCACACCTATACTCCACATGACGGCACCTTTAGCCAGCGCATCCCCGGTTTGCACGTCAGTCGCTATTCACGAGTAAACATTGACTACGTGAAAACCTTCGACTCACCCTCTCTATTAGTCGTTGCACAAGGGGAAAAGGTCGTCACGGTGGGGCAGGAGGTCTATCAGTTCGGCCGGTCGCATATGCTCATGTTCCCCGTTGCCCTACCGATCGCTGTGAAGACCACACATGCCAGCCATTCCGAACCATTCCTGAGTGTTAAGCTGAGCCTTGACCCGCAAAGGATTGCTGAGTTGGCACTGAAAGTGTATCCCCTGGGCCTGCCTGCCGTTCGTAATTGGAGCGCGGGTTACGTCATTAGCGCCGACTTGGGCATGGTCAAAGCTGTGACGAGGCTAGTGGAGTGTCTCTCCAATCCCGGCGACGCTGAATTGCTTGCCCCGCTCGTGGTGGATGAGATTTTGATACGAGTTCTGCGCAGCCCCATCGGCGTTCACGTCGCTGAAATGTGTTTTGCGGATTCGGACGTGCAGCGGGTTGTGAAGTCGATTGCTTGGCTCCGCGACAACTTCTCCCAGCAGATGAAGGTTACAGACTTGGCCGAGCTGGTACATATGAGCGAGTCCTCGTTTCACGAACATTTTAAGGCAGTCACTTCAATGAGCCCGCTGCAATACCAAAAAGCGCTGCGCCTTCATGAAGCGAGGCGTCTGATGGTTTCCAATTCCATGGATGCGAACACTGCTTGCGGGCTGGTGGGGTATGTGAGCACCTCTCAATTTAGCCGAGATTACAGCCGCTTTTTCGGAAGCCCGCCAAGGAGAGACGTCGCTAGATTGCGTCAACAAACGCAAATATTGGACTGATCAAATTGTATGGGATAGCAGGAAGTACTTCAGCCATTACTGACCGAGTTGCTTACAGCCCCTTACTTTTCCTTCGTAGCCCGCGGCCGTAAGGCTTGGCGGGCTGTCATTCTATCACGTGAAAACCAGCCATATCGGACGTTCATACATATAGATAAATCCATGAACTGTCAGAGGTCAGGGTGTCTTCCGGAGGATTAGGCAAGAAGTAACGAGGAACAGGCAAAGATCTGGATGAGACGCAGACTATAATGAGTTTAGCCTTGGGGCCGGCGGTGCTAATCGTTTATGCGCACCGCTGGTAGTTCAAGTAGATCTACTACTCAACAACTTAAGGAGGACTGCATTATGCGTATTTTTGTCACAGGAGCGACGGGCTTCATCGGTTCCGCCGTCGTCCGCGAACTCATCGATGCAGGGCATCAGGTAGTCGGCCTTGCCCGCTCAGACAAGGCTGCCGAGTCGCTGACGGAAGTCGGGGCCGAGGTGCACCGTGGTGCCCTCGACGACCTCGACAGCCTGCATAAGGGCGCTGCTGCAGCAGACGGCGTCATTCACCTGGGCTTCAAGACCGACTTCTCGGACTTCGCAGTCGCAGTCGCAGCCGACCTGCGCGCCGTCGAGACGTTAGGTGCGGCGCTTGAGGGCTCCGACAAGCCGTTCGTGTTCACCTCGGGAACATTGTTAGTCGCATGGTCGACCCCGCTGGGGCTTCTCGGGACGGAGGAGGTCGCGGTTGACGCCGCAGTGCCCCGGGGCGCAGCGGAGACCGCGGTGATCGCACTGGCAGAGCGTGGGGTGCGATCATCGGTCGTCCGTCTCGCACCGTCCGTGCACGGCCCGGGCGATCATGGCTTCGTCCCGATGCTGATCGACATTGCTCGCGACAAGGGCGTCTCCGCCTACATCGGCGACGGGTCCAACCGCTGGCCGGCCGTTCATCGCCTCGATGCGGCGCGCCTGTACCGTCTCGCCGTCGAATCCGCACTGGCTGGCTCACGGCTGCACGGGGTCGGCGAAGAAGGTGTGCCATTCCGTGACATCGCCGGCGTCATCGGTCGCCACCTTAACCTGCCAGTGGTCAGCATTTCCCGTGAAGAGGCAGAAGCCCACTTCGGCTTTCTCGGCACCTTCACGTCGTCCGACAACCCGATGTCGAGCGCACTGACCCAGGAACGCTTGGGATGGCGGCCAGTGCACCCCGCATTGATCCCGGATCTCGAACAGGGACACTACTTCAACAACTGAACCCATCGGCTCTATCTGTGTCGAAGCTGAAGGAAGTCCGCTGCTGGGCCTAGTTGTGTGATTGCGCTCATGGTATCTCATTACTCTAACGGATGACGTTCAATAAAAATGCAGCAGTCTAGGACTTTATTTTCTCGTCCATGGCTGCTGCTATTTCGTTTTTAGGGTCAGTCTAATACTTATTTTTCGGAGACTGACGTTTTTACAAATCGAAAAACAGCGCGGATTCAATACATCCAGTCTAATACTTTATTTCTCAAGACACTAGGCATTAAGGCTGCTGCATTCGGCACGTGATCGGCAACTATTTACAAAATATGGATGGTATCACCGTTTCAGTAAATATGGGATTCAAGATGAAGGAAGTAGCGCTTAAATTATTGAACTAACGGGTACGATAGCGTGGATTAGTGTGCTGCGGCAGGTGCTCCTTTTTCTTTTGAAGTAACGGGCAGAAGAGTGCGGAAGGAAGTCATTGTATCTTGTTGAAAAGATCTATGACAATTTTGTTATCTCGCACTTGAAAAGGGGGGTATAGATGATCACAATAATGGGTATTGGGAGGAAGATAATAGCGAGTATATTCAGCTCTTTAATCGTTGCTCTATTTATATTATTTTTTGCTTATGACTACCCCGAGGTATCCAACTTTATATTCATTTTTAGTTACTCTACGTTCTACTGCCTAATAATCGGTGCACCCTGCTCAATTGTTACTGATCTGGTTATTTACAAAATAAAGGGTGCGTTTTATTACTACATATTGTGTTTTGCTTTACATCTTATGTTTGCAGGAATTGTTGCGTATTTATTTACTCTGGCCGATGATACAGTGTCGGATGATGGCTTTATAATATACATGGTTTTTGCTATAGCGGCAGCCTTGTGGCTAGTTGATAATGTATTAAAAAATTTAAAGAATTTATTTAATATCAAATAGTTGAAAGAAGAAAAGGGAGCTTATGCTCAAAGACCTGAGCTGATAGTTGAATGATGGCCGCGGCGAACCAGTCCTTTGAGGGGGTTGGTTTTGAACTGGAAGTTCCCGGATTCCGTAACGGTGTCGTTATCGAACGCAACTGGCCGCAACTTCTTCAGGATCTTCTTGATTCGGCGACGCTCCCCGAGAATTTCAATTCTGCGTTCGCGACGTGTTTTTAAATCTGGCAAATGGTTCGATGGTAGAGGTAATATGGCAAGGACACTCCCTTTCGTGTTTGACGCGGCACTATAGAAATAAAGATGAACTGACGAAATTAAAAAACCAGTCAAAACACACTGAAATAAGTGCTAGACTGGTTTTATTGTTTTGGCAAAACGATATCACATTACATTGTTGAATCTTGGCCTCAGTGTAAGTGCTCTTCCACGTTATTCATTAAGCATTCTTCGTACCATAGCTTCACCATTGCTGGCTCGCCATTTGTAGGGGTAAAGCGGCTTCGGCATTGTAGTTTCATCAAGTATTTTTAACTCCTCTTCGTTGAGTAATAGTTTAGCTGCAGAAATGTTGTCTGATAATTGCTCTAACTTACTTACTCCAATGATAACGGAGGTCACATAAGACTTTGCCATAAGCCAAGCCATAGCAACCTGAGCAGGTGTTGCACCTTCATGAGCGGCTGATATTTCTTTCAGCTTATCTACAACCTTAAAGCCAACTTCTCGATCTATGGATAAAAAAGAAAGATAATCGAAAGAATCTAGTCGCCCGTTTTTCCCAGTGCAGTTCTCTCGGGTGTATTTCCCACTCAAGAACCCTCCAGCAAGCGGACTCCAGACCAGTAATCCTAAACCAGCATGTTGTAAAAAAGGCACAACCCCATACTCGATATCTCGACCCAAAAGAGAATAGTACATTTGTGCGGAGACAAATGGAGCATAATTGTACTGTCGCTGCAAGGCAAGGTAAGTAGCAGCCTGCCATTCCATTAGGTTGGAATATCCAACATAACGTACAAGTCCTCGTTGGACTAAGTTTTCCATTGCCCGCACTGTCTCCTCAATAGGGGTAAGCGGATCAGGGACATGGATTTGCAAAAGATCAATATAATCAGTGCCTAGACGTTTTAAGCTTGCTTCAGTAGATGCAATTATATTTCGATAGGACAACCCAGCGTCTGTGAGAACAGAACTTGTTCGAGAACCAAGTTTAGTCGCAAGTACCACATCTTTACGTCTTAACCCAAGGGCACGTCCTAAAAATTCTTCAGAGAGGCCATTCCCATAATTGTTTGATGTATCGAAAAAGTTAATACCTGAATCAAGGGCGTGAGAAACTAAAGTATGAGCTTTTTCTTGATCTACAGTATGGTTAAAACCGTGACTCGAACCCTCGCCAAACGTCATCGTGCCCAGAGTAAGCTTTGACACAACTAAACCTGTATTGCCTAAAGTTTTATACTTCATGGAACCGCTCTCCCTCCACATTGGATTAATTGGTATACAAGCATCTGGTGGATAACGAACTTTGTTGCTTAAAGTATACTCGTTTATTAAAATAGTAAATGAATGGCTACCTCATAAACAATAAGCAATAATTGTGGATTGATGAATAAGGAACAATTCTGTGAATTTGTGGGGTTTGAGAGTTAATTTAGAGGCATTATTGGAGATGGGGAGAAGTTATTATGGCAACGCCTCCGAACAATACGGACCGGCGCGTTCAGAAAACGCGGAACTTAATACGAAACGCCTCACTCGAAGTGATGAAGGAAAAAGGATTTATCGCGATGACTATTCAGGATATTACGGATCGGGCCAATATCAATCGCGGAACTTTTTATGCCCACTTTACGGATAAATATGAGTTATTACAGGAGCTCATAAGAGATAATTTTAAACGTCTGCTTGAAAACAAACTCCCTCCTGTATCCGAATGGAGTGGAAGCACTTTACATTTACTTATTCAGACTGTATTGGAGCATTACGAAGACGAATACCGTCAGTGTGAACCACAAGATGTTGTCGATCCTTTGATTGAACGAGCGACAAAAGAAGAACTATATGAACTTCTTCTAACATGGATAAAACAGGTGGTTAATCATGATCCTACAAATTTGATAGTACCTTTTGAAACGATTGCACGTGTCTTGAGTTGGTCAATATTAGGGGCAGCTTCACATTGGGTTCAAGATGCTGATAAGCTATCATCAGATCAGGTTGCAAATGAAGTGTTGCAAATAATCATGGAAGGGATTTCCAATCTCGTGCCTGGTGTATTAAAGGTGTAGGTTTTTATAATTTTATAACTTCACTGAATCGAAGCTTAATTAACGTCCGAAATCTTTATATAATTTCTCCGCTTATTTTCAGTTGAATTGGTTTTATTTGTACTTAATATTTGTAAATAAATTTGCATGTTTCGTCAGGATGAAATGCTTGATACATAAAGAAAAGGGCTCGATCTAACATTCTTACTTTCTGATTTCATGTTCAATACATAAGATAAGGAATGTGTTGAAACTGTCGTTACGCTAACGGATTACGATAACGTAATGCCTATGGTTGCCGCGCGGCAGCCATTAGCCCATCTAGTGGGCAGTAATGTATAACGACCAACAACTTCCGTTTAGTGTAAATTAAATCATAAGAATTGAATTGGAGGTGTATAGGGTGTTTAGGATATTGACAGTACTTGTGTTTGCTGTCGTCACTCTCATATCTGGCTGTAGCAACGATGAATCGGTCTTAACAAAGGAATGGAAGGAAACGGGAACGGTCGAGTTAACAACAACAAATGATGAGGGAAAACAAATCAAAGCTGACTGGCTTGGGGATGAAGGGCGAATTGCTATAAGTAATACTCCATTTGTTGCGGGGCAAACACAAAAATATATGTGGCTATTATGGGGAAACAAGGATGAGATTGTAAATAAGCCATTAAAAGTAATTGCCATAAGTGAAACGGGTGAGGAGCTAACTATAGTTGAACGCGTTTTAGGTGGAGAAAATTGGGGGGCAACTGCTGCATCGCCTTCAGGATTCAGTCTGCCAACGAAAGGACTATGGAAACTTAATGCTTTTGTTGGTGAAAAGCTACACGGAACATTAATTGTTAATGTTAATGAAGCCTGACATCAGCTAACGAGCAGTGTGCTGCCGCGGCAGCTGCTTCTTCCTGTCGCTAAGCTTAGCTACGGCGGATCCCTTTTTCATCTTCACAAAATAAGTGATTATGTACAGATTTCCACTGCTCGTCGTTAGGCTAACGGGTACGTTAGCTCAATAGCCGGTCATAGTGATGATTACGCTAACGGGTACGATAGCATAATAAAAAACCAATACGCGGTTGCCAGCAGCCGCGTATTGTAACAGATAGTACAGAGGTAGTGTGATTAACGTAGGCCTGCCTTTTTTGTCTTTATCTAAATGAACCGTAGAGTGGTTTGTAAATTAATACTCGTATTAATGATAAGGGGAGATTAGAATTGACAGAACTGAAAATGAAAGCCTTGAAATTTCCGATTGGTAAATTTGAATGGAGCGGTGTGGTTTCCAAGGAGCAACGTCTTCGCTGGATCGAAGAAATCGAAGTGTTGCCCTTGCAGATCCGTCAAGCGATCGAGGGGCTTGATGAGAAGCAACTGGATACACCATATCGGCCGCAGGGCTGGACTGTTCGACAAGTAGTGCATCATTTGGCTGACAGTCATTTGAATAGTCTGATTCGTTTCAAGCTTGCGTTGACTGAAGTTGGGCCGACTATTAAACCTTATGATGAAGCACGTTGGGCAGAGCTTGACGATAGCCGCTTAGCGGATATTTCTTTATCTTTAGGGCTGCTCGATCAGCTCCATGCGCGCTGGGGATTATTACTGTTGTCATTGCTGGACACACAGTGGGAGCGTACCTTTACTCATCCTGACTCTGGTATCATCCGATTAGATGTAAACCTTGGGATCTATGCCTGGCACGGACGTCATCATACAGCCCACATCTCCAATCTGAGAACAAGGATGGGCTGGTAGGCTGGATCAAAGAGTGAATCAGCTGCTGAATCAAGAAACTGTTACTGACCGGCTTTTGGGTCAAGGTGGGGACATAGCGAGAACTTGTTCAACTAACGGGTACGATAGCTCAATAAATAGTTGATGAAGCTGCCGGCAAGAACGGCAGCTTCACTACGTTAACGGGCAGTTATGCGGAAATGTTATAATCCGGACATTAGCAATTAGAAGGCAGGCGGGAGCGATTTGTCTTTCTCTACTAAGGTGTTCGTAATCTTAATACAAAAATAATACAACTTGAATAAGGTCCTGCGGTGATTCAATTTCCCGTTCGGTACCTTTCAATCTCTCAAAGCAACCGATTTATGTTTGAACGGACATGTGCATTGTCTTCGTAAAGTCTACTCAGCATGACTCAGCCCTCAATAACTGAGGTAATATAGATGGCTAATTCTTGCACCTCTAACTCTTCTTTAATCTAGCCTTGCTCGATACCCAACCGAAGAAGAGAACGGATTAATTCCAAAAAATCGCCCATCGCCATTTGCGCCTTTTCCTTTAATGCCGGATGGGCGTCATCACTTTCGATGGCTGTGTTTAGAACGGGACAGCCGCCTGCAATCGGGGGGTTGTCATAAGCATTTTGATAAACCGAAATGAAGGCAGCCAGCTTTTCAAAAGCCGTCTTTTTGTTAGCCATCGCATTCACGTAACAAGCCCTCAATACCGATGCAGCATGTTCAAACGCTTCTAGGGCAAGGTGATCCTTATTCTCAAAATGATTATTAATTCCGCCCTTTTGCATACCGGTGACACGGGTCAAATCCGTTACAGGCGGTAGTTACGGTCAATTACTCGTTCCCTAAAACATCCACTCTCTCCTGTAATCCTTCTACAACCTCTTTTGGTATTTCCCTGACCTTGATATCTCAACCTAAGAAAAGTAGCCAATTTGTTATTTCGGCCAATTCATCCGGATGATGAACATTGATGAAAGTTTTTAATATGGCCGTGGCTTGATAAGGATTCGTGTATGAAATTGTAATTTTTAATGGATGGTACTTTTTGAACGGGGCAATCGCCTTGGGACCAAGTTCGAGGACTAGGTTGATGGCTTCTTCGTGCTTGCCTAGTTGTTCTACAATTTTCTTTTTGCTTATTCTTTTTTTCTCAGGGTATGGTTTGACATCGGTGAGATTGTCGCTCGCAACGGCATGTTGCGGTCGCCAGTGTTCCAAGAATTCATTTTATAGCACAAATGTCTGCTGGAATTTCAGCAGACATTTGTGGAGGTTCAGTAAGAACTCACAAAAGAAACGTTAGGTTGCCGAGAATAAGGCAGCCTTTTTTCGTTAGAAGGACCAACTTATAATGTGAATAACTGCTAGGTGTCAAAATAATATTGAAGTCCGTATAAATTGCAAACTTTTTTGTAATGTAAGCAAGTTCTTGTCAACTTGCAATGACATGAACTTGGTTGGTTAGATGGTGCGCGGAGTGCTTTGGAAACTGTTACGCTTCGTGTAGAGCAGGGAAAAGCTGTTGCTTACCTAATGCTGTTAAAGCTTAATCATGACGAGTGTGTCGGACAAATTGATCGGCAGCCTCCTGTGTTGTTAACGGGTACATATTCTTAAATTCGACAAATCATGTCAAGCGACAAGAACCCAATTCCAACAGTTAACGGAGCCATACAGGATCGAGGTATAAAAAGAAAATCAGAACACCAAGAAGAAACAATTGACAATTTTGCTATGTTGGTATTATAGTATGTTACATGAATGACATACTATAATACTCCGAGAAAGAGATAGCATCGGAAGGTGATGAGGTGGATATGAATTTCGACAGCGGGCAACCCATCTTTCAACAAGTTGCCGAGATGATCGAGAACGATATTATTACGGGCTTGTACCAAGAAGAAGATCAGGTGATCTCGGTCAGTCAGATCGTGCGGACGTTCGAAGTGAATCCTGCAACGGTCGTTAAGGGAATTAATTTACTCGTCAACGAATTGATTCTGTACAAGAAGAGAGGGCTCGGCATGTTCGTGGCTAAAGGAGCGAAAGAGAAGATCATTCGCAAGCGAATCTCACGTTTCCGCGAAGACTTTCTGCTTAGACTGCTGGACGAGTCAGAGAAACTCGGTATGACCACGGACGAACTTATTGCCATGATTCGGCAAGAGCGAAAGGGATGAACTTGCTTTGACTACCATACTGGAATGTGTTGGATTAGCGAAGGGCTATGGCAGAACGAAGGCCGTACGCGGCATAGATCTTCGGCTGGATGAGAACGTCATTTACGGTCTACTCGGCCGCAACGGTGCCGGCAAAACGACACTGCTCAATATGATCGGCGGAGGCATTCGTCCTGATGCCGGCACGGTTGAAGTGGAGGGCCGAAGTATAAAACCAGGGGAGAAGCCTAAGCAGATTTGTTACGTAAAGGAAAAGAAGGCTTACTTCGGAGGCGCGCGTGTGATGGAGACGCTCGAGATCGCTTCCGCTTATTACGAAAATTGGGACTGGGATTTCACCAGAGAGCTAATCAAGGTGTTCCGTCTAGACGCGGATAAGAAGATGCGCCAACTATCGAAAGGCATGGAATCGCTAGTCGGTAACATCATTGGCTTGGCCAGCCGCGCGTCCCTCACCGTGTACGATGAACCCGTGCTCGGACTGGACGTGCTGATGCGAGAGAAGTTCTATCGCATCCTACTGGAAGATTTCACCGAACAACCACGGACAATCTTCCTATCTACGCATCTCATTGACGAAATCGCCAGTGTCGTCGAGCGAATCTACATTTTGGATGCCGGAATCATCCTGCTGAACGAAGAAATCGATTCGATTCGCAGCCGGTCGTACTTGCTTCGGGGGAACTTAGAAGCGCTCGAACAATTGACGAACGGCAAGAGGGTGATCTACAAAGAGAAGTACGGAAACGGAGCGTTAGTAGCTGTCTTCGATACGATCGACGAGAAAGAGAAAAAGGAAGGCATCCGGCAGGGCGTTGTTTTCGACGAACTTTCGCTTCAAAAATTATTCGCCTATTTGGTGATGGGGGGCGATCAGGATGAATAAATATTGGGCTCAGACAAGAGCCAGTTTGATTAGTTTGCGAATCTATGGGTATGCAATCATTGGCGTGTGCATCCTATCAATACTAGTGAACGTGATCGTAGGAATTACGGCCGGAACGGGCACGAGCACGACTGCATCGGCAGGCAACATCGTCATCGCTTTTCTATTGTTCGCCGCTTCAGTTCTTCCTACGACCATTTTTCGCAAAATTTTAAATCTTGGATCAACTAGAGGCGAATACTATAGAGGACTATTGGCTTTCTACGTGGCGCTCGCCTTGGTATTATCCATACTCAATGTGGCATGGCTACAATTGGAGATTCACGTGCTTCGGAATTATTATGCTATGTATAACATTCTGGAAGTCTTTCATTGGAATCGCTTCAGCTACTGGGGGAGTTTTCTCTATCAATTCGGCGCATATATGATGCTAGCTTCGCTGCTCCATTTTCTGTTCTCCGGCATGCGTCATTACTCGGGTTGGATTGCCTGGGGCGTCCTGATCACCGCAATCCCGGTTAGTCTGTCCATCGAATCGATGCGCGGCTATGTCGCGAACGGACTATCAATTCTGCTAATGAACGATTCTGTCTTGCAGGGATTCGGCTTGAACGCAGCGATTTCTATCGTACTGATTGCAGGCGGATGGGGACTCACATATAAACGCACTTATTAAATGACCGCGAGCGGTTTTAAAATGAGGAAGAGAGGAATGGAAATGAAGAATCAAGCAATGGCAAGACCTACGGCGGTGCGTGGAGATCGGCCAGCCGTTCATTTGGAAGCTGTATCGAAGACATATCCGGGCAGGGCAGGTGTTCAAGCCCTTCAAGGGGTGACCTTAAGTTTCGCGAAAGGAACGTTCACGGCTGTGATGGGGCCGTCCGGTTCGGGAAAATCGACACTTCTGCACTGCGCCGCCGGGCTGGATAAGCCGACCTCGGGGAGCGTGACGATCGGCGAAACGGAAGTGAGCGGGTTGCGAGAACCCCAGTTAACTGAAATGCGGCGTCGGCAAGTGGGCTTCGTCTTTCAATCCTTCAATTTGATTCAATCGCTCTCAGTGTGGCAGAACATACTGCTGCCGCAACGGCTGGCCGGCGTTCGACCAGACAAGAAATGGGCAAGCGAAGTTTTGGAACAAGTCGGATTGAAGGGCAAGGAACAGGCCTTGCCAGGACAGCTATCCGGTGGCCAGCAACAACGGGTCGCTATAGCCAGGGCATTGGCAGGACGACCGGACGTCTTGTTTGGGGATGAACCGACCGGGGCGCTGGATCTGAAAACCGGGATCGAGATCCTGCAATTGATGCGCGATGTTGTCGATCAGTATGGGAGGACGGTAATCATGGTCACGCACGACGCCGCGGCTGCAGCTTGGGCGGACCGGGTCGTTTTCTTAGCTGATGGAAAACTGGCAGACATGCTCGTCTCACCTTCTGCCCGACAGATCGCCGATCAAATGATGGAGTTGAATGCGAGATGACGGTGAGTTTGGCATGGGCGGCGCTCCGCGCGCGCAAAGGAATCTTCGTCGGTACTTTCGTTGCGGCCACGCTCGCAATCGCGATCATCGCGTCGAGCGGGCTGCTGATGGAGTCGGCGCTTCGGGGTCATTCAGACGCGAACCGTTTCGCGGGCGCGGATGCGGTGATCACGGCAGACCGGAATGTGACGATTCAATTAGAAAAAGGTGACAAGCACAAACTGAAGACGAAAAGCAAGAGGTTGAAGGAAGGCGCGCCAGCGCTGCCCGCCAATCTGGCAGAGCATATCGGCAAGATTTCGGGTGTGAAGGAAGTCATTCCGGATTGGTCCTTCTACGCACAAGCGATCGACCTAACAGGCAACCCGGTGCATGGGAGGAATGGCTCGACAACCTTGGGGCACGGGTGGAGTTCGGCAATCTTGACGCCATATGTCTTGCTAGAGGGCCACGAGCCTTCCCATGGCGAAGTTGTACTGGATGAGGACTTGGCCGACAAGGCCGGAGCGGCATTGAACGAGGAAATTCGAATCGCGACGAGCCAAGGAGTAGAGTTTTTCCATCTATCCGGAATCGCGGCGCCGCAGAAACCAGCCGAACAACCGACTCTAGGAAATCTCTTCTTCTCCACTGAAGATGTCGCGAGACTTGCCAGCGCAACGCCATCAGCGATTGGTGTGTTGGCGGAACCTGGTGCAGACCGTTCTGCTCTTGCAGAAACATTGCAAAATAATGCGGGCGGAGCGTTGGTCTACATGGGGGGAGCCCGCAGCAAGGCTGAATCTCCGATGGGGCAGCCCAGCTATGTAGGCGCGGTCTCGTTGCTTGGTATAACGGGAGCCGTTACGGTGTTCGCCGCCATATTCGTCATCGCAGGGACTGTCGCTTTCTCCGTAAGACAACGACTCCGTGAGTTGGCACTTCTACGGACGATTGGCGCCACACCGAGTCAGCTGCGTAAGATGTTAGGTTTGGAGACATTGATTGTGGCGGTAATGGCCTCTGTCGTCGGGAGCCCAGTCGGATGGTGGCTTAGCCTATTCTTGAAGGAGCGCCTCCTTGGACTTGGAGTTATTCCCGCGCAGTTTGAGGTTCGCTTCAGTCTGCTGCCCTTCATTGCCGCCGTGGTGGCGGGTCTGCTCCTCACGCAGACAGCGGCCTGGCTCGCGGCGCGAAGAAGCGCCCAGATCATGCCCACACAAGCACTGCGGGAGACGGTTGACTACAAGCATGCGTTCAGCCCGATCAAACTGGCGTTGGGTCTCATCTTTGTTGCGGGCGGGCTGGCGGTTCTCCTCTTTGGACCGCTTGGCGGAGGAGACGGGACTGGGATTGGCATGGCATTCATCGCCTGCATGCTGTTCTTGATCGCGGCGACACTGCTGGGACCTCTGCTGGTGAAAACGATAGGCGGCTTGATCGGCTTGCTGATTCGAAAGGCCGGAGGTGTGACTGGCGATCTCGCCGCTTCCAACACAAGCATACGCGCGGACCGCATAGCTGGCATCGCGCTACCGCTGGCGCTTTTGGTCGCGATGAATGGGACGATGCTTCTGTCAAGCAAACTATTCGATGACATTTCAACTGACCAACGGCAGGCCCGCTTGGGGGCTGATTACGAAATCGTCGCCCAGGGAACGCCTGGATTACCGATCTCCATGATGTCTGATATTCGTGCCTTGCCCGGTGTAGTTGCCGTCACGGCAACAATTCCTGTGTCCGTCATGATCCAGGAAGCAGGAGGAAAACTTAAGAAATATCCGGCGCAAGGCTTAACTTCCGAAGGCGGGTCGAGCCCTACGTTAGAACTCGGTGTACAGTCGGGCGAGTTGAACGTAATAGCCGACGATGCAGTCGCCGTAAGCGCAGAATTGGCACAGTCGCAGCAATGGGGAATAGGCGATAAAATCGAGATGTGGTTGTCGGACGGCACACAGGTGGAACTTCGTATCGCCGCTGTGTACGGGCTATCCCGCGGTCTCGGCGATTTGCTGCTACCGGGGAAGTTGGCCGAAGCACATGGCCGGAACGGCATGGCAGGTGCCATGTACGTGCAGAGTGCCCTCGGATCGGTCGGCGCTCTTACCTCAGACGATCTCGTTGGACTGCGTCAACAGTGGCCGATGGTAGGTGTCCTTAGCCAGGAGGACGCCGCGCACGCAGTCAGCAACCAACAAGCCGCGTTCGATCTTTTGGTAAGCATTTCAATTCTCTTCATGGCAATCTCAATATTCAACACATTTGCGATTGCGACGAGCTCTCGGGCAAGCGAGTTTGCCGATCTGCGCTTAGCCGGCGCGACGTTTGGACAAATCCGTCGCATGCTGAGCTGGGAATCGCTCGTCGTAACGATTCTTGGAGTGCTGATTGGGTGCATCATCATGCATGCAATCTTGGGTATTCTAGGTCTGGCACAAGACGGAGAATGGCACTGGACGATCGACGTTAGGACCTACAGTAGCTTGCTGGCTGGAACTGTGCTGCTCGGCCTGCTAGCCAATATCCTTCCGGCGAGACAGACGATTCAACGCCTGCGAAAGGCTTAGGCGAAGGAAAGCAACCGCGTTTCCCAAGTAAACACACAAAGCTAAAAAGAGAACCAGGCAAAAGTCCTGCTGATTGAATAACTAGTGTAATAGCGATAGTGTAAGACAAAATGCAGACTGCCTAAACTCCGGCAATCTGCATTTTGTTGTATATTAACTTCGTCATTCACTGTTGTCGGGTGACAAGAACTAGTGCCCAATACAATACAAATACCCAGAAAATCTAAAACTGGACAATCTAAATAGACGTTCATGATATTATTATTACCTGTCGGGTGAGAAGAACATTATCCCATTAAAGGCCGCGAAAATCGCGGCTTTTTTCATTTATGAAATAAAGTTCTTGTCAAAACCAAATGACAAGAACTTGATCTCATTCCCGACGTAAGGAAGGGAATCGCATCGCATATTGAAGGCAGTCAGGGACGACCGACTACAATTTGTTCATCTAAACGGGTACGATAGCTTAATAAAGGGGCACCGGGGAGATACGTGTAAAAACAGGACATAGCCTAGTGATATTTTACCAATTAACTTAGAAAAGCCAACAATCGTTTGTCTAATGCATTTTTAACCTGTGAAATCCAGTGCACCTTGAAGCGAGGGGGAATACGAAGGAAAGTTAAGTGATTTAGCATACGACCATAGATAATTGTAGTGTTTCTGGAGAGCCGTATGTACCGAAAGATGAACGTACGGCTTGGGAATGATGTCCTTGGCTCATCCCCCTAAAAAACAGGCGAAACACTTTGCTGTCATATTGGTGTGTGCAAAGATTGACAATCCTCTTTTAGTACTCTATAGTTCTAATCATGAATAAGCTAACTAATCAAGATCATGTGATTCAAGTGGCAGCTGAATTGTTTCGTAACCATGGTCTTTCATACACAACGATGGATGACGTGGTCAAACAAAGCGGTGTATCAAAATCCAATATTTATTATCATTTTAAGAGCAAAGATGATCTAACACTTTCTGTTTTAGAAGCATACATCTCAAATCTTGAAACATTTTTCCAAAAACGATTCGTAGAAACCCGCGGATCGTTGATAGAAAAAATAAAGCAATACACAGATGTGCTGATAGAAGAACTAGCGGAACGAGGCTGCGTTGGAGGATGTCCACTCATTTCTCTCATGGTGGAAGCCGGTAGAACGAATAAACAAGTTCACTTACGACTTGAGATGTTTTTTGAACAGCAAGTTGATCATTTTACTCAACTCATTCAACAAGGAGCTAAACAAGGCGAAATACGTAACGACCTTCCAGCAAATATGCTCGCTTCCATCTTTAGTTCATGGCTGGAAGGAATGTTAATGCTTATCAGTATCAAAAGAAATACCAATTCATTTCAAAAAGAGCGCGATACATTACTAAAAATGTTGCAGCCGACTACATCTTAATTGCTATGATCTTTTTTTTTGACATCCATTAGTACTATTCAGTACTAAAAATTTCTGCTTTATCTGGAGGACTAGACATGGAAAAAATTCAAAAACATATTTATCGAATCAAAGGATTACCGCTGGGAAATGTTTATGTAATTGAGGCTTCTGATGGTCTCACTCTTGTAGATACAAGCAAGCCTAATTCAGTATCACGAATCAAAAAGGGTCTTCAACGTGGCGGCTATCAACTGAGTGACATTAAACGGATTCTTATCACACATGCTCATTGGGATCATTTTGGAAGTCTTGCTGAATTACAAGCAATAACAGGAGCAAAAGTGTATGCTCATCATCGTTATGAGAGCGAGGTGATTCGCGGGGAGAAAATGCCTCATTTTGCCTCTCCTTCCCAACTAGGAGGATTTGATCGCCTCGTATATAAGTATTGGCTTAAACCTATGCTTAACTTTCAAATAGCTGTACCCGTTCATGTTGAGTTTATAGAAGGTGATCACTTAGATGAAGTACTTCCTGGTTTAGAGGTGATTGATTTACCTGGGCACAGTCCAGGACATTGTGGTTTTTGGTTAGAAAATCAACGAATGTTGATCGGTGGTGATATTCTCATGAACTTACCCTCCGATTGTCTAACATTACCATTAATCGCAGCTACTCCGGATTTAGTAATAGCTAAACAATCCGTTCGCAAAATAGATAATATGAATGTAGAAACACTTTGCCTAGGGCATGGTAAACCGATTATTGGAAATGCTGCTACTAAGGTCCATAAGTTTGCTAATAATCTTAATTAGTACACCTAGTGACGCAGAATATGTCTTCTACGTCAGCTCCTTTTCTTCTGCACAAAATCTGAGATTTTGTGAAGAAGCAAAAGGAGCTGCCGTGGCAGCTCCTTCGTCGGGAATATTAAGCTCTCGAAGGGGATAGGCGTTGGAGTAGATCAGAGGTGGAGAGCTTAGCCGGGAGCGAGCGGAACGCAAGAATTGTAGATTCATAAGAGAACAGTGCTGCGTAGACATACTTTCATAGTCTGAAGTAAAATAACGATGTGTTCTGGTTGTGGGACAGTCCCCAATAAATGAGCTGCGTTGAGACCGGATACGCCGGATACGCCTATCTTTGTGATGGGGAAAAGCTCTAAAGAGCGCAGCCGGGACCGGGAGGCCGCTTGCCAGGCGGCTTTCCTTATAAAAAAAACAGTTGTGGCCGAGCGCCGGACATCTCTATCTAATCACTTGTTTGGTACATATGTACTGCTGGGTATTGAGCTAAGTACGCATTAGTAAATTTGTATCCTAAATTTTTGGTCATCGTTAATCTATAATAACTAATGATCAATTCATCTAGCTTTTGGCTAAGATATACGACCTCTTCTTGATATAAATCACCACATTGCACCCCAAAATCAACAAGGTGTGATCGTAATCTTTTAATATCTCCTTCTATTTTTGCGATCTGATCCATTTTTCTCTCTCCTTATAAATTCACGATAATAATCAGTATAAGAGCTAGAAATCAAATAATCTGTTGAAAATTGTCTTTCACAAAGTTTTAATTTTTTAGTCGCTTATTAAGCTAACGGGTACGTTAGTTCAACGCCGTAGGGGTGCCGCAACGGCACCCCCATCGCTCCGCTAACGGGAAGAATTGCTCAACAAATTGAAGACATTTAATGGTATCCATGTTGATGTAATGGTAAGGAGAACGAAACTTATCGGTTAGCTTTTGCGTCTTACAATGGAAGTAACAGGTAATAAGGAGGTTTTAATGAAGCAAGGATTATACGTAGTTTTAGTAATTATGCGGTACTTTGTTAAGCTAAATGTATTGAGTGCTATCTTTGCCTTATTGCCATTTATAATCAGTGAACTATTAGTCAATATGTATAGAATTAATCGAATAACTGGGATTGAATTCGAAGTTATAAATTGGGTTAGTATCATTATCAGTTTTGTAGCAGTTGGTGGTTTCGTTATTTTGATCAAACAATTTTTACCCGCAAAAAAAATAAACTTTTTATCATCCATAACATGGGTCCCCTATTACTGGATATATGTACGTACTTTTGCTTCTCAATTTCCAATGAATAATTCGGCTGATGATCCTAATCCTGTTTCAGGGTTAATTATTATTGCAGGTTTATTGCTATACCCGTTTTTATTGGCTGGAGTTAATACTGTTGCTCTATTTTTTAAGAGGCGCGACGTGTTAAGCTAACTGGGTACGATAGTGGAGGAGCTTGCTTCGAGGCAGCTTCTCTTTTGTTTATTGAACTAACGGGTACGATAGCGCAATAACTAAATGGGCTGCCACATGGTTGTCCCTCGTGTGCGCCCAGCGCCACGACAGGGTGAATGACGGCGGGTGACCATAAGAACTAGCTCGATTTTGCCAATAAGCTGTTAAAGCCAGTAAAAGAAATATCTGAATGAACGCAGGCATCATCAATGTTATATTGCAGCCTACCGATTGCTCGGGAGGCTTTTTCTGCTGGGCCCTGCCTGTTCTCCCACCCAGGGTCGCTCAATTTAGATTTTCAGACCTCGGCTGAAATTGAACTTACTAATGAAAAATGGTAATTGGCTTTTGGAGATCAATCCATAATCAAGGTGCTATCTCGTGAGCTTGGCAAGGTTAGTTAATGGAAATGCCTCGCGAATAAGATATTTTCGCATGTACAGCAGGTTTCCCGGAGAAGACTTTTTGAAATTATTATGGGAACTTTTTGATCATTGCCTTGTCTACTTATTTGGAGGTGTTGCAAAGAGTGGAAGACGAGTATCTTAAAAATATGAACTGCATCGATCCGCCTTTAATCGAATCACTTGTTGTGAAATACTGGAAGGATGTTTGGAATTTTGCGTATATTCTAACCAAAAAGCATGATGCAGCTGACGATATAGCTCAGGACACATTCGTTAGCGCCTTTCTTTCCCTGGATGGCTTCCGTGGAGAGTCAACAGTAAAAACCTGGCTGCTCCAGATTTGCCGAAACCAGGCCATTAACTATAAAAGATCCGTTTTCCGTAAAATGATACCTGTTCCAGTTGTTAAATTCTCTGCTATCTCAGCCTCCGCCGAAACCATTTTTTTCGCAAATGCCTGGATGGATGATACTTGGCTATATTTATTGTCCCTTCCAAACAAGTATCGGGAAGTGTTGGTATTGGAAATACGCTATGGACTTTCAATTAGAGAGGTATCGGAATTGCTGCATATTCCGGAGGGAACCGTCAAATCAAGAATTCATCGGGCAAGAGCGAAGATGAGAAAAAAGATGCAGGAGGGACGGCCATGAAGAACAGAGACTGGGAAGAACAGCTTCAAGAAGGACCTTACCATGTCAGAGCTGAGCAATTTCAAATCAGAAGCATTCAAGAAAGGGTGCTGGGCGCTCAAAAGAAAGGAACGCATTCAGGCTTGAAGTGGATGGCTTCGATCACTTTAATCCTTGCGGCAGCAGCCTGTTTATGGATCGTAGAAATCCCTGTTTCCGTCCATCCAGAGATCCCTGTTCCCATTCATTCGGATATCCCGGTACGCTCTCTATCGGACCAGGATATTTTGCAAATAATTGAACAAAGCAGCCCTGATCCCGATCGAACATTACTGTATAAAGAAAACGCGGGAAACAACGGGCTATTGATTTTTACAGCAAAACAGGATTCAAAGCGGCATGGAATGACATGGGAGGCTGGGTATATCAACGGTACATCGCGGAGCTGGATTAAAGGCGGCGAAGGCTGGATGGATTTTGTTTCAAGAACTCAGTATGACCAATGGGTGAAAGGGGAAGTTACAAACCCATCCCCTGTATATGTTAAAGCACAACCGGGCACACCATTTCCAATTCTTTATGGCGATCTCATAGATCCTTGGGTCACTCAAATTCGCATTACGGGCGAGGGAGAACTACAGCAAAATGCAAAAATTATCGAACATGCTCAAGGAGGCCATTCTTTATGGTTTGCTTCTCTGCCCATTCAAACAAATGGAGCTCTCATGATAGAGTATTTGGATATCAAGGGAAATGTAATAGGTACAAATCTTTTAAATGTAGAATCATCTGGAACGACCGAAAAGGGGCGATGAATTGGTTTGTTAGGCAACCTTATTACGCTAACGGGTACGATATTGCAAAGACCAGGAACAGATCGCCGCGGCTGGCAACTGTTCCTTTTTTCATTGAAGTAACGGGCATTTTTGCGCAACAAATTCGAGACACCACGCGTATAAGGTTCGAATGGAAATTAGTGGGATAGAGTGTTTGTTTGGCATTATATTCTTTGTAGGAGTATGGTACAAGGAATTCTACATGAAGTGATTTCTCGTAGTCGGTAAATCACTGCCTTGCAGGCGGTCGGTACCTAATGGAGTAGGGAGAAAAATCATATGAAGAAAAAAATAGCATTTGTTTTAGCAATTATAAGTATAGTTATGATTGTTTATTTTTTTAGAGTTAGTAAGAGCGTCGACTATGTAGTCATAGCGACAAAAGAAGCTCCCCTAACTATAAAAAAAGCTATTGAATTAAATAATGACAATTTAAAATTTAGTATTTTTCAAGATGAATCGGATACGTACATTTATTATAAGAGTGACTCAAATCCTAACGAGTATATAACTACAAATTTAGGTGTATCAACCAAAGGCGGCCAGTATATTGTTTCTGCACAAGTTGAATATGCTGTAAATGATGGTGAAGTTAGTCATGATAAACTTATTAAAGTGAATAAAATTTGGGATAAAGACGTTATTTTCAAAGAAAAAATTGAAAGGTAAATAACATGGGAGTTTTTATTCGGTATTGAACTAACGGGTACGATAGTTGAATGCATTTAGGAGCAGTTTGCCGGCCGCAGCTGCTCTTTTTTAGTTACGCTAAAGGGAAGTCGGTTTAGTCTGGTTATTTGTGGTAACATATGGTTGAAAGTTAGTCCTGAGGATGGAGGCCTGTCTAATGAAGGTAAAAGAAGCATCCATTGAAGACGCAGAGAGAATTGCTTTCGTACATGTAAGTAGTTGGAGAACAACATATGCAGGCATCATAGCTGAATCATATTTATCAAGTCTCTCCGTCGAGAGTAGGACAAAGAACTGGGTCTGGACATTTGAAAATTGCGCAGAACATGAAAAAGTTTTTATCGCTGAAGACAGTGATGACAAGATTGTTGGGTTTTCATGCGGTGGCCAAAATCGAAATCAGGAATTCTTGCATGACGGTGAGCTATATGCCATTTACCTGTTAAAAGAACACCAGGGTTTAGGAATAGGCAAAACACTCTTCAACGCAGTAGTTGAATCATTGAAAAATAATGGTTGCTCGTCGATGATGCTGTGGGTACTAAGGGATAATCCATCTCTTGGCTTTTACAAATCTCAGGGTGGTCAACCTCTAGGGCAGAAAAATATTACGATCGGGACGGATAGCTTGGTTGAAATGGCCATCGGTTGGGATAACATATAAACGATTTTCATTAAGATCCCATGTAAGACAGAAATTACCACATAATCTGTGGTGCGGCGCTTGCGCTGATGGGAGCCACTTATTACATTGGAAGTACACATGAAACAAATAAAAAAATGCAAAGAATATTTTTAAGAAATGGGTGTTCTATAAAAGCAAAAACAGAATCGTATTATAAAATTTTTGATACTTAATATATGTGAATCATTGCGCTAACGGGTACGATAGCTCAACAACCAGGTCATTAAAGTAACTGGGCACGATAGTGGAGAAGCCTGCTTCGCGGCAGCTCCTCTTTTCCATTAAAGTAATGGGCAGCATTATTCCTATTATGAAGAAATACGAGATTTGAGAAACAAAAAGTCTCCTTGGTATGATGTTTGTGGGTCCTAGAGCTGGTGAGCGACCGGATCCAAAAACAAACCAAGGAGACTACAGCATGCATTCTACTCAAAATGAACGAATGAATCAAATCAGTTCTTCAACCTTAATTGTCGGTGTAGACATCGCCAAATTCAAACATGTGGCTCGTGCACAAGACTACCGAGGAGTCGAGTTCGGAAAGCCAATTGCGTTTGAAAATAATCGAGAAGGTTTTGAATACTTCGTTAATTGGTTCAAGAAACTTGGTACGAAGCAAGGCTTTCAGGACGTCATCATCGATATGGAGCCTACGGGCCACTACTGGCTGAATCTTACTCATTTCCTAAGAGAACAGCAAGTGAAGTATGGTGTGGTAAATCCGCTACACGTTAAGAAAAGCAAAGAGTTGGACGATAACTCGCCCACGAAGAATGACATGAAGGACGCAAAAGTAATCGCTCAGCTGGTCAAAGACGGAAGGTACGCCGTACCCAATCTTCCCCGAATTTAGCGTCTAGGTTAGTCTGCACGAGTTTCATTTCCCTCCGAGAAAGTTGACTCTTGTTTCTTCGTCCAAACAGTTCTCTCCCGGGACTTTTTACTACCCCCGATGAATGTTAGTTGCATATAAAAAAAAGTAATCATTCAGAATTTCGAATTTATTTTCTGATAAATTTTCGAAAATTTCCCTAGAATAGTGTTCTGTATGAATAATAACAAAATACTTAGATCTATCGCGCAAAAAACTAGGCTCTGTGAAAATGCGATCAGTAACATGTGTTAATGATACTGGTAATTTATAATCATACGCATAGTAGTCCAATAACCCCATGTTTTGCAAGAAACTTTCAAGCTCTCGAAAATTACCATCCATACCCCAAATCACAATACTTCTGTTATTCAATTTTTCTAGTAATACTTTTTTTAGTATTTCCAAGTGTGATACTCGCTTCAGTTTAGATAATACTTTTTTCCATGCTACATAGTCTCCTCTCCAACTATCCTTAGGATTGATTCCGGTATAATTGAATGTAGAAGATATTACCCATGTATCTTTCATTATTTCCTGGATTACGTCGTTTTGGCTATCTTTTAATAGCAATAAATGCACTTGTTTATCTGTAAATCTTCTATCCAGAGAATCTTTTAGTTTCATCATATCAATATCTGTAGCTTCATTAGAACGTCTAATAAAAAGAATAGTTTCACAAAAAATTAATGTTTGATTAAAACTTTCAACTTTATGGGTGAATTTAGATTTAAGGATTCCAAATGAATCCGGATTCACAAAATTCTCACTCGAAATATCATGTCTTGACACAAAATTTGTTTCTTTGTCCAAAATAACTACTCGTCCATCTTGATTTTGTATTTCAGCTAACTGTAGATTTTCAATATTAAAAAAAGATTCAAAGTTTGTGTCGAACTGCTTAATAACTTGAGATGTATCATCGCTCTCAATCCAGTCAAATGGACTACTAATTTTAACTAAGCCATTTGAAATTAAATTCTCCGCGGTAGAACAGTCGTTGCCCAAACTAATAATTGCATCATAATAATGATTAAATAGTTCACAATCATCCATTATTCATCCACTCCATTCTATCTACACTAATATCGTACCCATTCCTCACGGATGCTCCCCATCCAATCGTTTTATTTGAAAAAGACTAGAGATACGGATGAAATTCGAGCAACAGCCCTCATCCGATCCCTAGATTGAAGAATAGTGATGCACTTGCCGTTATTGCTGAGTTTTTGCCCAATCGTCAAGCTGCTTCTGCTTCTCTGCTACGATTTTATCGCTTCCTGCATCCTTCAATTTGTCGATGAACTTCGGCAGATTTTCCTTGGGATCGAGCGTCCCCGTCTCAAGGCTGAGGGCGTATTCAGACACTACGTTACTGACCGCGGCCACTTCTGTTTTCACATTGGTCACATTAAATACAAAGCCTAGCGCCTTCGATGGTGTAGCGTTCTTGTTAAATTCGTCTGTCTTCTTCCACTTGTCCGGGTCTTCTGAGGTCCAGGTGTAGGACAGGAACTGATTTCCTAACAAATAGGATAAGTTGAAATTGTAAGAAACGTTCATAATATCAACGCCCGGCGGGAAATCAACCACATTATCCGACTTCTTCACGTAATGCTTACCTTCGATTCCCCAGGCGAGCAGATTATACAGCTGTTTGTCCGAGTAAAGCAGGTTGAGCAACATCATCGCTCTGTCGGGATTCTCGGAGCTTTTCGGAATCGACCACATGGAGTTGTTAATCGTATCGGAGGTCGCATGATCGTCGGTCAGTCTGGCGCTGACCATCTCTGCGCCGACAACCCGGGAGATTTCAGCGTCAAAGCCAGGCTTCATGTTTCCCAAGAACGCAAATGCCTTCCCTGCCTTCACGAGCTCGATGCCGCTTTGTTTGCTCGTAGCAGCGTCCTTCAGCACGTAACCGGCTTGATACCAATTATTCATCAAATTCAATTCATCTGCATATTGAGGCGTTTCATACCAATCGGCCACTTTCAGCCCATTATCGTAATCCGGCAGCACTCCGATGCTTCCCCCCAATGGATCAAAAGGAAGGAAACCTGCATAAAACGGAGAGGTTCCAGGGTTTTTGGCAACAAGCGGCGTTACATCCGGTTCGTTTTCTTTGATGGTCTGGAAGACGGCAGTTAGATCGTCAAGAGTTTTGATTTTGGTTATATCAATATGGTACTTGTCGACCAAATCTTTACGCATCTCAATGCCGTAGTAAGAGGCCATGTCCTTGACTGTCGGAACGGCATATATTTGACCGTTTACTTTAGCAGTCGATAACTGGGCAGGTGTCACGGCTGCCTGGATGCCGGAACCGTATTTTGCTAACAGATCGTCAAGCGGAAGATATACCCCACTTGCCGCTAGCGAGGGATAATTATGTAGAGTGGAGGCGATCATCAGATCCACCTTCTCGCCGCTGGTGAGTATCAAGTTCGATTGCTGCGCCCACTGGCTGGGAGCTACCGGCATCACCTTGATCGTGGCATTGATTTCTTCTTTCAAAATTCTGTTCATTGCTTCTTCGACTTCGGGTAAATCCTTCTGATCATTGCCCCAAAAGGCGATCTTAAGCTCATAGGGAGGCAGGTCCGACGCGATTGATGTCGGCGATGAGGTTGGCTCGGATGACGATGACCCACCAGCGTTTTGGGTGCCGCCCGCATTATTAGCGCTACTTGCGTTATTCGCGCCGCAGCCTGCCAGCAGCATTACCGATGCCAGCAGGGCAGCCAGTCCTGCTTGTACGGCTTTTCGTTTTTTCAACATGGAATGAAAACCTCCTGAGAGAATGTTATATGCCAACCAGCGGAAAACTGGAGAAGGCCTTACCCTTTAATTGCGCCAATCGTGAGCCCTTTTACGAAATAGCGCTGGAAGAACGGATAGGCAATCAGAATCGGAACGATTCCGATGACCGCCATTGCCATGCGCACCGTCTCCTTCGGAACATCAGCATATCTATCGCCCGTATTACCTGCGAAGTTGCTGCTGGTCAGGAAATCGAAGTCGAGCAGGATGCGGTTCAGCAGGTTCTGCAGACTAAACAGCTTGCTGTCCGTAATGTAGATCATGCCGTTAAACCAATCGTTCCAATAATGAATCATTTGGAACAGCCCGACGGTTGCCAAGATCGGCAGCGACAGCGGAAGCACGATCTGAACGAACGTCCGGAATTCGCCGGCTCCGTCTATATTGGCCGACTCGATTACGGGAGCCGGGATCGACGTCGCGAAAAACGTGCGCATCATCATCACATAGAAGGCATTCATTAACAGTCCCGGCACGATCAGTGCGAAAAGCGTGTTCTTCAGGTCGAGCAGCTGCGTGTAGACTAAGTATTGCGGCACCAGTCCGCCGTTAAGCAGCATAGTAAAGAACACGAAGAACGACCAGAACCTGCCGAGAGGCATCTCCTTTCGCGACAGCGGGTAGGCTAGAAGCGCCGTAATGATCAGTCCGGCAACGGTCCCGATCACCGTAATGGCGATCGTGATGCCGTAAGCGCGCAAAATGCGGTCGATTTCATGCCATAAGTACTGATAGGCAGCCATGCTGAAGGCCTCCGGAAAAAAGGAATATCCGTGGCGAAGAATCGACTGCTCGTCCGTAAAGGATGTGATGAGCAGTAAAATGAACGGAAGCAGGCATAAGGTCGATATGAAGAGCAGCACGATGTGCACGAACCATTGCCAGACAGAGTTATTCGTTTTCATGCGAGCCACCTTCTTAAAATAAAGCGTGATCTTTGTTAATTTTTCTGACGACGAAGTTAGCCGCCAGCACCAATACGAAACCGACAAGCGATTGATAGACGCCGGCTGCCGAGGACATGCCGACGTCGCCGAGTGTCATCAGGGAGCGGTAGACATACGTATCGATGACGTTGGTCGTCGATTGCAGAGCGCCCGCGTTCAGCGGCACCTGATAGAACAAGCCGAAGTCGGAATAGAAGATGCGGCCGATCTGCAGCAGCGTCATAATCGTAATCACCGGCACCAGCAGCGGAATTGTGATGCGCTTGATCTGCTGCCACTTACCGGCCCCATCGATCGTAGCCGCCTCGTAATACTCGGGATCGATGCCGATAATCGAGGCTAAGTAGATCACGCTCAAGGAGCCCGCGCTGATCCATAGATGAACAACGGTCAGAATATAAGGCCATACATGCGCCTCGCTGTACCAGGAGAAGTCCGGCAAGCCCAGCATCGGCAGGGCCGTTTTGTTCAGGAAGCCGGTATCCGCACTGAGCATCGCGAAGACGAGGTAGCCGACGATGACCATCGAGATCAGGTAGGGCAGCAGGATAACGGTCTGATAAAAGCGCGATAGCCACCTTTTCCTGACTTCATTGAGCAGAATCGCCATAAAGACCGGCACGATTAGGTTTAAACAGATGAAAGCGGCATTATATAGAATGGTATTTCGGGTAATCAGGAGCGCATCGGATGTCTTGAATAGATACTCGAAATTTTTGAACCCGATCCAGTTGCTGCCGAAGATGCCCTTGGTATAGTTGAAATCTTTAAACGCGATGATGACGCCGAACATCGGCAAATAATTGTTGATCAAAAGGTAGAGGATGCCCGGCAGCATCATAAGCCCTAACGCAACGTATCGCCGGAGATTTTTAGCCTTTTTACCGGCCACTAGCAGTTTCATTTCGATGTTCCCTTCTACATGACGAGATCGTCGGTAATGACGACAAAAGCAGAAGCAAAACCGGAAGTTTTCACAACTTAAAATAATTGCTTTGACCTTGTCTGTCTTGCTTAAATCCAAAAATCTTTGTCAAGCGCGCATTCATTTGAGTGTTTTTCATATAGATGAATTATAGATTCCCATCGTTTTTTATATTTCCAATAATATCCAATATTTTGCCGCTACACCTCCTTTTAACCCTCTCAATATGTACAATAATTTACAAACAAAATAATTAATCTTGTAAGCAAATGTATTATAATAGGGATGGCGATTTTTGTAAAGTTTTGTCGATTCCTTCATGCAATGGGAGGAGTCTCGCGGAGATTATGGTTTCTAATATATGCAGCTCAAAAATATACGAAATAAACCGATATAAGAAATTAAGAGTAAAGATACAAGTTATTATTGGGTTAATTTATGTTATAGAGGTTTTTTTAGTATTGGGTGTTTTGCTGATCAATTGTTGAGATAGGCGGAAACCTATAAAAAATTAGTTAAATTCATATGTAAAGGTAAGTTTTAGGAAATCGATATATGCTTAAAAATTCCTGGCGCGGCGGGCGTGGGGGAGCAATTTGAAAGATATTAAACGTAGAGAGGGGGTCATATATTTCGTTTCACATAAGAATTTTGCACGAATCTTGTTGAAATTTACCGAAATAGGTCGAAAAGACCATTCTATAATGTGGTATATAAGTATATATTAGTAAAGTAAATTAAAATTTCATGCGACAAAGGCAAACCCATCTGAAAAGGGGGGACGCAAAGCTATAGGGGCTAAGGTGGACGAGCTATTCCATGATGCCAGCCAGTTACCGAATATGATGGATATTTTTCCTTCGTATTCTCCTAATCTATTAGATTGGAGGTTTTTTGCGTACAAAAAATATTGTAGGATCCGATTTGAAAGGATCATTCGCCTATCTGTTCGGGTTGGTTGAACAGAAAAATAGCTAAACTATTCATTTAAGCTACAAAATTACATTAATGAGGAGATAAGTTAATGAAAACTATTAATGAAGTCACACCGGAAATTATTGCAATAGTGAAACAAACATTGAAGTTACAACGTGAGATTGATATGAACGAAGATCTAACTGCGGTAGGACTAGACTCTTTGGACTTCGTGACACTGGTAATTGATTTGGAAGATAGCACTGGAGTTAATTTTAATGATGGTGACGAACTACTCATTTCGGACTTTTCTACTGTCAAAAAGATAATCGATCAAGTGGAAACGAAATTATCTAAAATGGAGTAATGATTTGATTTGTAGTTTTAATGTTGATCTTATTCGGGTCTACACTGAATATATTTGGTCTCCATCATTGCGACAAAGAGGGTGAGATTTATGTATACAAGTTTTATAAAAGCGATTGAAGTTTCCGTTCCTGAGAACAAAGAATATAACGATCCAGAAAGTAGCGTAACCCAAAAAACAGGCATCTACTCCAAACATATCGCTGGTGATAATGAATACCCCTCGGACCTAGCATGTCAAGCCATACAAAAATTGTTTGATTCTAATGTATGTCACCCGTCAGAGATTGAGTTTCTATTGTACTGTACGGCAACACCTGATTATCTAATGCCATCAACATCCTGTTTAATTCAACATCGAGTAGGTCTACCAAATTCGTGTGGGGCTTTGGATATTAACCTTGCATGCTCAGGGTTCGTGTATACACTTTCCTTAGCCAAAGGATTGATTGAAAACGGAACGGCGAAAAATGTGTTGTTGGTCACCTCAGATACTAGCACCAAATTTGTAAATCCTAAAGACAAATCTATACGGCCCTTATTTGGAAATGGTGCAACGGCTACTTTACTATCCAGGAGTGAACTTGGGACTTCATCTATAGGAACCTTCACTTTTGGTACAGATGGTGGTGGTGTAGGCAAAGTAATCATTCCTGCAGGTGGGTTACGCGAACCCATTACTCCTGAAGCGCTAGTAGAACAAGTTGATAAATTGGGTAACACGCGTTCAAGAGCTGAACTTTATATGGATGGCTTCGATGTCTTTAATTTTGTATTAAAAGAAGTAAGACTAAGTATAAAAAGATTTCTCGAGCAAAACAAAGAGACTGTCCATGATTACGATTTCTTTGTCTTTCATCAAGCTAACGAATATGTGATAGACGCTCTCCGCGGTAAGCTAGAGATTCCTAAAGACAAGTTCTCTATACAGATTCGGGACTACGGAAATACGAACTCTTCAACTATTCCCATTGCCTTATACCACGAATTGAAAGCTGAAAGAATTAAACGTGGGGATAAACTGATGCTTGCCGGGTTTGGTGCGGGTCTGTCATGGGGAGTATGCTCTCTTACTTGGTAAATGAAAGGACTAATCTAAATCGAATAATATCCGAAATGCTCTCTATATAATGGACGTACTCATGATTATTGCGGAGGTGCACTAAATTGAATCTAGCCGATAGGTTGGACATTACGGATATAAAAGAGCTTCTTTTTGGTCAGGTTGAAGGATTGATTAATCAAGGTCAATTCTCTGCAGCTTTAAGTACTTTGTATGGTGGATTAAGAAACATACGTACACATTTATCAACAGAAGACTGGGAACGATTTATCATACAATATCGTGAACATTCAATACACCATTTCTTTCTACAGGAGCCACTAACACGTCGAGTGTTCGAAAAACCACGTGGCTATGCAGGTGACCCTGTCATGATGGACTTGATTTATGCTTATAATGACAAAACTTTGCTACCTTTCAAGGAGGGACAAGCAGATGTTTCGGAGGCTCTATACTACGAGTTAAACAGCATAAGCAATGCATGCAATGCTGTTCGTGAAAGAAGACGTATCCTCTCCAGAAAAATTAATCAAACATCAGAACGAATTAAGAATCCTTCTATTCTTGCGATCTCTTCTGGTCATTTAAGAGAAGTGCAAGATAGTGTTACGACTAATAACCAAAGTATTGGTAAGTTTGTGGCCATTGATCAAGATAAAGAATCCCTTTCTGTGACAGAAGAGCTGATAAAAGACTTTGGTGAAGCCATACATGCCTCTGTTCTTGACATTCTTAAAGATAGAGTGTCTCTTCCTAAGTTTGATTTGATATACACTGCTGGTCTATATGATTATCTGAAGGATAGCGTAGCAAAAAAATTAACTAGCAAGTTATTTGATTTACTAAACCCAAGAGGACGGTTGTTGATAGGTAATTATCTTCCGGACGTTGCTGATTGTGGCTATATGGAAGCTGTGATGGATTGGTGGCTTATTTATCGAACTAATGGACAAATGCAAGAGCTCGTAGAACTAATACCACAAGAAAGTATAAACGATGTCGATATCTTTGTGGAGCAAAACCAGGTAGTTATTTTTTTAGAAATTGAGAAAGTTTGAAGCGTTGAAAAAAAACCGATTGTAATTGCAAAAAAAAGTAAAAGTAAGGGTTTTCCGGATGCTACAGGCTTGGGGCCTATACGTAAGCTGGTCAGGCTTACCGGTGAGCTTCCGATATCGAGCAGGCTCTTCAAGAGATTTCTCAGCCGGCCTTCAAGCTCAAAATTGTGGCAGGTGAAAGCAGCCCGAAAGTATGCCAATTGATGCGTACCCAGATTATCAATCCGACCATCCATTGTGCTTGGACAGCTCTCGCCCGGTTGTTCGCTCATGCACTGGCTCCAATGGCAGACATTCTCGTGTTAGAGGTGGTATTAGCTTATATTCTGACCTATTTGGTAGAAGAGTAGGTTGTACAAAATAAACTTTGAGGATGAGTGATGATGATTAGCAAGAGAGTGGCGGTTATAACTGGAGGAACACGTGGTATAGGGAAGCATACAGCTTATAAGTTTGCGCAACAAGGTGACCAAGTCGTCATTGCAGGCCTTAATGAAGAGCGTGGACATGAAGTTGTTCAGTACATTAAGTCGAATGGTGGAGAAGCAATTTTTGTAAAAACAGATGTTTCGAAGTACGAGGAAGTGGAATCCTTGATCGAAACAGCTGTAGAAACGTTTGGCAGCCTTGACGTGATGTTTAATAACGCCGGGAAAGGCTTCCTAACACCATTATTAGAGTTCAATATGGATGAATACCACCAAACTATTAATGTGAATCAGCATGGCGTAGCTTATGGAACTGTTGCAGCCGGGAAGAAAATGGTGGAATTAAACACGAAGGGAATTATCATAAACAATTCATCTACATTTGGTTATTTGGCCAGTGTGGGTACCTTCCCTTATCACGCAAGCAAAGGTGCAATCAACATGATGACCAAAGCTGCCGCGCTTGAATACGCTCCTCACGGCATTAGGGTTGTTGGTGTGGCACCAGCCTACGTGGATACCGACATCATCAAGCCCTACAAAGATAGCGGCTTCTTAGAGTTACTCGAATCTAAGATGATGAGCAAGAAGCTGATCCAGCCAGAACAAATCGCTGATTCTGTATACATGATTTCATTAAATGAAGCCAGTGCTATTAATGGAAGTGTTGTTATGCTTGACGATGGATATGCCTCTTTCAAATAGGCAAATATATAGGAAATTTAATGTCCCAGTATCAATTATATGAAGAGGGTGATATTTTTGCATGCAAGTTATATGAGGGCCATTGAAATCTTTGTTCCAGTTAATCAAGAGCTGAATGATCCGGATAGTAATATAACCAAAAAAATAGGCATCTACTCTAGGCATATTGCAGCAGAAAATGAATATTCATCAGATCTAGCATGCCAAGCGATACAAAAGTTGTTTGACACCAATGTATGCGATCCATCAGAAATTGAATTTTTAATATATTGTACGACTACCCCTGATTATTTTTTCACGCCGGCCACAGCTTGTGCTGTTCAACATCGAATGGGGTTACCTAAAACATGCGGAGCTCTGGATATCAATCTTGCATGCTCAGGTTATGTTTATGGACTGTCTCTAGCAAAAGGACTAATTGAAAATGGAACCGTGAAAAATGTATTGTTGGTCACCGCAGATACGGTTAGTAAATTTGTAAACCCAAAAGACAATTCTACTCGTCCCCTACTTGGAGATGGTGCAACAGCTACCTTATTATCCAGAAGTGAACAGGCCACTTCATTAATGGGACCTTTTGTTTTCGGTACTGATGGTGGCGGTGCTGAAAGTTTAATCATTCCTGCTGGTGGAGTGCGTGAACCTATCACTCCTGACGCTTTAATTGAAGAGACAGATGAAAAAGGTAACGTACGTACAAGAGCTAATATTCATATGAATGGGTTCGAGGTCTTTAATTTTACATTGAAACTAGTAACACGAAGTATTGGAACATTTCTTGAACAAAATGATGAAAAAGTTAGTGATTATGATTTCTTTGTATTTCATCAAGCAAATGAATATATGATCACAACACTCCGTGACAGGCTGGAAATCCCGAAGGAAAAGTTCTCTATACAAATGAAGGACTATGGGAATACTTCATCTTCTTCTATTCCTATAGCGTTGTTTCATGAATTGCAGAATAACAGAATTAAACGTGGGGATAAACTTATGCTTGCCGGATTCGGTGCCGGTCTTTCATGGGCAGTGTGCTCTCTTAATTGGTAAATTGAAAGATAAACTGCTATTAATTTCATATGAAAGGAGTTTTTCCATGACGTTAGATTACGACTCTAGAAACGAGCATCAGCAACTTGGCTTGTCGGATCAACAGGTTCTAAATATGTACCGGGATATGGCTCTGGCTCGGAAAATTGATGAGCGGATGTGGCTTCTTAACCGTGCAGGGGAAATTCCTTTTCTCGTGTCCTGTCAGGGACATGAGGCTGCACAAGTAGGAGCAGCATACGCGTTGGATGCAAAGAAAGATTTCCTTTGCCCATATTATCGAGATATGGTCATGGCCATTGTTTTTGGGATGACGACAAAGGAGTTAATGCTCGCTGCTTATGCTAAGGCAGAAGATCCAAACAGCGGCGGCCGACAAATGCCAGGACATTATGGAAGTAAAAAATATAATATCCTTTCGACTTCTAGCGTCGTGGCCAGTCAGATACCTCATGCCGTAGGCGTTGCCTTAGCTGGTAGAATGATGGGAGATTATCCGGTTGTGTTAACTGCTTTTGGAGATGGGGCCACCAGTCAAGGGGAATTTCATGAAGCGGTCAACTTTGCAGGTGTACACAAGCTTCCAGTCATTTTCTTCTGCGAGAATAACAAATATGCGATTTCGGTCCCCTATTCGAAACAAGTGGCTTGTACAGACATTGCAGATCGGGCAAAAGGGTATGGCATTCCTGGCATTACCGTAAATGGCAACGATCCTTTGGAAGTGTATAGAGTGATGAAAGAGGCGGTTAACAGAGCAAAAAGTGGCGAAGGTGCCACTTTGATAGAGGCGGTCCTTTACCGTTTGGTCCCTCACTCAAGCGATGACGATGATCGCTCTTACCGTTCCCGTGAGGAAGTAATGGAAGCGAAGAGAAATGACCCGCTTGTATCCTTTCGCAACTATTTATATGAAATAGGGATACTGGAAGAACATGCAGAGAAAGAACTTAATGATCGAATCACCAGAGAAGTTGACGAGGCCACGGAATATGCGCAAAGTGCCCCCGGCTTGGCTGCTGAAGAAACTCTTAATCATGTTTATGCGATATAGGGGGAGATAGAGATGGCAGTAATCTCTTTTATTGAGGCTATTACACAGGCTCTGCATGAGGAAATGCAGCATGATCGAAGAGTGTTTGTTCTGGGAGAAGATGTTGGAGTTCGGGGAGGGGTATTTCGGGCAACACAAGGACTGCAGCAGGAATTTGGAGAGCAACGGATCATGGATACTCCTTTGTCTGAAGCGGCTATTGTTGGTGTATCCGTTGGAGCAGCTGCCTATGGGATGAGACCAGTAGCAGAAATTCAATTTGCCGAATATATTATGCCTGCCATTAATCAAATCGTTAATGAGGCAGCAAAAATGAGATACCGCTCCAATGGAGATTGGGACTGTCCTTTGGTGATCAGGGCTCCTTTTGGAGGAGGTGTTCATGGCTCCCTCTATCATTCTCAGAGCGTCGAAGCGATGTTCTGCAACATTCCAGGTCTAAAAGTGGTTGTTCCGTCCACTCCCTATGATGCCAAAGGTTTGCTGAAGTCAGCTATTCGAGATGCAGATCCAGTTTTGTTTTTTGAACATAAGCGATGTTATCGGTTGATCAAAGGAGAAGTGCCAAATTCAGATTATTTAGTTCCGATTGGAAAGTCGTCCATTTTAAGACAAGGGGAACACTTGACGGTGATTTCTTATGGGCTCACCGTGCATTTTGCTTTGGAAGCGGCAGGGAGACTAGCAGAAGCAGGTTACTCCGCCCATATACTGGATTTGCGTACTCTCTATCCTTTGGATAAGGAATCGATCGTAGAGGCTGTCCGCAAGACGAAGAAAGCATTAATTGTCCATGAAGACAACAGAGAAGGCGGTGTTGGAGCTGAAGTGGCCGCCGTAATTGCGGAGGAATGTCACTATGAATTGAACGCTCCGATCAAACGTCTCTGCGGTCCGGATGTCCCGGCTATGCCATTTAATTCGAGCATGGAGGAGTTTTTCATGCTCAATCCGGATAAAGTCTATCAGGCGATGCTCGAGCTGGCTCAAAATTGATTCGACCGGAGGAAAATCATGACTGAACATATCAAACCTATTGTGATGCCCCAATTGGGGGAGAGTGTGACGGAGGGGACCCTTCACAAATGGCTCGTAAAAATTGGAGATAAAGTGAACAAATACGATCCTTTATGTGAAATAAGTACCATAAAAGTGAATACCGAAGTTCCCTCTCTTATCAGCGGAACAGTAGTTGAAATTGTTGTGCAAGAAGGAGAGACGGTAGATGTGGGAACATTAATATGTTTGGTCGAGACTTAGGGTGGAGTTTACCATTTCGATTATTCGCAAACTATACATATGAATTGTTGGCGAATATCGAGTTAGGAATGAAAAAGTATAAGCAGGCATTAACAGATGGAATTTGTGCAGAACAAGCTCTACGCAAAGGCTGTTTTGGGGTTCTTATGTGATGGTTTTACCGTACAAGATATCTTTAGTAATGATGAATTTTAGATCGAGTACAGAAAATTATACTGAAATTATTCAAGGCATCTTTTAAATAACATTTAAGGGAGAGGCGGATGAAAAATGAATATTAATGAGGTACGTAAACAAATTACAACACCACTAGGGGCTCCTGCTTATACTTTGAATGTTCGTCTAAATAAACGAGAGGTTATATATATTGTATATCGTACTGAAATGGAAGCTCTTAGACGCATCGTTCCTGAGCCGCTTGAAATCGAGGAGCCTTTAGTCAAGTTTGAGGTCATGTTTTTACCGGACGCGACTAGTTTGGGACCATACACAGAATCCGGTCAGTTGATCCCTGTGACCTTCAATGGCGAGAAGGGGGATTACCTGCACGCGATGTATGTGGACAATCTTCCTTCGATCGCCGGCGGACGTGAGGCAAGTGCATACCCGAAAAAACTTGGCTTTCCTAAATTGTATACTGACTCGGACACATTGGTCGGTACTCTGGACTACGGATCGCTGCGCGTGGCCACTGCTACTATGGGTTATAAACATCAGCCCCTCGATTCGGAGATCGCACTTCAAGAGACTTGCAAGGCACAATACATGCTCAAAATTGTGCCGAACATGGATGGCAGTCAGAGGGTATGTCAACTGATGCGTACTCAGGTAAAAGATGTAACGCTTGTTGGTGCCTGGACTGCCCCGGCCCGGCTGCAATTGTTTGCCCATGCAATGGCCCCAATGGCAGATCTACCTGTACTTGAGATTGTATCGGCTCAACATATTATTACTGATTTGTCATTATCACAGCCGGAAGTAATTTTTGACTATCTAGTGAAATAGGATGTTGCATTAATGCAACATCTAACTGATCTAGAAGGACTTACAAAGAAGCCGGCATGATATCACCATTACGTAACAGCGTAGAATCCTTCTGGAATAATTTAATTGAAGGTAAATACGGTATTTCTACAATAGAATCTTTGATGCCTCAAGATTTAGATTATCATCTCCATACTGGCTAAAGAAAGTGAGTTGCAGTGTACGTGCTGTTTCCATGAAGTCTGGAATCACTCAATAAATTTAGGGAGGACAAATATGCTTAACGGTAAAGTTGCACTCGTAACAGGAGCATCTAGAGGAATTGGCCGTGCCATTGCCTTGCATTTGGCAGAGTCGGGAGCAGATGTGGTCGTTAATTATGCAGGAAGTGAGGACGCTGCAGCAGAAGTTGTGACGCAAATTGAAGCGATCGGCCGAAAAGCGATAAAATGCCGAGCCGATGTCAGTAACTTGCAGGAAACCGCTGATTTGGTAAAGTTGACAATTGAAGCTTTTGGGAAAATTGATATTCTGGTGAATAATGCTGGGATAACTAGAGACAATTTAATGATGCGTATGAAAGAAGAAGAGTTCGATGAGGTGATTTCGACGAATTTGAAGGGCGTGTTTAACTGTATCAAAGCGGTGACTCGTCCCATGATTAAACAAAAAAGTGGCCGAATTATCAATATTTCTTCGGCTGCTGGAATACATGGTAATCCGGGACAAGCAAATTATTCGGCGGCAAAGGCTGGTGTGATAGGTTTGACTAAAGCGACTGCCAAAGAGCTATCTTCTTTCGGCATTACAGTCAATGCGGTAGCCCCAGGTTTCATTGAAACTGATATGACTGAAAAGCTGTCGAATGAAATACGTAATGATATGGTAAAGTCTATACCGCTAGCTCGATTTGGCCAGCCGGAGGAAGTCTCCAAGGTAGTTCGATTCTTGTGCACCGACGACTCTTCCTATATGACAGGCCAGATCTTACGTGTTGATGGCGGCATATATATGTAACAATAAATCCGAGAGTATACCCGATTTTTTGGTGAATGGATTGATATTGGATAGTGCCTCAGAAACAGCTTTTATAGAAGCCTAGTAAAACAATAAAGGATATAAGACGAGAAGAATAAGTAAAGTAATATTCCAAAGGCAAAGCAGCTCCGAATTTCGGGAGTTGCTTTTGTTTATTTTAGTAGTGGAGAAACAGTTCGGGGGAACACATGGCAACGAAGCAACTGCTTGAACCATACGAAAGTGGCATTCAGCACAAAACGATCCACTCCAGTGAGGAACTAAATGCACATATCCTCAGCATCTCTGACCCGCGCAAAATCACTTATTTTATACAGATGTATTGCTGGGACGTTGAGCTATTCTAGCTAATAGCTTGTCAATATTTAATACTTAAAGGCTGAAGTTCATGATGCTATACTGAAAAAAGCACACCAAATAACCATCCTTTGGAGGATAGGAAGATTTTCCTCAGAAGGATAGTGTTTCTTCCTTAGCTCAGACGAAATGCTTCTTTGTTGGTAAGAATCGCGTAAATCCAGTGGATTAGCTTATTCACGCAGGCAATAACAGCCACTTTAAACGGCTTTCCCTCAGCACGCTTCTTATCGTAATAAGTTCTGAGCTTGGGGTTACGCGAGCTGCGCAGACCGCATTGTACGGCCAGGTATAAGGTTGTTCGCAGCCTTCGTGAACCACGCTAGGTAATCCTGTTTCGAGTTGCTGTAAACTTGCCAGAAGAGAAGACGCTTGGATCAATACCGGCAAATGCAACGAGCTTCTTGGCATGATCAAATCGATCGATTTCACCGACTTCAGCCAGAATTGTTGCTGCAATTCTAGTGCCAATGCCGGGTATCGATTGGATCAACTCATATTCGTCCAATTCTGCAGCCAGAGCATCTATCGACTGTTGGAGGTTGGAAAGGTGCTCCTGGTACTGCAAGAGCAGATGTATAAGCAGTTCCAGTGAGATGAGATGGCTGGAGAAAACCATTTCCTTGAACGGATTACGTTTTGCAGCAGTCATTAATTTCAGCGCTCGCTCAAGCGCCCATGCGTAATTCGCCCGCCCAGAAAGCGACTGAATCGTCGCGGTAATGTCATGAAGAGACTTGGTCAGCACCGAAGAAGAGGTAGGGTGAAGAGTCAGAAAACGAAGGGACACCTTCGAATATAGATCTCCAAATACGCCTCGGTATTCCGGGAAGACCTGATCGAGAACGGCCTGCAACTGCAGCTTCGCTTGCACATACATAGCTGTTAAAGAGTCATGCTGCCTGGTCAGATAACGTAGATTCATCATGAATTGTCCTCGTTTTTTGTACGGTTCCAACTCTTCTTTGTAGAACAATTCCCCTAGTTGATAGGCGTCAGCAGTATCCGTTTTGACCTTGCGTAAATTAGTTTTTTTAGCCTGATGTGAGATCAAAGGATTAATGACGATATACAAGTATTGATGCTCATCTAGAAACGGAATGACAGGGCTATGGTAGTGCCCAGTTGCTTCTAACACGACTGCCGGACGTAGTCCGGTAAAGGATTCTAGATCTTGCACATCGTCTAGGAACGACGCTAGCCCCTCAAGATGATGATCAAAGCGAAAGATCTTTCCATATGAGATTCCTCGATTAGTGAATACTTGAGCATGACTTTCACCTTTAGAAACATCCAGTCCAATGACAGGATTCATGTAACCACTCCTTATTTTATATTCGCCGGTAACCCCTAACCTTCTTGTCGTCCATATTATCGTATGTGATTCGGGGTCGTGCCCCAACTAGCCTAATCATGGTTTAACAAGTAGGGGGGGATGAACGGAATAGCTTTCGGGATCCGAGTCCCACGGGCACGAACGTTCGATCCCCGGCTACCGTTATTTTACGACCACGAAAAAAAGAGATCGACCAGAAAGATCTGGTGACCTCAGCAAGTGGTCTAGGTAAGGACTTTTTGTGCATTTTCCAGCCCCACATATTTCTTCATCTTCAATTTAGTTCCACTAGAATTTTATCTGG
The DNA here is from genome assembly GCF_056269255.1 of Paenibacillus sp. JT31N17. Taxonomy (NCBI): domain Bacteria; kingdom Bacillati; phylum Bacillota; class Bacilli; order Caryophanales; family Paenibacillaceae; genus Paenibacillus; species Paenibacillus sp. JT31N17. The sequence goes on from NZ_JBWDNP010000009.1 coordinate 258,137, forward strand.
TACACTCGTATTACGATCAAATTCTAAGAATACGTGAGCATTTAAGAGAAAAACGTTTCTCCATAGAGGGAGAATTGTTTAATTTACCACCTCCGTTAAACTAAAGTTGTGTTCAGTCGGGCCCGGACTGTGCACATTAGCAATCCATGAGAAACCGGGCCTGCTGTTGGATGATAAAATGTAGACATAAAGGAGGCTGCATATGGGACGTGTAATCCTGCTGATGAAGTTTGATAAGGATATCGGTGGCCCTCTCCTATGCGTCAGCAGCCATCCCTCCGCCTGGATCAGGAGATTGAATGCCTGTTTGGCCCTTAGCTATGATTGAACTTCATTCCACACAGTAACGTGCTGTAGGAAAAGAGGAGATACCATGACATCCGAAGTCGGTGAAGCCAGCATTGAGCATCGCGGCAAAAAGCATTACATGGGCATACGCGCACAGATGCCATTTCAAGGGATGTTTGGCGTGGTCGACAAACTCCGCAAGGAGCTGTTTGCCTGGTTCAAGGCACAGGGTAGCGATCCCGAAGGCCCCGCATTCCTGCGTTATCATGTCATCGATATGACCGGGGAGATGGATATTGAATTTGGCATTCAGATGAGCCAGACCCTGCCAGGTGATCCGCGTGTCACTCTTCAGGCGGGATATTATGCGAACTTGATCTATCGAGGCTCTGGCATGAGAGGGAACAAAGTGCTCATCGGATGGGCCAGAGAAAACGGCATTCGATGGGATCGCTGGGATGATTCGAAAGGCGACGCGTTTCGGTGCCGCTATGAAGCCTATCTCACCAATCCCAAAATTGAGCATCGAAAGTCAAAATGGGATGTCGATCTGGCGATCAAGATCGCCGATGATTAAAATGGTTTGGAGTACAATACTCCCAATAAAATCAGAGGAGCTGAAAAAATGAAATTTAGTCCTTATTTACAGTTGAACGGAAATGCAAGAGAAGCAATTGGATTTTACGAAAAGGTATTTCATGCAGAAAATTTAGGAGTTATTACATTTGGTGAAGTGCCTACTACCCCAGATTTTCCTTTCCCTGAGGATGCAAAAGACCTTGTTTCACACGCTATGATAAGGGTTGGAGAGTCAGTAATTATGTTTTCAGATACATTCCCAGGTCAACCAGCTCAAGAAGGAAACCTGGTGACCATTTGTGTCACGTTTGACAATGCAGACAAAGCTCGCCAAATTTTTGAAGCCTTACAGGATGGCGGACATGTTGAAATGCCACTATCAGAAATGGGTTTTAGTCCTGCTTACGGGGTGATTAAAGATAAATTCGGTGTAACCTTCCAAATTTACACTGAAGGATATCAAGATTAGTTCATACGATAATAGTAGAAAAACGGCTTTGTACGAATGTCACAAATTACTCGAAAAAGCGATTGGAAGAAAAGTTTGCTGAGAGAATCTCGATTGAAAACGTTCGTGGTTATCAATGGATTACGTCCAAATTGATGATTAAGCTTGTAATGATGGGTACAAAAATAGCAAAAAACAATCCAATAATTATTGGCATATATAAACCCTAGGTTATTGAAATAACGAGGAACGTTAGTTCAGCAGGATATAATCACACATAAAAAAGAACTCTCGAAATTAGAGGGTTCTTTACATTTATATCCATAGCATGGGCGTTATCTCTAGGGTTCAAGTCCCGAATGGTGAAGGCAGTAGTAGCCATAGCTTAAGGCAAGGGTGTCCACCGCGAGGTGGAATCTGAAGGAAGCCGGCGGCAAATCTCCGGTCTGAGGAACACGAACTTCATATGAGGCTAATGTACGTTGGATGAGGTTGCAGTACAAACCAAAGTCCTTACTGCCGAAGGCGTACGAGAGTAAATGAAGCAGATAGATGGAGAGGAAGATAGCGTTCTTACCTGGGGAGATCTGTACGGAACGCGAAATAATTTCGTAATCCTGCTTGTGAAAGTAGGCTGAACGTACAGAAGTCAGCAGAGGCCATAGTACGGAAGCTGTTGCAACAGCTCCCGGAAGGGCTGAACATGAAATAGGTATTTGTACATCAAGGCGTTCAGGATGAGTGGTGAAAGCAGAAAATCCGAAAGGACCTGACTGAAAGAAGGAAGCGGTGAATTCCCTGTGGGGCTTCGGCAGGGCAGAGCTTATCTCTGGCACAAGAGGAAAGTACAAATCACGTAAGGAGTTGTAGAAATGTTGGAGCAGTTGCTGTCACGGGAAAACCTTCTTGAAGCATTAAAGCGTGTAGAAGCAAATAAAGGAAGCCACGGAGTAGATGGCATGTCTGTAAAATTCCTACGGGAACACATCGTACAAAACGGGCTGACGATACGCAAAGAGATAGAAGAAGGAACCTACCAGCCCAGCCCTGTACGTCGGGTCGAAATCCCGAAACCGAATGGTGGCGGCGTCAGGATGTTAGGTATACCTACCGTAACAGACCGAATGCTCCAGCAAGCAATCGCACAGGTGTTAAACCCATTGTTTGATCCACAATTTTCCGAACATAGTTATGGGTTCCGGCCTAAAAGGCGCGGACATGATGCCGTGAGGAAAGCAAGAGAATTCATGAAAGAGGGATATGGATTCGTTGTCGATCTGGATTTGGAGAAATTCTTTGACCGTGTTAACCATGATCGCCTCATGTTGAAGATTTCGGAGAAAGTGAAGGATAAGAAAGTTCTCCTGCTTATCCGCAAATACCTGCAATCGGGCGTGATGGAGAACGGTTTGGTTAAACCGACGAATGAAGGGACGCGCCACAAGGCGGACCTCTTAGTCCGTTATTATCCAATATCGTACTCGATGAGTTGGACAAAGAATTAGAGAAACGTGGACACCGCTTCGTCCGGTATGCGGACGATTGTAACATCTACGTGAAAACCCAAAGAGCAGGCGAACGAGTCAAGGCATCCGTTACCCAATTCATCGAGAGAAGACTAAAGCTAAAGGTAAACCAAGCAAAGAGCGCGGTAGATCATCCAGGGAAGCGAAAGTTTCTAGGATTTAGTTTTAGTATGAGAAAAGGGCTGCTTAAGATAAGGATTGCAAAACAATCCTTACAGAAAGCAGAGACCAGGATTCGGGAGATAACCTCTCGAAGAAGGGCGATGAAGATGGAAGAGCGAATCAAAGAGCTGAACCAATACTTAATGGGTTGGTGCGGATACTTCTCGCTGGCGGACACGCCAAGTGTCTTTCTGAATATGGACAAATGGATTCGAAGAAGGTGTGAGTATATTGGATGGGTCTATTATAGATTTTTTGATGACCTAGCTGAAGCTTACCATCTTATTTTCGTTGATTGGAACCATGCTATATCTTGGCAAGCTGAGGATTTAAGCAAATTCATTCATTCAAAACTCGTGAGTCCGAGCAACGGGTGCCTCACTTTAGACTGTTCCTGCGGTATCGGCTAGGTAAGTCGTAATGCCGCACACATTTCGTATAGTAATATTTCTTTGCAAAGGAGATTTACATGTTGAGAGAAGAGAGGATATTGCTGATCGATGACGAGGAAGGCCTTTTGGTTATGCTGGATAGTTTGCTGCGTAAAGAGGGTTTTGCGTTTATCACCAAAGCACTCACGGCGGCTGAAGCTCTACAGGCTGTTCGCCATGCCCAATATAAATTAATCGTGCTGGATGTCATGCTCCCGGATATGAATGGGTTTGCCCTATGCACAGAGTTGCGCAAAATTACGCATGCTCCAATCCTATTTCTTACTGCCCGTTCAAGTGACCTGGATAAGCTGCAGGGCCTGTTCCTTGGCGGCGATGATTATTTAACGAAGCCATTCAACCCGATGGAGCTTGCAGCCCGTATACATGCTCAACTTCGAAGAATATCCGTTTATTCTTCAGCGGAACCAAATCACGCTGAAGAGGTATACGAATACGATACTTTTTCTGTAAATCCAACGACCGGAGAGCTTATCGTTGATGGGATAGACGTGCCGTGTCCAGCCAAGGAATTTGAACTGTTGCAGTATTTCTGCAAGCATCCTAACCGCGTATTTACTGCGCAACAGCTTTACGAGCAAGTATGGGGCTCGATGGTGCAAGGGGATGAGAAGACTGTCGTTATCCACATCTCCAGACTACGGAAGAAGATTGAAAAAGACCCATCGGATCCTCAAATCCTCGTGACGCTAAGAGGGATCGGTTACAAGCTCGTTGCCCCTGTCGATAGGAAAAAGCTATGAGTTTCATGATTCGAATTGCACTGCTGCTATTATTGGTAGTTGTTATTTTTTCCCTAAGCGTACAGTTGGTCTTGTTCGTGACTTTAGAGCTTTTTTGGCCAAACGCTAAAAATTCTGTTGGTTTGGAATTGTATGGATTAGGGGTGGCCGGCATTTTCTTCCTGTTCACGTTACTGCTTATCGGGTGGTACTTAGGAAAACCGATTTACGGGATGATCGTATGGATCAGGCAGCTGGCTAACGGGAATTATGAGGTGCCCGAAAGCTGGATTGCCATCCACTCCCGGAAAAAGGACACCCTTAAACGGCCGTATGCGCTCTATAAAGAACTGTATGATCACCTGCTGTTACTTACAAATACACTTAAAGAAAATCATCAGGACAAGCTTAAGTCGGAGCAAGTTAAACAAGAATGGATTCAGGGCATATCCCATGACTTGAAAACGCCGCTAACTTACATTTCCGGGTATTCCGCAATGCTGCTTAATCCGGGGTACCAGTGGAGTGAAACGGAACAGAAGGAGTTTCAGTCTGTTATCGGGCAGAAGGCCGCACACCTCCAGGAGCTTGTCCAAGATCTGAATGAAAATATCCATACGCAAATTCCGATTAAATTGAACGAAGTAGATCTCATTGAGCTTGTACGCAGAACATTGGCTGATGTCAGCAGTGCGCCTTGGGCGTCCGGCTATTCTCTTATGCTGGATTCGTCGGAGACGTTAGGGCTTGTCGTATCTTGCGACTCGAAGCTGCTAATGAGAGCTCTCCGAAATCTGCTTGTTAATGCGATTGTCCATAATCCGGAAGGAACCGAAATCGTGGTTCACATTAAGCATGCTGGCGATCAGATTGCGGAAATTGATGTAGTGGATAACGGTATCGGTATAAACGATTCACTGTCAAAAGGGGAAAACGCTACATCGTCTCAAGGCCGATCGGGATTGGGATTATCCATTGCCAGACAGCTTATCGAAGCGCATGGTGGAAAAATGAGCGTGATGAGTCAGATCAATAAAGGAACTTCGATTTCGATTCAGCTGCCCTTAGCGGGGAATTAAGTTGAAGTTGTGTTTCCGTTTACCTCGTGTTTACTTGCGATCCCTATAATGAAAGACATCAGACCGATCTTTGTCGGCTCATTCTTTCAAGGGTACCGCAAAGCAAAACAGGAGGTTTTTTATTATGCATTCTACTGCTCAACACCAAATTTCGATCAGATCAATCAGGCTGTCGCATTGGCCGCAGTGGATCGGGTATGCAGCGGCTGTCTGGTCACTACTTTATGGTCTGCTAGGTGTTTATTGGACATTGGGAGGGGAAGGATTTCCATTTGGCCACGGTCATGACCCCAATCCTGAGTACTCGGTACTCGGTTTTGTACACGCGGAAACAGCGGCTCCAGTTATTGCAGCTATGGGCTTATTGGGTGCGGTGGTTAGCTTAATGATCACTCTGGCGCGCCGGCGACATGCAGGGAGTCTTCGACTGACTCTTTCGGCCTTTGCTTGGCTCTTAGCGATATTGCTTCTTCTAGTCGTCCCTGATTATCGTACACTCGCCAGTGTTGCCTACGTCTTCCTTCTTAAATTCAGTATTATAAACTGGAGTATACTCAACCAGTTTCTCTGCATCATCGGGGGATTTCTATGGGTATTAACCGCCCTTGCATACCAGAGGCGAGTCCATTTCGCTTGTGAAAATTGCGGAAGAACGGAAAAAGGCGTTGCCGGATGGACAGAGCCGGCAGCCGCAGCCAGGTGGGGCAAATGGGTCACGCTGATTGCTGTCTTCATCCCCATGGTGTATACAATAACAAGAATTGCTTGGGCATTTGATATTCCACTGCTGGTCAGCAGTGAATTTCTTCACAGTATGAATGAGGAATTCCCGGGAATTTGGTGGTTTGGAGCTAGTCTGGGTTTTATTGAAATAGGAGGCTCAGTTCTCACATACGGACTTATTCGGCGTTGGGGGGAAGTCTTTCCACGCTGGACGCTGGGCCTATCCGGCAAAAAAGTTCCACCCGCACTTGCCATCATTCCAGCTCTCATTATGTCTGTACTTACTTTAGAGGCTGGTTTGATGATGTGGCGAGGATTTCTCTTGGGTGCTTTTGCTCAAGGCAACATCGGCACCTTTGCGCCATCCCTTCTTTGGCCATTGTGGGGGCTTGCATTGGGTGCCGCGACGCTCGCCTACTACTACCGTAGACGCGGCCGCTGTAAGCATTGTGGTCAAGGTGAGTGATAAAGTGATGAATACTATGGGAGGACAACTTTCGCACAATCCACAAGGTTATAGCGCTGACACTGCAGACAAAAGCCTGCGTTGGTGGAGGAAGTGGCCCGCTTGGGTTGCGTATGCAGCCGCCGCCTGGTCCTTAATGTATGGGGCGCTCGGATTGTTCTGGATGTTTGGAGGAGCTGGTTTTCCCTTTGGAGTTAATGATGCTAGGGCTATGGCCGGGGAAACGATGTCGATGCTAGCCGGAATAACGCCAGAGGTAACGGCGCCTATTATAGCTTTTCTTGGATTGTCAGGCGCGGTGGTGGCACTGGCAATGGTGCAGTCATGGGGGAAGCGGATTTCCCGTTCCATCCCTGTCACATTCGGGGCCTTTATGTGCATCATTCTACTTTTTGTGATCCCCGACATTCGTTTGTTGCAAAATTTCGCCTATGCTTTCATGCTTTACTATGGTTTAGTCGATTGGCAAGTATGGAACCAAGTCATCTGTGTAATAGGCGGATTGTTATGGGGAGCATCGCTTCTCTCATATAGACGGAAAATCAATCATGCTTGTTCGAACTGCGGTCGGAAGCCTAGTATTGACCATACAACGAGAATGGCGATTGCGATGAAATGGTGCAAGAGACTAGCATGGATCGCGATCATTGCTGCTTTACCTTATGGTTTGACCCGCTTTGCGTGGAACTTTGGCATTCCTCTCGGATATCCGGTTGAAGGATTATTTGAAGGGTTCGGACTTAGCTATGACGGGATTCGCTATTATCATTTACCCTGGCAAGCTTGGGTACTGGCCGCTCTGGATTTCTCCGGAGCCATCCTGATGCATGGGCTGATCTCTCGATGGGGTGAAATTTATCCCCGTTGGTTTCCGTTCAAAGCCGGCAAGCGGGTTCACCCTCTGACAGCGGTTATTCCAGCCATGATTGTTTCGATTTTAATCACCATAGCCGGAGTTGGAATGTGGTTTACGACTATACAAGCGATCGTGAACGGTTCCTTCGATATCCAGCATCTTCTCGCAAACTGGGGAGCCTCGGGACCGGGATTTCTCTTTATTTTTTGGGGGGTTGGTTTAGCAGGTGCATCAATTGCTTACTACTACCGAAGACGCGACCGGTGTTTGCACTGCGGCGAACTCTAAATTGGAGGATCAAAGATTATGGACCAAGTTGTGAGCAATAAGACTCCAATCGAACAAAGATTGAATGCCTTTGAACGCTTTACAAAGACATCAGTATGGCCGGGTTACGTTGGTTGCGTCTGGGCTGTCCTGTATGCGGTTTTCATTCGATTCTATCAAGCAGCAGGTGGATCGATAGGGATTCCAGGTCAACCAATAAATCCTGAAACGCTTGCCATGGTAAGTTATATCGCTGGGCTTATCATCATGGTCTGCGGATTTGTCTTGATCGCACTCGTCAAGCCTTGGGGAAGGGTGGTTCCCAATTGGATCCCGTTCGTTGGAGGGAGAAAGATCCACCGGTTCATTATTTTAATCCCCACCCTCATCTGTACCGCTTTTTTAATTGCTCACGGAACCGCCGGAATCATAACAAGGGCCCTTCATTTGACAAGTATCATTACCCTTGATGACTTCCCTGGCTTTATTGAACTCGATGTCTACAGAATGGTTCTATGGGATTTTTTGGTATATGAACCATGGTTTTTCATCATGGGTATTTTGGCGGGCTTAACAGCTGCTCATTATGCCCAGGCTTCCGGTGTGCTACTTTCTACTTTGAGAAGAAACACAGTCTTTTATTTGATTTTAGTTTTTCTTCTGACTACGCTTTTTGTGTCCTCTATCGTTTTTGATTTCGTTGATAAAATAAGTTTTTAATTACACAAAAAGGGAAGTGCATTCATATGGATAATGCTAAAAGCGTTACAGTGAACCCGTGGACGAAATGGATTGGATATGCGGCATGTGCCTGGGGTTTGTTATTTGCTGCTATCCATGTCTTCTTGTTCTTTGGAGGTGGCTCTTTCATTGTTCGACCTCAATTTGCCGACAATTACGGGATTTACTTGCTCAGTTGCACTATCTCGGTGCTCTTGTTCATTTCCGTTGCATTGTTGCCGCTGACGTTGGTCTGGCCGTTTCGTTGGATCAGTCAACGCCGCTTGCAAATCCTGACCCTTCTGTTGGCATACCTGGCGTTGAGCAGTTTTGCTATCTATGAGTGGGTCGTCGCTGCAGAACAAAGAGTGGCTCTGCTCACCGCTCTAGTGTGTGCCATTAGCGTAGTGGTAGCCTTCGTGCGACCAAAGAGTCAGAGCGTTGCACGGTGGTTGGTGTTTATTGCCACCTGGGTATTTGGTGCGGGGATGGCCCTTTATGGCGGTGCCTATTTGATTCTTGCCTTCTTCCAGCCCACGTTTGATAAATTCCTTGGCTACCTTTTCCTCGGAGGAATGACCTTTTTTGTCGAAGGTTTCCTCTTTGTTGCAACAGGTTGGTTGGTGAGTCGCAAGCGAGTCTTCACATGACACTTGTCGCAAGTATATAAACTGCTGATTCAAGAATAGTGGAATATGATTACTCCGCATTGGGGCCAAAAGAAGTGAGGATGGCACAGTCGGCATATCATACAGTGCTAGCCATTTGCCGATAATTTTAACATCGCGGAGGCGTACCACTCGGCCGATCTTCGTTCCAAGGTCGAAAAGGGCCGCAGCAGCCTGCTCAACGACGCCAGCCTTTGCACGGGGCTACATTCAATCGACCGCTCAGCATCGCGTATTCGAGGGTCGTGAAGGCAATTTCCCGACGGGCAAGTTACAAGAGCAGAAAAGACGGTCGCGATTCTCCGGTTATGGAAGCTGATCCCCGCCAACGGGGACGCATTGTAAATACGGCGGCAGTCTAGGATGAACTGCACCCCGTCAAGTAGACAGTACAAAAAATAAATTCAATTATGCAGCCTTAGTCCTGTATTGCACCGGGCTGAGGTCGTTTAATTTCGCTTGTAATCGTTCGTTATTGTAAAAGTGGATGTAAGCCTCAATGTCTCGCTCAAGCTCTTCAAAAGTATGGTACATGTGTAAATAGTACTTCTCACATTTTGGGTCCCCCAAAAAGATTCCATTGGACCATTATCGATGCACCGCCCAACACGGGACAGCTTTGGATCATGTTATTGTCATCCAAGAGCTTCTTACCTCGATCGCTATGAAGCAAAGGGGTGCTTTCAGGAGCTGCGACGGACACCTTAGAAAATCCAGATCATGATTGAAAACATTGGTCAAATTTAAACTAACGGTTACGATAGCTGATATTCACCAGTTCGAGGCTGCCATTGTAAATGGCAGCCTTTCGTTCAACTGCTTCCCAGAAGCGCGCATCATCTGACCGGTGAAAGTCCGGTCACGGGAGAGGGCAAGCCTCCGTGTAGCTTGGATACCTGCGTATGGCGAAATCTTTACGTAGAGGTGTATCGACAAAAGTACTGGTCGGAGACCAGGCGAGCGACATGCCAGGCCATAAGATTCAGGAGTTAATCACGATTTGTCTGAAAAATCCGTTTGGTATAACATGTGGCATATCCACTTTGATGGAAAGGAAATCAGTTAAAAAGGCTAAAGACAGAAGAAACCACATCAAATACTCAAGTTCAGGTTGGATTTCCTTAATAAAGGAAAAGTTTTAATATTCCTTGACAGGAATATTCCCGAAATGGTATATTTCATACATAAGCAATGCACTATCCAAACAGGAGGGAAAACAGAGTGAATCAGGAAGTTACAGCCTACATCGAAAATTTGCCGAAATGGCAAGGTGGGATCAGTTCGATCCTGCGGGACATGGTTCATGAGACGATTCCGGAAGCCGAAGAACGCATTCAGTACAAGAAACCTCATTTTCTGAAAAACGGACAGTATGCAGCGGTTATTTCGCCTTCAAAAGACGCCATTGCGTTCATGATCATGAATGCAAACGGCATCGACTTTCCGAAGGGATTTGAAGGGCCAGCCGAACGGAAGTGGATCAAATTGCGGGAAGGCGACACTCCGGATCTTGCCTTGCTGTCGGGGTTTCTGAAGCAAGCCTCCAGCACACTGTAACAGAAATCATCTCATCGG
>NZ_JBWDNP010000030.1:0-27214 GCF_056269255.1 Paenibacillus sp. JT31N17
TGCCAGGTTACTCGCGCTGAGGTTAGTCAGCACCTGCCGCTCCAGCGAACGGGAGAGGTTTGCAACCTCCTGTACGGTTTGCTCAATATCGCCGATGCTGTCAATGGTCATTTCAAAAGCGGTTTCATCATCCTTGCCCTCGGCTTTGAGCTCACGGAACCGCTCCTGCAAATCGGAGAGCAGGTCCGTCTTTAATTCGGTGACGCTTTTTACCTCATCGTAGGGTGCAAACACACCGTTCAAATAGTGGGTCAATTTCTCATTCATAATCTCAACACTCCTTATTTCAAGCACGCGCTTCGCGTACTCCCAGTTGCCTTTGTTGCGGGCGTAAGCAGCCTTGCCCTTTTCGGTAATCCGAAAATACTTGCGCCGTCCACCCTGGGATTCATCGCCCCAATACCACTCGATATCGCCGTCCACCTCCAGCCGCTTGACGCTGGAGTACATCGTGGCTTCCTTTAATTCGTACTCGCCGCCCGAGCGCTCGGCAATCAATTTGACAATCTCGTACCCGTAGCGGTCCGCTTCGGATAAGAGCCGTAGTATCATCGTATCGGTATGCCCGCGCAGCAGGTCGGATGTAATTTTGTTCTCGCTCATTTCATCACCCCGCATTTGTATAGTACGACATATTACTATGAGTGTAAAGGTAGTATTTTAAATTAGGTACTTGGCTTGAAAAGTAAGCTATAAGGCAGCCCGTGTACAGAACATAAATATACCGATGCCCACTCCGACTTATACATCGGTGTAGGCATCGGTATGAAAGTAGTAAGCTGCGCTATTTAACCCTCAACTGCCGAGCAAGTCCTTAACCTGAATACCAGCTTGCTTATCCGACATGACTGTGACGTATCAACCGCCACCGCCCACAGACGCTCGTCGAACTCTTTAATGATCAGTGGCAGCGGGATTAGATTTCATGTAATGAAGGTTTCGAGTATCGAGTTGCTTTAGCAATCAGAAACCGCCGGCAAAGGCATCACCGTGATCTGGAGATTAATCGCCTGTTCATTGCTACCATCGGCTTTCCAGGTTTTATCATTATTCTAACGGATACAATAGTGCAATGCGGAAGAGTGGCGGCGCGGAGTCCATCGTTCAACTAACGGACAGGTTAGCGTGGTGATTGAAGGGTTCCTGTATACAGCCCCTAACCTTCTTGCCGTCCACATTATCACATGTGATTCGGGATCGGCTTCTGCAGCTTTTTCTGTAAATGATTTTATTTATATTTCATATATATCATATAATCAATTCCGTTGTGCTTACTGTATTTGTGCTTGATTCGTTTGAACTCTTTGTAACCTAACTTTTCATACATTTTCAGTGCATTTGTGTTGTTATCGGCCACTACCAAAATGTATTCATTATATTGTGGTAATGCAAAGATATGGTTCATGATGGCTGTTGCTTCACCTTTACCTCTGTAATTAGCAGAAGTTGCAACGAATTCTACCCATGCCTTTTTCTCACCAACTTCAATAGGTGGTTTTTGAAATTCTCGATTAAACACAATGTAAGCAAATGTTCCTTTCAAAAATGATTCTTTAACTCTTTTTTATTATGATCGATAGGCATATTTTCCCCATCTGTACAGGCTGTTATTCCAGCTATTTCTCCATCGACTAACGCCACGTAAAAAACATCTGGCACAAACATATGCTCGAAAGGACGGATCGTGCTGAAGAGCAGTGTCATGCTGCGCGAAAGCTGTCCTCCGAACAACAAATGTCGAGGGATAAGAAGCCGTGAAGAATCAATGGAAAAAATATCAGGAACAATCATTCCGAAAAAAACTTGAAATCCGCTCCGCGATGATTTAATATCAATACCAGGGGATGATCAATGATGGCAAGAAATAAATCCTTTAATATCGACGATGCGATCGAAAAAGGGATGCACGTTTTCCGCGAGAAAGGGTACGAAGGTACGTCGTTGCAGGATTTGGTCGACGCTACAGGCCTCAGCCGCAGCAGCATCTACGAGACGTTCGGCAGCAAGAAGGATCTGTACCTCACGGCGCTCGACCGGTACGAGGATCAGTCGAATGATTTGACCGCTATTCTATACGAGTCACGGCCAGCGAAGGAGCTGCTGCACGCCTTTTTCGAGAAGCTCATCGCGCATAATTTGCCGCAGAGCTGCCTCATGGTCAACGCTGCACTCGAAATGAACGGTCATCCGGAGGTAAGCAGCCGGACCAAAGCGAACGCGTCGAGAAACGAAAGAGCCTTCTATCAACTGCTCACGCGGGCGGCATCCAACAAAGAGCTGAGGGGCAATCCGGATTTGCGCGCGCTCTCGCAGTACCTCGTTAATACAATGCAGGGCATTACGGTGACGGCCGCGACCATGGATCGCCAGGCGCTTGATAATATCGTGGCGGTAACGCTGCAATTTTTGCGGTAATTTTTTTGTTCATTTCCGGAACGATCATTCCCTAAAATGCGTTCCACAAACGGCGGCTGTCATGAAAGGGGATTATTTTTTTTGTACATTTCCGGAACGATCATTCCCGTTAAATCGAAACAGAGAGGAAGTTGAGTGTCATGGCAACTGTATTATACATCACCGCGCATCCTTTGACGGAAGAGGCTTCGTTCAGTCTGTCCATTGGCGGCGCGTTTATCGAGGATTATCGCGAGACGCATCCTCACGACGAGGTTGTCCATCTCGATCTGTATCGCATGAACGTACCGCACATCGACGCAGACGTGCTGCTCGGTTGGGGCAAGCTCGGCACGGGAGAAGCATTCGATACCTTGTCTTCGGAGCAGAAGGCCAAAATCGAGCGGCTCGGTGAGTTGGTCGATCAATTCAAAGCAGCCGACAAATACATTTTCGTCAATCCGACGTGGAATTTCTCATTCCCACCGGTGCTGAAGGCTTACATCGACGCCGTCTGCATCGCCGATAAAACGTTCAAATATGTGTCCGGTGTAGGTCCGGTCGGACTGTTGACCGACAAGAAAGCCATTCATATTCAAGCGAGCGGGAGCGCATTGTCGCCGGGATCGGATTTCGCTGCGTTCGAAATGGGCCACCGCCATCTGGACGTCATCATGAAATTTCTTGGCATTCCCAGCTTCGAGGCCATCTTTGCGGAAGGCATGGCCGCTGCGCCCGACCAATCGCAAACGATCAAAGCGAAGGCGATCGAGAAGGCTCGGCAGGTCGCCCGCAGCTTCTAAGCGGAATCAATATTTTTGGCAACGATACGAAAGTGGAAATCGATAAAAGAGGAGAGAATAACAAAGACCATGATTTCACAAACATCCTTGGAGGTTACACATATGACGACTCAAAATGATACCGTGCTTCAAACGCCGATTCCATCTGGCTTCGGGCCTCGGACGACTGCGCAGGAAGTCTTGGGCGGCCAGAACCTGACCGGCAAGATCGCCATCGTGACGGGCGGCTATTCCGGACTAGGCCTGGAAACCGTAAAGGTGCTTGCCTCGGCAGGGGCAACGGTCATCGTGCCCGCCCGCACTCCGGAGAAAGCTCAGGCAGCTTTAAGCTCGGTACCGGGCGTGGAGTTGGAACGGTTGGACCTCATGGATCCCGCGTCCGTCGATGAGTTTGCCGAGAGGTTCCTCGCTTCCGGCCGGCCTTTGCATATCCTTATCAATTCCGCAGGCATCATGGCGACTCCGCTCATTCGCGATTCGCGGGGGTTTGAATCCCAGCTTGCGACAAACCATTTGGGGCATTTTCAGCTTGTGTTGCGGTTATGGCCGGCGCTTAAGAAAGCGGAAGGCGCAAGAATCGTTTCCGTATCGTCTCGTGCTCATCAACTTGGCGGTTTCGATTTCGAAGATCCCAACTTCAATATGCGCGCCTATGACAAATGGCTTGCGTACGCGCAATCCAAGACGGCCAACGCGCTGTTCGCAGCAGCGATGGATAAGCGCGGAGAGCCGCATGGCGTTCGGGCATTTTCCGTTCATCCGGGCATGATCGTGACGGACTTGGCCCGTAATCTGACCGACGACGAAATGCGTGCGATGGGCGCGTTGAACGAGCATGGGGAGCGCGTCGTAGCCGAGTACAACGATGAATTCAAGACGATCGAAGAAGGCGCAGCCACGTCCGTCTGGTGCGCAGTCCATCCTCAGCTCGACGGGAAGGGCGGCGTCTATTGCGAGAATGGGGATATCGCGGTCATCACGGACACCCCATACACACCTGGCGTATTTGAATGGGCAGTCAACGCCGCGGACGCCGAGCGTCTATGGACGTTTAGCGAACAATTAACCGGCTTGAAATTCGTCATCTAAAGTAACGTAAATCAAAGAAGCACGACAGTCCCCTGAGACCGCAGCGGGCCAAAGTACCAGTTCGGCTGGAGAGCGTGAACGGTCGGCAGGTGTTTATCATTGAACTTGCGGTTCCCCGCGCATCGTAAAGGTTCAATTGAATCACGGAGGCAATCGTGACCGGCGAGAATCGTCGGAATTATGTTAATGCCGAGCCGCGGCTTCGTGCGAAATTCCGCTTCCGAAACTGGACGAAAGCCGACATGCTGCGGCAGCGAACTCGAGTTTTAAATTTGTAATTAAAAATAGGAGGATAAAAAATGGAACCTAATTTTAATAACGGGGTAATTCTGGAGGTACTTGGGCCGACTATTCAGCACTTAACGGAGTTGTCGGAAGATATGCCTTTCTGCGTGATGAAAGGCGAGATTGGGCCAGGCGTAGTCGTGCCTGTTCATAGCCATGCGGATCACGAAACTTTCCATGTACTCTCCGGAGAGCTTTTAGCATTCAAGGGAGATAGCTGGGTTGTCGTTCG
The DNA here is from genome assembly GCF_056269255.1 of Paenibacillus sp. JT31N17. NCBI lineage: Bacteria > Bacillati > Bacillota > Bacilli > Caryophanales > Paenibacillaceae > Paenibacillus > Paenibacillus sp. JT31N17. The sequence goes on from NZ_JBWDNP010000030.1 coordinate 4,804, forward strand.
GACCGGCGATACCGTAAACATTCCGGGAAACGTGAAGCACGCTTGGAGAAACTCCTCGAGCGAAAAGGTAACCTTGCTGATCGCAACGACGGTGAAAATGGGGAAATTTTTTGTCGAAATAGGCCGGCCGGCCGATTCCGTGCAGCCGGGTCCTCCCGAGCCGGCCGCTCTGCAACGTTTTGTTGAAGTGGCCCAAGCTTACGGCTATTGGCTCGGAACACCCGAGGAAAATGCCTCCATCGGTCTCTCGCTGGGCTAAAACCGCAAAAGAACCTTCATGCTCTTGAAGTAAGGGGCCGCTCAAGCGTTAACTTTGGTGGCCCCTTACAAATACCGTTTTGCTATTCAGCAATAAATTAACAGTACAAGATCGAGTAAAGAACAACATTTTTCATTTGATGGCACAACCGAACGATTTTTTATCCCAAAGTGAAATAGTTATGGAAACAGCCGAATGGCACAACGAATCCATGGTTACGCTAGTAGTGGAGGAGTTTGCTTTACTGCAGCTCCTCTTTTGTTTATTGATCAAAGTGCAGTTATCTTCAATATGCAATATGTCCTTTTGCTATAATAGTCGTCACAGTACGTACTATTCGATGGGGGAGGGCGGCTTCATGAGAGCAAGTAGCGATTCACGATTGTACCGGACCTCGGGACGGATAAAGTGATGGTTTCGCCTGGACCAGGCCTGCGTCACCTAGCGTAACGCCTCGAAACATTTCTATAAATTGCACAATTAATGTTTTCATCAATGGAATAATGCCTGGTATTAAGGGAATTTAAATTTTTAAAGCGTTAGCTTAGGAGGGTAAACATGGATCTTAAATTAGCCAACAAAGTAGCTGTCGTAACCGGAGCAAGTAAAGGAATTGGACTCGCTATCGTTCGAAAATTTATCGAAGAAGGGGCAAGAGTCGTCGCGGTAAGCCGGACATTAACGGAGGAATTGGCTGATCTTGTTGAAAAAAAATCAGTCAAACATCTGCCTATTGATGTCAATATTGAACGCAATACAGTTGAACTTTCCAAAAAACTCGGTGGAGCGTTCGGCAGAATTGACATTTTAATCAATAATGTCGGGGCGGTTGACAAGAGGAGAGGAGAAGGTTTTTTGGCTACGCCAAATGAGGAATGGGAACAACTTTATGATTTAAACCTGTTTAGCGTTGTTCGTTTTACCCAAGCAGCATTACCGCATATCCTAAAGAACAATGAAGGCGCAATTGTAAATATCTCTTCAGTAAATGCACAGATGCCCGAATTGTTACTGCCTATTTATGGCACAACCAAAGCGGCGCTTAATAACTTGACGAAAATGCTGGCTGGTGAGTTTGGACCTCGTACTATTAGAGTTAACTCGATCTCGCCTGGACCGGTAGTAACACCTTTGTGGCAAGACCCTGAAAACGGAATGGCCAAAACAATCGGTTCAGTTGCAGCGATGGCTTCCGAAAAAGTTTTTGAAGAGCTACCCAAAATGGCTGGTATAACATTAGGGAGGTTTGCAGAAGCCGAAGATATTGCGAACCTTACAGTTTTCCTTGCTTCGGAACGTGCTTCAATGATTACCGGAGCGGATTATGTTATTGATGGAAATATGATTAAAACGATTTAATCGAAATTGTTCGATAAATTAATTTTGAACTTCTGAACTGGGTTAATAATTCAATCCAATAAAAAGGTTTTAGCTTTAGTACTGTTGCCATTACAAGAAAAAAGTCAGTTGATAAGAAAGATGCATTATGCTAACGGGTACGATAGCACAATGACAAAGGGCTGCCAGCATCATCGGCAGCCTTTTCAGCTAATTGCAGAACTGTAGAAACATCTTCTATATGGTATAGATGAGGAAACAATTAAAAAGCTAAATTCCATAGAAAGGAGAGCACAACTCTGTGAATGAAAAAAAACCCTTAGATCATGTAGAACAAATTGAAAAGATCGAACTTGAGCTTACAATATTGAATGCGAGTCGTTCTCTTGTTCCTGTTGAAAGAAAACTTCAAGTTTTTCAAATGGGAAACTCCATCTTGCTTCGGGATCAGACAGATCTGGATTCGAAATATTATAACAGGATAAAAGGATTCGGTCCTCAAGACCTTCCGGATATTGAAAAACTGCTTAGCTATTACAATAATGTCGCTCCTTGCTTTGATATGACTCCTAACCATTTGACAGAAGAGGTAGCTCGCGCGCTAAGTGACAAAGGATTTATCCCGGTCGAGCAACTTGTATTTATGTTTACCGATCTATCGAATGGGTTGGAATTGACATCTGCGTTTCAAATTGAACCGGTAACAGAGGTGAATTCAGAAGAATTTATCCAATGGATAGCGTTGTCTAAGGATGGTATGGATATTAATGAGGAAATGATCGCTCGGACTAAAGCATATTTTTGCAGTCCCAATTTTTTAAATTATATGCTCAGGGTTGATGGGAGCCCTGCGGCTATGGGATCACTTTTTCTGAATGAGCAAGAGGGATACATTGCAAATGACTATACCTTTAAATCTTTTCAGGGTAGAGGCTGTCAATTGGCGCTACTGAAGCATAGACTTTCTGATGCCTTCAACCGTGGCGTCAAGACCGTTTATACGGACGTGGAATTCGGCTCGGTTAGTCACGGTAATATGGAAAAAGTCGGGTTTAAGACAGCATATCTCAATACATTTTGGATTAAGAAGTAAAAGCATTAAACTTTTCGTTAAAGTGCAGTGAACCACAAGTCATTGAGCTAACGGGTACGATAGCTCAATGAATTTAGGAGAAGCTGCCGCGGCAGCTTGCTCCTATTATTCATTAAAGTAAAACGGCAGGATTGTTTAACGGTGCTAAGTGGGATATATTAGAAACAATTCCATTTATGATGCGTCTAATTATGTTAGCAGTATTTGATAAATAGGAGCTGAAATAGTGTCCAATCACGTTTGCAAGATATTAGGGACAATATTAATGATTTTTAGTGGATTAATCTTTACTCTTGAAAGATGCATTGCTAATATATCTAATTCCCTAATTGTGGCTGGTTTCGCATCACACGGTACGAATGCTGACTTCAAACCAGAATACCCGAGATTTAATGAAAACTTTTTTGTTTTGTTTTTCTTAATTATTGGAATTTTGATATTTGGTTATGGTCTAATCAAAAAACGTTGAACTAACGGGTACCTTAGTTCAATCTGAGCAGGGAGCAGACCGCCGGCTTCCTGTTTCATTAAAGTAATGGGCAGTTTAGCGTGGCGGCCAACCAACTAAGTGGTTGCTTGCTCTCAATTGTTGGAAGGAAAGTTCTATTCTTTCGCGAATTCATTAGACATGCCGAAGTTACGAATTTCGTAAAAAAATCTCGGTAGAGCATTGGAAAGAGAATTTTAGTTTTCTATATCTTCATAGAAAGGTGATTACGCATGAACCAAAGACCGTCAGAAGAAGAATACGCCGGGGACGTCGGCGAGTATATCCGGTTGGTGCCGGAAGGCAACATCATCGACATTCTGCTCGCCCAGGAAAAGCAAATGACCGAGCTGCTGGCATCGTTGACCGAAAGCCAGAGCGCCTATCGGTATGCGGAAGGAAAATGGACGCTGAAAGAAGTCGTGGGCCACATCGCAGACAGTGAACGCGTCATGACCTACCGCCTGCTCCGATTTGCAAGAGGGGATCAGACGCCTCTGCCCGGTTTCGACCAGGAATTGTTCATTCCTCCTTTCGGAAGCTGGACAACCGCGCAATTGGCCGAAGACTACCGGGCCGTACGGCAATCGACGATCACACTGCTGCGCGGGTTACCGACGGAGGCGTGGTCCCGCAAGGGCACAGCCAACAACGTAAGGATTACGGCACGCGCCCTCGCTTACGGCATCGCAGGACACGAGCTTCATCACATGGGGGTCATCCGAAATCGTTACTTGAATTAGTCGTCCTTACTTTATGGCACCCTTCCCGCCACGTTCATAGACTGATATGAAGAGAGGACAAGACGGGTTGAAAAAAACAGCAGCGATTGGTTGCTGACTGGAGTTTTGTCTAAAAATGAATAGCAAATAATAATCTCAAACAAGAAAAAGTCATTCAGCTAACGGGTACGATTGTGGAGGGGCTTGCTACTCGGCTGCTCCTCTTTTCCATTAAAGTAAACTGGCAATATACTGGAACAATATTGGATGGACATCCTTCCTGCAATTAGCGGTCAGATTCTAAGATAGTTTAATGATTTTATATTAAGTAAGAAATAAAAAATGCGGCTGATCCCAGAATCGGCCGCATTTCCTGTTATATATTTTAAAAATATGAAATATCTCTGGGTCTCAGAGAGGATTAACGCTTAAAAGTATTCTGCCGCGTCCGTGTCTGGCTTCACTTTTTTCATGCGCCTTTTTTGCTTCACTCAATGAAAAAACGGAATCAATCTCTGCTCTTAATGTACCGTCAGCGATTAAATTGGCAATGACTGAGAGATCCTCGTTTGTTGGAAATTTGGAATTAAATTTAGCCGTAATACCGTATTGCTCAGCTTTTTGTGCATTGGGGAGCTGTGTTAGGGAAACCAGCTTGCCGCCTCGTTTTAGAACAACCCAAGAACGGTCTTCCGTATCACCACCAACGGCTTCAACAACCAAGTCAACATCGGAAACCATATCTTCAAACTTTGTTGTTGTATAATCAATAACTTGATCGGCACCCAAAGCTTTTACATATGCCAGATTGGAGGTTGAAGCGGTGCCAATGACCTTGGCACCTTTCCATTTGGCTAGTTGTACTGCAAACTGTCCTACGCCCCCAGCGGCTGCATGAATAAGCACGGTTTGTCCTTCTTCCAGTTCCCCTTCTGTAAACAGTGCCTTCCAGGCCGATTCTGCTCCTCCTTTTATTGTGGCCGCATTCTCGAAGCTTAGGTTTTCAGGCATCATCACTAGATCTGTTTCCAGTGCAATCCCGTATTCCGCATATCCGCCATTTACATTAAAGGGAAGTCGCTCCAATCCTTTACCGCCATTGGACAGGTTGCGGATGACAGCGTCTACGAATATCGGATGTCCGAATCTTTTGTGCCATTCCGTCGGGATATCAACTACGTTCTCTTACGTGGCAATCGCAATGGAGGGTATAATTTCCGATATGGCCATTTCGAGATCGGAATCGAAGATTTTCTGACAATCGCAGGTTCAATGCTTGGCGATACGGAACATAGTTTCCAGTTCCTTAAGGATGGACCAACCGGCGGGTTCTTCGATGAGAACGGCGCCCTCCAATGGTAGCGTGGGTGATAATATCTTTAAGCTAACGGATACGATCGTTTAACGAATCAAGGAGCAGTTCGCCGCGGCAGCTGCTTCTTTTGTTTATTAAAGGCGGGCTCACCGTATATTCTCGTTAAAATGTTGGTGGCACCCCTAAACGCTCTTCCAAAATCACGCGCAGCTCATCGGGAATCCGTTCGAACTCGACACCTTTCCCCAAAAATAAAAGCCAATCCGCATAATACGCCAGCAAATCAACATCGGTCACATCCAGTTGAATATTGAAAATTCCGCTCGACTGAAACATCCCGGTGAATGACAAAATAATTCCCGGGGGGTGCATGCGCTTAAAACGCTGAATCCCAGTCGTATCAAGCTTCACAACAAGATTGGACTCACGTGCAATAAGCAGTTTTTTGCTTAAAATCTCTTGCTCTGACCACTTCAACTCCCGTTCAGAAATTGCCGAATCCCGCAACATCACAACAGGCAAATAACGAAACTCATTCGTATCAAGATCATAAACCTCGGCCAGCCACTGAGCGTTCGTGTTAAATATATGCAGCAAAAAAACGTCCATCAATTGCGGCCAGCCAGGACTCAGCTCATAAGTCAAGCGCAAGTGTTTATCCCGCACGGCAAGCGAAATCAGCTGGTTCAGCTCCTCAGGCGCCGCATCATCGAGCTCCAATAGATTTGGATTGGAAGGATTTGTATTTTCAAAAAGCAAGATATTATTCAACTCGATTAGCTCGTCTTGCTGGGTTTGCGACGCGATGCCTATGAGTTTTTCAGTGATTGAGCGGCGATTTTGCAGATAAGGCAGCTGTGAATTTTTCGAGGCGATAAAGCTGATAAAAATCGCCTTTAGCTCTTCTGACGTGAAGCGGACGGAGGGCAGATACTGATTTTGCAGGACATTGTATCCGCCACCGCGCCCAAGCTCGGTCGTCAGAGGAAAACCCATCGCCTGAATCTCGTTAATGTCGCGAATCGCCGTTGCGCGGGAAATCTTGAACTCCCGCTGAATCTCGGCAATCGTAAAATGTGCGCGGTTATTGATGTAGCGCATGATCAGGTTCACTCGTTCTGTTTTTTTCATGATTTTATTGTATCAAAAAAGTAGCAGAAAGCACGAAGATGAAAATAAAAAGTATCATTTTTTGATACATTCGGGAAATAGAATCAATCTTGTAAAAACAAATCCACAAAGGAGAGAACAAAATGTCTAACTACTCAATCAAAACAATCTCGGAAAACTACAAAATGACTGCTTTCGGTGTTTCACTTGAAGACTACAACGACTGGGCAGGCAATGCAGCAAAAACTGCTGCGAAAAAAGCTGAAATTACTGAAAACAACAAGCTTGCTGAACTTCTCGCGCTCGCAGACGGGCAAGAATATCAAATTAATTACGTTATCGCCGGCAAGGCTTGGCGCGGCTTCGGCGTGATGGGCGAGTTCGACGCGGAAGGCGCGGACGTCCTCGATTTCCTCGCTGGCGACTACCTCGTCGTGCCTGGAACAAGCGCTGACAAAGACCGCCTTGCTGACGAAATCACTGGAAAAGTTTTCGGCGGTATGTTGGAAGGAATCACAGACTACAAATACGTTGGTCCTGGTAACTCAACATTTGTGAAAGCAGCTGAAAACGGTGAATTCTACGGCGAAATGTGGCTTCGTGTAAAAAAAGTCGAAGGCTAATTCCTGAATATAAGGAGAACTCACATGGCAAATTACACAGTGGAACACAAAAAAACATTCACATTGACCGCTTATGGTTTTTCAATCCAATCGAATTTCCAAGACATGCCGGCTTTGCAAAAGGAAAAAGCTGAGTTTTGGGGCGGACTCAAAGCTGACGGGCGTTTTGATAAGCTCAAAAAATCCGCAAAGGACGATCGCGAATGGTCAGTTAATGAGGTTTATCAAGGCAAACCGTGGAATTATTTTGCGGTAGTAGCTGGCAAATCAGTGGCAGACGCAACGCGCATCATCGAGTTTCCAGAGAGCGAGTACATCGTGGTCGCAGGAAATGGCGACAAGGAAACTTTGTTCGATCAGCTGACTTACCGTGCTTTTGGTGAAGTCTTGTCCCAAATCACTGACTATGCTTACATCGGCGGTCCAAATGCGACTTATCGAAAAGATAACGGAGACGGCACATTCTACGGCGAATTTTGGGTGCCAGTGGTTAAAAAATAATAAGAATAAATGCCTCAATCTTGTCCGAAAGAAGTCCGCGGTTTCTGCGGGCTTTTTCGTTTATCGGATCAAGGTGCGTGGCGCTTCATATATGGACAATAAGAACATTGGGATTAAAGCTTTCTCTTGGTTTTGGGGGTTAGCACTGTCCAGGTCTATTACATATTCCCTTTTTCTTCAGCATCCATCAACGCCATCTTGTTTGTTAACATCCGTTTGAGATGCGTTTGAACTTGCTCCAACTCGTCTTTTTTCCTTTCGATCTCCTGCATCTTTTGACGAAGAAGCTCAATGACCCTTGACAGGGGAAGCTCATTGGCTTCATCTGCCTGAATCAATTCTTTCAGTTCTGCTATCGAAAACCCTACGGTCTGAATCTTTTTGATCATCCGAAGATGATCAACTGCTTCCTCGCAATAGTCGCGATAGTTATTTTCTCCTCGTTGCACATGACGTTCATCCAGTAGCCCCTCCTTCTCATAAAATCGAATGGTAGGAGCCGTTAAACCTGTCTTTCGCGCCAACGTATGAATTTTCATGGGGGTCTCCTCAAAAAAAGGTATTGACCTTCAAGTATACTTTATAGTTTATACTCTAAACGTCGAACTGCATTATGTCAAAATGTTCAAAAGAAGGAGATGGTTGATGCGTACGATTCGTGCAATTGTTGTTGATCCTACAGTAGAAGGAAGTTTCAAGATTGGCGATGGGATGGTCTGATCCTTCTACCGGCGCCCGCTTATTTGTTGTTTTATCCGCTTAGGCTGCGCTGATCGAACTTGAAACGGGACACAACGAAGCCGTTCGCCAAGCACTCTTACGCTTTATGGGCGCAAAGTAAAAAAACGACTATGAAAGGATAAATTACATGAAAATCATAAGAATGTATGAATACGGCGAGCCAGACGTTTTGAAATTAGAAGAAACGGATATCCCTAAACCTGATAAAGGAGAGATGCTGATCCAAACTGAAGTGATAGGCGTCAACTACACGGATATCTCAAGGCGTCGTAATTCCACTAGAGAACAGACACCTTTACCGTTTACACCGGGAGTAGAAATCGTAGGAAAAGTAGTTGAAAGAGGCGAAGACGCTACTTCTGTCCCTGTCGGGACCCGGGTCATTGCGTTGGTACCGCAAGGAGGCGGCTACGCTGAGTATGTGACGGTACCTGCGGCATTGCTCCTTCCGGTACCCGATGGAATCGATGCGATCGCGGCGGTAGCGCTTCCCATTCAGGGGATTACCGCCTTTCAGATCATTGCCACCTTAGGGCGATTAAAGCCTACGGAACGCATCTTCATTCAGGCAGCTGCGGGAGGCGTAGGAAATATAGCAGTACAATTGGCCAAAGTACTTGGAGCAGGGCAGATTATTGCGGGGGCTAGCTCCCAAACGAAGCTCGATTTTGCACTTTCGCTTGGAGCAGATGTGGGAATCAATTACAGCCATACGGATTGGAAGAATCATATTATTGAAGCTACGGAAGGAAAAGGTGTAGATTTGATCCTGGATATGCAGGGGGGAAATGCCTTTTCGGATAATTTCACCTTTTTGGCACCGCTTGGACGCATTGTCATGTTCGGAGCAGTCAGTGGGCAACGCGGGGTCATTGACGCAGAAAAACTTACGTCACGTTGCCATACAGTGACGGGGTATTACTCTGGGTTTATGGGTACGCGGCCCGACTTGTTCCTTCCGGATTGGCAAGCGCTCCTCCAGTACGTGCTTGCTGGACAAGTCAAACCACAGGTTAATCACCGCTTCCAGCTTGGGGAGGCAGCCGAGGCGCATCGTCTGATGGAAGCGCGCCAAACGTCAGGCAAAGTCATTTTACTCCCTTAGTCAGGGCGGAGCACAAATCCATGATAGATAAATTAAGAAAGGGATGGGATGATCCAGAAGAAGATGAGCTGATGCCCGACCTTTTGGCTTGGGCAGGTAGCTTTCAACTGACGGAGCAAGTAGCAGCGTCGATCAGAAATTCGATACTCGATTAGGCCGCTGGATCGCGCAGCGGCCATTACTCAGTTAACGGAAACGATAGCAACACATGTTGGAGCAGCTTGCCGACGCCAGCTGCTCCCTTTTTGGGCTCAACTAATGGGCAGATTACGCTAATACGATCGGGCAGGATCGCTTGTGCCATTGGCAGAACGACTCGCAGCTGTTTTTTTGCATCCTTTTTCGTTGAACAAGCTCAACCTTCCCTGATCTCTTCATTAACCGCACGGCCGACCAATGCCTTACGTTGTGGACTCGCTTATTTTGTATCACGGTGCACCGTGCTGCCATCGTAACACCTTCTTTTAAATTTGCTGTTATATAAGTTTGCCGATATTGGAAAGAATACACTTTGGGGTTCCATCATTTGGAGAAAGGGATGATTTTAGATGAACAATAACGAAATAACGGATCCAAAACAAGATGTTAACCAAGGTAAGAAGAAAAACGCTCAGGTGATGAATGAATCAGGAATCGACTACATCTGGGGCAGCGACCAAGATGAACTAGTCCAGAAACAGGAGAAGGAGGAGTAATTCCGATCCCGATTAACTTGGTACAAGTGCAAAAGCGATGGAATCGATCCATCGCTATTTTTGCATTGCGGCGCCGCGTTGCGCTATCGGGCAGACACTGCCTACAGCTTTACTGGTGTTGAGACCAAGGTATACGAAGCTTCAACGTTTAACTAACGGTATAACGGTCACGTACGCTAATTCAATATTAAACGACAGTCTGAGACAGCCTCCTTAAAAACCGAGGCTTCTGTTATTTTAAAAGGAAGATTAACTTCGTTCCGTGTACTCCCCCCTGGAAGATATATACCACTCAATTCCATCCAGAATCCTTGCAAGTCCGAATTCAAACTCGAACCCATTAGGGTAAACATCGCCTTCATAATCTTCAGCTGAATAAGCGCCTGCAAGTACGACCGGCCGAAGATAGGGAAATCTTTCTGAGGTAACAAGATGTTCCAACGTCGTACTGTAATTAAATTCGGGGACATCCTCCGATTGATCACCGGTTTGGGCAGCACGCTCCATATCCCTCCCATATAGGCTGTGTACTCGCACATAACCGGTTAAGAGGACAACAATAGAAATCTTCTCCCGATGATCTAATGGAAGGTCCTTCATAATTCGCAATGCCCAATCGACAATGTGTAGATGGTTCGGCATAATCGGGATACCGGAGGCCGGGATATCGCAAAACCAGCGATGATCTTGATAGATTCGCATAATGCTATGAACAAACAGCTGCATATTATCACGCCAATAAGCGGAATCCTCTTCTGGGATCGAGATATCGACTGCAGCGTCCTGCATAAGCAGGATGAGATCCTCTTTGCTTGGAACGTACCGGTAGAGAGCCATCGTTGTGAAGCCAAGTGATGTGGCTATCTTGCTCATGGAAACGGCGGATAGTCCTTCTCTATCGGCTATTGATATGGCGGCATCTACAATTTGGCCCAGACTCATCTCGCGCTTAGGTCCCCGCTGCGCATATTTGACTAACCCCCAACTAAGCGCCACAGCATGAGGCAAAGCGACTTCAAAATCTTTATCCATATAAAATGGCCCTCCCTAGACTGAATTCAGCTAAATCACCGAAAAAAATTTGTTGCATCTTTATTGTATACGTCATATACTGTTTATGCAATACACAATAAAATTCAGATGGATGGAGCGGATTTATAGATGACGACAGTAAAACGAATTCTGATCTCGGGAGCGAGCATTGCCGGACCGGCACTCGCTTATTGGATGCACCGCTACGGCTTCGAGGTGACAATTGTGGAACGTGCTCAAGAATTGCGGCGCGGCGGATTTGGGGTGGACATTCGCGGCGCGGCTCTAACGGTTATTGAACGGATGGGCGTTCTTGATCAAGTACGTGCGGCTGACACACACATGACCGGTGTTTATTTTGTAGACCGTACCGGTAAGATTAAAGGGCGTATAAGCGAAGCGAGTCTGGGAAACGAACAAGGACAGGACATCGAGATCATGCGTGACGATCTAACGGATATTTTGTACAATTTGACCAAAGATACCATCCGTTACATGTGGGGAGATTCGGTCACTGCAATCGAAGAGACGAAGGAGGGGACCCGGGTCCAATTTGCCCATGGCCAGCCACAAACATTTGATGCTGTAATCGGGGCGGATGGTCTTCACTCCAATGTGCGCAAGTTGACTTTCGGTGATGAATCGCAATTTAAGAGAACGCTGGGATGTTATATTTCAATTTTTACCATGGCCAATTACCTTAATTTGAGCAGCATCCAGCAGTTTTATGCGACACCGGGCAAAACGGCGGGGATGTATAGCGCACGAAGAAATACCGAAGCGAAGGGAATGTTCATCTTCAAATCGGCTCCGCTGCACTACGACCGGCACGATTCAGAAACGCAAAAACGGCTTGTAGCCGAGACATTTGGAAGTGCCGATGGCTGGGAAACCCAGCGGCTGCTTTATGCAATGATGGAGGCCGAAGATTTTTATTTTGATGAAATCTGCCAAATTCAAATGCCGACATGGTCCAAGGGCTGTGTCGCGCTTTTAGGCGATGCCGCTTACGGCCCGTCTCCGTTATCTGGGCAAGGCACTAGCCTTGCACTTGTCGGAGCATATGTATTGGCTGGTGAGCTAATATCCGCGAATGGCGATTTCCTAAAAGCATTTTCCTCTTATGAACAAGTGATGCGAGTGTTTGTAGAGAAGAACCAAAAAATCGGCCGCATTGCAGCAGAAGGCATGGTCGCAAGCTCGAGTTTTAAGATTATGATGCAAGACTTAATGCTTCGCGTACCCTTTGTGATGACTGCCATGTTTAAAATGATTACTAAAACAATTGAGAAAGCGTCCAACGGGATCGAACTTAAGGATTACAGGTAAATCGACGGTAATAGGATTTTTCTTAAAGATGAATTCGGATTGAAGAGGAAAGAGCTGAAGAATCAATGAACGCGCAAACCATCAAAACAAATCTGCGGTATAAGCGCTCTTGTTCTCGGGCTTCGGCGGGTTGCGGCTGCAATTGATGACAATTATAGAGAAGACTTAGTGACAGAAATTGGCGGCTGGGGACCATGGATTAATGGCGGAGGCGGAATCAATGTCTTTCACACTTGATGTTGATCACGATATAAAAAATCAACCGGAATTTGATTAACGTTCAACCAACCGGCTGCCTTCTCCACGCTAACGGGCAGTTTAGTTCCAATATGTGGTATTATGAAGGCGGGATGGTCCCATAAGGAGGATATCACATGGACGAGTTCTACAAAAGTCTGCCTTACCAACTGAGTGAAAATGAATTACGGCAGTTATTTTATAATTTTTTAGCTACAGTAGATCGTTATCATCAAGACGGTGGAATTGAAGAAAAAAAGTTAGCAGAGGGAGTTATTAACCTGCTTCAAGGACAAATAGATGCGAAGCGTAACCAAAAATTGCAGATAGATGCGCTCCAACGTTACGTCCATATTGTGTTTAGCCTCTCTGATGAAGGTTCGCTATTACTATCTCTCCATAAAGTCGGGAAACGGGAAGTGTGCCAGGTTTTGGCATTTAATGATGTGTTTTCAGTCGGGCCAATATCTGACTTGGATACAACAACTGGACAGGAAAAAAGGTTTCTTTGGATGATGGAACACGATGGTGATTACTCTTATAATCAACAGTCGAACCAAGAACATAAGCTTGAGAATATGATAACAGCAGTAAGAAGCATTCCAGAAAATAAGCATATCGTCATTTGGTACGCGGACAATCCCCATGATCAAACAGGCTTACGTTTCGCAGTGCATTTGTTAAGAGAAAGAGAACAGCCGATTAATGTTGTAAATGTGACGGAGCTATTTAACGCTACAAGAATGCAAAACGTAGATGAGATTACTCCATACGCGAGTGGTTTAATCGACCGAGAACATTACCAGGCAATCGTTAGAAATTATTATGAAGGCATTCCTCTTAAACAAGACCAAAGAAGAAGGTACGAATCAGAATGGCTTATGCTCACGGGGCAAGATCATGTGCTTCGTTTGTGGGAAGAAGGTACAGTTAGAGGCAGTGATGAGAGTGCCCTAGATGCAGTGATTGTAAGGTCGGTGATAGAACTGGAACACAAACAAGATGAGAATGGATTTATTAAAGCAGGAAGTGTCCTAATAAGGTTTTATAAAATATCGCAACAAATCGTAGGATATTCGTTTCTAACCTATAGAATCTGGATCTTAATCAACCAAGGAATTCTGGCATTTAGAGGGCTACCGGGAGTTCCGCATCAGTTTTCCGTTAAATTAGGTACCCATAGGTTAAGCTAACTAGGTACGATAGCATAATTCAGGCAGCCGGCCAAAACGATCGGCTGCCTTTGCTCAACTAACGGGGCAGTTTAGTTCAACAAATTAAGTGATATTTACTGAAGGAGAAGCAGCAGTGATTCTCGTAGTATATTGTTATTCGTTGACAATTGGGGGATGTATTTATTTGTAAGCGTAAAACTCTCCACACCTTCAACTACAAACCTAGCTATGAGATCATGAGATTAACCTGAATACGGAGGGTAACTCATGATCTCATGGTGAGTTTCATAGTTGTAGGTGGGAAGAGTTTGACGCTTACCATCAAAGAGTTGCTTTCCGCAGGGAAGGAAGCGCTAGAGCAGCAATGGAAATCGTATCTTGATTTTAAGTAGCTGTTTTGGGACCACATCTCGGATGACAAGAACATAGTAACGTTGAAAGCCGCATAAGTTGCGGCTTTTTGTTTTAATGTTATCAAGTTCTTGTCAATTGCAAATGACAAGAACTTGATAACATTCCCGATCAGTGACAAGAACCTAGATAACATTCCCGACAAATACGGTAATCGGGATCGGCTGCCGAAGCATGACGAAACCGAATGGGAGCAACGTGACATATATCCTCGATAACTCTCAGCCGTTTACTCTCAATCCAAGCAAGGGTATTCTTGGCCGTAATGTGGTTTGTGGAAGTGGATAAATAGGATGGAGTAAAGTAATCTACCTCACAGAACTCCGCTTTAATATGGAATTATAATCAAGCTATCACGTAATATTGGAGGTTTCAGAACGATGAGCAACCCAAATTTAACCGAACAGCTGGAAGCGGCTACTCAGCAGTTTAAGGCCAATTCACCGATTAAAGCGCAGATCAAAATCGGTCAAATGATTGAAGAACTTCAGAAATCAGGAATCGCTTCCGGGAAGCAACCAGGCGAGAAGGCATTGGACTTTAAATTAACGAACGCCGGGAGTATGGGAATTCATGGAAGGGATCGGGGCGGGCCTGGAAACGTTGCGGGATAGGGATTTTCAAGCCTGGAAGGAACGTGGTCGAGCGGCGTCGGCATCGATCTCGCTCAGGGTGTCTACCGACATTAAGCCTCATTTCTGGTCGTTCAGTGCGGTGCCCATTTTCACGCTGTTTACCCTGAACGGAACCGTTCTCTCCTTGATTCCTTCGTTCGTGAAAAACGTGATTCACACTTCCAACCTTGCCGTGTCCGGTCTCCTGATTTTACTGCTTATGGGGGGCGGCACGATGATGCAAATGCGGCCTTCGTTCAAACATCCGGTCGTACGCCTTCGGGTCGGTATCGCTTTATTGGTTTGCGGAGCCTGGCTTATCGTTCTCGCCGGTACGTTGGAAAGCATAAGTCTAATGTGGATGGGGGTGCTCATTCAGGCGTTCGGCAGTGGTTGGACGTTTCAAATTAGCCTGCGACTGGCCGGCGAGCTTCCGAATGCATCGGAGCGACCGAAGGTGATAACGACCTTCTACTTTGCGGGTTACATCGGATTTATTGTTCCCATCGTGGGAGTCGGTCTGCTAAGCTACTTATTTAACTTGTACGTATCTCTGATCGTCCTGAATGTTCTCGCTTCCCTGATAGTTCTCTATATGTTTTGTAATCTGGTTTACAGATCATAAAAGAATTGATCGGTACAATGAAATAGCAATGAACGAAATTTGTATTAAGGGAGAGGCTGCAAGTTAAATGCTCCCTGACATGGATGAAAACAGAAGAGGTGGCCTTCCAATGCATTACAAAGCGATTATTATCGGTACAGGTCCGGCCGGTTTAACGGCGGCAATTTATCTGGCAAGGGCGAATGTTGCCCCACTTGTCATTGAAGGAATTCAACCCGGCGGCCAATTGACGACAACAACCGAGGTCGATAACTTCCCGGGGTTCCCAGACGGGATTATAGGTCCCGAGCTGATGGATAACATGCGTAAACAAGCGCTGCGCTTCGGCGCTTCGATTCAGCCGGGACGGGTGACAGAAGTGGACATGTCCAAGCGGCCGTTCACGCTGTTCTTGGAGGACGGAAATCAATTGACGGCTGATTCGCTGATTATTTCGACAGGCGCATCGGCCAAGAAGCTGGGCATCCCTGGCGAAACCGAGAATATCGGCAGAGGTGTCAGCACCTGTGCGACCTGCGACGGCTTCTTCTTCCGCAACAAGAGAATCATCGTGATTGGTGGCGGAGATACCGCGATGGAGGAGGCGCAATTCCTGACCCGATTCGCGTCCGAAGTTCGCATCGTGCATCGCCGCAATGAACTGAAGGCTTCGAAGATCATGCAAGATCGCGCGCGCGGCAGCGAGAAGATCGCTTGGAGCCTAAACCGGACACCGCTCGAAGTAACGGCAGGTCCGATGGGCGTAAGCGGACTGAAAGTGCGCAATAACGAAACGGGCGAAGAGGAGCTGCTGGAAGCCGACGGGATTTTCCTCGCAATCGGACACACGCCGAATACGGGCTTCTTGGGAGGGCAGCTGCCAACCGATGAGCTCGGTTACCTGCAAGTGATTCCAGGCACATCCCAAACCGCCATACATGGCGTTTTCGCCTGCGGTGACGTGCAGGACCGCGTTTACCGCCAAGCCATTACATCGGCAGGCAGCGGTTGTATGGCCGCGCTGGATGCGGAACGGTTCTTGTCCGAGCAGCATGCTTAATATTTTTCGCATAACGAATCCATCCATTCATTCCTAAGGGAGGCATATGCCATGTCAGTTCAACCGATAACAGATGCAATTTTCCAAAATGAGACCGCAACGGGCACTGTGCTCGTCGATTTCTGGGCGCCTTGGTGCGGACCTTGTAAAATGATCGCTTCGGTACTGGACGAATTGTCCACCGAGATCGGCGATAAAGCCAAAATCGTAAAAATCAACGTGGACGATAATCCAGAATCCGCGGCCAAGTACAACGTCATGAGTATTCCCACCCTGTTAATATTCAAAGACGGGCAAGTCGTGAACCAACTAGTCGGGATGCAACCGAAAGATCGATTGAAGGCGGCAATCGAGTAGGCCTTTTCAAATAAGTGGTATGCTGACTTTAATATTAAAGTGGATCTGATAGAATCCAATTTTACATGCTAATATGGATATTGTGCTTCCTGAAGGCGGATCCGATTCTGAAAATGCAGGGGCTCATTTTATTTGAAGAACTCACGAAAAGACCGGTTATGCTGATTCTTCTATCGCAACGGATGGTGTCCTTTTTGCACTATGCAATTGCAAAGTGGTTATGAGAACAGCAGATCGGTTATCAATAGAATACAATAAAAAGGAAGGTGGATTACACATGATAGTAATGGAGAGTAAAAAACAAGAAATTTTAAAAGCTTACAAGTTTAGACATGCTTGCAAAGCATTTGATACCGACAAAAAGATTTCGGATGAAGATTTTCACTTTATTTTGGAGACGGGGAGATTGTCTCCAAGTTCATTTGGCTTCGAGCCGTGGAAGTTTGTCGTGATCCAAAATCCAGCCCTTCGCGAGAAATTAATACCGGTATCTGGCGGTGCCACGGGACAACTGCCCACTGCCAGCCATTATGTAGTGATATTGGCCAGAAGAGAAGGAGACTTACGGCCTGACTCGGCTCACGTGAACAAAATGTGGAAAGACATTCATCATATGCCTGAAGAAGTTGTGCAAGATTGGCACGCTTTCTACAGCTCCTTCGTCGAAACAGAACTCGAAGACAATGACCGTCTCATTTTTGAATGGTCAATCAGACAAACCTATATAGCATTGGGAAACATGATGACAGCCGCGGCTCAAATCGGTATTGATTCCAGTCCGATCGAAGGTTTTGATAAAAAGCAGCTGACCGCTATTTTACAAAATGAGGGTATCATTAAGGGCGACGATTTCGGTGTATCCTGTATGGTCGCTTTCGGATATCGTCAAAAGGATCCCAAACGTCCACAAACAAGACAACATCTTGGTGAGATTGTTGAGTGGCGATAAACTTAAGATAATATTTCTAAAGTTTTGTGCTTGAGTTTATAAATGGGGTTGCAGCGGGTGTGGCAACTCCTTTTTTATGGAGCTTTAAGATTGGCTATAAAATATAACAACGTGGTTGACAAAACCCAAATTAAAGGAGACTGGGAGATGGAATTTCAAGGAAAAGTCGTCGTGATTACAGGTGGAAGCAGCGGTATAGGGAAAGCAGTGGCAATTGAACTGGTGAAACGAGGAGCAAATGTCATTATTAATGGCCGCCGCGAACAAATGCTGGTAGAGGCAGCAAGTGAAATCGATCCGACAGGCGCACACGTCGCTTATGTTGCCGGCGACATTTCAGACTCTCAAATCGCAGACCGCTTAATCGGCGAAGGGCTTTCTCGCTTTGGCCGGATCGACACGCTGGTGAACAATGCCGGCATTTTTATGGCGAAACCATTCACGGACTTCACTAAAGAGGATTTTACCTCGATGTTGTCAATCAATTTGGCAGGATTTTTCCATGTTACGCAGCGTGCGGTGACTGAGATGATGAAAGCGGGTTCCGGCCACATCGTTAACATCACAGGAAGCGGGATTGTCGTACATCCACACAAGTCTTTGCCATCTGTACTTGCCGCGCTGACTAAAGGAGGTTTGAACGCAGCAACAAAATCGCTGGCGATTGAGTATGCGGATAAGGGTATTCGCGTGAACGCCGTCGCGCCTGGGGTAACCAACACACCTATGCATACGGTAGAGACCCATAACTTTCTGTCTAAATTGCACCCCGTAGGCCGAATAGGCGAGGTTCAAGATATTGTGGACGCCATTATGTATCTGGAGTCCGCACATTTCGTGACAGGAGAGATTCTTTATGTCGACGGCGGTCAAAACGCTGGCAACTGGTAAACCACGCAGGCGTCACATAACCTCAAGCTTGCCCATGCCTATCCAATAACACGACAAGTGATCGGAAGCGAAGATAACCATGGCATTTGTTTGGGATTTCATCAATTTAAGAAAAAGGAGCATTTGATTTAACATGGCACAAGTTCTATACATTACTGCTAATCCAAAATCAATTGAACGCTCAGTGGGTCATCGGGTCGGACAAGCTTTTCTTAAAGCTTATCGCGAAACTCATGCAAATGATGAGATTCAGGAAATAAATTTATATGAAGAAGAATTTCCAATCGTGGATCGAGATATTCTTAACGGCTGGGAAAAAACCCGTCGAGGGGGACGGCCATTTTCAGAGTTGAGTCAAGTCGAACAGCAAAAAATCAATGCATTAAATCAATTTATAGATCGGGTAGCGAGCGCCGATAAATACGTATTTGTATCTCCTATGTGGAACTGGGGTATTCCACCGCGATTAAAAGCTTTTATCGATTCCGTTGTAGTCGCGGGAAAAACGTTTCATTACGAAGAGAATGGTCCCGTTGGACATTTAAAAGGCAAAAAAGCTATTCATGTTCAAGTAAGCGGCGGTATTTATTCGCATGGGCCTTTGGCTGCAATGGATCATAGTCATCCCTATTTAAAACAAGTGCTTAACATCATAGGTATACATGATGTGCAAGCATTATATGTGGAAGGACATGATTTTGATCGAGAGCGAGCAGATGAAATTATTCGCAAGGGTATATCGGATGCAGAAAAGCATGCGATGACTTTTTAATCACGATGTCGATTTCGCCCCCCGGCTCGTGGCGTTTGTTTCCGAGTGCGGAGCACTGCTCGTCGTCGGCCAGAATGGATTTTTCGAACGGGAAATGGTACATGCCGCTGCTTTGCAGGACGGAGCCGATCTCGCTGCCGTTAGATGATACGGCACAACCCGAAAAATAACATCGGTAATGTGAAATAGATTACAGAAGGATGCGTCTCATTCCGGTTAAGATAAGCTCATGAAACATACATTACAACAATAAGGAGTGTTCAAGCATGAAAAAAGTAGCGATTATCGTTCACGCCACGGAGAATGAAGGGGGAAGAGTGTCTCATGCCCTGTTATATGGTCAAGAGCTGCACGAGGCCAATGTCGAGGTGAAAATTTATTTCGACGGCCAAGGTACGACCTGGGTCAAAACGCTGGAGGATCCATCCCACATGTTCAATCCCCTTTACAAAGCCGCTAAAGGGCAGGGCCTCATCGCCGGAGTTTGCAATTTCTGCGCGAACGTATTCGGGGTGACCGAGGATGTCAAATCTGCCGGACTTCCGACATTCGCGGATGCGGAAGGACACCTCAGCATTTCGAAATTGATTGTGGACGATTACCAAATCATCACCCTTTAATTTCGAAGCGGCGTAAACACCGTTTGACAACAGGAAGATGGGCTGGTCAAGACACCTTGATCAGCCCGTTTTCGCTTGACTCTCTCCCGTTTCGGCCATCGGACAAATCAAGGCGCCATGATGGAACGACGTGGACTATAAGATTTCATTTACGAAGGGATGAGTGGGTTGAATAATAATTTAATCGAATACTGTCTAAACAAAAAAGAAGCGATTAAGGATTATCCCTCGGGCCCCGATCCAATCGCGATAAAAGTTGCTGGTAAAATATTCGCGCTTTTTTTTGAAAAAAAAGGATACTTGGTCCTAAAATGTGACCCGGTGATTGCGGAAAACTTAAGAGAGCAGCATGAAGACGTTCGACCGGGGTATCATATGAACAAAAAGCACTGGAATACGATTATTCTCGAGGGTTCTTTACCGGAGTCGGCTATTTTTGAAATGATTGACCACTCTTACGATTTGGTTGTGAAAAGCCAGCCGAAGAGCGTCCGGAAGTCTATATAGTCATTGTTCTTCGTTCCCTTCATTTGTTCTGAGGTTTAGCTTTTTCATGCGCTCCTGGAGCAAATTCCAAACATGCGGCTTCGCATCAATCGATACTTTGTATTTCTACTTCTTCCCTTCGAGAATCGCCATCGGATTCAGCCGATGAAAATTGAAAAGATAAGGAGAGGTATCATGAAAACCTTGAAGAAAGATTTATTTACTGCAATACGCGAACGGCGCTCCATTTATGGAATTAGCAAAGAATCACCAATTTCCGATCAAAGTATCCAAGAAATAATCGAGGAAACCGTTAAACATACACCATCGGCGTTTAACAATCAAACTACCCGCGTTGTTCTGCTCTTAGGTGAACAACATAACAAGTTATGGGATATTACGACCGAAGTTCTAAAAGCACGCGTTCCTGCCGAACAATTTTCTTCCACTCAGGAAAAAATGAACGGATTTCGGAACGGATACGGTACAGTGCTTTTCTTCGAAGACCAGTCAACTATTGATGCTTTTATGAAACAATTTCCCTCTTACCAGGAACACTTTCCGATTTGGTCACTGCAAACAAATGGCATGCACCAATTGGTGATCTGGATGGCGCTGGAGGCTGAAGGGCTGGGCGTAAACCTACAGCATTACAATCCATTGATTGATGAACGGGTAAAAGCAGAATGGAAGTTGCCGGAAAGCTGGAAACTGACTGCCCAAATGCCGTTCGGTAAACCATCTGCTGCAGCAGGTGAAAAGAAATTTAATCCGATACAAGAACGCATAAGAGTTTTTAAATAAAGTTAACCGTGGGGGTGCGTGAAGATATGGAAGCACAATTGAACTTAAAACACAAAATCGGTCAAGGGATTTCGCCTCAACAGTTCATGGATGGAATGAAGAATCGGAATATGGAAAACAGTAAAATTCTGAATACCAAGGAAAAGTTCATCTCCATCTACGATACTTTCACATGGGCGCAAGAAGATCAGAAATTATTTTTTACCGGTTTAAACCGTCGCTCCGACCTGCACTGTTTGATTCTATGCACAGATTGGTGCCCGGACGTCATCTGGAATGTCCCTTTGTTGTTTCGAGTGATGGAGCAGAGCGGCATTTCGACTGAAGTATTGCTAATGGAGGAGCACCTGGAAACCATGGATCTCTTTCTCACAAATGGCGGGCGAAATCAGCCGATCGCGGTTTTCTTGAATGCGTCCGGTGAAGTTCTAGGCAGATGGGGAGCGCGTCCAGCTTATATTCAGGCTGTGATGGATGGGTTTAAAAAGAACAATCCAGACAAACAGGAAGCCGATTACAAGGAGAAATTGAACCAAACATATGGGGAGATCGGAGAGCTCTATCAAGTTAGCAATGATTATCAAAATGTGATCCTTCATGAATTAAGAGATTTGTTTACGGCCTTTTCTTCGTGAATTTTAAATTTATCTGGAGCGGGGATGACCGGACGGCAGTCATTTATGGGAGCCATAGGTGGTAATAGGTAAACGATGAGTAAGCGTCACATAACCTCAAACTTGCCCATGCCTATCCTATAACCCGACAAGTGATCGGAAGCGAGGATGACCATGGCAAATAAGGCTCGAGCGCCTCTGGATTTTGTGAATCTGGAAGCTGCTCGAACAGGTACTTTAAATATGGGAAGGCTGCCGGTTGGCGGCCTTTTTTTCGTTTGGCGTGCCCAGAGGCACGCATTATCTAGTTGGTGAAAGTCCAACCAAGGGAGGGACCAAGCCACCCTTGTAGCTAGGATGCTTGCGCATGGCGAAATCTGTGCGTAAAAGCGCATCGACAAAAGTACTTGTCGGAGACAAGGCGAGCAACATACCAGGCCGTAACATGAAGTGAATCCTGCCGCATC
>NZ_JBWDNP010000008.1:0-300166 GCF_056269255.1 Paenibacillus sp. JT31N17
GAAAATGTCTGGGCATATGCTGGCTGTTTACTGGGCGCTGGTGCAGAGGAGTTGTCTGGAGGAGCCAATGCAAGGGTCGTAGAAGGAAAATGTCTGGGCATATGCTGGCTGTTTACTGGGCGCAGGTGCAGAAGAGTTGTCTGGAGGAGCCAATGCAAGGGTCGTAGAAAGAAAGTACCTGGGGAGAAACTTGAAGGATGTATCATAATTTTAATATAGAGTAATATGGAAGGGGCTCCAATGAAACCAAGAGTATTTATAGGGTCATCCGTTGAAAGTTTGGATATTGCTAAAGCATTACAATCTTCTTTAGATTATGATTGTGAAACTGTTGTCTGGAATCAAGGAGTTTTTAAATTATCTAGTACAACAATGCATGATTTATCAAAAATTGAAGATATTGATTTTGCAATATTTATATTTTCTCCGGATGATTTAACTATCATAAGAAATCAAGAATACAAATCTGTTAGAGACAATTTAATTTTAGAATTCGGAATGTTTGTTGGGAAGATTGGCCTGAATCGAGTCTTTTTTGTTATACCTAAAAATACTGATCTTCACCTACCAACCGATATACTAGGCATCACACCTGGATATTATGAAGCAAATCGAAAAGATAAAAATATATTAGCGTCTTTAGGGGCTGTTTCAACACAAATATTAATTCAAATAAAGCAATTAGGCAAAAATATTTTACCCATATCGGAAGGAAGATGGGAGATTATTTTTAACAATAAGAAATGGGTCTGGAAAAGATACTCAACTAATGGGAAATTAATTGGTGCTTCTTGTAGTGAGTACGTTAGGAAAGAATATTGTATTGAAAATGCTCGTTTACATGGTTATTCTGTTCCTAGTAACTATAGGATACCTGATTAGTAATTAAATCGATAAATTTGACTTGTTTTTAAAATATTGTCTTTATGGAGTTCATTTTGATGTATTTTGTCCTCAACCCAAGCTGAAATGAAGCATCTTGAAGGACTCTAGTCAAATGTGGAGAACCTTATTTAGTGTGGTTGATAGCAGGACATTTTTTCCACTTTGTACCTATCTTGGTTGTGTCTGAACAGTAACGTGATTCCGTAATACCAAATACTTAGTGCAAATTAAATAGGAAGGATCCAAGTTATTGTGTTGGAAATCCTACTGAGAGGGCAGCTTATTTTAAATCCATCTAGAGAAGCATAGCCCGGACGATTCGGTTTGGCTGACAAGACAAAATATCAATTATTACTTTTTTATCACTTTACTGGGGGTGAAAATTGGAAATGGCTCAATTTCGACCTATGGCAAGGATTATTTCCCATTTAGGAGAAAGATTAATAAGTAGTAGTAAGGTTGCAATTTTAGAACTAATAAAAAATTCGTACGATGCAAAGTCAAAATTTGTTGAAGTAACCATTGATCAAAAAAATAATAAGATGATTATTTATGACGAAGGCCATGGGATGGATAGTTATACATTAGAAAATTATTGGCTAGTGGTGGGAACAACTCATAGATTGGAGGATAAAAGACAAGTAAATGAAAATTCTGAAGAAATTCCACTTGGAGAGAAAGGTCTTGGAAGATTCGCAACAATGAAGTTAGGAGATTTCTTAGAAGTAGAGACAACAACCTCTAAATCTGATAGAGTGTGGCATCTAGAGATAGATTGGAAAAAGTATGGGTACAGAAGTAATTATTATTTAGAAGAAGTAGAAAATAAGTTGTATTCAAGTGAGAAAGAAGAATTAGACAAATCTTTCACTAGGATAACTATTCATGGTCTTAAAGATTTTCTGGATGACAGTTGGACAGAAACAGAACTAGAGAGTTTCGTTAGCGATACTGCATTTAAATTCTCTAATCCATTTCTAGAGCTTCCAAGAAAATTTAAAGTGAAATTGATCCTTATTAATAAATATGGTAAACGAATACCAAAGACAGTTGGCAATGCAGATGTCACTTTATTAAAACAGGCGCATCACGAAATATTTGGAGAGTATAGAGCCGGCAAATTGACTTATGGATATGTCATAAGGAGAAACGGCCAAGTTATTGAGGAGGATAGAGAATTAGAGGATCAATTTGATTCGAAAATAGATGTTAAGAATATTAATGATGAAGGTTATGTTGGTGCGTTTAAATTCCATTTCTATGTATTTAACAGAAGTAGGCTTAAAGAAATACGAGGGTTTGAAAGTATTGCTCTCATTAGAGAGATGCTTAATAGATATACTGGTGGTCCAATGATTTTTAGAGATGGGTTCAGAGTATATCCGTATGGAGACCCGGGAGATGACTGGTTACAACTGAATAAAGAGAAGTTCAGACAAGGCAAGGTTAAGATCGTCGGGGAACAAACGACAGGATATATATCAATTAATTCATATAAGTCCCCGTACTTAATGGATCAAACTAACCGTGAAGGTTTAGTCAAAAATAAAAGCTATGATAATTTCCATGGAATGGTTAGATCGATTTTCACTACTCTAGTTTCTATTGTAGTTAGAAATGAACCTAAAGAAACCTCTTCAGATATTACTACTTTTGCTAGAAAATCAGCAGATAATATTGAAAAAGCTGTATCGAATATTAAAGACAGTGGAAATATTAATCTGTCTCAGTATAAGTTGATAATTAGTGAATCTAAACAGATTAAAAAAGGGATTTTAGAAATAAAGAAACGAGAAAGGGCTATGGTTGAAACTTCTGCTGTTGGAATGACTTCAATGCAGATTGCTCATGAAATTCATAACTTTATTAGCAAATTATATTCTAATCTTGAAGAATTGAAAATTGTAGTTCCTGATTCTGCGAAAACAACAATACTTATGTTGGAAATGAATCTAAGGTCCTTGCGAACACTTATTTCTCAAATTGATGAGCAGGCAGCGACCTTGAGAAGGGCAAAGTCGACTATTAATTTAGTCACACAGCTAAAAGAAATCATAAAAGCAATGCAACCGGTAGCTAATACACATGATAATTATACTATAAAGATCAATTTTTTTTCAGAGACTGATGAGTTTTTAGTAAAAGTTAATAAAGGATTGATTATCCAATTGGTTGATAATTTATTATTGAACTCGATATATTGGATAAATTCATTAGGTCCTAGTGATGGCTCATTGGAGGGCAGGATTGATATTCAACTCGGGGAAGATGGTATCGTTGAAATCAGTGATAACGGTCCTGGTATATCGAAAAATGATGCTGACTCAATTTTTGAACCTTTTTTCTCAAGGAAAAAAGGCGGGAAAGGGCTTGGCCTTTTTATTTCAAGAGAAATCGCAGCTTTTCATGAAGTCGATCTTCAGCTACTACCCAATACTAATAGTAAAAACAGGTTATATTGTTTTCAGTTAAATTTTGATAAAGTTAGGGGCTAAGTTATATGGAACAACCTATAGCTTTACAGGATACATTGATCGAACGACTAGGGATTGGAAAAGTTATTTATATTGACGATGAAATTAAAAAGATAACTACAGGGCAAATAGAGACTCTAAAGGAATACTTAAAGCATTTTGCTGAATCGAATTCGTTAATTGATATTTTTGGTGAAAATACCGAGATAATGGAAGCTGTAGAAGAGATGTATGAGTCTGGGGATTTCAGTAAATTTGACAAAGATACTGAGTTGCAATTTACTTCTAAGAAAGCATTATTGTCAAAAATGCCCGAGTTAACGACAGAACTTGCATCCACAGCGGATAACATTTCTACTTTATTAAGTTCGTATTTTAAAAATATACAAATGACAATAAGCGATAGTCTAACTGAGAATATTTCGGATTTCGAATTAATAATAATGGACTATGATTTTTCAAACAAACTAAATGCCTTAGAACAAATTCAGCAAATGAGTTTAAATGAAAATAAATTTTATTACATTATTTTTGTTAGTTCTCATGAATATTTTGATTATGATAACAAGCAATTTCGAATGCTTAATCCTGAAACAAAACAGGATCTTTTTAGAAAATATGTAGGTGATAATAATCTTCATTTTCAAGCAGTTCTAAACTATATCCATAAACCTCACGCAATTGAAATTGGGATGTTATCGGCGGAATTAAACAAGATATTCGTTGAATTTGAAGCAACACAGATAATCGTGGATGTAATGAATGAGATAAAGAAGCTTCTTAGGGGTGGTAGTGAAGAGGTAGTTAAGCAGCTTTTACTTACAAATACAAGGACATTAAAGGCATTAATAAATGAGAAGTTGGAGAAAGAAGGAATATCTGAATCGGTATATCTCGTTGAATTCTCTTTAGGATTAATTAAAAATTTAGTGAATAAAGATATACCTACGATTGAAACGGTCCATGAAAAGCTACAAAGAATATTAGTACCTACTGTTAATATTGAATATGAAACTGACAAACATATGAGGGTTTTGCGAGAAATTCAATTAATTGACTATTATGTAAACGATAGATTCTCCCCGATTGAATTCGGTGATATTTTTGAACTTGAGATTAACCAAACAAAAATACGTGGATTGTTACTTTCGCAATCATGTGATTTAGTAATTCGAAAAGTTGATGGAGCCGCAATTTACAAAAGAAAAGAGGCAATGGGAACTGTTGTATTAGAAGTTCCTCAAAAAACTAATGATGGTTGTTATGAAATGAGAATAGGTGATAAGGATATAGTCTGGGATGTAAGGAATGTTTTTATGGTTCCAACTGAGATTCTTGATCTAGTTTCATTAAATGTTGAGGGAAAATCTATTTTTAGTAATTCTGAATCTTATTCACGCAAGTTTTCTTGGGGGAGTTCCTATTATACTTATATAACAAGATTGTGTGGAAATTTTAGCGATCTACATAGACAGTTAATCCAGGGGCAAGATAATTATTTTCATTATAATGGTATGTACTATAAAATGGATGTAAATGCCGAAAGTTTAAATTTTAAAATAAAGAGAATTGGTAGATTAGATAATCTTCAAACATATTCAATTTTGAAACATCATACAGATATTAAAACTAGAATTCCATTGATGTTAGATCCTTCAAACAGAATTTACGAAAAGATTGAAGCGACTTTAAATAATACAGCAACAACAATTAATTTTTATTCGCAAATGGATAGTAATGATAAACCTAAGTTTTTTATGGACGTAAGTAGATTTATTTCCAAAATGACTTCGGAAGGTTATAATTTACCAGAAGCATTTTTGGAGAAAATTGATAGATTTCTTTCTAGCTATGAATACTACATATACAGTGAGCAGTTAGAAACAAGATTAATTGAAGTAAATAGCAATACACAAGGTGTTTTTAACAAATTTGGTATTAACATAATAATTGAAAATGGAAAAGTAGTGGTAGAAGTAATCCATGTAGCAACGTTAAGTTATTTCGATAGAGAGTATCAATTTGGTACTGATTTTTTGATTGCGCCATCTAGTTCAAAAGTGCCGAAAATTTTATTGAAAAAAGAACACGTTAAAAAGGTGCCTGAGGGTGTAGACCTTGAGTTTAGGGAGAACTTCATTTTCGTAACCCATGAAGCATTTAATCCCATTATTGAATTTAGTG
Organism: Paenibacillus sp. JT31N17; assembly: GCF_056269255.1. Lineage (NCBI taxonomy): Bacteria > Bacillati > Bacillota > Bacilli > Caryophanales > Paenibacillaceae > Paenibacillus > Paenibacillus sp. JT31N17. The sequence continues at coordinate 5,544 of NZ_JBWDNP010000008.1, forward strand.
GAACATCCATTACATTAAGGACTCAGCCTAAAAAGGCTGTGAAAGTCGGATAGATGTTTAGGAAGATTACTTTTCGATTTTGGGGACGAATTGGGGACGAAAGCTGTCATTTGTGAGCAAACAGCAACCATATAGAACAATATCCGAACGTAGAAAACCCTTATAAATCAAAGCTTCAGCGCGCCGCGGCAGACGGGAACTAAATAACCTATGTTCCCGCATACGGTGCATGTGGAAGCAGTGGTTTTATTTTATTAGTCAGGCATAGTGTAAATGAATAATAATATTGTGCTATACCAAATAAAGTCCTGCTAAAATTGCAATAAACTCCTAGTATCCCATAGATCCAGCATCCCAACGAAAGCCCCAATCCATACCCCAATCCGAGCGTTATTCAGGCTCTTTTCTCTGATACCGCTCGGCTTTTTTATTCCACTCAAAAGGTGGCAAATGATTCGCCGCGGCACCGGATGCCCTTGATATTACATTGTTTTTTCCCAGGCTTATTCTCATCCAATTGCCTTTTCCCAATCGATCCCTATCAATTACTCAATACATTTCCCCAATGGATTTTCTGAATCGTTTACCTTGGTTTTCCTTGCCTTCCTCAATCCTTATACCTGCCTCTGTCAAGACTTTATTACGAAACTGAAAAGTGTTGTGCTATGAAAAGTGGAGTGAGAAAGAGGGAAAATAGGCGAGTTGTAGCAAGACTTTAATTATCAGTTATGAATTACCTATATTATGGTAACATGGAATCAACAATTTGCTTAATGGGGTGATTTTATGGAACCTTTTATCCAATACAAACGATTTGGTGAAATTGATTTAAATGATTCTTTCTTTGATAGTCTGAAGGAAGACTATCCCGGTTTTGAAGGTTGGTTCAATCGAAAATTTGAAGAAAAAGCATATGTTATCTACAATCAAGATGGAAAGCTAGATTCTTTTCTTTATCTAAAGACGGAATCTGGCCCTGTAACTGATATAACACCTGAACTAAGCGCATCTCATATTATGAAAATTGGCACTCTGAAAATTAATCCTCATGGTTCACGCCTTGGGGAAAGATTTATAAAAAAAGCACTTGATTTAGCAATTAAAGAGAGGGTTGACGGATTATACGTCACTGTATTTCCGAAACACGAAGCTTTGGTCATATTGTTTAAAAAATACGGATTCATCGAGCATGGTTACAAAGAATCGAGTTCAGGTAAAGAGTTAACATTATGGAAATCACTTCATGACCGAAGAAATGATCTTCTACTTGATTATCCAAGGTTGAGTCAAAAGGGAAAGAAAAAATACATGTTATCCATATTCCCAGAGTTCCACACTCGCCTTTTTCCAGACTCTATACTTAAAACTGAAAGATTTGATGTGATTGAGGATGTATCCCACACAAATAGTATACATAAATATTATATTAGTTTTGCAAATGTTGGCTGTCTACAGCAAGGGGACATAATTGTAATATATAGGACTATTGATACTCCGGGGCGAGCTTATTTCCGCTCAGTCGCTACTTCAATTTGTGTTGTTGAAGAAATTAAATCTAAACAAGACTTCACTGATTTAGACGAGTTCGTGAATTACTGTCATAAACTTAGTGTGTTTTCAACTGATGAACTGAGAAGTTATTATCAGGGGCGAAGGAAACTATTCGTGATTAAAATGATCTACAATATTGCTTTACGCAAAAGGTTAACCCGAGAACGTCTTATTAATGAAGTAGGATTAGACGAAAAAGAGCGATGGACATTTATAGAACTTACGGATAATCAGTTTGACAACATCCTTGTGGCAGGTGATTCTCATGAAAGTCTTGTTATCGATTAAACCGGAGTTTGTTAAAAAGATATTTACAGGAGAAAAGAAATATGAATATCGAAGATCAATTTTCAAAAAAGAGGTAGAGTCGATCATTGTTTATGCCACCAAACCACAAGGGCAAATTGTTGGTGAATTATTTATCGAAAAGATTATTAGTGACTCCCCTGATTTCATTTGGTCTACAACAAAAAAACACTCTGGAATAAGCCATGCTTTTTTCAAGGAGTATTTTGGGGATCGAAAAGAAGGTTATGCAATTAAAATTGCTAAAGCCATTCTTTATGAGATTCCTTTAGAGCCTTATGATTTTGATGAAAACTTTCATGCACCCCAATCCTACTGTTATGTTAAATAGAATCATTAAAAAAATCAAATCGTCAACCTCTCTTAACGGGAGGTTTTTTCATGTGAACACCGGGAATTGGGTTCATTAGATTATCATAGATTTCACATTTTCCTTCCTGCTGAATAGCTCTTTTTAAGCGGCCTATTTTATCTAAAGTAAAAAAAAGCCGTTGATTATCAGCGGCGGCAATAAGGAAAATATAATTATCAGTCTTCAAACACACGCTCCTACTTGGATAGCTCAGCACTATAATTTATCTGAAAAAGCTGTGAGAATTTCATCCAAAATATTTTTAGCCATTCGGATTTTTTTGATATCCTGATTCCGAAGTATAGAAAGAACCTCCCGAAGAATGACTTCCTTCCCTTCAGTTGAATCTTCTTCGAATAGGAAGAATTGTGCCATGCTTACATCGAGAGCTGCCGCAATCTTAGCCAGATTTTCGAGCGATACGTTCCGCTCGCCTCTTTCAACCCCACCAATATAAGAATAGTGAAATCCGCATTTTTCCCCTAACTGATCCTGAGAAAAACCACGTTGCTTACGAATCTCCTTTATTCTACCACCAACCGAACTCAGTATATCGACCATCGAAAACACCTCTAAATTGAGTGTAGACAACAGGGAAGGAGCTTGTAATGGGTATTTACGTACAAAAAATGATACTAATAAGTATCTATTTTATGTATAATGATTACGTAAGGAAGTAACGATCTAATTCATTGAAGCGGCAAATTAAGATGACAGCAATTTGGAGAATTAGCAGAGCTGTCTCTTCCTTCAAGCGGCTAGCGAAAAGAGGCTATAAGGATGGAGCGATTGGATAAGTGGAATATATCATATAGCTTGTTATTGAATCCTCAATACTGGCACGACATCTCCCAACGATACATGGAATCGGCTGTAATCTTCTTGAATCATGGAATGTATGAGCAATGTCAGTCCGTCGCGGAAATGGCTGTAAATGCCATGCTCAAAGCGTTTTATTTGAAGATCAAAGGAGTTCTCCCAGAATCCCCTCAAACACCTAATGTCTGGATAAGTTATGCCCACTTACTCTCTGAAGTAAACGTCGATATGGGCCTACTCATAGGTGTTCTTCGATTGCAGTACCATTCATTCAATATAGAAATGACGTCTGGATACTCTGAGGAACAAGCGAGAGAGCTGATGGTCCAATCGGATATCTTCTTATATCAATTATCTCCAAGTGTAGTGGATGATAACTCCACTCCATATAGATCTGTCCTCTAAAATCCTCAAATACTAAGGAGCCATATATGCACATCCCAGTTAAAGACACTAAAGGAAATATTCAAATGCTTCATGTGTTTCATGATACTGTGTTCATGCAAACGAATGGGAGCGGGAACCTTCTATTCCATACAGATCATGGGGCGTATCAGTCGATCCGAAGGGTAGAGGAGTGGGCTTCATTACTGTATACGGCGGGTTTCTTGCGAGTGGACCGGGGAACCATCGTCAATCTAAATAAAGCTTGGTTGTTCGATTCGGAATTACGAGCGTTGAAGTCACAGGGGATAAATAATTCCATTGTTATTCCGGTAGCGGGAACATCGGTTCATAAGCTATATCGAGCCTTGGACTTGGAGTCCTAGGCTCATAATGGAATCTAGTTATTGATGGATAACACATCTTTAATTGGTACTTTAGGGAAGACGAGAAATGGCATGCCTCCAAAAAATATCTGCAATTTGTTGTAAATCATGCGCTCTCCCTGATACATAATGCGTTACGACTTTCTTGCCGGACGATTTCGTTAAAAGCAATCGATAACTCGATTGAAGGACAGTGGAAGATGTTTGCCTCATTCGTATAGATATAGTTTTATCGATCTGCGCAAGACTACCGACGAGCATAAAATAATCCAACATTTATCAAACGATAGGTGCTAATTGTTTTATCGTAATGAATTAGGAAAATTGTTACAAAACTATTTGGTAAAGTAGTACAATAGCAACAGAACCACAAGCTATTTTACTCCATCAATCGAGGTGCCCAATGTCTAAGAAAATGTGGTTGGTTAGAGCTGGTGAGGGAGCTTATCTATTTAGCGAGTTTAAACAAAAACAGGCAGTAGCTATTGGATGGGAAAAGTTAAAGGATCTTTCCAATGTAACGTCACTCCAAGAGGTCAAATCATTGCTGAAGTCCGGATATCCAGAGTATAAAGACGGGAAAATCAACATTACCGCAGGACAGATTTATAGATTTGCCTGCGAGTTTCAAGTGAATGATGAAGTAATCACATATGACCCTGGAGAGCGACTTTATTATATTGGAACTATTATTTCGAAATATGAATATGACCCGACTTATATCACAGACAGCCAGCATGTTCGCAAGGTGTCCTGGAACGGCACTGTATCAAGGGATTCGTTATCAGCGAGCACCAGAAATACGCTGGGGTCAATTTTGACGATAATTGCCATACCTGATGAAGTGCGATCAGAAGTTTACAGTCAGATGGGGAAGCAACCAATTATAGTTGCAGAAGATGAGGAGACAGAAGCGGAAACAGATGAATTAGAACTAATTAAAGAAGATGTGATACTGAAATCGCATGAATTCATTAAGGACAAAATTGCTAATCTGGATTGGGAGCAGATGCAGGAGTTGGTTGCTGGCATACTCAGAGGAATGGGATACAAGACTCGTATTTCTCCTAAAGGTCCGGATCGCGGGAGAGATATCTTGGCTTCCCCGGATGGGCTGGGCCTTGAAGAGCCCCGAATCATTGTAGAAGTAAAGCATCGTTCAGGCCAAATGGGCTCTAACGAGTTACGCAGTTTTACCGGAGGACTTCGCTCAGGAGATCGTGGAATCTACGTTTCCACGGGAGGTTTTACGAGAGAGGCTAAATACGAGGCTGATCGGTCTAACAATCCGTTATCTCTAATAGACCTGGATCTCTTAGTAGAGCTTGTGATTCAGTACTATGATCAGTTTGATACGGAGACTAGAACATTGGTGCCTTTGAGAAAGATATATTGGCCTGTGTAGGGTGATACGTAGCAAGTGTTTTAATTGAAAGAACGAGGAGAAATATTTGCCTGATTATTTGGGGCTCCCCTTAGAGTCAGTTCTTGACTATTTAGCTCAAAAACCATTTGCGGTTGCATTCAACCTAAAATACCAGCTATATACCGATCAAAGTTTCGCAAATGCAAGAAAATACTCAGCCAGTTTAAAATAACGTGTGGAGTCTGTGTAAATTATAAAAAACGAATCGCTTCAAATAAAGAGTACCTTCACTTTGTGCTGTCCTAAAGATGAGTTTTACTCGAAAATTTTTGACGCTTCCATTTAGAGCAAATTAAGTGTACTAGACCACGTTACGTTTGATGTTTCAGTAAAAAACGCCTGGAGTGAGGCATTCAATCTTTGTGAACTTTGGATTGAAATGAATTGGTATCAATGGGAATAGACCTTCAGGAAGGTGAGAACATATAATATTTCAATCGAAGGGGAATCCAAGGTAGTTCGATCGGTAAATAACATACAAGCGAGAAGGGCAGATGCTGATGCATCCTTTTGAATAAACAAAGGACCGATTTGCTCGGTCCTTTGTTATCCATTATCAGTCCATTAGCTGCTTAAGTTGTTGGATCTTTGATATAGCAGCCCTGAAAGTAAGAAGTAAACTGATACTTACGGCCAATATCTTTATCGTCTTGTACATCTGATAACCTCCTTTTTTTACGTCGTGGAATATATCTTGATTATAAAAAATGCCTCTTTGAGACTTTGTAGTTTTGGCATACCGATGCTTTTATAAACCAAGGAGGGATAGGAAATGACGCGCGATGATCTAAGAGAATTTGCTCTTGCGAATGGACATATAGTAACGAATGATCAGCTCGAACGTTGGCATAAGGAAGGAATATTACCTGCTCCAATTCAAGATCATCTTAGTGGATTAAGCGGTTCAGCCTCTGAGTACCCCGAATGCGCAAAATACAATTTATTATTAATGCAAACCTCTGAGCAGAGCGAGAGAAACTTAAAAGGACTTTTGCTAGACGTTTGGCTCCGTGGTGGAACTGTTGATATAAATAAGATTCGTAACCTTTTATTAGGCGGAATCTTTAAGAATATTGAATCATTATATAAAAAGAACAGCCTTAATAAACTAATGATTTGGTTTGAGAAAAAAATAATGATGTATTTGGAGAAAAAGGGGAACATTTTTCCTTATGTAAAATCTATGGATACAATTACTACATTTAATGTTTTATTAAGTGTAATGTCTCCTAAGAAAAAAGATAAGTATTGGGAAGCTTCCGGAACCGAATCGTATACTGGAGATGAGCCTGCTGGAACAATTACTCATCGAATACTTGGTTTCGATGAAATTCTCACTCCCGATTCATTCCATTCGGATTTAATTTTTGAAGAACTAAAAGATAATCTTAACATTAAAACATTACGTCAAATTGTTGAAGAAGCGGCAGAAGAAGATTTTAACAAGGTTAGAGAACACTTTTTTGTAGCTGAAAGAATCTTATTAGCATTAGATGCATTAGAAAGTTTATTGGGGAATCAATTAAAAATACTCCGTTTGTTTCGATTCATGACGATGAGTTCTGTATCAATGCGCAGTATGATTACTTTAATATTGTTTGTTATAAATAAGAAGGATCCGGAGTCTCTTTGGTTAGAACAGTGGCAAACCAAATTACCGCTACTAGAGCAAATCGCGGGTTATTATCAGTATATGAAAAAGTTTCCTCCATTAAAAAAAACGCAAAGATTGGAATTATTACTTCGAATCTTGTAGCCCTGAAGAGTTAGAACGTATCAAATCGCACCACAATGACTATTGCAAACTAAATCCCACTTTCTCAAAGACTATGTCTTGCTTTAATGTACTTTAACCGGACTACTGCGAAGACTTTACCGAATTGGATGATACTTGCACTCGACCAGCGTTTATTGATTTAGCCAGGATCGCTAGTAAACTTGATGAAGTCGTGCTGTTCACCAACAGCAAGCTGAGATTAAGCAATAATTAAAGCAGAAATTCACTTCTATGCAGTTCAAAACTTTTCCTCAAGCGAGAAGAAATACTCAATTGGCAAGCGATTGAAAAGCATGCAAATGGCGCGGATCTTTCAAACCCTTTTTGATTCAGCGTATTAATGCAGGCAACTGAAAACCTCACATCCCGCTCATATTTGTCTTCTCGGCCCTTCCCCCTGTCTTTTCGTATTCAGCATCTAATATTTTGGATGACCTGATCTTCAGCACTTTGCAGAGGTCGAATATTTTCGAGACGGAAGGTTTGTTTCATCCTGTTTCGATCATGAAATAAAAAAGCGATCCACTCTTGATAAGACAGTTGATGTTATACAGCAAATACGGAAGAGAAAGAATGAACATCAGCTGAACAAATAATCAAAAGGAACTAAATCCAAGTATAAGTAGGTGGTGGATTTACTGGAAATAGGATTTTACCTGTATTTTCATGAAGTTAATAGTCGACTCGAAATTTTCGAGAAAAGAGAATGCTCACAACGTAATTATTTCATTAAGTTAATGAAAAAACGATAGCATTCCTGTAGAGCGTTAAATTACCGCTTTGCAAAAAAACGAGCGCCTCGGTACGATGGGAGTACGCAACGGGTCATAGCCCTTTAAATCCCATCATCCAGGAGGACGCTCTATTATGAAGTTTAAATCGCAGGACAAACAAAATCAACTCATTGAAAAAATTACGGCCCAACATTTAGTCGTTGGGATCGACATTGCCCAGCAAACACATGTCGCACGTGCCGTTAACTTTCGAGGGATCGCGCTTGGTAATCCCCTATCCTTCTCCAATGATGAGGAAGGTTTTCACAGCCTTCTTCGGTGGATCCAGTCGCTGCAATCCGCTCACGCTTTAACGGCGGCCATTGTTGGTATGGAGCCTACCGGACATTATTGGCTTAACGTATCCAAGTGGCTCTCGGATCTCCAATTTGAAGTCGTTCTCGTCAATCCACATCTGGTGAAAAAGAACAAGGAGAACCGCGACAATACACCCTCCAAGAGCGACAAGAAGGATGCTCTGGTCATCGCCGACATGGTCAAAAACGGATACTACTCCTTCACTCGTACAACACCAGCAGCCTTTGAAGAACTCCGTGTCTTTCTCTCCAATCGCGACTTTGTCGTGAAGAGACTCGTTAGTGCGAAGAACCAAATTCATCGCTGGGTCGACGTGGTTTTCCCGGAGCTGCGGCAAGTCTTCACGAACATCATGTGCACCGGTTCATTGGCCACACTTCGTCTTTTTCCAACGCCCGATGACATGTGTACCTTACAGCCCCAAGATGTCATACAAGGTTGGAAATCACTCATGAAACGGCATGCTGGTGAGCGAAAAGCCCGAACCCTTATCGATCTTGCTAGCCGTTCTGTGGGTTCTAAGCAGGCCTTGCATGCCTACAAGCTTCACTTGAAGCAGCTTCTCGATGAGTACGATCTTGCTTGCCTGCAGCTAGAAACGGTAGAGACGGAGATTGTTGCCGTTTTAGAACGGATTCCATTTGCGAAATTTATGCTTGCTGTCAAAGGGATCAGCGCCATTTCACTGGCTGGTATTCTAGGCGAGGCAGGAGATTTGAGCGGATTTGTTCATGGTAATGCCCTACTGCGGCATGCTGGCCTTAACCTCGCAGAAGCAAGTTCAGGCAAATGGACCGGACAAATGAAGATTAGCAAACGAGGACGATCCCGACTCCGACGTTTCATCTTCATGATGACGATGAGTTTAGTTGCGAACAATCCGGAGTTTAAAGCGATGCATGCCTACAATGTGCAGGTGAAGAAGATGAAAATGAGGTCCATTATGAAATGGTGTGGCAAGTTAGCGAGAATATTAGTTGGAATGGCTCGCAGCGGCGAAGCCTACAACCCTCCTAAAACAATGCCAATCCAGCTAGCAGCTTAATCGATACCTACCGTTTCGTTGCACGAATTTTGGCTTATTCGCGGGATTTCAAAGAAAGCACGGCGTACCGGATGCGTTAAACCAAAGGGCACCGACCCGTAACGATAGCAAGACCGGCCTCCACCCCTTGGACAGGCGTAACGAAGGAATGAAAGGGCATCGACCCGTTGAGACATGGGAGTGAAAGCCTCCAGGGACGGCGTGGAGAATACGTGCAGGATATGGAAGAACATGGGGGAATAGTCTCCCCCTCTATTTCCTTACGCCTCCATGTTGTCCAGGTCTATGAAGTGGTCACCCGAGCGTCCTTCATACATGTCTAACAAGGGTGAAATCCTGCGAATAAGCGAGCATTCGTGAGAAAATATAATCGTACCGAGGGAGTTTAAAAGGGGGTTAAGGGTTATGTCTTTAGGTGGGAATTTTGTAAGTGACTTAGATAATCATTTGAAAAATAATATTCAAGTTATTAGTTGCAAAGATTTTTCTAACCTCTACTTTGATTTCATAAATACAATTCGATATTTAGGTGGAGATTCAACGAACCTTACTGGTCTCACCGAATTTCTCTTCTATAGGGCTTTTTATCATCTGAACATCAGTGTCATAAACCGAGATGGCTTAACCATTAAACGAAATGTTACAGGGACAAAGCGACAGCCTGATTTGGTTGTTTATAAAAATATACACCCAATCATTTCAGTAGAAGTCAAATCTAACTACAATAATATAGATCAGGACTATGAAAGACATAAAGAGGTAGTAGATAGTCATCCAAATATTATAATCAGCACAATTGCATTTTGTGTAGAAATATCAAAAAATACTAATAAAATTAATTATTACAGAGGTAATAGTAGTTTTTATCAATGTTTAATTTTAAACGATAGTCAAAATAAACTCTCCTATGAGTTGGAAAGAATGAAATTAATTCTGAAATAAATTGACGAATTTAATCTATAATGGAGGTGATATTGATGGATTTGAAATTTAAACTAGAAGATTAGAGCCGTGTCTATAATGATACGGGTTACACGAAGGTTCGATGGATGGGCAACCGATATGATAACGAGCAGCTGGCTGCAATTCAGCTAAGAGAGAGCCAAGCAGTTAAAATCTATAAATCATGGTATAAGCATAAACAAACCCGGACGATTGGTTTCTGTTCTTCATTCGACAGGCAGATTATCTGGCTCATTATTATCATGAGAAGGAAATTATTTAACTTAGCCCTGTACTTGGGTAGCGACAACGAAGATAGTTTGTTCAGGGGAATATTTTTTTCTAAAAATTTTAATACTATATATTCCAATAACGACTTGCCCTGTGTGGTTTTAGGTAGGTAATTTGGAGGGTTCGGGGGCGTGCGTTTATACACGACTCTTTTTTTTGCATTTTAATCCGGATTCAAATCAATAAATTAGGGTTTTATAGGAAGATCATAGGGTGTGATTAAGATAAGGCTTGCTATTATAGGAAGGAGCTAGAAGTATTTTGTCGAATTTTAGGAATACATCATATTTAGGTGGTGATATTATAGTTCATTCGACGGAGAATTTTAATATTATATAATCACGTTGAACATATATTGGCAAAAATGCGGTCAAATTGTTTCAGATACTCTATCAAGTATCTATGACCGTACAGGATGGAGTAGGGCGTTCGATATTCTGAGCTTATGATATGTCTACCTCCACAATGGAACGATATTACTAGCTTGTGCGGGGGCAATACGGTCCAATATGGTACGACAGCTAATATGAAAAACAATACATGGGTGTCTCTAGTCTTCATAGTTGGATGTTTCACCAAAGTTGTTAGTAAAACGGCAGTAACGGTCAATAACTTTTAGCGGGTGATTGGTTACGACACAGAACGAAAGATAAAACTTATGAAAAAAGAAGTAGCAGATAGTATTTATTAGATGATTCATATTTCTAATGGGAGGTCATTTCAACAAAATGATTAACATACATAATTCTACGATAGCAGAACTTATTGGAGTGGTTTATCTATTAATGGGTTGCTTGATTGCTATGTGGTATTTAATCAAACAATTGAACAAAGATAAATTTGGTGTAATTCCGCTAAGAGTTTTTGGTGTTTTAATCTTATGTGGACTAGCTTTACTTTGTAACTATTGGATTCCGAATGTTTTAGCGATGCTAATTATTGCACCTTTGGTATCCGATAAACAATATTTGCTGCATATTATTCAAATGTTCGAACGCCTTATGTCGGGTAGATCGTCAGGAAATCAATTTGAAGTACAATCAATGTCACCGACTCAGATTCAAGAAGAGACTGAAGGGAAGATATTGTTGCTCGAATCTGAAAGTGGGCATGTTAATACTTCAAGCAATTTACTAGAGGAGCCTAGCACAAATTTGCTAATTGAATTAGAGTCTAATATCTTTGACCTTTTAGAAAATCGACTGTTTGCGAATGCAGTTGCCTTTAGCCGATATCAAACTCTTATTGATAAGAAAAAAAATAAAACTCAGAGTTTTGGGGCTATTGCTCAATTTTCATTAAAACAATATTTTCTAATAGATATACAACCGTCTTTTTTTGAAGAGAAGGAGAATGATTATTTGAAGAATATGTTCTCAAAAATAGAATTCTATGAAAGATATCTGAAAAGCATCGGAGTAAAAGAAAAAGTGAGAGGTATTATTGTGATAGGTGGTGATGCGGATGTGTCAAGTGACATTCATAATAATATTATCTTTGCAAAATATAATAATTTATATAATCAGCTAGAAAACGAATCTGTTATATCTGAATGGATATTAAGAAATAACAATAAAGCTGGTGAATGATTATAAATAAGATATATATGGGGTTTATACTGGCATATTTCTTGCTTATTTGTTCTATAATTAGCATGTTACTTCAAATTATACTTCTTCTATTCATAGTTATGTTCTATAATCATGTCTCTTATATAGTAATTCAATTGGTTGCTGTTATTGCTGTTATAGGGATACTAGGAAGAAGAATTATAAAGCAGCGTAAGGCAGAATTATACGTAGATAATGAAGATATGCCTTTAGAAGATGTACATCCAGCACTAAGTATAAAACTCTCTTTGATTTTTAATGAAATAAAAATTAAACAAACCGTTTACGTCTTCATACGTTCAAAACTTACGGTAAACGCAATTTCAAATGCGAATGCTCAAGTAGGCTACATTGTTATTCATCAAGGGCTTTTGAATTTACCCGAGAAGAATTTAATGGCTGCTATCTATCATGAGATCTATCATCTAATCCATTGGCCGATTCATTTAATAAATAAAGAAGCAGTCGATCTAATCAATGATGTAATAATCAAACTTGATATGTTTAGAGTTAGAGTTAGGCAAATTTTTGTATTATCTAGAATATTTTTAGCTGGTGAATTTGTAGGTTTATTTATTCATGTTTTAATCGTTATTCGAGGAGTCCTGAAATTTTTCTATCATTTTTTTTGCAGTTTAGTAGATGAAAATTTAGCGGATAAATTTACAGTTGATTTAACGGGGAAAAAAAATATAATTCATCTTATTGAACATCATATTAACCAAACTAGCCTTACGGATGAAAGATATTCTAATTTAAATTACGTGCGCCATTTAGACCCAAGAGTTAGAAAAAGGTTAATTGAGAGATATCATTTTCATAAATTTATAAAAAATGACTGGGAAGTATATCGTTATGTGTTATTTTTGAAATATATATTGTATTTTATAGTATTATTTCTTTTTCTTAGAGCTATAATTAGTTATTCTCCGCTGGTATTACAAACAATATTCGAATTTGTTGCTGATAAGTGGTATATCTTATTTTCATTCAACAAACACGTTGCAATGATTTGGGGACTGCTTCTACTTGGTAGCATATATTTTATGTGGAATTGTTTCAAGTTCATTAAGTATTATCGAATTCTTAATTTTATCTCCAAAAAGAGGCTAATACTGAAATTATTAATGATATTATTTTTTTGTGTATCACTTACAGTAGTAGTAATAAAAGAGTAATTTAATTTGATCTAAGCCGCAACTGACTTGACTGAAAAGATACTCCATTCAGTATTAGACCTTTCCCAGATGTCGAAGAGAATGGTATCGCACTATGCTCCTTGCATCATAAGCTGTTCGACAGTGGGGTGTTCACGATTACGGATAAACGTGATTTGCTCGTTGCTGAAGAGGCACATGGAACTGCCGGGTTCGAAGAGTGGCTGATGCGATTCCATGGGAAGCCCATCCGGTATCCGGTTCATCCGCTATATCAACCCAAGGATAATTTTCTCGAATGGCATGTCCGGGAAGTGTTTCGAGGTCCAGCAAGATATCTTGTCAAATAACAACTACCATCGAGGTGCCTCATGAAACAAGGCCTATACGAGCAACTCATCAATAAATTAACGAAGGATCAGCTTGCTGCATTGGACCCTTCCTTGTTCCAGATTGGCAAAGAACGATTGGATTCGGAAGAGGCGCGGAAGCTTCTATCGACTTATATATCGGCCGTAACGCGAAGAGCTCTGAAGATCGTCAGAGAAATGACGGATGATGATGAGGCCGTATTGGCACAGGTACGAATGTGTAACGAAATCATATCAACCTTGAGAACTAGCCTTGATGATCAGGAGCTCGATGAATGGAAGCTGGATGAGCAGGGTGAGTTACTGACGTTCGTCTATTCGAAACTCAATCATATCAGAGGCATCAAGGACGAGAAGGTACTGCGTCCGGCCACACCGCTATCGCAAAGCTCTCTGTTCACAGGCGCGCATTCCGAACCAAATATGATGAGCGAGCTTCAGCATGAGATTGTCACCTCGGATCGTATAGATCTGCTTGTCTCCTTCATTAAGTGGAGTGGACTTCGCATTCTTATGGAACAGCTGGAACACTTTACCGAGAACGGCGGGCAATTGCGGGTCATTACAACCACGTACATGGAAGCCACGGATTACAAGGCGATCGCAGAACTAGGCAGACTCAAGAACACGGTCATTCAAATCTCTTATGATACCGACCGCACGCGTTTACATGCGAAGGCGTATATTTTCAAGCGTGACACAGGGTTCACAACGGCTTATGTAGGATCTTCGAATCTATCCAACCCCGCCCTTACAAGCGGCCTGGAGTGGAATATCAAAGTGACGGAGAAGGACTCCCATGATGTTCTGAAGAAAATTGAAGCGACCTTCGAGAGCTATTGGAATGATCGTGAGTTTAAGGGCTTCACAGTGGATAACGAGGAGCATCAACTGCAGCTGAAGGAAGCTCTAGGCCGCAAAAAGCTGCAGGAACAAGAAGAGTTCCACTTTCATTTTGATATCCACCCATACGATTATCAGAAAGAGGTCCTGGAGAAGCTCGATGCCCAGCGGAGGCTGTATGGGAGAAACCGTAATCTGCTTGTCGCCGCAACTGGAGTCGGCAAAACGATTATTTCAGCCTTCGATTACAAGCGCTTCGCACAGCAAAACCCCAGCGCCAGGCTGCTCTTCGTTGCACATCGGGAAGAGATTCTCAAGCAAAGCCGGGATACGTTTCGTTTTATCCTGAAGGATCTGAATTTCGGAGAGCTTCATGTTGGCGGGGATCGTGCTTGGTCTATTGATCATCTTTTCATTAGCATCCAGAGCTTCAATTCTATGAAACTTGCTCAAATCACAGTCTCAGAGTTCTATGATTTTATTATTGTGGATGAGTTCCACCACGCCGCGGCACCATCTTACCAGGTGTTACTCTCACATTACTCGCCTCAGATCCTGCTTGGCTTGACCGCAACGCCGGAGAGGATGGATGGCAAGGATATTTTACGCTACTTCGATAACACGATTGCGGCAGAAATCCGTCTCACGGATGCGATTGACCGGAAGCTGCTTAGCCCCTTTCAATATTTTGGCGTTACGGATAGCGTCGACCTCACCCATGTCAAATGGTCCCGACGTGGTTATGATCTCAGAGAGCTTGAGAACCTCTATTCGAACAACAAGATCCGTGTGACGCAGATTTTGAACAGCATGAGAAAATATGTTACGGACATGGAGCAGGTCAGGGGGCTCGGATTCTGCGTCGGCGTGGAGCATGCGGAGTACATGGCCAAAGTATTTCAGGAGGCGGGAATTCCCTCCATTGCTCTGCACGGTAATTCAAGTGATCAAGATCGTGACCAGGCGAAGATCAGGCTGGTCCGTGGGGAGATCCGTATGATTTTTGTCGTGGATCTCTATAATGAAGGTGTGGATATTCCAGAGGTCAACACGATTCTATTTCTACGCCCGACGGAGAGTCTGACGGTGTTTCTTCAGCAGCTTGGTCGTGGATTGCGGCTGGCGGAAGGTAAGGAATGCCTAACCGTTCTTGATTTTATCGGGCAAGCTCACAAAGACTACAATTTTACGGATAAGTTCCGCGCCTTGATCGGCAAGACGAAGCACTCCATTCAGCACTATATGGAAAATGGCTTCTCCACGCTGCCGCGCGGCAGCTTCATTCAATTGGAGAAGCAGACGAAGGAATATATTCTCAAGAATCTTAAGCAGGCTGTACTGAATCGGAGAAGTCTCATTAACAAGATGAAATATTTCGAAGGCGATACAGGATTGCAGCTGACGCTGGAGAATTTTGTTCAGCATCACCATATGAGCTTGCAGGAGTTCTACGGTGGTCGCACCGGAAACCGGACGTTCAAGGGAATGATGGCGGAGGCGGAGCTCATTGCTCCCTTCGAGTTCGAGAACGGGGATTTCGTCACCAAACGCATTCCTGCTCTGCTTGGTCTGAACTCACGACGGCTCCTGGAATTCCTGATTACCTATCTTGAGGATGGTCGCGCGCCTGTTTCCGAAGAAGAGCATCTGATGCTCAGCATGCTGTATTACACCTTCTACCGGTCAGAGCCGGTCAAGCAAGGATATGAGAGCATCGAGCAGGGGATTCTGTCCGCTGTTATGTGCCCGGAATTCCGGGATGAAGTGCTTCAGATTCTGAAGTACAATTATACTCATATTGATTTTGTTGATAGAAGGAACCCATTCCCTTATGCGTGTCCGCTGGATGTCCATTGCAAGTACTCCACGGATCAGATTCTGGCGGCTTTCGGGTTCTGGAACGGGGAGAAGGCGCCAGCTTTCCGTGAGGGAGTCAAATACTTCGAGGATAAGAAGACGGACATTTTCTTCATTACCTTGAACAAATCGGATAAGGATTTCTCGCCTTCCACGCTGTATGAGGATTATGCGGTCAATGAGCGCTTGTTCCACTGGCAGACGCAAAGCCGGATTGGCGAAGAAACCAACACCGCACAGAGATATATTCACCATCGGCAAACCGGGAATCGCATCGTCTTATTCGTTCGCGAGTACAAGGACGAGAATAACTATACGTCGCCTTTTTTATTCCTGGGTGAAGCTGAATATGTGAAGCATGAAGGCCATAAACCAATGAGCTTCGTATGGCGCTTAAAGGAAGAGATGCCACCATCCCTGGTCCCGGCAGCAAACAAGGTTATCGTATAGGACGTGAGCATAATGATCCGAGTAGCGGCAGCGATTATTGAGAATGAACATGGCCAGATCCTGATAGCCAGGAGGAAGCAGGGGAAATCCCAGGAGGGCCTGTGGGAGTTTCCGGGCGGGAAGCTGGAGATTGATGAGAGCGCCGAGGAGTGCCTAAGGCGGGAGCTTCGGGAAGAGATGAATATTGAGATTGAGCCGTATTTGTATTTTGATGAGAATGATCATTGGTATGGTCAGACGCATATCCGGTTGATTGCTTATCGGGCGAGGCTCGTGAGCGGGGAGATCCGGCTTGTGGATCACGATGAGTATTACTGGGTGACCCCTGGCCAGCTGCAGGAGTTTACTTTTGCCCCCGCGGATATTAAGTTTGTTGAGATGCTGTCAGAGTAGAATGGGATGAACGATAAGAGCTGGACTTGGGGCTATCACATAGCCTTTTGTCCAGCTTTTATTTGTCTTCACAGTCATGGCTATGCGCGGCGATCATTATTTGCGGCAAGTATTATTTGAAGATAAATCCATGATTCGCTCTAAAAGCTGGGTCCGAATTAAACCGGAATCAGCTTTTTGTTATTTTTGCAACCGAGCTCACTTAGCCCAAAGTTTAATTGTGTTATTGTTTGCAGATACATAGGTTATAGGATGGTGAAAACGCATGAATCAAATCAAAGATCTCCAAAAGCTTATCAAACTCACTGGCGATCGAGCAAAGTTGGATGCTAAGGCTAATGAAACATATATTGTTTATAAAACTGTAGAAGGCCAGATTGTAAAGGAATACTATGACGGTCAAGTTATTCCAGTTACTGAGCATGATGCTCTACATCAATGAATTGTCACCGATCATGTACATATTTGCTGGGAACAATGGGAGCGGGAAAAGTACAATTCGAAATCTCATTGTTGATCGGCTCGGAATAAGTGTGAATTACACATTGAGAAGAATTTTTTTTAAGGAAGAATATTCATTCAGATTCTAATAAAGCCGATATTTACTAGTAAAAGTCATGAAGTGAAAGGAACTGCCGATGTCCACGACTAAATATATTTCCACTTCCGCACTATCCAAAGAAATGAAGATTTCAGCAAAAGAATTATTTCAAAAATTACAAGAAAAAGGATTCATTAATCGTGAAAATGATAATTGGACACTAACGGCTTTAGGGAAAGAAGTCGGAGGTGTAATGAAATTTCATCCTCAATATGGATCTTATATCGCTTGGGATGAAGACAACAAGGGTCTGCTATTGACTCCCGATGATGAAGAAGACAAGTTGGTCAATACGACTACGTTAAGTAAGTATTTTAATATTTCGAAGTTAAGAATGAATCCCATATTATCCGAGCTGGGAATGGTCCAAAAGTCCATCAAGGGATGGACATTAACCAAGCTTGGTGAGAGTCTTGGTGGTAAGCAGTTTGAATATGTCCAAACCGGAATCCCTTATGTTTGCTGGAATGAAAGTATTTTGACCAACAAACGTCTTCTGGAGACCATTCAAAGTATTAAGGGTGTTAGTAATAATGACGAAAAAGAGGCGAAACCAACGTCAGCGGCAGTAGGTTTTCGTGATAAGTTCGAGGCGAAACATCGGACAGCAGACGGTCACTATGTTCGTTCCCGGGCTGAAATGCTTATAGATAATTGGCTGTATATGTCCGAAATTGTACATGCTTACGAAAGAAGATTACCGATTGAAGAAGAAGTTTACTGTGATTTTTATCTGCCAGTCGGCAAGGTCTACATCGAATACTGGGGATTAGAAAATGACGAGAAGTACGTTGAACGGAAAAAAGTAAAGCTTGAGATTTATAATAAATATGGATTTAAGTTAATAGAGCTTGATGACGCGGATATTCAGAATTTAGACGATATCTTGCCTAAGAAGCTTTTAAAGTTCGGAATTCAGGCGTATTAAACTTCAGAGTGAAATGTTCATGACTTTCGAAGGAGATCAAACGGAGGAAAAAGTGTAAGCTGAAGTGGGGAGAATCGTAGATGATATACAAATTGCTTGCTCTATTAAAAAAAGCCAGTCCAAAGAAAAAACCTAATCCAAAGAATGATAGAGTTCAAAAGAATTAATCACCGTAATAGGATAGAGCCTACTCGGATTGGTGAACTAGGCGAGCATAAGATAAACATTCAATTGGATCAGCTGCCAAAGAATTGTAAATATCTAAGTGACCTCCTAATTCCTAATTCAAAATCAAGATCCGGCTATTCGCAAATTGACCATCTTGTTATAACACCTTACGGGCTCTTTGTTATTGAAACCAAGAACTATAATGGCGAAATAAAGGGTGGACGCAATGACAAGAACTGGAGCGTAAGTAACCGATTCAAAATGTATAATCCTCTAATGCAGAACTACGGACATATAAAGGCAATTGAATCTCATTTGGATGAGTATAAGCAAGTTAAATACATCTCGATGATTTCGTTTACCATGAGATGCTCATTCAGTCTCGATCCGGATCTCCGAAAAATTCATTCTGACGAGTTAGTTGTTTATGATGTGGAATTATCAGAGTTTATTCAAAGAAAACTTACTAGATTACAAACAGAGCATCCAGCACCATTACTTTTACCAGAGGATATTAGATTGATTTACGACAAAATGGAAAGAATCAATATAACTGAACCAAGGGTTAGAGTTGAACATATTGAGCGAATAAAGAAGAATAACGAATAGACTGAGATTATTTCAGCAGAACTTAAATAGGTCGTACGTTTGAGCTGGACTAGGGGCTATCACGCAGCCTTTTGTCCAGCTTTTATTTGTCTTCACAGTCATGGGTATGCGCGGCGATCCTTATTTGCGGCAAATATTCAATTAAGTCGGAAATTTTGCGCAAATTAATCGTTGACAATTTGCGGAAAATTGCGTAAATTGAGAACAGAATTTGCTGCAAATATTAACAATTTGCACAAACGAGTTGAAACAGCAGCAAGGCCAAGCGCATGAATGTGGCTATTACCCTGGCGTCGGCGGCATGGAATTCCCATAAGCCGTTCCCGCCAAGCAGCACGCAAATCCGGAAGGAGGAGATATGCTCCAATAGATATTCACTACCCACCCAATAACAAATAACACCAACAGGCGAGGACACTTACATAAGTAGAAGACAGCTAGAGCAAGCCAACGTTTGTCGATTCGCAGAATTGAGTACGCTTACATCGAATGGGAGGTTAAGGGAGGCTATGACAATGTTCACAACAATTCAGACGCGGCGGTGGCTAGGCTCAGCATTAGCGGCTGTTCTCGTTTCTTCTCTGGCTGTTACAGGAGTTTGGGCACAAGCCCCCGATGCTTCGGCCGGAGCTGGCGCAGGTTTTGAGGGAAGACCGGAACAATGGGCAGACGTGCCTCATGCTTCCACGAGTTTAACGCAATCCTTGCAAGAGATTAAGGCGGTACAACAGGATGGAAAGCTGCAATTGCTGGTTCAAGGGCCCGGATTGGAGAGCCAGGGTATCTGGTATATCGATACGGATGGCAACGACAAGACCGGATCGGCTGTTTCGATATGGAACAACAGCTCCGGGATCGATGCGAAAATTTCGGGAGGAAAGATATGGCGTGCCGTTGACGGGAGCTGGATTGAGGTCGGAACGGTTCAGCAAGCTGTAAAAGGCGATATTTTGGAAACAGAGGCTGAATTGAGCGTTCTGGGCGATGGAGTACCCGCTAATATAAGGGTAGGCTTCGCTTTGGCAGGCGATCAATACTTGCCGGCTCCGGGGAAACTGATGCTGACTGTTCCGCCGCCGTCCGGCAACGTGTTCGGACCGGATGTGAACGTGACGGTCGATGCGGATGCGTCGGATTGGTCGGGTGTAGAGCCAGCCGCCATGTCCGCAGACGGCTTGACTTCGCTGTACGCGGCAGAGGATGCCAATAGTCTGGTGCTGCTGGTGACAGGCAACATGGCGGAATTCAACGACATTTATCTGGATACCGACCGCAGTGCCGACACCGGATACACCGATGTGGGATGGCCGGAATTCGGCGGCAATTGGCTGATTGAGAACGGTGCGTTGTTCCAAAGCACAGGAGCAGGCTGGAACTGGGCGCCGGTCAACGACGCGGTCCTGGAGTACAAGCAGAAGGATGAGAATGGGATCAAGACGGTGGAGTACCGCATTCCGTTTACGAATATCGGCTTGACAGGGCCCAAGGCATTCTCGATTGGATTTACCTCCAATGACATTACGGTGCCGGACAGAACTCTTCTGGCCCCGCTTGTTGCCCCTCCGATTCCCAAAATAACGGTGGACGGCAGCTCCGATGAGTGGAGTTTGCTGCCTGTGACAGCCCAGGGGGAAGCATCTGTCTCCGCGATGAAGGCGTTTGTAAAGGACCAGCAATTGTACGTATTGGCCCAGGCCACATCCTTCGATGTGGAAACGAACGTATTCATCAATAGCGATAATGATCCGGATACCGGATACCTCGGCTGGGAGTTCAAACGCACCGGGGCCGACTATCTGATTCAGAACGGCAAGCTGCTTCGCAGCGCCGGCCCGGGCTGGACATGGGAAGAGATTGGTCCGGTGGACTGGAAAGTGTCGGATACGGCTGACGCTTCAGGATTCCGTAACATGGAAGCTCATGCCGACCTGTCCGCATACCCCAATGCCGGCAAATCGATGCGTGTGGCGATAGGCATTGGTGAGAACTATGCGCCGGCCAAATCTTCCGATGGCGAATATGCCCTCGCTTCCGGCGGCAGCGGCGCTCCGATTGTGATCGACGGCGAAGCAAGCGATTGGGCATCCATTGATAATTCTGTCACCGGAACGGGTGAATCCCTGGAAGCGAAAGTGGCTCAGGATGATTCCAAGGTTTACCTGTTCATTGACAACGATGCCGTGGATACCCGGAACATGTTTTACCTGGATACCGACAATAACGCTGCAACAGGCTTCCGCGGAACGGGCTGGGATGACCTGGGGGCAGACGCCAAAATCATGTATAACAAGCTGTACCTGTACAACAAGAAGAACGGGCAGTGGAACGACGCCGGTCCCGTGCGTGCGGAAATAAACGACAGCTACGCTCTCATTTACTTCTATCAGGATCAAATCGGCAGAAAAGCTGCCAAGCCTTTGAAAATGGGCTATACCGGCAAGGAAGTCTATCATCTTCCCGCAGCTGGAGGCCACTCTCTTGCCCTTAAAGAGGAAATATCGGTCAAGAAGCATAACGATGACTTTGTGCCGCAGGAGCGGTTCGATGTCCTGGATAATCCCTTCATGGGCTGGGCCGGATGGGGCGATACTAGGGAGCCCCTGCCACAGCCCCACAAGCTCGTATACGCGAACATTAACTGGCGGGATTTGGAACCGGTGAAAGGCACTTTCGATTGGGCCGGGGTGGAGCAAAAGTTCCAGTTCGCCAAGTGGCGCGCTGAGGGCGACCGGTTGATACTAAGACTCGTGCTGGACGATCCCGGCAACGATCCGGAGATGGATATTCCGCAATGGCTGTATGACGAATTGGTTCAAGCGGAAGGCGAGAGCGGCGCCGGCAAATGGTACGATACTCCGTCTTCTGTGGTCGGTAAAGGGTTTGCGCCAAACTACAGCAGTCCGCTGCTCATTCAAGAGCATGGACGGGTTCTTGAGGAATGGGGCAAACGCTACGATAATGACCCGACTATCGCATTTATTGTGATTGGCAGTCTCGGCCATTGGGGGGAATTTCACAACTGGCCGGAAGAAGTATCCGGTAAATTTCCGAGCGTGAAGGTGTCGGATCAATATGTGCAGCAATACATCGACGCATTTCCTCATAAGAAAATCGGCATGCGAAAGCCATACCCAATCGCGGCCTCCAATCAGCTTGGATTGTTCAACGATGTGTTCGGCAGCAAAGGCGCAACCGACACCTGGGTGAATTGGACCGTCGACGGCTGGAATGAGATCGCTCCGTATGTGGAGGAAGGCGAAGATCCGGCAGCTGTGCAAGCCGCATCGAAGATGCCGGATTTCTGGAAACACGGTTATTCCGGCGGGGAATTTTATAACGGAAATCCGTTATTGTCCCTGGGCGATGATACAATCATGGAGACATTGCGGGAAACAAGGGCAAGCCATACCTCCTGGCTAGGACCTTCTTCACCGGCCAGGTATGAGCTGGGCGAGGACATAACGGAAGGCCAACAAGCCAATATCGATTTGATGCATAACACCATGGGGTACAGGTTTGTGCTTGAATCGGTCGCTCATGACAAGAAAGCCAAAGCCGGTAAATCCCTGGGAATCCACATGAAATGGAACAACAAGGGAGTGGCTCCGTTTTACTTTGAATGGCCGCTTGCGCTCGCGCTTGTCGATTCCAAAGGAAAGCTGGTATCGGGAAGCATTCAGCGAGTGGGGTCGGAGGACGTGACCGAATGGCTCCCAGGTCGTCGCGATGTCAATGTAAGCTATACACTGCCGCGTGATCTGCATCCGGGAAAATACACATTGGCCATCGCAATGCTCGATCCGGACACCGGACTTCCGGGCGTTAGCTTGGCTATTGAAGGCGCAAGAAAGGACGGCTGGACAACGCTGGATTCCTTCCAGGCAACCCGTTGATCGTCCTTGCGAGCATCGACATCATAAATAACCGATAAAGAATGGCCGTTGACCTGAACCCCGGGACAACGGCCAGTTTGTCGTCAAGTCAATCTTGATCCTTTCCAGATCGGCATCATGATGGGGCTGTTCCCTAGTAGATTGATCCAAAAATAATGTAACTATATTCCAGTCGCTTATACTCTTCATAGAACACTTCGAACGGAGAGATACCATGCCTCTATTCTTATTGTGCAGTTAAAATCAGCGGTCCGTCCGGCGTGATTGCGATCGTATGCTCATATTGCGCCGACAACTTGCCGTCGGCCGTTCTCGCCGTCCACCGATCGTCGTCGATCGTGATACGGAACGTACCTTCGTTGACCATCGGTTCAATCGTAAACAGCATGCCTTCCTTTAAGCGAATGCCTTTGCCGGCTACGCCGATATGCTCGTAGTTCGGCTCCTCGTGCAGGCTCCGCCCGATCCCGTGCGCCAGCAGATCGCGTACGACCGAAAACCCGTTCGCTTCCGCATGCTGTTGAATCACCGACGTTATGTCCCCGAGCCGGCCCCCGGGGAGCGCCCGGGCGATCCCCAGATCCAAGCATTCTTTTGTCACCTTCATTAATTTTTGCGCCTCCGGCCGGATATTGCCCACCGCATAGCACCAGCACGAATCGCCGAACCATCCACCGTATTCCACGACGATGTCGAGCTTCAGCAAGTCGCCGTCCATAAGCGCCCGGTTCGAAGGAATGCCGTGGGCCACCACATCGTTGACCGAAGTGCAGGTTTCGGCGGGGAAACCGTTGTACCCTTTCGTAAACTGCTTGCCGCCCAGCTTGGTGATGTGTCTGGCAACAAAGTCATTGATTTCCCGGGTGGTGATCCCAGGCTTGATCAGTTTGGCCACCTCGCGGTAGCAGTCCGCAACGATTTGGCCCGCCGGCTTCATCTCTTCGATTTCCCTAGGTGATTTTAAAATGATCATCTTTTGTTTATTCGCTCCTTATTAATTCTATAATTTTAAAAACCGGGCGATATCCCTGGCCTCCTCGTGCAGCTTTCCGCGGCGAAGCGAAAGCGAGGCGCAGCCGACCAAGGCGGCCAGCAGCATTTCCGCGCGCTGCAGCCGATACGGCGGCTCCGCCGCATTTCCGCCGGAAGCGGCAGCCCCGTCCGCCGCACGCCCGGTTTCCAGCAGCGCGGCAAGCGGCGCGAGCACCTCCCTGCGAAAGGCGTCCGAGAGCGGGGTCGAGCGCGCTTCAGGCAGCGAGGCAAAGCCTTCACCGGCCAGCTTATACAGCAGGTACAGGGCGTGGTCCTCCGCCCAAAGCTGCAGCAGCCGGACGCTGGCGGCGGCGGCGGGGCCAAGCTCTGCGGAAGCGGCCGTTTCGCGGCTTCCGCTTCGGGAATCCGCGGCAGCCGAGTTCCCGGTGTCCGCCGCAGCAGCCAAGCCGAAATGCCCGCCCGCCGGCGCCTCCCCCGAAGCCGAAGCGCGCGGAACCTCCAGCGGGGCCTCCAGCCATCCCCCGGCCCGCTCCAACGCGTCCCATAGCAGATCGTGGAGCAAATCGCCCTTATTGCTGTAATAATGGTATACCGTGCCATAGCCGAGTCCCGCCTGCGCGGCCACATCGCGGATTTCCAGTAAAGGCCCTTTATTCAAAAACACATCGGCAGCGGCTTTACGGATTTGCGCCAGACGCCGCAGCCGGATATCTTCGTTTTGTTCCTTCGTGCGTGGAGTCATCTCGTCCGTTCACCTCTTTTATTTTTGACCTACTATTATGTCAATATAAAACATCGGCTTGCGAATAACAAGAGATCAGCTGGAGGATTTCCGGCTCAACCTGGAAATCGGCGCTTGACCAACGGGTTAGCCTCGAACGAGTGACCTGTTTGGAACATTGCCAAGCTAACGGTTGTCATAGCGCTTAATCGGCCCAAAAAACGGAGGTTTCTTTTCTAACGGTTGTATGCGCGCTTATTTGGACGAAACAGCCCCTCTGCCTACGTAAAAACGGGAAATAGGGCCCGCTGGCAACCGTTGCATTTTGTAAATCTCCATTTTTACCCAAATAGCGTCGCTCACAGCCATTAGATTTTTCGCCCGCTTTTATGCACTCGCATCTACTCCTCTGGTCCAGCACCGATATCGGTTTTGAGCCGGAATTCCCGTTAATCCCCGGGCTGGGGCTTAAGCACGTTATTTCAGGATCTTTCTACTAGTTCCCATTGTCAGCTCTATAAATCAACAGATGCAGCTGTATAAATCTATGGTATTGTAATAGATATGACAGGAATAACGAGAGGTATCCATGCAAATCATTCGTGACGTCCGCAAGTTTGTTGTGATCCCCGGAGCGGGGACGCTGCTCACCATGTTGTTTCTCTACGGTATAGGAACCGGCATTTTGGCTCCCATGAACGCTGTATATCTTGACGAGAGCATCGGGCTTTCCAAAGTACAGATCGTTGCCGTCTTCGCGGTATCCCTGTTCTGCAACATGGCTATTACCATTACAGTGGGCTGGATCAGCGACCGTCTGAAGAACAAGAAGCGGCTCCCGGTATTGGCAGCTTTCCTGTGCATGATCGGGTTGTTCATCTACATGAACGCGACGGACTTCCGGAGTGCGCTCATCGGCATGACGATTACGGTCGCACCATCGGGATTGATCATGGGTCAGCTGTTTGGCATGGCCCGCAATCATTTCTCCCGCACTGCCGGCGACATTGTGGAGATGGCCCAGCTGTGGCTTCGGGCTTCCTACAGCGTTGGATTTTTTGCAGGGCTGCTGCTCGGAGCGAACATCTTCCTCATTGCCACGTTTAAAGGCGTGCTGTGGGGCAATTTGGCAGGCTATGTGTGTCTGGTGGCTCTGCTGCTGTTGTTTAAGGAAACGACAGGAGAACCGGGAGTGAAGCATGTGGTCAAGGGAGAACCCTTCTCCCTTATTATGCTGATTGCCCTATTGATGCTCTCCTGCGCCGATGCCATCCGCGGATTATATTTGCAGCTTGTCGTACTCAAGCTGTTCGGCAAGCCGGAGATCATGTCCTACATATGGAGCGCACAGGCGGTATTCGAGCTGTTGTTCATGACACTGGGCGGATATTGGGCGGCACGGTACGGCAGTAAGAAGATTATCTTTGTCGGCGGCTGCTTCGCGCTCGCCACTTATTTGATTTATACGGGCAGCTCCGCGCTTCCTGTTTTCTTTGCCGTACAGCCGCTCTATTCGTTCTTCGTATCCATTCTGTACGGAGTGGCCATGGGATATGTGCAGCGGATGTTCCTAAGCCGGACAGGCTTCGGGGCCAGCTTGTACGTGTTCATTTCACAGACGGCGTCTCTCATTGGATATTTCCTGCCGCTGTTCATTGAGGGCATAACGCCGGATATCTTCTTCATACCGAGCGCTCTGGTAGCTCTATCCTTGCTCATGATCGGAATTGTGCTGTACCGGGAGAAAGCGAGAGGCTCGATGATCAAATCTTTAGAAGGATAGGGGAAGCATTGATGACGGATTATAGCTACTATTGTAATACGAGAATCGAGATGGGGATGGGCAAATCCGGCCAGCTGCCCGAGTTGCTGCAATCCTTGCAGATCGGTTCATCCATTCTGCTGGTCAGTGATCCGGGCGTCGTGAAGGCGGGATTATCCGCACCGATTCAAAATGCGCTGGAAGCGTCAGGATTCCGGGTTGTTCTGTTCGATTCCCTCTCGCAAAATCCAAGGGATACGGAATGTCTTGCCGGGGCCAGGCTGTTCGCTGAGCAGGGCATGGATGCTGTCGTTGCCATTGGCGGCGGAAGCGCAATGGATACGGCCAAAGCGATCGCCCTGCTGGGTCCGAATGGAGGCACCCCGGTTGACTATTGCGAGGGCAGACGGGCGTACACCAATATCGCCCCGATCATCTGTATTCCGACCACGGCAGGCACCGGATCGGAAGTAACGCGTTCCTCGGTCATTACCGAGTCTTCCACGCATCGCAAGCTTACGCTTAAGCATGCCTCGCTGCGGCCTCTGCTTGCGGTTCTTGATCCGCAATTGACCTTCACCGTGCCGAGGTCCGTCACCGCAGCAACGGGTGTTGACGCCTTGGTTCATGCGATTGAAGGCTATACATGCAAAGTGACCAATCCGATCTCGCAGGCGCTTGGCGCAAGGGCGATGCAGACGATTGTTGCTGCTCTGCCGACCGCCTTCAGCCATCCGGCTCATGAGCAGGCCCGTTATAGCATGCTGGAGGGCAGTCTGCTCGCGGGATTGTGCTTCGGCTCCAGCGATGTTGCGGCTGTCCACTGCCTGGCCGAGGCGCTTGGCGGATTGTACGATACCCCTCATGGGGTGGCGAACGCGGTGTTTTTGCCGTATGTGCTGAAATTCAACACGCAGGAAGAGAAGCCGATCCATGCCTCGCTGGCGCGTATCATGAAGTTTGCCGCAGAGTCGGATGATGACGAGGCCGCCATTGATAAAATGATCACCGGAATCCGGGAGTTTACGGCAAAGCTCGAAATTCCGAAGCTGAAGGACCTGCCGGGCGTGCGGAGAGAGGATTTCCCCCGGATCGTCGAGCTGGCTGTGCAGAATAATTCAACGCCAAGCAATATCCGCCCGATTGGCGCCGGGGACTACCTGCATATTCTTGAGCAAGCCTACGATGATGTGATTTGAGTTATCGGAATTAGCGGATGGCGATCTTAAACTGGAAAGCATCCGCGGCGCTGGCGGCGATTAAGAAAGCAGGCACACGGAATATGCCGCCTAAGCACTAGTAGCATGATCAGGGCTCGGGTAATAAAGTATTGGCAAAATGAGGGAACCATGGCATGATGGATACGAATCGCTATCTCGAAAAAAATGGAGGGATTCATTTATGCGGATTCGGAAATCTATTATTGCAATGGCTATAGTTGTATCCATACTCTTTGCTTCACAGTCAGTATCTGCAGCTCCTGCTTCAACTCTCGAAACGACAGATGTTCATTACTTTATTGGTTATGGTTATCATATTAAGTCGAATGAATTCTTTATGGGTTATCTTGGTTTTTATTGGGATGTCGATTCATTTGTATGGACGAACAATACAGATCATGATATTGCAATCGAACCATGGCTGTATTCTCCGTCTGGCCTGCAATATGATATGGACATTGCTTCAATTGATTATTATCAATTGCCTGATGGGCGATTGGAGAATTTATTGGTTGAACCCGACAGGGAAGGTCAATATGTTTATAAAAAGTCAGTTGGCCCTAATGATGGTCCCGCTGGACCGATAACAATAAGGCCTGGCAAAACAGCTTACTTTTGGATTGAACCAGCAGAGCAGGACTTCAGTAAGGCACAAAACTATGTATTTTGGATCAATGAGGTGCCTATCAAAAAATAACGCATACGTATAATAGGGGCCGCTCATACAGAGTGGCTTTTTATGTCGTGTATCTAAAACGTTTATTTTACGACAATTTCTAACAAAGAAAAGGACCTTAGTCTAATTATCAAGAGAGGGGAAAAATGGCATTCTTACGAATAGATAGAAGCCCGGCTTCGCGTTATTCCCGCGATGGTTCGGAGCGCAAAGCTCGTTCGATAAGACAAAGAAACACAACAGCTTCATCGACAAGTGACACGCACCAGCTTGCTTGCAGTACTTGCGAAATATCGAAAAGACGTTTCCGCATGCGCAGCCTGTCTTTTTCACCGGGCTTTTAAGGAGCTAGTTTTTGACTCTATTCGACAGCGTAATAGAGCTTTCCATGCTATACTAATCGGGAAAATGAATAGATTGGAGGAATATGGTATGCGATATCGGAATTTGGGAACAAGC
Source organism: Paenibacillus sp. JT31N17 (assembly GCF_056269255.1). NCBI lineage: Bacteria > Bacillati > Bacillota > Bacilli > Caryophanales > Paenibacillaceae > Paenibacillus > Paenibacillus sp. JT31N17. Next base: position 34,625 of record NZ_JBWDNP010000008.1, read on the forward strand.
GGATTGGAAGTCTCGGTGCTGGGATTGGGAACGAATGCATTCGGTGGACGGGCAGACAAGGAAACATCGATTCGGGTGCTGCATCACGCTGTTGACAACGGGATCTCGTTTATTGATACCGCCAACATCTATACAGGCACCAAGTCGGAAGAGATTATCGGCGAAGCGTTCGAAGGACGGCGCCATGAGGTGATCCTTACGACCAAAGTGGGCATCAAGCACGGAGAAGGTCCGAACACCAGGGGTTCCTCGCGTCAGCATATTTTCAAGGAACTCGAAGAAAGTCTGCGCCGCTTGCGGACGGACTACCTGGACCTGTACCAGATCCATGTTTTTGATCCGAAGACCCCGCTTGACGAGACGCTCCGCGCTCTGGATGATCTGGTTACATCCGGAAAAGTGAGATACGTCGGGGCTTCGAATTATGCCGCGTGGCAAATGATGAAATCCCTTGCTATAAGCGAAAGTCAGCATCTGATCAAGTATATATCGGTTCAACCCGGCTATTCGCTGGCAGACCGCGGCGTGGAGCGGGAGCTTATTCCGTTCTGTGTGGATCAGGGAATCGGGGTCATTCCTTATTTTCCGCTGGCAGGTGGAATTCTGACCGGCAAATATTCGGGAGGCTCCGTTCCAGGCGGCTCGCAGCTGGACAAGAATCCCAACTTTGCAGGGCGGGTAAGCTCCGCACGGGTGCAGCTGGGCGAGCAGGTGGCCAAGATCGCGGCGGAGATCGGAACAACTGCTACGGCGCTCTCGCTGGCCTGGCTGATGCACCAGCCTGCGGTAAGCACCGTCATTGCCGGCGCGACGCGTGAATCGCAAATCGACGAGAATTTGAACGCGGTGAACCTCGATCTCTCTGCAGACGTTCTGCAAGCGCTCGATGATATAAGCAAAGACTTTATCTACTCGCCTCCGTTTTGAAGCATACCGTGCCGGAACAGAAGTGTGAATTGCGTGAGCTAGTGAAATTTAGTTTCCTGAATTAGGGTACCCTCGGGTGCCCTACATTTTTCTAAAGGTGTCTGCCTGAGAGGAGCCAAGTCAATGAGTAATGTCCAAATCAATGAACAATCGCTAGCCAGGGTATACGAACAAATTCCAACCAGCCGCTATTTGACTGAGAGCCATAAAGGGCCGTATTACACAGGGGATTACAAGCTGGGCCTTAACTTATACAGCTTCAGCCATAATTTGTTTTCGTGGCTGCAGGGCAGCCCGGACGGCGCGGCGCCTCCCGTCGATACAATGTCGCTGATTCGGTATGCCAAAGAGGCGGGCTTCGACTCGGTAGATATCACCTGCTACTTTATCCCCGGCTATGAGAATTTCACGCTGCCATCCAAACCGGATGAAGAAATCTATGAATATGCCCGAACGATTAGAAGGCTATGCGATGAGCTGGGACTTGAAATAAGCGGGACGGGAATCAAGAACGATTTTGCCGATCCCAGCGCCGAGAGACGGGCTATGGACATTGAGCGCATCAAATATTGGATGGATGTCGCGGTCGTGATGGGGGCGCCCGTCATGCGCGTGTTCAACGGTGAAATCCCTGCAGATATTCTAAGCACGGATTGGGAAGCGGTTGCAAAGGAAAGAATTGTCCCTGCTCTGATAGAGTGTGCCGAGTATGGTGCGCAGCGGGGAATCAGGATCGGTATGCAAAATCATGGAGATATCACCTCGACTGCCGATCAGGTCATCCGGATTCTGCAGTGGGCCAATCACCCCAATCTGGGTGTGGTTAATGATACGGGCTGCTACAAAACGTTCGGGGCACCCACCGGTGAAGGCTATGCCTGGTATGATGACATTGAAGCCGTTCTCCCCTACACGTATAACTTCCAGGTCAAGAAATTGCCCGGCGGACTTCATACGGAGACCGTGACGGATTTGGACGAGCTTTTTACCCGAATCCGGTTCAGCGGTTATAGAGGGCATATTCCATTGGAGACGATATGGGCGAACTCGGATGCAAGTCATCCCAAAGCGCTCTCCGGGCCTCCTTATGATCAAGTCCGCGGGTTTCTTGAACAGATCCGGGCTGCGATGAATCGTACGAAGGTGCAAAAGTGATCGTCTGAGGGAGGAAGCATAATGAACAAGCGGATTGGTTTTATCGGATTAGGCATTATGGGCAGGCCGATGTCCCTGAACTTGATCAAGGCAGGCTATCAGTTGACAGTATATGATATTAATCAGGAAGCGATAGATCAATTAGTTCTTGCCGGCGCCGCGGCGGCGGATTCTCCCCAAGAGGTTGGCGAAAACAGCGATATTATCATTACCATGGTTCCAAACTCGGGGCATGTCAGAGAAGTGGTGCTGGGGGATAAAGGGGTTATCAAGGGGGCGAAGGCAGGAGCGGTCATCATTGACATGAGCTCGATTACGCCCGTTGCTTCCCGGGAAATTGCCGGCGAGGCGGCCGGGAGCGGGCTGCATATGCTGGACGCGCCGGTGAGCGGCGGGGAACCGAAAGCAATAGATGGAACCTTGGCCATTATGGTGGGCGGCCGGGAGGATATTTTCGAGAATGTAAAAGATGTGTTGAACGTGATGGGACAAGATGCGATCCTGGTAGGCGGGAACGGTGCAGGCGCAACGGCGAAGCTGGCGAATCAAGTCATGGTGAATTTGAATATTGCCGCCATGTCCGAAGCCCTCGTGCTGGCTGCAAAAGCCGGAATTGATGTGAATAAAATGTATCAGGCCATTAGAGGGGGACTTGCTGGAAGCGCTGTCCTGGATGCGAAGCTGCCGCTGATTCTGGAGAGGAACTTCGTCGCAGGCGGAAGAATCGATATTAATTTGAAGGATATCGCCAATGTGATGGAAACCGCCCATGAAATCGGTGTGCCGCTGCCCCTGACGGGTCAGCTTTTGGAAATCTTCCATGCCTTAAAGGTCGATGGCAAAGCCCATCATGATCACGGAGGCATCGTGCAGTATTATGAGAGATTGGCGAACGTCACCGTAAGCGGCGCGGAGGAGCGGCAATGAGGGAGGAAGGTAACGGGTTATCCTATTCCACCATCCACTCGCAGCTGCCGCCGGTATGGCAGGGAGATAATCCTCGGGAGCAAATCAGGCAGGCCAATCAATCCGGCAACCGGAAGATCATTGTATTGGATGACGATCCGACAGGCGTCCAAACCGTTCATGATATTGACGTCCTGACGGAGTGGGACAAGGTTCTGCTGCGCGAGTCGTTTGATAATCCGGAGACGGTCTTTTATATCCTGACCAATACACGCGGCGTTGAGGCGAGCGAAGCGGAGCGAATAAACCGCGAAATTGCCCGCCATGTGCAGGAGGTGGCGGATGAAACGGGAAAGGGTTTTGTTTTCGTCAGCCGGAGCGATTCCACCCTGCGCGGATATTACCCTTTGGAGATCGATGTGTTATCTTCGGAGATACGCCGCTTAACGGGCAAAGCTTATGATGGACATCTGCTCGTTCCGGCCTTTTTCGAAGGCGGGCGCGTAACCTACCGGAATACGCATTACCTTCTGGAAGGCGGCACGCTGATTCCGGTGCAACAAACCGAGTTTGCCCAAGACAAGGTCTTTGGCTATGAACATGGGGATTTGACTGAATGGATCGCGGAGAAAACAGAGGGACGGATTCAGCCGGAGGATTGTACGGTCATCACCTTGGAACAGCTTCGCCGGGGGCCAGCCGCAGTAGAAGAGCTTCTTCTTCGGGTTGAAGGAAATGTGCCGGTGATCATCAACTGCATGTCCTATGAGGATCTCGATGTTCTTTCCCTGGCGCTCCTGCAGGCAGAGAAGCAGGGGAAAAGGTTCATCTTCCGGACCGGAGCCTCTTTCGTTAAATCGTACGGGGGCATCGGGCATCTGGACTATCTGCCAAGAGAGCGGCTGACAGCGAAGGGACAGGAATCCCGCGGCGGGTTGGTTGTTGTCGGGTCCTATGTGCAGAAGACCACGCGCCAGTTGGTGCAATTGCTGAGCGGCACCGATATATTCCCGTTGGAAATGGAAGTGGGGCGGATTTTGCAGCCTCGTGAGCGGGCGGGTGAATTGGGACGGCTGATTTCCGAGGTGAACCAGCGTCTGGCTCAGGGGCAAAATGTCGCGGTATACAGCAGCCGCAAACTCGTAGCTGCGGACAACAAGGCGGAGAACCTGAAAATCAGCCAGGCGGTATCCGCGGCCCTCGTGGAGCTCGTGCGCTCCCTGCAGGTCATCCCCAAATTCATCATCGCAAAAGGCGGGATTACGGCAAGCGATGTCGCGACGAAAGGATTGAACATCCGCAAAGCAAGAGTGCTCGGTCAAGTGTCTGCGGGCGTGCCGGTCTGGCTGACCGGTGAAGAAGCGAAATTTTCCGGAGTCCCTTACATCGTTTTCCCTGGAAATGTAGGGGATGACCAAACGCTTCTGGAAACGGTTCAGAAGATAGAAGGTCAGCTGACAGAGTAGAATTGGAGTTAACCATTAGAGCTGGACTTGGACTGCTGCGGCAGTCTGATGTCCGGCTTTATTTGTCTTGCCCATCATGTTTGACGGAATCAGTGCTGCAATTCGCTCTTTTTTTGCTGGAGGTACTCCGTTTCGACAGGATGCTGGGCAGAGGGGATAAATGGTAAGGACAGAGTATTACGCAAACCTGTTTATTTTGATAAACTGAAGCAATAATCAGGCTTGCTTTAAGAGGAGGAATATGACGGTGCCATCATTTGCGCGTACGGATTCAATCGGAGTTATTCAAGGGAACATCAATGTTTTTCAGGCCAAGCCGGAGGATACGGAGGCTGTATTGCAGCTGCTCGTCCGCACGGCCGAATGGCTGCGGAGCAAAAATTCCACGCAGTGGAGCGGCTTGCTGCAGGGCGAGGATTCACACCGGACACCGGAGGCTATCAAGCGCGGCGAGGTTTATATTTTCATGCAGGGAGAAGTATTGGCGGGCATGGTCATGCTTATGCTGAAGGAGAGCGCTTGGGACCGGGAGCTGTGGGGGGAGGAGGGTCATGAATCCTCCGTCTATCTGCACCGCCTTAATATCAACCGGGAAGCTGCGGGTACTAATCTGGGCGAGGCTATCGTACGCTGGGCGGGCTCCGGCATTCATTTTGCGGGCAAGGACCGTATCCGGCTGGACTGCATCGCGAATAATCCGGTGCTGAACCGGTTCTACCGGACCTGCGGCTATGAATATATAGGGCTGGCCTCCAATCCCATGGGGGAATTCAGCAAGTACGAGAAGCGGTATGACTGAACGGGCTTGCCCTTGCCAGTGGAAGTGCACCATTATCTGTCATGGGTTTCATTTCTGTCCGGGTATGAGGGGCTTAAGACAGACATCGATAATCGGAGTTCTATGAGCTGCTGCCGGCACTTACGGCATTATTCGGGCTGCCGTGGGACGGCAGTATGCCGCGTTAAATTGATGATGAGAAGCAGAGGCTGCCCGTCAGGTCTTGATCGACCTGATGGGCATTTTTTTTGACCTTATAGAATTGATAGTTTTACGCCTGTAAATGCAGGAGATATGCCTCTTTATGTTGAAAATCTAAACTTAGATAGAAGAACTGAGTTTTATTACTCGAGAATATGGCAGGTAAAGAACATGACGATGATAAAGGATTTTGTGCTGCAGCTGACGCTTATAGCACTGCCTATGTTTATTTACCATACATTTGTCAACGACAGGCTAAAGAATGATAAAACTCAGAGGTTGGTATTGTCAGCTTTATGGGGACTCTCGCTTATATTTTGCATGTCCTTTCCCGCGATTGCTTCAAATTACCGATTGGACATAAGGATCATTCCTCTGCTGATGGGGACGTTATATGGTGGATTTGGAACAGGTGTAATCCTGGCAGCTCTTGTCATCCTTTATCGGCTTTATATTGGAATGGACACCGGATTTTATACGACAGTTCTTGCCTTACTTACCGCTATGCCGGTTATATTATATTTCCAAAAGCCCTTTGAAAAAGCAAAAAAAGCCAAGAAGGTCAAAATCGCCATCTTTCTTTCTCTTTTCTATACGCTTGTTGGCATTACCTGGTTTTGTACGCTTAGAGATGTTTCGTGGGAAAGCCTTGGCGTACAGGCTGTTCACCTTGCATTTATATTGCTGGTGATCTGGTTCTTCACCACCTTAAACGAAAATATGAAGGAGATTCACCAGCTGCGATTAGAGGTGCAGAACGCGGGGAAGCTGCAGGTGATCAGTGATTTAACCAGTGTTTTCGCTCATGAAATAAGGAACCCCATGCAGGTTACCCGCGGTTTTCTTCAGCTTCTGAACGAGCCTGATCTAACGGATCAAAAGAAGAAATATATCCGGTTATCCATTGAAGAATTGGACCGTGCGAACGAAATTATCAATGACCTGCTCTTATTCGGAAAACCCTCAACAAACTGCACGGAAAGAGTAAATGTGGGAAATCTGCTGCAGCGCATCCTGAATATTCTCGACAGCTACACGACATCTCAAAATGTTACGGTTACGACGGATATCAATGATGATTGCTGGACAAATGCGGTTCCCCAAAAATTGAATCAATGCCTGGTCAATATCTTGAAAAATGCCATTGAGTCCATGCCCAATGGGGGAACGGTCTGGGCAAGCTGTGCCCCAACGGGTGATGGACAGATACAAATCAGCATTAAAGACCAAGGGATCGGTATGACAAAACAGGAGATTGACAGGCTTGGTTCACCCTTTTATTCCCTGAAAAAAAGCGGAACAGGATTAGGCATGATGATCAGTTTTCAAATTATCCGGTCCTTTCACGGCAAAGTGCGGGTAACCAGCGAGAAAGACATTGGGACGGAGTTTATTATTCTTCTGCCGAAAGCAGACTGAGACGAAGTGCCGGTGCATGAATGGACCATTGACTCTCGGCCGTCACGTTTTGGTCGTTATATTGGGAGTGCCGCATCCATAGTTTAATTAAAGCCTGATTGTTACAAAGCAGACTTCTCCGGAAGCAGCACCGCAAATTCAGCGCCGCCTCCGGCGGCGTTCTTGACTTCAATCCCCCCTCCGTGGGCAATCACGATTTGCCGGGCAATCGCAAGACCAAGACCCGCTCCTGATGACTTCCGTTCTCTCGTGCCGGCGCGATAGAAACGGTCGAACAAATACGGGATCGCTTCTGGCGGAATGCCGGGCCCTGTATCCCTGACGAAGATGGACACGAATCCAGGAGTTCCCGCAGGAGAAACTATAATGGAAATAAGACCGCCTGGCGGCGTGTGATGAAGCGCATTTGCCACCAGGTTAAGGAACACCTGCTTGATCCGTCTCGCGTCAAGATCGGCCCAGACCGCTTGATTATAATCCGGTCCGTGAAGCTGAACACCATGCGCCTCAGCTTCCGGTTGGACAAGCTCCGCCAAGCCGGACAATAGAGCTGCGAGATCGGTCTTATCTTTACTGAGCTTCAGCTCGCCTGCCTCTGCTGACGTTAGAAGCTGAAGTTCATCGACCAATTGAATCAAACGGAGCATTTCATCATGAAGCGGCAGCAGCGTCTCGGGCCTCACCTCGGAAGAAGAGTGCTGAATAAGTTCAAGCTTGTTCAGAACGATGGATAGAGGGGTTCTTAGTTCATGAGCGACGTCCTCAACCAATTGTTTACGGCTCTTCTCCGCATCGCGCAATTTAAGCGTCATCGTGTTGAACGCATGACTTACCTGTCCGTACTCGTCAACCCTGTTAACAGGTACTTCCGTATCCAATTCCCCCTCGGCCACTTTTTCCATGACCCTGATCAGTCTTCTGAGCGGCTTTATGAGCATACCCGAAAACCAGTAACACATGACAGCGGCAATTCCTGCCACATAAAGCGTGACGGTCAGAGCTTTATGCTCCATCCGCTCCAGAATATAAAGTCTTATCCCTTCCAGCTGTTCCGGACGGACATCGCTTCCGCCCTCTTCCGTGAAATACCGTGCAAACAAACTCCCCAAGTAACCCTGCGTCGTCCCGATAAACGCCGCACTTACCAAACAGACAAGCACCGCCATAACGGAGAAAATTTTGCCCCTTACTGTCATGGCTGTTCACCGAACCGGTAACCGAAACCATAAACGGTCTGAATGTATTGCGGGCTGCCGGGATCAGGCTCCAGCTTTTTTCGGAGCTTGCTGATGTGAGAATCCAGCGTTCGTTCATAATTCATCAAGTCCTCGTCCATTGCCGCCCTCATAAGCTGCAGACGGCTAAAGACGATTCCCGGCCGCGCAGCCAGGGTTAGAAGCAGCTTAAACTCGGTTGGCGTAAGCGGCAGGGGCTGCCCGTTTCTTGCCGCCTGACATTTGGCTTGGTCAATGGACAGGTCTCCCCGCTTCAGAACAGAGGGCTCATTCTGCTTCTGTCCGATCCGCCGCAATAAGGCGCGTATGCGGGAGGCAAGCTCCCGTAAACTGAACGGCTTGGTGATGTAGTCGTCAGCCCCGAGCTCAAGCCCAACGATCTTATCGGTTTCCTCGGATTTGGCCGTGACCATAATAATGCCGCAGGAGATGGATTGTCTGAGCTCCCGGCACACGTCGATGCCGCTCATGCCCGGCAGCATCCAGTCAAGCAATACGATCCCCGGAAGCTTCTTCCTTGCGATATCCAGCGCATCCCGCCCATTTGCCGCCGTTAGGACAAGGAATCCCTCCTGCTCCATAAACAGCTTCATGGTTTCAAGCATGGCAGATTCATCTTCCACGATAAGAAGGGTTGTTTCCATGATGCGGTCATCTCCTTCTTTTTTTAAATAGTATATCACCCTTTTTTTGAACAAAAGGGAACATCCATACAAAAAGCATGAGTTCTCCAACTGTTCTACACATTCGTTTCGTACACTAAAGACCAAACCGAAACAAAAGGAGAACAACCGCTATGAGAATCTGGCTGCTGATTGAATATGAGATGACCTTTTTACTTGTGTTTTTTTGGTGGATGGTTTATGCAAAAGCCAAAGGCCTGCTTCGTTCGCACACAGAGGCGGCTTTGCGCTCCAATATCCGAAAGGTCCATCTATGGCTGTACACGGCGGTCGCGATGACCGGGATCAAGGCGGGGGCGGTCATTATGCTGTGGTCGACGGATTGGGCATACGTGGAGGATAAAATTATGATCCAGCTTCCGCTGTACCTGTTATCCATTGCCGCCATTTTCACATTCTCGCTGCCGTTCATAAAAGCTGCTGCTGCGGACTCCGCCCCGTCAATGGAAGGGCAGCTTAAGGGAGACCTTCGTTTGCGGCTTTACGATCCGGTTATTACGATTCCGTTCGCCGCGGCTTTTATAGCCTCTGTCGTCAACTGCCTGCATATGCTGCTCTTCTCGCAATCGCCGCTCCGGTTTGGAACATTGTTTTTGATATGGAGCGGATTCGGGGTCTGTGCTGCCACTCTATGGTATATGAAATCAAGAGTCTATGAACGTATAGCCGCAAGTGGAGCATTCCCGCCAATCCGGCCGCTTCGCCAGAGGCTTGTGAGAACGGCAATCGTAAGTCTGTCCATTGCCTCCTTGCTCGCAATCATTATTCTGAGCGGCATGAACGCTTCGCGATTGCCGGATCGTATGAATATGGCAGATCATGGCGGCCACTCGCAGCACGCGGCAGATCCAGCTTCCATGATCAGTGTGGACAGCTTGAAGGGCCCGCAAGGCGGAGCACCGGATCGCATATTTACCCTGTCCGCCCAAACCATGGAGCGCGTACTGCCGTCAGGTGAAACAGAAGAAGTATGGGCCTTCAACCAGCTAATCCCCGGTCCTGAGCTGCGTATCAAAGAAGGGGAATTGATTGAGGTTATTCTGGTCAATGTGGATATTGAGGAAGGCGTGACCCTTCATTGGCACGGGCTGAATGTTCCTAATGGAGAAGACGGAGTCGCCGGATTGACGCAGGATGCGGTGCTGCCGGGGGAACGGCATAAATATCGTTTTATTGCAGAGCAGACGGGGACGTACTGGTATCATTCGCACCAGCAATCCTCGGTCCAGGTCGCGAAAGGACTGTATGGCGCATTGGTTGTGGAAAATCAAGCTTCTGATGAGATCGATAATGTGGATCTGGCTGTGATGTCGCATCAGCATGGAATGAGCAACGGAACGACAATCACGCTGGGGTTGCCAGGGAAGCTTCAGCGTGTCGACGTCCGGCCGGAGACGACTGTCCGTTTGCGTCTGATTAATGCCCGCAATATGCCGCAATCCTTCTATTTGTCCGGCGTACCCTTCCGGGTAACGGCCATAGACGGGATAGATCTTCATGAGCCGCAGCTGATTTCCAATCAGAAACTGTCGCTTGCCGCCGGGGGCCGATATGACCTATTCTTTCAAATGCCGTCCAGTGCGGTCGGACTTGCACATTCCAGTGCTCCCATATCGGAAGACAGCGAGGCTCTCGTATTGGCCGCCAATGGTCAGGATCTGCCCCCTGATTTCCAGCAGGAATCAACCTTTGATCCCGCGGCATACGGCACTCCAGTCATTACGCCGTTTAATCTGGAGACGAAGTTCGACCAGAGCCATACCCTCGTCCTGGATAATCGCATAGGGTTCTATAATGGCAAGCTTACCAATCAGCAGACCATTAACGGATATGTATTTCCCCATACGCCATCCCTTATGGTCCGGGAGGGAGATGTCGTCAAGGTGAAATTCGTAAATCGCGGGTTTATGGACCACCCGATGCATCTTCATGGCCATCATATCCTGGTTCTAAGCCGTAATGGCAAACCGGTTAAGGGCAGTCCCTGGTGGACAGATACGCTCAACGTGGCGCCAGGCGAAATCTACGAAACGGCTTTCCTGGCCGACAACCCGGGATTGTGGATGGATCACTGTCATAACCTGGACCATGCGTCCGCCGGAATGTCCATGCATTTGATGTATGAGGGCGTTTATACGCCATATGATATCGGAAAGGCTACAGCCAATCTACCAGAGTGACACGGGGGAGGATTGCTGCGCCAATTCTACCCGGTTGCGTCCGCCTCTTTTGGCTTCGTACAATGCCGCGTCTGCGGCCCGGAGCAGCGATTCAAGCGTATCGCCATGCTCGAAGGATTGAGCGGCGCCGAAGCTTGCGGTCACCGTGATCGTCCCGTGATTCGTGACCAGGGGCTCGTTCTCCAGACTGGTCCGGACCAGCTCCGCCAGCCTGCCGGCTTCCTGAAGCGTAGAGGAGGGCAGAGCCAGCACGAATTCCTCACCCCCGTAACGGGCGAACAGCATATCCTGCGTGATCACCCGCCGGCAGACCGTCACCATATGCACGATCACCTGGTCGCCGGTTTCATGGCCATAGGTGTCATTGACCTGCTTGAACTGGTCGATGTCAAACAAAATAAATGACGCGGGCTGATCCTGCAGACGGGCCTGCAGCAGCATTTCCTTGCTTTGCTGGATAAAGTGCGTGCGGTTATAGATTCTGGTCAAGCCATCGTAATAAGCGAGCTGCTTGAGCTGATCCTGAAGCAGCCTCTGTTCCGTCACATCGATCAGCATGAGCAGGCTTCCCGCCCGTTCGCCGCCGCGGCTTCTGACCACGGAGGAGCGGATCTGGTAGTAAGCAGTGCCGTCCTCCGTCCTGATGCTGGCTTCCTGCACACTGTCCGCGCTTTGTATATCCGGAAAAGGCGAGCCTGTCAGCCGCGTCCAGCTTTCATCCAGCTTTCTGCCGATCATCCCGATGCTCAGCCCTGGAAGCATTCGGCTTACGGCGCCATTGAAGTCGATAAGCCGCTCCGCTGAATCCAGAACGATTACCCCTTCCCGCATACTTTCAAAAATGCTTTCCTTGGCTATCGGCACAATTGTCAGCATCCTCGTCGTTACGATCGCCCATATGTACATCGAGGACGTGACGCAGACAACGAGAGGCACAGGGTCCATGCCCTCGGGCGTCAGCCCCATAAGATAGATGAATGCGGATATCATGGGGATGAACTGTCCGCAGATGAGCGTCGCCAGCTGCTTGCGGTAGGCTTTCTTGGTTGCTTTCCATTCCCTGGCAAGCAGCACGACTCCGGCGAGCAAGCATCCGAATGTGAAGGCCCCATGCACAATATACCACTCTCCGATGACCACATCGGTTGCGTGAAGGGGAGAACCTGCTCTGAGCTCCAGAGATTTATAGAATAAATGGTGGAAGTCGTTGGTTGCCACCATCCCAAGCGTAATGACGGGAATAACGAACAGCAGCGCCGCGGTCATGCGTGAAATCGGCCTGTCTATGTATCGCAGAATAAGCATCAGGCCAATCACAGGGGCGAATGAGATTCCGATATATTCCACAATCGTCCACCCTTTGATCGCTGCAAGCGTGGTGCTTGAAATCTGGAAGGCGTAAGCGAATATATAAATGGCCTGTACCGTCATATAGATGATAAACGTACGCGCGCCGGGTATTTCCTGCTTTTTGAAAAACGCATAAAAGCCTAGAAAAATACAAAGTACGCCCGAAGTTGCGATCAACGAAATATACATCGTAATTTGGGATCCCATAATCTTTTTCCCCATTATCATTATAGTTTGTTGGCAGGGCTGAAAAAGTCGAATCAGGGGGGAAGTTGCGGATAGCACAATCTTACCATATTGGACGTTCAAACTGTAGATTCCAAGCGGCGGCTCTTTCCAGTGAAAGACTGTCACAAAAAAAGCCCGTAAATCGTTTTATATGCAAACTGATATAAGGTGATTCTGATCGGCAAAGTTTGGCTGGCCATGAGAAAATTCACTTCGGATCCGGCGAGTGATAAAATAAGGCAATCAGCTGTAGAGGACAAGATTGGAAGTGGTAAGATGCAGGAGTTATATGCGCAGTATAAAGGGCTGCTGTTTACGCTTGCTTATCAGCTGACCGGATCGGCTTCCGATGCGGAGGACGTTGTGCAGGATGTATTCGTGAAGGTGTACGACGTGAAGCCGGAAGGTTTGTCTGAGGAGCCGAAAGCCTATTTGTGCAAAATGGTGACGAACCGCGCCCGCGATTTGAACAAGTCGGCCCGCAAGCGGCGGGAGCGGTATTTTGGAGAATGGCTCCCTGAACCCATTCCAACAGACGATGAAATGTTCGAATCGGTTGTCCGCGGTGAGCTGTTATCTTATGCCATGCTCGTGCTGCTTGAAAAGCTGTCTCCGTCGGAGCGGGCGGTGTTCGTGCTCCGTGAAGCGCTCGGCTTCGAATATCCCGATATTGCGGGGATTGTGGGCAAAAGCGATGCGAACTGCCGCAAGCTGCTCAGCCGCGCGCGCGGCAAGATGGGAATCGGTCCGGATGAGACGGTCCATGCTGAAGCTGCGGGCGAAGAGTGGGTCCGCCAGTTTCTGGAGGCCCTTGAGCAGAATAATGTGGATTCGGTCATAGCCATGCTCGCCAAGGATGTTGTGCTGGTTTCCGATGGCGGAGGAAAAGCGTTCGCCGCCGTCCACCCGATCGCATCAAGCGATTTTGTCGCAAGATTCCTTCTCGGTCTCATTCGCAAGGCTCCCCATTATGAGGGAGCCTTGCGTATCAAGATAAGGGATATCAACGGTCAAACAGGGCTTGTTGTCCATTCTGGCGAAGGCATCGAAGCCGTTGGACTTATGCATGTCGCGGGTAATTTGATCCGCAATATTTATATGATCCGCAACCCGGATAAGCTGGGGCGCTTATAAAGCGTCCTCCCAGCATTGGCAGGAAACGGGAAGGAACGAAATGCAGGCAGCTTTTGCGCACTTATCTGGTGCAAAAGATGCCTGTTTTTGCTATGCGAAAGGCGCCGGGAGGGCGATAGCCGATTCTTCCCGCAATCCGATGTATAAAGAGACTTTCAATACAATTTGATTGAAAATATCTTTTTTATGATCTTTTAATTCACAAAAACGATATATTTACAAAAATAAAATCATATTTTTCTGCTGATAAGCCTCCAAAAAAGGGGGTAAATACCAGTAAATTTTTACGCAGAGCTAACAAATCCCGAATAACCATTAATTTCCTGACACACCCTCCGCAAAGTTTCGGTAAAGCGATACCAATTGCCCGTGCGACTGAAAGCAATAGAAATACCACAAAGCCCGAAGGGTGGGACTATTTATACAGAAGAATTTTCTTTCTTACAAATATAAGGAGAATTGAGGCCATGAACCGGTTGTCAGCAAGAAAAAATTTACAATTTTCGGGAGATGGAGCTTCCCCAGTTTACATAGAATTGATTTTCGCTTAACACAACATGAATTGAAAGTATCGGTATGAATCCCTATATTGATCTATTGGAATCAATATATTTTTTATGGGAGGGAAAGAGAAGTGAAAAGGAGTTTCGCGCTGACAACCCGCGTGCTTGCAGCCATCATGCTTTGTACTTCGTTGTTCTCCGCAGGCTATTTTCTGTATGGCCCGGCAAATGCGGAGCCTTCCTCAACGAATGTCTTTGCTGAAGCCGGGGTAACGGCAACCGCGAATGGATACATGTCGGAGGAGGCCGCACCATCCCGTGCAATTGACGGCGATATGGAGAGCGGCAAATGGATGTTCGAGGGTGACAAGAATCTGCCCGGTGAGGCAAACCCTTATTGGCTGAAGATTGACGCTGGAGCAGAAGTGACGGTTCATCAGTTTGTACTCGCCCATGCGGGCGCGGCAGGAGAACCGGACAGCTACAATACACGGGATTATACCATTGAGACCAGTGATGACGATGAGAGCTGGACTCCTGCGTTAACCGTTACGGATAATACATACGGCATGACGACTCATGATCTTGATGTTCCGGTTACGGCAAGATATTTCAAGCTGAGCATCACCGATCCGGGAGAGGCGGATTCATCGACCGGTCTCTATGCAGCCAATATCTATGAATTTCAGGCCATTGGGCACAGGGGTTCCGAACCTGCCGCGGCCGAGGCTGCGCCGCTTGCGGCTGGTGAAAATCATGGCTTGATCGGTGAATATTATACAGGCAACGAAGATTTCAGCTTCAAGGATCTGAAGGCGAAGACGATAGACCCGCAGATCAATTTTACCAATCTGGATCCGGTGCTGCAGAACTGGACCGGACAAGCGGATCATTCCAATGCCCGCTGGACGGGCCAAATTATGCCGCCGCAAACGGGCGACTATACGTTCTACCTGATTGGCGACAACGGCTTCCGCTTGTGGGTCGACGATCAGCTTGTTATCGATCACTGGGTCAATGACTGGGATCTGGAGCAGACAGGCGTTCCGATCTCGCTGGAAGGCGGGAAGAAACACAATTTTAAAATCGAGTATTTCGAATACTCGGGCGGCTCCAATCTGTATCTGCGCTGGTCCGCGCCAGGCATGGCCAAGGATATCGTGCCAAGCTCGGCGTTCTATCTGCCGGCGGATTACGCGGGACCGGCAGCGGCCAGCGTCTCCAAGGACGGTCTCGACATTTTGCTTTCCATGAGCTCGAATTTGAATGAACTTCCTGACGCATTGCCGCTGCACTTTACTGCAACGGCCGACGGTCAGCCCATTCCGATTCAAAGCGCGGAGCAGGGAGCGGATCCGTCCGAGCTGAGGCTGCATCTGGCGGAAGCGATCAAGCCCAATCAGGCCGTGAGCCTGGAGTATGACGGCCAAGGCGGCTTGCAATACGCCGATGGAACGGCTGCCGGAAGCTTCAAGCTTGCTCCGGTCAATCTGTCCGAGCTGGTGGATTATTCGCCGATCGCCATCGCCATGTCATTCAATGGAAGTCCGATGACGAACCGCGCTTTTGCCTGGTATACGAGCTATGAGGTACCGCAAAACGCGCCGGCCAACATTATGGACAGCATTGTGGAGGTTGTGCAGGGCGATCAGGATTTCGACTCGGCCAAGGTGCTCCGTTTCACCGGCAAGCCGGAGGAAACCAAAGCCTTGAATCTTAAAATCACCAATTCGACGAACGGCTCGTTTATCAGCCACAAGGTGCTGGCGGACGGCCTGACCCCGGGAACGGCCTATAAGTACCGGGTGGGAAGCGACGGCAACTGGAGCGCGGCCGGAACTTTTACGACCGAAGCGGATAACGAGAACAGCTATGAATTTCTGTATATGACAGATTCGCAAGGCTCCAACTCGCAGGACTATACAGTCTGGGCCAACACCTTAAAGAATGGCCTGGAGGATTTCCCGAATGCGAAGTTTCTGGTGATGACTGGCGACCAGGTGGATGCCGGCTCCCTGGAATCCCAGTGGCTCGATTATTTTGGGAAGCCGCAGGATATGCTGATGAATTTGCCGTTGATGGCTGCGGTGGGCAACCACGAAGGGCCTTATAACGACAACTATTACTATCACTTCAATTATCCGAACGATTCGATCAAAAATCCATTGCCGCCGGGCAGCGTGTATTCGTACGACTACGGCGACGCCCACATCATGGTGCTCAACACGATGGATATCGCCTGGGATGACCGGCAGAAGGAGTCGTTCCGGCAGGAATTGGAATGGCTGAAAAAAGAAGTGGCCGAAACAGATAAGAAATGGAAGATCGTAACCTTCCATAAAGCGATCTATTCGGTCGGCAACCACGCGAAAGACAGCGATATTCTGGAGATGAGAAAGATGCTCTACCCTGTCTTCGACGAGCTCGGGATCGATGTGGTTCTTCAGGGGCATGACCATACTTTCATGAGATCCTATCAGATGTACGGCGACAAGCCCGTTGCGGATATTGATACGGATGAGAATGGCAACCCGCTGAATCCCGGCGGTACGCTGTATATGATCAACAATTCCGCCGCTACCAAGTTTTACGATGTCATGCCAAATGTTGACCGCTATTACGCGGCGAAGTTTGAGCAGCCGAGAATCGCGATCTATTCGGGCATCCGGATGACAGAGAACAGCATCACCATCGATTCCTACAAGTCCGGCGAGGACAACCCGTTCGATACGTATACCATTGTCCGGAATGACGGCAGACCTGATCCGGTCGAGAAATTGGCCGCGGTCAAGAACGATGACGGGAAGACAGTCCTCTCCTGGGACAAACCGAAGAATGTGAGCGCGGAGGACGCGGTCAGAGGCTACAGAATTTATGAGGCCGACGGCAAGCTGGGGAACTGGAGTGTTTACATTCCGGCCGTTGATGGCCAGGAAAGCTATCAATATGCGGTAGAGGGCACAGATCCGGGACAAGTCTACAAGTTCGCAGTGACCGCTGTCGACAAGCGGGATAATTCGGACGCAAGCATCGCAAGCCCGACGCCGATGGCGCCGACTGCTCCGGTGGTGGACGACTTAAATAATACATTCGGCTGGACGAACGTCCCCGGATTTGCCGAGCTTACAGATTACGAATACAGTGTGGATGCCGGAGCAAGCTGGCAGCCTGCAGCTGCAAATCCGCAGCCGGTCGGAGATCATGATTATGCGGCGGGCTCGGTTATGGTGCGCGTTGCGGCGGACGAAGCCGCCGGCACTGCCGCCGGTCTGCCGCTTGCTTCGAATAAGCCGTTTACGGCAAGCAGTTTGGAAGGCACCTACTCGCTGACAGGCGTAACCAAGAGAACCAAGGATCAAATTCAGGTCAGCGTTGAGGTAGAGAAGGTGGCCGAGTACAGCGGGGACGCTTATGTGGTGTTTGAGCTGCTAAATGGAGAAACGCCGGTTCTGATCAATGCCGTCCCGCTTAAGCAGGACAAGGCGACGATCTCTCAATATTTCAACGAGACAGGAACGGAATATAAGGTGAAGGTATTTGTATTTAATCAATTCAACAGTGATCTTGCCAAACCGGAACGATTGGCGAAGCCCCTTGTGCTTCAATAACGGATAGAATAGAGAGGACTGGATACGGTGAAAAGATATTTGGCGGCCATTGTGGCGTTGTTCTTCGCGCTCTCACCGGTTTCAGGCTACGCAGCGGCTTCATTCCCGCTCAACTTGAGCGGGAATGAAGTCCTTCGCGGCGGTGAAATCACGCTTTCCGGGATGGCTTCGAGCAATGCGAACGATGTTGTGGTTAAGATAGTAACTCCCAATCAGACGGTATTTTATATTGATGTTATAACTCCTGTGAATGGCAGCTATTCCGTCAAGGTGGCGATTCCCAAGGACGAGGATCTTGCTCCATTTGGCGTCTATAAGGCAGTTGCCGGCAGCGGCGGCCTGACGGAAACCAAGACGTTCTCGGTAGTCGAGAAGCTTGGGGATGGAACCGGTGATCCAAATGAACCGAATGATCCCGAAGGACCGAGCGATCCTGAAGGACCGAGTGATCCGGAGGGACCGGATAACGGAAATCAGGGAAGCGGCTCAAATGGCAGTACCGCTCCAACGGATGCAACTATCCCGTCCGATGCAGGCACTGCGGTCGGCTCCACCGTTCAACCGGTGCTGGATAAAGACGGACGCTATGTGGTTGGCAGCGATACAATGACCAAAGGCATACAGCAAGCAGCTGACTCCGTAACGATCCAGCTGCCGGCATCCGCCGGCGAAGCCGGCAGTGCTCTGGAGTTTCCTGCAAGATCCTTACAGGATCTGAAGGATAAAAACCTGGATTTGATTGTCATATCAGGCAACCGTACGGTCCGTTTCCCGGCCGGCTCCATAGCGGCTTCAAACGAGCTGCTGTCACGGGTTCGCATTGTGCTGAAAACAGCCTTGACGGATGAAGCCCAAAGCTTGATTAATCAGTCGCTTAAGTCCAATCCGGATTATACTTCGACTGGAGCTGTCATCTCCGTCGAAATTCAAGTGATTTCCGGAGGGAAGGTCGTCGATATTCATGACCTGGACAAGCCTGCTGTCGTCACGATGAAGCTGACAGACGAACAGGCGAAATCGATCTCTTCCGATCTTGCCGGCGTCTATTATGTGAATGGCGATCAAGCTGAATATGTGGGGGGCACCCTCAGTAGCGGCATGTTCACGTTCACGGCAGAGCATTTCTCGTATTATACGATTCTTGAATATAACAAAACCTTTTTGGATTTGGCGGGGCATTGGGCGGAGCAAGCTGTAAAGTCGCTCACTGCCAAGCATATTGTCAATGGTGTGGACGAGCGGCATTATGAACCGAACCGGAGCATCACCCGCGCAGAGTTCGCCACCATGATTATGCGGGAGATTGAGTGGACGGGCAAAGTGACGGACAAAGCTGAAGCCAATCCGTTCAAGGATGTGGCAGCCAATCAATACTACAGCGAACCGATTGCAAACGCGGCATCGCTTGGCATTGTCGAGGGTTATGGCGGAGCATTCAGACCGGATGCGAAGATTACGCGTCAGGAAGCGGTTGTAGCGCTTGTTCGTGCGGCCAAGTATTTTGACCTTGCCGGATCGGACAAAGGAAAGCCTTCCTTTACGGATGTGAACGGGATCGCCGCTTGGGCCGTTGCTTCTGTTAATGAAGCCTGGTCGAAAGGCTTGATCCAGGGAGACGGCTCCCATTTCAATCCGAGGAAATCGGTAACTCGTGCTGAAGTGGCAGTCATGATCAACCGGCTGCTGCCGAACGGTTCTTTATAAAACGAAAGCGGGAGGACCCAATCGCAATGTGGAAAAAGCTTATTTCAATTGTAATGACGGCGTTGTTCCTGTATGGCATGCTGGAGCCGTTAACCTGGAGCGCCGTTGCGGCGGCGCCTGTTGATGCGCAGGCAGTTGAGACCAGGAACGTGGCTTTGAATGCGACCGCCACATCTTCAGGGCAGTGCAACGCTAATGAGGCTGCAAGCTTCGCTGTCGACGGCAAGGCGAACACGAAGTGGTGCGACAATTCCACTACGGCCAAGAAATGGCTGGAGCTGGATTTGGGCCAGGTCTATACGATTAACGAATGGCTGATGAAGAACGCCGGAATTAGCGAGAATACCAACAGCCCGTTCTGGAATACGAAGGATTTTCGTCTTCAGAAGAGTACGGACGGCGAAACCTGGGAAGATGTCGATGTCGTGACAGGCAATGTGCAGACGATCGTCGACCGGTATTTACCGGGAGAGCAGGCATTCTCTGCCCAATACGTCAGACTTTATATCGATAAGGCGGCATATGACAATAACACAGTCCGGTTGTATGAACTGGAAGTATACGGGGTGGAATCCGGACAGTCGCCCGCGTATCCTGCGACTAACCTCAAGCCTGTGGATTACGTGGACCCCTTCATTAACACACTGGGCGACAACGGACAGACGAATCCGGGTCCAACCACGCCTTTCGGTCTGGTCTCACTGGGCCCCGACAGTGATGGAGGAGCGTTCAGCGGATACTACTATCAGGATAAAGCTATCAAAGGATTCTCGCATCTTCGCTTCAGCGGCGTAGGCTGCAACGGCGCAGGCGGCAATATCCTGATGATGCCGGAAACAAGGGCTTTTACGAAAGACAGCAATCAGTATAAACAGCCGTATGATAAAAGCAGCGAGGAAGCTTCTCCCGGCTACTATGCCGTGAAGCTTGGGTCCGGAATTGACGTTCAACTCACTGCATCGCAAAACGTCGGCTTTCACCGTTATACGTTTCCTGAGACCAATACCGGCTCTGTGCTGGTTGACCTCTCAAACTCTTATGCCGGGATGGTAGATGCCAACCTGACCGTTACGAGCAACAACGAGATTTCCGGTATGATCCAATCGAAGAATGTGTGCGGACATGGGTATTACACCATGTATTATTCCATTCAGTTCGATCACGATTTTGACTCCTACACGTCCTGGCAGGGCGACGCGACGGGAGCCGTGCCTACGCGCACCGGTTCGAACAGCGGAGTCTGGGTGAATTTCAATACGGCAGACAACAAAGTGGTTCAAGCGAAAGTAGGTCTGTCGACGATCAGTGTCGATCAGGCCAAATACGAACGCGATCACGATGTTGAAGGCTGGGGTTTCGACGCGCAGCATGAGAAAGCCCGAAACATTTGGAGCGACGTGCTGAACAAGGTTGAAATCACGGACTCCAATGAAGAGAACAAAACGGTATTTTATACCCAACTGTACCACTCTTTCCTTCACCCGAATAATGTAACCAGCTCGGATGGAACATTCCGTGCGGGAAGGGATGAGAACACGATCCGACAGGCGTCGGAGCTCGGCGACGACTTCGAATACTACAACGGCTGGTCCACCTGGGATGATTTCCGCAAATATTCCCTGTATTCGCTGCTTGACCCGCAGAAATATCAGAACATGGTGAAGTCCATGGTGGATGTGTACGACACGAGGGGCTCCTATACGCAGTGGGGTGACGGATACTGGCCGAGTCCGACTGTAAGAAACGAGTTCAACGGCGCGGTAATCCTCGATGCCTATTCGAAAGGCCTGGATGATTTCGACGTGTCCAAAGCGCTTAAAGGAATGGCGGTGGATACCGACAACTACGCGGTAAACAACGGTGATATTTCCAGCGGGATGGAAAAAGCGTTCAGCGCCTCTTTCCCGATGAAGCTTGCCGCCATGACCGGCGATAAGAAAACGTATGAGAAATATAAGGATATTGCCTTGTCCTACAAGGATCTCTGGAATCCGGATCAAGTGGACGAGAAAGGCGTTAAACGCGGCTTCTTCACGCCTAACGCGACAACGGTCAACAATGGAGATATAACCCAGGTTGACAAATACGCCTACCAAGGGAATCTCTGGACATACCGCTGGTTTGTTCCGCAGGATTTCAACGGGCTCGCCGATCTGATCGGCGGCAAGACGGAGATGGCGAAGGAGCTGAAGCACTTCTTCGACATCGATGAATACATGGCTGTCAATGAAACGGATTTGAATGTACCGTATATGTTCGATTATCTGGGCTATCCTTATCTGACCCAATATTATGCGAGAGAATATACGACGGAAGTGGTTACCCAAAAATACCATAACCACGGGTTGTACGCTTATCCGATGAATACCCGCATCTACCGTGATGATCCGGAAGGGTATATTCAATCAATGGACGACGACGCAGGAGCAATGGCTTCCTGGTTCGTGTACAGCGCCATGGGCTTGTACCCCGGAAATCCGGGAGACCCGTATTACTTGATCGGTTCGCCTATATTCTCCGAGATGACACTGCATCTGGACAATGGCAAAAGCTTTACGATCAAGGCCAACAATGTGTCCAGCGACAATCGTTTTATCCAGTCCGCTGCGCTTGGCGGCAAGAACTTCAATCAAGCCTGGATCAACTACGATGATATTATGGCAGGCGGCACCCTTGAATTCCAAATGGGTTCGCAGCCGAATATGAGCTGGGGCGCTGTAGCCAGTGCAGCTCCGCCGACAACGGATTTCTCGGCAGATATTGATGATACGCTGATTCATCAAGAGCTCATTTCCGAGGGATCGGAATGGAAGTATTACGATAAAGGCCAGTATGCCGGCAATGGCTGGACAACTACGGCTTATGACGACAGCGCCTGGGCTTCCGGGCCGGCGATGCTCGGTTACGATAACTACAATAAAGTGAAGACCAAGGTAAGCTACGGTCCGGATACGAACAACAAGTATACGACCACGTACTTCCGCAAAACCTTTGAGGCGTCAGATGTGAAGGATATCACCGAACTGGACGCCAGTCTCATCCGCGATGACGGAGCTGTTGTATATTTGAATGGACATGAAATTATCCGGACGAATATGCCGCTGGGCGATGCGACATACGGCACCATAGCGAATGCGACCGTCAATGACGAACGGGATCGGAACAGCTATATCATAGATCCGTCCTATCTGGTGGAGGGTACAAATGTATTGACCGCAGAGGTTCACCAGGCTGCTGCGAACAGCTCGGATATCGCATTCGAATTCAGTCTCGATGCGGCTAGGCAAATGGCGAAGCCGACTGCGCCGACCGCTCCTGTAGTGGACGATAAATCCAATACCTTCGGATGGACGTTTGTTCCTGGATTCGAAGAGGCAGGCGGTTATGAATACAGCACCGACGGGGGCTTAACCTGGAAACAGGCAGCTGCGAATCCATTGACAGTAGGTCCGCTGGATTTCGAGGCAGGCAAGGTTCAGGTAAGAGTCAAGGCCAATAAAGACCTGGGTCAAACGGCCGGACATGTGCTGGTATCGGACGCGGCCTTTACGTCGGACGTCAAGTGGGATGTTTTTGATCTCCAGGCCGATGTCAAACGGGACGGAAACATGGTTGTAGATATTAAAGGCACATTGAAGGGCGACTATGCCGATTCGGCAGTTGCGGTCTTTCAATTGATGGATCAGGATGAGAAGGCCCTGATGTCCAGCGCTGTGCCTGTGGACACCGGAAGCTTCGAGCTTTCGAATATTTTCAATGTCAATGCAAGCAAATATCAGGTGAATGTCTACCTGGTAGATGCGTACGACGGCAACATCTACAATTCGCTATGGTTGGCGGAGCCGATTGAATCGAAGCCGGAGCCGGTGACCGATCCGGATCCGAAGCCGCCGGGCGAAGAAGAACCGCTTCCGGAGCCGATTCCGCTGCCGACGGATGAACCGGACGTACCGGATGAGCCCGAAGAGCCCGGTGAGGATGGACTGACGATTCAGTTCGAAGGCAGCACGGATCGGTCGTCGGAGCTGAATCAATTTAACCAGGGTCCGTTAAAAACCGAACAAAACAATGGAGGCACGACTGTCAGCAACACGTTCACCGGAGCATGGCTCGCTTATGACAATGTCGATTTTGGAACCGAAGGTGCCAATCACATTACCGTTGAGTATGATGCTCCTTCGACGAAAGTACCTGCAGGCAGCACGCTTGATATCCGATTGGGAGCTAAAGATGGCGAACTGGTCGGAACGGTCAATCTGCCGAATACGGGCAGCGGCTGGGGAACCTACAAAACGACAGATGCGCAATTGAACAAAACGTTAACCGGCAAGCAGAATCTGTATATTGTCATGAATGGAAATACGACCCAATCGCTTCCTTACATCGGCAACTTCGACCGTTTTACGTTTGATTACGTGAAGATTAGAAACGACTTTGCCAAGCTGGAGCTGGAGACTTATGATGAATGGTCGACGGAACTTAATCCGGCTAAGAACAGTCCGCTGAAAACAGAAGGCGGAAAAAGCGGACAGCAGGTTGCGAATACCTTCAATGGAGCATGGCTGGCCTATAAGAAGATGGACTTCGGCAGCGAGGGAGTCAATCAGCTGTCCATCGAGTATTCAAGCAACAGCTTGAACTGCGCGCCCGACTCAGCTGTTGAAGTTCGTTTGGGCAGCAAAGAGGGCACATTAGTCGGTACCATCGCCGTACCTCCGACAGCTAGCGGCTGGGGTACCTACAAAACGGCAACAGGCGACTTGACCCAGACGCTTACCGGTCTTCAAGACGTTTATCTCGTACTTACCGGCACGACCGATGGCACTTATACGTACCTGGGCAATTTCGATAATGCCAGTTTTACGTTAAGTGCCGATGAACCGGATGAGCCAGGAGATGAACCTATTAGAACCGACTTTGCCCAGCTGGAATTGGAAAGCTATGACGAGTGGACAACGGCAACCAATACGTTCAACAACAACACGCCGCTGAAAACGGAAAATGGTAAAGGCGGACTGGGAAAGCAGGTCGCCAATACGTTCAATGGCGCATGGCTGGCCTACAAGCGAATGGATTTCGGCAGCGAGGGCGTCAATCAGTTGTCCATCGAGTATTCGGGCAACAGCGCAAGCTGCCCGACCGACGCGGCCGTTGAAATTCGTTTGGGTGGGCCCAACGGTACGTTAGTGGGCAAGATCGCAACACCTCCGACAGCGAACGGATGGGGCACATATCAGACCGTAACAGGCAAGCTGACCCAAAAGCTGAGCGGACTTCAAAATGTCTACCTTGTACTTACCGGTACGGGAAGTTCGACCTTTAAGTACATCGGAAATTTCGACAACGCCAGCTTTTCGTTGAGTACGCGAGCGGACTTTGCCCAGCTGGAGTTGGAGAGCTATGACGAGTGGACAACGGCAACCAATACGTTCAACAACAACACGCCGCTGAAAACGGAAAATGGTAAAGGCGGACTGGGAAAGCAGGTCGCCAATACGTTCAATGGCGCATGGCTGGCCTACAAGCGAATGGATTTCGGCAGCGAGGGCGTCAATCAGTTGTCCATCGAGTATTCGGGCAACAGTGCGAGCTGCCCGGCTGACGCGGCAGTTGAAGTTCGCTTGGGTGGACCCAACGGTACGTTAGTGGGCAAGATCGCAACACCTCCGACAGCGAACGGATGGGGCACGTATCAGACCGTAACAGGCAAGCTGACCCAAACGCTGAGCGGACTTCAAAATGTCTATCTTGTACTTACCGGTACGGGAAGTTCGACCTTTAAATACATCGGAAATTTCGATAATGCCAGTTTCACATTGAGTGAATAATTTTTGCACAAGTAAGTCCAGCGGTGCCGCGGAGAGTAAATAGTTGAGACAGGTGCTGCCATTTAAGAGATTAATTGAAGAAGCTGCCCGTAAGTCATTCATGACTTATGAGCAGCTTCTATTTTTCTTTCTTAAGATGTTCATCAAACTTCCGTCGGGGCCAGCCAATCGAATAGAGGGATATTCCTTAATATACCAAAAGCCACAGTTGCCGTAAGCATAACAGTCATTATTGTCTTGCATATCCGGGGCTTTTGTTTCTTGTTTGCGACCAAATAAGCCGCATACAGAGGCATAATGAAATAAATCAAGGGATTATATCTGAAAGACTGATTAAAGTCCAATTGCAGCAAGGATAGAGCACTCCTCGTTATTCCGCATCCCGGACAATACTGCCCCGTCAGCTCGTGAAATACGCACGGGACCCCGAGATTTGTCGCAGGCAGCCATATCTTCAGGTAGATAAATCCTCCGGCGCCAAGCAAGGCACCCCACGCAAGTTTGGGATACCTTGTCGGATTAAGCCCGATATGCCATTTTATTAACATCGGATTGCACCAATGCATAGACTACGATTCCCAAGCCGACAAATGTGAGAATCAGATAAATAAGCGAATTATCCGAAACCATCAAGCCGCGCTGCCGCTGCGCTTCTCCGACCTGCTTGCCTACCTGATAGGCCCAGACGAAGCTCCAAATTCCGCAAGTCACCAGGCTAAGAAGAAAATGCTTGCCCCCTGTAAATGAGGAATCTCCGCTTAGTTCGCCAGCTTCATTTGTCAAAACAATAAACCAGTAGATTGCATAGATCCCGCATGTGATCAATGACAAAATAACTGCCAATCCGACACTTCTCTGAGTAACCATTACACACCATCCTGATTATTTATTTATATTCAGGCGAAAAATCATGCCATGAAATCTCCGAACAAATTTGATGGGTGAAATGGATGTAACCATCAACTGCGACAAAATATGTCAAAAAACGACATTCTGATTATATGAAATTATGAACATAAATACAAGTTAAAAATGGATATCTAATAGATTAGTTACCGCCTCCATGTTTGCCCAAGGATGGCGGGCGGCTCTTCGATTTGTCATATTTTAGCCTAATATCGTATTTGGTGTTAGTTTTTATTACGCAGTAATTCATTAGACTCACTGATCGATGTCATTAAACATAACAAACAAACGAAATTTCTGTTGACACTTTCCTTGATTTGACTTTATACTGATGTCACCAGTTAGTTTTGTCATCGAACAAACAAACGAACTAACAAATAAAAGGGGATGCATATGGTAAGAAAAGGAAATCTAGAAATGATTAAACAGGTAAATAGCTCGCTTGTGCTCAATCTTATTCGTGAGAAGCAGCCGATTACCCGGGCGAAAATAGCACAGGTATTGAGCTTGAGCCGTTCCACCGTATCTCTGATCGTGGAGGAGCTGATACATAAGAAATTTGTCACGGAGCTTGGCTTAAGCAGCTCGACCAGCGAAGGCGGACGGCGGGGCATGAAGCTTGGATTTAATCCTAAATCGGCGTATGGGGTCGGGGTTGAGATTGGCGGCTCCAAGTGTCTCCTTCGCATAACGGATCTGGATGGGGAGATCGTCTTCAAAGAAGATCATCCGGTTCCGAAGCAGCTTCCGGAGATCGTCGCTCTCATTCAGGCGTGCATTGACAGATCGCATATCAACCAGGATGAAATTATCGGCATGGGCGTGGGTCTGCCGGGTACGATTGACGCCGAGAACGGAATTCTTATCAATGACTCGCCTGCGCTCGGATATAAGAATGTCAATTTGAAGCAGGTATTCCAGCCGCATTTTTCCTTCCCGCTATATTTCAACAATGATGTCAATTGCGCAGCGTTCGGAGAAAGCGCGTCAGGCTCCGGGGCCAATGAAAGCAATATCGTCTTCATCTCCATTGGAGACGGGCTCGGCAGCGCGATTATTGCCAATGGCACGATTATTACCGGACACCGGTTCTCGGCAGGTGAAATTGGCTATTTCATTACACCTGACGAAGTGAGAAGCGGTGTGATAAACGAAGCGGAGAAGTTCGGAACTTTGGAGCATAAAGTTTCCGGAACCGCACTTGCCAAGAGCGGATATGGCGTAGAGGAGATCTTCAGCCTGTATGCTAATGGCGATACACGGATAATTCCGATCGTGGATGATTTCATGGTGCATTTGTCTGCGGTCATTTCCAATATTGTAAGCTTCATGAATCCTGAGAAAGTCATCATTGGGGGAGAAATTTCTGAATGGTTAAGTCCTTTTTTGCCCGGTATCAAGAAAAGAGTGAGCAGCTCCACACCGATTGAGACCACGATAGAACTGGCTCTCCTGGGTAAGGAAGCCTGTGCGATGGGTGCGATCGCTTACGCTTTTCAACAAATACAAGGAAATGAATAGAGGAGGAAGTCAGATGAAGAGGAAGCTTGGTATCGTTTTATCCGCAATCATGTTGGGTGTGGGGATTTTAAGCGGATGCTCCAGCAGCGGCAACAACAAAGCAGACAATACGGCCGCCACTGGAACCAACAACACCAGCACCAATGCAGGCAGCAATGAGGGGAGTTCAGACAAACCAGTCACACTGAAGGCCATTTTCATGAAGCAAGCCGGATACAGCGAGGAGGCGACTCAGGAAGCGACGGATGAGTTCATGAAATTGAATCCGACGATCAAGGTAGAGCCAACCTTCGTTGCCTATGAATCTCTTGAGCAGAAAATCATTACCGGCGGTAGCAGCTATGATGTCGTCCTGATTGACGCTCCATGGACTGCGAAATTCGCGGAAGCGGGAATCATCAAGAACGTTTCGGACAAGCTTCCGGCTGAAGAACGGTCAGATATTTTCCAAGGGGCGCTAGACTCCGTAACCTACAATAATGAATTGTACGGAATGCCGTGGCTGAATGATACCCGCTACCTGTTCTATAACAAAGAAATGCTTCAGAAAGCAGGCTTCGATGCACCTCCTGCAACATGGGATGAATTATTGGCCCAGGCCAAAGTTCTGAAAGAGAAAGGGATCGTGGATTATCCGCTCGTCGCAACCTGGAAGCAATCCGAAGCGCTAGTGTGCGACGTGACTTCGATTACGGAATCGTTCGGCGGACATCTGGTAAAAGACGGAAATATTACGATTAACGATTCGGCCAATGTGGATGCTATTAATTTTATGGCGCAATCGATTAAAGACGGTTTGACGAATCCGAATTCGCTCGAATATTTGGAGGATGACGTAACAGGCGTGTTCTCAAGCGGCAAAGCAGCCTTTGCCTTGAACTGGACCTATATGTTTAACGCAGCGAACAATGATACGGAAAAATCGCAGGTTGTCGGCAAGGTTGGCATTGCGCTCAGCCCGGGAACTTCCAAAGCGGTAAGCGCGACGGTAAATGGCGGCATGGGGCTTGCGGTAACCAAAGGCAGTAAAAATGCCGATGCGGCCTGGAAGTACATTCAATTCCTCGCGGATAAGGACTTCCAGAAGAAATATGCCAAGGATGCACTGCCGATCTGGAAATCGCTCTATGATGATCAAGATGTCGTTGCAACCAATCCCGAGCTCGTTAATTTGGCAAAAACGCAATATAACTATCTGGTCAACCGTGCAATCGTACCTTGGTACGGCGAATTCTCCACAGAAGCCCAGGTTGCGGTGAGCGAGGCCTTGAACGGGTCGAAAACGGCACAAAGCGCATTGGATGAATTGCAGAAAAAAGCCACTGATATTTCTGAAGAGAGTTAATATTCGTCAAGAAAGGGCAATGTCATGAGAAGAATGAGTGATACAACCTACGTCTGGCTTAATATCACTCCCGCTGTTCTGGCGGTATTCGGTATTATTCTCTTCCCATTGATTTATACGTTCATCCTAAGCTTTCATGATATGTCGTTAAATGTTGAATCGATGGGCGATTATGTAGGATTGAAAAACTACTACGTGATTCTTACAGATAAGAGTTTCTGGGAATCCGCAGGCAGAACATTCTATTTCTCTTTCGTTTCGATCAGCTTTGAGATGGTGTTTGGAATGCTGATTGCGCTGCTCCTGAACGAGCCGATCCGGGGAATTGCTTTCCTGCGCACCATCATCATCCTGCCCTGGGCCGTGCCGACGATTGTGAACGGGGCGATGTGGAAATGGATTTATCAGCCGGAATACGGGGCGTTGAATGCTTTTCTGACGCAGCTGCACCTTATTCCGCATTATCAATCCTGGCTCAGCAAGCCCTGGCTTGCGATGAACATGGTCATTCTGGCCGATGTCTGGAAGATGACGCCGCTTGTCGTAATCTTTCTATTGGCATCGCTGCAAATGAGCAACAAATCCGTGTATGAGGCGGCAAGCGTGGATGGAGCGGGGCGGCTGCAGCGGTTTTTCGTTCTGACGCTTCCCCATCTGAAGCCGACTATACTTGTCCTGATCGTCATGAGGACGATGGAATCGTTCAAGGTGTTCGACCTGATCTATGCCTTGACTATGGGAGGACCTTCGGACGGAACCAAGGTACTCACCTATCAAGCCTATATCAAAGCATTCAACAACATGCATTTTTCACAAGGCGCGACGATCTCGTTCCTCATTGCATTGATTATTGGCAGTATCACCTTTGTCTACGTCAAGGTGCTGAAGGCAGAGGAGGAGTCGGCATGAGGAGCAGCAAACGATTCAGGCTGGTGCAGTATCTTTTTGGGATACTGGTTACTTTCTGCACGCTGGCTCCCTTTCTCTGGCTGTTTATCTCCAGCATCTCATATCAGGTCGATCTGACAGCGGTGCCGCTGCGTTGGATTCCAAGCCATGTCACGTTTCAGCGATATATCGATATCTTCGTAAATTCGGACAATGATATGGCGTACACGTTCCGGCTTTCCATGGGCAACAGTCTGATTGTCGCCTTATGCACAACGCTGCTCGCCTTGATTATCGGAGGACTGGCTGCGCACAGCTTTGCGAGATACCGGTTCAGATTCAAGCAGAAAATGCTGTACCTGTTCCTGTTCTCTTACATGATACCGTCCGTCGTTATCGTGATTCCGCTGTTTTCGATGCTGAATAAGTTCGGCATGATGGATTCCAGATGGACCTTGATTCTATTGGATTTAACCTTTGTCATTCCTTATGTCATTTGGGTTATGCAGAGTTATTTGAAATTTCTGTCGAATGATTTCTATGAAGCTGCGTATATGGACGGTTGCAGCCGGTTCCAGACCATCAGACTTATTATTTTCCCGATTATTCGTCCCGGCGTCCTGTCCACCTGCATATTCGCGTTTCTGCTGGCATGGGATGAATTTTTCTTTGCGCTGTTGTTTACGTCCAGTCTCGATGCCAAAACCGTGCCCGTGGCCATTGCTGAATTCAGCGGAAAAAATGGAGTGGACTATGGAATGATCGCAACCGGTGGGGTGCTGGCTTGCCTGCCGCCAATTCTGATCTCATTCATTTTCCAGAAGCATATCGTAACCGGGATGACGGCGGGCGGAGTGAAGGAATAATCCCGTATGCAGGCTTGGCATTCTTGCACGAACCATAATGAGGAGGAAGCAGGAAATGGTAAAAAGCAAATCATTCAAGCAGGCTTACCATATTGTAATGGCTGTATTGCTTATATTTACCGGCTTTAACAATCCGCTCAGCACGAAGGTTAATGCAGCACCAGTGATCGATAATGGCCCTTTGCCAGGCTCTTCGAGCAAAGCCGTCACGTTAAGCAATGTCTATCCGCTCAAAGACAACTGGAAAATTCAATCAGCCACCGAGGCGACCTACGGCCAATCCGTTGTGCAGGCAGCATACGGCGCCAACATCTCAACACCGGGCTACGATACAACAGGCTGGTACGACACTCAGGTACCGAGCACCGTACTGGGCGCCCTGATTAATGACGGTGATATTTCCGATCCCTACATCGGAGACGGAATGTCCAAAATCGATGAAAGCCGCTTTACAGTACCCTGGTGGTACCGCACCGAATTTACATTGCCCCAGTCGGAGCTGGGTAAAAGAATCATCGTAAACTTCCAGGGAATTGCGTACAAAGGGAATATCTGGGTCAATGGCCATCAGATTGCCGACTCCTCCGACATTGTCGGCAGCTTCCGGACGTATGAGCTGGATATTACCGATTATGTCACTGCCGACGGCGTGACGAAGAATACCATTGCCGTATCTGTAGAGCGATCCGACTACGGAAAGGATTTTTCGATCTACTGGGTGGACTGGGTGCCAAGACCGGCCGACAATAATATGGGCCTTTGGCGGGATGTTTTCATTACCACGACCGATTCGGTTGAGGTGCGCAATCCATATGTCGGTTCCAAGGTGAATAATGAGCTGAACATGGCGAGCCTCAACGCTTATGTCGATCTGAGCAACAAGACAAGCTCCGAGATCGAAGGAACATTATCCGCAACCATTACGGATCCCGGCGGCGCAGTGGTAGCGGCTGTTTCGCAGCCTGTTACGCTGAGCGCAGGGGTGCAGGATCAGGAGTTCAATTTTGGCTCTGATAAGTATGCCGAATTGAACATCGCAAATCCTCAGCTTTGGTGGCCGAAGGATATGGGCGGTCAGCCGATGTATTCCATTGAATTCAAATTCACTGCCAACAATGTTGTCACTGATGTGATCAAACAAAAATTCGGGATTCGTGAAATTGATACAGAAATGAATGTTTCACCTTCTGATGAAGACAGTCTTAAGGATATGGTGCAATTTTATGTCAATCATAAGCCCATTCTGATTAAAGCGGGAGGTTATTCCCCTACGGATCTGTTCCTCCGCCGCAATCAGGATACGAACGTTGCCATCATGCAGTATATTGATGATATGGGGCTGAACGCGATCCGCGATGAAGGCATGTTCTTCGATGACCGGCTGCTCGACCTTCTGGATGAGAAGGGGATTCTCTACATGACCGGCTGGGTATGCTGCAGCAGATGGCAGCAGCCGGCAGCCTACAGCGATGCAGAGCTCGATATTGTAAAAGATTCCTTGCAGGCGCAAATTCAAAACGCCCGCGTTCATCCGAGCATGATTGCCTGGCTGAACGGAAGCGACAATCCTCCTTCTTATGGGGACGATCTGCCGAATGGTGGAACGATCGAACGGGGCAAGCAGGTCGAACAGGCATTCCTGGATCTGGAGCATAAAATCCATTGGGATGACTATGGGGCCATTATTTCCAGCGGCTCTGCCAAGAAGGCGGAATTGACAGGTACGTACAGCGGCATGCATATGGATGCCACGTATGATTACGCTCCTCCAGCGATGTATTTCGAGGATATGAATGATGGCGGCGCATTCGGCTTTACTTCGGAAGCGGGTCCGGGTCCGAGTATTCCGGTGACCGAGACGATGAAGAAGATTTTGCCGGCGAATACGCTGTGGCCTTACAATGTGGGCGGCGATAATTTCGCCCAATGGAATTACCATACGGCCAGAGGAAGCTTCAAGGATCTGGCGAATTTCAACAGAGCTTTGGACAATCACTACGGGGAGTCCAACAGTCTTGAAGAATTCAATATCAAAGCCCAGGTTCAGCAGTACGATGCATTCCGGGCGCAGTATGAAGCGCTCCAGGTGAACAAGTACACCAATGCGTCCGGCTGGGTGCAGTGGATGCTTAACAATGCATGGCCGAGCCTGTACTGGAATATGTTCGACTACTACCTGAACCCGAACAGCTCTTATTTCGGAACAAAGATCGCCAACGAGCCGCTTCATATTCTATTCGATTACGGCACCAAGCAGGTCAAGATCGTCAACAGCACGCAAACCGCCTATTCCGGATTGAATGCGAAAGTGCAAATCTACAATATTGACAGCAAGAAAGTATACGACAGAACCTTCAACCAATTGGCGGTTACACCAGACGGGGCAGCACCAGCCGAGGGCGGCGCTCCGAAAACGGTCGGCTATCAGGATATTGACTTCGGAGGGAAGATCAACGAGGCTTATGGCATTACAACGGTTGATCAGATCGACGAGGCCAATTTCACCCTGTCACCGACTTACTTTATCCGCTTGGAACTGAGAGACGAAGCAGGAAATCTTGTAAGTGTGAACTCCTATGCGGAATCGCTGAAGAAGGATGTGGTTAAATACTCAAGCCACAACTGGAACGCAACCCCGCAAAATCAGTATGCGGATTATACGGATCTTCAGAAGCTGGGACCGGCTGAGCTGTCGATTGCAGGCACACCCGCTGCTGTAACTAACGGCGCTGAGGAGACGCTCACCTATACCATCAAGAATAATGGCAGCAACATCGCTTATTCGGTATTCGCCAAAATCAGAAAAGGCGAAGGCGGGGATCTGGTCGCTCCGGTTCGGATGGATGATAACTACTTCATGCTGCTGCCTGGAGAAGAGAGAACCCTTACCGCCCAATACAAGGTGTCGGACCTGGGGAATGCTGCTCCTGTCGTAGAGATCAACAGCTACAACAATATCGTTGTACCGCAGAAAGGGCTTCCGACTTCTACGAATCTTGTATTCAAAAAGACGACCGCAACAGCGTCCACTACACAAGGTTCGAATAACGCGAATAATGCGCTGGACAGCAGCTCATTGACTACCAAATGGCAGAGCTCCACGAATGCGACAACCGGAGCCGACCCGCAGTGGTACAAGGTTGATCTGGGAGCGCCCACAACCTTCAGCCGGGCAGTCATGAGATGGGATTATGCAAATTATGCGCAGAATTTGACTGTTGAAGTATCTGATGACAATACGAACTGGAAAAAGGTTCTTATCGCAACAAACAGCAATGGTTCAGCCATGAACGATTTGCAGTTTGCTCCCGTCACCAAGCGGTATATCCGCGTTACGATGGAAGGTAAACGTCCGGGCAGCCCTCAGATCGGTTCCGGAGGGACGGGTCAAGGCGTAACCGGCCTTGCAGCAACGAACCCGGCAACGAGCTTCAATCTTGCCGCATTCGAGCTGTATGGACCGGCAGCAACACTGACCGGAGATGCATCTGCAACAACCGGCAGCACGTATTCATTGGATCTTGGACTGCAGAACGTGACAAGCTCCGTATTCGGGGAAGATGTCAATGTCAACTACGACAGCACGAAGTTTGACTTCGTATCTGCCGTCTCTGCAGAGAAAACAGTGTCCGTATCGAAAGTGGACAAAAGCGTTCCTGGCACAGTTAAGTTGAAACTGGCGGCTTCGGGCCCGAGAACGAGCTTGAGCGATACGATTGTGAAGCTTCAATTCAAAGCCAAGGATGTTGCTTCAATTGACAACGGGAATGCTGAATTCACGCTGACTGGCGCGTCATTAAGCTTCCCGTCTCCAAGCCTTGTCTCAGCCCCTGAAGTTAAAAATCAGGCTGTGAAGCTGGTGCTCCGTGATTCTGCCGAGGTTCAAAATGCCAAAGCGGAATATGACGGCGAAGGAAAGCAATTGAAGGTGACCTGGAAGGATCCGGATGACATTGTATTCAGCAGAGTCAAGATCACAGTAGATACCCCGGCGAATATTGAACCGGTTATTGTGGACAAAGGCGTGCAATCCTTCGTTCTCGGCGGATTGAACTCCGGCGACAGCTATAGTCTCCGAATATCGGCGTTAAACGGGAATGGCTCCGCTTCAGAAGGTATTGTTCTGTCGAACAAAGCGGCTAGCCCGGTAACAGGCATCGTCATTAAGGCGGATGGAGATGGCACCTCGATTACGAGCTACCAAGGCACACTTCAGTTAACTGCCGAGGTAACGCCGTCATATGCGAGCGATCCTTCAGTAACCTGGTCGGTCTCTGGAATGGGCGGTTCGGCATCAATCAGCGAGACAGGGCTGCTCACGGCAGCCGGCGATGGCGATGTACTCGTGAAAGCAGCAGCAAATGACGGTTCAGGCGTCGTGGGAGAACTGAAGATCGCGATTAGCGGGCAGAATACTTCAATCCCTTACTATCCTGCACCTCCAGTTTCGACTCCTGGTACAGACGGGAAAGAATCACAGCAATCATTCAGCAAGGAAGAGCTGGCCCATGTACAGGACGGCAAAGTGAAACTGGAATTGAAAGACGGCAAAACGGAAGCCGTGCTCCCGATTAACGCAGGAGAGCTTCTGGCTGGAAATGCGTTGGAGGTTCAGGCATCCGGCGTAACGCTGACGATTCCGGCAGCAGTCATTCAGAAATTGGCCGGTCAGCTGGAGGGTCAATCCGATAAGGCTCAGATTATCGTAAGAATGAATCCGGAAGAGAAGGGTCAGGTTGACTCAGGCTACAAGCTTGGCGGATCGTCCTACAACCTGGAGCTCGTTCTGGTGGATCAAGACGGCAAAGAAAGCAAGCTTGCATCATTGACGGAACAGGCAGAGATCGTATTGTCTTATCCATCCGATCTTGATGAAGCCTTGCTGGGAGTTTATTCGTTCAATGAAACAACCGGCAAATGGGATTACGTCGGCGGCGATATCGATATAACGAACGATACCGCAACCGTGAAAGTATCTCATCTTGGTACCTATGCAGTGATGCAGTATGATAAAACGTTCATAGATGTCCCATCCAAGCATTGGGTTTACAGGTCACTGCAGATCCTATCGGCCAAGCATCTGATTAACGGAGTGTCCGATACGCAGTTCAAGCCGTCCGCTCTGACGACGCGCGCTGAATTTGCCGCATTATTGGTAAGAGCGATTGGTCTTGACGCGACTGGCAGCAGCACCGCTTTCGCGGATGTGAAGGCATCGGACTGGTTTGCAGCCGATGTGGCAGCAGCGTTCGATGCAGGCTTGATTCAAGGCCTGTCGGAAACGGAATTTGCGCCTAATGCGCCAATTACGCGGGAACAAATGGCTGTATTGATCGTTCGTGCTTATGAGTATAAGAACGGTAAGAAACAGATGGATGCCAGCAGTCTTGCAGACTTCAAAGATCATAATCAGGTATCGTCATGGGCAGAAGCAGACATTAGCAAAGCGCTTGAACTTGAGCTAATGCGCGGTCAATCGCCTGCAAACTTTGCTCCGAAATCAAACACTACCCGTGCGGAAGCCGCACAAGCATTGTTGAATCTGATCGATATTATGGTCGCAGAGTAATTCCGGATTGAAAATTTAAAAAAATATGCACAGTGAGGCCCCGGAGACCCGATCACGGGGCTGTCACTGTGAAATAAGGGAGGATGAAGTGAAGTTGGGGGATATAGTTGCTGATGGAGTAGGGGGAAGCTGACGGTTGCCCGGATAGTTTGAAGATTTGTAAGATTCGGTATGGAGGTATGACCATGAGTAGAACACAAGAGAGCGGATATA
Source organism: Paenibacillus sp. JT31N17 (assembly GCF_056269255.1). Classification (NCBI taxonomy): domain Bacteria; kingdom Bacillati; phylum Bacillota; class Bacilli; order Caryophanales; family Paenibacillaceae; genus Paenibacillus; species Paenibacillus sp. JT31N17. The sequence continues at coordinate 71,238 of NZ_JBWDNP010000008.1, forward strand.
CGGCAGGAATTGACGTTGGGGGAACGAAGGTATTTGTTTGTGTAGCCGACCCTCAAGGCAATCCGGTTATTAAAAGTAAACTTCGCACCCCAACAGAATCTGATCCCGAGAGTTTTTTTCGCTGGCTGTTCGAAGAGCTTGCTCTTTTGTTGGTTGAACGGGGTTTGCAAGTATATGATCTTTCCGGCATCGGAGTTGGATTTCCGGGAGTTATTGGAGATAACGCGGGCATTCTGACGAATGCGCCTGCCTTCAGATGGCCTGCCATTGACGTGAGGCCGATTATCCGCAAATATTATACAGGCTCTGTTTATTTGGACAATGACGTCAACATGGCGGCCTGGGGCGAGAATTGGATGGGCGCTGCCCAGGGCAAGCGACATGTGATGATGATAACGATCGGCACCGGAATCGGCAGCGCGTTTATTTTCAACGGGGAGCTGTATAAAGGAGCAAATAATGCAGCCGGCGAAATCGGGAATTGGGTGGTCGATTCCTGCTTGATCAACAATGATCATGGAAAAGGGGAGAAATTCGGCCCCTTCGAAGAGGCCACCTCCGGTACGGGAATCGGCATTGCGGCGCGCGATTATCTCAGTCAAGGCGGCCGCAAATCGAAGATCCTCGAAATGGCAGGCGGAATACTGGAACGGATCGAGGCCAAGCATGTTGTGACTGCAGCAGCAGAGGGCGATGAGACTGCGAAGAAAATTATGGACAGACCGCTCAATTATATGGCTGTAGGAATCGCAAATGCCGTTTCTTTGCTCAATCCCGAGGTTGTCGTACTCGGGGGCGGGGTGGTAGATTCCGGGGATTATTATGTGAACGAAGTAAGAGACAGAGCCTCCAAGCTGACGCCGCTGCCGGTGAATATCGTGCTGGCGACACTTGGGAATGAGGCCGGCGCTTACGGCGCTATAGCAGCGGCCAGACTAAAAGCAGAACTTCATCAAAAAAAGGAAAAAATCAACTTTTAAGATTAATAGTGAATGGCTCGGCTTAAAGCATAAAGCTGATGGAAGATCCCTTATTGGTCATGGGGAACCAGCGATCGCTTTATTCGATCATGAACGCCAATGCAGTACTTTGGCGTTCATGATCGAACAAGCTAACGCGAGAAACCTTGGAACTTGCCGAGCGGTTCGGCGGGTTTGATGCCCTGTTAAACTTTTAAATAAGGAAAGGGGCCATTTCAAAAGATGGTTTTCAGCCCTTGCCCTGTCATCATTTTATGAAAACCAAGGCATCTTCAGCCCCACTCAGTAGTGGTTCTGAAGGTGCTTTGTTTGTCTTTCTATTATGTTCAACTATTATTCACTTCAGGGGCAGCTGCAGTTGCCTATTAGTCAACTATTAACACACTGCCGGGCATGCAAGCCGGAAAAAGCTCGCTGCAGCGCCAATCGGTGCCGAGTCTACCAGAATGAAAACTCCAGTAAGGAAAACCCGGCTTGCACTCGTCCCAGCCCTAGCTGCCCGCCATGCAAGCCGGAAAAAGCTCGCTGCAGCGCCCATCCGGTGCCGAGTGCACCAGAATGAACGCTCTAGTAAGGAAAAATCGGCTTGCACTCGTCCCAGCCCTAGCTGCCGGCATGCAAGCCGGAAAAAACTCGCTGCAGCGCCCATCCGGTGCCGAGTGCACCTGTATGAACGCTCCAGTAAGGCAGTTACGAACCGACAGGCCGGCTCAAACATTCACAGAAGATAATTCCAACTAGTAATATGAAACATGAGCCGGATTACAGGATCAGATTTTCTAAGCTTTCCCTGCGAATAATAGTAATATATTTCTATAAAATATAGAATTTAGATGAAAATGAAAAAATATAAGCTCACAGGTATTCTGACAATAATTGAATAAATGCGAAGGCTTGACCGCATCGCACGGTCCGCTTGATCAGCAAAAAATAAGGAAAGTCCGTGCTTTCCGACTCTTCTTGGCTTTATAGCAATGAAATAGCATTACCCCTGCGTTTCCAACCCCACCTCTTTGCAAAGCTCTACCAATTGATGAACCCCATAGATTTGCCGGCGGTTGCGCTCATGGATGCTTAACAGGGCATCCTCTGTGACTCTTTTGGCTTTCTCCATGCTATGATGCTCCACGGCCTGAACAATTTCCCTCATATTATCCAGAAAATAGACGGTCCGCCTCAAGGTGCGGATGAGCAGAATTTGTCTGATATGCGTGGACGTAAACACCCGGTAACCGTTCTCGGGATCGCGGTCCGGCGTCAGCAGCCCTTCCTTCTCCCAGTGCCGGATAGCCGAGGCCTGCACATCGGTTAGAGCGGCAGCCTCGCCGATGTTCATCCTGTTTTTCAGCTTCTTGCCTGCCAGGATGGCGAGCTCGGAATCCTGCAGCAGCGCAAGCGTCTGGTCGGCTACTTCTTTTTCATGATGCAGACTTGCCTGCTCCTTGTTGACCAGCCAGAAGGCGGAGTCCATATCCGATTTCTGAATATGGCGCAGCACGTCACAGGTGACGGCAACGCCAAAGCCGGCGAACATGGTGCGGAGACAGCGGAAATAAGCCAGATGCACCGCCGTATAGAGCCGATAACCATTCGCGGCTCGTTCGGGGATTGGCACCACTCCCCAGGATTCATAATGGCGCAAAGCGCTCGTACTGATGTGAAGCTCTCTGGCAATCTCATGGGGCTTATAGTAGCGCATATCCCGTCCTCCCCCGTGGTATAGGTAGATTTAAACTTACCAAAACGGTTTGTTTTAGGCAAACCTTTTGGAACAAAATCCTATAGTAAAAAGGATAGCATTCCCCGAAAAAACTCTGCAGCACCCAAAGCCAAATAGAGAGCTTTTTCCTCAGACAGCTGCCATATGCGATTTCCTTGCCTGCTTTTTTCTCCAATCAAAACGATGGAAATCCAATCGTTGTGATATGGAACTGCTTACATTCAAACCCTATAATGAGTGCAAAGGGGTGACATAATGTTTGCGAGACTGACAAAATACCGCTGGCAGTACACGATGATTGTACCGGCCGTTGTCCTGCTGTTCTTGTTCAGCTATGTTCCGATGGTCGGCATTCAAGTAGCGTTCAAAGATTTTCATATCGGCCTTACAATGTGGAACAGTCCATGGGTCGGATTTGAAAACTTTTCTTTTTTGCAGGATGACCAGTTCTGGGTTGTGGTGGGCAATACGCTTTATATCGCCGTCCTCAAATTTGTTTTCGGTTTCCCTGCACCCATTATTCTTGCGCTCCTCATTAATGAGTTGAGACATACCGGCTTCAAGCGATTCGTCCAGTCGGTCAGCTATCTGCCCCACTTTTTCTCCTGGATCGTCGTCGCCTATATGCTGCAATCCCTGCTTACTCTGGACGGGGGGATCGTCAACCAGCTGATTGTCAATATGGGCGGCGAGCCGGTCTTCTTCCTTGGATCGACGGAATGGTTTCGTCCGATGATCGTGGCGAGCGGCTTGTGGAAGGAAGTCGGCTGGAATACGATTCTGTACCTGGCGGCCATCACCACGATCGATCCGCAGCTCTATGAAGCGGCCAAGGTAGAGGGAGCCGGCAAGCTGGCGCAGATGCGCAGCATTACCTTGCCCGGCATTTTGCCCACGATCTCCATCGTACTGATCCTGAGTATGCCAAGTCTCATAGCCGTCGGGATGGATCAGATCTATCCGCTTATGAATCCGGCCAATCAGCCGGTAGCGGATGTGCTGGACACGTACATTCTGCGCAGCGGCCTGCAGCAAGGTTATTTCGGTATGGCAACGGCGGTCGGGCTGCTTTCCTCCATCGTCAGCTTGATCCTGGTGCTCTGTACGAATCAGCTGTCACGGAAATTCAACGGGGAGGGGCTTTGGTAAGCAATGAAACGTTCAGCAAGCGACAAGATCAGTCAGATTATTATAATTGCGCTGATGCTTCTATTGTGTGCATCGGTCATCTATCCGTTCATGTCCATGCTTTCCATTGCTCTGAATGTGGGGAGCGATGCGGCCAAAGGCGGCGTTTATCTGTGGCCGCGGAAATTTACGCTCTATAACTTCGAGGTGGTTCTCGGCAATTCCGTCATCCAGCATGCGTATCTGATCACGATTGCCCGTACCATTATTGGAACGATTATTGGACTGCTCGTAACGATTCTGGTCGCGTTCGGCTTGTCCTACCGGCAGCTGCCGTTTCGGCAGGTTATTCTCAGCTATATCCTGATCACGATGCTGTTTAGCGGCGGATTGATCCCTTTATATATCCAGCTCAACGATTTGTCCTTGCTTAACTCGTTCTGGGTGTACATCATTCCATCCGCGTTCTCGGCGTGGAATATGTTCGTCATGATGAAATTCATTCAGGGCATTCCCGAAGCGCTGACCGAATCGGCGGAAATTGACGGCGCGAATCCCTTCCGGATTCTGCTTATCATTATTTTACCGCTCTCCAAGCCCATGCTGGCGGCACTCGGATTGTTCACCGCTGTCTGGCACTGGAATGACTGGTTTGCCGGAGCCTTCTACGTTTCGGACCAGAATCTCATCCCCGTCCAGACGTTTCTGCAGCAGCTTTTGTCTGCGCAGGACATATCGGCGGTTCTTGGCTCGAATAATAATCAGGAGGCGCTGGCCAGAGGCTCGATGATTTCCAATGTCACCTTAATGTCCATCAAAATGGCAACCGTCATGGTCAGCGCGCTTCCGATTCTTTGTGTCTATCCGTTTTTGCAGAAGTATTTTGTCAAAGGAGTCCTGATCGGCTCTGTGAAAGGGTAAGAGAAAAGCGGCGGGTATAAGGAAACATCAAATACCAAACGAGAAAACGGGAAGGGGAAGCAATTCATGATTATACGTAAAAAGAGAGCAAGATGGCTGGGGGCCATGACCCTTGCGCTGCTTATGTTTCTGGTGGCGGCATGCTCGAACGGCAGCGGAGGTTCGAATGGCAATGCAGACTCCGGCAGCGGCCCAGCCGCTGACGGCGGAACGAATGCCGCTGAGGGAGCCGGCGGGTCCAAAGCCTTCAAGCTGTGGCTCGGCTGGACGGCAACGATCAACAATGACAGTAAGGTACAGACTTACTGGAGAGAGAATGAGCCGGGCATCGACGTGCAGCTGGAGGCTACGCAAGGCGATGCCATGACAGCGCTTAATCTGAAGCTGAACACCGGAGGCTTTGAGGACGCGGCAATTTTTGCCCGCGGCGATGTGGTTACGTCCGCTATGATCCGGTCGAACACGGTTCTTCCGCTTGAGCAATATTTTGATATGCCTGACAAATATCCCGGACTCGCGGCGATCCCCAAGCTGTATCTGGACGCGATGAAGGATAAGGACGGCCATATCTGGTCGATACCGACATGGTTCGACCAGAATCCCGAAGATCCGTGGCCAGGCTGGGCTTCTCTCGGCTGGTTCGTCCGCTCCGACGTATTGGAGAAAACCGGTCTGACCGTAGACGATCTCAAAACGATCGGCGGCGTGGAGAAATATCTGGAACTCGCGGCGAAGCAGACGGATGAATCGGGCAAGCCGCTCATTCCGCTGAGCTTCCTCTCGGATGCGAATGACGAGAACGTGATTCTGAGTACGTTCGGGGTGTCGACCGCCACTGCGGGGGGCGTCATTCCGGTTCAGAAAAAGGGTGACGGCTACGAATTTATTTATGATAATCCCCAATATAAAGCCGCCTACCAATGGATGAACAAGATGTACCGTGCGAATCTTCTGGATCACGAGGCGATCACGGACAAGAGCGAGCGCTACAAGGAGAAAAACAAAACCGGACGCATCGCGATGAACGCCGGCGGATTCTTCAATATGGACGCGCATTTGTGGGAGGTTCTGGATGGACCGACGGAGCCGGCATGGTACTATGAGGCCGTTCCATACCCGCAGGTCGACGGGGTGAGCGCCATCGGCGCCAATCAAATCGTCAATCCGTATCCGGCCGATGATGTATTTATTAATAAAGACACGAAGAACCTGGAAGCCATTCTGAAATTCTTCGATTATACGCTGACGCAAAATCCCGAGCAGCAGCAGGTTGCCGCCGAAGGACCGGCCGGCGTGTTCTGGAACTGGGTGGATAAGCCGCTCGGACTATGGGTTTTCACCGATAAAAACTACCAGGAGCTGCACGATTCCGGGGACGCGGCGAAGATCGCGAGCACGAATCCCGGTCTGTATATGGCCTCTTCCTACAGCAATGAATGGTATCCGTGGTGGAACTACGGCGTAACCGAGCCGAAGGGCCGCCAGAAAACGATCGACTTCTCTGAGCAAATCGGCAAGATGGGCGGAATCCGCATCGCCGAGCCGCAGGATATGGTGAAGGCGAAGGCGGGCGGCTTATGGGAGAAATACCTGCCTGAGCTGGAAAATGTGCGCAAGGAGTTTAAAGCCAAGCTGATTATGGCCAAAGACGACGCCGCATTCGAGTCGGCCTGGAAGGATTTCCAGGCTGCCATCGAGAAGCGCGCGCACTGGAGCGAGCTCAAGGAAGAATGGAACCAGACGCTGCAGGAAACAGCAAAAGCCTAGCGCAAAAGGTCCGATTGAAATAAGGGAAGCAGTCTTGAAGGCTGCTTCCGATGAAGCTCTGACATCATTTTAGCTCATCAGGAAACGGGAACCGTCCAACAAGGATGGCTCCCGTTTATGCGTGCTTCACCATGCATATGATATGATTTGTGCGTGTGAAAGGAGTGCAGTGCTTTGAGATTGCGGTTGGAAAGAATGATCATCGGGTTCACCCGCGGGATGAACCTGCGCAGCAAAATATTAATCCTTTATGGCTTGATCCTGCTGCTGCCCACACTTGTCCTTGGCGGCGGCGCTATTTATTTGGTGATCCGCAGCTTTCATCACAGCTACCTGGTTACGCTCGACGAGACGGTACGGCAAACCGCCCGCAATGTCGATTTCGCCAAGCAAAGCTATGATTTGCTTGCCGTCCGGACGGCCACCGACAGCGAGCTGATCGCCCGGCTCGAACGGGAATATACGGATATGCCCGAGATTGTGGATACGGTTAATTATGTGGACCGGACGTTCCTGATTACGAGCAAATATTTGCCCGGCATCGCCGACTTCCGCATTTACCATACCAATGAAACGCTGGTCCAGGACGGGCAGCTGCTGTGGCGGCCGGAGGAGAGAATGCTGGCAGGCAGAGACGAGCGTTCATGGTACAACGCGGCCATGAAATCGTCGAGTCCGCTTCAATGGAGCAACGCGCGCGATAATCCGAAGCAGATCGTCATTACGCGCAAAATCATCAGCGCCTCCGGGAATGTGCTCGGGATGGTCTATATTCTGCTTAATTATGATACCGTTTTCGGCGAACTGCTCGACCATCCCTTCAATGGCGACGGGAGCCTTTACATCGTGGATGAATCCCGGAAGATCCTCGCAGCGTCGGACAAGGCAAGGATCGGCAGCCTCATGATCTCGAAAGAATGGCCGGACGCCGGAGGGGATGGGGATGAAGCGGGTGTTTATGATTTGACGCAGGTCAAGGAGCTGCTGATTACCAAGCCGCTCTCCTCCCGCTGGAACGTGGTGGCATTGGTTCATATGAAATATATGGGCAGTCAGAACAGGACGGTGCTGTATCTGATTGTCGGCATCACGCTCTTTTTCCTGCTGCTGTCGATCTTCCTCATGATGACCATTGTCAAAAACATCGTCCGGCGCATCCGCAAGCTGGGCAGCCGGATGAGCGATCTTTCCCGGGGCGAATTTGAGGTGAACGTCCGCAATCACGAGAAAGATGAGGTAGGCGAATTGGAGAATATGTTCAATTCCATGTCGGAGCGGCTCGGGAAGCTGGTGGAGGGCATCACGCGGGCCGGGCTGAAGGAGAAGGAGCAGGCCTTTAAGGCGCTGCAGGCGCAGGTCAATCCCCACTTCATCTACAATTCGCTCAGCCTGATCCGCTGGCGGGCGCTCGATGTGCAGGATTCCGAGCAAATTGTGATCATCGACGCGCTGACGACCTTTTACCGGCTGGCCTTGAATAACAAGATCAGCGTCATCCGGATCCGCGAAGAGCTGGAGCATGTCAAGGCTTACCTGGATATTCAGCAGCTCCGGTACCCGGACCGGATTCAGATCGAATGGGATATCGACAGCTCTGTGCTTGACTTCTATACGATCAAGACGGTGCTGCAGCCGATTGTGGAGAACTGTTATCTGCACGGGGCCATTACACGCAGGAAGAATGCGGTCATTCGAATTTCCGTTGCAAGAGAAGGCGCGAATATCCGGATGTCCGTCTATGATAACGGCCAGGGCATTCCCGGGGATACCCTGAGCGCGATTGAAGAGGGGACGCATGTAGGGAAGGGCAACGGGTTCGGGACGTCCAACATCAAGGAAAGGCTTGCTCTCTATTTCGGGGAAAACGGAACGTTCACTATGGAAAGCGCGGCAGGCGAGTGGACCTTGGTTTCTATCGTATTTCCGGTTTGCCCGGAGCAGCCGACCATCAGGAGGGAACAGTAAAATGCTCAAAGTGCTGATTGTCGATGATGAGCCTTCTAATATTACAGGGCTTATCCGCTATATCAAATGGCAGGAGCTGGGCTATGACGATCCCGTTTCGGCGGAATCGGGGGAAGAAGCGCTGGAGCTGATGGGCGAATCGTCCTTCGATGTGCTTATTTCCGATGTGTCGATGCCCGGTATGAACGGCATTGAGCTGGTAGCGAAGGCCAAGACGCTTTATCCGCAAATTCAGGTTCTGATGATCAGCGGCTATAACGAATTCGAATTTGTCCAGGATGCCATTCATGTCGGCGCGCAGGCGTATGTGTTGAAGCCGCTCAAGCTGGATGAAGTGTCAAGCCGGCTGACTGCGCTTAAGGTCACATTGGATAAGATGCGGAGTGTCGTCGAGCAGACCAGCGATCTGGAGAAAAAGGTATCGGGAAGTCTCCGGCTTGTGAAAGAGCGCTTCGTCAGCGATTTGATTGCGGAGATCCCCCAGACCGAAGAAATGCTCTCATCCTGGAGCAGCCTTATGGAGCTGCCGGGAAGCATCCGTGGTCTATGGATCATGGTTATCGGACTTGATCATTTTCTGTCTTCAGGCAAGGATGCCAGAGACAGAGTGCTTCTTGGAAGCGGCTTCAGAAAAACCGTAGACGTTGGCTTGTCCGATCTGGAGCAGCTCTACATGGCGCAGATTGCCCCGGATGAAATAGCCGTTCTGCATCTGAACCCGACACCCGGGGAGCGGGTGAGGGTCGAGAGGCAGTTGCAGTTCATCCAGAAGATGATGCTGGAGCAGTACAGCGCCACGGTAACCGTCGGCTGCAGCCGGATGGGGAGCCAGTGGAACGAAGTTCCTCTGTTCTACAAGGAAGTCAAGTTTATGATGGCGCAGGCTCGTCTTATTGAAGATGGACAGATTATCCGGCATGAGAACAGGGATTCGACAGAATTCAAGGACTTCCGCCTGCGCGAGGAGTTTATGCCGAGCGTCGTAAAGCTCATGGAGTCGGGCGACGTGAAGGCGGTCGGCGATTATATGAATCAGATCTTCGATCTGCTGCAGGCCCAGGAGACGTTTTCCTTCTCTTATGTGCAGGCGTTTGGCATGAATTTTCTCAGCGAACTCGTTCGAACCCTTAAGCCAACCAACGGATCCGACGGGGAATTGAATATCCTGATGTGGCGCCGGCTGCTGGACTGCAGCAGCACAGGGCAGATTATCGAGCTTCTGATCGAGCATGTGGACCGATATATGTTGATCGACAAGAAGGAGCACAGCAACCAGCAGCACAACCTGATCCGGAAGGTAGCCAGCTTTATCGGGGAACGGGTACAGGAGAATTGGACCGTCAAGCAGCTTGCCGAGCAATTCAATCTGAACGCCAGCTATCTCAGCGTATTGTTCAAAAAGGAAATGGGCAAGACCATCTCCGATTTTGTCCAGGAAACCCGCATCCAGCTTGCCAAGGAGCTGCTGCAGGATCCCAATATTAAGGTGTATGAGGTCACGGAAAGGGTCGGCATTCAAACCTCCGCCTATTTCATCTACTTGTTTAAAAAATGGGTCGGCTGCACGCCTCAGGAATACAGAGACTATCATTATTCAACCCGCGACTAGCTGCAGGCATTCTCAACGAAAGGTCCGACCCGAACTGAGCTGATCCGATAATTGGCTCTATCGAACAAACTCCGAAGCAAAAAGAGGAAGGCGCGGGGCCATCCTCTTTTTCTGCTGTTCAATGAATCCGCTAACGGGTAATGCCGACAGGAGTCGTGCAGCCAAGCCGGCGGGATACATCATCCGCTGCATGCTTCACCTTGAGGATCAGGGCGGGCAATTGCTCCTCCCCGAATCGTACATTAAGCCCCGCGATACTGATCGCCGCTACGATTTGATCGGAATGGTCGAAGATAGGCGCGCTCAGCTCTGCCGTATAGTTCTCAAGCTCGGAGCGGCTGAAGCTGTAGCCTGTCTGTCTGGACAGCTCCAGCGCCTCGCGCAGCTTCTCCTTGCTCAGGATGGTTCCCGAGCCGATCGGTTTCAGCTCGACCTCTTCCAGATACGCCTCTCTCTCATTCTCCGGCATAAAAGCTAGAAAAATCCGCGAGGACGCCCCCGCATACAGGGGAGCCTTCCTGCCAATTTTTGTGAACAGTCTGACGGGATGATCCGTATCCAGCTTCTCGATATAAATGGATTCATGGCCATCCTTCAGGATGAGGTGGACCGCTTCTTCGACATCGTCGCGCAGCTTCTGCATGACCGGCAGGGCAATATGCCTGATGTCCAGCCGTTCCGCGACCAGATTCCCGAACTGCAGAAACATAAGGCCAAGTGAGTATTGTCCGTTCTTATCTTTATGCAGAAATCCCATTTCTTCAAGCGATCCGATCATCCGGTGGACGGATGTTTTGGGCACGCCGGAGTGCTGCGAGATTTCATTAATGGTCAGTCTCGTATGGGTCAAAAAAAGATTAAGCAGATCCATGGACCGGATGATGGTTTTGTTTTTATTTAACACTTTTTCCTCCTGTGCTGCGCGCTGCTTATTCATTTCCATATTCAAAATATCGCCTATCCAGTATACACCAAAATGGCTGGGAGAATGAATCATGCCTGGTTGACATAACATAAATCGACAAAAAATTAATTTCCTCTTGATTTTTGCTGATTACCTACTATAATGATCGTATATATCGGGTTTCAAAATTCGGATATAACATACCGAAATTCGGAATTTAATTATATAATATGGCTACCCGAATGACAAAAGGCGGTGAATTGGAAGAGCGTTACGCTTATCTTTTTGCTTTCAATCTTCAGGAGGTTGTTCATGACATACAATACGAATCGTTATGAATCATTGAGATTATCACCGATGCTGCCGGGCAGGGTATTATTCCCCACCGGCAAGGATGGGTTTAATATGCGAAGAGGTGTCGTTCCGGCATGATGAACAGCGGACTGACCCCTTCAGGGGAAGTAAAGATCGTTCCGCTCGGCGATTCCGGGCTGATTGTTAAATTAGGGGATGTCATAAGTCTGGAGACCCACAAACGGGTCAGACAGCTATCCGACTATCTGGAGCGCCATCCTTTTAACGGGCTGATCGAATACGTGCCGGCGTTCACGTCGGTTGCCATCTATTACGAAGGCTTGACGCTGATGACGGAATATGCGGATGAGGTGGGGCAGGAAGACAGGGATTTCCCCTTTCAAATCGCTGCCGCATTAATGAATAACATTATTTTGCAGCTGAAGGATATTTCCGACGGGCCGGAGAGGATTGTCAATATACCGGTATGCTACGGCGGCGATCTTGGACCGGATCTGGATGCGGTGGCAGATCATAATGGATTATTGCCCGAAGAGGTGATAAGCATTCATACATCTTCGGATTATCTGGTATACATGCTCGGTTTTGCCCCGGGCTTTGCTTATCTGGGCGGCATGTCGGAGCGGATCGCAACCCCGCGCAGGCCAACCCCGCGACTGTCGATACCGGTTGGAACCGTAGGAATCGCGGGAGACCAGACAGGGGTCTATCCCATAGAAACGCCGGGAGGCTGGCAGCTGATCGGCAGAACCCCTACACGATTGTTTCTTCCGGAGCTTATGCCGCCAACCTTGTTAAAAGCGGGTGACATCGTCCGCTTTTATCCGATTCCGCGCATGGAGTTCGATCAATGGGAGGAACATAAGTCATGAGTCTGTTGATAAACAAACCCGGGCTGTTGACAACGGTTCAGGATTCCGGCAGATTCGGCGTTCAAAAATACGGCGTTGTCGTAGGCGGGGCCATGGATTCCTTCGCCCTGCGGGTGGCCAACCTGCTGGTGGGCAACGAGGAGACGGACGCGGGTCTGGAGATTACTATAATCGGTCCGGAAATCCGATTTGAAGGTCCGGCTCTGATCTCCATATGCGGAGGCGATATGTCCCCAACGCTGAATGGTACGCCCCTTCCCTTGTGGAGAACGATATACGCGCCGGAGGGAAGCCTTCTGAAGTTCGGCAGGATGAGCCGGGGCTGCCGCTCCTATCTCGCGGTTGGCGGAGGACTGGATGTGCCGCTTGAGATGAACAGCCGTTCGACTTATCTGCGGGCGGGAATAGGCGGCTTCCAGGGCCGCGCGCTTCGCCTTGGGGACGAGCTTCCCATCGGCAGCATGTCCGCCCGCAGTTTGAGCATGCTCGACCTGCTGGCGGCCAAAGCGGACGAATCCGGCGCTGTCAGCCACTGGTCGGTGACGCCGGATATCCTTCCGCCTTATTCCCCGGATCCGACGGTGCAGGTTATCGTCGGGGAGGAATACCAGTTGTTCACAGGAGAGAGCTTGTCCAATTTCTTCAGCGAGCCCTATGCGGTTCAGCCGCAATCCGACCGGATGGGCTACCGTTTTGCAGGAAGCAAGCTGGAGCTTAAGAATAAGGCGGAGATGATATCCGCAGCCGTAACGTTCGGAACGGTTCAGGTGCCGCCGGATGGGAATCCGATTGTGCTAATGGCCGATCGCCAAACGACCGGAGGTTATCCGAAGATCGCGCAGGTCATCTCTACAGATCTGCCGCTGCTGGCCCAGGTCAATCCTGGCGGCAGGGTGCGTTTTCAGGCGATTTCGCTAAGAGAAGCGCAGAAACAATACAGGCTTCGCGAGCTTGCTATCCAGACGCTGCGCAGCGGACTGGATCAACTGCAGTCCCATCAGGGACCGGCAAGGGTAGAGAAATCAGTAGGGGAGAAGGTCATCACGCATGGAGAACAGCAATCGTCCGAAACTTGAGATTCGGGATTTAAAGGTAGAATATTATACAAAAACTCAAACCACAGTTGCTTTGGAGAAGGTGCAGCTGTCGGTGGCGGACGGGGAATTCGTCTCGGTGGTAGGACCCAGCGGCTGCGGCAAATCAACGCTGCTCAAGGTTGTATCCGGCCTGCTCCAGCCGGCTGTGGGAGCGGCCTACATTGACGGTCAGATGGTTCAGGGTGTTCCCGATCAAGTGGGGATGGTGTTTCAGAACGACGCCCTGCTGCCATGGAAGACGGCTTTTGACAATGTCCGGCTTCCGCTTGAAATCAAAGGATTGCCAAGGGACGAGCAGATCAGGGAAGCGGAGCGCCTGCTTAAGATGGTCGGACTGGAAGGATTCCGGGACTATCATCCCAAGCAGCTATCGGGCGGTATGAGGAAGCGGGTGGCGCTGGCCCGCACCTTTGCTTATGATCCGGATATTTATTTGATGGACGAGCCGTTCGGCCCTCTGGATGCGCAGACGCGCGTCAAGATCGGGGAAGAATTTCTGAAGATATGGGAGAAGGTCGGCAAAAGCGTATTGTTCATTACCCATGATATTGAGGAAGCCATCGCATTATCCGACCGGGTCATCGTCATGTCTGCCCGTCCCGGACGCATCAAGGCCGAGTTCAAAATCAATCTGAAGCGCCCCCGCCCTTTTTACGATATCCGCTTCGATCCCGTATTCAAGGAGCTGCAGAGGGAAATCTGGAATCAAATGTCCAACGAAATATAAGCCTCGCTACCGGGAATGCAAGTCAAGCTACGTAAAATTTTTAGGAGGCTTTGAACATGTCATCAAAATCCAAAGTCGTTACTCCCGGACCCCGCTCGTCAAGGCGCGGCGAGGCTGGCAATACAGCCATTTGGCTGGGGAGAATCGCAGTATTCATCGTGACTGTGGGTCTATGGGAGCTTCTGTCAGGCAGAGCCTTCAATTCCTTCTGGGTCAGCAAGCCTTCGCTTATAATCAAGCGGATATATGATATGACGGTCGACGGTGATTTATGGTTCCATATGAGCGTCACGCTGCAGGAATCGATTGTCGGACTTCTGATCGGGATGGTTGGAGGAACGCTGCTCGGTATTCTAATTTCCTTCAGCGGTATTTTTCAAAAATGGATTTATCCATATGTTATGGCCTTATACAGCCTGCCCCGGGTGTCGCTTGCCCCGCTCTTCATCGTATGGTTCGGCATCGGCATGTCCTCCAAAATCCTGATGGTTGTCGCCATGGTCATCTTCGTGGCTTTCTATAACGCCTATGAAGGGGTAAGGAATATTGACAAGGACCTTCTGGACATGATGAGTACATTCAAGGGCAGATGGAACCACAAGCTCAAATGGGTGGTGTTTCCCTCCATTACCGTCTGGATATTGACCAGTTTAAGGCTGAATATCGGAATGGCCCTGATTGGTTCCGTTATTGCCGAGCTGGTAGGGGCAAACAGAGGTCTGGGCTTCTATATCTCCTACTCGTCCAACATGCTGGATACGACGGGGATATTCACCGGACTCGTGCTCATTATGATCATCGCGGTAGTGCTCGAGCAGATTATTATCCAGCTTGAGCGGCGGTTGCTGAAATACCGTTAGGCATCACGATCCAATCAAATCCTAGAGGACAGATTGGGGATTCAAATATAACTTAACCGTAAAGGGGAGGAAACAGCTGTGAGAAGATCCAGATTTGCAATACCCGCATTGCTCGTGCTGATCATGATCGTATTGAGCGCATGCGGCGGCAATAATGCGCCAGAGAATAATGCTCCGGCCAATAACGCTCCGGCCAATAATGCCGGTTCTGGAACAAACAACACAGGAAGCGAAGCCGGGAATACCGGCGCCAACGCTCCGCAGGAGGATGTCACGATCCGTCTGGGCCTTGTAGGCGGCGGGATGACTCCGATTATTACGCAAATCGGCATCAGCGACGGCTCTTTCGAGAAAGCGGGCATCCACATTGAAGAGAAGGATTTCACAGCTGGCGCCGATATGGTCCAAGCCCTGGTTGGAGGAAGCCTGGATATTACCCTGGGATCCTACGAGCATATTTTGAGACAGCAAAAGAACGGTCTGGGTGTTAAAGCCTACGGCGAGATTTTCAATGGCGTCGGCTACACCCTGATTGTGAAGAAGGATTCCAAGTATCAATCGCTGGAAGATTTGAAAGGCACGACGCTTGCCGTCACCAAGGTAGGCAGCTTGTCGGACACCGGACTTCGCGAAGGTCTGAAACAGGCCAATATCGATGCGGATAAAGACGTTCAAATCATTAACGGAGGCAGCGGGGCAACGATGCTTGCGGCAATCCAGAGCGGCAAGGTCGCCGGGGGAATGGTGTCGGAGCCGACGATATCCCAAATGCTCGCTACAGGCGAATACCGGGTCCTGTATGATCCGCCGTTCGAATACGCTGGCATTATCATTACAGCCAAGACGGATTGGGTAGAGAAGAACACGGAAACCATGAAGCGTTTCCTGGCAGTCAACAATGAAATTAATGAACGCGTGCAAAAAGATCCATCCATTGCTGTAGCGGCCATGCTGAAAACATTTGATCAAATACCGGAGGATGTCATGCAGTCCGCGGTCAAAAATCAATTGGCGAAGGTTCCCGCAGGCTTGAAGGTCTCCGAGGCGGGTGCGGAAATCGTACAGCAAACCCAGCTTGATCAAGGCATTCTTACCGAGAAGATTCCATTCGAACAAGCGGTGGATATGTCTTTGCTTCCAGCAACAACTCCTTAAGTCGCAAGTTTAATAAGTCCGAGCAGAAAGAAGGTAATCGCAATGGCTAAAGATTTACGAACATATCTGGGGCAGCTATCGGAATACGATTCCCAAAGCATTCGCGTAGTGGACAAGGAAGTGGACCCGAAATTCGGGATAACCGCGTATGCTGCGGCGCTGGCGGAGAAAGGCGACTATTCGGCCCTGCTGTTCGACCAGGTCAAGGGCTCCGGTCTGTCCTGCGTATCGAACCTGCTGACCTCTTATGAGCGCATCGCGCTGTACCTGGGCTGCGAGGTGCAGGATATTCCGCGCGTTTACGGCGAGAAGCTGCAAAAGCCGATTGACCCCGTCGAGATTGACCGTTCCCGGGCGAAGGTCAAAGAAACCATCATTTCCGAGCAGGAAGTGGATCTCTCCAAGCTTCCGATCCCTGTCCACAACGAGATGGATGGCGGACCGTACTTATCAGCGGGTGTCATGATTATTCGCGACCCGGACACCGGACTTATCAATGCGGGAATTTACCGCCATCAAATCTTCAATGAACGCGATATGGGCGTATGGTTCCTCGGCGCTCATCACGGCGGATTGATTTACAAGAAGTACAAGAAGCAGGGCAAGCCTGCTCCGATCGCGATTGCGATTGGCCATCATCCCGGCTTCGTCATGGGCTCCGTTTCCCGCGTACAAGGGATCGGCGGCGAATATGAAGCGGCTGGCGCGCTTATGGGCGAGGCTCTGGAGCTGGTTCAGGCCGAAACCTCTGACCTGCTTGTGCCTGCGCATGCGGAAATCATACTGGAAGGCGTCATTCTTCCGGATGAGGATCACAAAGAAGGACCGTTCGGCGAGTGGCCGGGCCACTATCTGGGCGGCGGTTCGGTGCCGACGATCCGCATTACGCGCATTACGCACCGGAAAAATGCGATTTTCCAGGATATCGTCGCGTCAAGCCGCGAGCATCTTGTCGTGGGCGGAGTGCCCCGCTCCGGAAGTATTTATCAGACGGTCAAAGAGGTCGTACCCAGCCTGAAAACCGTCAACGTACCGTTCTACAGCCGGATGAACTGCTATATCTCTTTACATAAAGAGAGGGATGCGGACGTGAAAAAGGCGGCGTTCGCCGCCCTGAATACCGAGCCGGAGAATCTGCGGCATATTGTCGTCGTGGACGAGGATATTGACGTCTTCAACGGCGAGGAAGTGGCCTGGGCCATCGGAACCCGTTTTGACGCGGAGCGCGACCTGCTGGTCATTCCCAAATGGAACGGCCCGGGCGGCCTGCTGCCGACGAACTGGGATTATAACGCGGAGGGCAAGAATACCCCGCGGATGTCCAGCGCGGTCATCGTCGATGCAACCAAACCGGCCCCGCCGGTCATATTCCCCAAACGGGCGGTTGTGCCGCGGGAGCAGGTGGAGCTTGCCGATCTGCAGGCTCTGCGCGAGCTGAACAAGGAAGAGAAGGACAAGTGGCTGTAAGGCATTCAGCTGCAATATAAGCTTTATCAAGCCTCAAACGACGCGGCGGACCGGCTGTTATCCGGTTCTGCCGAATGCGTTTGAGGCTGCCCTGTTTCATGCGGGCGGAATGCAAGCTGACAAAAGAACGGGAGGAAGAAACAATGAAGGTTGTGGATTTGAACTGCGATATGGGTGAGAGCTTCGGCGCATACAAGCTGGGAAGAGACGCCGAGGTGCTCAAATTTGTAACCTCGGCGAATATCGCCTGCGGATTTCATGCCGGCGATGCGGCTACCATGCGCCGCACGGTCAAGCTGTGTCTGGAGCATGGCGTAGCCATCGGCGCTCATCCGGGACTTCAGGACCTGATCGGCTTCGGACGCAGGGACATGGATATTTCGCCGGAAGAAGCCTATGATATCGTCGTTTACCAAATTGGCGCATTATGGGGCTTCGTGCGGGCGGAAGGCGCAAAGCTTCAGCATGTGAAGGCGCATGGCTCTTTATATAATATGGCGGTCCGCAATGCCGCGCTGGCGGAGGCGATTGCCGAAGCGGTATACAAAGTCGATCCTGAGCTTATTCTGTTCGGGCTTGCAGGCAGCGAGCTGATCACAGCCGGCCGCAAGGCGGGGCTGCAGACGGCGAGCGAGGTATTCTCGGACCGCACCTACCAGGCTGACGGCTCGCTGACCTCCAGAAGGCTTCCTGATTCGGTCATCACCGACGACGAGCGGTCGCTCAATCAGGTGATCCGGATGGTATCCGAGGGGAAGGTGCTTTCCCAGCAAAAGACCGATGTTGCCATACAGGCGGATACGATCTGCGTTCATGGGGATGGCATCCATGCTGTAGAATTTGCCGAGAAAATCAACCGTTCATTAACGGCAGCGGGCATAACCGTCCAGCCGCCGGGAGCAACGCCGAGCCGGTGAGCTTAAGCAGACAGAGAGGAGCAAATCGCAAGTGGAAACATTGCATTTACAAACGGATGTGCTGATTATCGGGGCCGGCGCAGCCGGCATGATGGCGGCAAGAGCGGCGGCAGATGAAGGCGCCGACGTCATTCTGACGGATAAAAGCCTGATCGGCCGGGGCGGTGCCACCATATTGGCCCAGATGACCGTAGCTGTTGCTTTGGGGGAAGCCGAGGAAGACAATCCTGAAGTTCATTTCGAGGATACGATGAAGGGCAGCCGTGGAATGGCTGACCCGGCGATCGTCCGCGCGATTGTGGACAGGGGGCCGGAGGTCATCCTGGAAGCGGAGCGTTATGGCGTGAAATGGGCCAGAACGCCGGATGGCAAGCATTCGCAGGCATTCGCTCCGGGCCATTCCAAAGCCCGCTGCGTCTATGTGGATATTCTCAATACGGGCGGAGCAACTTCTGCCGGATTGAAGAAAGCGATCTGGAAGGACGCGAAGATCAAACGGCTGAAGAACATTATGATTACGAAGATCGTCGTTGAAGAGGGACGCGCGGTCGGGGCGGTCGGTTTTGAAATGGAGAATTACCGTCCGGTAAGCATCGCAGCTTCATCCGTCATTCTGGCCACCGGCGGTCTGACGGAAGTGTATGAACGCAACAGCGCCTCCACCAATATGACCGGAGACGGGTATATTCTCGCCGTAGAGGCGGGAGCCGAAGCGCGTGATATGGAGATGGTGCAGTTCTTCCCGATTGCGCATCTGTTCCCGCCGCTTGTCGGAATCGATCCTATCATGTGGGATCCATTCCGCTACAAGCTGGGGGGACGGCTCCTGAACGGGAACGGCGAAGAGTTCATGGACAAGTACAACGGCGAGGTTGCCGGAAAATATACCGCCGCGCGCGATCAGACGACACTGGCGATTTTCCGGGAGGTTGAAGCGGGAAGGGGAACTCCGCATGGCGGAGCCTATCTTGATTTCCGCATGGTGCCCGAGGAAAAGCTGAGGGAAGCCTTCGGGCCGGTCATCGGCATTTTGGCGGATCAGGGTGTGGACTTGACCAAGGATATGGTTGAGGTGGCGCCGATGGCGCATTTCATGCTGGGCGGGATTCAGGTCGACGACAGCATGAGAACCCGCGTCCCGGGTCTTCTTGCCTCAGGCGAGCTGATTTACGGCATGCATGGCGCGAACCGTCTCTCGGGCAATGCCATCACGGAAGCGCTCGTCACAGGGCGCATCGCGGGAGAAACGGCAGCCCGTGAACGGGGCGGCGCGAATCCGGCCGCTGTCAGTCAGGCGTTGAATACGGAGCTTGTGCGTCTGGCGCAATTCTGGCATCCGCATCCGGTGGAGCGGGACACCGCTTCGCTGCAGGCTTTCAAGCGCAAGCTGCAGCAGGTGATGTGGAAGGGGGCAGGTCCGCTGCGTACGGAAAGCGGCTTGCTTGAAGCACTGGAGCAGGTCCGCGGGCTGCGCGCCGAGCTGCAGGCGATTTCGCTGGCCAAGCAGCAGACGTATGCCCTGACGCTGGTCGAGAAGCTGGAGGCTGCCAATTTGCTGAAAATCGGCGAGTCGATCATTATGGGCGCATTGGACAGAAAAGAATCCCGCGGCGCTCACGTCCGCCTGGATTTTGAAGATATGCTGGACGTTCCCTTCAGCTCCACCTTCACTTTGGATGGGGACGGGGAATGGGTAATCGGGCAAATTGAACTGCCTGTTAAAGCTTGAATAACATGAGAGGAGAAATCACATGTCGATTGTCAGTTTGAACGTGGTCCGGGGCGATGCCGCAACAGGGGCTTCCCTGGAGCATTTCGAGGTCCCTTATCGGGAGGGAATGAGCCTGCTGGATGCGATTTTCTGGATAAGGGAGCATAAGGATCCTTCCCTCTCCGTAAGGTACTCCTGCCGGTCCGCCAATGCCTGCAAGGAATGCTCGGCGATCGTGGGCGGCAAGGCGGGCTATCTCTGCAGCATCCGCGCGGTGCCGGGCAGCGAGGTCACAATTGAGCCCTTGGCTGCACTCCCGTGGATCAAGGATTTGGCTACTTCGCTGGAATAGCCGGACTCTTGCCGGGGTTTCCGGCGAGGCTGCCGTCAACCGTGCATTCATCATACGTTGAGGAGGAAAACTATGGCCTGGCTTCAGCCCCGCAGCTTGACCGAAGCGTTGGAGCAGCTTCAGGAGCGCAAGCCCCGTATCGCATGCGGGGGAACAGATCTGTTTGTTAACGGACAGAGAAGAGAGTCCGAGAGGACGGGCATGGATTGGCTGGATTTGCGGAACGTGGCCGAGCTGAGAGAGGTCAGCCGCCATGAGGACGGTCTTGAGATCGGCGCAGCCGTTACAGCTGCCGAGATATGGGGCAGCGAAACGTTCAGCATCGTTCCGGCATTGCAGCAGGCCGCACAGATCGTCGGCGGCTGGCAGATCCAGAACCGGGCCTCGCTGGCCGGCAATGTGGCTAATGCTTCACCGGCGGCCGACATGGTGGTGCCGCTGGTTGCATACCGGGCCGAGGTAAGGCTGGCTGGAGCTGACGGCTCCCGCAGCGTGCCGGTTGAGGAATTTATAACCGGACCGAAGCAGACCGGATTGCGCGAGGGAGAGATCATCACTTCCCTGTTCATTCCGGAGAGGATGCTGGGTATTCCGCAGATTTTTCTGCGCTATGATCAGCGTGCGGCGACCGATATCTCAATCGTCTCCGTCGCGCTGGTGCTTCAGGGCAGCGCAGGACAGGTCGAGTGGGCCACTGCCGCCATTGGCGCAGCAGCGCCCAAGCCGTTCACATTGAATGCCGAAGAAGAGCATTTGTGGAACGGAGAGCTGAATGAGGACAAGCTGGAGCAGCTTGGCGATTTGTATGCGCGCCGCAGCTCGCCGATTACGGATATAAGAGCAAGCGCGGAATACCGCCGCTCTTTGGTTGGAACGCATATTAAACGGGCTGCCCGTTTGCTGGCAGGGAACCTGTAGATATAGGTGGGAGGAGAAAAAGGATGACAGAGAACAAATTAACGATAGCGATGTCCGAGAGCGACCGTACCCTTAAGCTGCTGACCGGAGCCAAGCGCATACCTGGTTTTGACCTGGAGGTCAAGCAGGAAAGCATCGAGGATATATTCGTCAATCAGATATCCCGGGCTGTATACGATGTGTCCGAGCTTTCGCTGGCATCTTATCTGATTGCCAAGGGCGGAGGTGACACCCGGCTGACAGCCATTCCCGTATTTCTGTCGCGTTCATTCCGGCACAATGCGATTTATGTCCGTTCGGACAGCCCGTACAAGCATCCATCCGAGCTGAAAGGCCGCCGCTTCGGCTTCCCCGAATTTCAAATGACCGCCGCAGTTTGGGTCAGAGGCATGTTCAGACATGAGTGGGGCATCGGCAATGAGGATATCCAGTGGTTCACCTTCCGTCCGGAGCGTGTTCCTGTCGACATCCCGGCTGTATTGACGGAAGGGGATATTTTCGAGGCGCTGGCGGAAGGAAAGGTCGATGCGATTATGTCGGCCCGCCGTCCTCCCGCGAAGCTGTTTGCCGCTTCCGGAGAAGGGGGAGTTCTTCGCCGCCTGATCCCTGACGTATGGGATGTGGAGCGGGAGTATTACGGGCGCACCGGGATTTTTCCGATTATGCACCTGGTCTCGATGAAGGAGGAAACAAGCACCCGTCACCCTGAGCTGCCCCGGCAGCTGTACGAGCTGATGCAGGAAATCAAGAACGAGGGGATTGGCGGACTCCTGGAGACGATCAAGAACAATACATCGAATCCGTTTGTCTGGGAATCTGTTGAGCAATCCATGGAGCTTATGAACGGAGATATCTGGCCCTACGGTACGGACAAGAACTGGGGACAGATCCGGCAATTCATTACTTATTTGCAGGAAGACGGTCTTCTGAAGCGGGATCTGTCATTGGAAGAGGTTTTCCATGCATCCGTACTGGACACATAAGGATGGGAAGAGGTGCGCGTCAGAATGAATGGTGGAACCGATAGCCCGATTAAGTTGACGATTAACGAACAAGATACCGTCTGGCACGGAGAGGCGACAGATTCGCTTGCGGATGTGATCCGCGAAGGCCAGGGACTCACCGGAACCAAGATAGGCTGCCGCACCGGTGAATGCGGAGCCTGCACCGTTCTGCTGGACGGCCAGCCGGTCGTATCCTGCCTGATTCCCGCCGCTTCCGCCCAGGGGCAGAAGATCGAAACGATCGAAGGCTTGTCGCAGAAGAGTGAATTCCAGTCATTGGTGCAGTCCATGCAGGACAACGGCGGCGTCCAGTGCGGCTTTTGCACCCCGGGTGTTATGGTGACCTTATGGGCCTGGATGCAGAATCCCGGGCTGTTTGGCGGAGATGTGGGAGCCGCGCTGAAGAACAATTTATGCCGCTGTACCGGCTATCTTGGCATCATCAACGCAGCGGAGCAGGTCGTAGCAGCGAGAGGAGCGGCGCGATGAATACTGTCAAGCCAGCCATGAAGAAGTCTCCCGCCGATTTGAAATTGAAGCTTGAAGGACATACGAAATATGTGCATGATATGAATTTTCCCGGCCAGCTGTTCGGGGCCATCTACCGCAGCCCTTACCCTCACGCCCGGATTACCCGGATCAATGTGGACCGGGCAAGGGAAGTTGAGGGAGTCGTAGCGGTAATCACGGCTGATGATGTTCCCCATCATCAATACGGTCCGACCAAATTCAAGGACTGGAATATTCTTGCGAAGGACCGTGTGCTGTTTATCGGCGACGAGATTGCCGCGGTAGCCGCTGAGAGCAGGGAAGCTGCGCAGCGGGCGCTGGCTGCGATCGAGGTGGAATTCGAGCAGCTGCCCGGCGTGTTCGATCCCGAGGAAGCGATGAAAGCGGAGGCTCTTCTGCTGCATGACGATGTGGAATTCAACCGTCCCATGCAGATCGCACTGGAACGCGGAGATATAGAGGACGGGAAGCGGCGGGCTGCGGTCGTCAAAGGCGGCCGTTATCTGTCGAACCGCATTTATCAGGGGCATCTGGAGCCGATTGGCGTCCTTGCCAGCTGGTCGGAGGAGGAAGGCATCACGATCTGGGCGCCTTCTCATATTCCGTACCGGGCCAGAGAGACTTACGCGGCCGGATTCGGACTGCCTGAGGACAAGGTGCGCATCATTGTGCCGCCGATTGGCGGATCGTTCGGCTCCAAATACGTGCTCAAGGTGCATGTTATCGCAGCGGCGCTGGCGATGGCGGCCAATCGGCCCGTCAAGATTATTCTCGACCGTTACGAGGATATGATTACTGCGCATCCCCGCGTCCCGTTGACCTTTGATATCGAAATCGGGGCGGATGAGGAAGGCCATTTTGTATACAAAGACCTGACTGTATATGCCGATGCCGGGGCGAGGGTATACTGGAGTCCCAATGTGATCTCGACGGCGTGCACGCGGGCGGATAACATCTATCATTTTCAAAATGTGAAGTCGGCAGGGTATCTGTGCTATACCAACAACAGCCCGACGACCTGCATGCGGGGATTCGGCAATGCGGAGATGCTGTTCGCGGTGGAAAGCGTCATCGATGAAATCGCGCTGGAGCTGGGCATGGACCCCGCCGAGCTTCGCCTGAAAAATATCGTTCACGAAGGCGATACGACGATCCACGGCTACCGCCTCGATACATGCAAATTGGAGCAGTGCATCGAGAAGGTGAAGGAGATATCCGGCTGGAGCCGGCGCAGCGAGCTGCCGCCTTACCGGGGATTGGGGCTGGGGGTGGCGAACCATGTGTCCGGATTCCGCGCCATAGATCCCCGATTTGACGGCTCAACAGCCGTTGCACGCCTGAAGTCCGACGGTCAGGTGGAGATCGAGACCGGCGAGATTGAGCTTGGCCAGGGAATGTCGCTGTCCTATGCCCGGATTGCGAGCCGTACGCTGGGCATACCCGAGACGGAAATCCTGATCAAATCGGGGGATACGGGACGTTATCCGTTCGGCATTGGAACGCTTGCCTCCCGGAGCACCGTTATCGGCGGCAATGCCGTGAACAAGGCGGCCGAGTCCTTATTGAAGCAGATTGCCGACTTGGCAAGGACGGTTCTTGGAGAAGGAGCGGTATTCGAAGGCGGCTCTGTAATCCATGACGGGCGCATTTACCCGCTGAGCGAAATATCGGCCTGGTACCGCGCCCGCCACGCCGGCGAGGAAATGGCCGTCAGAGAAACCTATATCCCGGATACGGAGATGCCGGACGCCACTTATTACGGACATCCATCACCGAACTACCCTTTCGCCGCGCATGTCGCGGAGGTGGAAGTGGACCCTGATACCGGCCGGACCAAGGTTGTGGGTTATTGGGCTGTTCATGACTCCGGGACGATTATCCACGAGGTTATGGCCAAGGGGCAGGTGCTTGGGGCAGTAGCCCAGGGCATCGGCTGGGTGACGATGGAGGATCTGATTGTGAAGGAAGGCCGCGTGATGAATCCGTCGATGATGGATTACCGGATGCCGGGGGCTAAGGACATTCCGCAGATCGAGGTTGCTTTTATCGAGGATGCAGACCCACATGGACCGCTGGGCGCCAAATCGCTGGGCGAAGTGGCTCTGGATCCTGTGCCCGGGGCGATTGCCAACGCCATTGCCCATGCAACGGGCAAACGCGGTTATGCGCTGCCGTTATCGGCGGAACGGGTCTGGAGATCGCTGCATTCTTAGGTCGCGCTATCCTCTCCAGCCCTCGCGCACGCCGGGCAGCCGAAGAAGACAAGACAAGGGGCGGAGGTGACAACGGACATGGAGGAGATCCACCGTACTCTCCTGGAATATCAGGCGGAGGGCAGATCGTGCGTAGTGGCGACTGTGATTGATGTGGAAGGCTCCGCGTACCGCCGGGAAGGCGCAAGATGCCTGATCCTGGAGGACGGGGAAGTGACGGGCATTCTCAGCGGCGGCTGTATCGAGGAGGACCTGCGCGGCTATGCCGGCGAAGTCATGCGAACCGGCGGGTCGCGCAAGGTCTATTACGATTTCCGCGCGGGGGAAGACGATGTCTGGGGAACCGGCATCGGCTGCAACGGGGCCATAACCGTTTGGCTCGAATCATTCGATCCCATCCGTTATCCGGATGCAGCCCTCCATCTGCTGGAGGACCTGCAGAAGCGCGCGGAGACGCGCCTGCCTTATGAAGCCGTAACGGTTGTAACATCATCCGATCCGCAGCTCTGCCCTCCGGGCACACGCTGGACCCGTCCCGATGGAACGGGCGACAGTCCGCTGGGCGAAGGACGCAAGGCAGGGGTTGTGCCCGTATCACTGAATGGCATTCGGCTGGAGCTGCTGGTTGAAGCCATTACGCCGCGTCCGGAGCTGATCATTGTCGGGGTTGGCGACGATGCCCGGCTCCTGTGCAGCATGGCGGCGATGCTTCAATGGCGCGTCAGCATTCTGTACCACTTGACCGACAAAGCAAGCAAGGAGAGATTCCCGGAAGCGGATGACATCCGGATCATTCCGCGGCTGGGCTTTGAACAGGCGGATATCACAGGGAAATATGTCGTGGTCATGAGCCATAATCTTGAACTGGACCGCGAGGCGGTAAGGAAGCTGCTGACTGGGGATGTGGCCTATTTGGGGCTTGTGGGCTCCAAATACCGGCTGGAGCATATACTTGCGCATATACGGGCGCAGGATCAGAATTTTGACAGCGGGCTGCTCGACAAGCTGTATTCGCCGGTGGGCCTTGATATCGGGGCGGAGACGCCGCAGGAGATCGCCATGAGCATCATGGCAGAGGTTACGGCCTGCCGCAAAGGCCGATCCGGCGGATTCCTGCGAAGCAGCAAGGGGTTGGGGCTGTCCGCCGCTGCCCGTCATTTCCCGCCCATTCTTCCGGTAAAGGAGTCCCATCATGTCTGAGCAGATATGGGCATTGATTCTTGCCGCCGGCGCTTCGAGACGGATGGGCGAACCCAAGCTTCTTCTTCCGGCCGCTGAGGGCAGTCTGCTCAAGCAGGCCGTTCTTCGGGCGCTTGCAGCGGGAAACTGCCGGACAGCCGTCATTGCGGCGAAGAATGGTCCGGTGAAACGGGAGCATGCGGGGGATCTGCCTGTGGAATGGCTGGAGACCGACCGCTCGCATCTGGGTCTGGGCGCATCGCTTGCCGCCGGACTGGGGATTCTGGCAGCGAAGCATGCACCCAAGGGCCTTATCGTCCTGCTTGCCGACCAGCCTGACATGAATAGCGATATGATCAGAAGGGTCGCCGAGGTTTACCGGGAAAACGGCGGGTTGATTGTCCAGGCCCGTTACGGGAACCGGCCCGCACATCCCGTTCTGTTCGATGCGTCACTGTTCCCGGAGCTGCTAGCCCTCTCCGAGGATATCGGAGCCAAATTCCTGCTCCGCAAATACAAGGAGCAGGTGGTATATGTCGATACGCCAGAGGATGCGCCAGGGGATATCGATACCCCTGAGGAATACCGGCATTATCTTCGGACTGCCGGTTTGCAGCCATAAATCCCTTTTGACTCCCTCCATCTAAATGATGCATCCAAACATGCTTTACAACTGAAGCGATAGGGAATAAACTAGGCAAACAGGGGTTGCCGGTTTTTTCATCGCCCATGCGCGGCCCTGTTACATTCAATTTGGAAGCTTACGCACTCATTATAGAGGGAGATATCATGAGCCAAATATTTCATAAACAGATCGACAGTCTAGTTAAAGACATTGTTGCCAGTCATAGAGAGCACCCCCAGACCATTTCGCTTGATTCGGCTGATCTACCCAATAGAGACAGCATTATTGAGATTATCCACCTGCTCAGAGGCTTGTTGTTCCCGGGCTATTTTGGCAAGCAGAAGCTTAGCGACGCTACGATTGAATACCATATTGGCGATATGCTGATTAATATTCACGAGAAGCTTCATGAACAGCTAAGCTGCGTCCTTAAGCTGCAGGAGAGCCAGGATGGCGATTTGTGCCCGGATATCGGGAAAAAATCAGATGAGATCATCTATGCGTTCCTGAGCAAAATCCCGGAGCTGCGGACCGTACTGGCCACGGATGTCCAGGCAGCCTTCGACGGCGACCCTTCCGCCAAGGATACCAACGAAATCATTTTTTCTTATCCGGGGATTCTGGCTGTAAGCATCTACCGTATGGCCCATGAGCTATATTTGCTTTCCGTTCCGCTTCTGCCAAGAATCATGACGGAGTATGCGCACAGCGTAACCGGAATTGATATTCATGCGGGCGCCACGATCG
This sequence comes from Paenibacillus sp. JT31N17, assembly GCF_056269255.1. Classification (NCBI taxonomy): domain Bacteria; kingdom Bacillati; phylum Bacillota; class Bacilli; order Caryophanales; family Paenibacillaceae; genus Paenibacillus; species Paenibacillus sp. JT31N17. Next base: position 98,901 of record NZ_JBWDNP010000008.1, read on the forward strand.
GCAGTTATTTCTTCATCGATCACGGGACTGGCGTGGTTATCGGGGAAACGACAACGATCGGCAATCACGTGAAGATATATCAGGGGGTTACCCTCGGCGCTCTGTCAACCAGAGGCGGGCAGACCCTTCGCGGCGTCAAACGGCACCCTACGCTCGAGGATGAGGTAACGGTTTACTCCGGCGCTTCGATCCTGGGCGGAGAGACCGTAATCGGCAAAGGCGTCCTTATCGGCAGTAATGTATTCATTACCACATCGGTTCCGGTGGGGACCCGGGTAAGCGTGAAGAATCCGGAGCTGGTCTTTAAAGGCCATACACCTCGGGAATTTATTCAGGAATTCATCGCCGATTGGGTTATTTAACGGTTTGTTTTCCAGTGTTGGATGAAGAAGGATAAAAGATCAGGGGAAATCCTTGGTCTTTTTGTCTTTATGGGCGGATTCGGATAATCCGAATGAGGAAGAGGGGTGGAAAGCTTGGGCTGTGCCGGTGCGGTCATTCTCGAAACAGAGCGTTTGGTTCTTAGATGTTATCAGGATGAGGATCTGCCTGCACTGCATGATATCTTCGCGGAGCCGGGCATGATGAGCTTTTATCCGGCTCCTTTCACAAGCAGTCAGACCAAGAGCTGGATTGAACGCAATCAGACCCGGTATCTTAAGGATGGTTACGGGCTATGGGCGGTCTGCCTGAAGGAGACCAACGCCTGCATTGGCGACTGCGGGCTGGTTGCCCAGCAAATCGAGGGCAAACCTGAAGTGGAGATCGGCTATCATATAAAGCGGGAATTATGGTCGCAAGGGTATGCGACGGAGGCAGCCCTGGCTTGCCGGGATTACGGCTTTGGGCATTTGGGGCTTCCGCGGCTGATCAGCATTATTCACCCCCGTAATACGGCTTCGATCCGGGTTGCGGAGAAGCTTGGATTTGTCTGGCAGAAGGATGTCTATATATTCAATAATCAGCATTCGATTTATTCGGCAGCACGGGAGCGCACCACTCATCCATGTATCGTGGAAGTTGATCAGTCTGGTACTCCAGACTATTCTTCCACTAAGTAAATAATACCTTATTCCACATTAAAGCTGTTATCTTTGATCGGATATGCTTGCATTGTAGAAATAACCATAAAATTCCAAACGATATGTTTACTATATGTTACCCGTAACAAATGCGTATGGATATACGTCTATTTACAACCTGCTAACAGGAGGACCGGCATGCTCAAATCACTGTTTGCTATTGAAAACTACCGCCAGGATAAGCTGAATGATCCGGAGTCATATCCGTGGCTGCATTATATCGTCTCGGCCGAAGAGCGCATCGTCAATATGGAACGGATTGATTCGCTGGAGGAGCTGACGCATGCCAATCCCGTGCTGGATTATGTGGAGAGAAGCCTTCGCCTGCTGGACGCATCGGGAGTTTCCTTCTGGATGAAGGATGTGCTGGAGGAAGTCCTGATCTGGTCCGAGGCGGCCAAAGGGGGAACGTCCCGCGAGCGTATCCGCTGGCAGTCCGAGGGGATCAACTGCTACGTCCACAACATAGGCAGCGCGCAGCTGTATCTGCGGCACCACTCCGATTCCGACCCGGCCAATCCGGCCGACAGCAGAACCATTGTCATTCACCGGCTTATTGAGGGGCATGGGCTGATCGGCCAGCAAATAAGAGGCGAAGTGCCGGATTCCGAAAGCGTGCTGCTGTCCAGCCTTGTGAACGGGGAATGGGTTACAGGCGAGGAGCTGCAAAGCCTGCTGGTCACTTTGAATGCCTGCGTTATTGGCGCTGTTTCCCTGCCGCTCTGGAGAGAGGTGGAGGATGAGGTGAAGCAGCGCATCCATCAGGTGGCATACGATTATATGAACGGGGAAGCCGTCTTTGCCGACCGGCTCAGACGGATGAGGTCCTTATCCATCGGGCGCGGGGAAGACTTTGACACGGAATATGACAAGCTTGCGGGCTTGTATGATCTTGATGCGCTGTTCTCTCCTCTCTCCGGTACAACCTTCTGGTATGCGGAGCCAGCGCTACAGGATTTCTCGCTGGAGCAGTTTCTGAAAGTAATGGCGCTCACCTTGCCTGCGGGCAAGCATGGGGATGTGAAGCATATCAGCTTCGAGAAGCTGATGAATGCGATGTATTACGACTATAAAGGCGCCAAGAAAATCAATATCTACAAGAAGCGGATTATTGAGAAATACCTGGGCGAGCTGGAGTGGGCAGAGCTCCAAAGCGGACACTGCACCCTGGATAATCCTCATCTGGCGCATCATGCGGGGAGGAAGAAGGGGATACCGGATACGGTATTCTTCGAGTTCGTGTTCTCTCCTGCAGCCGGGAAGCTGATTGAATTTTGCATGGAGGCGGAGAAGTCGGCCATTTACGAGCAGGCTGTGCTGCTGTTGTTTGATCTGTTCGGGCTGCGCCGCGATGCGTATGACCGTTTTCATAATGAGGATGTTTATCTGAGCGATATGAATCGGACAGCCGGTTACAAAAGCGTGATTCTGGAGTATATCGTCGGAGAGCGGGTGCTGGATATTGGACCGGGCGGGGGTGTGCTGCTGGATCTGATAGAAGAGCGACTGCCGGACGTGAAGCCGGTCGGCATCGATATTTCCACGAATGTCGTAGAAGCCCTGAGCCGCAAGAAACAGCTTGAGAGCCGCCGCTGGGAGGTTATGCAGGGAGATGCGCTGAATCTCAAGGAATATGTGGAGCCGGGCACCATCGATACGGTTATTTTCTCCTCAATCCTCCACGAGCTGTATTCCTATATTCCGATAGGCGGCCGCAAATTTAACCGGGATACGATCGCAGCGGCCCTGCGCAGCGCATTCGATGTGCTGTCAGAGGGCGGGCGCATCATTATCAGGGACGGCATCATGACGGAGCCAGCGGAGCAGAAGCGGATCATCCGTTTTCTGACGGAAGACGGGATGCAGTGGCTCGAGCGGTACAGCAAGGATTTTGCGGGACGCCTGATCCAGTTCGAGAAGCTTGCCGGGGATAAGGCGCTTCTGCCGGTTAACGATGCGATGGAGTTTCTGTATACCTACACATGGGGAGAAGAGGCATATGTACATGAGATTCAGGAACAATTCGGTTATTTCACGCTATCTGAGTATACCGGATTTATTGCAGCGGAGCTGGGAGAAGAGGCGGTCATTCTGAAAAGCCGCAGTTACCTGCAGGAGGGATATACGGAGGCATTGGCGGGCAAAGTCGAGATTTCGGATGAGCAGGGCAATGCGGTTCCGCTGCCGGATAGTACATGCTTGATTGTGATTGAGAAAGCGGAGCGGCAATAGTTTTACTAGAAAGGGGAGTGCCTGGATAACAGGCATTCCCCTTATTTGTGTATGCCTTCACCCATACGATGAGCGAGGTTTGCAGTGAAGGATTCATGAGCGCAAGCCGCCGAATGAGGAGCAGGAACAAGTCAATCAGGTTTGTTTACGCTTTGCATCGCGACTGAGATCGTCTTCAGAAATATTTTGGACCGCTTTACAGTGGCAAAACAAACCGATGTTATAGTAACCAGTACAGGCATATTTTTCTTTTTGTTCACATCAATTTGAACAAATGTCCATTTTTCAAAGCTGATTCCGTGCAAATGCGACATTTTTTTAAATAATGGATAGCCCAAGAGAAATTCATCAGTAAAGGTGGGGATCTATGAAATAGAAGACTACAAATTAAAAACCGTCTATTCTATGGCTTTTGGCGAGGCGCATGAATAGACGGCTTGTTGTGCGATAACCTTATGACTGGGTTTATTTCCCATTTCATGAGATGGTCATCAGTTAACTTTAACAATTTTTCTATGGAAGAGCAATGAGGAACGAGAAAGTCTTAAGAATTGTATTTATGGAGGTATACTGCGTGCAAAAATGGTATGGAAAATATAAGAAATGGGTCAGTCTGGCCGTGGCTGCCGTCATCCTCATTACGCTGGTTGTCCCATCCGGCTTGATTGACAAAGCATATGCGGCTTCGCAGACCGTTGCCGGATGGTCTTTTACAGCAGGAGGGAGTACTTTCCCTGCAACGAGCGGCACTGCGGACAATCTAAGCAGCGCTAGTTTCACAATAAGCGGTAATCGGACATTGAGCTACACGGATACGAGCCATACGATCTGGACCAATGGCTGGGAGACTTCACCAGGTTATTGGCAAGCAGAGATAAATACTATAGGGTTCACCAATCTGCTGCTTTCCTCTAAAAACTATGGAACAGGAACTGGGCCAAGAGATTTTAAAATTCAATACAGTCTGGATGGGCAGAACTTCACGGATGTGCCCAATGGGACATTCGCTCAGACGACCTCGAATGCAACTATGGTTAATGGTCTTTCTTTGACAAGTGCAGTCGATAATCAGTCCGTTGTATATATTAGATGGCAAAACTATACTACGACGGCCATCAATGGTGGAACAATTGGCTCTACCGGAAATAGTAGAATATCCGAAATCGTTGTTACGGGCGACCCTATCGACGGCTCCACCGATCCCGATCCATCGGAAGGCAAGACCGCCACTCCAAATACGTCCGCAATCACCTTCAGCGACGATTACACAACAGTAACCGGAGCGGCCGGAGCAGTATCTGTCAGTGCGGCGGTATATGCCTATTACACAGACGGCACTTCGGCTGGTACGGTTAATGCAAATGAATTGGGCGCGTTCGGATTGAGCATCGACAACCCGAATCACGACACCAGCGTTCGGATTTCGGCTAAGGATGGGGAGAAAGAGGAGAGCGATAAGGTCACGGTCTCGATTCCGAAGAGCACCAAGCCGGATGCATCTAGAATCTCGTTCACCGATTACACGAAGGTAACGGGACTGCCGGGAGCGGCTCCCGCCAATTCGGCGGTTTACGCCTATTACAATGACGGCTCTGCTGCAGGCGCTACCGCGGCCGGAGCTGATGGGGCTTTTGAGCTGACGATATCCAATGCCGGCCATGATTCTCAAATCAGCGTTACCGATAAGCAAATGGGCAAACTGGAGAGCGACAAGACGATCGTTAATATGGCTGACGGCACCGTATACAATCCGGGCGACGTCATTTTCAGCCAGATTTATGTGAATGGAACTGCCTCCGCCATTTACAAGCAGAAGTTTTTTGAGCTGTACAATACAACCGATCATGATATTAACTTCGGCGGACAGTGGAGCCTGGCTTACAGTGCTGCGACTGCAACATCTTTTGCCAGCAATACGACTCCGCTGACGGGCGTTATCAAGGCGCATGGATATTATTTGATTTCAGGATCAACCACGGCAGCTGCTCCGCTTGATCTGCCTGTGCCCGCAGATCAGTCTTCATCTCTTGGACCAAGCGCGACCGCCGGGGGGCATCTTATTCTGGCCCACAAGACGACGGCAGTTACAAGCGATACGGATCCTGATTTGATAGATCTTGCCGTATTCGGAAACGGTACTTCAACGTTCAAGCTGGATACATCGCATTGGGGAACCCCGTTCTTCACATCATTGATCGCCAGCGGTTCAATGCTGCGCAAGACGGAAATCGGATCTGATCCGCGCGGAGCTCTGGGATTGAGTGACACTTACTTCACGAAGGATAATTCCAAGAACTTTGTCATGAACATTCCAGGCAATTCCAAAGATCCGAAAGAGATTATTATTAGAAACTCGAAGTATATGGCGCAGCCAGATTCCGCCAAAATCTCATTTGCGAATGCGGGCGGAACAGCGACCACAGCAGGAGTGGCAGGGTCCGTACCTGGATCGTCAAACGTTAAAGCTTATGTTGTTGATGATGGTGCCATCACATCTGCCGGAACAACGACTGCGTCTGCAGACGGTTCTTTTGCTCTGACCTTCAACGATGCCGGCAATCATTCATATGTCTATTTGACGCATACGGATGCCATAAGGGAAAGTGCTTATACCCGCGTGGATACAGCGCCTGACGCTAACGCGGTGACCACAATCGGCCAGCTTCGTTTGAACGACCAGAATGGCCTTCCCCTGAATATTGGCTTCAATACAACTATTGAAGGTGTAGCGACGAGCGATAATCAGGCGCTGGGAAAAGAAAATACGAATTTCTATCTCCAGGACGCAACTGGAGCCATTAACGTGATCGGCGGATTAACCGCCGCTGTACTTAAAGGCGAGAAATACAAGGTTACCGGACGTTTGGTGTTTACTGCTGGCACTTCACAGTTTGTTCCTTCTTCCATTACGGATGAAGGCGCAGATACGGCACCGGCGGCCATTCCTGTCACGTTGGACCAATTGTCGAATTATTCGTCTGCCGAGACGCTTGAAGGAAAGCTTGTAACCTTTAAAGCCCAGGTGACGAACATTCCGGTCAATGTTACCGATTATAACGTGACGGTGACGGACGGAACGAACTCTGCCATCGTGAGCATTTTGGCGCTTACAGGTATTGATGTCGCAGGCGGAGCCGTCAACCTTGGCGAGACTTACACATTCACTGGGATTGTAAGCCAGTCGAAAATGACCTCTCCCTATACGGCAGGTTATGTTGTGCTCCCGCGCAATACGGCGGATATAAGAGGCGAGCTTCAATTAAGCCATACTCCGCTTGTGAAGGCCTACATTCATACAGATGTCACTTTCAAAGCGACAGCCCAATATGCCGATTCGGTTACCTTGTATTATAGAGCCGAGTCCGACAATACGTATACTGCGGTGCCTTTGTTATCCGGAGACGGCCACAGCTACAATGGAGTGATCCTGAGTGCCGACGTTCCGGCGGACAAGTTCTATTATTACATTGAAGCAGTGGCTTTGGGCGATATCAAATCGCAAGGAACTGCGGCAAATCCGATTGAGGTTCCTCTGGTCGAGGATACCGACGGTCCGGAGGTTTACAATCTTGTCCCGGGTCAAAATGAAGAAATCGAAACGCAGCATCCAGTCATATCTCTGAACTGGGAGGATCCAAACGCAATCAATACGACGGCTTCAGCCGGCTTTAGTATCCAAATTGACGGAACAGATTTTACCTCCAAGGCGGAAGCTTCGGACAGCGCACTTAGTCTGACGCTAACGGCTGCAGATGATCTGAGCTTCGGAGAGCACACTGTCACCGTCAAGGTCAAGGATCTTCTGGACAATGAGACTACCCAGTCCTGGACCTTCAAGATTGCTGAGCGCTTTACCGGCGGCAATCACTATTACGGCACAACCCACAACCACACGAATATCTCGCACGATGCTGCGGGTACGCCGGTTGAGGCCGTACAGGCCGCTTTGGCGCATGACTACGACTTCTTTGCTTTCTCCGACCACTCTCATGATATTGATTCGGATCTCACGGGAACGGATTCTGTCGACCACAACGGGATGCCTGAACGAACAGGCGGCGCCGACTGGCAGGAAACGAAGGATGTAGCCAGCGAGTACACCAAGGACGGCAGCTTCGTCGTTTTCCCGGCATTTGAGATGACGTCTACAACATGGGGACACTCAAACGTATTCGGGACTGATAACTTTATCGATCGTATGCAGGATAATGGCAAATATCAGGATCTTCAGAGCTACTATGCCTGGATTATGACTTATGACAATATCGTAGCGCAATTCAATCATCCGAACGCGCCGACAACCTCATTCAACAACTTCATTCCATACGACAAAAATGTGGATAAGCTGTTTACGATGCTGGAGGTCGGCAATGGTTCAGGGAACTATTCCTATGCCAATTCACAGGATAAATTCTTCAGCGCACTTGATTTGGGATGGCATATCGCTCCGACTTATGGAGAAGACAACCACGATGCCACCTGGGGTCAAACGAAGCAGCGCACAGTCATTGTTTCGAAGGACCTTACTCAGGATTCGCTGCTGGATGCCATGCGCAAGATGAGAGTTTACTTGACTGAAGACCCGAATGCCAGGCTTGACGCTCTGGCGAGCGGATGGTATATGGGGTCGACAGTCGATACCAAAACCTTGTCGTTTGATATTACGGGGAGCGATTCCGTATGGGAAGAGAAAAGCGATCCGAAATACAGCTATTTAAAGACCGTAACCAATGATAATGTTGCCAAAGTTGAGTTGGTTACCAATGGCGGAACGGTTATCGATACGTTTACTCCTACTTCTGAATCCACTTCATTTCATTGGACTCCAACCGTAAACGTCGTTGGCGGGCAGCAGTGGTTTGTGGTTCGTGCAACCCAGGCGGACGGAGACCGGCTGTATTCCGCACCGTTCTGGTCGCCCGAAGAGCCGGTATCTGTAAGAGTCAGTAATTTGACAGCTGCAGACGGTGCAATTGTTGGCAACACACCAGCAACTCTGAATGCCGGATTAGCCAATATGGGAAGCGTTGATGTCACAAATGTCAAGGCTGCTTTCTACTACGATGATCTGACGCACCCGATCGGAGAGGTTGAAGTCGGATCCATTGCCTCCGGTCAGAATGCCACGGCAAGTGTCGTTTGGACATCGCCGCCAACTGGCAGCCATTCTATACTTGTGGTGTTAACCGCCGATCAGGATCTGGGCGAGAATAAGTACGTGCAGCAGTTCACGATCAAGACGCCACTGGGCAAAACAATCTTGATTGATGCTTCGAAGCATAACGAGAACAGTACGCTCGATACAGGAACGTACAAGGACAACTTGAAGTTGTTCACTACCCAGATGAGGCAGCAGGGGTATACGGTGGCAGAAAATCCATCGACACTGACTGATGCTGTCCTGAGCAATGTATCTGTGCTGTATATCTCTCATCCCGCTTCAGCTTACAGCACGGATGAAATCGCAGCGATCAAGAAATTTACAGATAATGGCGGTTCGCTGTGGCTCGCCGACAAGAGCAATTATGGAGGCGCCAATCAAGCGCTGAATCCGATTCTGGATGCTGTTGGCTCGACCATACTGGTCAATAACGACGGTATTGCGGATGAGACGGCATACGGAAACTTTTGGAGCACTCCGCTTACGTCGAATTATTCGGTTCGTTTGCATCCGGGGCTCCTGAGCAACTACCTGACCGACTTCGTGTCGACAATCGAGTATTACAGCGGAGCAAGTCTGGCCAAAAACGATGGAAGCGGCAATAAAGCGGCTCTCACGGACAGCGATTCCGTTACCATTCTGGCAAGAGGCAACGAATCGACGTTCCAGATTTCTGGAGGGCAGGTTAAACCCGATACTCAGCAGTATCTGGTGGTGCCGTCTCCGGCACCCGCTGATCTGACGGGCGGCTCCGTAATCCCTGCCATCGCATCTGAAACATTGAGCGGCGGCGGAAGAATTATCGTATCCGGAATGAATATTTTTAATGACAAACAGATGGACGAGTCCTTCGATCCGAAGGGGAATAATGAATTTGCTCTCAACTCCATGAACTGGTTATCCCATCTGGAGCCGAAGCTCATCAGCATCAGCGATGCGCGTCAAGGACCAGAAGATACGCCATTTGTCGTACAAGGAAAAGTAACGACGGCTGCCGGAGTATTCTTCGATGCGGTATATGTTCAAGACGATACCGGAGGAATTATGGCATATAACGAAATTCCGGAGGGCAGTCTCGCTCTGGGCGATGTGGTCCGAATCTACGGCCACAAGAAAATTTTCGAGAACAACACCGAGCTGGAGTTTGACAGATTCGCTAACAGCATCGTCAAGGTGAGCAGTGGAACACCGGTCGAACCAAAGACCGTGTCTACCAAGGACTCCATTTCCGATAGTTATCAGGGGCAATTGGTAAAAGTATCGGGTACCGTCCAAACCATCCCGGATAACAATTCCTTCATCATCAATGATGGAAGCGGGCCAGTTCTCGTATTTGTGGATGGATACATTGTCAATCAGAGTGGTCCAATTCCGACCATAAAGGTAGGCGATACGCTGGAAACTGTGGCTCTTTCCGGCAAGTACGCAGAAGGAGACAGGCTGCGTGTCAGAAATACAACCGAAATGAAAGTGTCCGCTGTGGATCTCACCGCTGCAGAAGTAGCGGCGGAGCTGACCAGCATCGACGCGCCTGCGAAGGATGCAACATTATTGACGCTGCCAAGCGTCCCGGCTGGCTTCACGGTAGCGATTAAGAGCTCAAGCAATACGAACGTAATCCAAACCGACGGCACAATTGTGCCACCGGCAGCGGAAACGAAAGTGAACGTGGTGCTGACGGTCACAAAGACCGCGGACAGCACGTGCGCGGATACGGTCACGATTGAAGTGACGGTACCGGCGAAAACAGCCGCCCCAAGTCCAACCGCGGCAGAAGTAGCAGCAGAGCTGACCAGCATTGACGCACCTGCGAAGGATGCGACGACCTTGACACTGCCAAGTGTTCCAAGCGGCTTCACGGTATCGATTAAAAGCTCAAGCAATACGGGCGTCATCGGAACCGACGGCACGATTATTCCTCCGGCAGCGGAGACGAAAGTGAACGTGGTACTGACGGTCACGAAGACCGCGGACAGCACGAGCGCCGACACCGTTACGATTGAAGTGACGGTTCCGGCGAAAACGGCCGCCCCAAGTCCAACCGCGGCAGAAGTAGCGGCGGAGCTGACCAGCATTGACGCGCCGGTGAAGGATGCGACGACCTTGACGCTGCCAAGCGTCCCGGCTGGCTTCACTGTAGCGATTAAGAGCTCAAGCAATACGGGCGTCATCGGAACGGACGGCACGATTGTCCCTCCGGCGACGGAGACGAAAGTGGACGTGGTGCTGACGGTCACGAAGACCGCGGACAGCACGAGCGCGGATACGGTCACGATTGAAGTGACGGTACCGGCGAAAACGGCCGCCCCAAGTCCAACCGCGGCAGAAATAGCGGCGGAGCTGACCAGCATTGACGCACCTGCGAAGGATGCGACGACCTTGACACTGCCAAGTGTTCCAAGCGGCTTCACGGTAGCGATTAAAAGCTCAAGCAATACGGTCGTCATCGGAACCGACGGCACAATTGTGCCACCGGCAGCGGAAACGAAAGTGAACGTGGTGCTGACGGTCACGAAGACCGCGGACAGCACGAGCGCGGATACGGTCACGATTGAAGTGACGGTACCGGCGAAAACAGCCGCCCCAAGTCCAACCGCGGCAGAAATAGCGGCGGAGCTGACCAGCATTGACGCACCTGCGAAGGTTGCGACGACCTTGACACTGCCAAGTGTTCCAAGCGGCTTCACGGTAGCGATTAAAAGCTCAAGCAATACGGGCGTCATCGGAACCGACGGCACGATTATTCCTCCGGCAGCGGAGACGAAAGTGAACGTGGTACTGACGGTCACGAAGACCGCGGACAGCACGAGCGCCGACACCGTTACGATTGAAGTGACGGTTCCGGCGAAAACGGCCGCCCCAAGTCCAACCGCGGCAGAAATAGCAGCGGAGCTGACCAGCATTGACGCACCTGCGAAGGATGCGCCGACCTTGACGCTGCCAAGCGTCCCGGCTGGCTTCACTGTAGCGATTAAGAGCTCAAGCAATACGGGCGTCATCGGAACGGACGGCACGATTGTCCCTCCGGCGACGGAGACGAAAGTGGACGTGGTGCTGACGGTCACGAAGACCGCGGACAGCACGAGCGCGGATACGGTCACGATTGAAGTGACGGTACCGGCGAAAACGGCCGCCCCAAGTCCAACCGCGGCAGAAATAGCAGCGGAGCTGACCAGCATTGACGCACCTGCGAAGGATGCGACGACCTTGACACTGCCAAGTGTTCCAAGCGGCTTCACGGTATCGATTAAAAGCTCAAGCAATACGGGCGTCATCGGAACCGACGGCACAATTGTGCCTCCGGCAGCGGAAACGAAAGTGAACGTGGTGCTGACGGTCACGAAGACCGCGGACAGCACGAGCGCGGATACGGTCACGATTGAAGTGACGGTACCGGCGAAAACCGATATTCCGTATCAATATCCGGGTCCGGGTACTCAGCTGCCATCAAGTACTGAGCCTGTGACTGAGAATGGAACCACGAAGACGGTGTCAATCGCCGAGCTGAAGGACAGCGGGACCGTGTCGGTTGCTCCGACGATAACCGAAGTCAAGCTGCCGTCCAATTCGGCAGAATTGCTGGGAGACAAGCCGCTGGAAATAGCATCTGATGAGATTGTGCTCAGCATTCCATCGGCCGTTATCAAGCAGCTTGAGGGCAAGCTCACCGCTTCGGAATTGCAGGACGGTTCAATATCGCTGACATTAAAACCGCTAAGCAGCGAAGAGGCGTCAGCTGTTCTCAAGCAAGGCGGAAACTCCAGCAGCTCCGTCGTCAAGCTGTCGGGACAAATATATGAATTGAGCTTGTCTATCACTTCAGCTGGCGGGAACACGGTCAAGCTGTCTCAATTCGATCAGCCGATTACCATCCGGTTGAAGGCTGATGCAGGCATTAATCCGAAATTGGCGGGAATATATTACATCTCCGACAGCGGAGCATTGGAATATATCGGTGGACAATATGCGAATGGCGAGTTTGCAGCCCAAATCAGCCACTTCAGTAAATACGCCGTTCTTGAAATCAGCAAATCATTTGTGGATCTGCCGCTTTCTCATTGGTCCTACAGCGTTGTGCAGGAACTCATCGCCAAGCAAATCATTAACGGCACGAGCGCTGCAACCTTCGAGCCTGGCCGAACAGTTACCCGTGCAGAGTTTACAACGATGCTTGTGAAAGCATTGAAACTCACGGAGAAAACGGACATTAGATTCACGGATGTGGCATCGGACGCTTGGTATGCCGATGCAGTCAGTGAGGCTTATAAGGCAGGTATCATAAAAGGCAGGAGCGAAACGGTCTTTGACCCGAATGGATCGATCACCCGGGAAGAGATGGTCGTTATGATGATGAAGGCTTACGAGCTGCTCCATAATGCCAAGCCGGACGCCACTGCAGAAACTGCGTTCAAAGATATGGGCAAGGTTTCTCCTTGGGCGGCCGATTATGTCAAGGCTGCAGCCAATCTTAAACTGATCAAAGGCCGCACATCAGGCGAGTTTGCTCCGAAGGGCGAGTCAACGCGCGCGGAGGCAGCACAAGTCATTTATAACGTAATAAAGGAATAAAGGGCGACGTAGTTTCAAGGGGATGCCATTCGAAAGAATGGTATCCTCCTTTTCTATCAAATCTACCCTCAACCCTGGAGGAAAATCATGCAAGTACGCCCAACCAGAGCTTTTCGAATCACATTGATCTTCCTGGCTGCTCTTGCCTTATCCGTGCTTCCTTTTAAAGAAGTGGCAAATGCCCATGCTTACAGTGCGGCCTATAACACCCTTAACTTAACCAAAGAACAAACGGAAATGACCTTTTCTCTCGATGAATTGTCTGTTATTGAGCTGGCTGCCGGCGACATTGACGACAATAAGATGCTGGATGAAGGGGAGTTCGATGCTGTAAAAAACAAGATGCTGGATATCCTTCAAAAAAACATTATGCTCAAAATTGGAGGCGAGCCGCAAGCCTGGTCTGAGATTGAAAGCTTCGTGCTGATCCGTCAGGGAGATGCTTCCAAGATGGCTCTCACTGTCATATATCCGCCTGTCACTGCTTCCCAGTCGATATCCTTAACGGATAATTTGTACAAGGAGGACAGTAAAACCAACTATGTGGATTTGCTGACCGTCAACTATGGAACGCAGAAAAGCACATCGGCCTTGTCGGCCAACATCCGCACTTGGGTGCTGCAGCTGATGGATGCGGAATATTCCGGTTTGCCGCAGAATCTAAGCGAGCAAGCGGATGCTGCGCCAGCTGATCCTGCTGCTGCATCGGAACAACCCGAAAACGGCGGCGGCGCCATGTCCGGATGGTTTTCCTTCTTTACGCTTGGGATGCGCCATATTCTCGGCGGCTACGACCACCTGTTGTTTCTATTCTCACTGCTGATCGCGCGGCAAACCTTCAAGCAATATGCAACGATGATTACGGCTTTCACGCTTGCGCACAGCCTGACACTAACCTTAACCGTTCTCGGAATTCTTCATGTATCTCCGAAGCTGGTTGAGCTTTGCATCGCCCTGAGCATCTGTTATGTCGCGCTCGACAATATCATCCGCCAAAACGTATCGCACCGCTGGGTGCTGACCTTTTTGTTCGGGCTCATTCATGGTATGGGCTTCGCTGATATTCTCAAGGAAATGGACATTCCCAAAAAAGAAATGGCGGTTGATCTGATCAGTTTTAATCTGGGAATCGAGGCGGTTCAAATTACCATTGTCGCGGTGCTGATTCCGTTATTGGTTCTGCTTCACCGTTATAAATATGCCAGACAATATGTTCTTGCAGGTTCCGGAGTGGCGCTTGTTCTAGGTGGAGTATGGCTGTTTGAACGGGCGTTCACAGGATAAGGCAGGAAGCGGCCCAGGAGGGGATACGATTGCACCAAGCTGCTGCTCAGACACAACCGCGCAAATCGAACGCAGGGTTGTTTGCAGTCTTGTTTCTTTCCGTAATCTGCGTTCTCTATTACTTCTCGAGCCATACACCGGGAGAAGTCTTGAGAGAGCCCAGATTGCAAATATTTAAAACCTTGTTTGTCAGCGTAATATTGGAGGCGTTGCCCTTTATCCTGATCGGCGTGCTTGTTTCCGCTTTTCTTCAGGTTTATGTTTCGGACGCATTCATCCGCAGACTGATTCCAAGAAATCCGCTGCTGGGCATACTTGTGGCGGGATTCATCGGGATCATTTTCCCCATTTGCGAGTGCGGAATGGTTCCGGCTGTAAGGAATTTGATCCGGAAAGGGATGCCCCTTCATGCAGCGTCAGCTTTTATTCTGGTTGGGCCGATCCTGAATCCCATCGTCTTCTGGTCTACCTGGACGGCTTTTCGCAGCCGCCCGGAAATGGTTTGGGCCCGGATGGGACTTGCTCTAGCCGTGGCGCTTGTCGTCGGGTTGATCGTATACCGCTATGTGCGTACGGACGTGCTGAGAGGAAGCGGATCGCAGAATCATCATCAGGATAACGACGACCATAGCGTTCATACCCATAATCATAATCACGCCCATCACGATCACCGCGATCACCGCGATCACCATGATCACCGCGATCACCATGATCATGTTCATAATCACGCCCATCACCATGCTCATTCCCCGGGACGGAGCAAGCTGGCAGATTTAATGGGGCATTCGGTAAGCGAGTTTTTTGACATGGGCAAGTATCTGATGTTTGGCGCGATGCTGGTAGCATTGCTTCAAACTTTCGTTGCGCAGAACAGCCTGCTCGCTTTAGGGCATGGCCAGGGCAGTTCCAACCTGTTCATGATGGGCTTGGGTTTTATCCTTTCGTTATGCTCGACTTCAGACGCGTTCGTTGCGCAATCCTTCATGACGACGTTCTCCAAAGGGGCGCTTGTCGCATTTATGGTATTCGGACCCATGTTAAATCTTAAAAGCCTGCTGATGATGCTGGCGGTATTCAAAACGAAGTTCGTCCTGCTGCTGGCTTCCCTCGTACTCGTATTTGTCTATGCGGGTTCATGGGCGCTTGAAGCCTGGGTGCTGAAGTGAGGGGGATCAGATGAAATACCAATGGAATTTGTTGCATCACGGTTTAAAGGCACTCATTATGACAGGGTTCTCGGCGTTGATTTTATATCTGGTGTTTACCGGGAATATCCTGCTCTATATTGCGCCCCATCTCATCATTTACGTGGATATAGCTTCGGGAGGGCTGTTGATTATGGCGGGCTTCCAATGGTATTTGGCCGTCATGTCCATTCGTAACCCTGCAGCCGCTTGCGACTGCGGGCATGAACATGATCATGACGGGCATACCCATGAGCCTCCGCGTTCTCTGCTCAAAAATGTGATAATCTACGGACTGTTTGTGCTTCCGCTTGTATTCGGCGGACTGCTGCCCAATACAGCGCTTGCGGGCTCGCTTGCCAAAAACAAGGGAATGAATCTCGGCGGCGGCAGCGCGGCGGCGGGTGGAGCTCCGGCAGAGCTGGTGGAGCTGGACGGCGATGCCGATCCTGTTTTAAAGCTATTGTTCAAAACAGACGTGTACAATAAAGATTATGCGAAGCTTGGAATCCTGCTGTATCAGCAGGATGTTATTGAGATGAAGGACGAGTGGTTTATCGAGAAGCTTCAGGCGATGAATACCTTTGTCGATAACTTCCAGGACAGGACGATAACGATCTCGGGTTTTGTATACCGTCAGAAGGGACTGGCCGGGAACCAGTTTATTGTCGGGAGAATGGCGATGACGCACTGCATAGCGGATATTTCTCCATATGGAATCATTGCGGAGTCTGCCGATGCGGCCAAGTACAAGGACGACAGCTGGATTTCCATCACGGGAACGATTGGCCAGACGGTCTTCGACGGTCTGAAGGTCATCAAGATTAATATCGATTCCATCAAGCCGGCTGCGGTTCCGGAAGTGCCGTACGTATATCCGGATTGGGATTTCGCAGCGAAAATCTAAGCGCATACGCTCTGGCAACCAGAGGAGGACAAATACATGGTGCTCAGTATTAGCAGCCTGGCGATCATTTGGCTGGCAGCAGGTTATCTATTGTTATTAATCAGGCGGCGCAGAGAGAGCATGCCTCAAGCTTCGGCGAAGCTGATCGCTGCGGTCCTGAACATTCTGGCAAGCGCGTCTGTTGGCATGGTCTCCATACAGGTTTTTGAATACAATCTGGCAATATCGATGGCCTTCTCCGTATGCTGCGCCTGGGTGCTCGGATATTTAAGCGGCATACGTTACGGATTGCTGTTCTCCGCACAGACGGCTCTGCTCGGAAGCATCGGGACGCTTGCTTCCGTAACATTGGGATTGCTGTTCTTCTCATCCGGCAAAGTCGTGTTTGCCGTCGATGTCGTATACATTATTTTGCTTGTACTGCTGCAAAAAGCGATGGATTGGCAAGCCGCCAAACCGCCGCGAATGAAGCTGCCGACTACTGAAGGCAATCAGGCGCGGAAGCTGCCGGTATGGACGACAGGACTGCTGGGCGCTGTCGTTGTCGTAATGGCAGTACTTATCCTTGTTAATCAGGACCGGATTTCGGTCGGACAACTGGGCCTCAAGAAATCGCAGCAGGCCGCATATGATGAAGACAATAACCTTCAGGTGGCGCAAATTACAGTAAACACGACCGGATTCAATCCTCAAAATACCAATTTTGCAACGGGCTCTATGATTAAAGCGGTGCTCCATGTCGAGTCTGGCGCCGGCAATAACCTCCGATTGATCTCGCAGGATTTGAACATCGACGCACCTTTAAAACAGGGCGACAATCTGTTTGTGTTCAACAAGCCCCTGCCCGGAGTCTACAATTTCGCGCTGAGCGACGGACGGTTCAAAGGTACGTTCACCGTCAAATAAGAGCTATTTAAGACCTCCTTTATGACGGTGGAGCCTTCGCGAACTTGTCCGTTACCGTACCGAAAGCAGTGGAATGGCTTTCTTGGCTTTTCCCACTCATTTTATAATAAGGGGGCGCTGTTCGTAAGTCATCTTATTCACTCTCTCCTGTTTCTTATCGATTGCGGGCATTCGCAGGAAAAACCCCGGAATCCGAAGATTCCGGGGTTTGCGCAAGAAGACTTGGCTTCAGCCTCCAAAGGGCGGCGGAGCTGATTCCTCCAGCCTTATTTCAGCACAGGCGGGATGCGGTAATGGGTAGCCTGCTCGAATGAATAGGCTACCTTGATCAAAGTCGGCTCGCTGTAAGCCATGCCGGCAAAGGTAACGGCAACCGGTTTGCCTTCCTTCGTGTAGCCTGCCGGAACAGTGATCGATGGATATCCGGCTTTTGCCGAAATGCCCGCATTCCGGGTATTCGGGAAGAGCAGCGCATCAAGGTTGTGCTTGTTCATGGTAAAGTCAATGCCCTCGGTCCGGGACAAACGCAAGTCCTTGAGACGATCCCGGATATACTGCGATTCCGTCAAGGTTCCGCTCGTAGCGTCGGAATCCGTCAGCAGCGTATGGCCGTATTTCAGGTTATCCACGGAATTCTTATTGTCAAACTCAATAATGTCCGTCAATGTCTTCATCGGAGAGTCTGCCCCCAGGCTGCTCAGGTAAGCGTTCATATCCCCCTTGAACTCATACATGAAGACGGATGAGCTGAACTGGGCCAATTCATTGGCTGAAGGGATATTCGCATAATCGACGATAACGGCGCCTTGTGCCTTCAAGTCTGATACCACTTTGTCAAATATGGCTTTCTCTTCATCCGTAATTCCGGATGTGTAGTAATATTCTCTCGGAATCCCGATGCGTGCGCCCTCCAGCCCGTCAATATCCAAAAATTGCGTGTAGTCCGAATAGGATTTATTCACGCTGGCGGAGGTGATTGGGTCCTTGTCATCCACGCCTGTCAGCGCCCCCAGGAGAACAGCGGCATCCGCCACAGTGCGGGCGATCGGGCCGGCCGTATCCTGACTATGGGCAAGCGGGACGATCCCGTCCCTGCTGACAAGACCAACTGTCGGTTTGATGCCGACAACCGAATTATTATAGGCGGGACTCAGAATGGAACCCGAGGTTTCGGTTCCGATCGCGATCGCGGTCAAATTGGAGGATACAGAAACACCTGATCCGGAGCTGGAGCCGCCGGTGCCGAAGACGCCCGGTTTGTACGGATTGAGCACCTGGCCTCCGCGGGAGCTGTATCCGCCCGGCATGCCTCTTGTCTTATAATTGGCGAATTCGGTCATATTGGCCTTGCCCAGAATGACGGCTCCGGCTTCGCGCAGCTGCTTGGCTACGAAGGAATCGTCGGAGGCGAACGAATGGGCGAGGGCCAGGGAACCGGCGCTTGTGTGCAGCTTGTCACCGGTATCAATATTGTCTTTGAGCAGAATCGGGATGCCATGAAGCGGTCCGCGTTGTCCCTTCGTGGCCCGTTCAACATCAAGCGCTTCCGCTATGGCCAGGGCATCCGGATTGATTTCGAGAACAGAGTTCAGCTTCGGGCCTTCTTTATCGTAGGCTGCGATGCGTTCCAAATACATGGAAACAAGCTCGACAGAGGTCAACTTTCCCGATGCCATTGCAGACTGCATGTCAGCGACAGTCGCCTCTTCAATCTTGAATGTCATGGCGGGAGCGGCAAATGAAACCGAGGATAGAGGCACGAGGGCAATCAAAATAATGGCAGTGAGCGTGAAAAGTTTTTTTTTCAATTTCATTCCTCCATGATATGTAGTTTTTCTTACATCGAAACAAATAAACGGGACCGACAAGGCCGGAACTGAACTCTTCACCTCCATAATATGAAATTTTGTTTTTATTATGTCAGATTATATGTCATCGAGTGTTATTATTATAGGAATAGAATCATCGAATTGACAAACCGAATAAAACTCGATGTAAGCGGATACAATACCATCGATCATTGTTTTGCTTGCAATTGGTAGGCCATGCCTCTTTTATTACAGATAATTCCTGAATTGACGCCCTGAATAACGTAATGGCAGAAACAACTGCCATCCTCAGGTCAAGCAATCTTCTTTACAAAATAACAAGATTTATTATACGTGATAAGGATTGACAGGCTAATTGCTTTGGTATATTGTTATAACCAGTTAAAGAGGGTATGTTGTTATAACCACCTAACGAGAACTACTAGAGGATATATACCTTGCCTGAAATCAAAATTTTATGGAGGAATGGTTGTGTTAGATGAATCATTGCCGGTGACTTTGCAATATCAGTTGCGCAGCAAACTGCACGAAAAAATCGAAAACAGATTCTGGTCCCCGGGCTCCCAAATTCCAAGCGAGCGGGAGCTGTGCGATGAATATGGAGTCAGCCGAATTACAGTGCGGGAAGTGCTCAAGGAATTGGTGCAGGAAGGCTATCTGGTCCGAAAGCAGGGCAAAGGTACCTTTGTATCATTGCCCAAATTCGTGAACGAGCTCTCGAGCAATTACAGCTTATCTCACGAAATTGAGAAGGAAGGACTGTCTTCCGATTTCCAGCTTCTCAGTTTCAGGAAGTGCAGCCCCACAAGTGCCTTGAAACAAATATTCGGCATATCCGACACCGATAGTGTATATGAAATTACGCGCCTGCGGTTAATCGGCAGCGAGCTGTTTGCCTGGGAAAGGGCGTATACACCTTGCTCCCTCATGGAGGGGGCGGATGAGAAGCAGCTGGAGAAGGAGGGTTTGTACTTCACGATTTTCCGTTGTTCGGGACTGATGGCGGAGGAGGCTGAGGTGGAGTCCGAAGCCGTTAATTGCCCGGCCGATATCGCAAAATTGCTTCAGCTTAAGAAAAACACGGCCGTCCTGCATCTTACGCGGGTGACGACAGCCCAGAACCGGCCCGTCGAATACTGTGAAAGCTATATCCGCAGTGATACGTACAAATACAAGTATAAGCAAACATTGAGAAAAAAAGCGCACTACGACGGCGCATATTCGGAGCATACGGACGGACGGTAGATCGAAGAAGACCGGTTTTCGGGGATGATAAAATCCAGGTCGTTCATAGAACGGCCGGATTTTTCTGAATATAACTTTGGAGAAACAAAGTGGAAGGGGGAGTTCTTTGCAGAAATATCATAGAGAACATAGATTGCAGGGGCAGTCCAATCGCGATATTAATAGGCATTAATATCAGAATATTGTGAAAATTTGTATAATTCAGACTCTAAAGTTGATCCGAGGAGTGCAAACCAATCTACTAGGAGGTATTTGCTTGAAAAAAGCTTTATCCAGCGTCATGGTTATCCTATTTCTGATTGTAGTTGCTTCGCTGACCGCCTGCAGCGAGAATGGCTCGTCTACGTCCGACGAAACGAATACGAGTACGAGTACGAATACACCCGCTTCCGGTTCAGGAACGGTCAATGCTAGCCCGCTGAATGAAACGGGGCTTCCGATCGTGAACAAGCCGATTACGCTGTCCGCTATGGTCTTGTTAAGCCCGGCACAGCCGACGGAATGGAATGACATCATGGTCTGGCAGGAATACGAGAAGATGACCGGCATCCATATCGACTGGGATGAAAATACGAGTGCGGATATAACGGAAAAAAGAAATTTGGCGCTCGCCAGTGATCAGCTTCCGGATATTTTCTTCCGAACGAAAATGCCGGACAATGATATCGACAAATACGGCGCAGACGGCTCCTTCCTCAAATTAAACGATCTAATCGACAAATATGCGCCGAATTTCAAAACGGTCATGGAGAAGTATCCGGATGTAAAAAAAGGAATTGCTACTGCGGACGGCAGTATCTACGCATTGCCAAACCTCACCGATTCTCCGAGCATCGAGATTACGAAAAAGCTGTTTCTCAATGAGAGCTGGCTGAAGAAGATCGGCAAGAAGATGCCGACGACGACGGACGAGCTGTACGACGTATTGAAGGCATTCCGCGACGGAGATCCGAACGGCAATGGGAAACAGGATGAAGTTCCGCTCACGGCCGATTCTATCGACGATATTATGCTGGTACTGCAGGGCGCCTTCGGGCTTGGCGACAAGGGCACGGGGAACAGCAGCTGGGATGTCGATCCCGATTCGGGCGAGCTTCGCTACTTCCCCGCCAGCCAAAGCTACAAGGAATTGCTGGCTTACCTGCATAAGCTGTATTCGGAACAATTGATCGACAAGGAGATTTTCACAAACAGCGGCACGAACGTGCTGGCGAAAAATGAGCAAAATCAAGTGGGGAGTTTCTCGTTCAGCAATGTCATTGCCCGGGCCAATACGAACGCGGACGACTTTGCCGGTCTTGACAAAGCGCTTGCCGGTCCGAATGGAGACCAGCTTTATACAAGCGCCCGCGGACATATCGGTGCCAGAGGCGCCTTCATGATCAGCAAAACGAACAAATACCCCGAAGCGTCCATGCGCTGGATCGATTACTTCTACAGCGACGAAGGCATCAGAATGCTGTACCTGGGACTGGAAGGCAAGACTTATCAGAAAAATGCCGACGGCAAATATGATTTCCTGCCGGAAATCGTCGGGAATATCCCCGAGGGCTCATCCTTCGATCAGGTCGTCTCCAAGTATGTTCCATACGCAGGCGGTTCCTTGCCTACCCTCATTCTCGAAGATTATTTCAAAGGCGGGGAGACCGAGCCTTCGGCCAAAGCTGCAGCGGAAAAACTGAGACCTTATTTACCTGACGGGCTGTGGGCGCCATTCAGCTTTACGGCTGAAGAATCGGCTGACAAGCTTACGCTGGAGTCGGATATTTATGGTCTGGTCAGCCAGCGCACCGCGGAATTTGTGCAAGGCAAAACATCCCTCGACGAATTCGATAAATATGTGGGCCAATTGAAGAAAATGGGTCTTGATGACCTGCAGAACATTTATAAAGCTGCATTCGACCGTTATACGAATAGCTGATTGCTGAAGGGGTGCTCACATGACATCAGGTTCGGAGGGAGGAGCTTCCAAGGTTTTAGTGCCTCGCTCTATTCGCAAGAATTGGGATTTATATTTGCTTGTGCTGCCGGTAGTCGTTTATTTTCTGCTCATCAAATATTTGCCGATGTACGGCATTCTGATTGCATTCAAGGATTTCTCCGCTTCGAAGGGGATTTGGGGCAGCGACTGGGTCGGAATGAAGCATTTCATTCGTTTCTTCCATAACTACCAGTTCTGGACGTTGATCAAAAATACCGTCGAGATCAGCTTCTTCCAAATCCTCGTCGGCTTTCCGATGCCGATCATTTTCGCTCTGCTTGTCAACGAGGTCCGCGGCAAATGGTTCAAAAAAAGCGTGCAGTCCATTACCTTCATGCCGCATTTCCTATCCACCGTGGTGCTGGCAGGTATGGTTATCGCTTTTCTCTCGCCTTCGACGGGCCTGGTGAACAATGTGATCCGCTTGTTCGGCGGAGAGCCGATTTATTTTATGACGGAGCCAGGGATGTTCAAGCCGATTTATGTGTTATCGGATATATGGCAGAACATGGGCTTCAGCTCCGTCCTGTATATTGCGGTACTGGCCGGCATTGACAAGCATCTGTACGAGGCGGCGATGATCGACGGCGCGAACAAGCTTCGGCGTCTGATCCATATTGCGATTCCCTGCTTGATCCCGACGGCTGTCATCATGCTGATTTTTCAGTTCGGTACGATCATGGATATCGGCTTCGAGAAGATATACCTGCTGCAGAACGAGCTGAACCACACCTCGTCCAGCGTGATTTCGACCTATGTATACGAGATGGGCCTGCTCGGCTCGCAGTTCAGCTTTTCCGCTGCGGTGGGGCTGTTCAATTCGGTGATTAATTTCGGACTGATTATTATTGTGAATCAATTGGCCAAGAGGGTTGGCGGCACCAGTTTGTGGTGAAGGGAGGAATCGAGCGATGGAATACGCAAAAACAGCAGGCCGGGGAGACCGCCTGTATGATATTACGATATATGCGATCCTTACGGTCATTATGCTGGTTACGTTATACCCGCTGCTGTATATTCTAAGCGCATCCCTCAGCGACCCTCTTTTCATCGTAAAGGGGGAGCTGTGGCTGCTGCCGAAGCATGTAACGCTGAACGCTTATGAGAAAGTATTTCAAAATCCCGATATTTTGATGGGCTATCGAAATTCCCTGATTTACCTTGTTCTTGGGACAAGCATCAATATCGTGATGACGACGATGGGCGCGTACCCGCTGTCCCGCAAAGATTTCAAAGGCCGCTATGTGCTTGTATTGATTTTCACATTCACGCTGCTCTTTAACGGCGGTCTGATTCCGACTTATCTGGTCTACAAAAATATGCTCGGATTGTACAACAACCTGTGGGTGATGGTCATTCCGAGCGCCGTCAGCGTATGGAATTTGATCATTATGCGGACTTATTTTCAAACCTCCATACCCTACGAATTGCAGGAAGCCGCCTTTATCGACGGCTGCGGCAATATTAAGACCCTTACGAGCGTCATTCTCCCGTTGTCCATGCCGATTATTGCCGTCATGACGATGTATTACGGCGTCGCTCACTGGAATTCGTATTTTCCGGCGTTAATTTATTTGGACGATCACTGGAGGATGCCGCTGCAGATGGTCATCCGAAGCATACTGATCCAGGAGGATATGGCTTCCATGACCGGAGGCGATGGTGAAAGTCTCGTTGAGCAGCAGCTGTTGGTCGAAGGAATGAAATACGCGGTAATCGTCGTGTCGAGCATTCCCATGCTGCTGCTCTACCCATTGGTCCAGAAGCATTTTGTAAAAGGCGTCATGATGGGAGCCGTTAAAGGCTAAGACAAAACTGTTGAATGGGTGAATAGCGATGAGCGAGATCAATGATCAAGAAAATTTCAAGCAGGCCGTGCTGCTCAGTGAAGGCAAAGCCGCTACTGCGGAGCACGAGATCGAAGGCTTCGAAGCGGGCAATGCAATCGACGGCAGGGACGATTCATTCTGGGCGGGAGAGCCTTATTACAAGTGGTGGAAGCTCGATCTGGGCAATTGCTGCGACATCGAACGGATCGCAATTTGCACGGCTGCCGGTCCGGACGGCTATACGCATTATTTTGTCGAATGCAGCCAGGACAATCTGAACTGGCAAACCGTAATCGAGAAGGAAGACAGTACGGTGTCCGATGAAAGAGGCGAGCGGTACGACGTATCCATAACGGCCCGTTATGTCAGGGTCACCGTTACATATTGCTCGACAGGGGAGACCGCGAGGATCCGCCATTTTGAATTGTACGGCCACGAATCGGCTATACGGCAAGCTGCGCCGAATAAAGTCTCGCCCGGGAAGTTTTCCGCGCTTGCCTTCGACAATGCATACGGATTCGCCGAAACGGAGGTTGAGGATATCGAACCCGGGCAGCGGGACCGTGTGCTGGCTGGCGGGGAAACCGCCAGCTATCTGGTTTACCGCAGCGTGGACTTTACGGAAGCCGGAGTGGATCAGCTGCGCGGACAATTCGGCTTTACGGACCTGGACAAATCGAAGCAAATCACTCTGGAAGCAAGAGTGGACGATCTTAACGGCCCCAAAATAGGTGAAATCGTTCTGTTTAAGCAATGGAAACGATGGTCCATCCTGGCCGGCCGCCTGGAGCATGACAATCCGCTGCTGCTTACGGGCGTACACGACATTTATCTCGTCATTACAGATGCAGCGCCGGGTCAGCAATTGATGATCGATTGGCTGGCGTTCGTCAAGAGGTCGCCCTTGCCTGCGCCGAAGCCCTGTCCGGACGCTTTGCCAGCCCCGGCCGACGCTGAATATGAAATCTATTTTGGCAATTTGCACAGCCATACCGGATTTTCGGACGGGATTGGAGTTCCGGAGCAGGCTTACGATTATGCGCGGTATACGGCCGGTCTTGATTTTCTGGCTGTAACGGAGCACAGCAATCTCTACGATCATTATCTGGACTGGGAAAAAAGCCGCAAATGGGTGGATATTCAGCGGATGGCCGACAAGAAAACCGAAGACGGCGCTTTCCTCGCCCTGTTCGGCGCGGAAACGACCTGGTACAACCAGTTCGGCCATATGAACACATACAATATGGACTTTTTTATAAACGCCTATGAAACCGACTACAACGACATTCCGACCTATTACGAAACCGTGAAGCAATATCCCGATTCGATCCAGCAATGGAATCATCCCTGGTCCTGCGGCAACCGCCATCTGGACGGATTTGCCCCCTACGATCCGAAGCTGGATGAAGTGCTGCATTTGCTCGAAATCAACACGATCGAATCGAAAGAGCTTGGCGGACTCTATTATTATGTGATGGCGCTGGACAAGGGATGGCATGTGGCTCCGGCAGGCAATCAGGATAATCATCACGGGCAATGGGGAACGGAAAATACGCTGCGGACGGCGGTTCTGGTCGACCGGTTGACAAGAGAGCATTTCTACGACGCCGTCCGGCATCAACGCGTTTATTTTACGTCAGCTCTTCATTTGAAGGTGTGGTTCAAGGTGAACGGCGCTATTATGGGATCACGCATCCCGCGCAGCGAGACGATTGATATCGATATCAAGGCGCTATTCGGCGTCGATACGGGCAGCCGCATCGTCAGGGCAGAGATCATCGGCGAGCATGGACAGGTGCTCCATACGATCGAGCATAACGGCAAGTCGCTGGCGTGCAAGGTTTTGCTGCCATGCAAGGATCGTTACTATTTTGCGAAGATTTATCAGGAGGACGGCGAATTCGCGGCTACCTCACCGGTTTGGCTGGATAAGGATTGAACCGGGTTCATTAGAAGACCAGGAGGAGATAGGATGAAAGGTTCAAAGAGAATAGCTCATTTGCTCTTATCCTTTATTTTGATCATGTATACGATTTCAGTCCTTCAATTTCCGCAAGCAGCAACCGCGGATGCCGTCATCTCTATCGATAGCCAGGCAGATCTGGAGCAAATCCGCAGCAACCCTTCCGGCGATTTTCAGCTGACAGCCGACATCGATTTAACCGGGGAGTTCCTTCCGATCGCTTCGTTCAGCGGTACATTGGACGGCAGCGGCCATATCATTTCAGACCTGACCATAACGTCGAATGCCAGTCAGCCCAAGGCGGCCTTCATTGTCGACAATGAGGGGGTTGTCGAGAGGATAGGGTTCACGGATGTGGACATTACCGGTCTTGATACGAATTCCGCTTATTGGGCCAGCGGCATCGTCGGGACGAATAACGGAACGATCCAGGAAAGCTTCGTTACGGGCTCTATTATCGGCGGCTATCGCAGCGCGGGCATCGCAATCACAAACCATCATATCGTCAGGAATGTTTATTCCGCAGCCACCGTCAGCGCCAAGGTGGAAGGCGGAGCGCTGGTAGCGGTGTCGGAAAGCGGCTCGATGCTGGAATCCTCTTATGCGGTACCCGCTGTCCATTCCGATACGAACAACACGGGGGGCATTGCCGCCTATGCCTATACGGGCGCCGTCATCCGAAACAACGCGCTGCTGGCGGGAACGATTGACAATGGCAGCAATAGCAATATTGCGCGGATTGCCGGACGGCTGAACGGGACCCCCACCCTTCAAAACAATATCGCCTCGTCCAGCGCGCTTGTCCAAGGCGCGGCTGTGACAGGCGGTACCTTAAGCAATAATCAGGGAGCGTCCGTGACCGACGCTGCGCTTGGCTTGCAGAACACCTATGAAGCTACCTTGGGCTGGGATTTCTACTCCGTATGGGAAATGAGTTCCGTCCTTGACCGGCCCATATTAAGAGAGGTGCAGGAGAGCAGGGATGTCGGGATTGCGACGGCAGCTGACCTGAACCTTCTCCGCAGCAACCCGAATGGAGATTACAGGCTGACAGAAGATATAAAGCTGACTGGTAATTTCGTTCCGATCACTTCTTTCAGCGGGACGTTGGACGGCAATGGCCATATCATTTCCGGTCTGACTGTCGCGGCGGACGCAAGTCATCCGAAAGCGGCGTTTATTTTGGTCAATAACGGCATCATCGAAAGGCTTGGGCTTCTTGATGCGGCCGTCGTCGGCAGCAGTGAGGATGCCAGCCACTGGGCGGGCGGAATAGCCGCCGAGAACCATGGGACGATACGGGAAAGCTTCGTTACCGGCGTCGTTGCCGGCGGTTACCGGAGCGCGGGCATCACCGTACATAATTACGGTATCGTCAAGAACTGCTACACCGATATCATTGCAAAAGCGAAGGTGGAAAGCGGAGCTCTGGTGGCTGTGTCGGAAAGCGGCTCGACATTGGAATCGTCTTACGCGAAGCCCAGCGTTTACTCCGAAGTGAACAATACCGGAGGCATTTCGGCCTACGCATACACGGGCGCAGTCATCCGGAACAATGCGCTGCTGGCGGGTACGATCAACAATGGCAGCGGCAGCACAATTTCAAGAATTGCGGGGCGTGTGAACGGAAGCCCGGTATTCCAGAACAATATCGCCTCGTCCAATGCGCTCGTCCAGGGCGCGGTTGTGACCGGCGGAACCTCCAGCAACAACAAAGGATTATCCGTGACCGACGCGGCGCTTGGCTTGCAGGCTGCGTATGAAACGACGTTAGGCTGGAATTTTGAGCGGATATGGGAAATGGACCCGGTGTCGGAACGCCCTGTTTTGCAATTTTTCGGCGCACTTCCCTCGCCGGAACCAAACCCGATCATTTACAGGGTGCTGAAAGACGAAACGGTTGAGCTCTCAACTGGCGTAGAGCATAGACAGATGGACTTTGTCGATGTCAATGGAAACGTTCAGAAAGCGAATATTATCGATGTCGATATCAGCTTGCCGCAAAATCATATTATCGTCGGCGTGAAAAATAATCAGATTCCACCGACGGACGCCAGTGGCAACTACATTCGCACGGTGGACGCCGAAGGCCACGATATCATCAAAGCAAATGTTGCCGTACAAGCGTCAACAACCGTCATACCGGGGGCAGAGGTCGTTGCCGGCGTCAACGGTGAGTTCTATACAGAACAAGGACCGGAAGGCTATATGATCAAGGACGGTTCTTCCATAATCAACGGGATCCGCGTCCCCGGGGCCGACGGTAAAGATTATCCGTTCCACGGATTTTTCGGAATCAAGGATGACGGAGCCGCGATGATTGGAAACTACGGAGCTGATTGGGAGAACAACAAGGATGATTTGTACGAAGCGTCCGGAGGACAATACTGGATGGTGAAGAACGGCGTAGCTCAGGACTTTAACGGACTTGTCATTTCGGACCCGGGCGATCCGAATTATGACGAGCAGACGTACTACCGGCACTCCGACCGCCATCCGAGAACGGCAGCAGGCATCCGCAGCGACGGCAGCGTATTCTTCGCGGTGGTCGATGGCCGTGGCGCCAACGGCTCCACCGGATTTTACATCGAGGAGTTGGGGCTTTATATGAAGGAGCTGGGTGCCTATCAGGCTTTGAATATGGATGGGGGAGGCTCATCTACGGCAGTGACGTTGAATGAGGGCGAATACGAAATCAAGAATACGCCAATCAACAAGGTGGATGGAGTCAATACACCTGGAGTTGCAAGAGACGTGTTTTCTTCCCTGCTGGTAGTGGTGGATCAACCGTAACGAGAAGCCATCATTTCGGACGAGGGAGACGATGTGGTTGGACAATATATACCATGGGGCCGAAGAATATATAATTCTTCATTTTACTCAACAATACGAAACCTACATTCGAATCATTCTTAGCGCTTTTCTCGGATTCATTATCGGATGGGATCGGGAATCCAAAAGCAAGCCTGCCGGCTTGAAAACCAATATGTATGTATGTGTTGCAAGCGCATTGATTACAATGATTTCCATATACAGCGTAGGGAGGTTCAGCGCCTCGTTTGAGCGCACGATGATGGATCCGATGCGTCTGGCTGCTCAAATCGTGTCGGGGCTGGGCTTTTTAGGTGCGGGCGTTATCCTTAAAGACGGCTTGAAGGTCAAGGGACTTACCTCGGCCGCCATGATTCTATTCGTTGGCGGAGTGGGCATAGGCATTGGCGCCGGTTTTTATAGTCTTGTTATATTCGCAGTCACGTTCTGTATGATTATGGCCAGAATAGCTAATTCAATCGAAAAGCAGAGATATAAAAAATTTCAACCGTTAAACACCCTTAGAAATTCGGATGCGCAGGAATTGACGGAATAGCCCGAAAGAAGAGATAACCTCAACGCGAGCGCGTCGGGGTTATCTCTTCTTGTTTTTCGAATTATGAATGAGGGATCGATATTTTATAATAATTCCTTGACATCTCATTTAATTATGTCATAATGACATTATCGAATTAAAAATACAGAACGGCGGTGATGAGGGTCTCTATGGCAGAAAATGAATCCAATTACGAAGCAAGCCGCTATCGGACACCGGACGGTGCGCCCACGGACATTGTTATTTTCACTATTGTTTCCACCGAAAAGGGTACGCTCAAAAAATCATTGCCGAAGCGGGATTTGCAGGTGCTGCTGATCCAGCGCAAAATCTGGCCTTACGAGGGGGCCTGGGCCCTTCCGGGAGGCTTCACGCTGGATACGGAAACCGTGTACGACTGCGCGAGGCGCGAGCTCAAGGAAGAAACCGGCGTGGACGATGTACATATCGAATACTTCAATGTATACAGCGAGCCGGGCCGCGACCCGAGAGGCTGGATCATCTCGCATGCTTTTCTAGCGCTGGTCAATGAGCGGGTGCTGCAAAGGCGCAGGGCTTCGGTCGATGCCGCAGATGTCCAGCTGTTTCCGGTAGAGGAAGCGCTGAAGATGGATCTGGCTTTTGACCACCGGCAGATTCTGGAGGACGCCTTGGGCGAGATCCGCCAGCAGATGCTCACGACGACGATTGCCCGGGAGCTGCTGCCGGAGGAATTTACGATCAGCGAGCTTTACCAGGTCATCCAGACCGTCGTGCCGGACTTTCAGGAGCAGAACTTTATCCGCAAGATCACATCCACCCAGAGCCGCCAAGGCATTATTGAGGAAGTCCGGGATGGGAATGGCGGGCTGAAGCAGTCCAATCTGTATTCCCAGCGCGCCGCACAGCTGTACCGGTTCACAGGTCTTGAGCCGAGGCTGTCAATATATGGTTAATAGTTGAATTTGCAGGCGGCGCCGGCGATTATGAATCAAGGAGCGTGACCCGAGATGATTCAGTTAAACGGAGTGGAACTGGCGTTCAGAACCTTCCCCAACGGCGAAACGCTGGTGGATGGCGAATCGATCAGCGCCAATATTCAGGATCTTAACGCCATATCGTTCAAATACGAGAATGACACTGATCTGATCAAGCTGATGTTTGTAAAGAGTGTGCTGGATGAACGGGATAAGCCGGCTTCCCTGCTGATTTATTACATGCCCTACAGTCGTATGGACCGTGTGGAGGGCGCATCGGTTTTTACGTTGAAACATGCAGCCAATCTGATAAACTCGCTTCAATTTAAGGATGTTACCGTAATCGAGCCCCACTCGGATGTGACGCTGGCGCTGTTGAACCGGAGCAAGGCGATGTACCCGACGGTCGAGCTGCTGGAACAGGTGGCGGCTGAGGTGGGCTTCGACCGGGATACGGATTATCTGTTCTTCCCCGATGCAGGCGCGCAGAAACGCTACAGCAAGGTGAAGGGCTACAAGCAGCTGGTCGGCTTCAAGTCGCGCGATTTCCAGACGGGGGAAATTCAGAGCCTGGATATCGTCGGGACAGTCCCGGCAGAGCCGTTCAAGGTTATTATCGTGGACGATCTCTGCTCCTATGGCGGGACATTCATCAGAAGCGCGGAGAAGCTGAGGGAGATCGGCGCATCCCCTGTCTATCTGCTTGTCGGCCACTGCGAGAAGTCGATCCACCAGGGCAAAGTCCTGACAACCGATCTGATAGATAAAGTATTCACTACCAACACGATACTCGATCAAGCCGGTCATGACAAAATTCAGCTATTTGAAATCGGAGGCTTCTAACATGACACAGCCATTCGTCTATCCAGCTACCCTGCTCTGCGATTTCTACAAGGTCAGTCACAAGAATCAATATCCCAAAGGAACGGAGCTGGTCTACTCTACCTGGACCGCTCGCACCAGCCGCCTGGAGACGGTCGACCGGGTTGTGGCCTTTGGTTTCCAGGCCTTCATCAAGGAATATCTGATCCACTATTTCAATGAGCATTTCTTCGCCCGTACCAAAGAGGAAGTGACGAATGAATACAAAAGAGTCATTCAATATGCACTGGGCACAGCCGAGCCCGATGCGTCGCATATTGAAGAGCTGCACGATCTGGGCTATCTGCCGATCAGGATCAAAGCGGTCAAGGAAGGGACGCTTGTGCCGGTCAAGGTGCCGATGCTGACGATCGAGAACACGAAACCGGCATTTTTCTGGCTGACGAATTATTTGGAAACCCTGATGTCCTGCCAGCTGTGGATGCCGACGACAAGCGCGACGCTTGCCTTCGAGTACCGCAAAATTCTGGAGCAGTTCGCTAAGGAAACCAATGGCGACACGTCGGGTGTTCCCTTCCAGGGCCATGACTTCTCGATGCGGGGCATGGGCTCGCTGGAGGCGGCCAAGGGCAGCGGCGCAGGGCATCTGATTTCCTTCACGGGGACCGATACGATTCCGTCGATCCTGTTCCTGGAGGATTACTATAATGCCAATATGGAGAAAGAACTGGTCGGCACCTCGATTCCGGCGACCGAGCACAGCGTGATGTGCGCGCATGGCACGGACGAAATGGCTTCCTACCGCTACCTGATCAAAGAAGTATATCCAAGCGGGTTTGTTTCCATCGTATCGGATACCTGGGATTTGTGGAGCGTTCTGGATGTGGTCATTCGCGGCTTGAAGGAGGATATTCTGAGCCGGGACGGCCGTGTGGTCATCCGCCCGGACAGCGGGGATCCTGTTAAAATCATCTGCGGCGATCCCGATTCCACGCATGAGTTCGAGCGCAAGGGTGTGATCGAGATTCTCTGGGATATTTTCGGCGGTACGGTGACGGGAAAAGGCTACAAGCAGCTCGACAGCCACATCGGCGCCATCTATGGCGATGCCATCACGATCGCGCGCTGCCGTGAAATATGCGGGAAGCTTGCGGCCAAAGGCTTCGCTTCGACCAACATGGTATTCGGAATCGGATCATACACGTATCAGTACAATACGCGGGACACGTTCGGGTTCGCGCTGAAATCCACCTTCACCATTGTGAATGGCGAAGAACGGAAGATTTACAAGGATCCGAAGACCGACAGCGGAGTCAAGAAATCGCAAACAGGTCTGGTGCTGGTCGAAGAAAAGGACAGCAATCTGACGTTCACCGACAATCTGAGCGTGGCGGAATATGCGGCGAAGCAGGCGGATGATATTCTTGAAGTCGTCTTCGAGGACGGGAAGCTGCTTGTTGATCACACCATTGCCGGTATCCGGGCGAACCTGCTGGCTCATTTGTAAGAGCGGACGACGCATAACCGTAAAAAACCATCGCCAAGCATTGGCGATGGTTTTTTAGGCATTTTAACTCTTATTGATCTATACTATTCAGTCTGACACATATCGATCAATATAGTCGCGTAATTGTTTGTTTTCGACTGGCTCGAAACTTCTGCTCAGCGTCCCCCGCGTTCCTGTTCCTCCAAATGCTTGCGGAGGCGGATGAGATAATCCGGCGCATCCAGCTGGTCAGTGATAATCAGCTCAATGATGCACAGTTGATTTATTTGCGCTTGCTCTGCCGCAGCAATCACCTCGTCCAGTTCACGGTTGGTGCGCACTTGAGCAGTGAACGCCTTTCCGCCAAAGGCTTCTGCCAGCTGCGTATAATGCCAGGCGGGAATTTGGTTGTATTTCTGATTCGAAGTCTTAACGTTCAAATATTTTTCGATCGTGTAGCCGCTGTTGTTGAGGATAAATAGAACCGGCCGGCAGCCGTTGCTCAGCATCGTGCTGATTTCTTGAACCGTCAGCTGCAGAGAGCCGTCTCCCGTAAACAGCAGTACACGCCTGTCCGGTGCCGCGATACATGCTCCTAACGCGGCAGGGG
This sequence comes from Paenibacillus sp. JT31N17, assembly GCF_056269255.1. Classification (NCBI taxonomy): domain Bacteria; kingdom Bacillati; phylum Bacillota; class Bacilli; order Caryophanales; family Paenibacillaceae; genus Paenibacillus; species Paenibacillus sp. JT31N17. Next base: position 132,314 of record NZ_JBWDNP010000008.1, read on the forward strand.
TTGCATAGCCGATGCTTTGCCAGCCCTGTTGGCAAATATAATCGGCTCCCGCCGGAAGCCGCACCTGTGACATTCCATACGCAAAGGTTCCAGTCTCAACCACGACAATATCTTTGTCCTTCATCATACTCTGTAAGCGGGGATAATACGTTGCCGCCCGGATTAATTGATCAGGCTCGCCAATTATTTCATCATACGGGAAGGAGATCTGAGGCAAAGGTCCGCTTCGGGTCCAGCCGCATGCATTCAAGGCAGCGATGAGATCCGCCGCCATAACCTGCTCGTACATTGATTCTCCGACCCGTACAAACTCCGGCTGGATGTCGACGAGGCGAAGGCGATCGAGCTTCGCCGTATTATTCGCCGAATTGATGTCGGTCCAGATCATTCCGACCGCAATCATGCAGTCTGCGCTTTCAACGATATTTCTTACCTGTTCGCTGCCGAAAGCTCCGCCGTATACCCCGATATAATTGGGATGCCGTTCGTCAAAGCTGCTCTTGCCAAGCAGGAGAGATGCGACTGGCAAGTTTAAGCGCAGCGCCAACTGCTGAACGGCATCTCTGAATCCGTAGCGGAGCGTCAGCATGTCCGAAAGCAGCACCACGTTGTTTGTTCCGTTCAACAGCCCGCGAATATGCTGAATCGCTGCTTCAAGAGCAGGCTTGCTTGTCGCGCTTTGCATCTCCTCCGGAATAGTTCGACGGACGATGGGCTTTGTAACCAAATCGATCGCAACCATGAGATAGACCGGCTTGCGGGTTCGCTTGGCTATGCGTATGGCCGCCGGGATCTCCTGCTCGGCGTTCTCCGGTGTCAAAATCGCCGTATAGGCGCATAGGTGCGTGTATATTTGCCGGAATACGTCGAAATCGCCGTTCAGCAGCGTATGGTGCATCAGCTTATGCGCCTCTTGATCCATTGATTTCGGAGCTCCGACGATATGCACTAACGGCACGTATTCGCTGTTCGCTCCCGCTACCGTATTGCAGGCACTCATCTCCCCAACGCCGAAGGTTGTAATTAGCGCCGACAAGCCTCGGAGCCGTCCGTAGCCGTCAGACGCATATCCAGCCCCCAGCTCGTTGCGTCCATTGATGAATCGGATTCCTTCATAGCCCTCCAATGTATCCAGAAGGCTGAAATTATAATCGCCAGGAATGCCGAAAATTTCGGTTATGCCTTCCGCTTTCAGACAATCGAAAAGATACTGGCCCAGTGTGGGCGAAGAAGTCGGCATGGGCGTCTGCATTTTATCCGGTTTGTTTTTAAGCATTGTCAAGTTAGACGTTCCTCCTCAGAGATCTCCGATGGAAAGCTTGTTTCATATGCACGGAGAGACACAGTGCTACCGCTCTAAATTCCCCCAATTACCGCCTTATCATTCCTGGCTCTTCTGCGGGCATCGCGAAGTGCATACGTACCTTAGTGAAAGAAATAGTTATCAAACTGTTATTTTTTATGAAAAGGTAGGAGCAGGCAATTCATCAATTTTCAGACGGAGTAAACTATAAGGTTTCTGTCGCAGGTCTTTTCCATAGTGATAGCTTGCCTGCCGATGTAATTGGTTCACAATAACATATAAGTATTGATCCGGACCAATCGAGAAAGTATCCGGCCATAAAATTCCCGGTTGATGTGCGATCGTCTCCATTAGGCCATTCGGGAATATCTTTCGAATGCTGTTGTTTTCATAGTCTCCGGCATAAACGATTCCCTTTGCATCGGTGACCATTCCGTCTGACGCACCTTTTTCTCCCCAATATTTCACATGATAACGCAAATCCATATCCGATATCGTTCTGTCTCTTATACGTTCTGTCGAGATCGAGTACAGATGACGACTGGACAGCGGACAAAAAAATAATAGCTTACCGTCAGGGGAAATCGCTATCCCATCAGAGGCTACTCTAAAGGGAGAAGTCGAGCCGTCCTTGTTTCGGTTCATCAAAATTTGACCTTCCACTTTCGGTATAAAGTAGGGATCGGGTGAAGTTGAATTTGCGCCATTCAACCGTCTAAACGCATTTCCATTTGCTAAATCTACGACAATAATCGCTCCTGGTCCTTTGGAAGATGAATCCGTTATATAGGCAAAACCTGCTTGACCAACACGGAAATCAAATCGGACATCATTCAGATAAGTTGTTGGCAGGACAACATCTTCTGTAAATATATATACCTTTCTTATTGTGTTTGTTTTTAAATCTACAGCGACTAATTTTGCGCCGCCTTTAATAGGTTCAGTAGAATTTGGTGCTGCTGTATCTAATACCCAAAGCGTTCCCCTACCATCAGCAAACACACTTTGGACACTGATGAAAGACATTGTGATATTCCATTGGTTTGCCAAATTGGTTTCTATACTGGGATAAGGCTGCAATCTATCCTCAACAATTTCCGCCACCGTAAAGGTAACATCGTCTCCCCATCTCGGAAAGCAAATGAAAATACGCCCGGTTTCTGAAACGCTAACACCTGTCGGCATAGCCCCATAAAATGAATAAACAAGTTCTAATTTACCGAAATAATGTTCAACAGGTAACATCGGTTTCATGATATCCTCCCCCACCAGATTCGCGCAGATAACACCTATATATGCGGGTTGGGGCTTTTTTATGGATGGAATCGCAGTCTTATCAAGGGAGCTTGGCAGCCTATTTGGCGAACGCCATGGGGGGAGAATTTTTGCTGCCATACGGAAAAGTCAGCAGTCCAGCTCCGGAAGCGGAGCCAATTTCACACAAGGATAGGTTTAGGATACAAAGTCTTTTTGGTTTTTTTCCAACTCGGGTTATAATGGCAAAAGATGGACCAGCCCGGATCACCGCCGTATCCTGCAAGGATACTCAAGCGGGGGAGAACGGGATTTGGTTATATAAGGAGGCCTACCCATGGATTATAAAGCTTATTTCGAGCAGCGGAGAGAACAGCATCTGAACGAGCTCAAGGAATGGATCTCCATTCCCAGTATTTCGGCGCTGTCCGAGCATAAGGAAGATGTGAACAGGGCGGCCAGCTGGCTGTCGGACACCCTGAAGAGGGCAGGTCTGGACAACGTCGAGATTCATCAAACAAAAGGGCATCCGATCCTTTATGCGGATCATCTGCATGCTCCCGGAAGGCCTACGGTTCTCGTCTATGGACACTACGATGTGCAGCCGGTGGACCCTCTGCATTTATGGGAGACGCCTCCCTTCGAGCCCGACATCCGGGACAACAAGCTGTATGCTAGAGGAGCGACGGACGACAAAGGCCAGCTGTTCCTGCATATTAAGGCCATCGAAGCCTTGATCCAGTCGGAAGAGCCGCTCCCGGTCAATATCAAGCTGATTATTGAAGGCGAAGAGGAAGTAACGAGCATCAATCTCCATCCTTTCATCCATACATACAAGGACAAGCTTGCGGCGGATGTGGTGCTCATCTCCGATACCGAGCTGCTTGCTCCGGGCAAGCCGGCGATCAGCACGGGCCTTCGCGGTCTCTGCTCGCTTGATGTGTCCGTACGAACAGCCAAGACCGACCTGCACTCCGGAACCTTCGGAGGCGGCGTTCCCAATGCGCTCCATGCCCTGGTTTCCTTGCTCGCTTCGCTTCATGACGATAAGGGACGCATTGCAGTCGATGGATTTTATGACGATGTGCCTGACCTTACGCCGGAAATGAGAGCCGAGCTTGCTAGGAAAGAGTTCGACGATGAGCAGCAAAAGATCACCCTCGATCTTGATGCGCTATACGGCGAGGAAGGTTACTCCTACGTTGAGAGGACCGGAGCGCGGCCCACGCTGGAGATCAACGGCATGTACGGCGGCTTCCAGGGTGAAGGCACGAAGACGGTCATTCCTTGCGAGGCTCACGCGAAAATCACCTGCCGCCTGGTAGGCAAGCAGGATCCCCAGGATATTCTGGACAAAATCGAACGCCACATCCGCAGCCATACGCCTGCAGGAGCGAGAGTAACTGTCGTGCAGCGGGAGAAAGGCAATCCGTATACCATCGATCCGTCCGTTCCCGTGCTGCAAAAGGCGGCCGACGCCTACGAGCGTGTATACGGCGTACGTCCCGTATTCACCAAAGACGGCGGCTCCATTCCGATTGTCGAAGCACTGGCCCGGGAGTTGTCCGTGCCGGTCGTGCTCATGGGCTTCGGGCTTCCCGATGAGAATCTCCATGCGCCCAACGAGCATTTCCATCTGGAGAATTTCGATAAAGGATTGCTGACCATCGTAGAGTTTCTGAAAATGGTCTGATTCTCTGATTGTTGGAGCCAACAGCGGTCCCCTGTTCAAGCCTTATATCTATTCAAGAATGGAAGCCGCTGTCCAAGAGGCTTCCATTTTCTTATCGTCATCTATTCGTTTATTTCTGGAATGTTGTAAATAATGCTCCCTGTCTGACAATTTCCTCGATCGAATAAACATCCAGAGTACTTTGAAACTGCTGCTCTGCTTTATCAATCAGCAAAGAAATAAACTGTTCAGTTCCTGTGCTTGGCACAGACCAATAAGGCGTGCTTTGCGATTTCCCAAGCACCCGGTAGACTTCGCCAACTGTAATTTCCCGCGGTGATTTCGCCAATGCATAACCGCCTTCGCGACCTCCATGGGCGGATACGATTTCAGCTTTCGATAGGGCCGCCAGGATCTTTCGCACGTAGCTTGGCTCCGCACCTAATTCGTTGGCTATATTTTGACTCTTCAACAATTTATCCGTTCTAGAAAGAAGAACAAGGGCGCGTAGAGCGACATGAAACCATGTCGGGCCCAGTTCCCCGGACTGAATTAGTATTTGCATGTTCTCCTCCAGTATCGCGTTATTATATCTTACTATATCATTTTCTCTGAGTTGACATCTATTATCGGTTCATGATAATTTTTAATTGTGATTAATAATTCACAATTAAATTGCAGGCCGATTGAATGATCTTGAGGAGGTTTAAGTTGTATGGATTTCATTAGCAGAGTCGTACCGGAGTTAAGACCGATTTTATCGTTATTGCCGCCTATGCATCTGCCTGGGGATTTAGCCATGATAAGACAAGCCCCTATACCTCCTGCCCAGGAATCCGAAGATGTTATTACGATTTCCCGCCATATTTCCGGAGCAGCCGGCCAGGAAATGCTGGTAAAGATTTATGAGCCGAGGAATCGAAATCAAGCTGCGCTTCCTGCTTTGTTATGGATCCATGGAGGGGGTTATGTTATTGGACACCCTAACATGGATGACGGTTTATGCCAAACCTTCGCTATAACCGCTAATTGTATCGTCGTGTCGGTCGATTACCGGTTGGCACCGGAGCATCCATATCCGGCGGCGATTGAGGATTGTTACGAGGCATTAAAGTGGATGTCTGACAATTCTGAAGAGCTGAATATCGATGTGACCCGTATAGCCATTGCCGGTGCGAGCGCTGGCGGAGGCTTGACGGCTGCTTTGGCTTTAATGGCCCGTGATAAAGGCGGACCGTCGATCGTTTTTCAAATGCCGCTATATCCAATGATCGATGATCGTAATACGACTCCTTCAAGCTACGAAATAACAGACGAAAGAGCAACCTGGAATCGATCCAAAAATACAGCTGCATGGAGCATGTATTTAGGAGAACATGCAAACGGGGAGATATCCCAATATGCAGCTCCTGCCCGCGCGCATAATTTGGCAGGCTTGCCCCCCACATACACTTGTGTGGGTCAATTAGATCCGTTTCGTGATGAAACCATTGAATATGTTGCACGGCTTGCCCAATCGGGAGTTGACGTGGAGTTCCAGTTGTACCCGGGATGTTTCCATGGCTTTGAAAGTGTCGTTCCTAATGCGAAAGTAAGCCAGCATGCCAGAAATGAGTACGTTAATGCATTAGCCGCAGCATTAAATTGAAGAGTCCTGCTTTAAACCAGGAGCACCTCTTGGAAGTTGAACAGGAACCATTTGTATGATTCCCATTCAATTCTGAAGGTGTTTTTGTTTTTCTTTATAAGATGCGGTAGTCGCGTAAAACGCGGCTATTTTTGTTTTATGGGATCAAGTTCTTGTTTGTCCCCATCTTCTTCAGAAAATATTCAGAATTTCCCCCACTTTATCCGCAGAATTTTTGGATAGGATAATAACTGTTGGATAAAGGAGGGTGATAACATGCAGGTTAATATAAGAACACGCATTCAGGATAACTTTCTGTTTCTGTCGAGGTTTCTAAGCTCGCCCGGAATCATCGGGAGCGTGACCCCAAGCTCTAAATTTCTGGCCAAACAAATGATAAATGCTGTCCCTTGGAATCAGGTATACCATGTTGCGGAACTTGGAGCCGGGACCGGCGCGATCACCAAATATATTCAGGAGGCCCGGCGGAAGGATACGAAGGTCATGCTGTTCGAGCAGGACCCGCGTCTGCGCCATAAGCTGCAAGCCCAATACGCAGGCTGCTCCTGCTATGAAGACTGCCGCGAGCTAGAAGCTGCTTTGCGCAGTGAAAACATCAAGCAGCTCGACTGTATCCTCAGCGGTCTGCCCTTCTTCAACTTCCCCCAGGAGGTGCGGGACAGGCTGGTCGGTCAAATCGTGGCCTCCTTGAGGCCGGGCGGCCTGTTTATTGCTTTTCAATATTCACAGCAGATGAAAAAGCAGCTGAGCGAGCATTTTGAGATTGAGCAGATCAAATTCGTTCCGCTTAATATTCCTCCGGCATTCGTATATATATGCCGCAAAAAAGGGTGAGACTGCCATGATGATCGCGGGAGCAAAACGGTATCTGCCGCTGCTGTGGATGCTGTCCATACCGGTGTTGAATGTATTTTATGAGATATTGAACCGCGCGGGCGCCCATGTCAGCAGCTTGGCGACGGGACTGGATGAACGGACTCCTTTTCTGCCAGCCTTTATTATCCCCTATCTGATCTGGTATCCCTTCATCATGGTCATGCTGATCGTATTGTTCATGAAGAGCAGAACGGTCTATTACCGGACGCTGCTGGCCTTGAACCTCGGCTTGATTGGATGCTATCTGACGTATTATTTTTATCAAACGACAATATCCCGTCCGACGATTACGGAGCATGGGCTTTTCTATTCGCTCGTAAATATGATTTATCATTCGGATGGTCCGTATAACTGCTTTCCGAGCATTCATGTTCTGACCAGCTACCTGATGCTCAAAGGCGTATCGAGCTGCACGAATCTTTCCAGAGCGGCACGATGGTTTGTTGTTGTCATGGGCTGGTCAATCATCGTTTCGACCGTATTTGTGAAGCAGCATGTGTGGCTGGATATGGCCGGTGCCATTTTGCTGGCGGAGATGATGTATTATGCGGCAGGGACATGGCTTCTTCCGCGGACTGCGGTTCAGAGGAGGCAGGTTGAATGAACGCGGATACGATGCTGGGGCTGATTCAGCATTTTGGCTATGCTGCGATGTTTTTCGTCTTATGTCTGGGCCTTATCAGCATTCCGGTTCCCAATGAGGTCATTGTTATGACAGCCGGAGCGGTGACGGTGAGCGGGAGCCTGCTTCCTTTGCCGGCGTTTCTGTGTACGTATCTGGGCGTCCTGTCGGGGCTAACGTTCGGGTATACGATGGGACGAAGGTACGGCAGACCGATTCTGAACAGATGGGAGCGGAAGGCGCGGATCGGGAAAGCTATGAAATTTGCGGAGAAGCTCATATCCAAATACGGAAAATCAGCCTTGTGTGTGAGCTATTTCTTTCCCCTTGTTCGCCATATTATGCCCTATCTTGCAGGGCTGAATCGGATGAGCTTCAAGCTGTTTGCATTTTTTTCGTATGCTGCAGGCTTAGTGTGGACGCTGATTTATTTTTTCCTCGGCCGTCTTGTCGGGAACCACGTGCAGGAGGTGGGTTATGTGATTTATAATTATGGCATGAAACTGCTGTGGCTGCCGATCGTACTGCTCGTTGTTCTGGGCATTATCAAATGGTCTGCCCGCCTGCGCAATGAGAGGAAGGGAACGCTGGGCCGATGAGTACGATTCTTGTCGTTGACGATGATCCGGAAATCCGCGATGTTCTTCATATCTACCTGCGCAATGAAGGCTATCATGTGCTGGAAGCGGAAGACGGGGTGCAGGCTCTTGATATTCTGAAGAGCGGGCAGATCCATCTGATCATACTGGATATTATGATGCCTAATCTGGACGGGATCAAAGCCTGTCTCCAAATCCGCGAGGAATCGCAAATCCCCATCATTATGCTGTCGGCCAAAGAGGAATATCTCGATAAAATCATGGGCTTGTCGACCGGAGCGGATGATTATGTGACCAAGCCCTTCAATCCGCTGGAGCTTATGGCCCGCGTGAAAGCGCAGCTTAGAAGACAGGGCTACTCCTCTTCCGCAAACCAGGACGCCGATGAGGGGGAGATCCGCATCGATGAGCTTGTCATCAATAAGGATGAACACACCGTCACGGTTCGCGGCGCACCGGTATCTCTTACTCCCATCGAATTCTCCATTCTGGAATTATTGGCGGGGAGCCGCGGGCATGTGTTTAATGTCGATCATATCTATCAGCGGGTCTGGAAGGATCAGACCGGATTCTTCTCGGAAAACACGGTGATGGTCCACATCCGGAATCTCCGGGAGAAAATCGAGCTGAAGCCGCGGGAGCCGCAGTATATCAAGACCGTCTGGGGAGTGGGATATAAGATTGATAAATAAAATCTGGGCCATACTGGGCGGCCGCAACAGTATCCGCGGTCAAATGCTCTGGACATTTGTCTTAAGCCTGCTGCTCGCTGTGCTCGGTAATTTGCTGGCCAATTTTTTTACGCCGGAATCTGCTGGCACTCTTGCCCTTTTTCTGAATCCCGTCTCTTTTTTTCTCTGCTTTTTTTTCTTCTTTTTTCTGTTTACCCGCCGCATCGTGCGGACCTTCAGGGCCATTACGGATGGCCTGAAGCTGATCGCAAGCGGGAATTTGAGCTGCAGGGTGCCTGCGACCCGGGAGGATGAGCTGGGGCTTGTGGGCCGGAGCATCAATCAGATGGCGGAGCAGCTTCAGCAGCAGATGGAACGGGAACGGCAGCTGGAGAAATCCAAGATGGAGCTGATTACGTACGTATCCCATGATTTGAGAACGCCGCTCACCAGCATCATAGGCTATCTGGATCTGCTCAAGACGCGGAAGTATCAGAATGAGCAGGAGCAGGAACGTTTTATTGATAATGCCTATAACAAGACGCAGCAGCTCAAGAAGCTGATTGACGATTTGTTCGAATATACCCGGCTGACCGGCGGCGACGTCCGGTTAGCCCTGCAGGAGGTGGATCTGAACAGCCTGCTGGAACAAATCATCACCGAGTTCGAACCGGTTGCCAGGGAGCAGGGAATTGTGGTGGTCAAAGAACAAAATCCGGGACCTGTCCGGGTGCGGATGGATGTGGAGAAAATCGTGCGGGCCATCGATAACCTGCTGACGAACGCGCTGAAATTCTCGGAGAGGCCGGGAGAGATCCGGATCGAATTGCTGCAGCTGGGAGACCGGGCGGTTCTGTCTATCGCCAATCGCGGCAAACCGGTTACGCCGGAGCAGGAGGAGCGGTTGTTCGAACGGTTCTACAAGATGGAGCCTTCCCGCAGTGACGAGAACATGCCGGCAGGCTCCGGACTGGGACTGTCGATCGCCCGTCATATCGTGGAGCTGCATGGCGGACGGATATGGCTGGAGCACCACGAAGGCCATTATAAGTTCTGGATGGAGTTTAGGGTATAGAAGGGCCATCATCTGCCGCTAACGAGGATCCTTTTCACTCATCTCCCCATAGCGTTCAAGCGCTTTTCGGGATGTTTCCAGCATCCGCCGCTTCATATGCTCCCCCTCAACGATCCGCACTCGCTTGCCGAGAAAACGCAGCTTCGAAAGCATGTATTCGCGCTCGTCCCGGGCAAAGCTCAAGCAGATCCGATAAAGCTGATTGTCCGCGTCATAGGTCACGTCCTTCTCGAAGCAGGAGAAGGCATACAGGATACGGGAGAGCTCCCGGTTAAACGTCGGCACAACCTCCACGACGGCTGTTTCTTTGGGTAATGCGAGCATGCGCTCCACCTGCTTAAGGGCATGCTCCTTGTGTCCGGGCATTAGTTCATAGCCGGTTGCGGCAGTGATTTTTTCCAGCCTGGTGCTCATGAAGGTACGGTGCCGGAAATGGTACCAGAGCAAATACCACTCCCGCTTCACCATGGAATATTCCAATTTGTACGGAAACCCCGTTTGCTCCGGACATACGCGCCCGCCTTTGAGGCTGTAAACGATGCGAATCCCCTTTTTCTGCAAAATATAACGGCGCAGCGGGCGCAGCAGAGGATGAATGACCTGCCGCTGCAGGCTCTGGGCCTTCTCCAGAAAATGCTCCTGCAGATCCATCGCTTCATCCGGCTCCAGAATCGCTTGCAGCTTCGCGAATGTCTCCTCCCGGAAGGCATCCCTGGCTGAAGGATGCAGGAGCATGCTCTTCAGCCATGAGTGCTCATGCGAAGTGGCCATGAAGGTGCCCGAGTCCTCCAGCCGGGAGATAATCTGATAATTAAAGATCTTCTCGAACAGGTTCATAATAGGCCGCTATCTCCTTCCATTCCGCAATCATTTCACGCCGCAGCCGGTTCGGCGCAAGCACCTCGCAGTTGGAGCCGAAGCTGCGCAGCCATGGCTTGATCTCCGTTATTCCGTTCACGAGGATCTCATAGATGAAGGACTGCTCATCCTCATCCGTGATGCTGCCCCATTGCCCCTGGAGCCGTACGCGTTCCTTGATGAAATTCGGCTGCGATGCTTCGGGATTGTAAAACCGTACCCGGACGGCTGCGGGCGCTCCCGTATCGATGAGCCAGCTGTGCGCCGTTTTATGCTCGTGCTCCAGCTCCTCCCTTTTCCCCTGGAAGAAGTCTTCGGTGATCTGCTCATCCTCTTCGAATTGGGTGATGCCCTCCAGACGGAGGAATGCGGCATGACCGGATACCAGGCACAAATTATGGAACAGCTGAGGCTGATCGAGCAGGAAGAAGACGTGAGAATCCTCTATGCATGCGAATCAGGCAGCCGGGCATGGGGATTTGCATCCAAAGACAGCGATTATGAAATGTTAGGTTCATCTATGTTCGTCATATAGATGATTATTTGTCCATATTCGACAGAAGAGATGTGATTGAGTGTCCGATCAGCGGGATGCTGGATATTAACGGTTGGGATATGAAAAAGGCACTGAATCTTTTCCGCAAATCCAACCCGCCGCTGCTGGAATGGCTGCAATCGCCAATGGCTTATATGGAGAACGGAGCGGCTGCGGAGCAGATCCGCCGCTTGTCTCCGCGAGCGTATCGCTTATTATGAGGGATTGGCGTCAAGTACGCCTGTTTCGGAGGGGGCGACGAACGGTCAACTGGATGAGTTGTTTCGAGCCGCACTGAGGGAAGCTTGGGAGTAACCTTGGCACAGGGGAAGAAGCATGCGCGGCTCGCGGCATGCTTCTTTTGGTTTTCTCTTACGGCTATGTATACTGCGCATCCCGATTCCGAACCGTATAAGATGGGTTATTCAAATGCTTTTATTTAAGATCCGGATATGAAATTTAAAATTTTGTCGGCTAAGCGACTGTTTTCGACAGGCTTTATTCATTATAATGTACATAATACTCATCTGATAACTATGAATTAAAATGGATATAGCATATAAATGAGGTGAATACGGTTGGAAGACTTTCAATCCGCCGAGGCACAGCGGGAAAGTGCGCTGCTGGCGCAGCTGTTTGAGGAGCATGGGCAGCTCCGGAGCTGCAAGAAGAACGAGTATATTTTCCGGGAAGAAGACAACAGCGATGAAATTTATTATGTCCGCAGCGGGCTTGTGAAGATTTCCCAATCGGCGCAGGAAGGGCAAAGCATCACTTTGTTTCTGCGCCATGTCGGAGAGGTTTTTGGAGCTGCGGAGGTATTGATCGGGGAGAAACGGCAGCGGGATGCCAGATGCATCGTAAGCAGCGAGGTGCTGACAATTGCGGCGCCGGTATTCAAAAATCTGCTGCAAAGCCGCACCGATGTCCTGTACGCGCTGACCTTGTCGAACGCAAGGCGGCTGCTGCAAACGCAGCGGTACGTCGAGATGCTGATTTCACGTCCTGCCGCCTGGAGACTGGCGCATTTTCTGCTGCAGCTGGGCAGACGCAAAGGCAACACGCTTCAGATCGCGCTGCAGCTGAGCCATGAGGAAATATCCTTTATAGTCGGGTGCAGCCGGCAGACCGTTACGGAAACACTCAACAAATGGCGGGAGCAGGGACTGATAAGCTACGAGAAGAAGAGCGTGTTCATCCATGATTCCGCACAGTTTCTGTCCGGTGTCTAGTCGAGATTTGGAGGTAAGCCATGATCAAGGTTGAAGGTGTAGGCAAGACATTCAAGCAGAGGGACGCCGCTATTTTTACCGCGATCGAGAACGTGTCGTTCATGGTGGAGAAAGGCGAATTCGTATCGATCGTCGGCCCGTCGGGTTGCGGCAAAACGACGCTGCTTAATTTGGTGGCGGGGCTGGAAAAAGCGGAGACCGGCTCGATCGAGGCGATTGGCCGCATGGTAACCGCTCCGGGTCCCGACCGGATTGTCGTATTTCAGGAGCATGCCTTGTTTCCATGGCTGACGGTGCTGGACAATGTAGCCTTCGGGCTGAAGCAGCGTGGACTTTCGAAACAAGAGCGGTACGATCTGGCCATGGAGCAGATCCGCATGGTGCATCTCGGCAAATTTGCCGACCGTTACCCGCATGAGCTGTCGGGAGGCATGAAGCAGCGGGTAGCCATTGCCCGGGCACTCGTCATGGACCCGGAAATCCTGCTGATGGACGAACCATTCGCCGCATTGGACGAACAGACGAGGCTGCTGCTCCATCAGGAGCTGGAATCGATCTGGATGAAGACGCGCAAGACGGTTCTGTTCATTACCCATAATATCCGCGAAGCGGTGCTGCTATCCGATCGGGTGCTGGTCATGTCCACCAGGCCGGGCAAGATCAAGAAAGAATTTGCCGTACAGGCGGCAAGACCGCGCAATTCGGGAGATTCCGTGATCCATCATATTGAAAGCCGTATTCTGGACGCGCTGGCAGACGAACTGGAGAAGGTGGTGAAGGAGGAATACGGCGATGATTACGATTTTCAAAAAGGCAGGTTTTCTAATTCTTCTGATTCTTATCTGGGAGGCAGCCTATAGAATATTTGGCTGGGGCTGGCGGTTTCCTTCCGCGTTGCAAACCTTTCATACCTTTAATGACGGACTGGTCAACGGCCAGCTGCTCGAAGCGGTATACAGCAGTCTGCGCCGGATTATTATAGCTTTCGCATTATCCTGCGTGATCGGAGTATCCCTGGGCGTGCTGTTTGCCCGCAACCGGTTCGTGGACGAGACGTTCGGCTTTCTGGTCGTCGCCCTGCAGACGGTTCCAAGCATCGCCTGGCTTCCTTTTGCCATCATCTGGTTTGGATTAAATGATTTCTCGGTCGTATTCATCACGACCATCGGCGCGACCTGGACGATGGCGATTTCCAGCCGCAGCGGCTTCCGGAACATTCCCTCCCTGTATCTGAAGGCGGCGGAGATGTTCGGAACCGGACGGGGCGTCAAGCTTTTTTTTCAAATCATGGTGCCGGCCGCTGTTCCCCATCTCATCACCGGCATGCGGATGGCCTGGGCGTTCGCCTGGCGCGCGCTTGTCTCCGGCGAGCTGATCGCCCGAGGTGTAGGGCTTGGGCAGATGCTGGAGGAAGGGCGAAACATCGGCGATACGTCCATTATGCTGTGCGTCGTTCTGCTCATTGCAGTAATCGGAACGATCTCCGATCATCTCGTGTTCAAACGGATTGAGGACCGGATCATGGTGCGCTACGGCCTTCATTCCGCCAAATCCTAGTCCGCTGCAAGGATTGGGCTGCGCATACGTAAAACGGCCTTTTGAATCTTGCAGGTGTTACCAGCAAGTTAAGTGCTCATCATTTGTTTTTTTATAATAGAGAGGGGAAAGTTTGAATGAAAAAACAATGGTTGCTGTCCATGGTGCTTATCCTGGTGCTCGCGGGGCTGCTGAGCGCCTGCGGCTCCAATAATGAAGGCAGCGCCGGCTCGGGCGGCGAGGCGGCCAAGCCGTCCACCGTCAAGATCGGGCTGCTGAAGAACGTCACCCACGCGCCGGCGTTTATCGCCCTCAAGAACGGATATTTTCAAAAGGCTTTTGGCGACGATGTGAAAATCGAGGTGCAGGCTTTCGATAACGGCTCCGATTTCTCGACGGCGATGGCGACCGGGCAGATCGATATCGGCTATGTCGGACCGGGCCCGGTTACGAATCAATATGTGCGCAGCAAAAATATTACGATCGTCTCCGGCGCCAATAACGGCGGTGCTGTGCTGGTAACGCGGAAAGGCGCGAATATTGCCGGCGTGAAGGGCCTTGCAGGCAAGACCGCTGCTATTCCGACCACAGGCAGCACGAATGAAATTTCCTTGCGTCTGCTGCTGCAGCAGAATGGACTCAGTGTAACCAAGGACGCCTCCGGCGTGCAGCTGATCACGATGGCGCCGGCCGATACGCTTGTGGCCATGAAGCAGAATCAAGTCGATGCCGCGCTGCTGCCAGAGCCGTGGGGCACGCAAATCGTCGAGCAGGGCATCGGGGATATTTTGGTCGATTGGGACAAAATTCCGCCCAATGACGGGAACTATCCGCTTACGATCCTGGTCGCTAACAATGATTTTCTGAAAAAATACCGCGGTACGGTGAAAGAGGCCATCCAGGCCAATATAGAGGCGATCGACTATATCAAATCGAACCCCGATGACGCCTACTCGCTTGTCAGCGACGAATTAAAGGAGCTATCGGGCAAAGGACTTGAGCTTAACCTGATCAAGGCGGCGCTGCTGCATTTGACCTTGACGACGGACATCGATCTGGATGTGCTGGAGCAGATGGCCCAGGTTGCCGTCGACGCGGGCTATATCAAGGATGTGGAAGGCAAACCGGACTTGAGCGGCCTGCTGGATCTGTCGATATTGGAGGAAGTGAAATCATGACCTTTATTCAACCTCAGCTCAATGTGCTTCCCGATTATCACGAGCATCTGAAGGTGGTTCTGCTCGGGACAGGATCGCCCCGGGCTTTCTATGGCAGGGCCAAGGCCGGCGTAGTTGTGCTGGCGGGGAATAAGACTTTCCTGGTCGACTGCGGCGGTGCGGCGGTCGATCAGATGATCAAGGCGGGCGTAATGCCGCAGCGGGTGTCGGATGTGCTTTTCACCCATCATCACTACGATCATAATGGGGGATTCTTCGATGTGTTCATTACCAGCTGGAGAACGCATGTGACTCCGGAGCGGGTATTCCGGGGGCGCTCGGCGCCGATGCAGGTGTATGGTCCGGACACGACCCGTGAAATTATCGGCAATATGCGCGAGTCCTTCGAATTTGACGTCAAGCTGCGTGTCAGCTACAATCTGTCGGACGAAGCCGGCTCGCAAATTCAGTATATTGAATGCAATGAGGGCATTATCTATGACAGAAATGGCATCCGCATTACCGCTTTTGAAGTGGACCATCGACCCGTTTATCCTGCCGTGGCCTACAAATTCGAGTACAACGGGAAGTCGGTCGTCATCTCCGGAGATACGATTCCGGTGCCCAATATGGTCAAATACAGTGATGGCGTTGACCTGCTCGTCCATGAAGCCTACAACAAGGAATGGCTTGATGCGCTGATCGTGACCTATCCGGAGCAGGCCCGGGCGCTGTCCAATCCGGCCAAATACCATACGACAACGCTGGAAGCGGCGGAGATCGCCCGTCAGGCGGGAGCCAAGCATCTCGTGCTGACGCATCATATCCCGGCTCCAACGCCCGACGCGGCGGCGGAAGAAGCCTATATGGCGGGAATGAAAGAGATCTACAGCGGCCCGATTACCATGGGCAGGGATTTGATGGTGTTTGACTTGGCGGAAGCATAACAGGCATGCCGGTAAGAAGAATTTGAACGAATGAGGAAGAATGCAACCTGGGCGTTATCGGGGCATTCTTCTTTTTTCTTACGCAAGGATTTTACAAGAATTTTAGCTTGATATACTGTTAATGGGATTGAACTCATCTATAATAATAACAGCAGCAGATGTTCAGTTACTGACAACCGGGCTGCGGCAAGCCTGCATCCAGCGGTTGCGGTAATATCCCGCGAGGTCACGGGCAGCCAAGATCATTTGACACTCGAATCGCTGACTTTTGAACGGGCAATACTGGCAGCATGGTGGTTGTATCCAGACTTGGAGGTAGAGATCATGAAGCATAGAGTTTTATATGAAGGCGCATTCGCGCTTCTTCAGGTGGAGATGGAGCAGGGAGAAAGTGTGAAGGCGGAGATGGGCGCAATGGTTTCCATGTCGCCAACGATTGACTTGAAGGGAACCGTCGACGGTGGAATTATGAGGGGACTCGGGCGGATGCTCAGCGGGGAGAAATTCTTCTTCCAGGAACTCGTCGCAGCACGCGGGCGGGCAGAGGCGCTGCTGGCTCCTTCCTCCATGGGGGATATTCAATCGATCGAGCTGGACGGTACATATAAGCTGTTGGTCCAAAAGGACGGTTTTCTCGCCGGTACATCCGGCATTGAAGTCAACACCAAAATGCAAAATCTGGCGCGCGGCTTCCTGTCCGGCGAAGGCTTCTTCATCATTGAGATCAGCGGAAGAGGTACGGTTTTCCTGTCCTCCTTTGGGGCCATTCATGCCATTAACCTCGCTCCCGGCGAGGAAATGATCATCGATAACGGACATCTGGTCGCTTGGCCGGATTATATGGAGTACAAGATCGAGAAGGCCTCCAAGGGCTGGTTCTCCAGCTTTACGAGCGGGGAAGCCATTGTCTGCCGTTTTCGGGGCGAGGGCGTTGTACTCATCCAAAGCCGCAATGCGGCCGGCTTCGGCAGCTGGATCAAACGGTTTATTCCAACAAGCGGCTAGCGCCTGGTTTTTTGTGTGATGCTTCTCCTTGGGAAAAGGCTGCCGGTGCAGCCTTTTTTCTATGAAAAGACAATTTAAAAGAAATACCTTGCAGACCCCTGAGGTGATCAGAGGTCTTTTTTGTTTGTTCCCACCGAAAATCAGCCGCGGACTGTGACAACTGCCATGTTATTGTCCCGTCATGACGTTAGCCGTTACGGTTCATAGATAAATCCATATATTGTTTATGCAACTGATACTAACTTAAGGAGAGGATAAAAGATGTCAAGACTCAAGAAATCAAAACATTGTTGTTACGATCCTAAACCCTTTTGTAAAACGCAAAAAGTAATCTGGGTATACAAGGTGCGCTATGACCCTAAAATCATTAAAAAATACTGCAAGCCCGTTAAAAAGCATAAAAAATGGTAATTAATATAACCAATTGGTTTTAAAAATCCATATAACTATGGATGGCATGAAGTAGATCTCTGAATCTTTCAGAGATCTATTTGTGCTGTGTCAGCATTATTGATCAGGGCATGTCACTGGATGATTGCCATACGTTACAGCAGACTTATTTACCCATGGAATCGCTTACCTCTGAGGTACACTTGTAAGGGATTGCCCGGAATTGCACATAAGTGGAGGACATCTTTGCATATTGAACAGTAGAAGGGTGAGATGAAGCAGATGAAGATTACAGAGGTAACAAGCTATCTGTCCAGCGACGGCGTGTTTGTCAAGGTGGAGACGGACGAAGGCATTACCGGTTATGGAGAAGGCACGAACTTCACGCCGAGGGCGGTTATCGGCATGATCGAAGAATTGAAGCCCTATCTCATCGGAGAGGATCCGCAGCGGATCGAGCATTTGTGGCAGTCATGCTTTCGCCGCCTGTTTGCCCGGGGCGGGCCTGTAACGGGCTCTGCGATTGCTGCCATTGATATTGCCCTGTGGGATATTAAAGGAAAAGCGCTTGGCGTTCCCATATATCAGCTGCTGGGCGGGTTAGCCCGCGACAAGGTGAGGGTATACGGACCGGTTGCCGGCAAATCGGCTGAAGAAATTGCCCGCAAGGCCAAGCTGCTGGCAGACCGGGGCGTTACGGCGATCCGTTACCGCGCTTTCCACGATTGGGACGATCTCAATTTGCATGATCATAAACGCGCCGTCATGCAGCAGATTGAATATACAGAGGCTATCCGTGCGGCAGTAGGCGACGAGGTGGATCTGATTATCGAATGCCATGGCCGTTATGATCCCGATTATGCGGTGATGCTGGCGAAGAATGTGGAGAAATTCCGCCCGCTGTACATTGAGGATCCCATCCGCCACGAGAATCCGCAGGCTTACCGCCGGCTCAGACCGTATACCAGCATCCCGCTGGCTACCGGGGAACGGGGACACAATAAATGGGATTACCGCGAATTGATCGAAGGCGGTCTTGTCGATTATTTGCGTCCGGATATTTGCTGGTGCGGAGGCATTACCGAAATGCGCAAAATCGCAGCGATTGCCGAGATGTATTATGTCAACCTGGTGCCGCATAACAACTGGGGCCCGATTGGAACGGCGGCCAGCATGCATGTATCGCTGGCATTCTCCAATGTGGCGCTGCTGGAGCTTCCCGCATCGGCCAGCAGCGCCGGGGATTTGGATACGACTGTAGCCTCGCCCTATCCGGTCGTGGAGAACGGGTATGCTTTTCCGCTGGATGGTCCGGGACTTGGCGTGACCTTCTCGGAGGAAGCGGCGGAGGCCCGTCCTGCGAAGCGGCTCGGCGTTGTTCCCAAGCTGAATGCGCTTGACGGATCGGTCCGGGACTGGTAGACCGCAAAGCGGCAGAAATCAGGGCAAGCAGAAGCGGGCGGACGGACCGGCCAGCCCAAGGCCAGCTTGCTCAACAGATTGGATAAGGAGGCTGCAGATCATGGAAGCAGATCAGAGAACGGCTGATCTTAAGAAGGTGGTTCTGATTAGGGAGGACATGGAGCAGGGGGGCAGCGGGACGCCCATCGGGTGGGCAGTCGAACAGCTGTCTGCAGCCTTGAAGGGACGTTCCATAACGCTCATTCCGCAAAGCGACGCGAATTCATCCGGTGCGGAAGCAGCTATCAGACTTGTAAAAGCCAGTGATGCCGTCGGAGAAGCCGGAAATGTTCCCGCTGCAGCGGAAGCGTTCATCATCGATCGGCAGACGGAACCGGCCCGCACAACAATTGTGATCTATTCATCCGGTGACAGAGGCTTCATCTATGCGCTGCTGGAGCTTGCAGACCGGATTCAATACGCTTCCGATCCTATGGCGGAGCTGCATGATTGGAAGCGAACGGAAGAGAAGCCGGCGAACAAAGTCAGGAGCCTCAGCAGGATGTTTGTCAGCGAGGAGGAGGACAAGCCCTGGTATTACGATAAGGCTTTCTGGAATGAATATTTGAACGAAATCGCCCGGCATCGCTTCAACCGTTTCAATCTTGCCCTCGGGATGGGCTATGACTACGGTCATGATCCGGATATCCGGGACAATTATATGTATTTTGCTTATCCCTTTCTGCTGGACGTCCCCGGATACGACGTCAGGGTTGAGGGATTGCCCGGTGGAGAAGCGGCCCGCAACCTGGACATGCTCCGCTATATCGGGGAGCAGGTAAGCCGCCGCGGTCTCGATTTTCATGTCGGCATCTGGACCAACGCCTACGATTTGCCGGACAGTCCCCATCCCCATTACCGGATCACGGGACTGACGAAGGACAATCACGCCGCTTACTGCCGGGATGCGCTCACCCTGCTGCTGCAGTCCTGCACCTCTATTGCCGGCCTGACCCTGCGGGTTCATTACGAAAGCGGCATTCCGGAGCCGGCTCAGGAATTCTGGAGAGCGGCGTTGTCCGGGATTGCCGCCATCGACCGGCCTGTCAGCGTCGATATCCATTCCAAAGGGGTGGAGGCGTCCATGATAGAAATGGTGCGGGAGAGTACAGGGAGGCAGGTAACGGTCTCGCCCAAGTTCTGGGCGGAGCATATGGGACTGCCCTATCATCCCGCGCATAACCGGGAGAGGGAAATGCCGGAGGCTAATTTCAAGGGCTCCCAGTATGCGGCTGTTACTGCGGGATCCCGCAAGGTAACCCGCTATGGATATGCGGATTTTCTGACGCGCAGCCGCAATTACGATATCCTGTACCGGGTATGGCCGGGGACGCAGCGCGTTCTGCTGTGGGGCGATCCCGTCATGGCGGCGGGAAGCAGCCGGGCGGCGTCGTTCGGCGGGGCTGCCGGCCTGGAGCTGTTCGAGCCGCTGTCCTTCAAGGGCCGCAAGACATCGGGCATCCCGGGCGGCAGGGAGCTGTATGCCGATGAGCCGCTCCGTCTGGAAGGCAAAGACTGGATCAAGTACGGTTACACCTACCGGCTGTGGGGAAGGCTGCTGTATAATCCGGATACGGATCCTGACGTATGGAGAAGATATTTGCGCCATGAATACGGGTCATCCGCAGGGGCTGCCGAGAAGGCGCTGGCCTTTGCCAGCCGGATTCTTCCTTTGATTACCGTCGCGCATCATCCATCCTCCGCGAATGTGGATTATTGGCCGGAGATGTATACGAATCTGGCGATCATCAAGACCAAGCCGTCCCAATACGACTACGACCTGCCGGAGCCGAAGACGTTCGGAGCAGCAAGCCCCCTTGATCCCGAAATGTTTTATTCCATCAATGCCTTTGCGGACGCTGTAATAAGCGGAACCCGCAGCGGCAAGGCAACTCCCCAGGAGGTAAGCTTCCGTCTTGACGAATGGGCGGGAGGAGCCATGAGCAGCTTGATGGAAGCCGAAACCTTGGCGGACAAGCCTCAGAATGCGTCCTTCCGACGATTGGCGGTGGATGTGCGGATTCTGGCGGGCCTGGGCCGTTTCTTCGCACGGAAATTCCAGGCGGGAACCGCTTATGCCTTGTTCGAGCGATCCAACGATGTGCGGTTTTTGTATTATGCCTTGAAGGAGTACCATCTGGCGAAGGAAGCATGGGAGCAGATTATAGCGGCAGCGGATGGCGTTTACCGCAGCGATATCGCGTTTGGCCATAAGCCTTATATGCGTGGGCATTGGGCTGACCGCCTCCCGGCGATAACGGAGGACCTGGAAGAGATGCACCGGATATACAGGCAGTGGCCGGCCGGTGCCGGAGCCGAGGGACCGGATGAGACGGGAATGGGGGAATATGCAAGACCGCTGCGGGGACCGTCCCCGTCGTATGAGCATATTCAGCCTGAGTCCTACAGTCCGGGAATGCCGGTCCAAATTGCGGCAACTGCTCCATCGGCCCCGCAGGAGCTGCGGATTTACCTGCATTACCGCCATGTCAATCAGGCCGAACGGTTCGCGGTAGCGGAGATGGAGAGGGACGGCGACCTGTATCGCGCCGTGATACCATCGTCCTATACGGATTCGGCTTATTCCCTGATGTATTATCTGGAACTGGATAACGGGACCGATGCCTGGATCGCTCCGGGCTTTGACACGGAGATGGCGGGCCCTCCTTATTATGTCCTGCATTCCACATTTGTCCTTCAGGGTGGAATAACGTCTTCTAATTAGGGGATATTCGTCCGATATGGGAATATTTACTATGATAAAAAAGCAGTTTCAAGAGCAAACAGAAGACAAAAGTGTATCACGCGGGATTGTCAAAGGGGTTATAATAAAAACAATTCGGTCTAACTTGGAGGTATCCTATGAACGTTTTTCCATTGCAGCAGCGGAATATCACCAGCAGCAGAATCGTTTACGGCACGACTGGCCTTGGGGGAAGCAACAACCGTGATCCCCTTACCGATGCGGACCTGTTGAAGGCGGAGCGTGCGGTCGATGCTGCGCTTGAGGCCGGCATTACGATGTTTGACCACGCCGATATCTATTCGGGAGGCAAGGCCGAGGCTGTTTTTGGAAGCGTTCTCGGGAAGAGGCCGGGCCTGCGCGAATCCATTGTGATTCAGTCCAAATGCGGCACCCGGTTCGCGGACGAGCATTCCCCGCAGCGGTATGATTTTTCCCGGGAGCATATATTACGCGCCGTTGACGGCAGCTTGAAGCGGCTGGGTACAGATTATCTGGATATTCTGCTCCTGCACCGTCCTGATCCTCTGTTCCAGGCTCAGGAAGTCGCCGAAGCGTTTCAGACGCTCAAGCAGGCAGGCAAAGTCAGACACTTTGGCGTTTCCAATATGAACGCGGGACAGATCAAGCTTCTGCAGGCCCAGCTGCCCGATCCGCTGGTGGCCAACCAGCTGGAGATGAGCCTGCTGGATTCAAGCTGGGTCGACCGGGGCGTACTGGTCAATCAGCGCGAGTCCGTCCATGTTGTTTTTCCGGAAGGGCTCCTGGAGCACTGCATGCTGGAGAACATCCAAATTCAGGCATGGTCTTCGCTTGCGAAAGGCATCTATACAGGACGCAGCATGGATCATGCTCCGGAAGAGGTTGTCCGTACCCGCGAGCTGGTTGCCGAGATGGCCCGGCGCAAAGAAACGACGGGCGAGTCGATTGTTCTGGGCTGGCTGATGCGCCATCCGGCGCTGATCCAGCCGGTGATCGGGTCGGCCAATCCGGAGCGCATTCTGAACTGCCGGGATGCCGCGAGGCAGGCCGGGCTTATGACACGCGAGGAATGGTATGCTCTCTATACATCGTCCAGAGGCAAATCCGTCACCTGACACAGCTGCCAGCGGGAGGCTTGACCTAAGCGCATCTGCGCTTTTCGGGTCAGCCTCCTTTCGTGCTTTATGATTTCCCGCTGAGGCTCGAACGGAAAATGTCTCTACTACCCGGCAGGAAGGGGACACACATGTGAAATCGCTTCTACAGATGCTGAAAGGTCCTCGTTCACTCAAAAGAAAGCTGATTGCCGTGCTGCTGTCCAGCACGCTGATTCCGCTTGCCCTTATCGGCGCGATTTCCTACTACACGATCTATTCCATACTGGACCATAAAATTGAAGACGGGGTCCGGAGCACTTTAAGCCAGAAGAAGCAATCGCTCGAAACCTCGCTTCATCATCTCCAATATGTGTCCCAGCAGCTCTCGCTCGATGGCAGCGTCGGCCAGAATTTGTCGGTTTACCTGACGACCTCCGACCTGTATGAAAAAAAACTGATGCGGGACGAAGTCATTAATGAAATCAATCTGATCAGCTTTTCCAACCCGAATCTCAGCATGGTCTGTTATTATATGCCCGGCCCCAAAAAAATCCTGTTCTCCAATTATTGCCCGGCATCCAATCTGGATATCCATAGTCTTCCCATGTTTGAGGATTACAGTGCGGACAGGGGCTTCACCTATTACGGGCCTTATGATTCACAAAACTATCAGAACAGAAGAATGGTCGTTTCAGTCGCCCGCAGTGTGCTGATGGAAGGCGAACCGATTTACATTTATATCGAGACCGAAGTGGAGGATATTTTCGACGGGGGCGATCCCAAGAACGGGGCGAGTTTGCTGATCGTGGATCACAGCGGCCGCATCGCCTACAGCAGCTCCGCGTCGTTCCAGGCCGGCAGCAGCTACGCCGCCAACAGCGGGCAGCAGGACGCCTACCTGTTCCAGGCCGCAAGCCAGCAGGGCTGGATGATTGTAAGCGTTATCCCGAAGAAGGAGTACGACCGGGAGATTAACGGGTGGCTGCTGAGGTTCTTCGTGCTTGGCGTTTCATCGATCGGGCTCAGCCTGCTGTTTGCCTGGGCTGTCTGGCGGACGGTCTATCGTCCGCTGCGAAGTCTCAACCGGGAAATTATGCTGATATCCAAGAGCAATTTCAAGTCCGCCGTTACATTCACGGATGTGAAGGAGTTCGATTTTCTGCTCCTGCGCTTTCAGGATATGCGTATCCGGATAAGGGAGCTGCTGCATGAGGTGAAGGAGAAGGAGGAACGCAAAGCGGCGCTGGAGGTGGAGAAGCTGATGCATCAGATCAATCCGCATTTTACCCATAATACGCTGGATACGATCCGCTGGCTGGCCCGGCTGCAGGGTCATGACGAGATCGACCGTCTTGTGTCGACGCTGAACAAGCTGCTTTACTACAATCTCGGAAAGGGCAAGACGGCTACGATTGCCGACGAAATCGGCGCGCTCCGGCATTATGTGGCCCTGCAGCAGATCCGTTATAATTTTCAGTTCGACGTGCGGATCGATACGGATCCGGCGATTGAGGATACGCTGATTCCGCGCTTCATTCTTCAGCCTCTTGTGGAAAATGCGCTGTACCACGGCGGGATGGCGGATGACGGGATTATCCGCGTGATCATTGCCGAGGAAGAAGAAGAGAGGATCGGCATCCGGGTTATTGATAACGGCATCGGCATGGATGAGGAGGCGGTCCGCCGGCTGCTGGAGCAGGATCATGCCCCGGATTCGGCGAATGGCTCTAACCACAAGACGGGAATGGGCATCGGCGTCAATTATGTGCGGCGGATGATTGAATTTCAATTCGGCGACAGGGCCGAATTCGGAATTCAGAGCGCAGCAGAGCAGGGAACGACAATCCTTATTCGGATTCCCATGAATGCAAAGGAGCGGGATGACAATGAACGTGCTGATCGTGGATGACGACCATCTGGTGCGCAAGGGAATTGTTTCCCTCATGCCATGGAGCGAATTCGGGTTTCAGGTTGTAGGCGAAGCGGAGAACGGAAAGAAAGCGCTTCAATTTCTGGAAAGCCATCCCGTTGATCTGATGATCACCGACATCGCCATGCCGTCCATGTCGGGGCTTGACCTGCTTCGGGAGGTCCGGGAGCATTATCCCGGCATCTGGATCGTGATGCTGACCTTTTATCAGGAGTTCGAGCATGTTCAGGAGGCTCTCCGGCTCGGGGCCATCGATTATATCGCCAAGGTGGAGCTGGAGAAGGACAATATGCGCGACATTCTCACCCGGATTCTCCGGCGGACCCGTGAGCAGAAACTGCCTGAAGCTCCGTCAGTCGTCGTCCGCACAGTCGGCGGCACAGTCGGCGAAAGCGCGGAGAGGGTGCTGCTGCTCGCCGCACTCTCGTCGGAAAGGCCGGATTTTCTCGATGAGCTGCTGCCGACGGAGCAGCAGGGCGTAAGAGAGATCAACCGGGATGTGTGGCTGCTGCCGGAGCTCTCTCCGGCGCGCGAGGATGAGATCGTCGGGAGAATCAGGGAGTGTGAGGAACTGTCGGGCAAGTGGGCGGTGATTCGCACGGTTGGGATCCGGGACCATAACCGGAAGCAGATCTGCAAGCTTCTGGTCGATTATGCTTCGCATGATTTTTTCTATGAATATGAGCCGGGCCGCAGCGTTTATGATGTGGATCTGGACTCTATTGAAAGAGAGGACCGGCAGATTTCCGAGAAGGTGCTGTACCAGCTGCGCGAGGAATGGTCGTCGCTTGAACTGGTGTACGATGAGGAGCGCTATCTCGCGCTTGTATCGGAGCTGGAGAAGATCCGTCCTTCGGCCGACAAGCTGGAGAGCATGTTCTATTGGATATTGGTGCAGTGGGAGAGATACGTGCCCCTCGATCTGACATCTGTATTTGACAGGGCGGAGCTGCGATGCTGGGCGGATTGGCTGCTGTGGCTGGAGAAGATGCGCAAGGATATCCGCAGCTCCTTCGTGGAAACCCATTATTCCGATGACATGATGGCTAGTGTGATCAAGGCTGTCGATTATATCAACCGCAATATCAGCCTGGATCTGAAGCTGACGGAGGTAGCGGAGGAGGTTCACATCAGCCGCAGCTATTTCAGCGAATGCTTCAAGAACATTACGGGGAAAACCTTCAACGAGTATATAAGGGATGCGCGAGTCGACTATGCCAAGTCGCTGCTCAGCCAGACGAACGAGCCGATTTACCGGATTTCCGAGAAATGCGGGTATCCCGACGAGAAATATTTCAGCAAGGTGTTCCGCAAGAAAGTCGGCGCTCTGCCAAGCGAATTCCGCAAGCGCGGGCAAGGGGCCAGCGTGCAGGAAAGACCATAAAACAAGGAAAACATGGAGGGGTATGAAGTGAAAATGAAAATTGGATTTGTCGGACTGGGAACAATGGGCTTGCCAATGGCAGTCAACCTGTTGAAAGCAGGCTTTGAGGTTTACGGGAAGAACAGAAGCTCCGGCCGGGAGCAGCAGTTTGCCTCGCAAGGGGGCCGTACGGGATTGTCGCTTGCCGAGCTGGCAGCTCAGATGGATGTCATTATAACCTGCCTTCCGCTGCCATCGGATGTTGAAGAGGTATATTCGGGTGATAGCGGTCTGATTCAGCATGCCCGGGAAGGACTCGTTCTGATCGATTGCAGTACTGTATCGCCGGAACTGAACCGCAAGCTCTATGCGCAGTCCGAAGCAGCCGGCGTGGAATTCCTTGACGCTCCCGTAAGCGGCGGCGAGACCGGAGCCATCGCCGGAACGCTGAGCGTGATGGTCGGAGGACAAGAAGAGACTTATAACCGTGTGCACAGCCTGTTCGAAGCGGTCGGCAGCAGGATCAGCTATGTTGGCGCATCGGGGAGCGGCTCTACGGTGAAGCTGATCAATCAGCTGATGGTAGGCATTCATTCCCAGGCAGTCAGCGAAGCCTACGCGCTGGGCTGCAAGGCCGGTCTCGATCCGGATCTGCTGTTTGATATTCTGAATCACAGCTTCGCCCAAAGCAGGATCATGGAGCGCCACTATACCCAATTTATTGCCAAGTCTTCATTCCAGCCGGGCTTTGCGCTGAAGCTGCTGGCCAAGGATATGAATCTGGCGGCTGATATGGGCGAGCAGTCCGGCGTTCAATTGAATGCCGGCAAGCGGGTGCAGGCCATTATCAACCAGGCGGTTGGAGATGGCTTCGGGAGTCTTGATATGGCGGCGCTGTATTCCTACCAGATGGCTGGCGACGACAAGCAGCGGGAAGCCGGGAGCAGAAAGTATTTTGCCGTATTTCTGCCTATGCTGGATGCGGATAAAAGCGTACAGTACCGCCCGGATCATCTGCAATTTCTGGATGATTGCCGGGCAGCGGGGAAACTGCATGCCAACGGGCGGTTTGTCGATGGGGCAGGGGGACTTGTCATCTACCGCGCAGGGAATTTTGAAGAAGTGGAGCAGTGGGTGAAGCAGGATCCGTACATCGTGAACGGGGCGCGCAGCTATGAGATTCATGAATGGGATATCGTCCTGGCTCCATAAACCAGGAGAGATGAGGACAGGGAGTAATCCGGCACGGAAAAAGGGGGAACTTCCCCCTTGCTTCCTCCTGGCAGGCAGTCAAGCGGAAGATGTTTATCTCCCAAACGGACGATGGATGGTACTACTTGGGCTGCTGGTTTCCGCCGTATAATGTTCCTATCTTCACCAAATCATGAATCGATAACAGGGAGGTTTACCATGAGAAAGAAGTGGTTTGTCGGAACGGCGTTATTCTTTCTTCTTTTTGCAACCGCTTGCAGCAGCAATACAGGCGGCAATGATGCGAATTCGCCATCAAATGCGCCCGCAAACACAGGGAACGCTGTAAGCGAGGGAGAAGGCGCAGCCCCCGCAGCGGGAGAGGCTGCAGATCCGTACGGGCCGGAGAAAGAGCTTGTCACGCTTAATATCGCACAGGTGCTGCCTCCGGGCGACGCCGGGCTGCCGGCAGGGCAAACCGTCGATAACAATGTGCTGACGAAGTTTTATGAAGACACGCTCAACATGAAGATCCATCGCGAGTGGAGCGCCGTTGATGGCGATCCGTATGATCAAAAGGTTATGCTGGCCATTGCCAGCCGTGAAATTCCCGACGCGATGCAGGTCAATGAAGAGCAGCTCCGCATGATGGTGAAAGCCGGACTGCTTGAGGACTTGACGAACGTCTTCGATCAATATGCTTCACCGAAGGTCAAGGAGCTGCAGGTCGATCTTGCCAAGGGCCAGGCGCTGGAATCCGCGACTTTCGACGGCAAGCTGTATGCCATTCCCAGCATTCAGATCAAGGGTGACGCATACACGGTGCTGTGGGTGCGCAAGGACTGGCTGGATAAGCTGAAGCTGCCGGAGCCCAAGACGATCGCCGATATTGAAGCAACAGCCAAAGCGTTTATAGACAACAAGATGGGCGGCGACAAGACGGTCGGCCTCACAGGGCCCAACAAATCCGAGCTTTCCAGCGACAAGGGGAACCGGGCGCATGGCTTTGACGCCATCTTCAGCTCCTTCCACTCCTTCCCGCGCAACTGGATCAAGGATAAGGACGGCAATGTAACCTACGGCTCCATTACGCCGGAGACGAAAGAAGCGCTGGGCCAGCTCCGAGACTGGTATGCCAAGGGTCTGATCGACAAGGAGTTCTTCCTGCGTGAAAATCCCAATGAGCTGTTCCTGAGCGGACAAAACGGGTTGTTCTTCGGTCCGTGGTGGATGGGCTGGGGCGATCTGACCCAATCCTTCGAGAAAAATCCGGATGCCCAGTGGAAAGCTTATGCGGCGCCGACCGATAAAGACGGCAAGCTGCTGACGCATTTGCAGCCGGTTTCACTCGATTATCTCGTTGTCCGCAAAGGCTACGAGCATCCTGAGCTGGTAATGAAGGGCGTCAACATGAGGATCGGCATGAACCGTCAGGCGGCTGATGTTCCAAAAGATCTCTTCGACCGCTGGACGAAGGAAGTCGCCACGACAGAAATCAGCGATACGCTGGATGTGTTCCGCGTCAACGCGGATGATATCGGAGCTGTCTCGAACCGCAGACATGCGATCCTCGATGCGGTGGACGGCAAGATTGATCCATCCACGCTGGAGCCTGAAGTCAAGGATGCTTATGAGCTGGCCAAGAAATATATGGATGACCCGACCGTAGTGAAAAATTATCCGCAGGCGGTCAAGGATGGGCTGACGCTGACCCAAACGGGTAGCTTCCAGGCTTATGTGGTGGGCGGCGCCCCGCTTGACAGCGATTATGAGGAAGTAAGCAGCCTGCTCTATTCGCCAACGGAAACCATGAAGACGCGTTGGGCCAATCTCACGAAGCTGGAGGACGAAACCTTCCTGAAGATCATCATCGGCGGAGCTCCGCTGGATTCCTTCGATACCTTCGTGAAGCAGTGGAAAAGCCAGGGCGGCGACAAAATCATCAAGGAAGTAGAAGAAGCAATCAAAGAATAGCGGAATTGGCGAAGGCGGCGCCGGAGGCGGGCAAAAGCCTCCGGCACCAGGGGCCGATTTTACAGGATTGGAGTTGATCGATTATGCGCGCTCTGAAGCCGCAAACGCATTATCTGCTCATGCTGCTCCCCGGCATTGCGCTGCTGCTGATTTTCGAGACAACGCCGCTTCTGGGATCTGTTGTGGCGTTTATGAACTATTTTCCCGGCGTGCCCTTCAAGGATCAGGAATGGGTCGGACTGGAAAATTTCCGCTATATGTTCCAAATGAACGACAGTCTCATCATTTTCCGCAACACCATTATTCTTGCCAGTTTAAAAATTATTTTCAATCTTGTTGTGCCTCTTGTGTTTGCACTTTTGCTCAATGAAGTAAAAAATATTTTGTTCAAGCGTTGGGTGCAGACGATCGTCTACATGCCCCATTTTCTGTCCTGGGTTATCCTGGCAGGCATTCTGAGTGAAATTTTATCCTTGAACGGCAGCATTAACGTCGTTCTTCAGTGGTTTGGCATCGATCCGGTCCTGTTTCTGGGCAGCAACACCTGGTTTCCGGTCATTGTAGTCGGCAGCGACGTCTGGAAGGAGCTCGGCTTCAATCTGGTTATCTATCTGGCTGCGCTGACGGGCATTAATCCGGCGCTTTACGAAGCGGCCGAGGTGGACGGGGCAACCCGGATGCAGAAGATCTGGAATATTACGGTGCCGGGCGTTTCAACTACGGTCATTCTGCTGGCGACTCTGGGCATCGGCAATGTGCTGAATGCCGGATTCGACCAAGTATTCAATTTGTATAATCCGGCCGTCTATCAGACGGGCGATATCATCGATACCTATGTGTACAGGGCAGGACTTCTTGAGATGCAGTATTCGCTGGCAACGGCGATCGGGCTGCTCAAATCGGCGCTCAGCTTCATCCTGATCGTCATCGCCTACACATTGGCCAACAAATTCAGCGATTACCGGATTTTCTGACGGAGCGGAGGTGTAGATGTGTCAAATGAAAAAGCTTTGAGTTCCGCTCTGGTCCGTGAGGGAATGGTACGCGACCGGTCCTTCAGCGGACGGCTGGGCGACGGTATCATCATTGCGGTGCTGGCCGTTGTCTCGCTGCTGAGTATTGCGCCGATCTGGCATGCGCTTGCCCTGTCTTTCAGCAGCAGCGCCGCATCGAACGCCGGCCTGGTCGGATTATGGCCGGTTGATTTCAATCTGAGCTCCTATTCGACGGTTGTCGATGACAAAGCCTTTTTCCTCGCCTTCTGGGTATCCCTGAAGCGGGTGTTTCTCGGCGGAGCCGTAAATTTCATCATGACGATCCTGATCGCCTATCCCTTGTCGCGTCCAAAAGCGGAATTTAAGCTCCGCAATGTGTTCATGTGGTTTCTGGTATTTACGATGCTGTTCAAGAGCGGTCTGATTCCCATTTATCTGACGGTGCAGAGTCTGGGCCTTGTCAACTCCATCTGGTCGCTGGTGCTTCCGGTTGCCGTTCCTGTGTTCAACGTTATTCTGCTCATGAATTTCTTCCGGAGCATACCGAGGGAGCTGGATCAGGCGGCGAAGATGGATGGGGCGGGTCCCTGGTATACGTTGTACAGCATTTATATCCCGCTGTCGGTGCCGGCGCTGGCCACGATCACGCTGTTCAGTCTCGTGATGCATTGGAACAGCTTTCTGGACGGTCTGATCTTCATGAGCAAGACGGAGAATTACCCGCTCCAGACCTATATTCAGCAGCTTGTCGTGCAGGTGAATCTGGAGAACATGTCCGCCGAGGAAGCCGTCCGTATTGCGACTGTTTCCGACAAGACGCTGAATGCGGCGAAAATCATTATCTCCATGCTGCCGATTATTGCGGTTTATCCGTTCATCCAGCGTTATTTCATCCATGGCATCATGATCGGTTCCGTTAAGGAATAACCGGAACAATGTGGAAAATCATCCGTCATGCAGGATGCAGACCAGAGGCATGGCAGGATGATTGTCGCCTTCTATTGCGACAGAATTGCTCTTAACTATCTCTACTTACGCTATACAATATAGCTGTAAGCAAGCTGTAATCGAAATCCATCCAGTCGAAAGGGGAAATTCGAATGACCATCCGGCTATCGGACGAAGAAAGACAAGCACAATCCATCGGCGAAGACAAGCTCGAGCTTGCCGCCGCTCTTCTCCACATCCGGGGCTATGTCGTGTTGGACAATATGTTTCAACCCGACCGCCTTCAGACGCTGCAGGAAGCTGTCGGGCAGGCAAGGAAACAAACCGGCGGCAATGATGACGGCAATCCGCTTTCTCTGCCGGCGGCGGCGCCGTTCATTGATCCGGATATTGCGGAGAATCCATTGATGCTTGGTGTAATTGACCAGATAATCGGCGCAGACTGCGTGCTGCGCGTTATCGGAGCGGATATCCGCAAGCCCGGGGCGGCTGTATCTTCCGAGCTTGCTATCGAGTCAAAACCGCTGTTTCCCGAGACGGAGCATGTCCGCCTGCCGGCGCATAAGCTCCATGTCACGATTCCGCTCACGGATCTAAACGAAGGCAGCGGCGCTCCTGAGCTTTGGCCGGGAAGCCATGCGCAGCCGGAGCATATTGCGCGGCATTACTCGGAGGCTGTTATCCGGAAGCTGGCGGAGGGATCCCCGTCCGTGAAGGTCAATGTGCCTGCAGGCGCGGTTCTGATCTGCGACAGCAAGCTGTGGCACAGGGAATGCGCCAACGAAAGTGCGGAAGAGCAGGTCAGCCTGACTTTGACTTATCAGCGGTGGTGGGATATTACCAGTCCACGGCTTGTGATATCCGAAGCCCTCTACAGCGGCGCATCGGCAAGATTGAAACGCTTGTTCCGCTTTGAAGCATTGCCAGTCCGCAAGAAAGCCGAAATGGGCTCCTAAGGGCAGCCCCATCCCGCAACCGGAAGGAGATTCAAGATGAAAATCCAATTGTCTGAAGAGGAACGCAAGAATGGTCGGTTTGATCCCGACAAGCTGGAATTCGCGACAGCGCTGCTGCGGGCGAATGGCGCCATCATTGTCGAGGATGTGCTGGGACCCGAACGGACGGATGTGATCAACGAGAAATTCAGCCAGATTCTGGCGGAATTCGAGA
Source organism: Paenibacillus sp. JT31N17 (assembly GCF_056269255.1). Classification (NCBI taxonomy): domain Bacteria; kingdom Bacillati; phylum Bacillota; class Bacilli; order Caryophanales; family Paenibacillaceae; genus Paenibacillus; species Paenibacillus sp. JT31N17. Next base: position 164,548 of record NZ_JBWDNP010000008.1, read on the forward strand.
AGAATTACAGCTACGGCGACGGCGAGTTCAACGCGCAGGGACAAACGAAAAACATGCGCATGGACCTGCCGTTTATGGCTCCTTTTATTGAGGAGGACGTGGTTGCCAATCCCTTCTTTCTGGACATTGCCGAGCAGATTCTGGGCGAGGATCTGACGCTTCGCTATCTGGCGTCGAACAATTCGATGCCTGGCGGCACGAAGAAGCAGCCGGTGCATTCCGATACGGGGCCGCTTTTCCCGGAGACGTATAATTTCACCACGCCGACGCACAGTCTGGTGCTTCACATTCCGATGTGCAATTTCACGGAGCTGAACGGAGCAACGGAATTTTATCCGGGAGGCACTCATCTGAATCCCGATCATATATTCAAGAATCCGAAGCTTATCCAGAAGCTCGGCGAAGTGATGCATTTCGAGCAGGCGATCATGCCCAAAGGCTCCTTCCTGATCCGGGACAAAAAAGTATGGCATCGCGGCTGCCCGAACCGGTCGGATCAACCGCGGGGCCTGTTCACCTTCATCTATCAGCGCGCCTGGGATTCCACCAGCGGAAGAATGCCGATTCCTAAGGATGTCTATGATTCCATGACTCCCCGCGTTCAGCAGTTGTTCCGCATGGAAGACATTGCGGAAGAATACACGCCGATGGACAATGTATACGGCTTGTACCACATCAAGGGGTAATAGCTGCCGATACCAGGGAGAACGATGCGAGGAGAGCGACGTACCATGAGCGATATCGTTCTCGGCCCGCCCGAAGAGTTCGTGGCGCTGCCGGCTAATATCGAGCTTGAGGGTTATCCTTACTACCTGATCTGGGAGCGGAGCCGTTACCGGCTTCTGCCCCGCACTTGTCCAAGGGCGCTGCTTGCGCGGCGCAGCGGTGCTGGAACGTCTTTTCAATGGCTTCATCCGGAGGCGGAACCATTCGCCGTCCTTGTAGCAGACGGTATGCTGAAGGCGCGTCGGATGGGATAATAAATCAAGAAAGCAGGCGGCCGGTTCGGATGGGCCGTCTGCTTTTTGACTTTAAGCATCTATATGCTTCACTCTATGCAAATCGGTTTATTGTATGTGGGATTCCAGGAATAGAAAGGACTTGCGCCGTGATGGATACCGACAGAAACAGACCAACCCCACCAACCGGCAAACTATCCGCAGATGCGCGGCTGACGCTGCTGCTGCAGGGCTTGTTCACCTTTGCCTACGTCATGTCAGGAACGTTCCTGAATCTATATCTGTGGCGGCTGACGGAAGATCTTTGGGTGAACGGCTTTTATAATTTTATCGTCTTCATCTCGACGGCGGTCAGCTTCCTGATCAGCGGCGGCTTCGCCAAGCGGTTCGGGAAAATGCCCGTGTTCCGAATCGGAATCGGTCTTTATACCGTATTCTACCTGTTCGTTGTTGCTGCCGGCACCCAGGTTGTCACCTATTACGAGTTGTTTGCGGTTTTTTTCGGAATCGCCAGCGGCCTGTATTGGATCGGCTTCTGGACGCTGACGTATGAAGTGTCGAACGACGGGAACAGGCTGCGTTTCATTGGCCTTAATTCCGTCGTTTCCACTGCCGCCAATCTGACTGCACCGCTTGTTTCTGCCGGAATCTTCCTTGTCATGCCCGGCTTGCATGGTTATCTGGTCATTTTTGCGCTGGCCTTTCTGTTCTATCTGGCTACGGCATTAATCAGCCACCGGATCCGCCATAAGGTGCCCAGCGCGAGGGAGAAACGGTATTACATCCGGCATATGACCATCGTATTCCGACGGAATAAAGCATGGCGCAAGGCCGTATTCGGCAATTTGCTGTTCGGAGCCCGCCAGGGCGTGCAGCTGCTGCTGCCTGTTCTGCTGCTTTATCAGACGTTCGGGGAGGAGGATCGGATCGGCCTGCTGAACGCGGTGCTGTCATTCTTCTCGATTCTCGCAAGCTATCTGTTCTCCCGGTTTGCCAAAGAAGCCCATATCCGCACCTGTCTGGCAGGCGGAGCTGTATTGACGACGGCGGGGGCCTGCCTGCTGATGACAGGCTTGTCTCCTGTTACGGTGGTCGGTTTTATGCTGGCGGGCGCAATCGGAAATCCGGTCATCCAGTCTTCTCTGGACGGCTATAATTACAAGCTGATCGGGGGGCTTCCCCTGCGGGGAGAGATGCGGATCGAAGCGCTGGTGCTGCGCGAGGTATGCTGGAATATCGGGCGTGCCTGCGCCATGATGCTGATGGTGCTGATCGCTGACGATCTGAGCGGCTTCCGTCTGTCGGCCGTCGTCGTGTTCATTATGGCGGCACAGCTGCTGCTCGCTGTTTTTGTGGAGAAGCCTGCACGCAGCACGAAGGAGCCAGCGGCATCGGCAGCGGGCTAGCCGGATTGTACACAACACAAGGGGAAGCATCGGCTGTAGCCTTCAACTAATAGCAGGACCGTCGATTTACCGCTCGAGGCAGTAGGGAAACCCGGAGAGATAACCGATGGATCGACGCTGAAGCAAGGATTTTCCGGCTTAGAGGGCCGAAACGGAGGCTGAATGGGGTGTAAGCCGATTTTTCCTTGTTGGGGCAGCTGATAGAGTGTGAGGATAGCCGGATCGACGCTGCAGCAAGGATTTTCCGGCTTAGAGGGCCGATACGGAGGCTGAATGGGGTGTAATCCGATTTTTCCTTGTTGGGGCAGCTGATAGAGTGTGAGGACAGCCGGATCGACGCTGCAGCAAGGATTTTCCGGCTTAGAGGGCCGATACGGAGGCTGAATGGGGTGTAAGCCGATTTTTCCTTGTTGGGGCAGCTGATAGAGTGTGAGGATAGCCGGATCGACGCTGCAGCAAGGATTTTCCGGCTTAGAGGGCCGATACGGAGGCTGAATGGGGTGTAATCCGATTTTTCCTTGTTGGGGCAGCTGATAGAGTGTGAGGACAGCCGGATCGACGCTGCAGCAAGGATTTTCCGGCTTAGAAGGCCGATACGGAGGCTGAATGGGGTGTAAGCCGGTTTTTCCTTGCTGGAGTCCCGGGGCAGCCGTTAGAGCATGGCGGAATCGGATAGGTGCAGCAGGAGCAGGGATTTTCGGTTCAAAAACCCTCCATTCCTCAATTTTGTCTCAACGGATTCCGGATGCCCAGCCTATCGTCTATCCGGATTCCGGGTATGGAATTCTTTTTCAATATGCAGTTGGTTTAACAAGCATGTCTCCTTATTTCTCAAATAAAAGGACATTCCTTAATTGGATGACGAGGCTCTTGAACTCGTATTCCTTCTCCAGATAAGCCAGCAGCGCTTGAATGAGCGGAGCGTTGGGAGTATGCTTTCCTATCTCCGCTCTGAACAAGCCCAGAATCTCCTGAAGCTCCTGCCGGTATGCGTTTCCGGATGGCAGCTCGTTGATCAGCAGGCTGATATCTTCACAAATTTTTGCAATCATCTGCTCCTTATCCTCGATTTGGCCATCCATCCCGCGGTTCATATATTTCACAATCATCGTTTCTTTTAGCACCGGCTTTGGCTGGGCAAGCACGATATGTTCGACCAAAGCATCCAATCGATCGATGATCAATGAGGCTGTTTCCTCGACGGAAATCGGTATCCCGCTCTGAATAATCCAGTTCAAATATTCCTTCAGAATGGCCTTGTACAAGGTGACCAGATCCCAAATATGAGATTCAATGAGCTGTCCGTACGTATTCAACATGCGTTCTTTATGCCAATTCAGCAATCTCACTCGTACACGAAGACGCAGCGGGACGAATTTGGCGTTTTGCTGGATGGGCAGCTCTTTAAAATCAACGAGCACAAACTTGTGCTTCATAAAATATTGGAGTTGAAAAATGGTCTGGCGCAGCATCAGTTCTTTCGGAGAATGTCCGTAAACAAGCTTGAGCTCCTCTACCTGTTCAAAAAAGACTTGCTGGCATTGATCGAAGACATCATTAAATAGATCCTCCTTGGAAGGGAAATACTTATAGACGGAGCCTTTGGCAATTTGGCAATCATCCGCAATGTCCTGAATGGAGGTCGAAGGAAACCCGCGCTCCGAGAAAAGCCTTGAAGCCGAGCTGATAATTTCATGCTTGGTTACAATCATAATTACCATGTCCCCTCACTTGACAACTGTATGACCAATAGTACAAAATAATGAACATCGAGTCAACACGGTCTATGGTTCATAATCATTATTCGTAAGGAGTGAGCGGCAATGGAACCATTATTCAATTGGGAATCAACCGCGCTGATCGTCATCGATCTGCAGAAGGGTGTTGTAAGCGGCAATTATGCCCCGTACTCCGGGGAGCAGGTAGCTGAAAAGGCCAAAGCGCTGGTCGACGTTTTTCGGGAAAAAGGATCGTTCGTCGGTCTGGTGCGGGTATCCAGCCGGGATGGGAAAGACATGCTGAGCCCTAAGGTGGATGCGGCGCCGCCTCAAAGAGTCCGTGCGGAGGATTGGGATGAAATCATCCCCGAGATTGGTGTAACCGATACTGACCATGTGATTTCGAAGAAACAGTGGGGCGCATTTTATGGCACGGATCTTGATTTGCAGCTGCGCCGCCGCAGGCTGGATACAATCGTATTATGCGGCATTGCCTCCGGCATCGGGGTGGATACGACTGCCCGGGAAGCATTTCAGCATGGCTACCAGCTTATTTTTGCCAGTGATGCCATATCCGGTCTTACCCGGAACGAGCATGATTATGTCATGAGTGCGATCTTTCCGCGCATCGGACGGATTCGGACAACGGAAGAAATTGTGCAATCCGCCAATAGATGAAAAGACGAATGCCCCGAAGGCGCCTGAACCTTCCGGGCTTTTTTGAAATATAAGAAAGTATAAAATACCTCCATACTTTGCTTATATTTCTGTGGGAAGAAACTTGGCTGCGCCGCCAAAGGGACGGCGACAGCCGTTTCTTCTTGAAATATAAGAAAGTATAAAATACCTCCATACTTTGCTTATATTTCTGTGGGAAGAAACTTGGCTGCGCCGCCAAAGGGATGGCGACAGCCGTTTCTTCTCGGCCTTTTTACGAAGGAGACAATGGTTAATGAAAATATTTGAGCGCTTTCGTTCCGATGACTATTATCCCTGGCTGGTGCTGACTGTAACCAGTCTTGGCGTATTTCTTGTCATTATCAACATCGGCACGCTTAACGTCGCGTTACCGGAAGTAAGCAGGCATTTTCATGCGGACGCCTTCACCTCCAGCTGGATTCTGCTGTCCTATATGCTGGTCAATACGATTTTGATCTTGATCTTCGGGCAAATATCGGATATTTTCGGGCGAACGAAGCTGTATCTGACCGGTATGACCATATTTACCATATCCAGCTTTGCGATAGGGTTCTCTCCCAACGCAGGCATATTAATTATGTTCAGAGTGATTCAAGCGGTAGGCGGAGCCATCGTGATTACCAACACGACAGCGCTGATTACAGATGTATTTCCCAAAGCCAAGCTTGGAACGGGTCTCAGTATCAATATTTTGATAGCCTCTTCGGCGCAGTTGTTAGGACCGGTGCTGGGTGGAGTGGTTGCCGCAACGTGGGGGTGGCAGTGGGTATTCTGGTTCAATGTGCCGATCGGGCTGGTGGCGCTGGTTTGGGGAGCTTTTGTTCTACGCCGCACCCCGGTGGCGCGGTCGCAGGAAAAGATTGATTTGTGGGGCGGAGCCCTGGTTTTTGTGGCGCTGGGCGGTCTGGTTATCGCTTTGTCGGAAAGCTCCGAATTAGGCTGGGGAAGCGGAATCGTACTCGGAGGCATCATTCTGTTTGTTATATTCACGCCCTTGTTCATCTGGCATGAGAGGCGTACTGCTTGGCCCGTCCTTGATCTGGGATTGTTTAAGAATCGCGGTTTCGCAATGGCGAATGTGGCGACATTCCTCAATTCCTTTTCCCGTTCGGCTGTTGTTCTGTTATTTGCGCTGTTCTTTCAATTCGCCTATAGGCTCAATGCTTTCGAAGCGGGCTTGAGAGTGCTGCCGGTAACGGTGGGGATGTTTCTCATTTCCCCGGTTGCCGGAATGCTGACCCGCAGAGTCAGCGTCCGTGTGCTGGCCTCGTCGGGCATCATTTTATCGCTGATCGGGCTGTTGCTGCTGTTTGGCGTTCTGGAGGCTGGGCAGTCTTACCCGGTGCTGGCATGCGGCATGCTGCTTATTGGAATGGGGACCGGTTTGTTCATGACGCCCAATACGACGGTGATCATGTCCTCTGTTCCCGACAACAGGCGGGGCGTCGCCAACGGGCTCCGCTCGATGCTCAATAATATGGGACAGGTGCTGAGCACGGCCGTATCCTTGATGATTGTTGGTCTGGCATTGCCGCCAAGACTGAAGGATGTGCTGTATGCCGGCTCCGATGCCGTTCTGAACCGGACGGATCTGCAGCTCATTATCCGCGGCTATCAATGGGCGCTCATAGCTTTGGCGGCCGCTACAATACTTGCGCTGGCCGCTTCGCTGTTAAGGGAAGGCAGAGTGCAGCAGATTAAAGCGAATTGAAGAAAAATAGACTTCCGAAAAGAACCTCCGCCCCCACCAAGCAGTGGGTTCGGAGGTTCTTTTTTGGGAGATTATTGGGACTGACTCATCCGTACGAACATTATTGGGACAGCCCTATTAAAATATTTCATCCCCGTCATTATATATGCATGCGATGGGCAGCATTCCGCCGCTGAGTTGTCAGTCCCGCCGGCTCATGGCCTGAAACGGATGGCGGGTGACGCATTGCTCCAGCCACTGCGCATCCAGGCCGTTTGCTGCCGCAAAGGGGATAAATTCCGTCAACAAGCGGTGATAAGGATTTAACGTCCCGCCGCCCTCCTCTCCCACCGTGTACCAGCCCGTATCCTGAGACAACAAAATCCGATCTCCGGCGCCATGTTCGATCAGCTGCCGCAGAAGCCCGGCATGCTTCTCATATGTGCCCGGCAGGATCGAGTCGATGGAGATCCACATGCCTGCTTCCGCAAGCTTCCGATGGATGGTCAAATCGGTGCAGGTTTGGGCATGCACCCAGATGAACCGTTCCCGCTCAAAATCGGCCTGCTTCATGATTTCGTCCGCATGGAGGGCGGTGTCTCCGCCAATGGTATGGCATTGAATGGGCAGGCCGGTCTCCTGCGAAGTGCGAATGGCTGCGCGCAGGATCTTCTCCTGCGTGTCATTGATGGCTGTTCCGTCATTGAGCGCAATCTTGATAAAGCCGGGATATACGCCGCTGTCTCCGATGCCGTCCTTGGCCTCCCGTATCCAGAGAGCGGCCAATTCCCCTTCGTCCGCTTCATAAGCGTAAGCCGGCAAATAGGGGCTTTTGTATAAACCGGTGTTCGTTATGATGTGCATTCCCGATTGTTCCGCGAGTGCCTTCAGTATGTAAGGATCCCGCCCCAGATATTGAGGAGCGCAGTCCACAAAAGTGGAGCAGCCGCTTTCTTTGAGCTTCAGGAGGAGGGGGAGGATGCTTGCAATGACCTCCTCATTATCATAATCGGACGGCTTGAGCTTCCCGTCCCCGACAAATCCGACCATTACATGCTCATGCACGAGAATGCGACCTGCAGCTTGTTCATCGATGGAACCGGTTACCGTTTGAAGCATCGACAACACTCCTCCGCATCATTTGATACCTATGATTATACCCGATTATATTAACCGGAATATAGTATAATTGTAGCATGCTTGATAATGATTTGAGCAGAAGTTATGCGAAGGAGGCTTATGAATTGAACAGATTTCCTGGGATAAGAATGCGGATGACAGGGATCATGATTTTATGTCTCATGATGGTGTTGTTGTCCGCATGCGCGGTCAATACGCCCGGGAGCAGGCAGCAGGCGGCGAAGCCGGATCCCGGGATGCAGATAGAGCAGAAGGCGGAAGTGCCGCCGCCCGATCAGAAGAATCCTGCAAAATCTGCCCTGCCGGTTCACGAGGCAGAACCGGAGAAGAGTCCCGCAAGCGGAGCAGCCATCCAACCTGTTGCCCAAGAGACGCAAGCTGCGGACAAAAAGGATGCGGACAAGCAGCAGCCACCGGCGATTGCGAAGAAACGGAATTTGCCCAAAGGTTTTGTCTATCTGGATGAGGCGATCCCCTCCGCACAATTCGATATCCGCTATTATGGAGATTATAATTTTATCGGGAAACGAATCGACGGCTATAATGCGCCGTTTGCGATCATGTCGGCAGAGGCGGCCAATGCGCTGAAGGCGGTCGGCAAGGATTTGGCTGCCCAGGGCTATTTGCTCAAAATCTTCGACGCCTACCGGCCGCAGAAGGCCGTGAATTATTTTGCGAGCTGGTCCAAAGACACCAAGGACGTCAAGATGAAGAAGATTTTCTACCCGGAAGTGGAGAAAAAGGATCTGTTCAAAGGCTATCTGGCAAAAAAATCGGGCCATTCCCGGGGCAGCACCGTTGATTTGACGATCGTCAACGCGAAGACGGGAAAGGAAATCGACATGGGGAGCGGGTTTGATTTCCTGGGACCTGTCTCCACGCATGGGACGAAGAAGATCACGGCTGCGCAGACCCACAACCGCAATGTGCTGAAGAATGCGATGATCAAGGGGGGCTTCGAGCCTTACAGCAAGGAGTGGTGGCATTACACGCTGAAGAAAGAGCCTTATCCGAAGAAGTATTTTGATTTTGATGTGGAATAACGCCATCATACCTTACCCGAAAGGAGTGAATGCCGATGCAGCTGAAGTGGCTGGAATGGGCCAAGCAGATCCAGGCCATAAGCCAGGCTGGACTTGCTTATTCCAAGGATATTTATGATCTGGACCGGTTTGAGCAGTTGCGGACATTAAGCATCGAAATTCTCAATTCGTATACCGGCGTGGAGACAGAGAAGATAAGAGAGCTGTTCGCAAGCGAGACGGGATACGCCACTCCGAAGGTGGATATACGCGGCGTGATTTTTCGTGATGACAAGCTGTTATTCGTAAAAGAGCGCATAGACGGGGCATGGGCATTGCCGGGCGGATGGGCGGATATCGGCTTGTCGCCGAAGGAAGTGGCTGTCAAAGAAGCGAAGGAAGAATCCGGCTATGACGTGCTGCCCGTGCGGCTGCTGGGAATCGTGGACAAGAAATTTCACGATCATCCGCCATCACCTTCGCATGTATATAAGATTTTTATACAGTGCGAGATTATTGGCGGCGAAGCGCAGGCAAGCATGGAGACTCTGGATGTTGGATTCTTTGGGGAGCATGAGCTGCCGGAGTTATCCACGGACCGCAATACGGAGAAGCAAATCCGCAGGCTGTTCGAATTGTGTCGTACGGGAAGCGGGGAAATCATGTTCGATTAGGGAACCTGTTCCAGTTAATAAAGCTTTAAGAAAAGCCTGTCGGCCCTGGCAGGCTTTTTTGCGTCACCTCGGACGGTCATTTGCGTCATATTCATGTGACATATATGAAAGCGTTGTACCTCAATAAACAAATGAGATTTTGGATTTAAGGATGAGTTGAATAATCTGTTCTTCCACCAAAATTCGGATAAACTCAAACAATTTTATGTCATCTATGTTGACACGATTAAGATATTCTTTTATATTATTAATATCACTGGAGAATATAAAAGATTGATAGAGTCAATTTTCTTGATAACATCATAAAATTTTCTTGTTATACCCAAATTACAGTAATTTTTCTTTCTATTTAATCCAATGGAGAAAATAAAGAGGGGATCCAGCCTTGAAGAAACATGATCAGGATTTCATGAAACGGCAGAATCGGCTGACGGTTTTTGAAATTATCAAAAACCAGGCTCCCCTCTCACGGGCTGCCATTGCCAAACAAACCGGAATGAGCGCAACAACGGTAAGCCGCATTGTCGGAGAACTGGCCGATCAGGGATATATTCTGGAATCCGATCAGGTGTCGGTTGGGCTGGGCCGCAAATCAACGCTTCTCGGCATCGCAGACACCTCCGTCCTGTCGGTCGGCGTTGAGCTGGACAGCCATCAGATGAATATCGGCATTGTCGATATTCAAGGGAATATCGTATGCAGCAGCAAATACGCCCGTACCAGCGACGAGAAGCCGGATGTTACCCTCATGCGGATCAGTGAGGCCATCCATGATCTTATGGAACAACACGGAATTGATAAAACCCGCGCAGTCGGAATCGGAATGGGACTTCCCGGCATTGTCAACAACCAGACAGGGATCGTTGTTTTCTCGGTTCAGCTCGGCTGGAAGAACGTGCAGCTGGCAGAGCGCTTGAAGGAGCTCACCGGCTACGAAGTTGCGGTGGATAACGAACTGAAGGTCAAGGCGCTGGCCGAGCATCTGAAAGGAGCCGCCATCGGCTCCAGACGCACGGCGCTGCTCGGTTTTGGCAATGGCGTTGGCTCTGCGCTTATTCTTGAGGGCGAGATATACCGCGGGGAAACAAACAGCGCGGGTGAAATCGGCCATACGACCATTGACCCGAGCGGCATGATGTGCGAGTGCGGCAAAGCGGGCTGCCTGCAAACCTACATTAATATCAGCTCGCTTCTATCCGAAGCCAACAAAATCAGACCGATTGCGACGATTGAGGAGCTGTTCGCAGCGAGGCAGGCGGGCGAGGGATGGGCGAAATATTTGATAGAGCGGGCTTTGCAGTACATCGCCATTACGGTTAACAACGTCGTATGCATGTATAACCCGGACAGCGTCATCCTGAGCGGCGAGCTGGTGGACAAGTTTCCCGCCATCTACGAAGAGGTGGAGGAGCTGTGCACGAAGGAGATCGTATGGGAACCGCTTCGGGGATCATTCCGCATCTTCCGCTCCGAGCTGAATGAACGGGGTGTCATGATTGGCTCCGGGTTGCTCTCGCAGATGAAGTTCTTCAAGCTTGATTAGCGAAATCCGTCATTTTTCCTGCTTCAATCAAGAATATTCTTCAGACCTGCCATTCCTTGGCGCTGCACGGTGTGAAGCGATTCTATAGATCAAATATTTCTTTGGGGAGTTGGATAAACATGAGGTTTAAAGGTAAAAGTTGGTCTTTGATCATGCTGCTTATTATCGTTGCAGTTGTCGTGTCGGCTTGCGGAGGCAATAACAGCAATAACGGCGGTACAGAGAATACAGGGAATGCCGCGAATACGGGAAACACGGCTGCGGATACAGCAGAACAGCCGGCGGCCACGAAAGACGGCAATGATATTGTCATAGCGGTTAACGCCAACTTTATTACACTCGATCCCCATAATACGAGCGATACGCTGTCCATCAGCGGCTCGAGATCGATTTATGAAGGCTTGATGGGCTTTGACGAAAATATGGCCCTGGTCCCGGCCTTGGCCGACAGCTACAAAATAAGCGATGACGGTCTTACTTACACCTTCACGCTGCATGAGAATGTGAAGTTCCAGGATGGAACGGACTTCAACGCGGATGCGGTCAAGATTAATATTGAACGCATTCTGGATGAGAAGAACAACTTGAGAATGCGCAAAAGCTTCACGAAGGTTTCCAAAATTGAAACGCCTGATGCAAAAACAGTGGTCATCACACTGAGCGAGCCGTACAATGCCTTCTTGAACAAAATGGCGATGGCGCTGATGATCAGCCCTGCCGCGCTGGAGAAGTCCGGCGATAAAATCGGCCAAAATCCGGTTGGCACAGGTCCCTTCAAAATGAAAGAATGGGTGCAGGGCGACCGCCTGGTCGTAGAAAAGAATGCCGACTACTGGCAGGAAGGACTTCCTAAGGTAGACAGCATTACATTCAAGCCGGTACCGGAGAACGGTTCGCGTATCGCGATGCTCAAAACGGGTGAGGCCGATTTCATCTACCCGATGCCGACGGAGCAGGTCGCCGAGGTTGAAGGCAAAGATGGCATCGTAGTGGATAAAGCCGATTCCACGATTGTCCGCTATATTACATTAAACACGTTGAAAGCTCCCTATGATGACGTGAAGATACGTCAAGCCATTAACTATGCGATCGATAAGGATGCTTATATTAAAGTCGTCAAATCGGGTCTTGCCACAAAGCTGGATTCCACCATGTCATCCAAAACGCAATATTATGCACAGCAAACGGGCTATGACTACGATATCGAAAAAGCGAAGTCGCTGCTTGCGGATGCGGGTTATCCGGACGGCTTCGAAGCGGAAATCTGGGGCGAGAATGATTCCGAATCCGTAAAAGGCATGCAGTTCATTCAACAGCAGCTGGCGCTGGCAGGAATCAAGCTGGAAGTGAAGTCGCTGGAAGGCGCGACATTGTCCGACCAAATCAACTCCGCTGCAACGCCTGAGGACGCCAAAATTCAAATGTGGTACGTAAGCTGGTCGCCATCCTCCGGCGATGCCGACGGCGCGACAAGAGGTTTGTTCAGCAGTGATATGTTCCCTCCTGCAGGCTCGAACACGGCTTACTACAAAAACGACAACGTAGATAAATGGATTGAGGAAGCCAATAAGGCGACAGATCCGGAGAAGGCGAAAGCCATCTACGGCGACATCCAAAAAACGATCTGGGAAGATGCGCCTTGGGCGTTCCTGGGCGTCGATCAAACGATTACCGGCAAGAAATCCTATGTAGACGGCGTTAAGGTATATCCGGACGGCTCCATTAACGTGAAAAATGCCGAAATCAAAAAGTAATGCAACTTGGCTTTAAAAGTCTGGTGAGTAACTGGCGGAGCAGGCGGAAATAGTCTGGAGAAGCGTAAGCTGAAAGCTTTCGTAAGAAAGCTGCCTCGGAAGGATCTGCTTACGACCTTTGTACCCCGAATTTAACCGATACAGGTGACAATGCTTCCCACGGTGTTTATTGTGGGTAGCATTGCACCACAGGTATCCACAATAAAAAAATTCAGGGGTACAACAGCGATCGGAAGACGAGTCCGCATGCGCAGCCAGATTTTTTCACCGGACTTTTAATTGATCGAAGAATGGCTCGGGGCTGCTTCTGAATCCATATTCAGATAGCGCCCCTTCCTATTTTGAAGGAGGCTCGCGATTTGGGAAGATATACATTGCAGAGAATTATCGGAGTCATTCCGCTGCTGTTTGTCGTATCCGTGCTGGTGTTTATGTTTATTCATCTCATCCCCGGAGACCCGGCGCGGCTCGTGGCGGGAAAAGACGCTACGCTTGAAGAGATCAACGCCATCCGCGCCACGCTTGGTCTGGATCTTCCCTTATGGCAGCAGTATATCCACTATATGGGCGATTTATTGCAAGGGAATCTCGGAACCTCGCTCAAGACAGGTCTCCCTGTGACGGAAACGCTGCAAAGCCGCTTCATGCCGACGATTTGGCTGACGCTTGTCAGTATGGGCTGGGCGCTGATCGCCGGCGTGCTGATCGGAATTGTTTCTGCCATAAACCGCAACAAATGGCCGGATTACAGCGGGATGCTGGCAGCGATCTCCGGTATCTCGGTTCCGGGCTTCTGGCTCGGTCTCGTTCTGATTCAATTATTTTCGGTGGAGCTGGGCTGGTTCCCTACAGGCGGTATTGATTCCTGGAAAAGCTATGTGCTGCCATCCATTACACTCGGAGCCGGCATTATGTCCATGCTCGCGCGTTTTTCCCGTTCTTCCATGCTGGAGACGATGCGGGAGGATTATATCCGGACAGGCCGGGCTAAAGGCTTGCACGAATTCATTGTCGTCGGGCGGCATGCGCTGCGCAACTCGCTGATTCAGGTCGTTACCGTAGCGGGCCTCCAGTTCGGCTTCCTGCTCGGCGGATCGGTTATGGTAGAGACGGTATTCAGCATTCCCGGCCTTGGGAGACTGCTCGTCGACTCCATTTCATTCCGCGATTATACGGTTATTCAGGCGGAGCTGCTGCTGTTCGCCACCGAATTTATTCTGATCAATCTGATTGTTGATTTGCTGTACGGCGTATTGAATCCGAAAATACGTTATTCGTCGAACTAAACCAGCATCTACTTTTGCAAATCCTTAAGGGGGTATTACAATGAATCATACTCCGACGGTTAATGGAGCCGGGTCTTCCGCGCCGGTACAAGTGCTTGCGCCGGAACCCTCCGCTAGCCGCATCGCGGAGTTTTTCCGCAAATTCAGCAAACAGCGTTTATCGCTGGCGGCCGGGATTTTTATTGTCCTGCTTGTGATGGTCGGCATCTTTGGCCCTTATTTGACGCCTTATAATCCCGATCTGCCGAACTACGATGAACTGCTGTCGGGGCCTTCAGCGAAGCATTGGGCAGGGACGGATGAATATGGCCGGGATATTATGAGCCGCCTTATCGATGGAACAAGGCTGTCGCTCGCGGTCAGTCTCAGCGCGGTGCTGATTGCGGCTGTTGCCGGGACGTTCCTCGGTCTGCTTAGCGGTTATTACGGCGGGTGGACGGATAAGCTCATCATGCGCGGCAGCGACGTCATGTTCTCATTCCCTGATTTATTGCTCGCCATCGGAATCGTTGCTATTCTGGGCCCGGGTTTATCCAATGTCGTAATTGCGGTAGCCGTATTCGGCATTCCATCCTTTGCCCGTATTATCCGCAGCGTTACGCTGTCTGCCAAGGAAACGCTGTTTGTGGAAGCGGCCCGCTCGATGGGGGCGAAGAACGGCCGTATCATTTGGCGGCATATTTTTCCCGAGACGCTGCCAAGCGTTATTGTGAATTTGACAATGAAGATCGGAACGGCCATTCTTGCGGCGTCTTCCCTGAGCTTTCTCGGTATGGGAGCGAAGGCGACCGAGCCGGATTGGGGCGCCATGCTCAGCATGGGGCGCGATTATTTGAGCATTGCTCCGCATGTCGTTTATTTTCCCGGCATTGCGATCTTTTTGACTGTGCTGGCTTTTAACCTGGTGGGGGACGGCCTGCGCGACGCTCTTGATCCCAAGACGAAAAACTAAGGGGGGATAAGCTGTGACGCAAAAATTGCTGGAAGTGCAAGGCTTGAAAACGGAATTTAAACGCGGCAGCGGAAGTGTAATGGCGGTGGCCGGCGTTGATTTTCATATTAATAAAGGGGAAGTGCTCGGACTCGTAGGCGAATCCGGCTGCGGCAAGAGCGTGACCTCGCTGTCGATCATGAGACTGCTCAAGGATACGTCCGGACGTATCGCCAGCGGGTCTGTCCGTTTCGAGGGGAGTGATCTGACCCAAATCAAGGAGGCGGAGATGCGCCGCATTCGCGGTCAGGATCTGGCTATGATTTTTCAGGAGCCGATGACGTCGTTGAATCCGGTCCTCAAAATCGGAAAGCAGCTGATGGAGCCGATTATGCTGCATATGGGCTATGGCCGGAAGCAGGCCCGCGAGCATGCGGTTCATACACTGAAGCTTGTCGGCATTCCCCGTGCGGAGGAAGTGATGAACGATTATCAGCATCAGCTCTCCGGCGGGATGCGGCAGCGGGTCATGATTGCGATGGCGATGTCCTGCAATCCAAAGCTGCTCATTGCAGACGAACCGACAACCGCGCTGGATGTGACCATTCAGGCGCAAATTCTTGATCTGATGAAGCGGCTGAAAGAAGAACAAAACATGGGCATGCTGCTCATTACGCATGATTTGGGCGTTGTTGCCGAGATGTGCGACCGGGTTGTTGTGATGTATGCCGGGCGTGTAGTTGAAGAGGCATCTGTGAAAGATTTGTTCGATAATCCGCAGCATCCCTATACGAAGGGGCTTATTCATTCGGTGCCGAAGCTTCGCCAGAAGGTGCGCCGGCTCGACTCGATCCCGGGCAATGTTCCGGATCTGTCGCATATGCCGGCAGGCTGCAAATTTGCGCCGCGCTGCCCGTATGTGATGGAGCGCTGCCTGACGCAGGAGCCGGATCTGCTGCCGGTCGAGGGACTACAAGGTCGTAAAAGCCGCTGCTGGCTGTCGCAGCAGACGGATCAGGAAGGAGGCGAGAGCGCATGAAGGAGACTCCGCTTATTGAAGTCAAAGGACTCCGGAAGTCGTTTGCGGTCCAGAAGGGGTGGCTGGGCGCCAAAAGATATTTGAATGCGGTCGACGGCATTTCCTTTGCGATCCGCAAAGGAGAGACGTTCAGCCTTGTCGGGGAGAGCGGCTGCGGCAAGTCGACGACAGGCCGGCTCGTGACGCGGCTGCTTAAGCCGGGAGGCGGCGAAGTATACTTCAACGGCCAGGATATTACGGATTTGAACGATAATCAGATGCGGCCGATCCGCAAGGAAATGCAGATGGTGTTCCAGGATCCGTATGCCTCGCTCAACCCGCGGATGAAAGTGAAGGATATTGTAGCCGAGCCGCTGCTCATTCATACGAAGCTCAGCCCGAAGGAACGGGACAAGCTGGCTCGCGAGCTGCTGGAAACGGTGGGTCTGAGCGGCCTGCATGCCGAGCGCTTCGCCCATGAATTCAGCGGCGGTCAGCGGCAGCGGATCGGAATTGCGCGCGCGCTGTCCGTCCGTCCAAGCCTGATTGTGGCGGATGAGCCGGTCTCCGCGCTGGATGTGTCGATCCAATCCCAGGTGCTTAATCTGCTGCAGGACCTCCAGGAGCAGTACGGGCTCACGTATTTATTTATTTCCCATGACCTGAGCGTAGTGGAGCATATCAGCGACCGGATCGGGGTCATGTATCTGGGTTGTCTGGTGGAAACGGCAGATAAGGACAGTCTGTATGATCGTCCTCTGCACCCGTATACGCAGGCGCTCCTGTCATCTGTGCCTGTTCCCGATCCGAGCGCGAAGAGAGAGAGGATCATTCTGAAGGGAGATATTCCAAGTCCCGTTGATCCTCCGTCAGGCTGCCGTTTCCACACACGCTGTCCTGCCTGTATGGAAGTTTGCAAGCAGACAGCGCCTGTTTTCCAGGAAATCGAGCCGGGACATCAGGTGGCCTGCCATTTGTATGACGAAGAAGTAATGAAGCCGGCGCATTGAGCAGGGCGGCAATAGCTTTTATGGACGGTTTTTGACTATTATAGTAGATAAGAGACCCCGAATATGAATGGAATAGAGGGAGCAGCCATGAAATTGACGATCGAACCCGCCCTGACGGCGGATGTCCGCATTCAGCCGGCATATGTGGAGGAGCCTTATCCCCTCAAGCTGCGCGAAGACCGCAAGCAGGCGGGGGTTGTGACCTGGCTGTACGGCAGGTCCGAAGACGAAACAGATATGCTTTCCATAGGCATGGGTGCACGCAAGAAGGTAACGCTGGAGCATATACGCCGCGCCGGTGGAACCAGCGCCCGCGCTGTGCTGCGCGAGGGCCGCGCTTCGGCGGCGCTTGTCCGGGGCCTTGCGCCCGCGGACAGCAGCGAAGCGGGCCCGGCAGCAGACGAATGGCTGCAGGCCTGGCTGGAAGGCTGGCTGCTGGGCTTGTACCGGTTCGATAAATATCGGAGCTCGACCCGAAAAGAAGGGACGGCTGCTTTAAACATAGACCCGAGCGAGTGGACGGAGCTGTCGGCATCCGATCTGGATGCGGTAGTGGCGAAGGCGCGCATCCGGGCAGAAGGTGCGATGGCGGCGCGGGATCTTGTCAATGAAACGCCGGAGACGTTGAACCCGGGCGGTTTTGTTGAAGCGGTACTGGCGCGTTTTGCCGGTACGCCCGTTCATATTCATGTTTATCGCGGGCAGGAGCTCATCGACCGTCAAATGAACGGACTGCTTGCGGTTGGAGCAGGCAGCAAGCATCCTCCCGCTTTGATCGAGCTGAAGTACGAAGGCAATGCCGGGCTTCCTATGCTTGCGCTGATCGGCAAGGGCATAACGTTTGATATGGGCGGCATGAACGTGAAGACGGGCCGCGATATCAGCGACGCCCGGATGGATATGGGAGGAGCTGCCGCCGTCATCGGAGCCTTGGATATACTGGTCCGGCAGCAAGCGGATGTCAATGTCACCGCCCTTATTGCGGTGGCGGACAACCTGCCGGACGCGAGGGCTATGCTGCCTTCGTCCGTCATCCGTTATCCGAACGGGCTGACCGTTCAGGTCGCCAATACAGACGGGGAAGGCCGGCTTGTGCTGGCGGATGCGCTGCTGCACGCGGCGAAGCTTGGCGCCGCGGAAGCGATCGACATTGCGACGCTGACGGGCAATGTAGGGGCTGCTCTTGGTCTTGAACTCGCAGGCATATGGGGCGATTCCGCAATGACCAGCCGCCTTGTCGGGATCGGCGAGCGCAATGGGGAGCGGCTGTGGCCGATGCCCTTGGTGGATGAGTATGAGGCCGAGCTGCGCAGCGATTACGCGGACTTGCGCAATGTCGGTACTTCAACGCTCGCCGGGGCCATTACGGCGGCGCTGTTCATCCGGCGTTTTGTTGACGAGTCTATGAGCTGGGTGCATATCGATATGGCTGGTACGGTTCAGTACAAGCAGGATGCCGGATATTCCGAAGCGGGGGCGACCGGTTACGGCGCCAGGCTGCTCGCGGATTATGCCGTGTTGCGTTCAAGTGAAAGAGAATAGAGAAAACAAGGAGGCATTGTTATGATTCTGGAGGTTATTGCTACATGTGTGCAGGACGCCATATTGGCCGAGCAAAGCGGGGCGGACCGGATTGAATTGATTACAGCCATTACCGAGGGCGGCTTAACGCCGGGGATCGGCATGATTGAGCAGGTGGCGGATACTGTGAGCATTCCGGTCAATGTCATGGTCCGGCCGCACAGCCGCTCCTTCAACTACGATACTTACGACATGGATGCCATCGTCGCAGAGATAAAAGCCATTGCCTCGACACGCGCTGCAGGCATTGTATTCGGAAGCCTTACCGGGGAAGGAAAGATTGACGAGCACGGACTGGAACGCGTTCTGGCCGCGGCAGGCAGACTGGACGTGACGTACCACCGCGCCTTCGACGAGCTGTCCGATCAATCAGCCGGATTGCGGACGCTGATGCGTTATCCGCAAATCTCGCGGGTATTAACTTCCGGCGGTTTTCCCACCGGAATGGACGCGGCGCACGTCATCCGCAGGCTGGTTGAGGAAGCAAGCGGCAGCAGCCTGCGGATTCTTGCCGGCGGCGGAATGGCGGCGGAAGGAATTGCGGATTTTGTCCGCCAAACCGAAGTGACGGAGGTGCATTTTGGCACGGCAGTCCGTCTTGGGCGGTCAACTCTTGCGCCGATCGATCCTGCCGCGCTCCGGGCGCTGGCGGATACTCTGCATGAGGAAGCAGCCAACTGATTTACTAAAAGAAGCTGAAAATAGGTGAATTTTATTTGCATAATATAGATAAATATGTAGTTGGAGTGGATCTGGGAGGGACGAAAATAGCAGCTGCGCTTTTCGACTCGAGCGGTAAAATGCTGAAGCGTGAACGTACGGAAACGGCGGGTGCAGCAACGGCTAGAGAGGTTGTCATGCGCATTACCGGCATAGTTCAATCCGTCGCTGAAGGGCGCACGCTCTCCGGTGTGGGGCTGGCATCGCCCGGTGCGGTCAACAGCCGGGACGGCATCGTGCTCCATGGCACGAATCTTCCGGAATGGACGAATATCCCCCTGAAGAAATGGATGGAGGCGGAGCTTGGAGCCCCTGTGCAGGTCGTCAACGATGCGAACGCCGCCGCTTGGGGCGAATATGCAAGAGGAGCCGGCCGGGGTTCTGCAAATATGGTGTATGTGACCTTCAGCACCGGTATTGGAGCCGGCATCGTGCTGGACGGCGAACTGCTTCTGGGCACGAACTCCTTCGCCGGAGAACTGGGACATAACATTATCGATCCGGGGGGTCCTGTCTGCAGCTGCGGGCGCAATGGCTGCTGGGAGACATTCGCTTCGGGCACGGCCATCCGGAATGCGGCTCTGGTCCTGATGCAGGAAAGACCGTCGCTGATTGCGGAGCTTGCGGCTGCAAAGGGGGAAGAGGTTTCGTCCAGGACGGTATTCGAAGCCCGTGAGCAGGGGGATGCTGTCGCTCTTGAAGTAATCGAGCGGGCCATTCACTATATGGCGCTCGGTCTCGCCAATGCGGTTCATACTTTCAATCCGGACCGGATTGTTATTGGCGGAGGCGTGAGCAAGGCGGCCGGCCAGCTGTTCCCGCTGCTGCGCGAGGAGACGGAGAAGCTCGTAATGAAGCCTTACCAAGGTTCATACGAAATCGTTCCTGCCGGCCTGCACGACGATGTCGGACTTATCGGGGCTGCCGCTATGTTCCGGTTCCAGCCTGCTTCAACCGCTGCTAACTCCCATTGACCCGCTATGCCTCGGAGAATTATGATGAGGATAACAATTCGTTTTGAAGGAGATGGGTCCATGGCAGCTATCGCAAGACCTCCCTGCTAAGCCTTAGACACCAGTCCTCCACGGGCACCTCCTGATTCCGATTGAGCTTTTTAACAGCCCAATCCGATATCATGAAGGGAGCTCCTGATGGACTATTCAACCAATCTGCGGATGCTGTACGCATTTCGCTTCTTTTCCAGCCTCATCCCTGCCTACGTCATCGAACGGCTGTATTGGGAGGAGCGGGGCATGACCATTCAGATGGTCGTGTATACGGAAATTATTTACGCCTTGACGATTGTTCTTCTGGAGATTCCTACAGGCGTGATGGCCGACAAATGGGGACGCAAAAGGATGCTGGTACTAAGTGCCGTGCTCGGCTGCAGCGAGTTTGTGATTCTGCTGCTTGCGGATGAATTCTGGCATTTTGCCCTGGTCGTCTTCCTGGCTGGCATCAGCCGTTCGGCCGGCAGCGGCACGGAGAATGCCCTGCTCTACGATTTGCTGGTGCTGCAGGGAAAGGCGGCTTCGTTCGAAAAACAACTGGGCTTCCTCAATGCCTGCGACTTCATTGGCGCCATCCTGGCCGCATTATGCGGAAGCTTTCTCGCCAGCCGGTTTGGCCTGGAGCTGAACTACTGGATTTCGCTCGTGAGCGCGCTGATTGCTCTGTTCATCTCGTTCCTCCTGGTGGAACCGGCAGCGGCAGCGGACGATGCTCCGGAAGAAGAAACGATACCTTTCAAACAGTATGTCGCAGTGTCTCTTCGCTTCTTCCGGTCAAACCCCGGGGTCAGCCTTGTCGTGGTTTCGGGAATGGTGACAGGAACAGCGGTAGGCTTCATCGATGAATTCTGGCAGCTGTATGCAGAACGACTGGAGATGCCGGTTGTCTATTTTGGCGTTCTATCTACCGCGCTCATGCTCCTGCGGCTTCCCGGCAACCTTCTGGCCCATCTGCTGATCGGGCGTTTCAGCTACAGGATTCTGCTTATAACCGTGACCGCTATATTCGCTGTAGGCTTTGCCTTTGCGGCTGCGAGCCGGGACTACGGCGGTCTTGCCGCTCTGCTGCTTGTCTGTCTGTTCTCCGGCGTGATGGAGCCTCTTGTCAGCGGCTGTCTGCATCATCGGATCGATTCCTCCACGAGGGCGACGATCGATTCATTCCAGTCACTGGGACTGAATCTGATTCACATCCTGGCAGGTCTTGGCTTCGGCTATTTCTCGTCCCGGTACGACGTATTCGGCGGTTATGGCTTCATCGGGCTACTATGCTTTGCTTTCCTCGTGTGGTTCATCACCGCTTCGCGATTGATCAAACATGAGGAGAAAAGCAGTGCCCGTGCGAAGGCTTAATCATCTCTGTGCCTCTGTGCTTGTAAAGCAGGCGGATAAAAAGGGACTGCCCGAGGGTTTTGAAAAACCTGAGGAGCAGTCCCTTTCTAAATGTAAAAGTATGGATCCATACGTTGTGAAGAAGCATGCTGCGCTTCCAGAGGACGGCAAGAGCCGAGCTGTTCTTCTTACGTACAGGAAGGCATGATGGAGGCTGCGTCCACCGGGCCGAGACCGGCTCAGCTCGTAATGAGGGCAAGCACAATCACGTCGAGGAAGATCTGAGTGACCTCGTGCTTGAGATATTTTTTCAGCAATCCTTCGACCTTGAACCCGCATTTTTTCAATAAACGGATAGAAGCTTCATTCTCTGGCCGCACATCGGCCTGAATCCGGTGCGCCCCGATATGATGGGCGCCGTAAGCCGTTACTTGCTCCAGCGCCTCGGTCATCAGCCCCTGATTCCAGTAAGGCCGTGCCAGCTCAAAACCGATCGTAATCGGGAACAGCGGTTCCGTCTCGAATGTTCCTCTAAGGGGCATGTACATAATCGTGCCGATCAGAGCATCATCCGTCTTTCTGGCAATCCCCCACGGCAGGAGCGACTTCATCTCATAATGCTCGTTCCAGGATTGAATCAGCTCCCGTGCTTCTTCTACCGAGCCGGGACCGTACCAATCCAGAAATCTCGTAACCTGCGCATCGGCGTATACGCTGTACAAATCATGATCGTCCGAGATTCTTATCTGTCTTAAATGCAAACGTTTGGTCTGCAGCAGCGGGAATGGCTGCGAGCCATTAATCATCAGACATACCGGCTTTCGCTAGGGAGTGGATAGAGTCATTATAGGCCTGGAAGATGAAGAGAAGATGAAGGCGGTGGAATATAGTGGAAATTGTACGGAAGGCAGGCGGATTGCGTCTATGCCAACAATCGAATCCGGAAACAAAAGTTGCCGGCCGGAAGGAATCATGCTATTCTTTTTCTTGGTACTACCAGAATACCAAGAAAAATGAAAGCAAAGGAGCTGCCGCCAAAATGTCCGAACAAACCAGACCCCATCATCATCTTCCCGTTTATAATACCGAGGATTGGATGTACGAGGAATTCGAGACCGGAAAGCAGGTAAGATCGATACGCAGAACGATTTCCGAAGGCGAGAGCATGCTGTTCAATTCGCTTGTTCTTGATATGCATCCTTATGTGGGGGACGAGATATTTGCCAGGGAAGAGGGGCTTTTCCAGAAAAGGCTGGTTGCGGGCGCGATGGTCTTCAGCTATGGCTTGGGGTTAATGGCACACAATAATATCCATACTTTCAGCTACGGCTACGACAAGCTTAGATTTATCAAGCCCGTCTTCATAGGCGATACCATCTATACAGTCAGAACTCATATGGACAAAAGACCGAAGTATAAGGAAATGGGACTTATCCGCGTGAGCTATGAAATCTATAAGAACGAGGGTGAGCTTGCGCTGTATTGCGAGCATCTGCAAACGGTCAAGTATCGCCATCCGGAGCAGTGGCAGGATCAGGTCGAGAAGAAGCAAGGCATTTCTGAATAAGTATGTCCGGACTTGGGGTTGTTCCAACAGCGGTCCTATGAATCAGTCATCTGAATTTTATACAAAAGAACCTCGGGGTCCACTGCTTAAGTGGGGTCGGAGGTTCTTTTGACTACCAAAATATCGTCAGGCAATTATGACCGTCATCATATCATGACACCGGATAAGAGTATCTGCGGCTTATTCGTTGAGGAACAGCTCCGCTTTGCTCTGAATGAGCTTTGCAACGTCAGCCGCCGATTTCTGGCCCTTAAAAAATGCCTCGCCTTCCTCCGTAATGATATCGGTTATCTTCGAATTTCCGCCGACGGCATGAACCGCTTCCGTCACGCTGCCTTCCAGCCCGTCAAGCAGAGCGGGGTCGAACTTGAACGCGTCGGTTTCCGCAGGGCCGTTCTTGTAGGCAGGCACCTCTCCTTTGGCGCGCAGCTCCTTGATCTGCTTGTCGAAGGCGATTCGGTTGATCGAAAAGCCGGTGTTGCCGAGTGAAAGATTCGGCTCGGCCTCGCCTTGCTCCGACAGAATAAACTTGACGAAATCCCAGGCCTGCTGCTTGACGGGCGAGGCGGCATTTATTCCGATCGTTCCATTGGGGGTGAAATAGCCGCCCGCTCCCAGTTCCTGCGCATGCGGTTTCGTATACAGCTCCCCCTCCCCGCCATAACTGCCCAGTGTCAACAAAAACTCCATAGGCGACTGGATTTGCATTTCCTGAAAATAAGTATGTGTTTTTGTCCGTTTGCCGCCGGCCACAGCGTCGAAAACAACTCCGTCGTCGAACATCTTTTTGACTTGTTCCATCAGGCTAGTAAAGGATGCCGAATCGAACTTTGCCTTGCGGCTGGCCTCGTCGACGAACAGGGCATAATTGTCGCTGACCATCTCGGTCAGCAGATAGGCAGGGTCGCTGACCAGCGCGTTCGGGTACTCGCCCTTCTGTGCCAGCTGCTTCGCCGTTTCGACAAAATCATTCCACGTCCAATTTGTGTCATCCACTTGGACGCCGGCCTTTGCTATGGCATCTTTGTCGCCGACCAAGCCGTCAAGGAAAAATGACAGCGGTAAACTGTAGAGTCCTCCGCCAATTTGCGTATTGTCCAAAATATTGGTGAAATAATCCTCCTTCCTGAAGGCCGCATCCTGCTTCATCAGATCGTTGAAATCGGCGAGCAGATGCCGGCTTGCATATTGGCCGGCCGGCAGCATATCCAATTCCATCAGGTCGGGTCCCTTGCCGGCCAGCATTGCCGTATTCGTGGTCGTGACAAATTTCTCGATATTGGCCAACTGCGTATCCAGATCCGTAAATTCGGCTTGCGCGGTCTGCAGCTCGATCTCAACATTGGGATGGGCCGCCTCATACTTCTTCTTGGCCGACTGCAGCTGCTCGCTTGGGGTGAACGTCGCAAACACAAGCTTGACAGGGCCGGCCGGCGCTTCGTCCCCGCCCTCTGCCTGACCGTTCGTTCCCGACGCAGAATTGCCGTCCGCATCCGCCTTTCCCTGGTTTTGAACGGACGCGGTCTCTTTGCTCCCCGCATTATTCCCGCCGCTGCCGCTGTTTCCGGTACAGGCGGAAAGACAGAGCAGTATCAGACAAACTACGATCGTAAATCCGGTTTTCTTCATGATAAGCCACCTTTTCTCATTTGTCTTCCTGCATTGAATCGCCGCCCTATAAGCGTTGACCCATTAAATGTAAAGCAAAGATATGTCCATTTTTTCATCAATTTGTTAATAAATTGTCTCTGAATCCGCCCATTGCCGCACATGGCATAAGAAAAAAAGACCGTCAGGGACAATACGCCCTAACGATCTTTTATCATAATGGATTATTTCTGGAATTCCTTTGGCGTACAGCCGGTGACCTGCTTGAAAATACGGCTGAAATAAAACTGATCGGGATAGCCGACCCGTTCTCCGACTTCCTTGATCGTCAGACTCCGATGATGGGTCAGCAGATATTTGGCCTCGTTAATGCGCAGAGACGTCAAATATTTGGAAGGCGGCTCCTCCGCGTATTTGGTGAATATTTTGCTTAAATAAGAGGCGTTGAAGTTGAAGCTCCGCGCGATCTGCTCCATGCTGAGATCCTGCTGGAAATTTTCCCGCATGAAGCTCTGCACCAGCTGAACAATTTCCTCCGGATTGCCGCCCGGGTTGGGAGAGCCCTTCATATTTTCCTTGAACGCGGAACGTTCATGATCGATCAGTGTTTTTATTCGCGTCAATACGCGCTTTAATTCCTCGGATGCAATCGGTTTCAGCAAATATTCGTCAACGTCGTAATGTATGGCCGAGCGGGCATATTCGAAGTCCGCATAACCGCTCGTAATGATTTTTCGTACGCGGGGATAGTACAGATGCATGGACTTGATCAGGCTCATGCCGTCCATCACAGGCATGCGGATATCCGTGACGAGCAGATCAGGCTGCTTCACGCGGGCCAGCTCCAGCGCTTCGCGGCCATCCTGGGCAGCGCCGACAACCTTCAGCGTATCGTCCATGCTCTCGATTTTGCGGACCAGACTATTCCTGATCAGATCCTCATCCTCAGCGACAATAATCCGGATTTGCACACGTTCTTCGATGCTGCTCGCCTCCTATGCTGCAACTTCCAAAAGTTCGATTTTAAGCACCGGAAACAACCTCTATAATGTTCCGCCTATGATGATGGTTGCCCCTGCCCGCGGCCGGTTATCAATCCGGAAAAGCATATCCCCGCCGTAAGTCAGCTTCATGCGGATATAAATATTCAGCAGACCCATTCCATCGAGCTGGAGCACGGGAATGACATGGGTCTCGTTGATCTCCCGGATTCTGCCGTTCAGGTTGTTCAGGCTGTCTTCCGTGAAGCCCGGGCCGTTGTCCGACACCTCGATTTGCCAACGATTATCCTGTATAATCCCTTTGACCTGAATCATCCACGGCGGCTCGTTCGTCGTACAGAACTTCAGGGAATTCTCCACAAGGGGCTGAATGATCAGCTTGGGAATTCTCAGCTTGAGGATGCTCTCCTCAATATCGATGCTGTACTCGAGCTTCCTTCCGTAGCGGATCTGGTTGATCTCCAGATATTTCTCGGTGTGCAGCACCTCTTCCCCAAGATCCACCAGAGATTCGTCCGACGAAAAATAACGCAGGAAATGCGACATGTTCTCCGTCATGGAGATGATCTGCTCGTTCATATTTTCCTCCGCCATCGCATGGATCGTGGCCAGCGTGTTGTAGAGAAAATGCGGATTCATCTGCGATTGCAGCGCCACCAGCTTGGCCTGCATCTCCTGAGACTGCGACATAAGCAGCTCGTCCATGGACTGTTTGAGCCGCGAGCTCATCTGCTGGAAGGAAAAGTGCAAATGATCCAGCTCGGTCAGGCCGCTGTTCAGCTCCAGCGCCGCTACTCTGCCGGTTCCCAGATCCTCCAGTCGCATGCTGCGGATCGTGCGGTGGATTTTCAGAATGGGGAAGGTGATCCGCTTGGCCGCAGCGAAGGACAGCAGAATGGCAAACAGCATGATGATGAAGGCAACCAGCACCGTCCGCTTGGTGAACACGAACAGGGGGGCAAGCAGCTTTTTCTCCGAAACAATGATCACGGTATTCCATCCCGTAAAGCTGGAATGATGGTAGGACAGCAGCTCTTTACCGCCGGTATCGGGATTCACGAATGGCAGATAATCGTTCTCCGCCTGCGCCGCCTTGCCGGTGGGCAGCTTCATGTAGGCAGAATATACGGATGTATCGGCTTGCAAGGGATAGACGATCTGCCCCGCATCGTTGTAGACCAGAACCTTGGCCTGGTACGGATTTTGCTTGGAAAATTCAATCATGCTCTCGAAGATCCGGTTGAAATACTGCTTGACCTCCACGATGCCCATCGGTTCGTTATAGCTGTCGTAGAAGAGCCGGAACAAGGAGATGGAGTACTGCTTCTCGCTGGATGAAATAAAACGGGTCATCTCCTCGTCGGGAACGGGAAGCGTGATGGTCTTGCCCCCGGTATTGTTGATGACCTGCTGATACCAAGGCTTCTTGGAGGAATCATAGGTGCGCTCACCATTGTCGAAGCCGTTGCCGTACACCTTGTTTTTGAAATCATAGAGGTACAGCTGCTCCACCGGCCTTGAGGGGCCGATTGCAGCGGTCAGAATCTCGGCCAGCTGCTTGGCATTCTCGACGGAGCTCATCACGGGATTGGTCAGGCCGGTCGGATCGGTCTCATCCTCTTCTCCGGAGATGAACTTCTGAAAATGGGTTTTGACCAGGTTGGAATACAGAACATTCAAGGAAACATCATTCATTTTCTGAATTTCCGAATCGTTATGCTCCTGCATGGATTGGCCCATGCTCTGAAGCGTGTCGGCCGCGTTCTGCCTCAGCAGATCGGATGCCCACATATAGAACCATATCACCAGAACAGTGAATACAATCACGATAATTAGAGAATAGGTAAAGAAAAGAACGCTCTGGATGTTTCTGAATTTATTCCACATAGCTGCCTCCAGGAGCCTCAGATTACCGATCATGCTTTATTTTCCGCTCTGCAGGGTCATTTGTCAAAAGGTATTTGAAAGCGCATTCGGTAAAAAAAGTACATAAAACGAGTCTATTTTCTCCATGGTGGAACCGCTGCCAAACATTTTATAATGGGAGCACATCGATGGTGAAAGCGGATTCAAGCATGTTGCAAAAACGAGTTATCAACCAAGGGGAGCGTGTCACATGAAAAGATCGTTAGGGATGGCAGCAGTCGTTGTTCTCATCATGGCCTTGATTGCCGGCTGCGGCGGCAACAACAATCAGGCATCGAATGAAGGCGGGACGAATGCGGCGGCAGGCAATAATACGGATGCCGGCAATACGGGCAATACATCCGGCAAGAAGGATATCACACTTACTTATATCGCCAGCCAAGGCTGGATCAAGGATGCGGAAATGACGCTTGCCAAGAAATTCGAAGAAGAGACCGGCATCCGCATTGATTATCAGATCGTGCCGGCCGACCAATATTTCAATGTGCTGAAAACCAAATTGAACGCCAAGGAAGCGACTGACCTGTTCGGCGGCCAAAGCGGCCAGAGCGAAATCAGCCTGAACTACAACGTGGAGAAGAATGCGGTCGACCTTAGCGGCGAAGAGTGGGTGCAGCGTGAAGATCCGCTCAGTATCGAGCAGCTGACGCTTAACGGCAAAGTGTATGCGCAAACAATCTGGGATACGGGAAGCAGCTTCGTTATCGTCTACAACAAACAAATCTTCGAGAAGTTGGGCCTGAGCATCCCCAAGACCTATGAAGAATTCAAGGCGGTCTGCAAAGCAATCAGCGATTCCGGCGTGACGCCGCTCTACGAGCCGATTGCCGACGGTTGGCACCATACCCTGTGGTTTGCCGAGCCGGGACCCCGCTATGATGAAGTCACGCCTAATCTGTACAACGATTTGAACGCGAACAAGAAGAAATTCGCCGATGATCCAACCATGCTTCTGGCGCTGAACCAACTGAAGGAGATCTATGATTTGGGTTATTTCGGCGACAATGCCTTCTCGGATACGGGAGCGGATTCGGCAGCGAAAATGGCAAGCGGACAATTCGCCATGACGCTTGCCGCACAAAGTCTAGTCAACGATATTGAGAAAGCGGATCCGAATGTGAAAGCGGACGGCTTCGGCTACTTCGTCATCCCGCTCGCAGACAACCAGATTTATTACATCAATCCGGGCGGACCAAGCAAATTCATCTATTCCGGCTCCGAGCATATTGAAGAAGCGAAGCAGTATCTGGCTTACCTGGCGAAGCCGGAGAACCTGCAGTACATGCTGGATAACGATCCGACGGTTTCCAACCTGAACTACTCGGGACTGAAGGACAAATACAATGCTGAACAAAAGAAAATGATGGCGACCTACACCAAGAAGGGCACCGATATCCAGGACTACGTCAACTATGTCAACCCGCAGTGGATGGACATGGGCAAGGATATCGTGGCAATGCTGAGCAATGCCATGAAGCCTGAAGAAGTGCTGACAAGCATTGATAAACGCAGAGCCGACATGGCTGCTGTAGCCAAAGATCCTGCCTGGACGAAGTAAGCAGCGCAGCGCTGAATATACGCAATTCCAGATAAAAAGACGGACGGATCATAACCCTGCCCGAGGGCTTCCTTAGCGGGGTTATGTCCTTTTTCGATAACGTCAAACCAGCGAGTGGGGATGAGATACTGTGAGAAATAAAATCTATCCGCTATATTTTACATTCGGCACATTAGCCCTTTATCTGATATTCTTTGTTGTTCCCGGCTTGATGGGATTTTATTACTCCTTGACCGACTGGAACAGCTATTCGGACACGATTAATTTCATTGGACTGGATAACTTCAAGGTGCTGTTTGCAGCTGATGAAAAATATGTGAGCTACATTCTCAATACACTGAATTTCACCGTTTCCACCGTTATTTTGAAGACTGCTCTTGGCCTGATCTTCGCATTGATCGTGAATGAAGGCATCAAGATGAAGGGATTTCATCGCGTCTTGATCTTTATGCCTTCCATCGTGCCCATGCTCGTTGTCGGCCTGATTTTCAAATCCATTCTGAATCCGGCCACAGGCCTGCTCAACACGGCACTCCGCTTCGTGGGACTCGACGTCCTGACGCAGAAATGGCTGGTGGATGCCAACTGGGCGTTCAAATCCATCATTGGCGTAGACACCTGGAAGGGCGTCGGCTACATCATGATCATCCTGCTGGCGGGTCTGCAGGCTATCTCGCGCTCCTATTACGAGGCCGCCGAAATTGACGGCGCCAACGCTTGGCATAAATTCCGTTTCGTGACCCTGCCGCTTCTCATGCCGGCGCTTGTTGTCACAACCGTGCTCAATCTGCTGCATGGGCTGAAGGTGTTCGAGATCGTTTATGTGCTCACCAATGGCGGACCCGGATATGCGACCGATGTGCTCTATACCGCAATCTTCAAGGAATTTTCCATGGGCCGCTACGGTGTAGGTACCGCGCTGTCGTCCATCCTGTTCCTGTTTATGACGATTGTCGGCTACTTTGTCGTGCGGCTGATGGCCAGAGAGGAGGCGCGTGACTAATGAAAATGACACCGCTGAAATCCTTTCTCCGCAACGGCTTCGCCTGGCTGCTGAGCGCCCTTACGTTTTTGCCGCTGCTCTTGATCATCTTCAACTCGCTCAAAAGCCAGGCAGAGGCCAATACCATGAGTCTGTCGCTGCCGACCAAGCTCCACTGGAGCAATTATTCCGTTGTCATCGAGCAGGGCAAGCTGATCCAGTCCTTTTTCAACAGCCTGCTCTATTCTTCCGCCTCGACCGTACTGGGCATTATTCTGTCGTCCATTGCTGCATATGTTTTTGCGAGGAATGCAACCAGGCTCAACCGTTTTCTCTATTTCTTCGTTATCCTTGGCATCGCGATGCCAATCAATTTCGTCACCCTGACCAAGGTCATGCAGGCGTCGCATCTGATCAACACGCAGCTGGGCATCATTATTTTGCTGGCGGTCATGTCCATTCCCTTCAGTGTATTTCTGATTTACGGCTTCGTCAGCTCTGTGCCCAGAGAACTGGACGAGGCCGGCATTGTGGATGGATGTCCGCCGCTGCGGCTGTTCTTCTCCATTGTGCTGCCGCTCCTGACCCCGGTTATCGTGACCGTGGCGATTCTGAATTTCATGGGGGCCTGGAATGACTTCGTCCTGCCGCTGTATTACCTGAACAGCTCGGAGAATTGGCCGATGACGCTGGCGGTCTACAACTTCTTCGGACGGTTCTCGGTCAACTGGAATCTGGTTTCGGCTGATATCGTGTTGACCACCCTGCCGGTTATTGTGATTTATTTGCTGGGCCAGCGGTATATCATCTCAGGCATGACCTCCGGCTCGGTGAAAGGCTGATTGCCGACGGGGGCGTGAGTGAGAGAATGGAAGGTTTATTGAATGGAGCACGGGTGATGTGCATGCGCAGACGGGACTTGTTCACCAGTTCTTTAAAAGGAGGTCAATGCGATGTTTTTCCATGATTTGAGGCTGGAGCAGGAGCTCAAGATCGAGATGAGAATCGATGGCGAAGTGGAGCATGAGCTGCACATGCATGATTTGCTGGAAATCAACGTCCTGCTGGAGAACAAGGCGCAGTTTCAATTATTGAACAAATCCTATACGGGCGATGCGGGGGACGTGTTTATTTTCCGCCCTTACGCGCCTCATTATAATCTGGCCGATGAGGCAGACAAGCCGATCAAGTGGATTATGGTCTTGTTCTCCCCTTCCATCGTCCGGCTGATTCCTTACGGCTACCGGCTGCTGTATCCTTTTTATACCGAGTCGGCTTCGCCGCATATTCCGGCTTCCTCGGCCTTTGCGCACTGCATCCAGACTGCAGCGGTCAAAGCGTATGAGGAGCAGGAGAAGCAGCTCCCGGGCTGGGAAGCGAATCAATTCATGTATTTCATTGATGTCCTGGTCAATGTCTTCCGCTATGCGATGGATGCTTCGGCACGAACCGGGGATGCGGAGGTTGAAATCGACTCCGGCGTCGTGTCCGCTGTGGAATATATTTTGCGTCATATCACCGAGGATATCGACGTTCATGATTTGATCGAGCTCTACGGCAAGGGGAAAACCTATTTTTATACAAATTTCAAACAGGCCGTCGGCGTAACGCCGAATCAGTTCATCCATCGTTTGCGGATGCAGATTGCCATGTATCTGCTCAAGACGACGAATAAATCGGTCACGGATATCGCTTTTGAATGCGGCTATAATTCCATTCATTATTTCAACAAGCATTTTAAGCAGTACCGCGACATATCGCCCAGAGAATTCCGCAATCAGACCAAGCAGGCGATGTGAATTCAGCGTTTTTCAGGAGGATTTCGCGCGACGAAGAATCATGGAAAAGCGTCGATATGCTCGTTCAGATGCTGATCGATACGGTCAGCAAGGGCGGCAATCTGCTGCTTAATGTCGGCCCAACCGGACGGGGCGAATTCGACGAGCGGGCGATTGACCGGCTGAAGGGCATCGGCGGCTGGATGAAGCGCCACAAGCGATCCATTTACGGCTGCAGCGCCGCTCCGGAATCGTTCCAGTGCCCTGTTGATTGCCGGTTTACGTACAATGAAGAAGCTGGGCGGCTTTATTTGCATATTTTCAACTGGCCGTTCAAGCATATTCATCTTCAGGGCTTCTCCGGCCAGGTGGAATATGCGCAGCTGTTGCATGATGCCTCCGAGATCCGGATGATTCAGGGCGAGCAGGAAATGACAATGGAGGCCGGAGCATTCAATGAAGGCCGCCAGGCCGGCACCTTGACGCTGGAGCTCCCGGTCAAGAAGCCGAATGTTACGGTTCCCGTTATCGAGCTTTTCTTGAAAAGCAAGTGAAGGGCAGGCTAGATCTCTAAATCAATTAACAGCATACAATCCATTAGGGAGAGTCAGTCCAGGCGAGATATCGCCTGGTTTTTTTCTTTGCGGTCGATTTTCCAACCCTGGAATACAAACAGCGAAGGTCAGCGAATTTGACGGACTTCAAAATCAAGCGTAAAACCTGCAGAATCGCGTTTGTACATCCGCACCTCCGAGCTCCCGAAGCGCTGCATCCAGCAGTCGCGCGCTCCCAGCAGGGGAGAAGCCTGCTCCTTCACGGCATCCGCGAGGAAATCCGTCGTCGGCAGCCATGCTCCGCCTCCGGAGAATTGCCTTGCTTCCTGCCACTGTGAAGGAAGCAGCCACTTCGCCGCAATGACGGTAGCGCCGCCGGATTCCGCTCTCCTGCGAACCGCAAGGAGCGTCTCGTCAGAGACAGACGAGCCCGCTACGACAATCAGCCCGGGATTCCCAAGCTGCGAATCTGTGACGAATTCATCATAGACCAGCACATTGCCCGACGGGTAGAACAGTGGATGCATATTGGCTGGAGCGTCGAGTGTTTGCCCCTCCCAGAGGGGGAACTTATCTGCAGGAACCAGCCGCTTCAGCTCATGGCGCGGGAAATCGAATCCGGCAATATGCATATTATTGCCATGGGCAGGAATTGAACCGCCGCTAAGCAGATGCCACACGTCGAATACCGAACGGGAAGAAGCCGGCACCGCCAGTTCACGAGATCCGAACAGCCGCTCGTTCTGGCCGTAATTGCTGTCGTCGGAATGAATAATGACAATATCGGGATCCGCATCCCGATGCGTCCAGCTCAGGGGATTAGCCGGAACAAATTCCCGGACAAATGCCTCCCATACCTCGCCGAAAGCCGTCTTGCGAAACACATCCTCCTTGAAGTGCAGGAGCACATCCACATTCTCCGTAAACATGCGGCTTGGTCCCATGTAATAACCCATCCGCAGCGCCGACCCGAATTCTTCGGGAGAATGACCGGGAAATCCCGGCGTACGGATCGGCCATGGCCCCACATCGGGCCCCCACAGATCCGCGCATATCCACATGTCGCGCCCGTATTGCCCTACCGCTCCCAGAGCGTTCGCCAGCTGCAGCGGCTGGAACGATTCCTTCATGATTTTCGGGCAAAGCGCCATTCCTCCGCGGGCTTGTGCATGAAACAGCACCGGAAATACCTGCTCGCTGAGGAGAGGGACCTTCGAAGCGTCGAAGCCCGCCCGGGTCAGAATTTCCCGTACATGGCGGACACGCCGCGCAACCGAATCCGTCATCAGGCGGCGCGCCTCATTCAGATCCTCTGCTTCACAGGAGCCCCATTGCGGAAACCAGCCATCCTTGCGGTATTGACCCGCATTAATCTGCAGATGCTCGGGCTCGTCATACAGCAGGCCGATAAGCTTCCCGCCGGCCGCGGCTTCCAGCAGAGCATCGTCAGGCATATCATAGCGGTTGGTGCCTTCCACCCAGGGGCCGTTAATGTTCCCGTATTCATTGCCCAGACATAATTCAATGCCATAAGACTTGACATCCTCGAGCAGTTCCTTCTGCCCTTCAAGTCCCGGAAACAAATGATGAACATAGAATTCCGCGCTTAGCTCCAGCAGCGCCTGCATGAAGGCATGCCTGCCCGGGGCTGCGTCCTGAGAAGGATAGATGCTGCCCGTTCCCGTTCGCATTACCCGGTCCGATGCTTCGCGTGCCCACGGGTCCTGCCAGCCGATTACGGTTCCTTGAATACCGAATTTCATAAATAAGCTCCCTTCAAGAGGTTGTTCATAAATTTGCTTACAAAAAAAGAAAAGCAAGCCGATGCACACGTTAGAAACGGGACATCGGCTTTGTCTTCAACTTTGAAGTTATGGTTCACATTAAATTGGGTATAAATGGTTATTTTTTGAAATTATGGTTATTATCTCACTTGATTGTATGAACGACCTTCAGCTTCGCCCGTTCTTCATCCGTATATTGCGCCTGCAGCTTTTCCCAGTAGCGGGGCGGAGTTGTCGTCTCGCCATGGAATTTGAAGCCGCGCTCGTTAAGCTTGATATCCCCGCTCAGATCGGTCGCGTCAAAACCCATTTCCACTCTTTTCTTCAGCATCGTCTGGATTGCCTCGCGGCGTTCTTCGCTCCAGCCCGGCAGATCCTTGGCCCAGGCTTCAGGCGCATAGCTGTCCTGATACACATCTTCATTCACATAATGCACATAGAAGATCCGTCTTTGCTTGTCGGAATGATTGAAGGACGAGCCATGCGGCGTGGACAGGCAGTGGAACAGCACATCGCCCGGTTCCATCTCCAGCGGAACGGCTCCGCAGTTATTGTACAGGTCTTCCTCGGACACCTGCTTCAAATCCACATGGCCCACCAGATGGCGCCCGTGAATAGCGAATACGCCTCCATTGTCCGCACCGGAATGATTCAAATAAATATCGGTGGTGAAGTTGGGAATGCCGAAGGTTTCAGTGCGCTTGGCGGCGCCATACGGCGGGTCCTGATGCCAATGAACGGGCGCGCCGGAATTGGCCAGCTTGACAACAAGCGAGT
Organism: Paenibacillus sp. JT31N17; assembly: GCF_056269255.1. Taxonomy (NCBI): domain Bacteria; kingdom Bacillati; phylum Bacillota; class Bacilli; order Caryophanales; family Paenibacillaceae; genus Paenibacillus; species Paenibacillus sp. JT31N17. The sequence goes on from NZ_JBWDNP010000008.1 coordinate 199,576, forward strand.
CATTCCACGGGTAGAAGGAATGTCCGATGATTTGACCGATATTCTCCAGAAGCTCCTGATTGACGGTAGCCGCCTGAAAAATATCGTCCCGCTGCCACATTTTCTCCGAACGCCAGTAGGTTTCACTGCCGTCTTTATTTTTATAATAGCGGTGCTCCTCGCCTTCCCGCGCTACGCCTTCCGCTTGTGTCGCGTCGGCTGCCTTTTGCAGCAGCTCCAGCTCTTTGCCTTTAAATAAACCTCTCATGATCAAATAGCCGTTCGCATGAAAGTAGTCGATTTGTTGTTGAGTCAACATGGGTTCATGTCTCCTTTATGTTCGTCGTTTTGCTTGCAGGAACATCGTAACATAGCGGGCAACCGCTTACTTTTCTTAACACGCCTCCAAATTTGCAATTTTGTTCAAAATGCTTTCCGTCTGCCAAATGCCGCATAAGTGGTGGGAAATAACAGTCCAGGCGATAGCGGGAAAAGAAATCTGAAGCTTGGATGAAATCGGGATACAGCGGTAACCAGCATCGGATTCCTTCAATAATGCGTCCGTGCGGCAAACGTCCCGGCAAATGAACCATCCGGATATTGAACAAAATCGCAAATGTAAGGCCATGTCCTGACAAGTTTGCCGGAGCGCATTCCGCTATACTTTTGGTAAGCACACGATAAGGACTGAAGAAGGAGAGATTAATCACTATGAATTATAGAACATTGGGAAAATCGGGCTTGCGTATATCGGAGGTTGGATTCGGCGCATGGGGAATCGGCAAGACCAGCTGGGTAGGCGCAGAGGATGACGAGTCGCTGCGGGCGCTGAATCTGGCCATTGACCGGGGCATTAATTTTATCGATACGGCAATGGGCTACGGCAATGGACACAGCGAGCGGCTGGTCGGCGAATTGCTCAAATCGCGCAGCGAAACGATCCATGTCGCGACCAAGGTATCGCCAATCAATCTCAAGTGGCCGGCGGTTGCCGGAACCCCTGTTGAAGAAGGCTTTACGGCTGAGCATATCATGAAATGCGCGGAGAACAGCCTGCGGAATCTTGGACTGGAGACGATTGATGTTCTCCAGACGCATGTGTGGCTGGATTCCTGGAGTGGCGAGGGCGACTGGCTGGATGCGGTGGTCAAGCTGAAGGAGCAGGGGAAAATCCGCGCTTTCGGGATCTCCATTAACGATCATGAGGCGGACAATGCGATAAAAGCACTGGAGAGCGGCGTAATCGATACGGTGCAGTTCATTTATAATATTTTCGATCAGACGCCGGAGGAAAAGCTGCTGCCGGTATGCATCAAGCACAATGTCGGCACGATCATCCGTGTACCGCTGGATGAAGGCGGTCTTACCGGCAGCGTAGGCCCGGATACAACATTCCCGGAGGGCGACTTCCGCAACGGGTATTTCCGGGATGACCGGAAGCAGGAAGTATACGACCGTGTGAAAGCGATTGCCGGCGATCTGGATGCCTCCGTGGAGCAGCTTCCCGAGATCGCGCTGCGTTTTATACTTTCGCATCCCGGCGTATCGACCGTTATTCCGGGCATGCTGAGGAGCCGCGAAGTGGAGATGAACTGTGCGCTTGGCGACGGCCGCGGGCTGCCGGAGGAGCAGGTGCAGAAGCTGAAGAAGCATGCATGGTTCCGCAATTTCTATAAATAGGGGGTGAGTGAATTGACGAAGGTGCTGTGGTCGGAGCTGTTCCCGGATGAATTCCGGCAGCGGCTGGAGGAATGTCCCTTGGTTTATTTGCCGCTTGGCATCTGCGAGCCGCATGGACAGATCAGCGCGTATGGCCTGGACACGATCAAGGCGGAGTATCTGTGCGCACAAGCGGCGCGGCGCGGCGGCGGAATTGTTGCCCCGTCGCTGGGCTACCACATTCATGAGGCAGGGTATCACGCGCCTTGGCTGAGGGATGAGGTAGGGGAGATCAATCCGCATATGACGGCAATGCCGCCGCATGTGATGCTGTATTTCTTCCTGTATCAGTTAAGAGCGTTCGTGAATGCGGGCTTCAAAGGAATTATCGTCGTATCCGGCCACAGCGGCGGGAATCAGGAGGATTTGCGGAGGGCTGCGGAGCTGTTTCAGAGCCGGATTCCAGTGGCAATGTGGGTCGGCAGCGACCCCGAGCTGGTAAGAGGGCTCCATGACGGCGACCATGCAGGCAAATATGAGATTTCGCAGCTGATGTATCTGCGTCCGGATTTGATCGATGAATCGCGGCGTGAGCTGGAGAGCCTGCCCGGAAGCGGCGGACGGCTTGCGCTGGGAGCAGATGCCGGGGAGGCGTCAAGCCTGCTTGGCGAGCGGATCATGGAGGATTCGCTGCTCCAGTTAGGAGAGATCACAGGTGGGCTCCTTGCCGAGATCAGGGAGCAGCCGGAAGTCTCTGCGGTTGTTGATTATGCGGCGATAGAATCGATTTATGCCGAATTGCTTACAAGTAAAAGCCAGTGGCGAACCGCCTCGCCATATCCTGCCCAGGAGCCGGTTCCGGAGGATTCCCGCTGGAAGCCTTATGAATTTATTAGATAGTCTGCCATAAAGGCTGATTATGGGCTTCATTGCAGGAAGAAAATCTTCATTTTGGCAAAAGCCGGAGCAGCATATAATTGCCGGGAAGCAGCCTTCTTGCCGGTTAGATATTACGGCAAGCCTGTCTTGATAGCGCTCTAGAGCAACTATATGAAGGCGAACGTGCCTTCATCATACCGGTCCAGAGCAAACTGTATTTTCGGCAAGCCTGCCTTAATAGTGCTCTAGAGCAAACTGCATGGTTTGCAAACCAACCTTTATTTGGCAGGTACCAGCCTGCCTTCAAATTTATCGCTGAGGAGTTTTATGGATGGAGATCATCAGCTATGAGCAATCAGCCGGCGGCCTGGTTCTGATAACCGGTAAAGGCCGGATCAAGGTGGAGCCTGTTTCCCCTTCGATTATCCATGTCGTTTATACCCTGGAGGAATCCTTCAGCACCAAGCCAAGCCTGGCTGTCCTCAAGGAGGCAAGCACCGGTGCAAAGTGGGAAATCCATGAATCCGATTTGACCGTGACTCTGCGCACAACCGAGCTGGTTCTAGAGATAAATAAGGCCACAGCCGCCTTCACCTGGCGCGACAAGCAGGGCGGGCTGCTCACGCGGGAGCCGCAGACCGGCGGCAAAACGCTTGTTCCGACGGAAGCGGCAACCCTCATTTATGACGATAGCTCTGAGGTTCAATCGAGCATGTCCGCCGATGGCGTGCGCGTCCAGGCCGAGGCCAGGGAAGCCCGGACTCGCCGTGCGTATCATACGAAGCTTGCTTTTGAATGGGAGACGGGGGAAGCCTTGTACGGCCTGGGCTCGCATGAGGAAGGGATTATGAACCTGCGGGGCACCAGCCAATATCTGTATCAGCAAAATATGAAAGCCGTCGTTCCCATGCTTGTCTCCACGAAAGGATATGGCGTACTGCTCGACAGCTACAGCCTGATGACGTTTCATGATGATGTCCATGGCTCTTATCTGTGGTCGGAAGTGGAAGACGAGCTGGATTACTATTTCATCTACGGTCCCGAGCTCGATGAAGTTGTGGCGGGATACCGCCAGCTTACCGGGGCAGCGCCGATGCTGCCGAAATGGGCCTTCGGCTACGCGCAGTCGAAGGAGCGCTATGAATCCCAGGCCGAGCTTCTTGCCGTCGTGGAAGAATATCGGGAGCGCAAAATCCCGCTGGATCTGATTATTCTCGATTGGCGGTCTTGGACCGGCGATCTGTGGGGTCAGAAATCGTTCGACCCCGACCGGTTCCCGGATCCCGATGAGATGATGCGCAAGCTTCATGAGAAGCATGCGAAGCTGATGGTCTCGATTTGGCCGATTATGAATAATGACGGGCCCAATCATCTGGAGATGAAGGAGCATAACACGCTGCTTGGAAACCGTGCCACCTACGATGCGTTCAGCGAGAAAGCGCGCAGCTTGTACTGGAAGCAGGCGAACGAGGGATTATTCGCTCACGGCATCGACGCCTGGTGGTGCGACTGCACCGAGCCGTTCGAGGCGGATTGGAACGGAGAAGTCCGGCTCGAGCCTGAGCAGCGCCTGCTGGTCAATACCGGACAATCCAAGAAATATCTCGATCCGGAATATATTAACGCCTACTCCCTCCAGCATTCCAAAGGCATCTACGAAGGGCAGCGCGCGACCACCGAAGAGAAGCGGGTCGTCAACCTGACACGCTCGGCATTTTCGGGGCAGCAGCGCTACGGAGCGATTACATGGTCCGGCGATACGGCGGCCAAATGGGACACGCTGCGCAAGCAGATTCCTGCCGGGCTGAACTTTGTTGCCACCGGCGTGCCGTACTGGACCTCGGATATCGGGGCATTCTTCACAGCGAAAAAAGAGCAGTGGTTCTGGAACGGGGATTATAATGACGGCTGCGAGGATCCGGCTTACCGGGAGCTTTATTTGCGCTGGTTCCAATATGGCGCCTTTCTGCCGATCTTCCGCTCACACGGGACGGACACGCCGCGGGAGGTATGGAGATTCGGCGAGCCGGGCACCGTCATTTATGACACGCTGGTAAAGTTTATCCGGCTGCGTTACCGGCTGCTTCCTTACTTGTATTCGCTTGCGGGCGCTGTTACCCATCAAGCCTACACGATGATGCGGCCGCTGGCCTTTGATTTCCGCCATGATCCGGCTGCATATAATATTGACGATCAATATATGTTCGGACCGGCACTGCTGGTGAACCCGGTGCTGGAGCAGGCCGCCGGAGACGGTAATGATCACAGCCGCAGCGTCTATCTGCCGGCAGGGACATCCTGGCATGACTTCTGGACCGGCGATTATTACGGGGGCGGGCAGACGATAGATGCTGACGCCGGACTTGCTACGATGCCATTATGCGTACGCGCCGGCTCCATCGTGCCGATTGGACCCGATGTGCAGCATTCCGGCGAGCAGCCGGATGCTCCATGGACCCTTCTGATTTACGGCGGAGCTGACGGCAGCTTTGTTCTCTACGAGGATGCGGGGGATGGTTACGGCTATGAGCAGGGAGAGCATGCAGCGGTGACTCTTCTTTACCATGATCAATCCCGAACGCTTGCCTTCGGCAGCCGTCAGGGATCGTACGGCGGGATGAACGCCAAGAGGAGCTTTCAGTTGAAAGTAATGACGGAAGGCATGGGCTATCTGCATGAAGCTGGCATACCTGCCCGGCAGACGATCGAATATGAAGGCTCGGCTTTGACTATTCAATTGTAAGTGAAGGAAGCGATGATCATGACACAGAAAAAATACAAGCTTGGCGTCATCGGACTTGGGGAAGGCCGCAGTATTATGTCCGCAGCCCTGAACAGCAAACGGTGGGATCTTCAGCTCGTCTGCGACAAAAATCCCGAAATCTGCGTAAGGCGCGCCGAAGAATTCGGCTTCTCCCGCTGGACAACGGAATACCAGGATTTGCTGGACCATCCCGATATCGAGGTCATTGCCATCTATACCCCGGATCAGCTGCATTTTACGCATGTTTGCCAGGCTCTTGAAGCCGGCAAGCATGTCATCTGCACGAAGCCGCTGCTGCCTTCCCTGGAAGGGGCGGGCGAGCTGCTGGAGGTGATCGGGCGGACGGGAAAGCAAGTATTTGTCGGCCAAAGCTCCCGGTTCTTCGAGCCGATGATCCGTCAGCGCGAGGATTATGATAAAGGGCGCCACGGCGACATTCAGATTGTGGAGTCCCATTATATTACGGATGGAAGATGGTTTCTGGAAAAGGACTGGAGCCGTCAGAAGGGCTTCAGCTGGATGTACGGCTTTATGATTCATGCGGTTGATCTGGTCCGCTGGTATTTGCCCGGCATTACCGAGGTAACCGGATTTGGCCGTACGAGCGATTCCAGCAGCAAGCCGGGCCTTGCCAGCTGGGATACCATGCGTTTCCTCCTTCGTGACGGGGAAGGACGCATGGCCCAGATTGCCGGGAGCTACACCCAGCCGTCGCTCGGGCAGGAGGTCGAGCCTTCAATCGGATGTGTTATCCGGGGAACGGAAGGAACCAGCCGGGCGGAATACTCCAATATGAGGTACCATACTCATTTTGCCGGTGAAGGAGCGGTCTCGCATTCCTTTGATTATAAGCACTTCTATTATTTCCGTTTTGAAGGAAACACGCATCATGCCGGGGAATATCAGAACTATATCGAATATTTTGCCGATTGTCTGGACGCGGGGATCACACCGCTGCCTGACGCGCAGGAGGCTGTTCATACCCTTGCGCTGATGGTCGCCATGGAACGAAGTATCAATGCGGGTGGCCAGCTTGTCAAGGTCAGCGATATCAAGAAAGAATTCGGGCTGGAGCAACGGTCTTGAAGGAGGCTGCAAATGATGAAATTGACCTATGACATCCCGGCCCGGCTGTGGACCGAGGCGCTGCCTGTAGGGAATGGCCGGCTTGGAGCCATGGTGTTCGGAGGCGTGGATACGGAGCGGATCGGACTCAACGAGGACACGCTCTGGTCGGGCGGCCCGCGGGACTGGAATAATCCGCTTGCCCGGGAGGCGCTGGACGAGATTCGCCGGCTGGTAGCAGACGGACGCTATGAGGAAGCCGAGGCCCTCAGCAAATCCACCATGATGGGGCCGTATACGCAGTCTTACATGCCCTTTGGAAATTTGCATCTCCACTTCTATCACGGCCAGCTGACGGAGGAATATGAGAGGGAGCTGAATCTGGCGGAAGGCATGGCAAAGGTCACCTACCGTATCGGACAGACCGTTTATACGAGAGAAATAATCGCATCCCATCCCGATCAGATTATAGCCGTTCGTTTAACGGCCAGCCGGCCCGGCATGCTGACGTTCAAAGCATCTCTAAGCAGTCCCCTGAAGTCGAGGCAGCTGCAAGATCGGGATGCGTTCGTTCTGCAGGGCTATTGTCCGGAGGATGTTCTGCCCAACTACTATGAGACGGATATGCCTCTGCGTTACGGACAGGAAGACACGACAACCGCCATGCGATTTGAAGGAAGGCTTGTTGTGCGTCTGGAGGACGGGGGGACATCGAAGACAGACCAGGATGGACTGCATGTTGAAGGCGCGACCAGCGCCATCCTGTATTTTGCAGCCGCCACAAGCTATAACGGCTTTGACCGCAGTCCGGGAACAGAAGGGCGCGATCCGCGGGAAGCTTCAAGAAATACGTTGGACGCGGCAGTCGGCAAACCGGCGGATGAGCTTTTCGAAGCCCATAAGAGGGATCACGGAGCCTTGTTCGGACGGGTGGATTTCAAGCTGGGGCCGTCTCCGGCTCCGGAAGTGCTCACGACAGACCGCCGTATCGCGGAATACGGAGCGGAGGATCCGCGTCTGGTTGAATTGCTGTTTCACTATGGGCGTTATCTGATGATTGCCAGCTCCCGTCCAGGCACGCAGCCGGCCAATCTGCAGGGCATCTGGAATCAGGATGCGCGGCCGGTATGGAGCAGCAACTATACGTTGAATATTAATGCGCAAATGAATTATTGGCCTGCCGAAGTGTGCAATCTGGGCGAATGCCACGAGCCGCTGCTGAGCTTCATCGGCGAGCTTGCCGAGAGCGGGAAGAAGACGGCGGAGGTTCATTATGGCGCACGAGGCTGGACGGCGCATCATAATTCTGATCTATGGCGGCAATCCGCACCGCCTGGCGATTACGGACACGGCAATCCGCTATGGGCCAATTGGCCGATGGGCGGCGTTTGGCTGTGCCAGCATCTGTGGGAGCATTACCGCTTTGGCGGGAATCTCGATTATTTGCGGGAGCAGGCTTATCCTGTCATGAAATCGGCCGCCTTGTTCTGCCTGGACTGGCTGATCGATGATGGCCGGGGAGGGCTGATTACCTCGCCGTCCACCTCGCCCGAGCACCGCTTCCGGCTGGAGGATGGGCGGACGCCAGCGCTCAGCCAAGCCACGACGATGGATATGAGCTTGATCCGCGAGCTGTTCGGCCACTGCATGCAGGCGGCAGATGAATTGGGCATCGATGACGAATTGAAGCTGACGCTGCAGGAGGCAAGCTCCCGATTGCTGCCGCCGCAGATCGGAAGTCTTGGCGGAATTCAGGAGTGGTCGCAGGATTACGGGGACGAGGACGTGCATCACCGGCATGTGTCGCATCTGTATGACATCTATCCGGGAAATGGCTGGACGCCGGAGGGTACGCCCGAGCTGTTCGCGGCTGCCCGTAATTCTCTGGAACGCCGAGGAGATGGCGGAACCGGCTGGAGTCTGGGGTGGAAGGTGAACCTGTGGGCCAGATTCAAAGACGGCAACCGGGCACTGGGACTGATCGGAAATCTGCTGAAGCTTGTCGAGGACGATGGACGAATCGATTTTCATCGCGGCGGCGTATATGCCAATCTGTTCGACGCCCATCCTCCTTTTCAGATCGACGGCAATTTTGGCGTGACTGCCGGAATCGCGGAGATGCTCTTGCAATCGCACGCAGGCGAACTGCATTTGCTCCCTGCGCTGCCGGATGCCTGGAAGGAAGGCAGCGTAAGGGGGCTGTGCGCCCGCGGAGGCTTCGAGATCAGTATGGGCTGGCGTGAAGGCGTTCTGGAATCGGCCCGGATCATCTCCCGTCTGGGCGGCCCCTGCCGGGTCCGGATCGGCAGCGGGCAGCCGTTTACGGTGAGCGGCAAGGAAAATGCTCCGACTGCTGGGGCTTCTGCCGCAGAATTTAACACGGAGCCGGGGGAAGTCTACACGCTCATAATTCGTCAATAGCCTTCAAGACCGCTAACCACAGTTCATAGCTACATTCCTATTAGGGGCATCCCGAAAGTCAATTCATGATTTTTAATCCCCCGCCTGGAACTGCATCTCATTTGCCAAAAGAACCTCCGACTCCACTTATGCCAGTGGATCCGGAGGTTCTTTTATGTGACTTTTGGAACGGACTTATTCATACGAGCAATTTTTGGACAGGTCCTTCACTAAACCGTAAATTGAATCGTACGATGCTGATCCGGCTCAAAAAAAGCCGCTTCCATCACTTATTTGTGAACAAGAATGGGAAACGGCAAAGACAATAGCGGCGCAGCAAGGATTTTCCGGCTTACAGGGCCGGTACCCGCGCCTAAAGAGAATGCAGGGCGGATTATCCTTGCTGGAGCCGCCGCTAGGGCTTGACGGGCGCTGAAACGGCGGCGCAGCAAGGATTTTCCGGCTTACAAGGCCGGTACCCGCGGCCTAAAGAGAATGCAGAGCGGATTATCCTTGCTGGAGCCGCCGCTGGGGCTTGACGGACGCTGAAACGGAGGCGCAGCAAGCCTCCGACAGCCAAATACCGTTAACCCTTACACAATAGAAGAGTGCCCATTGCGCACTGTCATATCATCACTGCTGCCGAACAAGCTTGCCGCAGGACTCTGCCGCTGCAGAGGCAAGTCTGAGCCAAGCCTTTGCGAGTCCAAGCACCTCGTTTCCGCACACAGTCTCCTTATACGCATCGAACTTGCACCGGGCCGGCACTTACGAATTCAAGATCATTTGCCAAAGCCGGCATTCAACATTAGAACGGATTGGAAATTAACTGCCCATTTCTAATTTTTACTGTCTGCCAGACCTGTGTTTACTTCTCCCAAACCTGCGTCTGGCCTTCCTCATCCGAATATTGTATCCGTGCTGCGTGAATGTCGAGAATCACATAATCAGGATCTTCGGGGCCATTGAACCACCGTTTCATCTCAGGATTCCACAGCTTGTGCCGAAGAGAATCATCCTTGGTGATCGAAGCAGTCCCCTCAATTTCTACAATTTCCGGCGACGATTTCCCGTCAAATCCAAGCAGCAGCGAGATATTGCTGTTATGCTGCAGCTCTTCCACCTTATGCGTTTTGCGGTCGGTCGCCAGATACACGTTCAAGCCATCGTGAAATATGGCCATGTAGCGTGATTTCGGTTTGTTATTCTCAACAGTGGCCAGAGAGCCGTATTTATGCTTGTCCAATGCAGCGGTAATGCGCTGCTCCAACTTCTGCTTCTCAATGACTGCCATGGTCCCATCGCTCCTCATCGGTTCTAAATTTTGGGGGAATGCCCAGAAGATATAATACCCTATTATCCATCCGGCGAACCGTCTAAGGCTGTCAGCCCTGGATTTTTTTCAGACCGGAGGGAATGAAAGTTTTGTCCCGCAGCGGGGACTTTGATACACTGTAGAGGGTAAATAAAGTAAACCAAATGTTGCACCCGGATGTGCAAATAATCGGAGCGGAGATGAATCGGTTGAGTTCGGTGCAGAAAAAGCTGAAAATATCACCTCCCCAGTTTCTGGCGATGGGGTTCACCATGATCATTGTCATCGGTACACTGCTGTTATCGCTACCTGTCGCGTCTATTCCCGGTCAGCGGCTGGGGCTTCTGGATGCGCTGTTTATGGCGGCCTCGGCTGCCTGCGTTACCGGGCTCTCGGTCGTGGATACAAGCACTCATTTTACCTTGTTCGGCCATATTGTGATTCTTGTTATGGTTCAGCTTGGGGGACTCGGCTTCATGACGATGGCGACCTGGTTCGCACTGGCATGGGGCAAAAGGGTTTCCTTGAAGGAGCGCCTTATTCTCAAGGAAGCGATGAATCAGAACTATATGGAGGGAATTGTCCGGCTCTCCCGGAGAGTCATCATCTATTCGCTTACGGTGGAAGCCGCTGCCGCCGTTCTGCTCGCACTGCGCTGGGCAAGCGAAATGCCGCTGGGCAAGGCCCTTTATTATGGTGTTTTTCATTCCATATCCATCTTTAACAATGCCGGTTTCGTATTGATCAACGGCAGCTTCATCGCCTATACCAATGATATTTATATCAATGTGATCACGATGATTCTGATCGTTCTTGGAGGGATCGGCTTTATTGTCCTGTCCGATTTGATTGAATACCGCAGGACACGCCGGCTTTCTTTACATAGCAAGGTGGTGCTGTCGGCTTCGGGAATCCTGATCGTCTTCGGAGGACTCGTTATTTTCATGATGGAATTCAGCAATTCGCTGACGCTTGGGCCTCTGAACGCCGGAGGGAAGGTGCTGGCCTCCATCTATCAGTCTGTCAGCCTGCGCTCCGCCGGGACAAGCACCATCGATATTACCGGACTTCGCGAGAGCACGCAGTTCTTTATGATCATTCTGATGTTCATCGGAGCGGCGCCGGGTTCCACGGGAGGCGGCATTAAAGTAACCACCTTCGTTATTCTGATCGGCTCCGTCATAACGATGATGCGCGGACGCGAGGATGTGGTCCTGTTCCGCAACCGGCTGTCCAAGGAGCATACCTACAAAGCCATCATGATTACGTTCATCGCTATCGCCCTGGTCGTATCCGGCGCGATGATCATGTCGACCACACAGTCGCATTCTTTCCTGAAGCTGCTGTTCGAGACCACCTCCGCTTTTGGTACGGTGGGGTTAAGCTTGGGGCTTACTCCGGAGCTTACCGCCAGCGGTAAAATAGTGATCATCATCATGATGTTTATCGGAAGGATGGGGGCTTTGACGCTCGCTTATGCCCTTCAACCGCGGATTCGCAAGGAGCTTTACCGCCATCCCGAGGGAAAAATTATTATCGGATAACAGAAATAGGTTAGAAATTCAGGGGAAATAGGAGTAGAATAAAACTATGATGTTTACCTTTTAAACATAATAGGTCGTAAAAAGATGGTGCAGCCGTCGTCTGGGAGGCATGACAGAAGAGATGGAGAAACAAAGCGTTCGAAGCGGAGAAGTGTTCATTCAGGAAGTCAATGAAACACAGGTGCCTTACGGCTGCCTGGCGGTCTGGTTCCTTGGTCAGGAAAGCGTCATCATCAAAGGCGATGGCATAACGGTCTATGTCGATCCTTATGTATCGGACTATCTGGCGGTACATTCAGGACTTGACCGCACGTATCCCGCCCCGATTGAACCGGCTCATATTACGAATGCGGATGTATGTCTTATCACCCACGAACATGGGGATCATCTGGACAAGGGGACCATTCCGCATCTGGCAGCGAATAATCCCAACGCCGTCATCGTCGCGCCAGAGGCTTGCAGGACGCAGCTTCTGGAGCTTGGGGCAGCCCCGGAACAGCTGCATGCCGCTCATCCGGCGAACTGGCAAACCATCCATTCCAAGCTGCGGATTCTGCCTGTTCCAGCCGCCCACGAGCAGCTTGAAGAGGATGCGCAGGGCAACCACCGCTATGTCGGCTATTTGATTGAGCTCAATGGCGTAACCCTCTACCATGCCGGCGATACGATTGTTTATCCGGGGCTGGTGGAGAAAATACGCAGCCATCAGGTTGACCTGGCCATGCTGCCTATTAACGGGCGGGATTACTTTCGGACCAGCAGGGGGATTATAGGCAATATGGATTACCGGGAGGCAGCCGAATTTGCAGCCCTCACCGGAGCCGATACGGTGATCCCGCTGCATTACGATATTTTCATAGGCAACGCGGAGAATCCGGGTTACTTCATCGACTACCTCTACAAGCATTTTCCAACTCAGAAAGCTCATGTTCTGGCAAGGGCGGAGCGATTCGTTTACGTCGCAAGCCATGCGTTCAAACAAACATAAAGCGAATGTTTTATAAGAAGGAAGCCAATCAGTGTCTCTTGTCATTTTAGGAGATGCCGGGTTGGCTTTTTGTTGCAATCTATCGTCGGACAGATTCCTGGGGCAGCACTTTATTCGTAATCTTTTTTCCCTGAAAGGACGTGTCGATCAATGAAATTCTCATGGGAACGCAATCTGATGGTACTGTGGATCGGGGTTTTCTTTTGCAGCACGGCTTACTCCATTTCCATTCCGTTTCTCCCGATATTCCTGAATACCGATCTTGGTGTGACGGAGCATCTGGAAATCTGGTCAGGGTTTGCTTTTGGCATTACCTTCCTGGCGAGCGCTCTGATCTCTCCCTTCTGGGGCTCGCTGGCTGACAAATACGGACGCAAGCCGATGCTGATCCGCTCAGGCTTCAGTCTGGCTGCGCTGTATCTGATTAATTATTTTATCTATGATCCGTACTGGTTTCTGGTTGTACGGATATTTCAGGGCTTGCTGGCGGGCTTCGTGCCCGCAGCGATCGCGCTTGTGGCAACGAATACGCCGGAGGAAAAAACAGGCTATGCGCTGGGCATCATGGCGACAGCCGGAGCTACCGGGAGTATTGTCGGTCCGCTTATCGGCGGCGTGGTCAGCCATTATTCCGGCAACCGCAGTGCGTTTCTGTTCTCCTGCGTGGTGGTGCTTCTATCTGCCATTATCGCATTGGTATTTGCAAAGGAACAAAATTTCAACCGCTCCGCCGCGCGTTCGCATGTTCTTGACGATCTGAAGATGGCATGGGCGAACCGCGCCTTCATGACGCTTCTGGGAATGGTAGCCATCAGCACCTTTTCCGTCATGATTCTGGAGCCGCTTATTACGGTGTATGTGCTGGAGATGGGGGTGTCGAAGACCAGCGCCTCGCTAAGCTCGGGCATCATCTTCTCGGCCGTCGGCATCGCGACTGTGCTGATGTCGCCAAGATGGGGCAAATGGGGCAGCCGCATGGGGTATGGGAAAATGCTGTTTATCGGCCTGCTGGGCGGCGGAATCGGCAATCTGCTGCAGTTTTTCGTGACCAACTATATCGGCTTTGGCATACTGCGGTTCGGCTACGGTCTGTTCTTCGCGGCGGTCTATCCGTCCATTAATGCGATGATCGTTCAGAATACGGACGCAGCCTTCCGCGGCAGAGCCTTCAGCCTGAACCAGTCGGCGTCGCAAATTGCAACCATGGCCGGACCTATTATCGGGGGCTTGCTGGGGACCTGGATGCCGATCCGCTGGGTGTTTATCATCAACGGCAGCGCTCTGATACTCTGTGCCCTGATCTATAAATTGAAAGGGCAGCAGCGCGCGGTTGCGATCCGCGAGAGCGGAGCCGCGCGCTGATTGACGCGGTATGGCGCTGTGCTTCATGACAGCTGACCCGACTATTCAAGACGGTGGACCCAACTGTCAGCCGGGGGCTTTGTGATCTGCATCAAGCGGCTCAAGCAGCTGCAGCTCCTCTGCAATGACCAGGGCTTGGGTTCGTGAAGAGACGCCGAGCTTGCCGTAGATCCGGGAGAGATAGACTTTGATCGTGCCCTCGGTCAATGACAGCTCTCTTGCGATGGATTTATTCGCTGACCCGTTCTTTATCAGCTGGATAATGACCAGCTCCTGCTGTGTCAGCGGCTCGATCAGCGATCCCTTGGCAAGTCCCGGCTCCCGGTTCTCGGGGAACAAACCAAGCAGCCTGGCTAAGTAAGCTTCCGATACGCCCTGGCTAATGTCAGCACAGCGGCTGCGTTCAGTCTGGCAGGCCCGCAGCAAAGCCGCCATGGCTTTGCCCTCGTCCACAAAGCTGCGGATATAGCCGTTTGCTTCTCCAATCATCAGCGCCTCGCGCAAATATTGCAGAGCAGCGGAGCGCTGTCCTCTTTGAGCCTCCAGAAGCGCCTGCCGGATGGAGATTTCCGTCAGGCTCATCAGGCATTTCTCCCGCTCGGCCTGCGGCTTCATGATTCCGAGAAGCCGGAGCGCCTCGGCTTCCTTGCGCCTGGCTCCCAGATAGCGGGCGAGCGCCAGAAACTCGAACAGCCGGTCAGGCGTCGGCCGGTCCAAAGCGGAGAGATGAAGCCCGCTCAGCTCCTGCTTGGCCTTGTTCAATTGTCCGTTCCGGACATACAAGCAGGCAAGAAAAACGCGCAGTGGACGAATCCACTGAAACTCCGACCGCGATGCCACATGCTCCACAGCATGATGGATCGTGTCGATCGCCTGCTCCATGCTGCCCCTTACCGCTTGCAGGCCAGCCAGCGTAATCTGCCCAGGGACATACAATCCGGCGATTTCCTCAAAACGCGGCGACTGTTCCCCTTTACGCAGGCAGGCCAGCGACTCGTCCAACCGGTTCCATTCATACAAGCCCTCGGCAAGCGACTGGTTCACATACAGATTAATCAGCGAATCCTTCCAGCCATGGGATTCAATCAAGCCCATGAACTGACAGGCGATCGTTTCCGTATCCGGAGACAATACCCCCTTCAGTCCCATTGCCGTGCGTCTGACGAGCGGTTCGGACATATTGTAATTAAAATTATAAAAGATCGGATTCTCGGGCAGAACTTCTCCGGTAATCTCCTCGGAAAACCGGTACCAGCCGGCAAAATCATAATTGTAGAAGACCAGATTCGATTTGACAAAAAGCAGTCCGCTCCGGATTTGACGGCGCTCGCCGGCATCGGCTTTCGGCAGATGGCGCTCTTCAATATGCGCCAGAGCTGCAGCCGCATGAACTAATTGCCCTGTTACAACAAGCATGAAGGAATGCAGAAGGGACAGGCCGGAGGGCAGCTCCACGCGCTGTTCTATCGCTTCAAACCAGCGCAGCAGGGTGGAGAATTCCCCGCGTTGAAACAGAACCGGAGCATGCTCGCCCAGCAGATGTATGGCATATTCATAATCCTCGCCCAGAATCGCGTGATTGATCGCTTCATCCGTCATCCCCTGCGCCATGAAGGATCTGCTGGCCGAGCGGTTTCCCTGGCTCCACAGCAGAGGGTGGTTCCGTTTGATCAGATTGCGCAGGAATTCGGAGAACAAATGATGGTAGCGAAACCACGTATCGGCTGGATCCAGCGGGATAAGAAATAAATTCATGGTCCTGAGCTTGGTCAGCATGTCCTGACCGTACGTCTTGCCCGTCACATCGTTGCATAAAGCTGCATTTATACGCTCCAGTACAGACGTTTGCAGCAGAAAGCTGTGGATGGCAGAAGGCAAATTAGCCATGACCTCATTGAATAAATAATCGGCGATATTGCGGTGAAAGCCGCTGAAGCTGTCGATATAGCGGTCATAGTCCATGGTGGAGCGCAGCGAGATGGATACCAGCTGGAGTCCGGCCACCCAGCCCTCGGTCCGTTCAAACAATCGCTTAATCTGCCCTGGCGAAAGCGGCAAATGAGATACCTCGCGGTAGAAGGCTTGCGTTTCCTCCAGAGTAAACTGAAGCTGCCCGATTGCCAGTTCGTCGAGCTGTTCCCGGACCCTCCACTTGGAGGTGGCAAAGGGAAGCTCTGCGCGGCTCGAAATAATCACATGAATGTGGTCGGGCAGATAATCTATGAAATAGGACAGGCCTTCATGAATCCGTTCATCGGCTATCCGATGATAATCATCCAGCACGATGACAAGGGGCCCGGGAATATCGATCAGTTCATTAATGAAAGCATCCATGAAGGTGTAAATCGTCATTCCCGGCAGCAGCTGCCCCAAGGGAGAGAGTCGTTCGGACAGCAGGGGAGAACCGGCAGCGATCACGGCCTGTAGGACATAACGCCAGAACCGTATGGAGTCGTTATCCCGGTCATCCAATGATACCCATGCTGCGGAAAGCTGATGATGGTGAATCGTCTGCGTGAGCAGCGTTGTTTTGCCGAAGCCGGCCGGGGCGATGACCGTCGTCAGTTTGCCGGCAAGATTATGTGTTATGGCATCCATGAGCCGGGTCCGAAGCAACTGCTTGTCCCGGGATGCGGGAAGGCTTGTCTTGGTTTTCAGTAAAATGGTTTCGGAAATCATCGTTCCTCCATGAGGCAAGTCAGTCATTGTGATGACTATATTATACTGTAATTTATTAGACTCAACAGGTGATAGTGTTAAATATGAAATAATCTTTATTACCAGAAATTTGCTATCGAATTATAATATATTATGCATATATTGGGAGGGTTTTTGTATGCTATACATTTTTCATGAATAATAAGCGAATTTTCTCATTGAAATGAACCACAAAAAAAAGTGGCTGAGCAGGCGATCGCCTTGTTCAACCACTTTCTTTTTCAATTCTTTTTTTGGAGCTGCCTTCTGCAGCGAGCCGGCGATAGCGCCAGCTTCTAATGCGTCGCGCTGGAGCCTTGCCCTTCGCTTGCGGGATCCATTTTGTCCCGGCCCATGGCAAAGGCAGCGAAGAAGGCGAGGGCGGCCGGAATGATTGCCCAGGCGAAAGTATGCGTGATCGAGGACGAGAGCGCAATCGATATTTTGTCCAGCACCTGCTCCGGGATATTGGCCCGCAGCTCCGGCGACAAGAGGGCATGAGGGTCGCTCAAGTCTATGCCTTCCGGTATCTGAGCCTCGCCGCTGCCGCTTCCCCCGGCAAAGGATTCACTCATCCTGTTCATGAACAAATGACTCTGAATTATGCCGAAGACCGTGATGCCGAGCGTCATGCCAAGCGAACGGAGGAAATTCAGCGTGGCGCTGGCGGAGCCGCGCTGCCGGGCACTCACGGAATGAATCGCCGCATTGCTCAGCACGGAGAAGGAAGCGCCGATGCCAAGACCTACAAGCACCATATATACACGGATTATGAGCTTGGAGGAATCGGGGCCGATCGTCGTGAGCAGCGCCACACCCGCTGCAAGCAGTGCCAGAGTCGGCAGCATAATGGAGCGGTAGCTGGTTTTGGTCAGCAGCGTACCGCCAAGGGTTGCCGTTACGACAGAACCTACCATCATAGGGAGAAGGACCAGACCGGAGTTGGTTGCTTTGCCTCCCAGAACGCCCTGGATGAAGATCGGAATATAGACGGAGGCTGTTATGAACGCCGCTCCGCTGAGCAGGGCCATCACATTGCTGGAAGCATACAGCTTGTCTTTGAACATGGCAAAGGAGATAATCGGCTCCTTGGCGCGCGTCTCGGCGAACAGAAACAGCAGGGCCAGCACGACGAAAACAGCGAACAAACCAAGTATCATTGCGGAATCCCAGGCGTATTGCTTGCCTCCGAGCTCGAGCGCGAACATCAGGCAGACGATGCCGCCGACAAGCGTAAATGCGCCAAGCCAGTCGATTTTTTGCTGTGAATGCTCATGGGATTCCTTGTAGAATAAAGCAACCATCAGGAAAGCGATAATGCCAAGCGGCAGATTAATATAGAACACCCATTCCCAGGCGATATAGTCCGTTATGTAAGCGCCCAGTAGCGGCCCGAAGATGCTGGAGAGGCCAAATACCGCCCCGAACAATCCGCCCAGCTTGCCCCGTTTCTCAAGAGGCACGGCATCGAACATGATGGTGAAAGCGATCGGGATAAGCGCGCCGCCGCCGATGCCCTGTATCGCACGGTAGATACTGAGCTCTACGATCGTTGTGGCTGTACCGCATAGAATAGAGCCCAGCATGAAGACCAGAATACCGAAGATAAAGAATTTCTTGCGTCCGTACATATCCGATAATTTACCGAATATCGGCATGCCCGCCATTTCGGCAACCATATAAGCCGATGTGACCCATACGAATTTGTCCAGGCCGCCCAGCTCCCCGACAATCGTTCCCATAGCCGTAGCGACAATCGTGTTGTCCATGGAAGCCATGAGAATACCGAGCAGCAGACCGGCAAGAACGATCCCCACCTTATTTCCTTGCGCTGTTGTTGTCATTTTCTTTGAACGCCTCACTCATCTTAAGATTTCTTTTTCCTTTTGCCATCTCTCACTTGTCTGCTTCATTATAGACGAAGACCCCTGACAACAGGGTGTCAGGGAACTTCCGCTATGAAAAATAATTTCAGCCGTTTCGGGTTATTCTTGCTGCTCGGATTCAGGCGAGGGGTTGTTTTCGCTCAGCATAATGCCGCCTTTGGTGGTGGATTCCTGAAGATCGTCAGGTGGATACAAGCCGGAGCGCAGCTGGATCCAGTGGAAGAGATGGGTGCAGATTACTTTGAGCACGGCATATCCGGGAACGGCAACGATAATGCCGAGGATGCCGAACAGATTGCCGGCTGTCAGAATGACGAAGATGATGGTGACCGGATGAATACGCAGCGTCTTCCCCATAATTTGCGGCGAAATGAATTTGCCTTCAACCAGCTGAACTATGGTCCAGACGACGACCATTTTGAGCAGCATGGCCGGCGATGTCACCGTCGCCACAATAAGCGCAGGGGTTATCGCGATTACGGGCCCCAGATAAGGAACGATGCTCGTACAGGCAGCCATAATCGCAAGCACCAGTGAATATTCCAGCCCGATGATCAGGTATCCGATGTACAGAAGACCGCCGATACAGAAGCTGACAATAATCTGTCCCCGAATATAAGAGGCGATCTGATCATTCATCTCCACCATGACACGCCGGGTTTCCTTGCGCAGTCCTGTAGGAATGAACTGCAGAATGAAACGGGGGAGATCGCGGCCGTTCTTGAGCAGGTAAAACAAGATGAAAGGAAGCGTCACAGCCGCAAGCACAACCTCGGTCACCACACCCAAAACCCCGCCGATCCGGGTCCAGGCGTTGGCAAAGAAATCGGAGGCCCGCGAAGTGATGGTCTTCGTCAAATCGGCAGTATGGAAGCCCAGTGTTGCCTGGACTTCGCTGAAGAAGTCGCTGCCGGTCCACTGTTTGATTTTTTGCTGGGCATCTTCGCTGTAGTCTGGTATATTTTCTATCAAGCTCGTAATTTGGTTGCGGATAAGCGGAATAACAGCCACAACCGCGATGACAATCAAACTGATAATCAGCAGGTAAAGAATCAGAATCCCGTAAATCCGTTTGATTCCTCTGCGCTCCATGTCGTCGACCAACGGATTAACAAGATAATAGACGACGCCGGAAAGAATCAGGGGCAGCACAACGGTCTTGATCAGCGCAATGAGCGGGTTGAAGATGTAGGAAACGTGATTAAAGATCATAATGTTGAGTCCAATTAACAATAGAACAAATAAAAACAGCACAAAGCGGTTATTCAAGAATAAATAGCGAAACCGCTCCGACCAAACACGCGAACGCTCCGGCATGCAACCAATTCCCCTCTTCTTCCGTTAATAACATCATGTTATTTCATCTCTATGATGTTTCTCCTATTATTGCACATTAGCCTATCGTCCAAACGCAAATTTATACCCGTATGATCAGTTTTGCAAACAATTAGCTGCTGGAGGGAGAAGTTTAACGTCCATAACACCAACAAACGGAGGTATCGATCATGTTAAAAGCAAAGACGATGATGTGCGGTGTCCTGTTGACGATGATGCTTACAGCTTGCGGGAATGAATCGAACCGCGCTACGAATCCGGCGGAGCCTATCGATGTGGATCGGCAGACGAGCCGGGCCGAAGGGGATGGGGAATCAGGCTATGAGGTGCTGGCGGAGGGTCTGCAGTCGCCGTGGGCAATTGATTTTAGCGGGGATCTCATCTATGTCAGCGAGCGCGATGGCGCTATCGTACAGATCAAGGACGGGCAGATGACAAGGCAGAAGCTGCAGCTGAGCAATCCCGTGAAGCAGGAGGGCGAGGGAGGACTGCTGGGCTTTGTACTGGCCGCTGATTTCGCATCCGCGAAGCAGGCCTACATTTATTATACCTATGAGCAAAATAGTGAATTATTCAACCGGGTAGCCGTAATCCGGGAGAATGGGGAGGCCGGCTGGCAGGAGGAGCGCATATTGCTTGACGGGATACCCGGCGCGTCGAATCATGACGGGGGCCGGCTGGCAATCGGGCCGGACAACCATCTGTACATCACGACAGGCGACGCGCAGCGTGAAGAGAATGCCCAGGATCTGAACAGTCTGGCAGGTAAAATATTGCGGATGAAGACGGACGGCACAGTGCCGGAGGATAACCCTTTTGAGAATTCCTATGTATACAGCTACGGTCACCGCAATCCGCAGGGGCTTGCCTGGAATGATCAAGGGGAGCTGTACAGCTCTGAGCATGGTCCGTCCGCGGTTCCGGGCGGCCATGATGAATTGAACCGGATTGAGCCCGGTCTTAATTACGGCTGGCCTGAGGTTATTGGCGATGAGACTAAGGAAGGAATGACATCACCCGTCTATCATACCGGAGACAGTACGCTTGCTCCCTCCGGGATGACGGCGAATCCTCAGGGTGAATGGCTGGTGACGGGACTTCGCGGCGAATCGCTGCTCAAATTCTCGCCTGATGCGTCCACGAACGAAGTGGTTGTGAGAAGCGAGGGCCGTCTGAGAGATGTCAAAATTCATGATGGGGCTGTCTACGTGATTACCAACAATACGGATGGCCGCGGAAATCCGGCCGGTCAGGATGACAGGCTGCTGCGTTTGACAAACGGATGAAGAAAGGCAGCCTGAAAGCGCTTAATATAAGGACTGTTTGCCTGTGATTCTCTTATTTTTCTCTATCAGAATCAGGAATTGTAAAGATTTAGTCTCCAAGAATCCGGAAAATGCTGGTATACTATTAATCCTACGGCTCTATTAATAACGAATACTAAAGGGGACCTCTATGAAAAAAATTGGATATCTGGCAATTTTGATCTGTGTGCTGTTTAGTATTTCATCCATCATCCCGGCTTCGGCGAAAGCTGATGAAAGCTACACGGCCAAGGTCGTCATTAATTTACTTAACGTACGCAGCGAGGCTTCTCTGAAAGGGAACATTGTAGGCGCCTTGAAGAACGGCCAGCTGGTGAGTGTCTCCAAGGAAGACGAGTATGGCTGGCTGCAGATCAATTCCGGCAAGGTATCGGGCTGGGTGGCAGGCTATTATTTGAAGAAGGTTGACGGCACGGTCCAAACTTCAGAAGCGTCCAAGACACAAGTGAAGACAGAACCGAAGAAAACTGCCAAGCAAACAGCAGCTACTGTTACTGCCGATTCATTACGAATCCGCTCGGGTGCAGGAACGAAGTACGAGGTTGTGGGCGGTCTCGCCAAAGGCCAGCAGGTTGCCATTACGGGCAGCCAGAGCGGATGGGTGAAGATCCAGACATCGAATGGCCAGGCAGGATGGGTATCTGACCGATATATCAGCGGAGGCTCCGGCAGTTCAGTCGTGTCCACGAGCCATTCCTCCAAGAGTTCAAACGGGCTTCACGGAAAAACGATAGTCGTGGATCCCGGTCATGGCGGTGATGATCCGGGAATGATCGGCACGACGCAGAAAACGATGGAGAAGGATCTGACGCTGAGCACCTCGTTCTATCTGGAGCAAGAGCTCCGCGCCCGCGGGGCAAGCGTCGTCATGACAAGAACGAAGGACAAGGAAAAGCCGAGTCTCGGAGAGAGGGTTCAAATTAGCGGATCCGCCCATGCAGACGCATTCATCAGCATTCATTATAATTCCTCCGAAACCAAGGCATCGGGAACGCTCAGCTTTTATTATTCGGAGTCCAAGGACAGGCCTCTGGCCAGAGCGATCGAAGCCCGACTTGCCGACGGGATGGAGCTGGACAGCAACGGGATTTCGTTTGGCGACTACCATGTGCTGCGCGAGAATGGTACTCCCTCCGCTCTGATTGAGCTGGGATTCCTGTCCAACAAGAAGGACGAGTCCCTTGTCCGCAAATCCGGCTATCAGCAGAAAGCGGCAGCCGCGATCGCCGAGGGAATTGAAGATTATTTCGATTGATTGTTGCTATAGCTGACCGATTGCATTTTAAGGGCCGTGACTTCCAAAATACACTTTTGGAAGTCACGGCCCTTTTCATGTTTATCCGCTCGCCTGTGCAACACTCTGCGATTCTCGACAAGTGACAAGCGTCAGACCTGCTTGTAACACTTGCGAGTCTCGATAAGTGACAAGCGGTAAACCTGCTTGTAACACTTGCGAGTCCCGACAAGAAGTTTCGCATGCGCAGCCTGTCTATTAGTTCACAGGCCTTTCTAGGCTTTGGCTTCCGAGAGAACCGCCGGCGCACTGCAGGACAGCCGCTCAATGAACCTTGTATCCACCGCCGTCTTGATTTTGACCCCGCGAACGCCGTCAATGGAATCAATAAGCAGATCTACGGCCATGCGGGCCAGCTGCTCCTTGTCGACATGAATGGTCGTCAGCTCCGGCGTGACGATAACGGACTCGCTAATATTGTCAAAGCCGATCACAGAGATATCCTCGGGAATACGGAAGCCAAGCTCGGTCAGCGTCTTCATTGCGCTGATCGCAATATAATCGCATTCGCAGAACAAGGCTGTCGGCAGCTTGCCGCCGTCCTGAACGTAGCCTTCCAGCTGCTTGCGCATTGCCTCTTGAGAAGAAAGTATCGTAGGCGCGACATAGAAGGTATGATCCTCCGCCACACTGAGCCCGCGCTCGGCCAGCGATGCCATAAACCCCCTCCTGCGCGCATCAAAATTATGAATGCGCACATCCGAAGCCACGTAACCGATTTCGCGGTGGCCGATGTCGCACAAGTAAGTTCCCGCCTGATAAGCGCCCATCACATTGTTGATTTCCAGAAAATGAACAGGCAGTGTCTCGAAGCAGGTATCAAGCACAACGAGATTCGGCCATTTGTCCGACAGACGTTCAACGCTGTGCCGGTCCAGATTCGTACCCAGCAGGATGACGCCGCTGGTCTGGTTCTCATCCGCAATCGACTGGACGTCGCTGTCGAAGGATTCCATATCCACAGAGGAAAATACCAGCGAATATCCCTTCTGCCGGCAGCGCTCTTCGATAAAATGAATCAATTCCCGAAAGAAAGGCTGCTGGTAATATTTCTCCAGGACGATTCCGGAATTGGAGAATACAAGGAACAGCAGGGATCGGCCGCTTCGATCCGCCGGCTGGGTTTTTGCTTTGAGGGTGTAGCCTTGGTCCCGGGCGATTTGAAGAATTCTCTCGCGGGTCTCCGGACCGATGCCGGGCTTGCCGCTCAGCGCGAGAGAAACGGCGGATTTGGATACCTGGGCCAGCTTGGCGATATCTTCCATTTTCACAACAGGTTACTCCATTCCTGATTAAGCTTTCGTTTATGAAGATTTAGTTGAGTTTAGTGTACAACGTTTTATGACTACTTTGCAAGATAGAACTAAACTAATTGCGTTTTGTTTAGTTTATATAGTTTAATAAATGATCAAATTTACTAAATAATCGTATTGACGGAGCTAAAAACGGGTGATAGGATGAGTTTGAGGGGAAATGAAAATGGTTTTGTTGAATCTGTGGAGTAAGAATTAAGAACTTGTTCAGTTAATTTATTTAGTTATTTTTCTTGATTTTCTAATTTTGTTTAGTGGGTCTAAGGTAGGGAAGTTATTGGATACCTCAGGAGCATTCCGTAACTTGCAATGTTCTGAAGTTTACTGGAGATGAATCTTTCTCCGCGCCAAGGTTACTGCATGGCATCATAAGCAGAAGGAGACCGCCATTAATGAAAAAATTAAAGCTGGGTTATGCGCCTACCCGCCGTTTCGTGTTTAGCGCCGAGGATGCCTTCAAGTATAAAGTGCTTATCCGCGAGAAAATACAATCCTTCGGCATGGATATCGAGATTGTCGATCTTGAGGGGCTGAATGAGGAA
This sequence comes from Paenibacillus sp. JT31N17, assembly GCF_056269255.1. Classification (NCBI taxonomy): domain Bacteria; kingdom Bacillati; phylum Bacillota; class Bacilli; order Caryophanales; family Paenibacillaceae; genus Paenibacillus; species Paenibacillus sp. JT31N17. The sequence continues at coordinate 223,923 of NZ_JBWDNP010000008.1, forward strand.
GGGCTTCTGTACAACGATAATATCGGGGCCGATCTGATAACCGACCGGTTCCGTCAGGAGAAGGTGGATGCGGTATTTTTCCCGCACTGCAATTTCGGGACTGAGGATACGGTTGCCCGTGTGGCCAAGGCGCTTGGCAAGCCGGCGCTGCTCTGGGGACCGCGTGACGAGGCTCCGCTGGAGGATGGCATGCGTCTGCGCGACACCCAGTGCGGGCTGTTCGCGACAGGCAAGATTTTGCGCCGCTTCAATGTTCCTTACACCTATGTGACCAACAGCCGGGTGGATGATCCGGTTTTTGAGCGGGGCTTCAAAAATTTCGTCGCCGCCTCCAACGTGGTCCGGCATTTCCGCTCGCTGCGGATTCTGCAGATTGCCCCGCGCCCCGCATCGTTCTGGACGATGATGGTCAATGAAGGCGAGCTGCTGGAGCGCTTCGGCATCGAGATCCATCCCATTACGCTGGTGGATATCACAAGAGCCGCGCAGCGTCAGGAGAAGAAGAACAGCAGCGAAATGCTGGAGGCTGTGGACTTCATCCGCTCCCGGATGGATATCACCGAGGTGACTGATGACGATGTGCGGCGCGTGGCTGCGCTGAAGGTGGCGATGAAGCAGTTTGCCCTCGAAACCGGCAGCAGCGCAATCGCGATCCAATGCTGGTCTTCTCTGCAGGAAGCGATCGGCATCATGCCGTGTCTGGCCAATGCGCTGCTCACCGATGAGCAGATCCCGGTTACCTGCGAAACGGATATTCACGGTGCGATTACCTCCATCATGGTGCAATCCGCAGCGATGAACGAGGCTCCTACCTTTTTCGCCGATCTGACGATCCGCCATCCGGAGAATGCCAACGGCGAGCTGCTGTTCCACTGCGGCAACTTCCCGGTCTCGCTGTCCGTAGAAGACAAACCGAAGCTGCGCAAGCATTTTCTGTTCGACGATCATTCTCCGGGGACCCATGAGGGCGAGATTCGCGGCGGCGATATGACGCTTGCCCGTTTCGACGGCGACCATGGCGAATATTCGCTGTTTCTGGGCAAGGCGCGCGGCATACAGGGACCTTTTACACGGGGCTCCTATGTCTGGGTGGAAGTCAACGATTGGCCTCTGTGGGAAGAGAAGCTGGTTACCGGTCCTTATGTTCATCATTCCGTAGGCATTCATGCGAACGTCATCCCGCCTCTGTATGAGGCATGCAATTATATTCCAGGTCTGACGCCGGATCCGGTGGATCCGACGGAAGCGCAAATCCGGGCGTGGCTGAGAGGAAGTGTCTAAAACATGACAGCAACAGTGGAGCTCAAGCGCAAATCGCTGCAGATCCGCATGGACCTGCTTCGCATCATCCATCGGGCCAAGATGGGGCACACAGGCGGCTCGCTCAGCAACACGGATGTGCTGACAACGCTTTATTACAGTGTCATGCGGCATGATCCGAAGAATCCGAAATGGCAAGGCCGCGACCGTTTTATTGCCAGCAAAGGCCACTCGGTGGAATCATTGTGGTGCATACTGGCCGATCTGGGCTATTTTCCAAAAGAAGAGCTTGAAACCTACTGCCAGTTCGGCACACGGCTGATCGGGCATCCCAACAATAAAGTGCCGGGTATCGAGATGAACACCGGCGCGCTGGGGCATGGCTTATCCGTCTCCGTCGGCATGGCGCTGGCAGGAAAGAAGGATCACCTTGATTACCGGGTGTTCTGTCTGATGGGCGACGGGGAGCAGGCGGAAGGCTCCGTGTGGGAGGCGGCTATGGCAGGCGCGCATTACGGGCTGGATAATTTGATCGGTATGGTGGACCGCAACCGTCTGCAAATTAGCGGCAGCACGGAGGATGTGATGGGGATGGATCCGCTGGACAGCAAGTGGGAAGCTTTCGGCTGGCGGGTGGAGCAAATCGACGGCCATGATTTCGGACAGCTGCAGCGTTCGCTTTCCCAAGCACCGCAGGAGAAGGGCAAGCCAACCATGCTGATTCTCAACACGGTCAAAGGCAAAGGAATCTCCTTCGCCGAGAACCGTCCGGAATGGCATCACCATGTGCCGAATGACGAGCAGCTGCGGCTGGCTATTGAAGAGCTGCAGGCGGCGCTTGGCGCGCTGGCACCGGAAACAGAAAGGAGCGGAGCCCATGCAAACCATTCCTAATCGTCAGATTATGTGCGAAACGCTGCTGGAGCTTGCCCAAGAGGATCGGGATATTATGGTGCTGGCCAGCGATTCGCGCGGATCGGCCGCTATGGCGCCGTTCGCCAAGGCCTTCCCCGAGCAGTTTGTGGAAACAGGCATCGCCGAGCAAAATATTGTCGGCATCGCGGCAGGTCTCGCGCACAGCGGCAAAAAGCCTTTCGTTACTTCGCCTGCCTGCTTCCTCAGCATGAGAAGCATCGAGCAGGTGAAGGTTGACGTGGCTTATTCGGCTACGAACGTCAAGCTTGTCGGCATCAGCGGCGGCGTCAGCTACGGAGCGCTTGGCATGTCCCATCATTCCCTGCAGGATTTCGCGGTCATGCGGGCGATACCGGGACTTACAGTTATGGTTCCGGCTGACCGTCACGAGACGAAAGCGATGACCAGGGCATTAGCCGGCCATGAAGGCGGAGCTTATGTGCGCATCGGGCGCAACCCCGTTGAGGATGTTTATGAATCGGACGATTATGAGTTCCAGCTCGGCAAAGCCGTGCAGATGAAGGCAGGCAGCGATATTACGCTGATTGCCGTAGGCGAAACCGTGCGCATTGCGCTGGATGCCGCTGCACTGCTGGAGAAGGACGGCATTCATGCACGCGTGCTCAACATGCACACGATCAAACCGCTCGATGAGGCGGCTATTGTGGCGGCAGCTTCAGAGACGGGTGCCATTATTACGCTGGAGGAGCACAGCATCTTCGGCGGACTCGGTGCCGCCGTTGCGGAAGTAACCGCGGGCAGCAGACCCGTTCCGGTCCGGATTCTGGGAATTCCCGATGAGCCGGCGATTGCGGGCAAGACGTCGGAAATTTTCGACCACTATGGCCTCAGTGCCGGTAATGTAAGGTCGCTCGCCCAGGAGATGGTTCAGGCCATGGTGAGCCAGGGATGACGGTTAGTCCGGCTGATAATGAACAACAGGCGGGAGAGCCCTTGTTTCTGCTGACCGTGGATCAGAGCACAACAGCGACCAAGGCGATCGTAACGGATCGCGGCGGAAGAATTGTCGGCCGCTGCTCGAAGATTCACAGGCAAATCTATCCGCGCGAAGGCTGGGTGGAGCATGATCCGCTGGAGCTGTATGAGAATGTGAAAGCGTCGATCCGGGGAGTGGTGGAGGAAGCGGAGGTCCCGCTTCACCTGATCGCCGGCGTCACCATCACCAACCAGCGGGAAACCGCGCTTATATGGGACCGTGTGAGCGGACTCCCGGTCGGCAATGCCATCGTCTGGCAGTGCCGGCGAACGGCCGATTACTGCGACCGCTTGAAGCGTGAAGGGCATGAAGCTCTTGTGCAGGCCAGGACGGGACTGCCGCTGGACCCGTATTTCTCCGCCAGCAAATGGCGGTGGCTGCTGGAGCATGCCGATCCTGCTGCTCCGAAGGAACGGCTGCTGGCCGGCACGGTGGACAGCTGGTTGATCTGGAAGCTGACTGGAGGGCGTGTCCACGCAACGGATTATACGAATGCGAGCCGTACGCAGCTGTTCAACATTCATACGCTGAGCTGGGATGAGGAGCTGGCTGCATTGTTTGGCATCCCGCTCGGTATGCTGCCCGAGGTGCGTATGAGCGACAGCGGGTATGGAGTCATTGCCGATCCGGACTTGCTTCCGGTTGAAGCGGAAATGCCTATTGCAGGTGTGATCGGTGACTCGCAGGCAGCGTTGTTCGGACAGCAGTGTACAAAACCGGGAATGGCGAAGGGAACCTATGGCACAGGAACATCTGTCCTGATGCATATCGGCAGGCAGCCGATTATGCCGGGCAGAGGCCTGGTATTGGCTGTTGCCTGGGGATTGAACGGCAGCATTGAATACGCGCTGGAAGCGGTGATTCATTCAACGGGCGACTGCCTGAACTGGGCCCGCGACCAGATGGGGCTTTATCAGACCTTTGAAGAGCTGGAGCAAGCCATCACTTCTGTAGAGGGGGCAGGAGGCGTGTACCTGGTGCCGGCTTTTGTCGGGCTTGGGGCGCCGCATTGGAATCCGCATGCCAGGGCCGCGATTATGGGGATGAACCGCTCGACAGACCGGCGGCATATTCTAAGAGCTGCTCTGGAAAGCATTGCGTATCAGGTTGCAGGCGCGGTCCGGCTGCTTGAGGAGGAGACGGGAATGCAGCTCAGCGAGCTGCGTGTGGATGGCGGCGCTACTGCCAACGGCCTCTTGATGCAGCTTCAGGCGGATCTGCTGGATGCCCCAGTCGCCCTTCCGGAGGCGGCGGAATTATCCGCTCTGGGCTCTGCCTATATGGGCGGCCTTGCTCTAGGGTTCTGGTCCGGTTCCGATGAGATAGCCGGCTTCTACCGGCAACATCAAGTCTTTGCTCCGCAGATGGAAGCCGATAAGCGCCGGGAGCTGATGGGCGGCTGGAACGCCGCAGTTACTGGAGTGCTGACGGCCGAAGAGGCAGGCCGTAGCGGTGCAGCACCGCAGTAACTGGAGTGCTGGCGGCCGAAGAGGCAGGCCGTAGCGGTGCAGCGCCGCAGTAACTGGAGTGCTGGCAGCCGAAGAGGCAGGCCGTAGCGTCGAACTGCAGCAGTAGGTGGTGTGCTGGCAGCCGAAGAAGCAGGCCGTAGCGGTGCAGCACCGCAGTAACTGGAGTGCTGGCAGCCGAAGAAGCAGGCCGTGGCGGTGCAGCGCCGCAGTAACTGGAGTGCTGGCGGCCGAAGAGGCAGGCCGTAGCGTCGAACTGCAGCAGTAGGTGGTGTGGCAGCCGCAAAAACTTGCTAGAACGTTGAAGCGCTCCCTGGCGGCTGAGTAAGTGGCCGGAAACGTGAAACGCCGCAGTAGTGGCGTGCTGACGGCCGAAGAAGCATGCCGAGGCGGCGCATCACACTGTGGCGGAGAAGAATTGCTTTGTCTTGATGATGTATTAACTTGTATTCTTGAACGCGATACGAAGCCAGCTGTTTGCCCGGTAAGTCGGGTACGCAGATTGGGATAGCTCTCAATCTGCTGAAGTATTCACTCAAGCGAGCAAGCTTGGATAATAGTGGGGAGTATTCGCCACAACACGGTTTTTACTTCTTGCGGTGAAGATTGCTGAGGTACAGTGGCTGCAGTGAGGATTTTCCTTGTTGGAGCAGCCTTTTGCATCTTTCAAGCACTATATGCCAGATGCAGAAAGGTTTTTTCTTCTTACACGGGATACCTGAGGGCTGAGGTGCACATAAGAAGGATATTCCTTATTAGAGCAGAAATTTGAGCTTTGCGACTACTGTCATTGCAGACAGTACCCCTCATCCAAGTTCTGAACGTCGATATTGTCCAACGTTTGATTTTGATGTTGATTTTTACAATGATTAAAATGCGGAGCGGGCGGAAGCATTCTGGAGAAACGAAGTGTTCGCCTTTGTTCGCGGGATTTCCACCATTAGAGGATTCATACATTCAAGGAAATCTGGGGACAACAGCGATCACCGACAAGTGACAAGCTATTCACCTGCTTGCAGCACATGCGGATTTTGGAAGAAGCTTCCGCATGCGAAGCAAGGTTTAATGGTTTCAAACGGATCAAGGAAATCTGGGGACAACAGCGATCACCGACAAGTGACAAGCTATTCACCTGCTTGCAGTACATGCGGATTTCGGAAGAAGCCTCCGCACGCGCACCAATGTTCCCTGGTTTTCCATAAGTATTGCTACTGTTAAGACATATGTTTGTTACAGCTGACCTTATGAATTTTCCAATTGAAGGCCAGAATTGTGAAGAGGGGAATGGATCATGATGAACTTTCCGTACGAGGTTCCGGAGTCCAAGAAAATCCGCCTGATCGTCAATACCGATGCTTGCAATGAAGCCGATGACCAATACGCGATAGCCCATGCGCTGCTGACGCCGAGATTCCGGATTGCCGGCCTGATTGGCGCGCATTTCGGAACCCGGAGCGCAACCTCCATGGAGGATTCCTATGGGGAGATTCAGAAGATGCTGAAGATCATGCAAATGGAGCAGCAAGTCGGCGTGTACAAAGGGGCGGAAGCCGCTCTCCCGGATGAAGTGACAGCGCTTCCCTCCGAAGGCTCCGAGCTGATCATACGGGAGGCCATGAAGGATGATCCCGCTCCGCTGTTTGTGATTTTTCTGGGCCCTCTGACCGATATGGCCTCTGCCTACCTCCAAGAACCGCAGATTGCCGGGCGACTGACTGCGGTGTGGATCGGAGGGGGCGTCTATCCCGAGGGATCGGATGAATTTAATTTGGGCAATGATATTGCGGCGGCCAATGTGGTTTTCCGATCGCCGATACCGCTGTGGCAGGTGCCAAAAAATGTATATTCCATGATCCGTGTCAGTCTGGCGGAGCTGGCCGTAAAGGTCATGCCGCATGGAGAATTGGGCGCTTATTTGTTTCAGCAGCTGGTAGAGTTTAATATGAAGTGGGGAGACAAACCCTCCTGGCCCAAAGGCGAGATGTGGATGCTGGGCGATTCCCCTGCTGTGTCGCTGCTGTTGGATGATCATGCCTTCGAATATGATCTGCGTGAAGCACCGCGTATCCTGCCGAATATGCGTTATGAATTCGGCCATGGCGGCAGGGACATTCGTGTCTACCGTTATGTGGATGCCCGCTTCACCCTTGAGGATCTGTATGCCAAGCTGGAATTGTTTCATCGGTACAACAAGCTGAACGCTTAAGGAGGACTTTCTATTATGCCCATTCGGGTTACAGTTTGCAAAACGGAATATGCCATCAACCCCCTTGGGCTTGATGTTCTGGAGCCGCGCCTGTTCTGGCGCGTAGCCGCCACTCAGAATGCCACGGTTCAAAGCGCTTATCAGGTGCTGGTCGCCGAATCGGAAGATAGCCTGAATCAGGATCAGGGTACGATGTGGGACAGCGGCAAGGTGGCCTCCAGCGAATCTATCCATATTGTCTACAAAGGCAAGCCGCTTCAGGAGGAAGGCCGTTATTACTGGAAGGTCCGCGTTTGGGACGGTAAGGATCAGCCTTCAGAGTGGAGTGTAATCTCCTTCTGGACGATGGGCCTGCTGTCGCGTGATGCCTGGAAAGCCAAATGGATCGGCCGCAAAGCGCAGCCTGATCTGGAGTTCCAGCCTTCGCCCTATTTGCGCAAAACCTTTGCGCTGCGGGGCAAGGTGCGCCGCGCATCCGCCTATGCGACAGCGCTTGGCGTATACGAGCTGTTCATCAACGGGGAACGCGTCAGCTCGCTGTTCGCGCCGGGCTGGACGGATTACGATACCCGCGTTCAGGTTCAGACCTATGACGTCACTCATCTGCTTGAGGAAGGCCCCAATGCCGCAGGCGTCATTCTCGGAGACGGCTGGTATGCCGGAACGGTTGGCTTTCTTGGCAAGCATGTTTACGGCGAGCGCCCTTTTGGCCTGCTGCAAATTAATATTGAATATGAAGACGGCACCCGGGAGAGCATCGTAACGGACGGCACCTGGAAAACCTCGGGTGGTCCCATTGCCTACTCCGATATGATCAAGGGTGAAACCTACGATGCCCGCCAGGAGCTGCAGGGCTGGAGCTATGCGGATTATAACGATGCGATTTGGGAGCAGCCGGATGTGCGCTCCGGCTACAATGGACTGCTCGTATCGGCTGTAGAACCTCCCATCCGGATCACCAAGACGATCAAGCCAATTGATATATGCAAAACGGCAGCCGGTACTTACATTTATGATATGGGTCAAAATATGGTCGGCTGGACAGAAGTGAAGGTGAAGGGCAAACGGGGCACGAAAATCACGCTCAGCCATGCCGAGATGCTGAATCCGGATGGAACCCTGTATCTCGATAACCTTCGCGTGGCGGTGCAGCAGGATCATTATATTCTCAAGGGAGAAGGCGAAGAGCGTTATGAGCCGCACTTTACTTTTCACGGCTTCCGTTATGTAGAGCTGATCGGTTATCCCGGAGAGCCTGGGGAAGATACGATTATCGGGAAAGTCATCCATTCCGATACGCCGGAAAATGGACGTCTGGAGACGTCAGACCCTATGATCAATAAATTATATTCCAATATTACCTGGGGCCAGCGCGGCAACTTCCTGTCGGTGCCGACGGATTGTCCGCAGCGCGACGAGCGGCTGGGCTGGACGGGCGATGCCCAGATTTTTGCCCGGACGGCTTCGTATAATATGGATGTCTCGCGCTTTTTCACCAAGTTTATCGGGGACATGATCGATTCCCAGCAGCCGTCGGGCGCATTTACGGATGTCGCTCCGGATGCGGGCTGGATCCGCCACAAAATGTGGAATACCCGTCTGAACTGGTTTGCGCCGGATAATGCCGGTTGGGGAGACGCCGGAGTCGTTATTCCATGGACGCTTTATCTGATGTACGGGGATGTCCGCATTCTGGAAACCCACTATGACGCCATGGTGCGCTGGGTGGAGTATTTGCGCCAGAGCACGGATAACCTGATCCGGCCGGATTATGCGAATTACGGCGATTGGCTCTCGATCAAGGCGGACACGCCGAACGAGGTGCTGGCTACGGCTTACTTCGCGTATAGTACCAGACTGCTTGCGAACATTGCGGGCGTGCTTGGCAAGCATGGGGACGAGAGACGCTACAGCTCGCTTTTCGCGGATATCGGCGAAGCCTTCCGCGGCGCATTCGTGGATGAGGAAGGCCGCATTCACGGCGAAACGCAGACGGTATACGTGCTGGCGCTGCAGTTTGGCCTGCTGACGGAGGAGCTGCGGCAGAAGGCGGTCCGTCATCTGGTCGATAATATCCGGATCAACGGCGACCGTCTGTCGACCGGTTTCCTCGGAGTCGGCTACCTGCTGCCGGCATTGACGGATAACGGACAGCTGGATACGGCCTATACGCTGCTGCAGCAGGAAGCTTTTCCATCCTGGATGTATTCCATCAAGCATGGCGCCACAACGATTTGGGAGCGCTGGGACGGATGGACGGAGGAGAATGGCTTCCAGACGCCGGGGATGAATTCGTTCAACCATTATTCGCTTGGCTCCGTCGGCGAGTGGATGTTCCGGTATATGGGAGGCATTGAAGCCGATCCCGGCAGGCCGGCCTTCCGCCATACGATCATACGTCCGCAGCCGGGCGGGAAGCTGACCCGGGTCAATGCCCAATACGAATCCCTGTACGGTACAGTTGCGACAGAATGGCATTTGAACGAGGAAGGGCATTTCCGCTTGTCTGTGCGGATACCGGCCAACACAACGGCTTCCGTTCATGTGCCGGGCCGCAATATCCGTCTGGTGGACGCTCCCGATGCCATTGGCGCTCCGGCGCTTGGCGGACAAGCGCTTGGACTGGCAACGGCAGACCGCGGACCGGATGCCGTAAGCAACAGTCTGGTTGGATGCGAGCTTGTAGCCGAATCCGAAACCGGCTCGGAATATCATATCGGCTCGGGACAATTTACTTTTTTAAGCGAGCTGAACAGCTTTAAGGCAGAATAGTCTGAAACAAGCCAGAGTCTTATAAAGAGGATCGCAAGCGTAAGCTGCGCCGCCTGTTTGGGCTCTGGCTGTTTTTTTCGGAATGTATAAGCTTCAGAGGACGGCTAAGCCGTTTCTTCCAGATCGTTGTGACAGCGGTTTCTTTTTTTGAAGGAGGCTTCCCCCCATGCTGAATCTAAAGCGTGAACGGTGGCTGTCGGGTCGAATCCGCCCCTTCTTTTCCCGGCTCCGCACGCGCCTGCTGCTTAGTTATTTTGTCATCATTTTATTATGTATTGCCCTGGTGGGCGCGGTGTCCTTCTATATCTCCTATCAAACGATGGCGGAGCGGGTGGAGTCGGCCAGTCTGCAGATTATTCGCCAAATCGAGAACAATATGGATAATGATTTTCACAGCAAACGCAATATATTGCTGGCTCCTTATTACACGCAGGAATACATCGACGGCATTAACGCCTACCGGGAAATGAGCGAGGAAAACAAGTTTCTTTTCCGCCAGGAGCTGGGCAATTTATTCCTCAAGAGCTTTAACATTACGCCGATCCGTGATTTCATCCGCTTCCAGATCTATTACAGCGGGGGCGAGCTGATGGGAGCCTCGGATGATTTCAAGCCGGAAAGCGCCGCACAGGTGCGGAATTCGGAATGGTATTTGCGCACCGTGTTGAAGGACGGAGAGGTGTTCTTCAGCGGAGAGGTCGGAGACAGCGCGCCGGGCGCCGCCAAGCAGACCGCATACTCTTCCTCCATTCTCATTCGCGACTTCTCCAATCCCGACCGGTTCATTGTGGTCCGTGTGGAGTATGCCGCTGATCTGTTCAGCAGTATCGGGCAGAATGACGGGCTTTCGCCGCATAGCAGCATTTTGATTCTGGATGAAAATAACAAGCTCGTGTACGCCTCGGCTGACAGCTCGCAATATGAGTCCGATACCGCTCTTCTCAGCCGGATGAATGATAATACGGGGAAGTTCTGGTATAAAAAAAACGGCAAGGACGACATGCTCGTCTCGTATACCCGTTCGGCCTACTCGGATTGGAAAGCCGTGCTGGTCATGCCGCGCAGTGACATTACCGGTCCGCTCAACCGGATCAAGACAACCGTGATCGCTACCGCCATTATCGCATTTGTCGTTACCTTTCTGATCTCGCTGCTGTTCGGGCGCAGCATAACAAGGCCGATCCTGAACGTCTACAAAACCGTAAACCGGATCAAGCGGGGGGACTTCTCCATCCGTCTGGAGGTGGGGCGCAATGACGAAATCGGCAGAATCGCCAGCAATTTCAACGCGATGCAGGATGAGCTGCAGCATCTGATTGAAACCAAATACATGAACCAGATCAAGCTTCAGGAGGTGGAGCTGGCGATGCTCTATTCGCAGATCAATCCCCACTTCCTGTATAACACGCTGGACAGCATTCGGGCCATGTCCGATTACTATAAAGTCAATGATATCGGCGAGATGGCCCAGGCGCTCGCGGATATGTTCCGCTACAACACGAAGACCGGCGACGAAATCGTCACGCTCCAGGAGGAGCTGGTGCAGATTGACGCCTATATGAAAATCCAGGGCATCCGCTTCGAGGACAAGATTGCTTATGAGCTGGATATCGAAGAGGATGCATACCGTTTCCCCCTGCTGAAAATGACCCTGCAGCCGCTGGTGGAAAACGCCGTCTTCCACGGCATCGAGCGCAAGCGGGGCAAAGGCACCATCCGCATCTGTGCAGCGGCTGCAGGGGAGCGGCTCCGCCTCACGGTCAGCGACGACGGAGTCGGCATATCCGAGAAGCGGCTGGGCGAGCTTCGCACAAGGCTGGGCCACCCGCTTCATCAGGAGCCGTTCACAGCCTCGGCGGCTGAAGGAGGAATCGGAATCGGCAATGTATATGCCAGATATGCGATCCGCTATGGCGCTCATTTCGAGTTCTCGATCGAGAGCAGGAAGGGGACAGGAACAACGATTACTCTGTTATTCCCCGAGGCTTGACGGAGGCATCGGGGAAATAAGCGGCGGCGGGAAGCCGGAAGCTCCAGGGCCCCCGGAATACGATCTGCGGATCATGGATCTTTATGGTCGTCATGGTGCGCTTAGGATCAATCTCGACATAAAAGTTCTCATAGGTACCATTTTGCATATTGATTTTGCTGCTGCCCGATCCGTCAATCTGGAAGCTGAGCAGAGAGCGGGCTGCATGCTCGTCATAATGGAAATCCACATCCAATCTGAGCTGGTTGTCTGCGATTCGTTCTACTCTGGTGATGGTGACGGGAGACCCGGCGATTTCAAAGGTTTGATTCAAATCCTCAACCGTTTCGGCGGGAATACGGATGGATGCTTCATCCTGATAGCGAACGTCGATTTCCGGCAGAGTCAGGGTATATTCACCTGACTGGCCCTCATCCGTCAAAGGGAAATAAAATTCTCTCGCAGGAGCGGAAATACCGGGAATAACTTCAATATCAAGCTTCATTCCGCTCCCGTCTGCAACATATAACTTTTGATTCTCGCGCCCATAGATGCCATGGATGCCGTAATCGTTGACGCTAAGCGCCTGCGACGACTGCGAGACCAAGAATATCTTCCCTTTGTCGCCCGCGCGGTTGGCAATGGCAGTTATGGATAAGCCGTTAACATTGGCCGTTTCTCCCATATCCGAGTAGCTTGCATAGGACTCGGCCTTGATCAGAGGGAGGGGGATTACGACCTGATCAGGCTCAGTTCCGGCTACAAGCTTCACTTGCCCTTGAAGCTCCAGCTTTCCTTTGTAATAGAAGGAGCTGTTCCATTCGTTAATGCCCCAAGAAGCAATGGAATCGGGAATCACGTAAGATTCTCCCTGGGCGTCTTCGATGGTTACAGTTTCAAGCCTGGGCGTCTTCGTTCCGTTCATGGTGATATAGGTCATTTCGGCATCTATCAATACGCCGGTGACGGTAATCTTGCCTTCACCCATAATTTCGGTTACAGGATCCTGGAGCACAAACCGCTCTGGCTGGACATCTTCTTCTGTCATCATGCCGATACCCGGCACATATTGAAGCGCTTTGTGAATGGCAGCCCATACATGTGTGTTGAATACAGAAACAGTGAGCACAATCAGTGCCAGTGCCGCGGCGGCAATCCATGCTCGGCTTGATGAATATCGTCTGCGCCTTGCACGGGGGAGTTCAGCCTCGGCTTGTTGAATGCCGAGCAGGACGCGCTCATGGATATCAGGAGGAACAGCCATATGATCCAGTTCATTTTTCCAATTGCTGCTCATAGCTCTCTTCCTCCTTTGCCAGCACGCGCAGTTTTTTTAAAGCCCTGTATAATATCGTTTTCACCGTACCGAGCGGGAGCTCGAGCAGCTCGGAGATCTGTTTGATGGTGAGATCCTGGTAGAACCGGGTGATGATAATCGTCTTCTCATCCTCATCGAGAGTATCGATGAAATCCTTCAAGGATAAGGCGAGCGGAACATTCTCCTCCTCCATTGATGCTGGGGATTGGGGATATTCATCCAGCAAGTGGACGGTTTTCTTTCGCTGCTGCAGCAAATTCAAGGAGCTCCTGATGGCGATGCGGAGAAGCCAGGTTTTGAAATAGCGCGGTTCCCTTAGGGCCGAAATCGATTTGTAAGAACGGTACGCCGTATCCTGCACAACGTCCAAGGCATCCTGCTCATGATTCAAATAAACGAACGCAATCCGGTAAATATCCTGCTCGTATTGCCTGAACAGCCTGATAAATGCTTGCTGATCGCCCTTTTGAGCTTTCCTGACTAGCTTGACGATGGACATCACCCGCTTTTTCCGCTCTATATTGTATTAGACCTACTTTTCCATGATTTGGCTCTTGGCGCAATTTATTTTTTTCAACAGCTGCCGGCCTCCGGCAAAAGTAAGAATATTCAACATTATGGGTCAAAATCGTGGATATGGCGGGGGTAAGCGCTTACTTATAATGAAGATGTAAGCGATCTCAACTATCGAGAGGGTGTCCAAATTGAGAAAAATGAAGATTGCAGCAGCATTATTGACGATCTGCCTTGTTGTCTTGTCGCTGGCCGCTTGCGGAAGCAGCAATAACAACCAGCAAAACAATGGCAATTCGGCAAGCGCTTCCAACGCTCCGGCAAACAATGCGGCAGGCGCGGATGAAGGAGAGAAGGCGAAGGATCCGGTTACGCTGTCCTTTGTAATCTCCAACACGGAGGATACGGTGCCGTATACGAAGATTTTCGAGGCTTACGAGCAGAAGACCGGCAACAAGGTGGAGCTGCAGGCCCTGCCCGGAGGCGATTATGACAACCTGATCAAGACGCGCTTCTCCACCGGCGACTTCCCCGATCTGTTTCTGATGCAGCCGGGAACGAAGCAGTATGTCAAGCTCAGAGCTGACGAGACCTTGAAGGACTGGTCGGGCGAAACGGGCGTATGGGATAACGTTATCGAGTCGATCAAGGAGTTCCAGACGGATACGAATGGCAAGGTTTACGGCGTGCCGTTCGGCAATACCGGCATGATGGGCGTATTTTACAATAAAGATGTTTTTGCCAAAGTGGGTGTTGCGCCGCCGAAGAACTACGCCGATCTGATTGAAATCGCCAAGAAAATCAAAGCGGCGGGCATTACGCCTTTCTATGAAGGGGTCAAAGACGGCTGGCCGTCGCAGGTCTTTTATTTTACAGGCTGGGTGTCGGATGTGGATCCGGCCGTTGGCGACGAGGGAGTCAACAAGCTGAACGCCAATGCGCTTAAGCTGAGTGAGATTCCCGAGCTGAAGACGCTGTTCGAGAAACAGAAGGAATTGAAGGATCTGGATCTGTTCCAGAAGAATGTCATGGCCGGCACTTACGATGAGCTGCAGAATGAAATGGGCGACGGCAAGGTTGCGATGGCGTTCATGCTTGACGGCATTGTGCCTCAAATGGAGAAGAAATTCGGCAAAGAGTTCGTTACCGACAAATTGGGCTTCTTCCCGTTCCCTTCGGATACGGATGAAGGAACTGCCATGATTACGCCTCCAAACCAGCTGATGGTTCCGACGAAGTCCAAGCATTACGATGCGGCTGTGGATCTGGTGAAGTTCATGATTGAGAAGGATAGCGTCAATATGTTCTATGCGAACCACCCGGGCATTCCGATTTTCAAGGATGCGACAAGCGTCTTGTACCCGGTGCAGGAAACGGTGCAAAAGTTCATCGATGACGGAAAATCGAAGGTGAATGTACAGAACCGTCTGACGGCCTCCTTCGGGGATTTCGCCAAAACGCTGCAAAATTTTTTCCTGAGCGGCGATGTAGACGCAGCGATCAATGAGTTCTCCGACAACTATCAGAAGGATGGCAAAGCCAAACGTCTGGCAGGCTTCGAATAAGCTTCACCCTAGAGCAAATTAACGTCCCCCAAACATAAAAGGAACAGAAGGCGACTTGGGCCGGAAGCTGTGCTAGCTTAAAGCCCAAGTTGGCCTCAGCCTAATGAAAGCAAAGGAGGGGGTGGCATGGAGAGACGCAAATACCCGCTTTATTTTGTTTATCCAGCGCTTGTCATCTTTCTGATTTTCTTTATCGTGCCTACTCTGTCAGGCGTGTATTACAGCTTTACCGATTGGAATATCAATGCGGATACGATCAAGTTCATCGGCTTTGACAACTACGCGGCGCTGTTTCATGAGCCCCGGCTGAAGACGGCGCTGCTCAACACGCTTATCTTTGCGGCTGCGGTGACGGTGCTGCAGAATGTGCTGGGCATTGCGCTCGCACTCGTCATGAACGAGAAGCTGGCTCTGCGCAATCTGCTGCGGATGGTATTTTTCATGCCGTATGTCATTGCGCCGCTTATTATCGGATATATTTTCCGCGCGATTTACCACCCGGAGCATGGGATCGTCAATCAGATACTGGATGCGGTTGGCCTGGATTTCCTCATGCAGGATTGGCTTAATGATCCCAAATATGCCTTGTTCTCCGTTGTAGCCACCGATCTGTGGCGAGTTGCCGGGTTCTCGATGGTGGTATATCTGGCCGGCTTGCAGTTTATTCCGAAGGATCTGACCGAATCGGCCTCGATTGACGGGGCCAACTACTGGAGCCGCTTCCGGCATATTGTATTTCCGCTGCTTGCTCCTGCGTTTACGGTGAATGTGCTCCTGTCGCTGATCGGTTCCATGAAGGTGTTCGAGATGGTGATGGTGCTCACGGACGGCGGTCCGGGCTACTCGACGGAGGTATTCAACACGTATATCCGCAGAATGTTCAGTCTCGGTGAATTGGGATCGGCAACGGCGGCTAATCTTCTGCTGTTCGTCCTCGTAACCGCGATCGGTGTTCCCGTACTGATGGCGATGAAGAAAAGGGAGGTTGAACTGTGATGCAAAGAAGCGGAAGGCTGATCGCGCTTGAGGTTGTGGCCATCCTGCTGGCGCTTGTTATTTTGCTTCCCTTTATTATGATTCTGATCAATTCGGTCAAGGATATCCGCGAGTCTGCGCTGTTTGGCTTCAACCTGCCGGGCAAATGGGTGTTTAAGAACTATGCGGATGTCTATGATCAGGCGAATATTCTGCGGGGCTTCAAGAACAGCGTGCTGATCTCCGGTCTCGTCATTGTTTGCGTGAACCTGTGTGCTTCGATGGCGGCGTTTGTGATTCAGCGGCGCAACAGCCGATTTCTGCAGGGCGTCTATTACGCTTTTATCATGGGCCTCATTGTCCCGGTATCGATCATCCCGACCATCAAGCTGATGGGCGATTTGCATATCAAAGGCACATATTTCAGCATCATTATGTATTATACGGCTGTCCTGCTGCCCTTCTCTGTGTTTCTCTTGGTCGGCTTCATGAAGTCGATTCCCCGGGAACTGGATGAGGCGGCGCTCCTGGAGGGCTGCGGATTTTTCCGGCTTTATTTCCGAATCATCCTGCCGCTGCTGGTGACGATTCTGGTCACGGTCACCATCGTGGTCATGGTCTCGGTGTGGAATGATTTCTTCGGGCCGTTCTATCTCGTAACGGACAGCACCAAGTGGACGATCGTCCTGCAAATATACAACTTTGTCTCCTTGTACAGCACGAACTGGGGCATTGTGTTTGCTTTTATGGTCATCGTCGTTGCGCCGGTGCTGATTATTTATTTGCTGCTGCAGCGTTTTATTATCGACGGACTGACAGCCGGGTCATTGAAAGGCTAGCCGCCAAGGGAGGAGCAGGACATGCGCAGTGTAATGGTTGTGGATGACGAACGCTGGATTCGCCGGGGCCTGATCCAGTCCATCCCTTGGGACCGGCTGGGTCTTGAACTGGCCGGAGAAGCGGGCGACGGGGAGGATGCCTATCAGATGGCGCTTGAGCTTGCGCCTGACCTCCTGTTTCTGGATATGCGGATGCCGGGATTGGACGGCAAAGAGCTGCTTGGCATGCTGAGCCGCGCCCTGCCCAGGCTGCTCACGATCGTGGTCAGCGGCTATTCGGATTTTGAATATACCAAAGAAGCGATCCGCCACAACGCCTTTGATTATTTGCTGAAGCCGGTGAAGAAGGATGAGCTTGCAGGCGTGCTGGAGAAGGCTCTGACGCAGCTGGAGCAGCTTGACCGGCAGGAGCAGATGCAGCGCAGGGCAACAGAGGGGCAGTTTGAAACCTGGCTGTCGCATGCGCTGTTCCATGAGGCTGCGGAGGCCGCGCAGGAGCAAGCCGGAGAGGAAGAGACGGATGAGGGGATTCCCGCCTGCTGGAGGGAAGGGGAATTTGCCGTTTGGGTGGGCAAGCCGGACCGCTATGCGGATGATAACACTGACCCGCAGCGTCTTCTTGTCTGTATGGAGGAAAAGCTTGCTCAATCGCGCGCTTTCTTCTTCGGCGGCCAGTGGGCCTTTGCCCTGACCCGGTCTGCGGGAGGAAGCGGGGAGCTCGTGGCCACAATAGCCGCCGGCCGGCTGTCTCAGCCGGAGCTGTCTGTGCTGCTTGCGGATGTGCAGAGCAGGCTGAAGCAAGCCTGCGGAATCAGCATAAGCTTCGGCGTCAGCGGGAAGGCCGACCGTCCGCGCCAGCTTCGGGATGCTTACCTGCAGGCGCGAAAAGCGCTGGCGGACAAAAGCCTTGGCGATTGCGGCGTTGTGCTCCCGGCGCGGGAGACCGCAGCTGCCCGGGCCTTCGTTTACCCGCATCACCTGGAGCAGAGCTTTCTCCTCGCGCTGCAGATCGGCAACGGAGAAGACGCCCGGCAGGAATTCGAGAAGCTTTTCGCCGCCTTGTCAGGACCGGAAATGACGGTCGGGCAGCTGCAGCGGGGAGCATCCATTCTGATTCATTCCATTGAGAAGCAGCTGCAAACGGCGGAGAAAAGTCTGGCTGAGCTGTGCGGCAGCTATTCGCTTGCGTTGTCCGAGATGTTCCAAAACCGCAATGACGCTGCATCGGTGAAAGCCGTGTTCACCCGGGAGATTATACCGGCGGTACTGCATTGTTATGAGCAGCAGGGCGACAACCAGGGGGAGAAGATTGTCCGCGAGGTGGAGAGGCTGATTCAGACCCATTATGACCAGACGCTTTCACTGCAGCAGATTGCCGAGAGCCGCTACCTGAACCCGGATTATTTGAGCAGGCTGTTCAAGAAAACGACAGGCAGCAATTTTGTCGACTATCTCACGGATACCCGTATCCGCAAATCGATCGAGCTGCTGCAAATCCCCGGCTACAAAAACTATGAAATCGCACAGCTGGTCGGCTACGAGGATTACCGCTATTTCAGCCAGATTTTCAAGAAGAAGACGGGCAAAACCATTGGCGATTACCGCCACTCGGGCTCCCATTAACGACAAGGAGGAAGCAATGATGAAAACACGCCAAATACCGGATACGCTGATGCTGGAGGAACGCGCCGGCCATGCCCTGAATGCCATTATGGGGATGGCGGACGAGGACTTTAACGGCATACCTTTTTTTGCCGCCAATCTAATGACCGATCCTGCCAACCTGACGCACGGGGATTGGGATTATGGATCCTCCCACGGCCGCATGATCGATGGATTTATTCTGGCCCGGCATATGTCCGGCGAGACGATCGGCGCAGAACAGGAGGCGCAGTACCGCGCTAATTTTCTCTCTTTTTTCCATGAGGACGGCCTCAGCTACAGGCAGATGAATCCCAATCGAAACTGGGAGCCCAATGCCAATCTTATCGATCAGCGCGCCGTCATTTTATCCCTCACCACCTGGTTCATGGAAACAGGCGATCCCAAGGTCAAGGAAGTGGCGGATAAGCATGTGGCGGCGCTGAAGCGCATCGCGATCAAGGAACGGGATGTGTGGTACTATCCGGCATCCGAGTACAAGGAAGATGGCTGGCCGTCCAAAAACGCCATGCTGCTGCGGCTTGCGCCCGATCCGGCGGCATTCTGCGGCAGGCTTGTCATGCCCCTGCTGAAATATCATGAGCTGACCGGCAACCAGGATGCCTTTGAGCTGTGCCAGTATTTTACCGCTCTTATTGTTCAGCGCAGCGGCGTGTTCAACGAGGACGGAAGCTTTAATGATGCGCTTGCCTATCGCAGCGGACATTTTCATACGCGTCTTGGCACGCTGGATGCCATCGCGCGATTTGGCGTGTTCACCGGCGATGCCGCGCTGATCAGCTGGGTCAACAAAAGCTATGAATGGGCATTGACCAAATGCACGGCTTTTGGATGGACCCCTGGGGACCTGAAAGAGCAGGCCTATGAGCATGAGACCTGCTCGCTGGTCGATCTGATCGCAACGGGCATCACGCTCGCCAAGAGCGGCTACACCAAATATTGGGGAACGGTTGAGCGTTTTATCCGCAACCACCTGACCGAGTCGCAGCTGCTGGAGATGGATTGGGTGAAGGAAGCCGACGATCGTTCCGGCGATGTTCCGGGATGGCTTACGCATCATAATATCGCCCAGCGTACGCGCGGCGCGTTCGCCGGCTATTCGGCGCCAAATGATTTCTGCTGCGATGTTAGCCATGGCCGGGGGCATACAAATGACTTGCAAATTTGCTGTCTCGGCTCCGGAACGCGCGGTTTGTTTATGGGATGGAGCAATACGATTACCGAGAAGAACGGTGCAGTCAGCGTCAATTTTCTCTTGAACCGCGGCTCGGTATGGCTGGATGTGGGCAGCTATTTGCCGCATGAGGGAAAGGTTGTACTGCATATTCACCGCGATCTTCCGCGGCTCCAGATACGGATTCCGGAATGGGCAGGTTATGCCAAGGTGGGCTATGTGCGCGAGCGTGAAGGCAGCGAGGCAGTCAGCGGCCGCGGCAGCGATTCCAGCATGTGGGTCAATGAGCATTTTCTAACGCTGGGGGCCGCGCAGGCCGGCGAGACGATTACGGTTACGTTCCCGCTGTCTTCGCGCACAACGATTGAGAACGCCATTGGCCAAACCTTCGAGACGCATTGGCGGGGCGACGATGTCGTGAATATTTCGCCGAAGGGAACCCAGCATCCCTTCTACAGCGGCCGCAAGGTATACGATGAGGCGCCGCTGAAGGAGGGCGATTACCGCCGACTGGAGCGGGAGTTTGTCTGGTAGGGGTGTTAGCCAAAGGATAATGGCGCTTTGACGGGGCGATGCGGCCCGACCGGGACGCCGCGGTATGGAGGAATCGTCCCGATGGTCCAGTGCGATGAGACTGGCGCGGATGGTCCAGTGCAATGAGGCTGTCACGGATAGTTCAATGCGATGAGACTGGCAGCAATGATCCACTACAATGGGACGGATTGCCCATGCAGCCCAGGTGTTCTGCCCTGATGCGACAGGCTTGGGGCGATTCGTCTGGGATAATGCCGACTGAATTCAGAATCTTTCTGACCGGATAATAACAAATATGAGCCGCAGAGGCCAGGACCCGGTTATGCCCGGAGGTCTGCCTCACGCGCGGACTCGGGCAGCAGGAAATCCGCTGCATCAGGAGAGGGGAACGACAGGGATGAGAACGGTTGTAGCTATTTATACAGGCCAGGGTCTGGCCGAGCCGCTGAAGGCGGTTTTCAAGGAAATGCTGCCGGATTGCCGGCTGGTTAACATTATCGACGACAGTCTGATCGGCGATGTGGTGAAGGCGGGACATGTCCCGCCCGGCGTCGCCCGGAGGCTGGTGCAGTATTATCATAACGGGGAAGAACTGGGCGCGGACGTGATTCTGAACACCTGCTCATCCGTCGGTGAAATTGCGGATGACGCCCGCAAGCTGATCGGAGTGCCAATTGTCAAAATCGACGAGTCGATGGCGGCAATTGCCGCCGCAGGTTATGACCGCATTGCGGTGCTGGCGACGCTGCCTTCCACCCTGGACCCGACGCTTCGCCTGATCGGCAAGCAGGCGGAGCTCGCAGGCCGATCCGTCACGCTTATCAGCGGACTGGCCGAGGGCGCTTTCGATGCTCTGGTAGGGGGACAGCCCGAGGAGCATGACCGCATTTTGCTTGAGACTGCCATTCGGGTTTGCAACGATGCCGATGTGCTGGTGCTGGCGCAGGGCTCGATGGCCAGAATGGAGAAGGCGCTCGCGGATGCTACGGGCAAGCCGGTGCTGTCCAGCCCGCGCCTGGGTGTCCAGCAGGTGAAAGAGGTGCTTGACCGGTTGGATGAGGAAGAGCGCCATGTCTGAGGGTATGAAGGAACCTCATGAAAGCAGCGACCGTGTCACGGCAGTCTATCTGGTCGAGACGCCTTATTCGCTGGAACGGGCAGCCGAAGTGATCGCAGGCGAGCAGTCGACAGGCACCTTCACGGCAGTGCCGGGAGAAACCGCGCGGCTCAAGGAGCTGCATGGAGCAAGAATCGAGCGTATAGAGCCGCAGGGCGAGAGCGCTCTGCCATCGCTGCCCGGGGCCAAGCTGCCTGCCGGACATGACGGCAGGTATAATCGCGGCCTCATCAGCGTATCCTTCCCGCTGCATAATTTCGGGCCTTCGATTCCCAACCTGATGTCGGCGGTTGCGGGCAATCTGTATGAGCTGCAGGAGCTGTCCGGCCTGCGGCTGATGGATCTGGAGCTGCCGCAGGCGTTCGCGGACCGCTATCCGGGGCCGAAATTCGGCATAGCCGGAACCCGCAGGCTTGCCGGCGTCTATGACAGGCCTATCCTCGGCACGATTGTGAAGCCGAGCATCGGCCTTGCCATGGAGGACCTGCAGCAGCTTGTCGGCGACATGGCCTTGGCAGGGATGGATTTTATCAAGGACGATGAGCTGAATGCCAATCCGCCCTATGCTCCGCTTGCAGCGAAGGTGAAGGCGGTCATGGAAGCGGTGGAACGCGCTGCCGACAAGACGGGCCGCAAATTGATGTATGCCTTTAACATCACCGGGGATATCGAGGAGATGCGCCGCCACCACGAGGTCGTGGTGGAAGCAGGCGGCAGCTGCGTCATGGTCAGCATCATGAGTGTCGGGCTTGCGGGCCTGGCGCATTTAAGCAGCTACAGTGAAGTGCCGATCCATGGCCACCGCAATCAGTGGGGGTTAATGACCCGCTCGCCGCTTCTGGGGATGGAATTTACAGCTTTCCAGAAGCTGTGCCGGTTGGCCGGGGCCGATCATCTTCACGTCAACGGATTGAACAGCAAGTTCTATGAAAGCAATGAGTCGGTTGTCCGTTCGATTCAAGCCTGCGCAGCCCCTCTTCTGGGCGGCTATGAGACGATGCCTGTCGTCTCCTCTGCCCAGTGGGCGGGCAGCGCTCCGGCAACCTATGAAGCGATCCGGTCCGTTGATGTTATGCATCTGGCCGGGGGAGGCATGCTGGCCCATCCCGATGGTCCGGCAGCCGGATTCCAGAGCATGAAGCTTGGCTGGGAAGCGGCTGTGCAGGGCATCGGACTGAATGAGTATGCGCTGAAGCATCCGGCGCTGAAGCGGGCAATCGAGAAATACGGAAGAAGCTGAAGCAGCCGTATGGTGCAGCGGCAGTAAGGAGGCGGCCTTGAGCGTATGAACGAAGAGATGGCCCATGATGGGCGTCAGAAACAACGTAGTGGTCAGGAGCGCACCAGGCAGCTGGAGGCGCAGGAATTACGGCGGGATACACAAGGGACAGGGGCTGCAGGCACTTCCGGGGAATCACAGATGACGGACACCTTTCTGGGAACGCGGACGACAGACAAGTTCGGAGATGTCCGGATGTTGGACGCGTCCGGGGAATCGCAGACGACGGATACCTTTCTGGAAATGCGGACGACAGGCAATCTCCGGGATGCACGAATTATGGACGCATCCCGGGACGCCCGGATTGCGGATGCATCCTCGAGAATGCAGACAACGGGCACACCTCATGAGGCATGGACAGCCGGTATGTCCATCGATGCCGGCGGGAAACAGCGCCGCCGGCTTCTCTGTTATTACGGCGATGATTTTACCGGATCGACGGATGTACTGGAATCGTTGTTCCGGGCGGGCCTCGAGGCGGTGCTGTTTCTGGAACCGCCCACGTCTGGGCAGCTGGAGGACGGGCGCTTTGCGAAGATGGATGCTTTTGGCGTTGCGGGGGTGGGAAGGTCGCTCACGCCGGATGAGATGGAGCGGGAACTGAACCCGATCTTCGAGACGCTGAAAGCTGCGGGAGCAGCCGTCGTGCATTACAAGGTCTGCTCCACCTTCGATTCCTCGCCGCATGCCGGGAGCATCGGCAAAGCGGCCGAAATCGGACGCGGGGTATTCGGCGGCCGTTATATTCCGCTGCTTGTGGGCGTTCCTTATTTGAAGCGGTATACCTTGTTCGGCCAGCATTATGCGGCGGGAGGCGGGACGGTCCATCGGCTGGACCGGCATCCCACGATGTCGCGGCATCCGGTAACACCGATGGATGAGGCCGATCTCCGTCTGCATTTGCGGCGGCAAACGGAGCTTCCTATGGCGCTGATGGACATAACTGAGCTTGAAGGTCCGCTGCCGCAAGTGCGTGAGAATATGGAGAGCAAGCTGGCAGACGGGCAGCCGGCCCTTCTTCTCTTCGATGTGCTGGATGAGCAGCGGCTGGAAACAGCCGGAAGGCTGATCTGGGAAGAGGCAGGCAGGCTGCCGGCCGATGAAAGTCTTTTTGTGATCGGTTCCTCCGGCGTGGAATACGCGCTTGGCGCATGCTGGAAGGCGGAGGGACTGCTTCCGGAGCAGGCATCCAGAGAGGACTGCGCGCAGCCGGTCGACAAGCTGCTCGTTGTATCGGGCAGCTGCTCGCCTGTAACGGAAACACAGATCAAGCACGCGCTGGGGGCAGGGTTTGCCGGAATCCGCGTACCCGTGCATGAACTGATCCACCCCGGACGGGCTGAAGCGGCGCGGGAACAGCTGATGGAGGAGGCCCGCAGCCTGCTTGCAGGCGGCGGCAGCGTCGTGCTTTATTCCGCTATGGGCCCAAGCGACGCTAGCATCGGCGAACTGCGGAAGACGCTGGCGGAGCTTGGGATCCGCTCCGAGGAGAGCAGCCGCCTGCTCGGCATGGAGCTGGGCGTGCTGGCCAAGCGGCTGATCGCCGAAACGGGATTGACCCGCCTGTTGATCGCCGGAGGCGACACCTCGGGCTATGTCATGCGCGAATTAAACATCTCCGCTCTTGAATGTATGGCCGCGCTGACGCCGGGCGGGCCGCTGTGCCGGGCTTACTCGGCGGATCCGGTCTATGACGGGCTAGAGCTGGTGCTTAAGGGCGGTCAGGTCGGCGGCGAGCGTTTTTTCGAGCAGGTTCTGCATGGTCGTTAAATGATGGTTTAATGAAGGGCCGACTAGACGCCTCCCGCACAGGAGGGGCTATCGGCCCTTTATCTGATCGTCCGGAAGAAACTCGCTTCGCCGGAAGAGGACGGCGATAGCCGATTGTCTGCTTGTCATCGTTGTGAAGAACATCTCTGCTATGAAAGGACGGATTTAGGATGGATATGACGAAGAGACCGCTGCCGGACTGGGCGAATCTGGCCGTGCAGCAGCGCGGCAGGGTGGAGCCGCATGCGGATTTGATTCCTTACGAGTCGCTTGATACGGCGCTTCAGGGGAAACGCGAGGCTTCCGCTTATTTTCAATTGTTGAACGGGAACTGGCGGTTTCATTATGCGGAGTCTCCTGAAATGGCGCCGGAGGATTTTATGGCCCGGACTTATTCCGATAACGGCTGGCCCGAAATTCCGGTGCCGGGTAACTGGCAAATGCATGGCTGGGGGATTCCGCATTACAGCAGCTGCCCTTACCCGTTCCCCGTAGATCCCCCGCATGTGCCGGCGAATAATCCGGTCGGCTGCTACCGCACGGCTTTCCGGGTGAAAGACAGTTGGGCGGACAGGAAGATCCGTCTTATGTTTGAAGGCGTGGATTCAGCCTTTCATTTGTGGATCAATGGAGAGCCGGCGGGATACAGCCAGGGAAGCCATTTTCACAGCGAGTTCGATATAACGCGCTTTCTCGTTCCCGGCGACAATATTATTGCCGTGCAGGTCTATCAATGGTGTGATGGAAGCTATCTCGAATCGCAGGATAAATGGCGGCTGAGCGGGATATTCCGCGACGTGTACCTGCTTGCTTTGCCTAATGTGACTGTTCGTGACGCCTTCGTCCAAACCCGGCTGGATGAATCTCTGGAGGAGGCGGAGCTGACCATAAGGCTGAATGTGGCCGAGCTTGCGGCTGGCAGCGGGTATAGCACAAGCGGCTGGACGCTGCAGCTTGCCCTGCTTGACGCCGAACATCATCCAGTCGTGTCACGCAGCGAGACCGTTCAGTTCCCGGACGGTGAGAAGGAGCTGATCATCCCGATCAGCGAACCGGTCGCCTTTCCCAGGACATGGACGGCCGAAACGCCGTATCTGTATACGCTGCTGCTATCCTTATTCGATGCGGGCGGACTGCTGCAGGAAGTGAAGCGGATTGCGGTCGGTTTTCGCGATATCCGGATTGAGGACGGCAGGCTGCTGGTGAATGGACAATCGGTAATCATCAAAGGCGTCAACCGCAATGAGTTTGATTCCCGCCGGGGTTATGTGACCTCGATGGAATCGATGATTCAGGATATTGCGTTGATGAAGCAGCATAATATGAACGCCGTCCGCCTCTCGCATTATCCCAACGACACAAGGTGGCTGGATCTATGCGATCAATATGGCCTTTATGCCATCGATGAGACGGATCTGGAGACGCACGGGTTTCATTTTACCGGCAATGAAAGCTTCCTGGCGCAGCAGCCGGAATGGAAGGAAGCCTTCATTAGCCGTGCCAAAAGGATGGTCGAGCGTGACAAAAATCATCCGTCCGTCATCATCTGGTCGCTCGGCAATGAATCCGGCTACGGGCCGAATCACGATGCGATGGCGGAATGGA
Source organism: Paenibacillus sp. JT31N17 (assembly GCF_056269255.1). Lineage (NCBI taxonomy): Bacteria > Bacillati > Bacillota > Bacilli > Caryophanales > Paenibacillaceae > Paenibacillus > Paenibacillus sp. JT31N17. The sequence goes on from NZ_JBWDNP010000008.1 coordinate 249,859, forward strand.
TCAGAGCCTGCGATCCCACCCGGCTGATTCATTATGAGCGCGCTTATGAAGCTCCTGTCGTCGACATTGTAAGCTCCATGTATCCGGCGGTCGGGACATTGATTGAAGAAGGGCGCAAGAGCGACAGCCGTCCTTTTCTCATGTGTGAATACGGTCACGCGATGGGCAATTCAACCGGCAATTTGAAGGAATACTGGGAGGCAGTCTACACCTATCCGCGGCTGATCGGCGGGCTGATCTGGGAGTGGGCGGATATGGCGGTCTTACGGAGCGGGGAGAATGGAGAGGAATGGTACGCTTACGGCGGCGATTTCGCGGATGAGCCGCACAGCGGTTCCTTCTGCCTGGACGGGCTGTTGTTTCCGGATCGGAGTTCGAAGGCTTCCATTCTGGAATACAAGAAGGTCATTGAGCCGGTCAAAATCAAAGCAGTGGACGCGGCGGCAGGCCTCATCCTGATTCATAACCGGTACGACTTCCTTACTCTGGAGCATTTGCAGGGCGAATGGATGCTGCTGCGCAGCGGCGTTGTCCTGGAACAAGGCGAGCTTCCCCGCCTGCATACGGCGGCGGGCGCGGAGGAGCAGGCTGTTCTCCCCCTGGCTTGCACCGACTTTGACCCCGCTTCTGAATATTGGCTCCATGTCCGTTTCACCCTGCGCAGCGATACTTCCTGGGCACCGGCGGGACATGAAATTGCCTGGTCGGACCTGACCATCGGGCCAAAAGCGGCCAGGCTCACAGCTTCTGCATCTGCCAAGGTAACCGCCGGCAGGCCGCAATCCGGCTCCGCACCTGTGCAGGCGGTCACCGCAAAGCCGCAATCCGCCTCATCAGCTGCCCCTGCGGCAAACAGGCTGCTCTCTGTCAGCGAAACTCCCCGGTCTGTGTCTGTGGAAGGGGAGAATTTCACTTGGAGCCTCAGCAAGCTGGATGGTTCCATCCAGTCATGGGATTACGGCGGGCATGCGCTGCTGCTGGCTGGTCCGAAGTTTAATTTCTGGCGTGCGCCGGTTGATAATGATGTGCACTTGGCAAAAGAATGGATCAAGGCGGGCTACGACAGGCTCATTACGTGGGGGCGCGGCACGGAGGTGCAAATCCGGGAAGACGGGACGGTCCGCATTCAAGTTGAGGGCGTGATTGGCGCAAGGGGAGAACCGCCTGCCTTTCACTCGATGCTTGTTTATACCCTCTTCAGCAGCGGGGAAGTTCATCTGGAGGGTACAGTTGTGCCGAAGAAGGAAGGTCTCCCGCCGCTTCCAAGGTTCGGGCTGGAGCTGAGAATGCCCGGCGGATATGATCAGCTTTCATGGCTTGGCAGAGGACCGCATGAATGCTATTCCGACCGCAAGGAGAGCGGCAAGCTTGGCCTATTTGCAGGCACGGTTGAGGAGCAGTTCGTCCCCTATATCAAACCGCAGGAGAATGGAAACAAGTCCGAGGTGCGCTGGGCGGTATTGACCAGTGCCGGGGGAAGCGGCCTGCAATTCAGCAGTCCGGGCTATTTTGATATGAGCGCGCATCATTATTCCACGGAGGACCTGACCCGGACCCGGCATGTTCATCTGCTGACAAGGCTGGATGAGACGGTCGTCAAGCTGGATATGGCGCAGAGCGGAATCGGCAACCACAGCTGCGGTTATGCGCCGACGCTGGACGCTTATCTGATTCAGCCGGGCAAGCAGAGCTTCGAGCTGCAGATCAGGCCTTTGCCTAATCAAAGCGGAGTCTGAATAATCCCCGTTAAATCGCGCCGCCGCGTTTATGCAGATACCGGTAAAGAAGCACGCTGATCAGCATGCACAGCAGCGCGCAGAGGGCGATGAACAGATATCCGGCCTGCAGGCCGCGCAGCAGTCCCATGCCGGAGCCGTCCTCCTGCGTGAACAGGTCCTTGGTCCATTCCGTGATTCCACCGATCAGCAGATTGCCAATGATGCTGGCAATGCCCATCATCGTGACGGTGAAGGTAATGGCGGTATCGCTGCTGCGGGAGTAGTACCGGGCCAGGTAGGCCATAACTGTCGGATAGATCGGGGCGATGCCGGCGCCGGCCAGCGCGAACAGGAACGCGCCGGGCTCGCCGGCCGCAATGGCTGCAATGGTGCAGATTCCGGAGCTGCCGGAGAAAATGATGAGCGATCGTATGAAGCCGATTTTGTCGGTTACAGGCCCAAGCACAAGCCGCGCCGCCGTAAAACAGATAAAGAAGGCGGACAGCATGCCGGCAGCGGCCGTAGGGGTCCAGTCATAGGCTTTCTCCAGGAAATTAACCAGCCAGCCGCCGACGGCAAGCTCCGAGATGACCCCGAACGAGAGAATGCCGACAATCAGCCAGGCTGCGGGATCTTTCATGTAGGAGGCGTAGGAGACTCTATCCTCCACCGCTACGGTGTCCCTGGGAAAGGCCGCGAACAAAGCGGGTATCATCGGGATGATGGACAAAGACATCATGACCAGATACATGCCGCCCCAGCTCAAGGTCATATCGAACAGATGCAATCCCATCAGCATGGATGCGAATAGTGGAGCCACCACCGAGCTGAGACCGTAGAAGAAATGCGAGAGATTCATCATCATGCCGGTATTTTTAATGAATATGCGCGCTGTTAAGAGAGCAAGTCCGATCTCCAGTATGCCGTTGCCGATATACATCAGAAAATAAGAGGCGGACAATGCCGCATAGCTGTGGGAGAGAAACATGAAGACGCCGGACACGGCCATGGAACCAAAGGCCAGAAGCATCGCAAAGCGCAGTCCGAGTTTATTCGTCAGCACAATCGTAAAGCTGCAGGCCAGCAAATAGCCGAGCGAGTTCAAGGAAAGCAGCAGCCCGATCTGCCATTCATCGAGAGCGAAATCCGCCTGCATTCCGGGGAGAGCGGGTCCCTTGCTGTTCTCCGAGAAACCGAAGACCAGGAAGCCGACAAAAACAACAAGCAGCAGCAACAGGCTGTTCCAGCGTTTGGCTGGCTGTGTTCTGGATTCTTCTGAGTTCACGAAGCAGCCTCCATCATCCATGATAGATAATTCCGGTGTACAAGCTTGCGATCCGAACAGGTTAGGTCAGTGACATGGAATCTATCGGCTATTGTAACATGAAAGGCCATATAGCTCTATGAATAAGATGCGACAAGGAGAGAAAATAAAAAAGCGATGATTGGGATCACAAATAGGAGACGTATTTAACTCTGCCGCCGCAAAAACAGCCTGTTTTCCCGCATATTCCGGTCCATATCGGGATGTAAGCCTTTTTCCAGGCCAAAATCACTTGGAGAAAGGAAATAAAAGCGCTTTCCGCTGTGATACAATATTAGGTATTGTTTACATTGGAGAGGGCGAATGTTGATGCAGCCGAGCACGCGGTTCAGATTGAATTTCTCAAGAGGTACAGGTATCGAGCCCCAGTACAGGCTGAATAGTGAGGCGATTACCGCTCTGTTCGTACACGGCTGCTTCCAGTTCGGGGCCTCGATGTCGGGGTTGTTCCTGAATCTTTACCTATGGCGCCTGACACAGGACCTGACGGTTAACGGCACATACAACATCGTGGTCTACCTGTTTACGCCGCTTGCGTTTGCAGCAGGCGGGTGGATTGCCAAGCGCAAGGACAGAATGGTCACTTACCGCCTCGGCATTGCGACGATCGCCGTATTCTATCTGCTTGTGGTTATCGCACAGGAGAAAGTCGCGGAATATTACATCCTGTTCGCGATCTTCAACGGTATTGCGGGAGGGTTTTATTGGACGGGGTATCTGGTGCTGATGTATGACGTGTCGAACGAGAGCAACCGACTGCGCTTTCTGGCCATCAACATGGTCGTGTTCAGCACTGCAGGACTGATCGGACCTGCGCTCGCAGGCTTTATTATACAAATGAACGAGGGGCTTCAAGGCTATATCCTGACGTTCCTCATCGCTTCCATCATGTTCGTTGTGGCTGCCGTTGTCAGCTTCCGCATCAAGGCTTCTCCCTCGCATCACAAGGCTTATCATTTGCGTCTGATGGGCCTCTTGATGCGCAAGGAAAGACTGTGGCTGCAGGGGCTGATCGCGTTTTTCGTCATGGGCCTATTCCAGGGGATCATGCTGTTTTTGCCGAATATATTGCTGCTGCAAACCGTAGGCAGGGAAGATTGGGTCGGCTATTTAGGGGTGTTTTTCTCATCGCTGACGGTCATTACCGGTTATATCATTTCGAAAAAGGCGAAGAAGGAGCAGGCCCGCAAATATGTGCTCATGACCTCGACAGGCGTGCTCATCGGCGCTTCCTTCCTGCTGTTTGAGGTGCATCTCTGGACCGTTATGCTGTTCATGATCATGTTCTCTATCTGCAATCCGCTGGTGGGCAATTCGCTGACGTCCTATTATTACCGGCTGATCGGCAAGCTGCCGCTCAAGGGCCAGCTGCGCGTTGAATCCGTGGTGATGAGGGAGGCTTTTTTGAACGCCGGGCGGGTGGTCTCGATTACGCTGCTGATTGTATTATCCAAGGATCTGGATTCCGTCTGGCTGCCGATTGTGCTCGTCAGCATGGCCGTCCTGCAGTATGCCATGTACTGGCTGATCCGCGAGGAGTCCGAGCCCAAGACCAAGCAGGTTCGCACACGAAGAAAGTCAATGTAAAAAAGGACGGGCTCAGAGGGAAAAGGATTCCGCTTTGAGCCCGTCCTCCGGGCCGGTCTATTGGCCAGCCATCCACTCAAGCAGCCGCGGCAGCTTGATCCACAGCTGGAAGTGGCTGTTTACATATAGTGCGGCTTCATATGAATCTCCCGGACTGTACAGATCGGGCATCGTCTCCGGCAAAGGCATCAAGCCAAGCAAATAATCCGGCACATGTATGTTCGCTTTCCGCGCATTCCGGTAGAGCATCTTCAGCCTGGCCGACTTGCCATGGCGCAGAAATTCCAGAATGACGCGGTCATAGGCGAAGGAAGCGTCCATATCGTCCTCATAGGTCTCCAACAGCCTCTCTGCATCATCCAGACGCTTCCTGTCCAGATAAACGGCCAGCAGCAGATATCTGGCTCCCACATTATCGTCCGGGGACAGCGACAGCAGATCTTCCAAATGATGGACCGCTTCTGTCTGATTCTCCAATTCCCAGCACAGCTCGGCATAGGCGAATTTGATCCGGATATAGGGGCGCGTCTCGTGAATAAGCCAGAAATCTCCCCGGTTCTCCGCGATAAATCCTTCACCCAGGTCAAGCTCCGCTGCTTGCAGGCCATGCCTCAAATAAAGATAAGCCTGCTCCGGATCGGAAGTGGCCCCCGCCAGCAGCAAATAAGCATCGGCACAATACGGGTTCAGTTCCAGCAGATGCTGAATAAGATCCAGACGCTGCCTGCGATCCGGCTGCAGTTCGGCCCTCTGGAGAAGCTCGTCCGCAAGCTTGATTGATTTCAGCGGCAATGCATCTCTGGATTTCTGCGAAAGCGGCGGAAGCCGGAATACCTCATGATCAAGGTCTTCATGGTCCCCATTCTCGTATTCATCCAGCATATCGCCATAATGGTTCTCGGCGAATTCATTGAGCTCCTGGAACCGCTTGGAGATCGTTGCAACCGATACCTCGTATTTCTTTGCGAGCTCCGCTTGGGTGATTATAATCCCGTGCGCCTCGCAGACCAGGTATTCCAGCGCAGCGCAGTAGGCTCCGAATTTGCGGAAAAGGGGCTTCTGCACATTGGAGAATTCGTTCCATAGACTGACCGCTTCAATAATGTGCTGCTCCTCAAAATACGGCTCCATCCCGTCTGTGAGATGATGGGCCAGCATAGGGTACAAGGCATTATGCCATACCATGTCTTCATCAATCAGCGAATGGATCTCGGCTACGGACAGGTGATAATCAAGATCCGGCTCCGGGAGGGCCGCCTCCAGACCCGCGCGCTCCGCGAGCTGGTCCTTCTCCAGGCAGCAGCGTTTATATTTTTGTCCGCTTCCGCAGTGGCAGGGATCATTTCTTCCCGGTTTTGACAAGAGGCTTCACTCCAAACGATTAAATTTAAACAGGCAGATATACGGCTATATGAGCAGGATGACAGCATGCGGCTACTTCGAAGTATATTTGCTGCGGTATTGACGCGGCGTCATTCCTGTTTTTTTCTTGAACAGGGTCTGAAAAAATTTAATATCATTATAGCCTACCTGTATGGAAACTTCACGGACAGACGCAGCAATTCTCAGCAGCTCACAGCTTTTGGCGATCCGCAGCGACTGCATATATTCCGTAAAAGACTGGCCGACGGACTGCTTGAACAACCGCTGAAGATGGCTGACGCTCACATGAATCAGGGCAGCAAGCTCCTCCAGCTTCACATTCCCGTGATAATGCGAATGGATATGCTTGAAAACGGGCTCCAGCTTGCTCACGGTGGACGAAGGGAGTCTTCCCTGCTGCTCGCAGCGGTACAGTACAGACAGCAGCTCAAGCACCTGTGCGCTCAAGATCATTTCACTGCCGCAGAGGCGCAGCGAGTATTCCATAAACAGCTTTTCCATCATGGAAAGAATCTCATCCTGATTGTCCTTGTAATGGTAATAGCGGTATGGATCGAGATGAAACATCCGCTCAAGCCCGATGGTGGAGGGAATGGAATCCTGAAACCGGCGGATAAAGGACCGCTCAAACAGGCAGTTATAGACAATCAGCCGCTGATCTTGCTCCTTGGACATAGGGCGGAATACATGGGGAGTGCCGATCGCAATAACAAAAATATCGCCGCGTTCAACATCAAGCCGCTCGTTTCCGATGTAATGGACCCCTCTGCCTTCGGCAATATACGCAATCTCTACAAAGTCATGGACGTGCAGGGGCAGCGTGAAGGATTCCCTTTCTCTGGCTATGAATAGAGGGAGCTGGTCTCTCCAATAAAAGGAGCCGTTCAGGATCGCCGGTGTGCCTGTCATGCCGCGCGCATCTCCTTAAGCAGGATGGAATCTACCCCTAATTGTAGCATAATCGCCGGTATGTCCGCTTCCTCCGCTGCTTTATAATGATAAGCAAAATCCAAACAGAACCCGTCAGGAGGATTACCCATTTATGCTGACTGTGCATCATTTGAGAGTGAATGGACATAAGGAGCCGCTTGGGATCGATAACGGCGCAATCCGGTTCTCATGGCGTCTGGGCAGCGATTCGAGAGGTGCGGGATCGGAATCCGTACGACTATATGTGGCAGCAAGCTATGAACGGCTGCTCAGCGGTTCGGGAGATATATGGGAAGAGGAAATCTCGGACAGCAACAGGCTGCAGATGGACTACAGCGGTCCTTCCCTCGAAGGACGCAGGCGGTACTGGTGGCGGGTGGCGGTAACCGACAGACAAGGCATTCCGGCACAATCCGAAATCGCCTTCTTCGATACCGGTCTCCGTCAGGAGCAGTGGAAGGCCAAATGGATTTGGCGTCCGGGCAAGCGGATGATCAATGATTTTGTCTACTTCCGCAAGGAAATCAATCTTCGCAAGCCGGTGGCCTACGCCAAAATATTCGCCTCCGCGCATAACGCGGCCCAGCTGTTTGTGAACGGAGAACGGATCGGCGGCAGCGGATCTCCGGCTCCGACCAATCCCGGCAAGCGCAAATATGTATTGGCCTATGATGCCTCCCATTTGCTGCACAAGGGATGGAATTGCCTGGGCGCCATTGCTCATTACCTCGGCGGAGACGGCCAGAATTACGTCAATGGGCTGCCTGGCTTCTGCCTGCAGCTGGAGGTGGATTATATCGACGGCACCTCGCAAACCTTCAAGACCGACGCTTCCTGGCTGGTTCTGGCAGATCCGCCGCACCGGGCGGGGACGAATTATCAGCAGAACCGCCGGATAAGCGCGATTGAGGATGTGGATGCCCGCAAGCTGCCGCCACGGTGGAGCACGGCGGGAGGGGGCGGCAGTGAGGCTTGGTTGAAAGCCAAGCCGGTTCCCGCTTCCGTGCAGCGGTGGGTCCGTCAATGGCAGGAAATCCCTGAAGGAGCGGTTGAGGAGCTGCTGGTTCCTGCGATTGTCCGGCCCTCTCATATCCGTGAGCAGGAGAAGGCGCAAGTATTCGACGTCGGGCGCATTATCTCCGGCTGGCCTCTTATCCGGCTCAGAGGCATTCCAGGGGTTACGCTTCGCATCCGGTATTCGGAGGATCTGGACGAACAGGGCTATGTCAAACACAATGTGTCCAATGAAAAATCAGCTTATTATTACGATCAGTATACGATGCGCGGAGACGAAGAGGAAAGCTGGCAGCCGGATTTCTCCTACAAGGCTTTCCGCTATCTGGAGGTGAGCGGATATCCCGGGGAGATTGCCGCAGGCGAGAATCTCTGGGCCGTGTCCGCCCATACGGATCTTCAATATGAAGGGAGCTTTGACAGCTCAAGCTCCCTGTTGAACGACATGTACGAGGCCTGCATCCGCACGCAGAAGAATAATGTGCTGGGCCAGGTCGTGGATTGCCCGCACCGGGAGCAGGCCCAATATCTCGCCGATTCGGACCTGCAGGCCGAGGCGCTGCTGTTCAATTTCGACGCCCGCCACATTCTTGAGAAGGTGGCAGGCGATTTTGCCGATTCACAGTTTGCCGACGGCACATTCCCGTTCGTGTATCCATCCAATAACGGGCATCCGGATTTTAATTTGCAAATACCGGAGTGGGATCTGCACTATAACACACTGCTGTGGAAGATCTATTTCATTTATGGGGACGAACGCGTACTGGCGAAGTATTATGGAACGGCCCAGCGGATGGCGGATTATTACCTGGGCATTCTGGACCGGGGGCTTGGTCTGGTTCCGGTTGACAAGGGCTGGCATATCAGCGACTGGCCTTATCCCACAGTCGATCATGAATCGGAGGTGCTGACCGTGCAGAATATGAAGCTGTACGCGGCCCTCAAAGTACTTGCGGACACAGCCCGCCTGATCGGCCGGGAAGAAGACGGCATCTATTATAGCGGACAGGCGGAGCGCCTGAAGCTTAATATCCTGGAGTACTTGTATGACCGCGGCAAGCGGCGGTTCAGGGATGCGTTGGGGTCGCAGAGTACGCATCAAGGCGTAAACGGTCTCGGGATATATCTGGAGCTTGTCCCGGAGGAAGACAAGGCTGCTCTGATTGAAGCGATTGCCGCGGAGAAGCGGGAATTCAGAACGGTGCTTGGTCTGCCGCTGCTGCGGGCCCTGTTCGAGAACGGCCGGCAGGAAGCCGCATACGGGATCATTGATAACCCGGAATATCCGGGCTGGGGCTATATGATCAGCCAGGGAGCCAGGACGATGTGGGAGGGCTGGGAGGATATCGAATCCCATTCGCATGCCTGGAACGGATATCCGGCGCGTCTGCTGCAGGAGTATGTAGCAGGCATTCAGCCCGCGGAGCCAGGGTTCGCGCGTGTTCGGATCAAGCCATATCTGGCGCCGGAGTTAACCTATGCTGAGGCCTCTGTTCCCACGATACGGGGAAATGTCAGGGTGCGGTGGGAGCGTCTGAATAAGGGAATCCGGCTTATTGCGGATATGCCGCCGGCCATGACAGCCGAGATTGAATGGGATGCTGCAGCAGATGGCGGGCCTGACAGCATTCGGGAGAGTGAAGGCATGGTATGGAAGGAAGGCAGGTTCAGCGCCGGGGTTCCCGGCATCCTCAGCTGCGACAAACGCGGTGAGCAGATGATGTTGAAGGTGGACTCGGGCCAATATGAGTTCATCTTCGAATAGGCGACTTTTACCCTGAAGCCATTGACATTGGCAGCCGATATCCTTATGATTATGATAATCATTCTCATAATCGGTTGTTAAGTTCATCCAGTATCAAGGGTGCTGTTAACACGCAGGAGGAGGCTCTTCTCATTGGAGCATGCAATGGACTTTTCACTGGCGAAAGCTTATTTCCAGATTTCACCCGAGGGTGCGGACCATCCGGAAGTTTCCATGGATGCCGCCGAGCTGCTCATACCGGAACGGATGCAAGAGATGATTGAGGTTGGCGGCAGGCTTGTTCGTGCGACCAAGCCTGCTCTGACCGCGTCATTCATCGGATTGAGTGTCTTTGGCCTTTGCTCGACAATTCAGCTGTTCCTGGCCCAGTATAATCGGCTGCTTGATTTGTCGCTGGATAATCTGACCTTCCAGATGTCCAATCAGGAGTATGCCTCCGTCTCCTATAAGATCAAGGAGCTTCGTTGGATTGCTGTCCCGGAGACGGGGCAGAAGCGCGAGGACTTCCTGATTCGTGAATTAACAGCCTATTATCAGCAAACCGTTAATCCCTTCATCAAGGCTATCGCCGCAGCCGCCGGAGTCAAGCCCGAGCTGATCTGGAATCAGTTCGGAGCCCGCAATGTCTATATGCAGGAATATATCCTGAAGATGGAGACGCGCCCGGAGGTGCTTGCCCGCTTCAACCATGATTACAAGCTTCAGACCGAGCTGCTGGGCGCTGAGGTATTCAACCTCCGGCGCAATCCGTTTTATCATATCCCCCGGTATATCGAAAGTCCTTACAAGCCCGGAGAACAGATAATGATGCGTTCTTCGTGCTGCATGTACTACTGTCAGGAAGATGGCCAAATGTGTTATACCTGCCCGCGTCTCACAAGCGGCGAGCGTAATGAAATGAAAGAAAAGATAATGGCAGCAGCCAAATAAGCCCGGAGTGAGCTTCACACCCGGCAGGTATTGCGATGCTTATCCATTATAGCCTTCCTGTCTGCCCCAGCGCCGTGCGCTCTTCCCCTGCCAAAAAGCAGGACGATGAGCTCACGGCGCTGTATTAATTTGGACGTGCTTCTAGTAAACTAGAGAAAAAGCCCAGGAAAGGAAGGAATCTTTTGCCCCAGTTATCCGTAAGAGGAATAGAGCCGCAGTCCATGGCGCTTGTCAGCGGGCGTTTGGTCGAGGAACTGGCTGCTATTTGCCAGTGCGATACCAATAATTTCACGATTGATTGCCTGCAGATCACCTCGGTGTGGAGCGGGGAGCTTGTGCCCACTTACCCGTTCATTGAGGTGGCCTGGTTCGATCGGGGTACGCAAGTGCGGGATCAGCTGGCCGGGGCCGTGACCCGCCATGTTCAATCTCTTGGTATCCCGGAGCTGGAAATCGCCTTTCGGGTATATCGGGAGAATGAGTACTATATCAATGGACTGCCCTGTGTGTAACCTGCCTGTTTTTGAACAAAAAGGGTGAGCCCTGAAGAAAAATGGGCCGTACGGTGCGAATACATCGCGTCTTACGGGTCTTTTTTTCGACCTCAGCAAAAGCGGGATCATTTTTTGAAAAAATAATTGATATTCAGGGGGGACAACATCGAAAATTGTCGAATCAATAGGTACATAGTAACTAAGCGAGGTGCAGGATGAAACCTATATTGAAACGGGTGCTTATTGCCTTGGTTCTTGTCACTTTCCTGATTCCGCTGATTTCTATTGTTACAGCGGCTGGGAAGGAGATGAAGAAGCAGCCGTTCACCATTATTACCTCATGGGATCAAAAATGGGGACGCGGCTTCGCATCAAGCGATCCGTCTAATACAATCAAGGCCGCAGACGCGAATACGGGGGGAGAATGGAGGCAGGTCCATCTGGCTGACAACAACCTGTCGGTCCACTCCAGGGATGATAGCAGTATTATGATGAACATCAAGCTGCCTGTGCTGGGAAAGCATGACGGCTTATACATAGATAAATTTTATGCCAATCGGATCCGGATCTACGAGGGCGGCCATCTCATCTATACAACGGATTATGATTTTGTATATGACGTCAATCGAATCCTGCTGCCCCTGAGCCCGCAGAGCTCAGACAAATTCATTCAGATCCGGGCGGAATCGGATTCCGAACGGGTAGGCGCCGCATCGAAAATTATTGTTGGCGATTATCAAAAACTCGAGGAAAGCTATGTACGGGAAAATTTATTCGATTTGTTTCTCGGCTGCGCATTTATCTTCGTCTCGCTGATCATGATGGTAACAGCTATCTTTCTGAGCCGGCAGCAGCGCAAAAACTGGCTTTCCTTGAGCATTATGATTCTGTCTATCGGTATTCTGATGATTTGCTACGAGCCGTTTCTGTACACCTTCTACGGACAATACGGCATGTTGTTCGTAAGCTCGTTTGATGTCGCCCTGCTGCTGTTTCTGCCTTCCTTGATCAGCTTTTTTGAAAATATGTTCGGCCCGGGCTACTACAGCATATTCAGCAAGCTGCGAAAATTTCAAATGGCTTACTCCCTGTTTGTGATGATTTGTCTGGCTATTGATCTTGCGACCGATTTGCGGTTTCATTCGATTTATTTTTTCTTTTCGGTCCAGGTGCTGGGTCTGATTATGGTTGTTCATTTCTTGGCCATTGTGATCTCGACCATCATTTATGCTGTGAAAGGCAGTAAAGAAGCTCTGATCCTTTCCGTTGGAATTGGAATATTTGCGGTAGTCGGCATCGGTGAGCTGCTGTGGTTCTATCTGATTACCGAATTTTACGATTTCAAGTTCTGGAGGTTTGGCGTTGTCGCTTTTGTATGCTCCCTGATTATTCTGCTTGGCCGTAAAATGGCCCATACCCACAATAAAACGGTGCAGTATTCCAAAGAACTGGAGATTTACAGCCAGAAGCTGCAGCTCTCGGAAAAGACAGAGGTCATCAGCCAGCTCGCGGCATCGGTCGCCCATGAGGTGCGCAATCCGCTTCAGGTTTCCCGTGGTTTTCTGCAGCTGCTGCAGGAGCGTTCGGACAATATCAGGGAGCAGGGCTATATGAACTTGGCCATTGAGGAGCTGGATCGCGCATCCGTCATCATTACCAATTATCTCTCCTTTGCCAAGCCTCAGCTGGATACGGTTGAAATCCTTAATTTATCCGAGCAATTGAAGCATGTGGAGGGAATGCTGTTTCCGCTGGCCGACTTGCAGGGGGGACGGCTGGAGATCGAGGTGGGACCGGAGCTGTATGTAACGGGAAATGCGGGAAAACTCATGCAGATTTTTGTGAATCTGATCAAGAACAGCATTGAAGCTACGGGTGAGGACGGTCTTATCAAGCTTTGGGCATACGAGAAAAAAGGAACGGTCTTCATTCATCTGGAGGATAACGGAGAAGGCATGGATGAGATGATGCTGGCGAGAATCGGCGAGCCCTACCTGACGAACAAGTCCAAAGGAACCGGGCTTGGGATGATGGTAACCTTCCAGCTGATCGACCATATGGGCGGGGAGCTGCACTTCAACAGCAAGAAAGGGCTGGGGACAGAAGCAATTATCAAGCTGCCAAGCGCATCCGCCAAATAAAAAAAAGCGTCATAGTGAATGCTATGACGCAGGGGTTCTTATCCGTAATAGAGCAGACTCTTTACTCTTTACCACATCGAGGCGGCATCGTCCTCTTCGCCTTCTACAGGAGCGGGAGGGATGACCAGATAGAATGATTTCGGTGTTTCTTCCACGACGCTGACTTGGATATCGTCAGGTACGTCAATGTTGAAGGATTCCTGAATGGCTGCTTTCGGATCTGCAAGCAATTTTTCCTTGAAAGCCGGATCCTTCCAGGCTTTCTCAATAATTTGGTTCAACAATTCTTGTTCAGCCGACATGTTCATCATCCTTTTCATTGGTATAAAAGACTCAGGAAAATTGTACCATACTTGTTCGACATATTCTACTAAATTATGAACATATTTGACTATTTTCCTTATATATCAACACTCTTTAGCAGGATAGCGAACATATGCACCTCGAACGTTTGATCCGGGCTCTTAAACCATTGTACAAGCTCATCTTCACGATCAGCAGGCAAGGGATGGCCATAATGGTATCCGGTCACGAGCTGCATATAACGGTACATCAAACGCTTGGTATCCAAAGCATCTGCAGCCGCACGGTAACGGAAGAGCTGCTGGCTGGCGAATCCATGAAACCTGGCCTCCAGCGCAAGCGAGTCCTTCAGCCGCAGCAGTCTCGTTCGGCGGAGCGGCCGGCGCATCTGACTGTAAAGAGAGCTGAACAGCGGCAGACTTTCCGACCAGCGGGTTTCTTCGGCATCCTCGATGTCGATGATGATGATCGTGGAATGCGGATGCGTCCGATCACGCAGCCACCGCATGAAGTGGCCCTGATCCTGCAGATGGGCGGCTACCAGTCTCACGAGCACCAGATCGTAGCGGTGATCGCTTTCATAGGTTTCATAAGAGCTGTGGACGAACGACAGGTTCGGTGTCTCCTTAAGCGCGGCATATTGGTAGATGCCTTCGTCCATTTCCAGGCCGGTGCATTGCCAGCCCGGATAATGCCGGCACAGACGGGACAAATATTCCCCATTGCCGCAGCCTACATCAAGCAGCCTGAGCGTTTCGGATCCGCCGAACTGATGCAGCAGAAGTTCCATTTCCAGATTGAAAAAAAGATCGGTCGTAGCCGTCAGCATTTGATCAAACCATTCTATCCTTGCCATTCTATCATGCTCCTGCCGTATTATTGCTGAATAGTCTGTTTCTTCCTTTATCGGCAGGATAAAACTGATTTTGAAGGCCGTTTCCTTGCAGCCGGAACGCAGAAACTAGCAGGACACAATAAAACTGCGCCTGGCGGTTCCTATTCCGCTGGCAGGCGCAGTCCTATGTGTTTTGTCACAAATTAGAAACGCTTCAAGTATTCTTCGAGCGTCACATCGGCTTTGGTGATTTCTGAAGCGATAAAAACACCCACATAGCGGATATGCCAAGGCTCATAGGAGTAGCCGGTAAGCTTTTCCTTGTCCTTCTGATAACGGATGATATAGCCGTATTCAGCAGCGTGAGCCTTAAGCCACTTGCCTTCCTTGGTGGTGCCGAAGCTTTCTTCAAGGCCGTAACCGACGCTGGCGCTGGATACATCCATGGCAAGACCGGTCTGATGCTCGCTCTGACCGGGATGGGCGCTTGTTTTATTGGCTTCCTTCTCGCCTTTGAGATCCGCATTTCGGTCGAAGATCGCTTTTTGGGTCGCATACGATCTGTAGCCGGAAACGGCTTTTAATGTAATGCCATCCTTCTTGGCGCCTGCGAACAGCTTCTCAAGCGCGGTGGCTGCGACCTTGCGCAATTGTTTCTTGGGATTGTTTCCGGAGAAGGAGAAAGCAACCTTGGGTACGACCAGATCAACAGGCACATAGGAGGATGGCAGGTTCCGGTACTTGTTTACCAGTTCCACGATGCTGCTTGAGTTGGTGATGACGTTTTGTCCGGAGGCATTCTTCTTGATCGTCAGACTGGGCGCGTTGGCATGCATATAACTGTTGAAGGTCGGGTAACCTCCGTAACCGCTTGCTGCGGAAGCCGTTTTGGCAGAGGCAGCATCTGAGCTTGCATAACTTTTAGACTGGCCAAGAGCGGAAAACACTAGCGCGCCACCCAGTGTACCAAGTAATATAAAGGATAATACCCTTTTATTCGTTTTCATTTCATTTCCTCCTACAATGTTCAGCTGATATCCATAGTAGACGGTTAATATATCGAGACAATGTGCGGACTGTTTCCGACTTGTAAACAAAACGCGAGAATGGAAGTCTATCAAGCAGGCTATTATGGAAATGCTGTCGAATACAAGCAAACAACGACTCGGAGACATGAGGTGCTTCCCCCATGAAGGCCATGCCTAAAGCGATGGTGATTGTTATTGTCCTCTTATCTTTGCTTTCACTTATACCCCCAAAAGCGTACGGTGAAGCGAAAGCAGATCGAATCACTATCCAGGTATGGGAAATGAAATGGGAGAGTGATGCAAGCCATTATTCACCGGAGACTGTGCTCGGAGAAGATGGCTGGCTGCCCATTCAGGCGGATGATCCTGTAACGGTCAAGCCCGATGAGGCTACAGGAGCCTGGATCAAGATCGATTTGCCGGAAATCGCTGATCGTTCCGGAATTTATATTAAGAAGATGTTCGGCCAGAATGTGCAGGTCTATCTGGACTCCAAGCTGATCTATGACAACAAACGCTCCTACAGATACGATGATTACCGGCTGCTGCTTCCGCTGAGCGCAGAGGACACGCGGAGGAGCCTGCTTATCCATACGGAGACGACGATGAAATCTCTGGGAATCTCCGAGGAGGTTGTCATTGGAGACTATCAGCAGCTGACCAGCCGTTTTTTTAAGGTGGATATTCTGGATGTTGTATTGGGCAGCTCATTCCTGTTTGTGTCCATTGTCATGCTGACCTGTTCCTTTTTTCTAAGCAGGCAGCTGCTGCCTGCATGGTATTCCCTCAGTACCGTGATCATTTCAATAGGATTGTTCATCATCATTTATTCACCGTTCATGTATACCTATTACGGCACCTACGGCACTGCATATATCTTTCTTTTCGATGTCGCGATGATTATCTTTATGCCGGCATTGACCTACTATTTTGAGTGCATGTTTGGCAGCGGACCGTACGGGATTATCCGCAAATTCCGGAGAGCCCAGGTCGTTTATTCGCTCGTAAGCCTGTTCTCTATCGCTTTGTACGATCTTTACCCCAACGTCTTCTACCCGTTCTATCATATCTTCACCGGGACTCTGCTAGGCATATCGCTCATCATCCAGTTCATTCTCATCGTCGGGATGACCGTCGTGTATGTGGTGAAAGGGAACAAAGATGCGATCATCATATCGACGGGATTTTCGCTGTTTGCGGCTTTGGCAGTCTCCGATCTTATATTCTATTACACCAGGGACAGCCAGTACACCTTATATTTATGGAAATGGGGAGTTGTCGCTTTCATCTTCTCGCTCATTGTCCTTCTGGGGAAAAGATTCACGCAGAATCATGAACAGATCGTCAGATATTCCAAAGAGCTGGAGATGTACAACTATCAGCTTCAGCGTTCGGAGAAAATGGAGGTCATCAGCCAGCTGGCCGCATCCGTGGCCCATGAGGTCCGCAATCCGCTGCAGGTAACGCGCGGCTTCCTGCAGCTGCTGAGCGGCTCCAACCAGAACGAGAAGGAACGGAGCTATTTGAAGCTGGCGATTGAAGAGCTGGATCGTGCCGCGACGATCATTACGAATTATTTGACCTTTGCCAAGCCGCAGCTGGAGCAAATTAAAGTGCTTAATTTGGCGGAAGAGCTCTCGCATGTAGAAGGAATACTGGTGCCTCTGGCCAATCTGCAGGGCGGCAAAATCGAGATCAACGTCCCCGCCAACTTGTATGTCTGCGGGAATTCATCGAAATTGAAGCAGGCGGTCATCAATCTGATCAAGAACAGCATTGAATCGCTGCGCGGCAATGGACGGATTCAACTTTGGGCTTATGAGAAAAAAGGGGAAATCATCATCCATATCCGCGATAACGGGGAAGGGATGGAGGAGAATATGCTCAAACGGCTTGGAGAGCCGTATTTCTCCAATAAGTCGAAGGGTACCGGGCTTGGTCTGATGGTCACCTTCCGGATCATTGAACTGATGGAGGGCAAACTGGAATTCAAAAGCGAAAAGGGCGTGGGGACCGAAGCGATCATCCGGTTTCCAGCGGCCTCCGAAAAAATGGAAAGCGCCATGTCCTAAAAGCAGGATATGGCGCTTTTGCTGTTACTGGTTAATGAATTTCTCGAATACGTAGCCGAAATCCTTTTCCTTGTAGTCCTTATGGGTCTCAACAAGCCACATGAAGGCAGCCTGGTTGATTTCCTTGAATTGCTCCACGAGATTGCCCTGCACATTGGCGATCCGGCTCAGCGTGCCTGAAGTCATATCCAGACTTCTGTTCGCGTAACCCGCAATGATGTCATTCTCGTAGGTGACTTCCTCGATTTTGATCAGTGCTTTGTACAGGTCCTTCAGCTCTTCAATATGCTTCTTGTTCACATCGATGGAGAAGTGTTGTGAGCCAAGCGTGAATTTGATCTCCACATCGAGATCCACCGTACCGGCGGTCTCCAGCAGCACATGAGTAAATTTATGAATGCTGTACGGGTAGCGGCGAAGCGTGCGCTTCTTGCTGATGGCGCTCGTTCCGTCCAGATGGATCAGCGCAAGATTGGTAAAACAATATTCATCTGTCTTTGATTTGATCAAAAAGTATATTTTCTCGTTTTCCTCATGCAGCACATAATCGTCGGAATCCACTTTGTCGTAATCCTCTGGCTTGATGACAGCTCCAATGTCGCTGATTCCCAGCAGATCGGCCGCAACTCGTTTAAACATAACCTCATCCCTCTCCCCGTGATGATCGTGTATTACCCTTCAGTATTATACAGGAAATTGGAAGAATGAGGTGCGGAAAATTCTCTTCCGAAGCAGCGATGCGGTTGGAAAATCCCGCTTTCACATCGCCCTGTCATCCTGTAAAAAAGGCCCGCATGCCGGATTCCATCCGGCATGCGGGCTTTTGAGAAACTGTTAGGTAAAGCAAATCAGAAATTAAGGGCCTGTCCTACCAAATTTCTTCGGTAAGAGGCTGCTGTTTGATGCTGTCCGCCGGATTCGGTGGGATGATAAGATAAAAATGGCTTTGGGTTTCTTCCAATGTCGTTAACTGAATGGCAGCCGGAACATCCAGATTGAAAGCTTCCTGAATCGCTGTACGGGGATCAGCGAGCAGCTTCCGCTTAAATTCTGCATCGTTCCAAGCTCTTTCGATAATTTGTTCCTGTAGAACTCCTTTTTCGACCATCGTAGTCATAGAATCACCCTTTTTTTTAAAATAGTTGATTACAACCCTTATATTACCATCAGAGATAGGAAAATACTACTACTGTTTAATAGGTTTAGAGAGCCAGTCGACAAAGCCCCCTCTTACCAATGAGCGTTTACGCGCTGAGAAGCCGTTGTCAGCCCGTATCAGCTGCTCCACAAGCGATTCATGGAAGGCAAGCAGAAAAGGTGCTTGAAAAGGACCCTGCTGAAGGTCCGTATGACGCTCTGATGCCATCTGGGCAAAGCGGCCTAGAGCGCCGTTCAGGCTGATCGCCTGTTTCACCTCAAGCGGGGTGATCGGGGAATCGGCTGCCAGCTGCTGCTCCCTGCGGATAAAGGATAGCAGGCTGTTGCCGCTGCCTTCGGCAAGATCGTTCTCCCAGTCGGCCCAGTCATCTACCATCTGGAGCGTTGTAAGCACCCTGTCGACTGTATCCGACACGGCGGGGATAAGCGACTCACGGCCTGTCAGAAGCAGTGCTCCGGTACTGGCCAGCTTGACGGGGCTCGCCTTCATTGCTAATGCCCGGTCGGAATAGGGAGCTTGTCCCTCGGTGGCCACGGCAACCGCCCAATCCTCAATATAACTGCGAAAATAGTGCCAGAATGGTGAAGCAGGCGGAAATGTTTCGCGATAAATGTCGAGGAAGGCTACATACAGCAGATTGCCAAGCGCGAGCTGTTCCTTCCAGTCGGCTGGAGAGGTGTCCATCAAATCATCCTGGACAAAGAAATAGAGCATAATATACACATTGGCCAAAGAGAGTTTGCGGCATATTTCCGTGTCCGCGCCGGTTGCTTCCTGCAGCCAGAAAGGCAGCAGATAGCAAATATAATTTTTGGTGCTTTCCGGCACCAGGGGGTTGTATTGGCCCAAATAATCCAGCCCTCGTGCCGCCAGCGGCTCCGGGAAAGCGGAGACAACTGCTTCGGCATTCCCGAATACAACGGCAAGTTCCCCATTAAACGACGTTTTCCAGTTCATCTTTGCGACCACAACCCTATGAATGATTTTTTGTACTTTCTGGTCCTTCTTAACTGAGTATAACCTAGTCCATAATACCTAACAATATCCTTTATTTAAAAATCATGGAAGGCTGGAGGGGCTTGCCGGCAGGTATATCACCATTGTGAAATCAAATTATACCCGGGCGCAGGAGTTGTTCTCCGGGTTTAGTTCGGGCTACAATAGAGGACAACTGACGGTATGGCGAATGAGAAAGGAGGGGACCGGATGGATGAGACTTTGTTAACGGAGCGCCTGGAGCAAGCGCAGCGGGAAATTGCGGCATTAACGGAGGACAAGCAGCGGCTCGAGCGTGAAGTCGCCAAACTGCGGGGCCTGCTTCGACTGAGGCAGCAGGATGCCATGTCCTCGAAACTGAAGGATGCATTGAGAGAATAATTCGCGGCTCCGTGGAGAAACTTGTAGACAAGCTATGCCCAAATCCATTAATAAACTGGAAAGAAAGCTGAAAAAGAGCTACAATATAACCAGTACACAACAGATGAGGTGATATCGTGTCAGAGGAACAAACAACACCGAATGCTGAAGAGAAGCAGGAGCCCAAGAAAGTATCGCTGGCTGATGCCGTGAAGCAGAAGCTGGCCCAGAAGAAGCTTGAACAGGCAAACGGCGGCAAACAGAAGTTTGGCCCAGGCGGAGACCAACAAGTAATGAGAAGCCAAAATACAAAAAAAGTGAACAACCAGCGCAAGAAAATGGGTGTGTAAGAAACACCGGAAGAAACCGGGGCAGTGGATGCCCCGGTTTCTTTTTGACCTTATAGCCTTTACGTGCTACATGCCTATAAATTTCTATAAGGTTTGAGGGAAGGAACCAACTCTGCCGACAAAGAATGGCGAAACCGCTTCCTCTTCATGATCGTCATGGATTCATGGGTGCTGAAAAACTTCATATGGTTGATAAAATCAACATCGTATATACTAAGAGCATCATCATCTTTTGATAGAGGAGTTGAAATTGGCGGCGGCAGAAGCAGTATCACAGATGAAGGAGGGAAATGGCGTAAAGTTTTCGAGCGATTGGCAGCGTTTACAACCCGCTTGCCTGTACCGGAGTCAGAGTCTTGTCTTGCCTGCGCATGGGGTTCTGGCATCAGCCGGCAGTCAGTGTATGTGTCGGACTTGAGCTTTAAGTACCACAGAAATAACCCGCTATAAACAACCCTCAGAACTTATAGAAATCTATCTTGATGTGAAAGGCTATAAATTCTATAAGTTTAAAAAGAGGGGCTGACGTTTGCGGACATCGCGTCAGTCCCTCTTCATTGAATGGCTTAAGTCCCGGCTGAGTTCGCACAGCGCCGGAATTGGACAGCAAGCGCTATTCTTTTCCCCCGGCTATCCATTTGCGGTATATCGTCAAGCTGTCCAGCAAATAATTGGATTCGTCCTCGGTCAGCGATTCTTTAAATACGCTGCCGGAGCCGCGGTCCTTGGCCATGGGGTAGGTCATCTCCCGGCCAACCAGATCATCGAGAGTCACCGCAAAAAAATCCGCGATCCGGATAAGCGTCCCGAGATCAGGTTCATTAATATTATTTTCATATTGGGAAATGGTCGATTTGGCGGTCTTCAAGAAGGAAGCGAGCTGTTCCTGCGTCATGGACTGGGCCTTACGCAGCTCGCGTAAACGCTTGCCGATCATTGTTATCAACTCTTTTAATTGAAATGGTCGTCATCATTATCTTTAATTGTACACGGATAACCCCATTTATTGGCGAAGGAAGGGATTTGTTCACGATACATGTTATTATGTCTTGAAAACGAGTGAAATAACCGCTAAAATAAGGAAATAGTTCATGTAATATGAATATAGGCTTGGGATTATTCAGGGGAGGAAAGCAATTTATGTATTGGACGGGAGGCGTTCATCCATTAACGGCGCTTGTCGCTGCCATTGTATTGTCGATTATGCTGTATATTATGCATCAAAATCAGCGAAAACGAGAAAAGCTTATGATATATTGGATTGAAGAATCACAATCCGAGCTGATCTGGCGGGAAGAATTCGACAAGCAGGGAGGGCGCGCTCCGACGATGGAAATGCTGACGGATTATTGTTTGGACAAACCGGGTGCGGTCAAGGAGTACCCGTTCGGTCCAGGGACCATGGTGGTCAAGGTGGGAGGCAAAATTTTCGCGTTTCTCTCGGGACAAGCGATTTCGCTCAAATGCGATCCGGTCATAGCGGAGAATCTGCGTGAACAGCATGAGGCGGTGACGCCGGGATATCATTTGAATAAGAAGCATTGGAATTCGATCCGCGTGGACGGATCGCTCACCGGTGAAGAGATCAAGTCCATGATCGATCATTCTTACGAGCTGGTATACAAGGGCCTGCCAAAAGCGGCGCGGGAGCAGATCGGTTCTGGAGGGAAATGAACTTTTTGGTTAGGGAATAGCGGATCGGGCAGAAAGTGGAAGCAGGTTGGTCCTGTTTCCACTTTTGCTGTCAAAGGGGGACTATCCGTTTATTTATTCTTCCTCGGCTGAGTCCGGCCCCATCCATTTTTTTACTTTAAACAAGCGCCATTGTCCGTCAAAGTCATGCACAAGCGTGGCCCAATTCATGCCTCCGTCATACAGGGTCGGAAATTCCGCATTCACGGCGCTGGTGGGGATATTCTCCTTCGGCCGGGGAATAAGAATATAGTCGATATCATTGCCCGGCGGGTCTTTCACGGCCTGCTTGAACAAGTAATCGCTGGTGATCAAATATTTGCGCGGATACCGGCTGCTCACGATGATATTGTAAGCGGAGTAGGAGTCCGCCAGAACCGTCGCATCCGGATAATGCTCATCCATATAATCGGCGATCTGACGTTCAAAGGTCTGCGCGGCATAATGCTCGTTGCCGGTTTTGATATGGAGGAAGGTGTTCTCGTCCGGTGCAATCGCGGGATCGGTCATGGCATAGGAAAGCAGCGCTGCCGTGCCGAGCATAGCGCCGGTCAGGACGGTGAACGCCAGACGCTGCCTTGCGCCCTTGCCAAAATGCTGGAGCTCATAGGGAATCCAGGCGACGGTGACGGGAAACACATACATGAAGTAACGGAACCAGCCAAATGATGATTCCCGCAGCAGCAGCAGGTATTGCAAAGCCGGGACAGCTGCGAACAGCAGCAGCAGAATAAGCATATCCCAGCGAAACAGCCGGCCGCTGAACAGCCGCAGCAGCATGATCGACAGCAGGGGAATGGCGAACCAGAGCGTCTTCTTCAGCACAAACCCCAGAGCAAGAAGAGGGCTGTGGAAGATTTCCTGGAAGGCGGCATCATTCTGGAGCGCTCCGGACTGCGCCACGTTGGAATACTCCGAATTCAGAAAATAAAGCGGGTTCCCCATAATAATATAGTTGAAGAAGATCCACAGCAGTCCTGAGAACAGGGCGGGGAGCAGCAGCAGAATCCAGGTCGCCTCGACCTTATAAAGCTTTTCTTTCAGCGGCCCGCGTTTCTCCACTGCGGATACCCGCATCCACAAGACAGCAATAACCACTCCAAGTGCAAGCGAGACCCCGAAGGGAACGGCTTCATAACGGGTCCAGAAGGCCAGAGAAAGCGCGAAACCGGCAACGATCAAGGCGCTGGTCTGACGGTTCTTGAGCCATAGGGAGAACTGGATCACGGTCATCATGAGGAAATAGACATAAGGCGCATCGCTGAGCCCGTTGGCGCCGAACAGAAAGATAAAGGGGTTCAGGCTGTACAGCAGCGCAAACATCATGCTCATGAGAGCGGACAGCCCGAAGCGCCGACCGGCGTTGTAGAGCAGCGTCGCCGTAAGGCCCGCGAACACCGAGGATTGAATCACAGCAGCAATGCCGACGGTGGCGAGCGCCGGAAATATAGGATATAGCGTCAGCATGCCGACCTCCAGCAGGCTGGGCAGCGGATTCCACACGAATCCGATCGCACCCAAATGGGGATCGCGGCTGTAGAGCACATAAAATGCATTGGCTACCCGGCTGATCGCATCGGAATGCATATAGCCTATTATGGCGGTTATATAATAGCCAAGCGCAAATTCAGCGCCGAAAATAAGAACGAACAGCAGCAGCGGCAGCGGCAGCGCGCGCTTGGAGCGGATCACAGGCGGCAGCCTCCCTTCGGTCAGGTTGTCAGGTGGTATTTCAATTTTGTTTTCTCGTCCGGTCTGCTGCCTTCTGCAGGCATATTCGGAACTAACGGAAGGTCCAGTTCCGGTTGAACAGATAATTTTGTACGGGTACGACAACCGTAACCAATACCTGACCAAGCAAATAGGGCAGGTGAAGCCACTCTACGGCGGCATACATAATAAGCGTATTCAGACACAGGCCGGAGCCGGAAACGATGCTGTAACGGATGAACTGCCGGTAACCGGCTTGTTTGCCGTTCTCCGTTTCCTGGAAGGTCCACTGCTTGTTCAGCACAAAGGAGACAGCCAGCACGACTGAGAAGCCCAGTACCGATCCCGCAACGGGATGGAAGCCGGCCCATTCCACCAGAGCTGCAAGCAGTGCGAAATGAAGCGCTGTTCCCAGCAGGCCCACAGCGGCGTATTTAACGATCGAGTGCTGCAGCAGCGAACGCATCGCCTGAGTCCCCCGTTTCGTCCCGCGTATAGGCCAGCGCGTTCTCGTGTTTATCAGCGATGAGGTAGCGGGGGCGGCCCTTCACCTCATGATAGATAGCGGCAATATATTCTCCGATAATGCCAAGGGAGATCATCAGAAAGCTGCCGATCAGCAGCAGCAGCAGAATAACGGTCGTAAAGCCTGTGACGGCTGTGCCCTGCAGCTTCTGGACAAGGGTGTTGATTCCAAGCGCGATGGACCCGACCAGAAACAGCGCCCCGATAATGCTGACCAAACGAAGCGGAATCGTGGAGAAGGATACAATCGCCTGAACGGCGAGCCTGATCAGGTTGAATAGATTCCAGCGGCTTGCCCCTTCTTCCCTAGCGGGGACCGAGAAGGAGACTGTTGTCCGTTTGTAGCCCAGCCAGGCGGTCATGCCTCGGAAGAAGGTTACCCGCTCCGGCATCTCACGCCAGGACTCCACCACTTTGGCGTCCAGCAGCTTGAAATCGGAAGCGCCCTGCAGCTTATAACCGGATAGATAACTCAGCATGCCATAGAAGACTTGCGCGCCTAGTTTTTTGCCTGCTGCTTCTTCGCCCCGGTTTTCCTTGACGCATTCGATGACTTCAAAGCCCTCCTCGCGCCACAAGCGCACCATCTGGGGGATGAGCTCAGGAGGATGCTGCAGATCGCCGTCCATCACAATGACCGCGGAGCCCCTGGCATGCTCCATTCCTGCACAGAGCGCCAGCTCCTTGCCAAAATTCCGGCTGAGGCGGATCGTCGTCAGCTGGGGCATATCCGCCGACAGTTTGACCAGCTGCTCCCAGGTCCGGTCCCTCGAACCGTCATCAACCACGATCAGTTCAAAGCTTGCGGCAACGGACTTTAGCGTATCAGCGATTATCCGGAGCGAACGGGCAATATGAGCGGCTTCATTATAGACGGGTACGATGACGGACAACTCGGGCAGGAATCGTTTCACGTCGGTTATGCTTCCTCTCTCGCCTTGCAATCAGGCGGCTGGTAGTTTTGCAAATCATAATGAATGGCATCTAGCCCGCCGAATCCAAAGACTTGCCTGTTTCGGAGGGAGCGGGGGACCCGGCCAGCCCGTGCTCTGTCTTTTCCCAGTAAAAAGGGTTGGTTACCAGCTGCCAGGCTGCCTTGAGGGCAGCGATACTCATGAGCACCCAGTAAACCGGTGTCAGCAGAGCGTACCGAACAAGCCTGTACGAGAAGATACGCTCTTCGTTGCTCTCCATCTCATGGATGACCCAGTACACGCCGGCCACATTGCTGAAGATAAACAGGAAGTTGCCGATATAAAATTCGATGCTGGCCAGATAATAGATGAAGCCTGGGAAAAAATCGCCAATGACCGAAAGCTCCCAGCCAAACCAGAGTATGAGCATTAGCCAGAATATCGGATTCAGGAGCGGCAGCAGCGGCGTAGCCAGTATCATCACCTGGAAGCCAATGAACCCTTTAAAGCCGATCTCACGAAAAAGCTTGACCGGATTGCGCATATGCACAAGCCAGGTCTGCATATAACCTTTGATCCATCGGGATCGTTGACGAATCCAGCCGCCTGTTCTGCTGTTTGCTTCCTCCCAGGTCCGTGAATCCACGATAGCGGTTTTGTAGCCATGCTTGTACAAGCGGATGCCAAGATCGGCATCCTCTGTTACGTTGAACGGGTCCCAGGCACCCAGTTCCTTCAGTACGGACATCTTGAAATGATTGGATGTTCCGCCGAGCGGAATCGGAACATCCAGCTGCATGATGCCGGGAAGCAACAGCTCGAACCACATGCTGTATTCCTGCGTGAACCAGCGTGTCAGCAGATTCTGGTCACTGTTGAAATAGTTCAGCTTGGCTTGAATGCAGGCATAATTGTCCGGGCATTGCTTGAAGGTCAGAAAAACCTTCTTCAGCTGATCGGGATCCGGCTGGTCCTCGGCATCGAAAATAACGACATATTCGCCGCGGGCGCGAATGAGTCCATAGTTGCACGCCTTCGGCTTGGTTTTGGGCAAGCCGTCAGGCACGACCAATACCGTATAATAGGCTGGCAGCTTCATCTCCTGCAGAATCGTGCGCATCCCATCATCATCTTCCTCGATCAGAAGGCGCACATCGAGCTTGGCTTTCGGATAATCAAGCTGCTCCAGATTATGCAGCAGATGCGGTAATACCCGGGCTTCCCTGTACATGGGAACCAGAATCGTATAGACCGGCAGATCCCGCTCATCGATGGCCGCAATATCCTCGGGCGTGAAGCGGAACTGGGAGCCGCGGCGGGAACCGTACATAATAACCGTGAATTTGAAGATGGACATCACAAAATAAAAGAGCTGGACGATCAGATTAAGCGTGAGCAGCGTTGCCCAGAAACGGACGATCAGACCGATGGCGGCAATCAGGCCAATGACAATAAAGCCGCCGATCTGGGTCCTTGTAAAGGTGGTAATCGCCGAATTATGCGGCTGCTCATCGGCAAGCTTCGAGGTACTCTCGTGAAGCATCTCGGAGCCGTAGACCTGCAGCCAGAAGCGTTCCATCTCGTCCTTGGTGGCCAGGACCTGCTCGATCGGCAGGCCAAGCAGCCGCTGTACCTCGGCACTCTGATCCGCTGTCAACGGCCCGCTGACCGCAACGAGGAACCGGTTCATATATTGGTGAATGACGATGACCTCATAGCTTCGGGCAAGCGCCTCCGATAAACGTACGGGCGTGTTGATGCTGAGCTCGCTGCCGATCCGGCCGATATTATTTTGCGTGGCGATCGCCCTGTAGAGCGTCTCCGGCTCGATCAGCTGAAGCGAAAGCAGAATATCACCCAGCAATCCTCCGCTTTTGATCTGGAAGGCCAGCGCTTTCTCGAGATTTTCAGGCGTAATAAGACCCGCCTCGATCAGCAGGTCCCCGAGCTTGCCTTTGCGCGGCTGCTCGTGGAAGGTCTGCTGAAGCTGCGCTTCAGCAATGAATCCCATATCAATGAGAATATCGCCAAGCCGTCCGCCATGACTTCTCTGCGAGGCCATGGCCGCCTGGAGCTGGGCGGCACTGATCAGCCCGTCGCGGACAAGCTGATCGCCCATGCGAAGCACTGCCGCCGGCTTGTCCGATGATGCCGCCTGCTGCGGGTAAGCATCCTCTGCTGCAGACGGACGGGACTGCCTGGCAGCTTGAACAGCTCTCAGATCCTCAATGCGGGCATGGGTCAGCTCCAGCCGTTTGGCCAGCTCATCGGCTTCCAGTTCAAGCCGCTTGACAGCCAATGCCTGTGCTTCGCGCTGACTGGACAGCAGCAGCTTCTTTTCATCCATGGCTGCCTTTTCCCGCGCAAGAATATGCTTGGCGAAGCTTCTGTTAACGCCTGTCCACTGAGTCCTCAGCCGTATCATAGCGGCTCATTCCCTTCGATCAGCTGACGTTCCAGGGCGAGTGCATCCGTCAGCCCGGCCCGCAGCCGTTCCGCCTCGACTTGTTTCGCTGCAAAAAGAATCTCGTAATCAATCCGCTCTTTTTCATACAGATCTTGCGTAATTTCCTGTTCAAGCCTATATAGTTCCAGCTGACGCTGGACATCTTCAGGACGATAGCCAAACAGGGACCGGCGGTATTTCATTTGAACCTCCTAAAGCTCTTCCTCGCATGAGGCATTACAGAGCATTGTATACACATCGTTTGATTCCCGGAAAGAACAACAGCGGCAAGTCCGGCTTCAGGCCGGGGTCACCCTGATTTCGAGCAGTTCACAGTTGGTGTCAGCCTGGAAGACGCCGCCCGGCAGCGGCTGGACATTCTGCCCTCCCGAAAGAGCCCGGTTTTCTCCGGAATAGAAATAAGAGCCATTGCCTGTCAGCAGCACCCATGTGATGGTTGCCGGCTCCGGCGCTGTACAGTCTATCTGTCCGCCTGCTATGACATGAAGGCGTTGTGTCCGCGCGGCGATGTGCCCATCGGCAACGATCATATCCACTGTCCGCGTCCAGCCATAGCTGGTATCTCCGCCGGTATCCCCGGCTTGTCCCTGCATAAGCTCGAGAAGCGGCTTGAGCCCGCCGGACGCTTGTTTGCCGGCCACAAGAATGCCATCATGGCCCGCAACCACAACAGCATCATTCACTCCGGTAACCAGCACCGGAACAGGCAGCTCGTTGATCACATTCGTATTCATGCAGTTGTTATCCAGCAAGCCTGCTCCATAAAACGCATTATCCATGGATTGGGACAGCGCATCCCAGGTCCCCATATCCGACCAGATGCCATCGTATACGAGAGCGGAGAGGCTCGTCTCGCGCTCCACAATTTCATAATCGAAGCTGATGGCGGGAAGAAGAGCATACTGCCCGCGCAGTTCGCCATAATCCGTTGGAAGGCCGCGTTTGCTGATTTCCTTGATCATGGAGGACAGCCTGAATGCAAATACGCCGCAGTTCCACAGGGCGCCCTGGTTGATCAATGCAAGGGCATGAGCCTCATCAGGCTTTTCGATGAATTCCCGGATGGCAACAGGTTCTCCCGGCTCCCCTGTCTGTTCCTCCGGCAAGATGTACCCGAACTTGCCGGAGGGAGTGGACGGACGAATGCCGATCAAGCCCAGCCGGGCAGATTCCGATTGAATCAGCTTATCCAGCTCAAACAGCTTTTGATAAAAAGTCAGTTCCGTATGATGATCAACGGGGAGGACGATAACCGTCTCATCCGGAGATGTTTTCATTTCTGTGGCCAGGTAAGCGCAGCTGAGCAAAACGGCAGGATATGTATCTTTTCTTTCCGGTTCAACAGCAGATTGAATATGTGTCCCGAGCTGTTTGTGCAGAAGCTCCACTTGCCGGGCGGATGCTGCGACAACGACCTCATGGTCGAGTCCAAGCTGCCTGAGGTGGTTCATCGTATGCTGGACCATGGAAATTTGCCGCCCATCCTGGTCCTGAAGGAACTGTAAAAATTGCTTGGATCTGCTCTCGGATGAAAGAGGCCATAGTCTTTTACCGGAGCCGCCGGAAAGTAAAATAATTTTCATGTTGCCTCCGTCGCATTGGAAATAAGAGTAATTATAAAAAATAAAAATATAGCATTATAAAAATATTAAATGGAATTAACAGGTGTAATATAGAATGAAATTATTGCATAATTCGCAAAATAAAATTATTTCAGCTGCAGGTATGGGAATAGAAAGGATGGAGGGGTACTATTATAAGTAGTTCTTATTTCCTAATTCTGGAGCTGGGAATAGATAAAATATGCTTTATTCTGACAGCAACAGGTTAATTGTATCTCATTTTTCTAATTAAAAAAAGAAGCGATTGAAATAATCAATAGTGTAATTTATTGTTAAAAATTTGAATTAGTGATTTGTCAGGAGCTTATTCAAATAAATACAGGACACAAGCCAGGAGGAGCGCTGCACAGGGCAGAGGCAAACACCGGATCCTCAACGGCCAGATTGGCAAAATAACTGCTTAAAATATGGTTGCCGCTCACGGAACCCTTACGGAAGCTGCGTCTGGACTCACCTTTCACATGAAGATAGTAATAGATATTATCTGATTTGGGAGGCTGGTAAATGAGCGGGGGGAGATGCGGGACAATATCAAATACATTTTGGACGCGGATGTTAATGGGGACGTGCTTGTTGTAGTAGACGGCGAATGAAGGCGAACCGACGCGCGGAGCTCCGAAGGTATATACAACCAGCTGATTATGGGAACGGTTGGTGACGATGTCCAGAGCTGCCAAGGTGGCGAGCGCTCCTCCAAGGCTGTGTCCCGTTATGAAAAGCGGTTTACTGTCCTGAAGGCGATCAAGCAGGCTGAAAATTTGATCTCTGGCGGACATATAAACGTCCGTAAATCCTTTGTGGGTGAGACACTGTTCATTGACGGGCTTGAACACCGTCTGCTGCGCAATCAAATCGGTTACCCAGTCCGTTGCGGAGCTGGTGCCGCGAAAAGCGAGCACGGCGGCATGATCGGATTCAATAAGAAACCCGAACGGCTCCCCGATATCGCTGAAAACAGCGGCATTGAAGGAGCCCACCACACGGTAGGTGGCGGGAACCAGAAAAAGCTCCTGATGATTCTCATACTGCATATAGGTCTGTCCGCAGACGGCTGCCAGAAAGATAGCGGTGTGAAGATTCATCTCTCCGTTATAGTCCATTGCCTTTCACTCTCCCTACCGTAGTGTATGCCCATACAGGCAGATAGGTTTATGCGGATGCAGATGAAAGCGGGCAGTGGAGGAAAACAGAGCCGGGAAGTTATCCTTTCTTATAATTGGACAAAAAGAAATCTCTCCTTGGGGTCATGGTTGATGGAGCTTCCATGAACAAAAGGAGAGATCTCTGTTGAACTATAAGATATTGGCCGATAATCATTCAGCGAATCAGACAGATGTGTTTCTTCTGCCCGTGATGAGGGAGATGACGAACAGGACGATGAAAATAAAGAACAGGACCTTAGCGATTCCAGCTGCGGATTCAACAATTCCCCCAAATCCGAAGATAGCCGCTATTATCGCAACAATGAAGAAGATGGCTGCATATCGCAACATATGAAACACCATTCCTTTCCTATTATGATCGCGCTCATTGAGCAGGTTCCATGGGAGCCAAGGGGCTGCTTGTCCATTCTGCTGCCGGCAGGAGCCCGGCTCGTCCATGTCTGATCGGACTTTAACCGCCTTGTGTGAGAGTTGAAACATAAGATTCAAATCGGATAGGCGGGGGTAAACGAATGTAACAAGCGGTTGCATGCTGCGCCGCAGATCCCCCCATAGCTAGAGATGCAGAAAACCGGATCGGCTTGCAAAAAGCACGGATGACTTTCGTAAACAATTAGGAGGAATAAGTGTATGAGCGGAACTGATATTGCGATGATTTTAATAGGGTTGTCTGTAGCTGTTTTGGCTATCTTTCTGGTCCAGACCCTCAAGAAGGTCCAGACCTCCCTCGATGCGGCAGGCAAAACGCTGCAGGAGGTCCAGCTGGCGGTTCATGGATGGAAGGATGACATCGGAGAGCTTGTCGGCAGCGCACGTAAGCTGACAGACCGCGTGGATGAGCAGATCGGCTCCATTGAGCCGCTGATGGCTACTGTCCGCGAGACGGGAGAGGCGCTTCATGAAGTGGCGGGCGTCGCCCACAACTTCTCTTCCCTCTGGTCTGCAAAGCTGCGCAGACGGGCGGAGGCCGCTGCTGTGAAGGATGCCGCCAAGGCGGCCCGGGATGCAGAGGCCAAACGCAATGCGGCGTATAGTGCCGTGAATACCGGCGCCGGGCTTACAGGCGGGGAGACAGCAGGCATGCAGACTGCCGTGACAGCAGAAGGAGCATCAACGAATTGGATGGAGGAGGCTCCTCTGGATAAGAGCGGTTATCTCCATACAACCGCAGAGCCGCAATCCACACCGGCCTGGCTGGCATGGATGGAAACGGGAGTTCATGTAGCCAAACTGATTGCCAGGCGTTAGTGGCGGAAGCAGGCTCCAGAGGTTATGATAAGACAAGGACGTAAGTAGGATAATGAACGGAACAAAGATGAACGTTCGGCTAGGAGATGGAAGATGCGAATTGTTGTCGTTGACGATAATCCGATGAATATTACGGTTGTACAGGAAATTCTCAAGCGTGCCGGCTACACCAATGTTTGGGCGGCGGCTTCCGGAACAGAGTTATTTGGCTTATTGGGATTGAACGCGCAGGGCCAGGAGCCGGAGGATTCCGCTGCCGACGATAACGGAATCGATCTGATTCTTCTGGATATGATGATGCCGGGGGTGGATGGAATCACCGCCTGCCATGCCATATCACAGTCGCCGCGGCTTCGGGATATTCCGATTATAATGGTAACGGCGATCGGCGATTCGAAGAAACTGGCGGAGGCGCTTGATGCCGGAGCCATTGATTATGTCACCAAACCGATCAACAGGATTGAACTGCTCGCCCGTATCCGGGTAGCGCTCAGGCTCAAGGAGCAAAAGGATTGGCATAAAGAGCGCGATCGCAGAGTCAGGGAAGAATTGCAGCTGGCGAGAGAGGTTCAAAGCGCTGCGCTGCCCCAGCGGGTAGAGGATGACCGCATTGCCATCAACGCCATTTTTCGGCCTTCCGAGGAGCTTTCCGGCGATTTGTATGCATGGAACCGGATTGATGACAAAAGGTATGGCATCGCTGTCATCGACGCCATGGGTCACGGCATTTCCTCATCCCTTGTATGCATGTTCATTGCTTCCGTCATGCAGGAGGCGATGACGAAGCTCGTAGAGCCGGAGCAGGTCATTCAGGAGCTGAACCGGCGCTCGCAGCAGCTGCAGTTTGCCGACCAGCTGATCCAGTATTATTTTACCGCGCTGTACGCGCTGGTCGATTTGGAGAAAGGAACCATTGAATATGTGAACGCCGGCCATCCGCCGGGTATGATCGTTCGCGGCGGCGGACAGGTCGAAGTATTCCGGCAGGGAGGTCTGGCAATCGGATTATTCGATGAAATCGAGGTTACGAAGCATGTTCTGGACATCACGGCGGGTGACCGGATGATTTTGTATACCGACGGCATGCTGGATCTGGTCGGAGAGGAAGATGACGACCAGATGGGACGTCTGAAGGAGGCTCTCCAACCCTTCGGAAGTACGGTGCCATTGGAAGAAGTGGAAGAGATTCTCTTCCAGCGGGATAATGACTCCAACCGGTCGGATGACCGCTGCCTTGTTCTGGTTGATATCAAATAAGAGGTTTCGCCAATCCTGTAATCATCAGCAGCGAACAAACAAACCCGGTTAGCGTAACCGGGTTTGTTTGTTTTGTCTATAGGATACACAAGGATCTTAATTCTTTGTCCTCTGGGAGGATCTGGAAGGTGTTGAGCTGCGCCGCAGCGTGTCTGTTCCTCCCTGGCTCCCGCTTCTCGTTTCCGTCAAGGTTCCGCCGGAGGATTTGATAATCTGCCTGGGCTTGCGGGCATACAGAAGGTCTCCGGTCCAGCCCTTATGCCACAGCCACCAATATACCAGCAGAGTCATAATGGCAATCAGGAGGCTGGCTCCAATGAATCCCCAGGTATGATGGGCGTAAGGTATGATATCGAAATTCATCCCCCAGATCGCCCCGATTACAGTGGCAGGGGCGAACAGCGTGGTAAAGATCGTCAAGGTTTTCATAATATCATTGCCGCGGAAGGTCGAGATGGAATCATCCATCATGAGCAGCGTGTCGATTTCAACGGCGTAATGCTCAAGCAGCTGGCGAATCCGCAGCACCTTGAATTCAAAACGCTTGAACTCTTCCTTCTCCATGACCTCATCGAGGAAAGCCTCTTTGGCAGCGCCATAAATTTCTTCAATCGGGATGAATAAATGGCTCCAGTGGAGGAGATCAAAGCGCCGCTCAAAAATTGAATTCATCAGTCCTGTCCGGTTGTTGTGGCGCATCGTCTGCTCGAGCTCCCCCAAACGGGTTTCGAAGGTATCGAGTCCCCTGTGAAGGATTTCGCCAATATATGTAAGCATCACGAAGAAGGCTTCGGGGGCGGATTGGCAGCGTTCAAGCTTCTCCGACCATGGCTCCAGCTGCATCCGGATGGCCAGGCGGTAATCGCCGTGCAGGGTAACCAGCTTCTGATTCGTCATCCAGAAGTGAAGAGGCTTAATATCCTCATAATCCTCTGTAATCTGAAACATCAAAGTCCCGCAGAGAATCGGCCTGCCATCCTCCAGTTCAGAAACCATCACATGGTTATGATCGGAACGCTGCAACGTCTCATTGACCCAATTCCCCATCTCGGGATGAGCCTGCTTGAATTCCCTAAGGATTTGTTCATCCTCCCGGGCATTTGAATTCTGATTGCTGAAAAAGGAATTTTCTATGGAAATGGAGCTGCTGCCATCTGCGTGCGGCTCGGAATTCGTTCTGTGATGGGAGGGGGACTTGCTGCCTCTTCGGCCGAGACCGGCCGCTCCGTCCGGTCGCTGTTTGTGAAGCACGTGCCATTCCCAATTGGCTGGAAACTGGAGCATCCGATGCATCATCATATACGAGCCTCCTGCTGATCCGTTCATGCATTTTATTGTTACCATCATAACGTGAACGCGCTGCATGCACAACTGCGGAAGGATAAGATAGTAACCGGACAATGCTGGAAAAAGGCTAAAAAGCCAATAAAATGCCGCCGCGCGGATTACCCGGTTGCGGCGGCATCATTGTTTTATCGTCGGAAGAAATCTATTCATCTGTTTGATC
Organism: Paenibacillus sp. JT31N17; assembly: GCF_056269255.1. Classification (NCBI taxonomy): domain Bacteria; kingdom Bacillati; phylum Bacillota; class Bacilli; order Caryophanales; family Paenibacillaceae; genus Paenibacillus; species Paenibacillus sp. JT31N17. The sequence goes on from NZ_JBWDNP010000008.1 coordinate 284,353, forward strand.
CGCGTCATTCTCGTTGAGATATTGTTTGAGCTTCTCGATAGCGCGCCGTTGAATACGCGAAATGCTCATCTGCGAAACCCCAAGCTTATCCGCGATGTTCCGCTGCGGCAGCCCTTCCTGATAGACAAGCAGCAGCACCTGCTGCTCCTGAGGCTTCAGCCGGGACATCGCGGACTGAAGATCCAGCTTCTTGTCAACGGAATCGAAGTCATCCGCAGGCGACCCGATCAGATCTCCCAACGTCGTTGTATTCTCTTCCTCCGAAATCGGAGTATCCAGCGAAACATAGTGATACAATTCCCGTCCGGCCAGAATTTCGGTCGTTTCCTCGACGGAAAGCTCCATATATTGGGCGATTTCCTCGATGCGGGGCGAGCGTTCCAGCGACACGGTGAGATTATCGACCGCCTGCTGAACCGCGATTCCTTTTTCCTTGATTCTGCGGGGGACCTGCACATACCAGGATTTATCACGCAAATAGTTCTTCATATGGCCGATGATGCTCTTCATCGCATAAGGCTCGAATTGAACGCCAAGTGACACATCAAATTGCTTGAATAAACGAAGCAAAGCGATTTGCCCTACTTGCATCAAATCTTCATACAAATCGGGCCGATTACGCGAAATTTTACCGGCCGCCATTCGAACCATCGGCTCATATTGGACAATAAGCGTCGTTGCCGTCTCATTGTCCGGGTTATCCTGGTAGCTCAGAATGAGTTCCGCATTGGATAACTGTGGCTGCTTGGCCGGTTGCAGATTCATACCATTTCACCACTTTTAACAAGTCGTTTGGTCAGAACCACTTCGGTTCCGGTTTCACTATTTACTTCTACCTGATCCATGAGGGCCTGCATCAGATAAAGCCCCAATCCTCCAGCCTGCAGCTCTTCAACCGATTTTCCGTGCATGGGCTCAGCCCGTCTAGCTGCGGAAGCGGCGTCAAAGCTGCGTCCGTCATCCTTGACAATGATGGAGAGAGCATCAGGCTTCTTTACAAAACGGACCTCTATATGAGGGCCTCCGTTTTGCGGCAGGGAAGTAGAGCCATGAGGCAAATCGCCGTAAGCATACAGCACGGCATTGTTGCAGGCTTCCGAAACGGCAACCTTCATATCTTCGATTTCCTCGTAGGAAAATCCGATCTTGACCGCAAGACCGTATAGAGTCAAACGGACCAGGTCAATATATTCCGCAGAAGCCGGCACTTGTAATGTTACAATCTCTTCATTCGCTTTCATGGCGTGTTCTCGTTCCTTTCCTAATAACAATCATGCTTGCCCGGTCTGTTTAAGGAGAAAAGGTGTTATTCCCGTCATATCAAACAATTTGCGAATATTTGGCGGTATGGCTTCCACCGCGAAGGGCGCATTGTTCGCGTGGCGCGCCTTCAGGACGGAGACCAGTATGCCGATTCCTGTACTGTCCACATAACGAAGCTCTCTGAGATTCAGGATAAGCTCGCGATCCGACAGTTCAACGAGCGGAGACATAGCTGCCCGCATCTGGGCAGCGGATTCGAGATCAAGCTCGCCTCCGACATAAACGATACATTTGCCTTCTTTATTTTCGGTACGTAAAAACAGCTTGTCGATTTGCTTCATATAACCTCTCCTGTACCCAAAATAGAACCTGCCGTCCTTTCATCATACCACAGGCCCAAACCCCTAAATAACTTCATTCATTATTAATTCTTCTCTATTTATACCCCTGCCCATTGCGCTTGAAACAAAAAAGCGGAGGAGGAAAAATCTGCTTGCCGCCGCCGATTGAATTTGGCCAAAAGAGGGTAAAACAAACCTGTAAAGACAGGTGATACAGGTGAAGGAAGAATCAACGGGAATTGACGAATTACATCATAATAGGAGGCGTTATTAATGGCCATAAAAATCGGAATCTTCAAAATGCAGCAGCAGGCGCTGGATGCGGTAAAAGGCTTGGAGCAGGAGGGTTTTTCCAAAACCGAGCTTAAGGTGATAGCCAAGGACCGGGAGCATTCCCGCAGGCTGGAGTCGGAGACGGATGTGCATACGGACGAAATACAGGAGCTTGCCGATACGCGCGAGCATATGGAGGATGGTCTTGGCATTCCCGCCATCGGCGTGATCGGGGCCGGAGTGGGGTCGGCAGGCGGCGTCGGAATCAATTCCGGCGGAGCAGCCGCTCCGTACGGGGCGGGTATTCTGGTCGGCGGCGGCTTTCTTGATAATGATACAGATATGGAGGATGCTCTGAATGCGCTCGGCATCGAGGGAAGCGACGCGGAAAAATGCCGCGATGCGATTGCCGAAGGCGCTATCGTCGTAACGGCCGAGACGGATGGAGACAAGCCTTCCGGCGGCGGGCCGGATCTCTCGCGCGGAGGAATTGCGGAAGCCGTGTTCCGCAGATCCGGTGCGGAAACAATTCTGTAAGCCCAATTAAATCCGGTTACTGGACGATGGGCTATAGGGATACAAATAAAAAGGACGGCGCCGAATTTCATCGGCGCCGTCCTTTTTACTTTCGGGCAGAGCCGATAAAGCTAAGGATCGGACGCAGGGATTGAGCAGGGACCCGATCAAGCAGATCCCCTTCCTGACGCAATCGGCTCTCAATATTCAGCAGGTTATAGTCAAGAATTGAAGCGTTGCGGCGCACTTCAGTCCAATGAAGCGGAGTAGAAACGGTTGCGCCCAATCTTGCGCGCGGGGAATAAGGTGCAATAATGGTCTTTCCCCTATAATGCTGCAGATAGTCGATATAGATAAGATCGCCGCGGTTTTTTTTCATCCGTTCAACCGTAAACAATCCTGGATGCTTATCGGATAGATAGCTGCCTACAAATTCTCCGATTTTGCGCAGCTCGTCAAAGGTCAAATCGGGAATAACGGGAGTAATGATTTGGACGCCTGTGGCTCCCGAAGTTTTGGGCGTGGATTGGATGCCAAGCGATTGCAGCAGATCCCCTGTTAATGCGGCGGCCTCCATAATCCTCGGTTCTTCCTCCAGGGATGGATCCAGATCAAGCACCCACTCTGTAGGCTGCAGGGGATTGCTGATCCGGTCGAAGGAAGCATGAAACTCCAGGCAGGCCAGATTGCCAAGCCACAGCAGCACGGGCAATGAATCCAGCACAACATATTGAATGTTCTCATGCTCGCGGGTCCGGACAAAGTCGGGAGCAGGCGTAGGGCTATTTTTCTGATAAAATGATTTTCCGCTTACTCCGTTAGGGAACCGGATCGTGGTCAAATGCCGGTCAGCGCAGTGCTTGATCAGCCATGGAGACAAAGCAGCCAGACGCTGCAAATAGACCGCCTTCGTAATACCCATGTCGGGCCAAAGCAGCTTGTCTGGATTGCTGACGGACAGCTCAACACCCTCTACGACAATCGTCCCTTTCACTGTACGGCTCATGCTGAAGGCTCCTTCGGCAGAAAAGTTACCAGCTTGGGATGGCGGAGCTGGCCGGCCGATGTGATTTCAAGACCGGTAACGCGGCATCGGAATGGATTCGGCAGCCACTGTACCTGCTCATGCCTGAGATCCTCCGGCATCGCGGGAAAAGGACATGACGATGCGGCAAAATGGGCGGGATCTCCGTGAAATGCAGCAGCCAAGGCACTTCTCAGAGCGTCATTCAAACCAAGCGATACGGAACCGAAGTAGGTGTTCTCCTGTGACATGATCAGACTGGCCAGGACTCCGCTGCGCCATTTCAGACCGACAATATCGACATCAAGCAGCAGGGAGGTTTTCTTCTTAAGCCAGTCCCTGTGTTTTTTGCCCTCCCCATAAACGCTCGACCAGCGTTTGCTTACAACGCCCTCCCAATGGTTCGTCTCCACCCAATTCCACAGCGCTTCCCCATCGGAAAACACATCGGCGACGAGAAGACCCGGATTAAGTCCATGACATAACCGCTGCAACCGAAGGTATCTCTCTTTGCAGGGCAAATGGCGAAGATCGCCGCTTTCGTCCGCAAGCAGGTCAAACAGCACGTAAATAAGCGCCCCGTCGCCGGATTTGGCGAAGCTGGGCAATGCTGTACCGGCAGCGGCGGCGGCTGAGCGTTTGCCGGCCTTGCCGGTAGCCGAACTGCGTTCCCGCTGCAGCACCTTTTGAAAATGGGGACGTATGCCGTCCCACCAAATCACTTCCCCGTCGAGAAGGCAGCTTCCGAGCTTTTCTCTTAGTCCTTCCAGTAAAGCGGCTATTTCCGGGTATGTGGCATTTTTATTCAGCAGATTGCGGGAAAAAAGCTCAACGCCACGGCTGTCGCTCAGACGTGCAAGTATGCGCACGCCGTCCCATTTCAACTGGTACCGCCACTCCTCTCCAACAGGGAGCCTGGGATCTGTAATGGGGGCCATCGGCTGTTGGGGAAGAACCGGCAGCGAAGGACCGGCGTTTTCCCGGTTCAACAGGCTCTTCAGTTCGTCCCTGTGCTGGTCTGCCATTGAATGATCCATCCCGCTGCTCCTCCCCTCCTTCTTGGCTAATGCTGATTTTTGCTAAGATACAGTCTCCTTCGATGAGGAGTCCTTGCCTTTTGCTTTGCGCGGTCTTGGTGTCTTCCCGGCCTTGTCATCATTGGCTGCTTCGTCTGATCCGGTATCGGAATCGTCGGCCTTGGCAGCGCCTGATGCCTGATTGCTGTCCAGGCTGCCCGGAGCATCAGGCGGCAGCTTCACGGCTTCGAGACTGGCCTGGAGGGCTGCCATCAGATCGATCACGTTCGTCCGCTGCTGCTCAGGAGCCACACGCACATCCTCGCCGGCGATTTTATGCTGTATGGCGTCCATCAACCGTGCGCGGTATTCGTCCGTGTATTTCTCCGGTTCAAATGGCGTGGAGAGCTGCTCGATCAGCATCCGCGCCATCGTCAGCTCTTTTTCATTGACATTGACCGTTTCGGGCAAGCCGGGCACCTGCGAAACCGAGCGGATTTCATCGGGATAGAAAATCGTCTCCATCGCCAGACAGTCGTCGATGACGCGAATCGCGGCAAGCGAGCTTTTGGACCGGATGGAGATGTTGGCGATGCCGATCCGCCCCGATTGCCTCATTGCTTCCAGCAGCAGGTTATAGGCGTTTCCTCCGGCCTGATCGGGAGACAGGTAATAGGTTTTTTGGAAATAAATCGGATCAATCTCTTCCAGCGCCACGAAATCCAGAATGTGGATCGTCTTGGTGGCATCGTCGCTTAGCTGTTCAAGCTCCTCCTTCTCAAACAACACAAAGCGGCCCTTCTCATATTCGTAGCCCTTCACAATGGCATTCCAGTCCACTTCAATTTCGCAGGTCGGACATTTGCGGATATAGGACACCGTGCTGCCGCAATCGCGGTGAATGAGCCGCATGGAGATATCCTTGTCTTCGGTGGCAGAGAACATTTTGACCGGGACATGAACCAGACCGAAGCTGATCGCGCCTTTCCAGACGGTATGCAAGATAAGACACCCTCCCTAAAATGACGAATTTTAAAGCCTTTTTTATGGCTCCTAGCCGCAAACATGTGCTTTTAAAGCGTATGACTTCAGTATTGCCCGAATGCATGAAAGACAATCGAACCGGGCATATTTTCATCATGCACTTATTCTCCAGCCGGAAAAGAGGGATTGGCATGGCCAAAATCAATAATAGCCAGAAAGAGGATCCATTGACGGACAAAATATGCGAGGGCCGGGAAGATTACTTTATGGATATCGACCGGATGGTCAATGAAGGGCTTGGCGGAGGGCAGGTTACCCTGCATAACGGCAAGATCGAGGAATCGACAACGGATACGATGGAACCGGAGACCAAGGATTAACAAACGATTTTACGGGATATGAATCTCCGGTCAGTTGGACATGTGTTTGGTGCCTGTGCAATTCTGGGTATTAAAGAACATATCGACAACGATCAGGAGATGATAAAAATGGCAAATCGCAACGTGGATATTGAAGAGCGCCATGTAGAGAAGAAATCCGATTCCAGCCTTGTCGCCGCTACATTTATCAAATATGCAGCTTACATCATTATCTTCTTTGGAGCTTTATACTTCCTTGTTCAATACGTGTTTCCAAAGCTTTAAGCTTTTGATCGGAAGGAGCAGCCCCGGCTTATGCCGGGGCTGTTTTTATTATCAGAAACGTATAGAAACCGGAAACGGAATTATAATAATGGCAGAAAAACGATGATAATGAGCGAAAAGGTTTTGAATTCGGTCGAAATTCAGGTATAATGAAGGAACAAGGGGAAATTTGAAGAATCAAATTAAATCTTGGGGCATAGGGTTGGAGATCATCATAAGGGGGTAAGGCATGGGCAAACAGCATTATAAGTCAACGAAGCTCGAAATTCTGATACGGATTATCTTCATCACGATCGGTGCCGGACTCGTATCGGTGGCACTTGAAATTTTTCTGGTTCCGAACAATATTATTGACGGGGGCATTGTGGGCATATCCATCATGGTTGCCCATTTGACGGGACTGCCGCTCGGACTGTTTCTATTCTTGCTTAACGTACCTTTTCTTATCCTTGGCTATAAGCAAATCGGCAAGACCTTCGCTTTGTCAACCCTGTACGGCGTTGCTGTCATGTCTATCGGCACGCAGCTGCTGCATCCTGTCAATCCTCTAACCTACAGTACATTTCTTGCGCCGGTGGTCGGCGGCGTTATTCTCGGGATTGGCGTGGGACTCGTCATCCGGTTCGGGGGATCGCTCGACGGTACGGAAATCGTCGCGATTGTGTTTAATAAGCGGGTTCCATTCTCCGTTGGCGAAGTGGTGATGTTCCTCAATCTGTTTATTCTCGGCAGTGCGGGTTTCGTATTCTCATGGGACAGCGCGATGTACTCATTAATTGCTTACTATATCGCCTTCAAAATGATTGATATTACGATTGAGGGCTTCGACGAGTCCAAATCGGTCTGGATTATCAGCGAAGAGGCTAAAGAAGTCGGCGAAGCGATCATGAGCCGTCTGGGCCGCGGAGTTACGTACTTGAATGGCGAAGGCGGCTTCACCGGCGGCTCCAAGCGCGTGATCTTCTGCGTTATCACCCGCCTCGAGGAAGCCAAGATGAAATCGATTGTCCAGGAGCTTGATCCTTCGGCTTTTCTGGCTGTCGGCAACATTCACGATGTCAAGGGCGGGCGCTTCAAGAAGCGGGATATCCATTAGACTCATCCCCATTATGTTTGATCATAATTTAACAGAAAACCTACAGTCAGCAGTGTCTGCTGTCCGGATTCAACGGGCAGGCGGATGCTGTTTTTTTGATTATAGTCAAGAAGGTTTAAAATCCGGCCTATTCTTTGCTTCTATTACTGAGGAAAGAACCTGGCTAAGCTCCAAAGCGCGGCCGCAGACGTTTTCTCCTGGAATAAAAGCTCGCCGCCGTTGTTGCGGGGCGGAGAAGGGACCGATATAATAAGGTCATTGACGGGCGGACAAGCCCGGGTAAACGCTATGACATCGCTGTCAGCGGTTGACTGCAGCGATATATGAAGGAAAGCGACGGGAGGCGGCCTGGCTGGATGAGTTCATGAGTATCCGCCACTGGACGGATGGCCGCCAAACCATGGAGCGGCTGAAGGAGCAGGGCGTCGTCCTGGGCATTGGCGACGACGCTGCTGTGGTGGAAGCGCCGCCGGGATCAGGCGGCGCGCTGCAGTGGCTGCTGGCGGTCGACACGATGGTGGAGACCGTCCATTTCAATGGGGCGACGATGGCGGAAGCCGATGTCGGCTGGAAGGCGCTGGCTGCGAATATAAGCGATATCGCGGCCATGGGCGGCGAGCCCCGGCATGCGCTCATCTCGGTGAGCGCGCCAAGGGAATGGGAGCCGGCGCGGGTACGCCGGCTCTATGACGGGCTTTACGCGTGCGCCGAGCATTACGGCGTCGCAGTGGTTGGCGGCGACACGACTTCGTCGCCGGGGCAGCTTGTTGTGGCCGTGACGGTGGTGGGCACCGTCGAGGCCGGCAAGGCTATCCGCCGGTCCGGGGCGCAGCCCGGCGATGCCGTGTTTGTGACCGGCCCGGTCGGCATGGCCGCGGCCGGTCTTCATTATTTGCTCGCCGCAGCCGGGGCGGGCGACGGGCAGTTCGTGCCGCTGGCCGCGGCAGAGGCCGCTGGCACGGCGGCGCTTGTGCAGGCGCACCGCCGGCCGGCGCCCTCGGTGCGCGCGGCGCGGATGCTTGCCGCGCGCGGAACGGTATCGTCGCTGAATGATATCAGCGACGGTCTCGCCAGCGAGGCCTGGGAAATCGCCGAGGCCTCCGGGGTCAAGATCCTGCTGCGCGAAGGGCAGCTGCCTGTCAGCGGCAGCATGGCCTCGTATGCCAGCGGTGCGGGCATACGACCGCTGGAGTGGATCTTGAATGGCGGCGAGGATTATGTGCTCCTTGGCACCATTTCGGGCAGCGATGCGGCTGCGGCCAAAGCTGAGCTTATGGAAGCGGGGCTTCCGCTGTACCTCATCGGAGAGGTGGAAGCAGGGCAAGCGAGTGTGGAAATGATTTCAGAGGGCAAAGCTGGTATTGACCCAAACCGCCAGTATCCCAAGCAGCGGACACGGATCGAGAAGCGGGGATACAATCATTTTACGGACTGATAATCACTAGAAAGAATATAGTCTATGTTTACCAGGTAAGTATATCAAAGAAGATTCACAGAAAACTTTAGTCTATGCTTCCGAAGTGTTTTCTGTTTACCAGGGAAGTATATCAAAGAAGATTCACAGAAAACTTTAGTCTATGCTTCCGAAGTGTTTTCTGTTTACCAGGGAAGTATTTCAAAGAAGTCTCACAGAAAACTTTAGGTGGAATCAAAATGAGTGTGAGTGAAACGCAGCAAACCGATTGTATAGCCGAAAGCGAGCAGGATACCGTTGCGCTTGCAGAGCAGTTGGCTGCCTGGGCGGTGCCGGGAACGGTGCTGGCGCTCGACGGCGATCTTGGAGCGGGAAAAACGCGCTTCTCGCAGGCTTTTGCCAAATCGATTGGCATCAAGGGGATTGTGAACAGCCCTACGTTTACCATTATCAAAGAATATGAAGGCGCGAAGCTGCCTCTTTATCATATGGATGTCTATCGCTTGTCCCTGGAGGAAGCGGATGAGCTGGGGCTCGATGATTATTTTTACGGAGACGGCGTCACGATTGTGGAATGGGCCAGCTTGATTACGGATTTGCTTCCGCCTGAGCGGATGCAGCTGTATATTGAGCATCTCGGTGGAGAGAAACGCCGGATTTCTTTGAGCGGAATTGGCGCCCCTTATGCCGGGTGGTGCTCGCAACTTGAAGCGATGGGAGCAAGCGGCACATGAAGGAACAGATAGAGGAAAACGGTGCGGCGGACAAGCTGGTGGTGCTTGCCCTTGACACGTCAACGGCATCGCTGGCAGCGGCGCTGGCAAGAGGCGGCGAAATTCTTGCCTCGGTCCAGTCACTCGCGGAACGCAATCATTCGCTGGCAACCGTATCGCAGCTGAAGGCTCTGCTGGATGAGACCGGCATCAAGCCGGACGAGCTGGACGGAATCGCAATCGGCCGGGGGCCAGGCTCCTATACGGGAATGCGTATTGCTGTGTCGGTGGGCAAGACGCTTGCGTGGGTATGGAACAAACCCCTTGTGGGCATCTCAAGCCTGGAAGCGCTGGCCTATGGGGCATGGCATACTCGCATCGCAGACGACAATTCGCCTCCACTTAACCGACCTGAATGGTTTATTCCGATCATGGATGCCAGGCGCGGGCAGGTATATACATCCGCTTTTGAAGCTTCTGAGGGCGGCAGCTGGAACCGGCAAGCCGAGGATGGCGTGCGGCTTATGGAGGAGTGGGTTTCGGAGCTCGACAAGAGGATCCGCAGTCTCCCGCAGGAAGCAGCTCCTGTGCGGATCTGGTTTGCAGGCGATTTGACCATGCATGAAGCGCAGTGCGAGCGCCTCCGCGCGCTTTGCTGCGAGAGCGGGTCTGAATGCGAAGTCCGGCTGTATCCTTCTACGATGGAAGGCGCTTCGGTTGCAGCTCTGGGCGCAATCCGCCTTGCAGCAGGGGAGCGGGATGATGTGCACGCTTTTGTGCCCAACTATACACAGCTGACAGAGGCGGAAGTGAAGCTGAAGGAGTCCAGGGAGAAAGGGGCTGGTGCTTAATGACGGAGATTGATGCAGATCGTCTTGTTTTTCGCGTTATGACGCTTTCCGACATTCCGGATATTGTAGAAATCGAGCAGGAGGCTTTCACCTGTCCATGGTCGAAAGAGGCTTTTGTGAACGAGATTACGAACAATCACTTTGCGCGGTACATGGTCATGGTCTATGAACAGAAGGTCATCGGCTACGGCGGGATGTGGACCATTATGGATGAGGCGCATGTGACGAATATTGCTGTCCGTGAGGGCTACCGCGGATTGGGTCTTGGCGAGCGGCTGCTGCGGGAGATCATGAAGACGGCAGTCTTTTTCGGGACGAACAGGATGACACTGGAGGTTCGTGTGAGCAATGAGATCGCCCAGCGGCTGTACAGCAAGCTCGGCTTCGAGCCCTCCGGCCTCCGGCCGAATTATTATTCGGACAATATGGAAGATGCGCTCATTATGTGGGCGGAGCTTAAGCAGGGAAGTGAAACATGACAACCAATGAATTGCTGCTCGCCATCGAGACGAGCTGCGATGAAACAGCAGTCGCCGTCGTGCGCGGAGGCCGCGAAATTATATCCAGCGTCATAGCAAGCCAGATTCAAACGCATGAGCAGTTTGGCGGCGTCGTTCCGGAAATCGCTTCGCGCCAGCATGTGGAATCCATCACGCTGATCATGGAACAGGCGCTCTCCGAAGCGGGTGCGACGTTCCGGGATATATCGGCCATTGCAGTCACGCAGGGGCCAGGGCTTGTCGGAGCGCTCCTGGTCGGCATCGTGGCGGCCAAAAGTCTGTCCATGGCTCTGGATCTGCCGCTCATTGCCACCCATCATATCGCGGGCCATATCTATGCCAACCAGTTGGTGCATGATATCGTGTATCCGTCGGTTGCGCTTGTAGTTTCCGGCGGGCATACGGAGCTGGTCGTGCTGGAGCGCGAGGGGGAGTTTCGGATTATCGGCCAGACGCGGGATGATGCCGTAGGAGAAGCCTATGACAAAGTCGCGCGTGCGCTCCAGTTTCCTTATCCGGGCGGCCCCCATATCGACCGCCTGGCGCTTGAAGCGGAGGAAGAAATCGACCTGCCCCGCTCCTGGCTGGAGCCGGATTCCTATGATTTCAGCTTCAGCGGGTTGAAGTCGGCGGTGCTTGCCGTGATCAACCAGACCAAAATGAAGGGCGAGGTGCTGAACCGCGGAGCATTGGCGAGAGGCTTCCAGTCCTCGGTCATTCATGTGCTGGTGGAAAAAGCGCTCCGCGCCGTTCGTGAGCAAGGTGCCAGGCAGCTCTTGTTATGCGGCGGCGTTGCGGCTAATAAAGGCCTGCGGGCGGCTCTTACAGCCCGCTGCAAGGCAGAGGGAGTCCCGCTGCTCATACCGCCGCTTGCGCTATGTACGGATAATGCCGCCATGATAGGCGCTGCGGCCCATCTCAAATGGAAAAGCGGTGAATTCACTCCGCTTGACATGAAGGCAGAGCCGGGTCTTTCGCTGGAAAATTGGTCGGTTCGCCATTAATTATTAATTTGGAATTGACAGACGATTCCAAGGGACTTATAATAAGCAGCAATACTTCACACTGCCATGCAGGCAGTCATACTTCTTAAACGCGAAGAACAGGAGCAGTAAGGCAGTGCCGGGTTTAGAGAGCTGCGGATTTGGTGCAACGCAGTCGAAGGCAGGCCAGAAACTCGCCTGGGAGCGGAGCATCGGAAACCTCAGGATGGTTACGGCCGAAGGCCAAGGCTGACCTGCCGGGGGTGTACGATGTAACGGCTAACCCCCGTAATCGGGTGTACGGCCTTCGATTTCTAGAGTCGGGGACGTGCATAAGTGGGCGTTCCGGCCATCTCCTTTTGGGAGACGAGGGCGTCAACAAGGGTGGTACCGCGCGGACTGTTCATAACAGCCTGTCGTCTCTTGCAATGGAGACGGCAGGCTTTTTCTGTTGTCTGGCGGTATGTGCGCAGTTGAGAATGTGAAGTAAGTCCATCCCAAGCAATAAGCAATGTACTTAGGAACCTGTCCCTTTGAAATCCAATCAATCGATGAGAATAATATAACCGACATAACACAAACGCAATGAACAGGAGTAGTAGGAACCAGTATCCGGGAACACGTTGCCCCAAGTCATGCACTCGTCTTACCGGGTGCGGCTGGAGGCGGCAGCAGAGAGCTGTTTGATTGGTGCGAGGCAGCCGATGGATATCCGAACTCGCCTGGAAGCGGACCGGCGGAAAATAAAAGGAGCTCACGCTTGACCATTACGGTCAGGCGCGGGAGCCAAGTATCGTACGCCGGCACAGTTGACCCCTGTCATCGGGTGCAGCCTTTAGGAAAGCAATCACATACAGTCTGCTGCTATATTTTGCTGCTGACTGCATGATGGATGATTTCTCAATGAGGGAGTAAGCCAGCTTTGCCGACTGAAATAAACGGCGAAGCCGGTTTCATTCCTGAAGGCTGCATAAGCGGGTTCGGACCAAGGTCCGGACAACTGGAGTGGTACCGCGGCAAGCTGCACAAACAGCCTGTCGTCTCTTGATCAACAAGAGACGACAGGCTGTTTTTTTTGATAATAAGAAACGTATAACATTCCGGCATGCTTCCATTTCCGATGGAAGGAACTTCGCTAAGCTGTCAGAGGACAGCGACAACCGTTTCTTATTGTTAACTGGCAAAAATAATGCGTTAAACATTTAAGGAGGCTAATCCTATGACAAATCAACCGGTCAACCCCAATCAAACGTCTGAGTCCGTTATGAAACGTATCCGCATATTCGATACGACGCTGCGTGACGGGGAGCAGTCCCCTGGAGCATCCCTTGCGCCGGAGCAAAAAATCATCCTCGCCCGCCAGCTGGCGAAGCTTGGCATCGACGTGATTGAACCGGGCTTCCCGATTTCCAGCCCCGGCGATTTCGCCGCGGTGCAGCAGGTATCCCGCGAGCTGCAAAATGTCGAAATCGTCGGCTTCGCCCGTGCGGTGAAAGCCGATATCGATTCCGCTGTCCGCGCGACCCAGGATGCCGCAATGCGCCGGCTTCATCTGTTCTTGTCCTCATCGGACATTCATCTTGCCTACCAGCTGCGCAAATCGAAGGAGGAGGTCGTACAAATCGCCCGGGAAATGGTCGCATATGGCAAACAGTTTGTGAACGAGATTGAATTCTCCTGTATGGATGCCAGCCGCTCGGACAGGGATTTTGTCATTGAGATGGTGGAGGCTGTTATTGCGGAGGGCGCAACGATTATTAATTTGCCCGACACGCTTGGCTATGCGATGCCGGAGGAATACGGCGAGCTGTTCCGCAGTGTCCGCAAGCAGGCGCGGGGCGGCGAAAATGTGAGCTACAGCGCGCATTGCCACAATGATTTGGGTCTTGCGGTCGCCAACAGCCTGGCAGCCGTCCAGGCGGGGGCAACGCAGATCGAGGTTACGGTCAACGGAATCGGCGAGCGCGCCGGCAACTGTTCGCTGGAGGAGCTTGTGATGGCGATTGAGACGCGCAAATCTGTTATCGGCGCTGAGACGGGCATTGTACAAGGCGAGATTTTTGAAACCTCGCGGATGGTCAGCCGGGCGATGAATTTTCCGATTGCCTACAATAAGCCGATTGTCGGCCGCAACGCTTTTCAGCACGAGTCGGGGATTCATCAGGACGGCCTGCTCAAAAACCGCAATACCTATGAAATTATGGATCCGGAAGCCATGGGCATTCCGCGCAGCATGATAGTGCTGGGCAAGCATTCCGGACGCCATGCCCTGAAGCACCGTTTGGCTGAATACGGCATCACATTGAATGAAACGGAGCTGCTGGATCTGTATAACCGCTTTGTCGAAAAAGCGGACGAAATCAAGCTGGTTCCCGATGATGTCCTTATCCGCCTGGCCAGCGAAACGACGGACATCCAGCATGATCCTTTTGTGCTGGTGGATCTGCAGGTGCTGGCAGGCACCCAGCGCTCCCGCATCGCTTCGGTTACAATTCGCGAGCGCGATTCGCAGGAGGAGCGGACGTATACCGGAACGGGCACCGGTCCGCTTGAAGCGGTTATCCACTGCATTCAGCAGGCGATTCCGGTCGCAGGAGAGTTCGAGGATCTGGAGCTGCATTCCTTATCCACAGGTGAGGACGCACGCGGAGAAGCGATTGTGAGCATGCTGCATAACAATCGCCGTTATCGCGGAACCGCCGTTCATAACGACATCATTCTCGCTGCAGCCCAGGCCTATGTGGCGGCATGCAACCAGCAGCTGCTTGGCGGTCAATCGAATCCGGAGCTGCGTACAAAAGCGGAGTAATTGGGAGGTGAAGACGGGTGGACCCGGTGATCAGCTATTACAGCTCTTTTGATGAGTGGGGAAGGCTTGAGCGCGAGCCTGTGGAATTCATGGTGAACAGCCACTATATTCAGAGGTTTCTTCCGCCCGAAGGGCATATTCTGGATAATGGGGCTGGACCCGGGAGGTATGCCATATCTCTTGCCCGTAAGGGTTATGAGGTAGCGCTTGCCGATCTGACTCCAGCCTGTGTAGAAACAGCCCGAAGGAAAGCTCAGGACATGCAGGTTGCGCACAGATTCAGCGGATTTCATACAGCCGATGCCAGGAATCTTCATCCCTTCGGGGATGAAGCATTCCATGCCTCCTTGATGCTGGGGCCATTGTATCACCTGCAGCACGAAGAAGACCGGATTCAAGCGGTTAAAGAGCTTTACCGGGTAACTAAACGGGGCGGATATGTGTTCGTTGCCTTTATGTCCCGAATCAGGCATCTCACCACATCCATCCTTTACCCACAGAGCTGGAAACCGCATGACAAGGCGGAACGGATCCAGGAGTTTATAAAGACAGGTATCTTCAATCATGAGGATAAAGGGAGATTTACCGGCGCTTACTACTATAATATTGCTGATATCAATCCCTTTATGGAGGCCCATGGATTCCAGGACGTGAAGCTTATAGCGTCAGGAAGCGTCGCGGCATCCATGCAGGAGGAGCAGTGGGATTATTGGCGCAAACAGGGTGATGAAGCCTGCCGTCAATTAAACCGCATGCTTCTGGAAGCGGCAGAGGATCCTTCTATTCTGGGTGCGTCTTCTCACCTCTTATATATAGGAAGACGAACATATTTGGGGCCGTTACGGGGATAAACAAAGCGTTAATGCAGGCTATTTTTGGTTATACACATTGTTATCCACAGAAAATGTGCATAGATGTGAATAAACGGCGCAAAGCGGCATTTACAGGGCGTTTACAATGTGCACAAAAGCGGGATAAGTTTTTCACAACCCCATTGTGGATAATGTGGATAATGTGTGTAAAAGTTTCAGTTTTCTATCCACATGTGGGCAGATAAAGAAAAATAGCGGGTTTATTGCTTGTAGTTAACATCGTTAATGGCAGAATTGCTGAACAATTCGCCAGCAGCTGTGGATAAACCTGTGGAATAAGTGGATAGATCAAAATCTAACAGAATATCCTGATGTGGGCACAAGCTGCGTACAACCGCAGATTACAGGTGTGTGCCGTGCATATAAACGAAAACCCCCGCTTCGCTTTGCCTGGTCAAGCCCCCAATTTGTAGACAATGAAAAAAGCCCTAGGCTATGAGCTGGCGTCGGTACTCAACCGGCGTCAGTTTGTTTAGTTTTAATTGAATCCGTTCTTCGTTATAAAAACGAATGAA
>NZ_JBWDNP010000007.1:0-330114 GCF_056269255.1 Paenibacillus sp. JT31N17
TGCACCAGTATTAGAGTGTGTCCCGTAGGGACGAAAACGAGCTTAGCATGAATCAACTAACGCGCGGCTGTGTCCCTCCCACGTTATTCCGGCCCCGAAGGGGCATCTGGTACCACGGGTGCGCCAGTATTAGAGTGTGTCCCGTAGGGACGAAAACGAGCTTAGCATGAATCAACTAACACGCGGCTGTGTCCCTCCCACGTTACATATTTCCGGGAGTCCAGAGGGGCGGCCCCCTTTGGGGTCCCTCCTCAGGAGGGATTTAGGGAGGGGTCCACCTTTACTGCAGCTGCTGCAGATATGCAACCAGGGAGTTTATTTCCTTGTCGCTCAGCCCCGATGTCTTACCGTGCTTGTCGCCTGCGCGTTCAATCACGTCCTTGAGAGTGGCCGCGCTGCCGTCGTGCAGATAGGGGGCTGTCGCGTAAACACCGCGAAGCGTCGGCGTGTCATAGAAGCCCCGCACACGTTTATTCGTAAAGGCTGCGCGGGCGTCGCCGGCATAATCGATGTCTGCTGGACTGACAGTGCCGACATTATGGAGAAAATCCTTATTGTCTGTCGTTAACGCTCCATTGCCGTTAACAGCTTTCACGCTGTCAGTCATCACATCTGTAGCATGACAGGTGATGCATTGCGCCTTCCCTTCGAACAGCTGCTTGCCTGCCTCGGCCTCGGCCGTGAGCTGACCGTCCTCCGTCCGGTAAGGACTCAACGGTACCGGGAAAGCATCCGGCATCCGCATATAAGCCTCGAGAGCGTCAAAGAGCTTTTGTGTCTCTGCCGGGTATGGCTTGGCAGGGTCTACATCCGACATTCCGCCCATTTCTCCTTGAATGGTGTGAATATAATCGCCGAAATCATCGCGGCTGCCGTCCCACATAAACACGCCGGTCTCGAACGCCAGGACATTGCTCGGCACGTTCCGCGGACCCTTGGAAGTCGTCAGCGTCAATGAATCCACCTCGCCGTCCGAGTGGCAGGACACACAGCTCATCCAGTTGGAGCCGGTTAACGGAAAATCATCCGAATTGGCGCTGTAGAACAAGGTCTTGCCCAGACGCTGCTCGGCAGTCAGACGATCCTGGTGGATTAACTTCGAAGGCTTGCCATCGACGTGCGCTTGCCCGCCCTCTTCGGCTCCGGGAAGCGCAATAGTTGTCATATCATGCGAATTGACATTATGAACATATAAAATGCGGCCATCCGGTGACATGGTCATGCCGATCGGAAAGTCTCCAGGCAGATGGCGGATGATTTGACTCGCCCGGCCGCCCCGGGCCAGATCAAAGACCAGAAGATCCTCGCTTCCTCCCATCAGCACATAGGCCTTGTTCCCATCCGGCGAAAACAGGATATCTGTCGGATTGGCAACGATTGTCGATTTTCCGAATTTATCCTGGACGTCAATGGAGTCGAACAGTTCCTTGCGGTCCTTGCCGTTCTCCTTATTCGCGCTCAGATCCAGAACCGACAAGGAGGGGAAAATCACTTCTTCGAACTGAATCGGCGTATCCGTATTGGTTAGCAGATGGGCTTCCCAGGCACTCTTCCCGTCCGGAGACAGACGAATCTGCTCGACAGTATTAGGCGTTCCCTGGCTTTTCTTGCGGTCCTTCTTATCCGGAGAAGCGCCAAGCTTGATATCTGCTTGCTCAGCCATGGAGGACGTATCGAACACATGGGTTTTGGCGCTCAAATATTCAGCTGCATAGAGCTTGCTGCCATCTCCGCTCAATGCCAGCGCTCTTGGATTATCGCCAGCGGGCAGCTGCTTGATGATGGTCCGCTTCGCCGCATCAACCACGCTAACCGTGCCCGAACGATAGTTGGTGACATATAGACGCGAACCATCCGGGCTGCTCACAATACCATAAGGCTCTATTCCTGTCTTCAGCGAACCAAGCACCTTGCCTTTCTCTATATCGATCCATTCCACACTGTTCGCATAGCGGCAGGTCACATACAAGGTTTCTCCGTCTGGAGACAGTGCCAGCTCACGCGGCTCTTTGCCTACCGGAATTTCTTTCTCCAGCTTGCGGGTTCGCGCATCAACGATGGAAACGGTATTGGCATCGCCATTAGCTACATAGATAGTCCTGCCATTTTCGCTCATCACAATACTGCTGCCTGACTGCGGGCCGACAGGGTCTTCATTCTCTTCCCCGGAGCATGCAGATAAGAAGAGCAAAACGGCGAGTGCAGATGCACCCGCCGCCAGCCTCCAAGCAAGCGATGGATTATTTCGAGATCTCAACCGGAAGAAGAACCGGGGAAATGCCATTGTCACCATGTCCCTTCTGAATCTGAGGCACTGTGTCCCCATCGGTATTGCCGGAGTCATCGCCTTCTTTATAAAAGTCGCCCGTATCCCAGAATTCGCTCGCCTGCATCCCTTCATCAAGCGCAGGTCCATCGATCACCTGACGGTAGAAGTCGACATAACGCTCCTGGATCGCGCTTTGTTCAAGCGCTTTGGGCGCATCGCTTTCGCTGCCCGTGTTTTTCAAGTGCAAAAGTGCGAGACGCAGCATAGAGGATACGCCGCCTGCGGCAAAAGCATCATAAGATGCCTTGTCGCCATTGGTTTTATAAGCTTTGATGCCGTCATCCCACAGCTTGCTGTCCATCGCCGCATAAAGATGGCGGGCAGCATCGCGGTATTTCTCGTCTTCTGTTGCCAGGAAGGCCGAGGTCAAACCGCGGATCGCGCCTTCTTGAGCAAGCAGCGTGGTGTCTTGTCCGGCTTCATCTTTGGCTGTGTCATAACTGCTCACGGCAAGGCCATCCTTATTGACAAGCGCGGACAATATGAAATCTGCCTGCCTGACAATCATTTCTTTGGCCTCGGCCCCTGCCGCTGTTTTCAAGCCTTCAGCCGCATCTCCATTCGCGTAGCCTACAGGCAAGCCGTCGATCGCACGCTCGAACATGCGCAGCGCCTCTATCGTATAACCCGCCTGGAACGTATCCACAGCCGTTCCCTGCTTGCCGCCGTCAAAGGACGTGACCAGCGTACCGGCATCGTTATTCCAGTGACGCGTCTTGATATTATCGAATACGGCAAGCAGAACATCGCTGGCAATGGTAAAGGGATCATTGGAGATGACATCGTTGCTTGGATCGCTATCGGTATTGGCTGCAGGCGCCGCAGGGAACGGATCCCCGTCAAACACGCGGGCAAATGCCGGATTGCGGTTGGGGTTATCCGTACGCTGGTCGGTCATCCCGTAAAATTCCGAGGTCGGCCACAGCATCAGCCACTGATCCTGCAATGAACTGCTTCCATCGTTTACCTTCAAGCCTTTTACATTCGGATAATCCTTGTCCCCGTTCTCCTCAACGTCAATGGCATGCGGCAGATAAACATTGGTCGCGTTCTTGCTTAACGCACCCAGTCCTTGCGAAGACGGATCATAGAACAGATTGCCGCGCACATACTGGAGCTTGTTCCAGACTTCCTCGGTCAGGATCATCCCCTGCATGCCGTCAACCGAGCTGACGCCCAGCTTCAGCCCCTGATCAGCTTCCGGTCCTTCTGCAGCAGTGGATGCATCCACTTCCTCATCCGACTCCGCATTGTGCAGATTGCCAAGAAAATCGCCGGCCCATAGAGACTGCTTGAGCATCGTTGCGCCATAAGCGGCTGGAACAAACTGCTTCTTCATTTTGTCGCGGTCCCAGCGCAGCGAGCTGAAATCCACTTGGTAATTAGGAATATAGGTGCCATTCTCGCCGTCGGCGTATTTGCCGGTATCGACCTTCTGCGCGTAATGGGGATCGCCTGCAGCATATTCAATGAAGGTCGGAAACATATTTTGCTGAATCTGATCCGCCGGCTGTCCTACACTGTCTGCCATCTTCAGGAAGCGCGAAGCAAGCAGTTCATTAGGCGATTGGCCGGCTTTCTTGGCCTCGTCCGCTACAGCAGGGCCATTTGCCAGATGCAGCCCCATGCCGGATTTCTCCACCACCTCGTACATCGCTTCCTCCGAGTACTCGTAGGATTCGATCCCGGCTATGTAATCGAATGCCGTTGGCGAATCCGGCTTCCCGGCATCCAGAACATCCAGATCCAGTCCAAGCGATTCAGCCAGAGGCTCGCCGGATAACTCGAATTCCGCATAGGCAAACATGTTCCCTGCCGTGTCGAATGAATAATCCTTTACATTAACCTTCACGCCATCGCTGCAGCCGGTAATCGTTAACGCACAGGCAAGCATCGCTGCCGTAATGCTATATCCTGTTTTTTTCATTTTCTTTTTACTTATCATGACCGCTGTTCTCCCCAATCCGTTACACTCATTATCATCTATCGAGCAATAA
Organism: Paenibacillus sp. JT31N17; assembly: GCF_056269255.1. NCBI lineage: Bacteria > Bacillati > Bacillota > Bacilli > Caryophanales > Paenibacillaceae > Paenibacillus > Paenibacillus sp. JT31N17. The sequence continues at coordinate 4,327 of NZ_JBWDNP010000007.1, forward strand.
TGAGAATCATTATCAACGTTAGTGATTGTACCTCTTTGCTCCTCATTTGGCAATGACTATTTTTGATATAACTGTCAAATCAACTGGGCAGATTTAAATCCGGCCCAGCCGTTTTTGCAGGCGTGGTCAAATAACTTTATGAAAGGCTGTCCTTCATAAGGCCAAGCCTGCATATTGTATAAGAACGGAAGTTTAAGGGGGGAGTTTGTCCTTTGAGAATCATCTATAAATGGGGTACGCCGCTGCTCGCTGCCGGCTGCCTGGTGATACTTGCCCGCATATGGACCAGAGACGGCCTTACGGATCTGATCCTAACCAATCCATCGATACAATCCTTTAAAATATTGTTCATCAGCATCATCCTCGAAGCCTTTCCCTTCATCCTGCTTGGGGTGCTGTTCTCGGCCCTTCTGCAGGTGTTTGTCTCTGACAAAATGATTGCCAGGCTGACGCCTAAAAACCCCGTCGTCGGGGTGCTGTTCGGAAGCTTGCTGGGACTCTTGCTGCCTTTGTGCGAATGCGGCATGATTCCGGTAGTTCGCCGTCTCATACGCAAAGGCATGCCGGCCTACATAGGACTTGTATTTATTTTCGCAGGACCGATTATTAATCCGGTCGTATTTACTTCGACCTTCACCGCCTTTCGCTCTGAGCCTCTTATGGCCTACTCCCGAATGGGGCTGACCTTTGGTGTCTGTGTGCTGCTGGGGCTGCTGCTGTACCGTTTTCTCCGTAAAAACCCGCTTAGGAGCGCTCACCCTTCGTCTATTCACCATCATCATGAACACAGCCATAATCACAACGAAAGAAGAAACGGGCTGCGCGGACGGATCAGCGCTACATTCGCACACGCATCAGATGAATTTTTTGATATCGGCAAATATTTGATTATGGGCGCATTTATTACCGCTGCCATGCAAACTGCGCTCGACCGTCAATTATTGGACTCGATCACCGATCAACCCTTCGTTTCCCATATCTTTATGATGGTTCTTGCTTTCGCCCTGTCCCTTTGCTCCACCTCGGATGCGTTCGTTGCTTCAAGCTTCAGCGGCCTGTTCTCGCCCGGCGCACTGCTGGCCTTCCTTGTATTTGGACCTATGGTCGATCTCAAAAGCACCCTTATGCTCTTCTCCGCCTTCCGCACCAAGGTTGTTCTGACGATTATCGCGTTCTTGTTCGTCGCTGTGCTGATGGGTTCCATGGTTATGGAGAAACTGGTTTTTTATCCATCCTGATAGTGAAGCAAAGGAGCGTCCCCCATGACAAAGGAAGATAAGATCACGATCATTCACCATCTGCTGCGCGCCATGATCATGACCGGCTTCGCCCTGTATATAATCGATCTTGTACGCAGCGGCAGCATAACGCTGTATATCGCGCCGCGCATGGTTCTTTATGTCAAGCTTTCGGCAATCGGCTTATATGCAACAGCCATCTATTTGCTCTATTCCGCCGTTCAGGTATGGGTCGGCAATCGGACGGCTGCCCATGACTGCGATCACGAGCCATCTCTTTCGGTTATCAAAAATACGCTCATCTACGGCCTGTTCGTACTCCCGTTGATTATGGGATTCCTTTTGCCGGACACGATGCTTGGAAGCACTGCAGCATCCAAAAAAGGCATCAGCCTGAACGGCACAGGAAGTTTTGTGATGCCGGAGAATGCGGAGGCGAAGCCGTTCCCTGATGATTCTGCGGACAACACAGACCTGGATGCGCTGTTTCCCGCGGATGAATACACGGCTGCCTATGCCCGGCTCGGCAAAAGGCTGTATGGGCTGAACGAAATTGTAATTCCCGAGAAGCAGTATATGGAGACGCTGACTGCGCTTGACCTGTATCGGGATAATTTTATCGGCAAAACGGTTGAAATCAGCGGGTTTGTCTACAGGCAGGAAGGGATGGGACCGTCGCAGCTGGCCGTCAGCCGGTTTGCGATGAACTGCTGCTCCGCAGACTCCTTGCCATACGGTCTGATGATCGAAAATCCGCAAGCTGCAGATTACGATGACGATGTCTGGCTGAATGTGCGCGGCACCGTGACTGTGGGCATTTTTGAAGGAAGCCCGATCGTTATACTTAAAGCGGCGCAAATCAAAACGATCACTCCTCCTTCCATGCCTTATGTCTACCCGGATTATGAATTTGACCTCTGAGCGCCAGATGGTTGGCTTGAATTTTAGAGGATTGAAAAAAATCATTTTTATTCTGCATAAAAGATTCCAACAGGAACATAATAAGGCTCAAGAAAGCTTAGGAGGTGAATATAATGGCAGGACAATCCCGCAGCAGCAACCAATTAGTCGTACCTCAATGCAGCGCAGCTTTGGACCAAATGAAATACGAAGTGGCGCAGGAGCTTGGAATCCAAATTCCGCAAGACGGCTATTACGGTTATATGGCTACCCGCGATACAGGAGCATTGGGTGGATACATCACCCGCAAGCTTGTTCAAATCGCGGAACAACAATTGGCAGGAAGCAACATTCGCCATTAGGATTCGCCAATACCGAAAAATGCTGCCCGGCTCAGCGAGGCAGCATTTTTTTTGTGTTTCCGGATTTCCTTGCTTAACTTAGATGTATGCGAAACCGGTATTTTTGAAACATTAAAGCTTATCGTCAACACATGTGGTGAATGATGCACATTGCAAAGGATGGAGATTCATGCTCGTACACAAATATCTGCTGGGGATCGTAAGCCTTTCGATGCTGCTGTTCGCAAATGAAGCTGATGGCGCAGGCGCACCATTCAAGAAGGACCGTTTTTATTATGAGAAAAAAGGAGAAATGATCTGGGAGGTACAGACGAAGCAGAGAGTGATGGCGCTCACCTTCGATGACGGGCCGGATCCCGTTCAAACTCTGGAAATTCTCGATCTGCTCAGGCAATACAATGCCAAATGCACTTTTTTTGTTGTAGGCAAAAGAGTGAAGCTGTATCCGGATATTCTGAATCAGATTTCCGCCGAAGGGCATGAGATTGCGAACCATACCTATAACCATATTTACTTCAGAATCCCGTCATCGGAAAGAATAGTCCGCCAGGAAATCGAGAGCACGGAAAATGAAATATTCCAGGTAATCGGCCGCAAGTCGGCGTTATTTCGTCCACCGGGCGGCATGTATGACGATACGATCGTCAAGGTCTCCAATAAAATGGGCCTTTTTCCTGTCATGTGGTCCTGGCATCAGGATACACGGGACTGGAGCCGGCCAGGCGTTCAACGGATTTTGGACAAGGTGCTGGGAAATGCCAGAAACGGGGATATTGTGCTTTTCCATGATCATGTCCAGGGGAAATCGCAAACCGCTGCCGCATTGAGAGTCATTCTTCCGGAGCTCAGAGCCAGAGGCTACCGCCTGATTACCGTTTCCGAATTAATGAAATATTCCGTGGCGGAATCAGGCCGCAAACAGGCTGCCATCAAAAATTCCAAATGAAATATTACCAGCATGGTTTTGATGTTCACCGCGAATCCTATCTTCAGGAGGTGAAAAAACCAATGTATAGGATATCCGCAATGCTGGTTCTTTCCTTGTTTCTCGTTATGGCCTCGACCGGATGTACAGCGAAGCATGACAAAGTAAAAACAAATAATTACAAAACGCAGTCCACCACGGATAAACGTATGCTGATGAAAGAAACGCAACCGCAGCAAAAGCAGCATCCGCGTGCTTCTGCAAACATGACCACGGCCGAGAAAATCGCCAAGCATGTTTCCAGCGTTCATGGCGTGGACAGAGCAACTGTCATTCTTAACAACCGCGACGCCGTTGTCGGTGTCGCTGTCAAGAAGGGTGTCCACACCGAAATGGTGAAGCGGCAGGTGAAACAAACCGTTGAACGGGCGGAGCCGGGTTATGCCGTTCACGTAACGACGGATGGACAGTTATTTTCCCGCATCAAGAGCCTTCAGAATCAAATGCTGCCTATGGACGGCCATCCTGTCCGTAATTTCTCGGAAGATGTAGGAACCCTCATCCGGGACATGGGACGCACAATAACAGCGCCGCTTCGTTAATGAAAAAAATGCTGCCCGCTTATTTGCGGAGCAGCATTTTCTTAAATGGATAATAAGTCTACGATTGAAGAAGAAACTTCGCCGAAGATCGACGATAGCTGTTTTTTTGCTGGGGGGCATCCCCTGAATATATGCTATGGAGCATCACGAAGCGCCTGCTGTGAATATTTCGGCTGGTAGCGAAACATGCCATTGGCCAAATTGTAATTCGATTCAAAAAGAATACTTGCCGACCAAGCGCCCGTGCTCGACCTTACTGAAAAATCATACAAAATTTCACCATGTGTCCAATTCCGTTTAAGCTTCAGCGAGTCTATTGCCATCTGGCGAAAGGACTGCACCTGGGAAGCGGTCATACCCTGCTCTGTTTGGCCGATTTCACCATTCTTGCTCTCAATGGGATTGTGCCTGACTCCGTATTTGCCGACTGCATTATTCCGAATATGTATAAAAACAGTCCCTGCAACAGCCGAAATCAGCTCTTCTTCCAGCTGTCTGAATACATAATCCACTTGCCGCGCCAATGACATCGTTTCCAAACTCATAGTAAACCCCCTCCTAAATCCTTATTTTCTTGAAGCTTACAAATAATACATTAGGCCTATTATAAGACAGCTTTATGGTTCCTTCAACATATTTTTACAAAACCATTACAGCGAAAAGCCTCGATTCAGCATTATTACACAATCCTTACTTAATTCTTTCGACTTAGTACGATTGCATTAGACGAATATAGACAAAATTCTCCATTGTGAATATAATGAGATTATTCTAATAAAGAGGAGCCCTGCCTCATGCAATGGTTTTATTCATTGTCCATCCGCAACAAACTTCTGATCGGGTGCTATTCAATCGTCGGCATTTTCTCGATCGCCTTGCTTTTGGGATTGATCATTACAGGCAGCAGCTTACTCCTTGGGCTCATCATCATTTTAGTCGCGGCAGCGATTACGTATCCCCTTGTGAGTGTGATCGAGAGAGCGCTTACTTCATCTATTGACGAAATCTCTTCCATTGCCTTTGGCATAGCCAAGGGAGATTTTACCCAGAAGGTTGACGTATCCTCATCCTCCTCTCTGGGACAGCTGGGCCATTCCTTTAACAGTATGATTGACAAGCTGCGGGAAATTTTGAAGGACACATCCAATATTTCCCGCATCGTGAACGACACCAGCCGGAATATTTTTGACAAGAACAAGGATCTGAAGCTGATCATGGAGCAGGTCGCCTTATCGGCCGGAGAGCTTGCAACCGGAGCTAACGAAATTTCCGGGGATGTGGCGGATATGGCTGAGTCAATCCGGGAAATCGAGGACAAAGTGGCCTCATACGCCCATTCCACCAAGGAAATGAACGAGAAATCCGAACAAACGCTGATCCTGGTCGAGAAAGGCCGCAAAGCTGTAGACAGCCAGACGGTCGGCATGCAGCGCAATGTGGAAGCGACCTCTACAGTTGCGGCTACAATTGAGGAGCTGGCCCGCAATGCGGAGGGCATCTCGTCGATAACGCGCACAATCTCCGATCTGGCCGAGCAGACGAACCTGCTTTCTCTTAATGCTTCGATCGAAGCGGCGCGCGCCGGTGAGCATGGCAGAGGATTCGCAGTTGTCGCACAGGAAGTGCGCAAGCTGGCGGAGGAATCGACCGCCTCGACCAAAGAAGTGTTCAACCTTGTCCGCAGCATCGATTCCGGAGTCAAGCAGGCTATCGAAAATATTAAAATCAACGAAGAAGTCGTTAAGCTGCAAACCCATATGCTTCAGGAATCGGAGCATATCTTCTCCGAGATTGTCGCCAGCGTTGATTTTATAACCAAGCAGATCTATCAATTCTCCAGCGAAAGCGACCAAATGCTGGAGGGCTCCCGTAAGATTTCAGGAGCGATCCAGAATATATCCGCAATCACCGAGCAGTCCGCTGCCGGTACCGAGCAGGTATCCGCCTCCATGAATGAACAGATTGGCTCCGTGCAGGCGGTTGTCGACGAGACCGAAAAAATGCAGCAGATGGTCGTTCAGCTTCAGCGTACCGTATCGATTTTCAAAATATAGACAAAAGCTGCAGTCAAAACCCCCTTCTCTCCGCGCTCCGCGAGAAGGGGGTTTTTTCGTACTCAGCCGCCGGCTGCTTGAGAGGTTCAGGGAACTAAAGGCTGCAGCTTGTGCTCCCTGTAATCAAAATACGCTCCTTCGAGCAGCCCCACCAGCGTATTCGTTACATCCACCTCTATTGTATTGCCTTCGGGTCGAAGCTGAGCGGAGCTCGCCCTCCAGCGGTAGGGCGACCAGGATTGTACGCCCAGATCATGACCATTCAGTCTTATCTGAACCGAAAGTGTCGTTTCCCAGTCGGCAAACTGTATATCTATCTCATCCGTCCGGGCAGGCAGGCTCATATCCAGCTGTCGGGTGAACCGCAAGGCGCCTGCATAATACGGAAAGCCCTCCGTGTAGTGATGAGGGAGCGAAGCCGCTGTCCGCGGTACAGCAGTCATCACCGGAAGCGCGGAATCCTGGGTTGGCTGGAGTTCGGCTCCGAATGACCCTGCCAGATAAATCGCGTCGAGCAGCCCGTCTTCATCGCTCGATATTCGAATGCTGACTGAAATTTCATTGCCGCCAACGCGCAGCAGCGAAGCAATATCGCTGCTGATGTTCCGGTAATCATACAACTCGGCAGCTCGAAACTGATCACGGCGAAACGACGTTCCATTAACCATCAGCACCCACTCGCCTGAGATTGCCAGCTCATCCATGACAAGCGAGCATTCGGCAGGAAGAGCTGTCACAAGCAATCTTGTACGATAGGTTACGTCAAGTGGATAGTCCATTCCTACTTTCATCGGAGTGCCGAAGGATTGCCGGAATGCTACAGGAAGAGCCTGAACGGCGGCCAGATCCTCGCATTGATCGATGAATGTCTTGACCCCGACAAGAATTCCCTCTTCCTCACCAGGCAGATGCAGAGAAAACCGGTCCAGCCTAATCATGTTCGGACCAAGCGGTTCCACAATCCACTGCGCTTCCGAAGTGATGCTGATGGACGATTCCAGTACAGGATTGTGCGGTTTTCCAGAAATGCATTCCGGGGCTTCCCGCTTCGCGGCAGTATGCTCCTGCGGCCGTTCGAATGCACCGCTTTCCGTTTCCCTCCCCGGACGGTGGTTTCGATTACCGGCTATCCCGCTCACCCGTTCCTTCTGCACCGCCAGGATCAGCCGTGATTCATAAGGCGCAAGCATAAGCCTAACTGCTGCTGCTCCGCCGCCAGTCTGGGATGATTCGTCCGGCCGCGCATTCCAATCATATTCCGGGTGCGAGATATAAGGTTCATTGCCCACCTCGCCTGTGATCAAATCCGCCGGAAGCAGAACCATTGCTTCCCCATGGACATGTCCGCCCCGGTCCGGAAGAAGCTCCGCATCCACCCTTAATATAAACGAAAGCGGACGGCCTTCCTGATTGGTCAGGAAAATCATCCCCGTATCTTCTTCGAGCCAGCGCGTCTGCATGAGCAGCGGAAGATGTTCGTCTGCCGAAGCCGCCTTTACCGTTACTGCTTGCGGGAGACATTCATCCAGCAGCCTGGTCACATGGTCCAGCACCGGCTGAAATGGCCCCGAAGTGCCGCACGGGATAAAATATACGGAACCGGTTGCTTCCTTCCGGTATCCAATCCGGCCGGAATCCTGACTCTCTGCCGATCCCGTTCTGCCCGATTCCCAGTATCCGGTGCGCGGGGATTGCTCTACCCCGAAGAAAGCCGCTGCCTCGTCTTCCGAGGGGCTATCCACTGCGATATGCTCATATGGGAGCAGCCCCATCCCGATCACTATGCCTCCCTGTGCAGCGAAAGTCTTCAGAGCCTTCCATGCTCCCGCTTCCAGATTCGTAACCGGCGGCAGCAGAATCGCTTCATAACGGGCATGACCGATTGTGACGACGCCCTCGTTAATGTCGGCTTCCTGGAGCAGCTCGGGATCAAGATGGTCGAAATCCCGGCGTGTCTCCAGCAGATGCACCGACAGCGCCTTCCAGTCCCCGTGAAGACGTTCCAGTCTCCGTTTTTGCTCCTCATCTTCACCCGCATATTTGAATCCATGCAGAGGATTGCCCATATGCGTCCAGAAGCTTGTTACCGGGTCCAGCACCGCGATCCGAATGTCTGCAGCCCCCTGGCTCATCATATAACTGAGTCGGCCTGTATAATCGGCAAGCTGCCGAAAATATGGCCAATAAGGATTTTGCAGAAATTGGGATGGAGGCGCGTCATGCTTGGAGAGGCCATCCAGCGTATAGAAGAACGCGTGAAAATTAAACAGATTTGTTCCCAGCGCGGCCAGCCGGTCGATCATCCATTTGGCATCCTGCAGCGTCATGGACCAGCCTACGCTATGAAAGCATTCAATCAGATTCCGCTCCCTTCCCAGCTGACGGGCCAGCGAGCTGACCATCTTCGGGTTATAACGCATCTCCCCCGCATACCTCTCCAGCACCCAGCGCAGCGGCCGTCCCAGCTTTTCATGGGCCGAGTCGCCGCCTGTAATGTGGCTGTACCTCTGTGTCGTCATCCGTACCGATGGCGCCTCGGCCACATAAGCAAGTCCATGCTCCCCGCACCAATCATGAAGCTGCTGATGATAGTTGGAGCGCAGCAGCAGATGAACCGTTTGAAAATAATCGTAACGGATCCGCGCGCCATCCGGACGATCCGGATACAGAAGCGCATGCAAATGATCCCGAAGCTCATAGCCATGCAGCTCTTTGAAAGCTGCCGGCAGCTGCGGCGACCAAGGGATGCTGCCCAGAAAACCCGTCTCGTCCCCGAAGAACCCCTTAATGGGGTCACCGAACAAGTCGCCTACATGGTCGGCATACTTCTCATGGGTCAACCGGATGAAGGATTCGACAGCCTGACGGTTTCCGGGATCAACAAATGTCCCGTAATATTTGAAATCCTCCAGTTCCTTCTCCAGAAACAAAATGAGCTCCCATTCTCCGTCCGGAGCGTCCCAGACCAGCTCGTAAGCGGTTCCATAACTAAAGAAGCGCTTGCGGTTATACGCCGTGAGCCCGGCTTTTTGGAAGATGCGTCGTGTCTGCCTGCTGCCTATTGATCCGCGGATATCGACGGCCTCATCCCAATTCAATTGGCCTCCTTCACCAACCGGTACCGCCTGAGCGGCCAATATCCGCGCCCAGAGCAGTTCCTCCCGGACGCTTCGCCCGCCCTCTGCTCTGCGGGTAATGGTCTCCAGCGTATAATGCTTCGCTTCCGGATGCAGCAGGGTCACCTCGCCGCCCGCAATGCCGCTGGGGTAGGGATATTCATCGTAGAGCCATGCCTGAAGCCCAAGGCCTGCGGCATACTCCACTGCCAGACGAACCTTCTGAAACCACTGTTCAGACAAATAAGGCACTTCAAGCCCCTGGCGCGGGCAAATAAAAAATCCCCCTACGCCTTTGTCCGCCATCTCCCCGATCTGCCTCTTGATCTGATCATCCGCCATTTCTCCATTCCAGAACCAGAACGGATGAATCCGGTCTTCCGCATGCGGATGTTTAAAACGGCTCCAATCCATAAATTCAAGCCTCCTTCGTATGAACAATCAGCTTCTTCTAAAGGATCGGTCAAATAACCGGGCTGCGCTTGTGGAAACGTCATCTGGTATTCGCGGGGCTATAAAGCTTATTATGCTTCTCCCGGACTATTTCCGTCTGCACCGCCGATTCATCATCTTCTATGCCCGCATTCACCCCAGAGAGGCGTATCCATGGCGGTCATAAAAAAACGGTCCCCTCGACCAGACGCTTGCCAGATGAAGCAGCAGCTCCGTCTTCAGCTGTTCGCGAACCGGCTGGTACTCCGCTTCAGTATAAACATTATACCATTCCTGGGGGTCAGTCCGGAGGTTATACAATTCTCCGTGCGCCTCATCCACCCGCTCGATGGCATCCTCAATCGTACCGGATAAGTATATGATCAGCTTCCAATCCCGCTTGCGCCACATATAGCAGGGAGCCGAATGAAGTCCTTCCGCCCCTTTGCCGTGAAACTCACTGAACGTTCCCCGGCGCTTGCGCTCACCCAGAAGATCAAGTCCCGGCAGAATCGGGTTCCGCGGCAATCCCGCTAACTGACTGAGCGTTGGCACAAGATCAATCAGCTCGGCCTGACGCTCATCAACTGTACCGCGTTTATCCCCGGGTATCACGGAACCGGACAATATGAGCGGCACTCTGACGCTGGAGTCGTACAGACAGTACTTGCTGAAGCGGTATCTCCGCTCGCCGAGCATCTCGCCGTGATCCGACAGAAATACGATCAGGGCATTGTCCAATCTTCCCTGGCGCTCCAGCGACTCCATCACCTGGCCAAAATAATGATCCAGCCAGCTGCAATTTGCATAATAACGCAGTGTAGTCCGTCTGCGCTCAAGCGGACTCATCGCTTCCCAGGCTTCGCGTCTCTCCAGATACATTCGCCGGCTGCCTGTATTCACGCCGTCCGTAGCCGACAAGTGCGTTCCCTCCTCGTCCTCCCATGGCGGCTGCGGAATATCGGGAATGTCCTCAAGCCGGTACAGATCCTCAAATTCCTGCGGCACATTGAACCCGGCATGCGGCTTCAGAAAGGACAGATAAAGGAACAAGGGACGATCCGGATCGATGCCGCCGTCCAGAAAATTCAAACACTGCCCGGCTACCCAGCCGTCGCGGTGCTGCTCCATCGGTATTCCGCTCGTTCGGCCCATATAGCCTAGCGCATTCTCTTCCCCGCTGCCGTAAAGAGCCGTTTCCTCGCTATAAGCCCGCAGCCCTTCCGGATCATGGTCTCCCATCATCACAGCTCCGTCCTCATAGTGGCCGCTCTCCCGGGAAAGTCCGACCGAGCGCACTTCAAAGCCCCTCGTAGGCGGAACGGGATTCCGGTGTCCATGGTTCCAATGCGTCTTGCCGAATCCTGCCGTCTGGTATCCCGCCTTGCGCATCAATTCGGGCAGCGGCTCGGCAGGTAGCTTGTCTTCGTCGTAGAGACCTCCATGATTCGTCCGCACGCCCAGTTGGGAAGGATACAGACCAAGCATCATGGAACTGCGGCTCGGCACACACATCGGCGCCTGACAAACCGCCTGGTTATAGACAATACCGCTTTCGGCCAGCTTGTCGATGTTCGGTGTCTTAATTGCCGGATTATACAGACCGTTGCAATCCCAGCGCTGCTGGTCGGTCATCAAAAAAATGATATCGGGTTTCATACGCTTCATCTCCAAACCTAACCTTTTATAGAACCAACCATGGCTCCTTTGGCAAAATGCTTTTGCAAAAACGGATAAACCATAACTATCGGGGCAATCGCCACAACAACGGCAGCCATCTTGAGCGATTCTGAGGGCGGAACCTCCACAAACTCTCCAGGAGCGGCCAAATCCGTATTGGAGGCATTCAGAAGCATATTCTGCAGCAGAACCTGGATCGGCCAGCGGGAGGAGTCATTCAAGTACAGCAGGGCGGTAAAAAATTGATTCCAGAAGCCCACTGCATAGAACAGCCCGAATGCCGCCAGAGCAGGAAGCGACAAGGGAAGCATGATCGAGAGCCAGGCCCGTATCTCGCCGCAGCCGTCAATGGCAGCCGATTCTCCGAGCTCCTGCGGCAGACTGTCGAAAAAGTTTTTCATCAGCAATATATTCCACCCTGTTGCCATGGCCGGCAGAATTAAGGACCATAAACTGTCAAGCAGGCCCAATTGGCGAATAAGAATAAAGTTCGGAATAATACCCGGACTGAACAGGATGGTGAGCAGGGTAAGCAGCATCAGCAATCTGCGTCCCATCAGCTTCTTCCGGGAAAGGGCATAGGCGAAGGATGAGGTAACAGCCAGTGAGCATACGGTGCCGACGACCGCCAGGAAGGCGCTGTTGCCGATCGAGCGCAGGAACGCATCTGTGGATAACAGATAACTGTAGGCGTCGAATGACCATTTGGACGGGAACAGGATATAGTCCTTGGTCAGCAGCTCCGTTGAATCGGTGAATGAAATAACAACTACGTAATAGATCGGGAAAAAGGTGAGGAGCGCCATCAATCCCAGCAGGCCTCCGTTAATCAGACGGAAAAGCCGATCCGTCATCCTCGGTCTGATCACTTGTTAAAACACCCCTTCCTCGCCGAATTTCCTGGCCACTTTATTTCCAATCAGCACCAGAGCAAGCCCGACGAGAGATTTGAACAGCCCTGCAGCCGTGCTGTAGCTGAATTGGCTTTGCTTGATCCCGAGCCGGTACACATAGGTGTCGAATACCTCGGCCACATTGGATACGGCACCGTTATACATGAGGAAGATCTGTTCAAAGCCGACATCCATCATGTCGCCAAGCTTCAATATAAATAACACCACGATTACGGAGCGAAGGCCAGGCAGCGTAATATGCCACATTTGCCTCAGACGTCCGGCACCATCCATCTTCACAGCTTCATAAAGGCTGGGGTTGATTCCGGCGATTCCCGCCAGAAACAGAATGGTTCCCCATCCGGCCTCTTTCCAGATGGATTGAAGGGTCACCATCAGCCAGAAGGCATTCGGATTCGTAAGCACGCCCAATCGGGGTCTTCCAAGCGCCTCCAGAATATCGTTAACGAGTCCTTCGCCTTTGGCGAACAGGAAGAACGTCAGACCTGCGATAATGACCCAGGACAAGAAGTGGGGCAGGTAGATTACCGTCTGCACGAGACGCTTGAACAAGACGCTCCGCAGCTCATTCAGCATCAGCGCAATCAGAATAGGCAGCGGGAAAAACAGAAACAGGCTGAGCAGATTAATGGCAATCGTATTGCGGAACAGCATCCAGAAATCCGGATTGGCAAAAAAACGTTCAAAATGCTTCAAACCTACCCAAGGACTATGCAAAATTCCGGCGAAGGGCGAATAGTCCTGAAAGGCGATGACAATGCCCCACATCGGCGCATACTTGAACAAGATCAGAAAAAGAATTCCCGGCAGGGCAAGCAGGTACAGGGATCTGTCCCGATACAGCCTCCTGCCGAGCCTGCCCCATTTTCCTGCCTGATTCCGTAATTCAGGCCCGGCAGTATTCATTGCCTTCATGCCGCTATCCTCCTTATGGACCGTCAGCTTAAGGGTGAAGCGGCATCAGCCGTCTTACTGCCCGGTACGCTGCTTATAGGCTGCAGTCATTTCTTCGGTCATCTTCGTTACGCCGGCATCCTGCTTCAGTGCGGCTACAAAATCATCCCAAGCTGTAATCGGCTCGTTGCCCAAGATGATTTTTGCTTTTAAATCCTGGATTTTTTTGTTCAAATCCGGCAGAATTTCATTGGCGGTCTCCGATCCCAACCCAACCGTCGGGTCGGCAGTGCTGCCGGTTTGCGCATCCTCCACCTGTTTGAAGATTTTGAGCGCCTCCGTCTCCTCGGGTGTGGAGCCAACGGTTTCGGCAGGGAGCAGTATATTGACGATCTGATTAAAATCCGACGCATTATCTTTTGTTCTCTGATCGACATCGATCACCTTTTGGCCATCCACCAGATTATAATCGCGGCCTTCAATTCCGTACTTCTGAATTTCGAACACTTCAGGATTCATCCATGTATCGATCAGCTTCAGAATCCGTTTCATCTTATCCTCCGGCACGGATTTCGCTATGGCCAGAATCCCGTTAAAGCCCGTACCTTTTGGTGTATAACCGTCAATCGAGGTCACCGGGTAGAAATCGGCGAATGAAAATCCGGGATCGATCTTCTTCAGATCATCCGCATATACATGCAGAGTACCTGTCTTGTCCACAATGATGCCGGCCTTGTTGGACTTGAACAGATCCCGGCTGTCCGTCAGCTTCAGCGACAACAGGTCCTGCGGAATCAGCTTTTCCCGGTAGGCCTTCGCCAGATATTCCAAGGACTCGCGCACCTCCGGCAGAAAAGCGGAGTATACGAGCTGCTGCCCGTCCCATTTCCAGCTGCCGTTCACACCCGTAAAGGAGTTCTCAACCGCCCCAAGCACCGGACCGAGATTGGTATCGTTGGCATCCAGATAAGCCGCGATACCGACCGTATCGGCTTTACCGTTGCCGTCCGGGTCCTGATCCGTGAAAGCTTTGGCCACCTTATACAATTCTTCTGTCGTGGTTGGCACCTGCAAGCCTAAGCGATCCAGCCAATCCTTGCGGACGATAAAGAAGCTCTCTCCCTCTTCCGGACGCGGGCGGGGAATCCCGTAGTTGTTTCCGTCTGCTTGTTTGGTTACATTCCATGCGTTCTTGGAAATGCCGTTTGAGAGATTGGGGTAATCCTTAATATAAGGGGTGATATCCCAGAATGCGCCCTGCACAACAGCTGTACGAAATGCGGTAGAGAACGGGTCATTCACCATCAAGAGATCCGGCAGATTTCCGGAAGCCAGCGTCACATTCAGCTTCTCGGTGTAGATGTTGTTGGATACCCATGTAATCGACATTTTCGAATGGGTTGCTGCTTCAATAGCGCGCTTGATCACGTTATCGTCGGCCGCGGGCGGCGTGCTTGGCGTAATCGTCTGAATGGTCAGCTCAAGCGGGGCTTCGCCTGTCGTATTCGCGCCTTCAGCGCTTCCGGCATCAGAACCGGTCTTGCCGCTGCTGGAGCAGGCGGAGAGAAGCAGAGCGCCGATTAACGTCAGAGATACCATAAAAAGCCGAAGACTGGGGTTGCCCCTCGGGGCTTGTTCGTTATACATGTTCATTTCTCCTCGCGATTAATTTCCTGTTGGCCTGACGATCGGAGAATCCTCTCCTTGATCAGGAGATTCGCCGGTTCTTGGCCATTTTTCGGTATTCCCCCGGAGTAGCTCCCACGATTCGCGAGAAGAGGCGGGAGAAGAAGGAGGCATTGGCGAATCCGACGGACTCCGCAACAACCTCCATGCTCCGGTTCGTTTCGTGAAGCATTTGCTTGGCGCGTTCGATCCGGATATGCTGCAGCATCTCATTGACGCTTCTGCCTGTCTCCTGTTTGAACACGCGGCCCAAATGCCGCTCGCTCAGATTAAACACCTGAGCCAGATAAGCAAGTGTAAGCTTTTGATGAAAATGATCTTCCAGAAACACGCGGACACGGCGGGTCAGAATTTCGTGGCCGCCGCAGGCATAGGAGACCTGCTTTGTCGTCTCCCGTTTTTCATAGAAACGGGATAACAGAACGAGCAATTCCATCAGCTTGAAGCGAATCAGCAGCGGTGAGCCTGAATCCTCATCCTTGGTCTCGGCAATCATATCCTCCAAAATGCCGACGATGGCCGATGACTGTTCGGCGCTCAGGGTCATTTTTCGGGGCAGCCTGCAGCTGCCATCCATGAACGGCGTGATAAAAGCAAGCGTCCCGGACATCTCATGATCACCAGGAAGGCAGCCCGCCAGGGACTGCGGAACAAACAGAACATTGATAATCTCGATCCCGGAGCCGTTCAGATGCTCAATGGCATGCCGCTCGCCGGGATGAATGCTGTACATATCGCCCGCCCGCACCTCGTAGGGAAAACGGTCAATGAGATGCAAGCCTTCGCCCTGAACCACATATACCAGCTCGATGAAATCATGCGCGTGCTCATCAAACACGTTGTGCTGTCCATGGGAAGATCGCTGTACCCAGATGCCTTGAGCGTTTTTGCGGTATCCCGATAACGTCTTGACGGTCATGTTGATTGCTCCTCCCTAATGGATGCCCCGGATTAATACCAAGTAATTCACTCGTTTTTATATTATTTATAATAACGCATTATACGTTTCGGTTTCATGCTCTATCGGGACAATATCATGTCTTATTCGGACTTTTTCCTGCCAATATATCCCTGAAAAACAAAAAAGCCGCTTTAACCCGCACGGAGGCGGAAGCGGCTTTCGAATTTATCTTTACTGACAGGTTGAGTAGAATCGGTTCATACGAGCCCTTGATTATAGTCGAAGCCAATCCCCTGCAGGAATGATCTGGCCAGAACGGCATGTCCGGTCTGCGACGGATGAACCCGGTCCCAGGCAAGCGTAGCCGGATACAGATGCTCCAGCAGACGGTTGAATGCCGCCTGGGTGTCGACATAAATCGCATCGTACTTCCCTGCAATCCGCTTCACTGCTTCACCGTAGCGGTCCATCGTTTCACGCATCGCATCGGTTGGATTAGGTTCGATGTAGAATGGAGTCATAAGCACTAATCCCTTCAGAACGGGTCTTGTTCGGGCAACCAGCTCTTCAAGGGTCTGCTCGTATTCCTCCAGATACACATGGGCTTCCGTCATCGCAGGCACATCGAACTGCCGCCAGACATCATTGGTTCCGATCATGATCGACAGCCAATCCGGCTTGAGGTCAATGACATCGGTTTGCCAGCGGTCCTTCAGGTCCCTTACCGTATTTCCGCTTGTTCCGACGTTGACAACCCGAATGCCCAGCTCCGGATATACAGCCGTCAGCAGTGCGTCAACCACGCCGACATATCCTCTGCCAATCGCATTGAATAACCCTTCCCCTACCGGTCTTGCCCGGTCGCAATCCGTGATGGAATCGCCGATCATGACAAGCTTGTCCCGTTTCTCCAGCTTAAGCATAAAGGATTCCTGCCTCTCCTAGTAATTCCCCAAGAAATATTGAAAAATCTTGTCATGGTGTCCAGGCAGCCCTTCATGCCCGAAATCCGGATAAATTTCCAAACGCTTTGGCGCCGTTATCTTGTTGTAAGCGGCAAATTGAGTGGAAGGCGGACATATCGTATCCATCAGACCTGTTCCCATCAGTACCTCGCCTTTAATGCGTTCGGCCAAATACTGAATATCTATATAGCCCAGCTTGGTGAAAATTTCATCCTCCCGCTTATGCTGCGGGTCGAAATGACGGAAATAGGTGCGAAGTTCGGCATAGGCGTCCTTCGCCAGATCCATCTCCCATACGCGCCTGTAATCGCTCAGGAATGGATAGACCGGCGCCAGCTTGCGTATACGCGGCTCCAGCGAAGCGCAGGCAATGGTCAGACCGCCTCCCTGCGACCAGCCAGTTGCGAATACCTGCTCCGGGTCTACGTAGGGCATCTGCATGACAATGGAAGCCAGCTGCGCCGTGTCCAAGAAGATATGCCGGAACAGCAGGTTATCCGGCTGATCATCCAACCCGCGGATAATATGTCCGTGATGCGTATTGCCGGTCACGCCGCCGACATCCTGTGAAAGTCCGCCCTGCCCCCTGCAGTCCATGGCAAATACCGAGAACCCCAGCGAGACATAACCGAGACGCTCATGCCAATCGCCTACATTCCCGGAATAACCGTGAAAATGCAAAACCGCCGGCCGAGGCGTGTCCGCCTGACGGGGACGGGCATATTTAACATGAATCCGGGCACCCCGCACACCTGTAAAATAAAGATCGAAGCATTCCGCAGCAGGTGTCTGGAAGGAGCTTGGAACAAGCTCGATTTGCGGTTCGGTCTGACGCATTTCATTAAGGGCCCTGTCCCAATAATCATCAAAATCGGCAGGCCGGGGATTTCTTCCTGTATACGCTTGCAATTCGGCAAGCGGCTTATCAATTGTAGGCATTTCTCTAACTCCTTTGCTGTTGTGATTACTTTCCATGTTAGCGGTTTTATTCTTCATCTGTAAAGTTATTTTTGCAGAAAATTGCCCCGGAACAGCCTTGCCGTCCACGCTGCAGCAGCTTCGCTTCAGGTCATCGAGGTTTACCCGCTGCGTCGCATGCATGATCGGAAAACAGAGGGGCACAATGAATAAAGCGCAAGAAGCAATGGCTTGTCATTTATCAAAATATGGAGGGTTTACATGCTGCGGAATAATCATTGCGTTCGCTCTATACGAAAAACCGTTCTTATCCTCCTCGCGGTCATGATACTCTCCGGTTCATTTGATCCGGTGCGGAGACTTCATGCTGCTCCGCTTGATAAGCTCCCGGCTTCCTTACATATTCAACTTCAGAACGAGCCCGGCAGCCTGCCGCTTAGCATACCCGGCGTCAGTGAGCCTTCTTTCCAGAGCAGAGAGACAGGCCAGCAGAAGAAAAAGAAAATTTCGCGCCGTGACGCCACATCCTGGGTAGATCTGCAGCAGCGTTATCCCGGGACCTTCGTTATCGGCGGCCCGCGCAAGGAGAGGAAGGTTGCGCTTACCTTTGACGATGTGCCTGATCCCCGCTACACGTCCAAGGTGCTTGATATATTAGCCCGCCATAAAGTCAGGGCGACTTTTTTTGTAGTCGGATCGCGCGCCGCTTCTTATCCGTCCATAGTCAGGCGCATTGGCAGGGAAGGACATGTAATCGGCAACCATTCCTATAACCATGCGGTATTCTCGCGTATTTCCCTGTTTGCCTTCCAGCAGCAGATCCGCAATACGGACGCCATATTGCGTCCGCTCGCCGGTTATAGTCCCAGATTAATCAGACCGCCCTATGGGGAAGTACTGCCCGGGCAAATTGAATGGATGAAGCAAAACGGTTATATTGCCGTCAACTGGGATGTCGACTCTGTTGACTGGCGGGGCATCGACAGCAGTACGATATTGTTTAACATCAAGAAAACCCTGCAGCCCGGCTCTATTATTCTTCAGCATGCAGGCGGAGGCATCGGCCAGGATTTATCGGGAACATTAGAGGCGCTGCCCAAACTGATCAAGCTGCTCCGCAGCAAAGGCTATCAAATGGTTACGCTCCCCGAGCTGCTTGGAGAGCCGGCTGCACGAAGCGTAAAGCCCTGAAACCACCAAGCGGCGCCCCTGCAAGGGGGCGCCGCTCATTTATGATCGATTATATTTGAAGTATTATGATTTGCCCAGAACAAAAACCTTTACATATTGAAACCCGAACTCCTGGGCTTTTGCCTGCGATTGCGGTACAAAGATATCAATGCGATCCCCTTTGATCCCGCTCCCCATATCTGTCGCTACGGCCATCATGCCGCCAACAGGCAAACCGTCATGGTCATAACCGGTGATATACACCTTGCTTCCCATCGGAATACGGTTGGGATCAACTGCGATCGTACCCAGCTTGAGCGGGTTGCCGTAATAGTCAACCGGGCCCCAGCCGTTCTCGGATGCATCAGCTGTATAGGCGCTTGCTTTGGCTTGTACAACATCGGTATAGTTGTAGGCAAGTCCGTTGACTGTCACGGTATTTTTCGGCAGCGCTTTGGCCGTGGATTCCATTTTAATCGCCTTGACCGCCGCGGGCTTCGGAGCTGCTGCCGTTTTTTTCGCTGCCGATCCCGGCACTGTAATGGACAAGCCCGCATAGATGTTGGACGGGTCCACGCCTGGATTCGCTTTCACCAGCTGATCAAGCTGCACGCCGAATTGCTTGGACAACGTCCAGAAGGTATCATTGTCTTTTGCCTTGTATACCGCTGCAGCGTTTGCCGCCCCTGCATGGGCAAGAATTGCCAATCCAAGCACAGCTGCTGCCGCGCCTTTTTTCCATTTTGCATTTACCAAAACAAATGTCCTCCTTTTTATTTACGGGTTTATCGGCATGTTCTGATACAGAACTGTCTCCAAACTCCGTCATCGCTCAAACAAAGGCAGCCTCTCTCCCGATTGGTTAAGTATGCCTGTTTGTGCATGCGGCCTGCGAGGTTAGTTGTCGGATTCGGATTGAGGAGTTCAACCCTACGCCAAAGCGGATATGCCCGCTCCAAAGCGATTCACCCCCAGCGGATTTTCACCCTGCCAATTCGACTGGCTCGGATAATATTCCGCGAGGCAGGAAACAGATTATGGCTTGCTGAAAGCATCTGTTTGCTGCCTCATAAAGATCCCCCGTACGATAAGTTTCGGCTCGCGTTAAAGGATACCATAATTCTATCCCCCAAATACACTGGTAAATAGGTCCAGCCGCGAACAATAACTGGCTGAACGCCATTCATTTATCCCTCTGTCTCCCATTCAAAGGCAGGCAGCTCAACTGTGACGGTTGTGCCGCTGCTTTCCTCGCTTTCAAATTTCAGCGTGCCGCGGTGGGCTTCAATAATGCGCAAGCAAATCATGAGTCCAAGCCCCGTGCCGGAGCTTTTGGTCGAGTAGAAGGGGCTGCCTAGACGCTCAAGCTTATCCTTGGGGATTCCCACCCCTTGGTCTTGAATGCGGACAGTAAGCATACCCGCGTCCCCCTCCTTCAGGGTAATGGATAAATCTCCTCCGCTTGGCATCGCCTCTATGGCATTTTTCATCAAATTGATAAATACCTGCTTGAGCTGATTCTCATCGCAATATACCGTCGGCATCTTCGCGGCAAAATCCTTTTTCATCTCGACATTGTTCATAATCGCCTGGGTTTCCAGCAGCGTAATCACATTCTCCAATATGAAGACCAGATTATGATGGCTGAACTGCTTGACCTGGGGCTTGGCCAACGCCATAAATTCCTGCACGATCGTATTGATCCGGTCCAGCTCCGCAAGCATAATATTGAAATATTCATGATGGTCGCTTACCTTTGTTTTTAGAAACTGCGTAAAACCCTTTAAGGAGGTTAAAGGGTTTCGGATTTCGTGAGCGATTCCCGCCGCCATCTGACCTGCTACCGACAGCTTCTCTGACCGGATAATCGCTTCTTCCTCTCTTTTGCGCTCCGTCAAATCACGAAACACGCTTTGCACAACAAAGGGGCGTCCCTGAAAATTATGAATCCGGATGCCTGAAACCTCGACATCGATGATCCTTCCATCAAGGCTGACGATTTTGGATTTCATAAAGTCCAAAGGCTCATCCGAGGCCAGCAGCAAGCTCATGCGTTCGCTCGTCATTTGCCGGTAATCGGCGTAAATCAAATCCATATAGGTAACGGTAAATAATTCCTCAACCCTGGTGGCGCCAAAGAGGAGAAGGCCGGCATTATTCGTATATAAAATCGTTTCACCGTCATGAACGACGATGGGTTCAGGCAAATATTTGATCAGGCGCTGATACCTGAGTTCATGCTCACGCAAAATTTCATCCGCTTTAATCGTACTGGTGACATCCGTCAGCGTTCCAACTAGCGCGGGACGGCCATCATACTCGATCAATATACCCTTGGCCTCATAGTAGAACAGACTTCCGTCCTTCCTGAGCCCTCTGAGCCAGTTGCGGGTCCCCCTGCTTTCCCCTCTCAACCGACGGCTGATTTTGTCTTTGAAAAATGCCCGGTCTTCCTCGAAGACCAGTTCCTTGGGCTGCATACCGATAATTTCCTCACGGGAGTATCCGAACATCTCCGCCAGACACGGATTTACATACGAAATTTGATCTTCATGAAAAAGAAAGACGCCTATTCGCGACTGATCAACCAATTGATGCAGATGAGTGGAAATAAATGACTCGTATTGAGATTGTTGATCCTTCATAAAGCTCATCCCCCGACAGGTTCAAAAGAAGTATCCTTATCAATTCGCTAACATTTTATCATTTCCCTCCATGTCAAAGGACTTATTTACAAAGGCGTTTTAATGCCGATCTCTTGTTTTTTTATCGATATTAGGCCTTCATACCTGCCACCAATGTTCTTATTCCTTGATTGTAAATGGGGAGCGTCCTCTCCAAAAGCGAATCGATGGACTCCAGACTGCCGTTATAGGTGTGGACGAATCCCTGCATGTAATAAAATAAAATGCGCGCATGATTGAGCGCAGCTTCAGCGTCGGAAGCAGAACCCTCTTCATCCACCACATTGTCCAGCGCCTGAATCAGATGGCCGAATATACGGTTGCGGATCTGATTCACTTCGAGCTCGGGCTCCGGCTCATCCACCCTGCCGCTTCCCGATGTGATCAGAACATTGAAGAAGCTGCCATTGCTCAGGCAAAACACAGCATATTCCTGGCAGGCGCCAATCAATTTGTCCAGCGGGACTGCGTCCGCGTCTCCCAGCCTCTCCAGCATCCGGCCTTCCATCTCCGCAAGCGGCGGGATAGCGATCTGCTGCAGCAGATCCTCTTTATTCTTGAAATACAAATAGATCGCGGTATGCGAGCAGCCTGCCTCCTTGGCTATCTCGCGCATCGTTACCGACGGATAGCCTTTCTCTGCAAATAGCCGTGCAGCGGAATGACGGATAGCCTGCTTCATTTCCTCAGTCAGCATTTTTCGTCTTGTCGTCATGACTTTGACACCCCTTGTTTCGTTCTTTGGAATTTAAATAACCATTGGTTACATAATAACCGCCGGTTAATTTCGCGTCAAGTCAAACGAAGGGCGGAACCTGTGTGGTTGGTTGGGTCGCTCATAAGAGAAGCTTGAGGTAGCCATCATCAGGAGCTTGAATTCTCTATGCAACAAAAAAAGCGGCCAGCATTGGCCGCCTTTCCATCATAGGTTATTCTAGGAAGTAAATTCTTGCACCCATTCGCCATTGTAATAAGCAACGCCGATTTTTTTGTAATTCGCACCCAGAATGTTGGCTTTGTGGCCTGGGCTGTTCATCCATGCAGTCATAACTTCCTGAGGTGTACGTTGGCCTTTGGCAATGTTTTCACCCGCATAGTTATAAGATACGCCAAATTGCTTCATCATATCAAACGGGGAACCATAGGTTGGTGAGTTGTGATCAAAATAATTGTTGTCATACATGTCTTTCGCTTTGGCAGTCGCCACTTTAGTCAACAGAGCATCGGATTGCAGTGAAGACAAGCCTGCTTTGCTGCGCTCCTGGTTGACGAGCGTTACGACCTGGGAAGCAAATTCGCTTTGCGAAACTGTTCCCGGATCTGTGGTTGAGCCGCCGTTTGCCGGTGCGCTGCCGCCAGTTGAAGGCGTGCCGCTGCCGCCGGTTGCCGGAGTTCCGCTGCCGCCGCCAGTTGAAGGCGTACCGCTGCCGCCGTTAGCAGGAGCACCTGAACCATTCCCGTATCCGCCATTAACCGGAATTTTAATGATCATGCCGGGGAAAATATTATTGCCGTTACCCAGGGAAGGGTTGGATTGCAGCAGCTTGCCAAGATCAATTCCATATTGCTGCGCAAGTTTTGAAAGCGTATCGTTAAAGTCTATATTATACGTTTTAGTTGGGGCTGTATTTGCAGAAGCTGCACTGACCTGCTGCAAGCCTGCTCCCCCTCCAAGTACAATTACACTTGCTGCAAGAACACTTGCTATTCCCACTCGAATTGGTCTTATTTTCATGAATTTATTTCCTCCTCGTTGGTTTTGGGTTTTGCCGGTTTCTCCCGACGCCACTCATGTTAACATAGGAAAAATCGTTATTCATGCCTCAAAATTTGGCATCAGCCGCAAATGTCTCTCATAATTCGCTCCCTGATGTAAGCGTATCGCTTGGGACGCCTGAATAAAGCATTTCCCGAATTTCTAATAATAAAAAAAGAAGAGACACATGATTATGCGTCTCTTCTCCCCGTTTTCCGCCGCTATTTGTCCCAAACCGATCATCCCCTTAATTAGCCGCAGAACGCAGAAAGCCGGGCAGACGGATAAAAGCGACTGCAAGACCGATTGCTCCAAACGTGAGCAAAATCAGTACAGCTCCAGCTACATCGCCAATATGCGCGCCATGCGCAATAATGTCCACCAATGAATGCTGCGCCCAATACTGCGGTGTAAAATGGCCAATGGCCTGGATCGAATCCGGCAGCATGTACGATGGTGTCCACAGACCTCCTACCAGAGCGCCTCCCATGGAAATAAGCTGTGTAATGACCATAGCGGCTCCTTCGCCCGGAACAATGAAGGAAAGGCCAAGACCAAGACCTGTCCCGGCAATACTAAGTCCAAGGACAATTAATGCGAGTGCCGACAAATCGCCAAGACTCAAATCATAAACAAAATGGCCGAAGGTAAACAGAACCACGCATTGTGCAGCAACGGTGAGGACAAAGGGAATCCACATTCCGAGCAAATACTGCAGTGGCTTGATACTCGTGCTGCGGATACGCGACAGAAGTCCTGTCTTCTTCTCCTCAAAGAACCGGCGGCTCATCGTAATCATTATAAAGAACACGAACATGACCGTCATGCCCGGAACAACCTGGTCGATATAATTAAAAACATCCGAGGTTGTGGGCACAGCTTCGACTGTTACCGGGGAGGCAAGCGCCTGCTTGGCCTGTTCTTCGGTATCTCCCATCCGGATCAGCGTATCATTTAGCTTCTGTTCCCTGTACTTGCCTGTAAGGTTCTCCAATATAGCCGTTATCGGGGCATTGGAGATAGCGGATGCGGGATCCTCGTACATCTTGATTCCAGCCGTCTGCCCCTCCTTGACAGCCTGCTCGAAGCCTTCGGGCACGACCAGCAGAGCCGTATACTGCCCCTGACGGATCTTGTCAATTCCTTCATTCAGGCTATCCGGGTCTTCCGCCGACACATCCATAATATTTCCCATCTGCTTCATGAATGCCTGCGATGCCTCGCTCTGATCCAGATCGACGGCGTGGACGGAAACTTGCGAGGAGCTTCCCGAACTGCTGAAGACGGACCCGAACATGACGATAAACAGCGCCGGCATCAGCAGCAGGAAGAAAAAGCTGCGCTTATCCTTGCGGATCAATTTCAATTCCTTCATAATAATGGATTTCATCTGAAAATCTCCCTTCTGTATCCTTACGGGCTTCTAGTCTCTCAGAGCGGTGCCGGTAACCGTCAGAAATACGCTCTCCAGCGACGGCCTGACAACCTCAAGCTGCTTGACATCCCACTGGCTCCGGGCCGCTGTGCCCAGAAGCCGCTGCATCACTCCCGCCACATGCTCCGTATCCAGTATCCAGCCCGAGCCTTCTTTGCGCGTATGAGTAACCTGCGGATCAACGGGAGGAGCCGTCAACCCGGCGGCTTCCAGATAAATGGATTTGCGCCCGTATTGCTCGAGAAGCTCGCCAAGCGATCCGCTTGCTTTGACGGTTCCCTGATCCATAATGGCGACCTGATTGCAGAGAACCTCAACCTCCTCCATGTAATGGGTGGAGTAAATAATCGTTACCCCGTCCTTGTTGAGCTCGCGGATCATTTCGAAAATATGATTGCGGGACTGCGGATCAATGCCTACCGTCGGCTCATCCAGGATCAGCAGCTTCGGCCGGTGCAGCATGGCTGCCGCAATATTAATGCGTCGCTTCATACCGCCGGAGAAGGTCTGCACTTCATCCCTGGACCGGTCAATCAGCCCGGTTTTCTCCAGGATTTCCTGAATACGGCGTTTAAGCTCATTTCCGTGAACACCGTATGCCTGACCGAAAAACTCAAGATTATCGTAAGCGCTCAGCTTCTCATACAGGGTTATTTCCTGAGGAACATAACCAATGTATTTGGAAACCGCATCGATATCATTGGTAATATCTCTGCCGAACAGGCTCACACTCCCCCTGTCCGCCTTCACGATTCCGGTCAAAATTTTCATGGTGGTCGATTTGCCTGCTCCGTTGGGACCAAGAAACCCGAATGAAGTGCCGGCCTGAAGCGAGAAGGTCACATTCGACAATGCCTGTTTCTTGCCATATGCCTTTTGCAGACCTGTGACTTCCAGCAGAAGTTCCCGGCTTTCGGGCCGTTTGCTATCGGATGGCCGCCGGTTTTCCGTCATTGTTTCCATCTTCATGTCATTCCCTTCTTCGTTGAATATGTCTTTAGGCTAATTTTCTTTCAAGCAGATAGGCGCATAATCGAATAACGAGATAAGCAGCCGGCAGGCTGACGATCATCGCCGCCAGCACCTCCCATGGAAACGGAAACCAAACCACTGCCGCATCTCCGTTAAGCTGATCAAATACCGGTCCCATTTTGGAGAACAACAGGCCTCCGCCTCCCATGAATATTACCCAGAGCAGGGGAGTGATCGGCCGCCAATGCGTGTATACAACCGCTGCTGTCAGGAACCCGACGGATAGAACAAAGGGGCCGAATCCAATAATAAGTACAAACCAGTTCAGCCCTACAAGCAGGAATGCGGACAAATCGTTCATGGTATAACTGTTCAAAATCAGCACGATACAAGAAGCATATATGGATGCTGCAACATAGAAGCCTGCAATAGCCATCAATGTCCGCAGCGCTGCACCGCTCCACTTGGCGCCAACGAGAGTAAGCCGCGAATACGGAAGCGTCAGCCACCAGCCGCTGGTCTCGTTCTCCCACTCCCGCTTCAGAATGCCATGACCGGTGAAGAACAGCATATAGGGAAAACCGATTGTGACAAACCATAAACTGAGCAGCTTTAAGGAATGGTCCATTGCAAAATAAGTCAGCGTGCCCAGAATGATGATGAGGACGACGGCGCCGTAGATGCCGGCCCATTTTCTGCTCAGAGGGGAACGGTTCAGGCGCTTGCCGCTTCCCTTTACTTTAAATTCATGACGCATCAGCGCCCAAAAGGTACCGGATGTTTTCAACGTATCCCCTCCTTCTTGTACAATGTGCGAAAGACGTGGTGCAGGGAGCCGTATTCAGCCCGCAGGTCCTCCGTATCGCCTGTCCAGATCGTCTGCCCCTTGTTCATCATGATCGTGTAATCAAACAAGCCCTCGACTTCTTGAATGTCATGCGTGCTGATTAATATGGATTGCTCGCGCTCCTCCAGGTAATCGATAATGCCAGAGATAATCGCCTCTCTGGAGATCACGTCGATACCGGCGAACGGTTCATCCAGAATAATAAGCGGCACCTTGCGCGCCATGCATAGAATAAGCATCACCCGGGCTTCCTGCCCCCGGCTCATGCCGCTGATTCTCATGTCCAGCTCGATGTCCATAAATTCGGCAAAGGATCTGGCAGCGGCCATATCAAATCCTGGCAGGAAGGATTGCCCCCACTCAAAAGCCTTGAGCGTTGTATGAAACGGATACCACCTGGCCCGGTCAGGCAAATAGGCGATATCTCTGTTGGTCCGCCAGCCGGGTGTTTGTCCAAGCACCCTGATTTCTCCCTGATCGGGCTGTACAAGACCTGTTATAGTCCGGAACAGGGTGGATTTGCCGCAGCCGTTGGGACCGAGAACTCCAACGATTTTCCCGGCAGGAATCGACAGACTTACGCCGTTCAGCGCCTTCTTGCCGCCGTACTGCTTCGATAACTGCTTGCAGACCACAATCGGCTCACTCATGTCCGGTTCCCTCCTTCCTTGTTGATTTGTTTGTTGTGCACATAAGCTTCTATATCCGGCCAGCTGATTCCCAGGCTCTCCATCTGAGACAGAAAGGAATCGATATACCTGGCTGAAAGATCCGTCCGAAAGGTCTGCACGCGCTCGGTCGAGGAAGTGACGTAGGTTCCTTGTCCCCGCCGTTTCTCCGTCAAACCGTCCCGCTCCAGCTCCTGATATGCGCGCATCACCGTATTCGGATTCATCCGCAATTGCTGCGCCAGATCGCGCACCGATGGCATTTTGTCTCCCAATCCAATCTCTCCTTTGGCAATTGAGCTTCGCACCTGATCCAATACCTGTTCATATAGAGGTTGACTAAAATCGATCTGAAACCGCAATGTGCCAACCTGCTGTTCTTCCATGGATGTTCCTCCTGTCCTGCCGCCTTCTCTTTCAATATTAAGTGTATTATATCACTTAATACACTTAATGCAAGTGAGTACGCCAATAAGGACTGAAGAAAGTCGCCTAAAAGCTGAATAACCACAAAAAAACACTTCCGCAGCTGCCTGTGCGAAAGTGTTTACAATGCCTTGAAAAGATATTGAAAAGATAAAAGCAGTCCTGCCCCTCAGGAAGAACCGGCTGTCGCCGTCCTTATGGCGGCTGGGCCAAGCCTCTTCCCTCAGAAATATAAACAAAGTATGGAGAAATTTTATGCTTTCTTATATTTCAGTTAAAGGGACTGGGACTGCATATTCAGCCCATTTATTGTTGGAATGAAATCACATACGTATGGAAGACCACTTTATTCTCTTCCATAACTGCTGAAGAGGTGAGTAATTTATCACCCGACGGGCTCCAGCGCAGGGTGCCGGATGCGTTTCTGGAATCGACCGAAATCGGTGTCGTCTTGCCGGATACGCTATCCGCCACGAATACTCCGTTTACGCCGTCGCCCTGGGAATTAGCAATGTATGCCAGCTTCGTCCCATCAGGCGACCAGCTCATGCCGAGGACCTGAGTCGCTTTCACCAGCGTCCATTTCTTTTTGAGGGCTGAGTCTGTAATGGTCAGCTCCATCTCCGTCTCCGATGTCCGTTTGACCAGAGCGGTCTGCTTGTTGTCGGGGGTCGGAACAAACCAGATGACTTTGCTGTCGAGCACGGTTTGTTTATCGGTCAGCGTATCATACGCATGCAGCTTATCCTGCATCGAGGTATAATAGACGGTCGTTCCGCGCTGGGTCGCATTCATGATGGAGAAATCCTCCATTGGCAGAACGGTTGTCGTATTTCCTTTTACATCCGAAGTTACAATGCTGCCGTTAATCAGGGAGAATATCACCCGTTCGTTGTCGATCCATTCTCCATCATTGGCATGAAGCTCTCCCTCGCCTGTCTGAACCGACTCGCGCGTAGCCATATCCATAATGTAACCTGTTGCCGTATCCTCGGAATTTTTCTTGTAAAACAAATACTTCTTGTCCGCCGACAGCAGCGCGAAGCTTTGATTGTCCTGCTCCTCGGACAGCGCTTCATCCTCCTGGTCCGCCGCAGCCAGATCCCGTATATACAGATTGCGGGGGTAGCGCTGCTCGCCTTCAATCGTTACCGGCTTCATGTTCAAATTCTCTTTGTCGACAATAATCTTGTCTTCGCTGAGCCAGTCCAGGCCATGAATGCCCTTCAGCTCATCGATCTTGGACACTTCCATCTGCTGGTCCGCTTGAGCAGGAGCTTCATCCACAACGGTGATTGTTTTATCCGGTTTCTTGATGACCTCTCGTCCTGCAGCCGTGCTGCCGTCGTATCCGCCTCCGCTGCCGCAGGCGGATAACACAACGAGCATGCCGGCCAAAGTGATCGCAGCCGCAGCCGCCTTTTTTTGTTTCTTCTTGTTTGCAGCCATCACAGGGTGCCTCCCATTCAATCCATTTAAGAAGAATCGGGCTTCATCAGCCTTTTCCTTTATAGATCCATCGTACAAAATGAATTTCTCGACAATATTCCGGTCTTGTTTCAAGCTTGTAAAGGTTTCACGGTTCCAGGAGCCGCGAGCGGAAACTCGACTTTGAATATCGAACCGGACCCGGATGGCGGCTGCTCAAGCGTGATGCTGCCGTGCTGTACCTCGACCAGCCTTTTCACGAGCGACAGTCCAAGTCCGGTTCCCCCTGTAAGGCGCGCCCTGTCTTTGCTGACCGTGAAGAACGGCTCGAACAGCTTCACGACAGCCTCAGGCGGTATGCCGATCCCCGTATCGCGAAACATGATGACCGCTTTATCCCCTTCTACACTGCAGGAGACGTGAACCGTGCCTCCTCTTATGTTGTACTTGATTGCATTATCAAGCAGATTCATGAAAATATGCATCAGGCTCTCGCGGTCGACACGAACCTGCGCCGGCTTGATATCCGTCTCTATCCGAATGCCGAATTGCACAGCCTTACCCCGCATCCGGCTGCATACCTCTTCCAGCGATTCGCGGACATCAAGGCGTTCCGCGTTCAGACCGAACTCATACTGCTCCAGCGCCGACAGATGCAGCACCTTCTCCACCATTTCCAGCAGCCTGTCGGCTTCCTTGCGGATATTCTCCCTCGCTTCGTCCAGCAGCGCCGGGTCATCCCGGTACATATCCAGCAGATCGGAATAAGCAATGATCGATGTGAGCGGCGTCTTGAATTCGTGGCTGATGTTTCCGATAAATTGTTTCTGCCGCGCGAAGCTTTGCTCGATTTCCCGGCTCATATAGGTAATCCCCTCGCTGAGCTCGCCAAGCTCGTCTCTGCGCCGAACAGGCGAATCTTTAATAAAATGGCCGTCCCTGATCTGATCGGCGGCAGATCTGAGCTTGCGCAGCGAACCGGTGACGCGGGAAACGTACAGAAATCCAATCAGAAAGCTGACAGCCAGCGCCGCAAGTCCAATATTGCGCAGAGAACGCTGCAGCCGGGCGTAATAATCCTGATCGGCCTGCAGCGAGGTCTCCAGCTGTACAATGCCCACCTGGCCAACCGACCAGACAAGCGGCGCCATATAAACAAGCGAGTTGCCGGAAACCTGGTAGACGGTTCTGCCTTTCTTGGCATATTCCAGAATATCTTCGATTGAAGGCGTCGTCGACAGCGGCTGGGAATTGCCGATTTCCATGCCTTTGGCGTCAAACAGCACAATATGCGCATTGCCCAGCAGGCTGCTGAGATCCGAAGCCAGCTCCGGCCCCCTGCGCCGGAAAAAAGTATTCACGTCATCCTGCGCGTCCGCACTGAGATACATCTGCCGTACGCGCAAATTTGCCAGATCGCTGCGCTGCTTCATCGTTGCTTCTACCCTGCTCATCTGTTCCTTCTCAATTTCCCGCAGCACAAGCCAGCCCAGCATCAAGACAGTCGCAGCAAGCAGAATGGCCAGGCCGATCGTAAACCGCCATTTCAGGCTGAAAGGGGTTCTTCTTCGCAGCTTCAGCCCCTCCTCCCTGACTGGCTGCCTCTTCCGTTTCATCAGGACAGCTCCCGGAGCGCTTTATAGCCGATGCCGTATACGGTTTGCAGCAAATTCTGGTAAGGCTCGCCGAGCTTCTTGCGCAGCCGCTGCATATGGATATCCACCGTACGGGTTCCCCCCGCGTAATCGATGCTCCAGACGAGATCAAGCAGCTCGTCGCGCGTATATACCCGCTCGGGATGTGTAAGCAGGAGTGCGATCAAATCAAACTCCTTGGGGGTCAGATCGATCGCCTTGCCCTTCAATTGAAGGACTCTGTTCGGAATGTTCATCCGCAGTTCCGCTATCTCGACTTGCTGCGGCTCATCCTCCGTCCGGTTCTCCATACGCCGGATCAATGCTTTGACCCGCGCCACCAGCTCTCGCAGATCAAAGGGTTTGGTCATATAATCATCCGCGCCAAGCTCAAGGCCGATGACTTTGTCGACAATGTCGTTTTTGACAGTCAGCATAATAATGCCAAGACCGCTGCGGTTCTCCAGCTTGCGGCACACATCGTATCCGTTCAGCTTGGGCATCATGACATCAAGAACCATCACATCCGGTTTGAAGGAAGCCGCTTTCCTGAGCGCTTCTTCGCCGTCATAGGCAATATCCACGTTGTAGCCTTCCCGCCGGAAGGCGTAGGCAATTGCCCCTGCGATGCTTTGTTCGTCGTCCACAACGAGAATTTTCTTCTCCATTTTCCGTATCACCCTATCCTTAATCTATTACAGGCTTATATCCCCGGCATATCTGATATGTTTCCAACTCGTAAACGAAGCATTCACAACTATATGGAAAATGCCATCCCCCGATGCGGGGGATTGGCATTTGTACGGACCATTTAAATAAAAGTTCTCAGAAATCATCATATACGAAATCAAGGCTGTCGGCTTTCTTCAAATTACAGTCCGCACAAGCGCACACGCAGTTCAAGGGCGAGGACAATCCTCCCTTGGACTTGGGCATTACATGATCGATGGTATCGCCATAGCGGCCGCAATAACGGCAAACATAATTGTCCCGCTGGAGAACGAGAAGACGAAAATCCGTCTTCGAATACAGCTTGTGAATCTGGCCGGGACTTATGATGCCCGCCGCGCCTTCCTTCACCATGGTTATCGCCATTTCCAGCGGAATGTCCGTCGACCAGCGCTTGCCGGTCTCGCGGCGGCCGCGCAGACGGATCAGACCGGTTCCCCTGTCGTTCAGAATCGACGTATCGTATTTGAAGGGGCCTTTGAACGGAACGATTCTTTTGCTTGGCGGACGCGGTTCCGCCTGGGGAGAATTAGCGCTCTCGCCCGCTTTGGCTGAGCGGCGGCGGCGTTTGCGTCCGCGCGGTCTTCGTTTGCGTTTGGACGCATGCTCATCCACCGCAGCTGCCGGTGCGGGGTGAGCTTCAATAATGGGAAGAGCGGAGGAGATACTCTCCTTGCCCAGGACCTGAACCTGGCTTGACCCGTTGACTGAAGTCAGGCTAACCGGTGCGGGATCCGCATGGGTTGCTCTAACTGCAGCGGAATCCGCGCGCTCGGATGCCTTCATTCGTCCATCTGCTGCTCGATCAGGACCTGCAGGCGCAATCGTCTCAGTGCCTTTATGCCCGCCCGATTTCCGCCGGCCGCGCTTGCGGCGCTTGCGCTTTTGCGGGGGAGCGTCCTCTTCAGCCGCAGTTGCGCCGTCACCCGTTTCAAGCTGCAGAGCTTGCATTTGCGGCTCTGGTGGGTAACTGATCTTCTTTTTATCCGGCTGATCAGGCCAGATCACAGCTTTCACAGCGGCAGCGGATGGAGCTTGTTCCGTTATCGTTGTATTCACGGTTACTGCTGGTTCAACTGCAGGTCCGACTGAGCCTCCTGTCCGGCTGTGCGCCGTCTCCCGCTGGCGCTTGCGCATACAAGAGCGGCAGGTTCCGCGCCGGCTGATGCCGGAGGAGCGCTTGCTATAAGCGGTAAGGGGCTTCTCAACTTTGCATACCGCGCATTTTTTCACATCCATGGTTGTAAGTTCTCTCCGTTCATCATACAAGAAGAAACGGCCGGCACCAGTATTTTCAGCGTCATGGCCATGTTTCTTCCATCAGAAATATAAGCAGGGCAAGGCCGGATTCTACACTATCTTATTGTATATGAAGAACGGCTCTCGCCGTCCTTTAGTGTTAAGTCAGTTTCTTCAAGGACAGCAGCTGCCGCTTCTCATGTCATATATGTCAATCCCTGCAGCTTGCGGAATTGGTCGGGAGTCATGCCTTCGGTCTTGCCGAAGGCCGATATAAAATGGCTCGGGTCGCGATACCCGGACAGCTGGGCAATTTCCTTGATGGACTTCCGTTCGCTTTTGCTCATCAGCTCTTTGGCTTTGCGGATGCGAAGCCGGATCAGGTAGGCATAGGCGGTAATGCCGAATGCCTGACGGAACAGCGCATTCAAATAACGCGGGCTGATTCCGAGCCGGTCCGCCATGTCCATCAAGCCGATTTCCGGATCGCCGAACTTCTGATCCAGCCAGTTGAGCAGCGGGTCAAGCTTCTCCAGATGCTGAAACAAGGAGGATCTGCCGCCTGTCTGGCCGTATATTTTGACCATCGTCAGAAACCGGTATAACTGGGCGGAAGCATTCAGCCCTGTACGGTCTTCGTCGTACTGGGTCTGCTCCACCATATCCAGCAGCTGCTCCGTTATCGGCGCATCATCATTCCAATGCAGCCACTCCGTATGGCGGATGCCAAGCTGGGCAAGCATCGAATCCGCCAGCGAGCCGCCGAAGGTCACATACAGGGTTGCCCACTTTTTACCCCTGGCGGCTGAATAGGAATGCGGAACCCCGGGGAAGATCAGGGAACCGTTGCCCTGGGACAACGAGAACCTTCTGCCGCTTAATTCAAATTCCCCTTCGCCTTCAATCGTCTGCAGCCAATGGAAGTACGGATAGCCTTTGCGTCTGACAACGGACTCCTGATCGGGATTGTAGCCGATGCTTTCTACATACAGCGGAAGATCGTTTTTGCCGAGCACAAACATAAAGCGCCGAAGCTGATCCTCCACAACCTTGCGACGGATGATTTGTTCCATATTATCATATCCTGCCTATCTAAATATTATATATCGTTACCGTGAATCATATCATAAAATGAAGCTACAAACATCTTAGGAGATGATATCTATGGATACGACCAAACTGTCCAAAATGTTATATGGCGGCGACTACAATCCCGAGCAGTGGGACAGCGGCGTCTGGCCGGAGGATATGCGCATGCTGCGGCTGGCCGGCATGGACATCGCCACCGTAAACGTGTTCTCATGGGCTATGCTGCAGCCGAATGAAAGCACTTACAGCTTTGAAACGCTGGATCAAATTATGGACTTGCTGCATGAGAATGGCATATACGCCTGCCTTGCTACCTCAACGGGGGCGCATCCCGCCTGGATGGCACGCCAGTATCCCGATGTGCTGCGCACCGATTTTGACGGCCGCAGGCGCAAATTCGGCGGCAGGCATAATTCCTGTCCCAACAGCCCGTCCTACCGCATATTCTCGGAGCGGATCGCTTCGAAGCTGGCAGAGCGTTACAAGGATCATCCGGCTTTGCTGCTGTGGCATGTGTCCAACGAATACGGGGGCGAATGCTACTGCGAGAATTGCGCCGCCGCCTTCCGCGTCTGGCTGAAGCGGAAATATGTGACGCTGGACAAGCTGAACGAGCAGTGGAATACCCGCTTCTGGGGCCATACCTTCTACGATTGGGAGGAGATTGTCCTGCCGAATGGCCTGTCTGAGCAGTGGGCCGCTAACCGTACGAATTTTCAGGGCATATCGCTGGATTACGCGCGCTTCAATTCCGACGGCATGCTCGATTGCTACAAGCTGGAATATGAAGCGGTCAAGGCGGTCACCCCCGATATTCCGGTGACGACCAACCTGATGGGCACATACAGGCAGCTGGATTATTTCAAATGGGCCAAGCATATGGACATTATCTCCTGGGATAACTACCCTGCGGCCGATACGCCTGTCAGCTACACGGCAATGACGCATGATCTGATGCGCGGACTGAAGGGCGGCGCGCCTTTTCTCCTCATGGAGCAGACGCCGAGCCAGCAGAACTGGCAAGCCTACAATTCACTCAAGCGCCCGGGCGTGATGCGGCTGTGGAGCTATCAGGCTGTGGCGCATGGCGCGGACAGCATTATGTTCTTCCAGCTCCGCCGCTCGGTCGGCGCTTGCGAGAAATATCACGGCGCGCTTATCGAGCATGTCGGCCACGAGCACACCCGCGTCTTCCGCGAGTGCGCCCAGCTCGGCGCAGAACTGGGCCAGCTCGGCGATAAGCTGCTGGGCTCGCGCACGCCAAGCAAGGTGGCGATTATGTATGACTGGGAGAATCGCTGGGCGATCGAGTACTCCAGCGGTCCGAGCGTGGCGCTGCAGTATTTGAATGAAATTCATAAGTATTACGATGCGCTCTATCAGCTGGGCATACAAGTGGACATCATCTCCTTCGAAGATGAGCTGCAGGGATACGATGTCGTGCTGGCACCGGTTATGTACATGGTGAAGCCGGGGATGACGCCGCGGATTGAAGCCTATGTCAAAGGGGGCGGTTCGTTCGTCACCACCTTTTTCAGCGGCATTGTCAATGAGAACGATATCGTCACGCTGGGCGGATATCCGGGGGAGCTCAGAGAGCTTCTGGGCATCTGGGCCGAAGAAATCGATGCTTTGTTCCCGGATCAGACTAACCGGATGATCATGAAGGATACTTACGGAACGCTTCAGGGGGAATACAGCTGTTCCTTGCTGTGCGATCTTATTCATACTGAGGGAGCGGACGTTATAGCGGAATATGGCGACGACTTCTATGCGGGAATGCCGGCGCTGACCCGGAATTCTTTCGGCTCGGGTGAAGCCTGGTATGTCGCAACAAGCCCGGATGCCAGCTTCCTGCAGGGCTTCCTGGGATCGCTTTGCGCCGAGCGGGGAATTGAGCCGCTGCCGGGCAAGCAGCCAGGCGTGGAAGTGGCAAGCCGCGACAAAGACGGCCGTTCCTTCCTGTTCGTCATGAACCATAATCCGAATGCCGTGACGGTGGAATTTGATCAGAATTACGGCGTTGACCTGCTTACCGGCCAGCCGGCTTCCGGTCCCGCTACTGTCGCTGGCCGCGGCGTAATGATTATTGAAGCGTCATCCTGACGATATAGATTAAGGAAAAGCCTCCTTGCGTGCTTGCCAGCCTTATTCTTGGCCATGCTGGACGGATAAGCCCTGCTGCAGTGAATACCCGCCCGCCTGGCCCGAACGGCGGCTCCGGAAACAAAGAGATCCTCTCATTCCCAAACAATATGCAAAGACGCTCCCGGCTCCACTTTATCAGTGGCGGCAGGAGCGTCTTTTTGCCTCTTCATGAAAGATAATTATGAATACATTTCGACTTAAATATCTGCCTGGGAAGATCACAGCTCCGCCTCTCAAGCCCTGAACCTTCTGACCAGCAGGCCAAACGCTGCAGCAATTTCGCCAATCCTCTGCCGCGGCGGCTCCATCCTCGCCCCGCCCCGCTCAACTCAAGGAAAAACCGGCTGTCGCCTTCTCAGAGGCGAAAGTTAGCCTTGCGCGGTGGGACGGACAATGACCTCGCTCACATCAATATCTGCAGGCTGCTCGATCGCGAACGCAATTGAGCGGGCGATCGCTTCCGGCGGCATCGCGAACTTGTCCCGGGACTCCTCCAGCTGGGCTTTGACCTCCGGATTGGTAACAGCAGCTCCCACACCATCCGTCCTTGTAAAGCCAGGTGAAATGATCGTCACGCGCAGCTTATCTCCCGCCTCCTGGCGCAGCCCTTCGGAGATGGCGCGCACGGCGAATTTTGTGCCGGCATAGACCGACTGGTTCGGTACGATACGAAATGCTGCAGTGGACGCGGTGTTGACGAAATGCCCGAAACCCTGCTTGCGGAAGACGGGCAGCGCTGCCGCTATCCCATATAAAACGCCTTTTATGTTGATATCGATCATTGCCTCCCAATCCTCCACGCGCAGGTCATCAAGGGGAGATATCGGCATAACGCCGGCATTGTTGACGAGAACATCAAGCTTGCCATACCGCTCACATGCCAATTGGACGAGAGTGGACAGATCATCTCGCCGTCTCACATCTATGCTTGCATATACGGCTTCCCCGCCCGCATTTACGATTCGCGCCGCAAGAGCCTCAAGCCGATCCGAGCGGCGCGCGCCAAGTACGACCTTCGCTCCGCGCTCAGCGAGCAGAAGCGCGGTTGCTTCTCCAATTCCGCTGCTTGCGCCCGTAATGGCTACAACCTTACCATCGATTCCCGATAACGATATCCCGGTGCTGATGTTCATGTTATCCCTTCCTTCCGTTGATTCGTCTCGCAGGCGGAAGCCTTTCGACATCCTAACCATAACACTTAATATATTCATTGTAAACAAATTAAATATATATTGTCTATTATATATCAAATGACTATAGTGTTTTTACGCATGCACTCTTATTTATCAGGCTATGTTATATTTTGATATATTTAGTTCTTTCGGCGGACCATCCGGCGTCGGGCGCCCTGACGCAGGAGCAGCTCGGGTGGCGGTCCGTGCAGCCAGCGCTTATTCCGGACCTCGACCGGGAGCAGTATTTTGCGGCCTGAGAAATTAGGCTGACAGATGATCCGCCCATTTTCATCACAAACGCCCGATATCGCATTCCATTAGCGATAGAAGCCAGCTCAATAACCCACCTTCCTGGATGAAGGTGGGTTATTTGTATCTTCCGGTAGTCGATAGATTCCAAATAGGCACCCTGGCAGCAAAAACCCCGTCCCGGGGACCTTAATGATTAACCCTCATAAGCACAAACTTGAGAATAATGAAGTAAGTCGATGCAGAATAGCCAAGCATAACCAGCATATTGACGGTTGCGACTTGCGTCCAGCCGACAACCAGCATATCCCGCAGAGCCTCAGCGGCGTCTGCTGCGGGGAAGAGGTATGTAACCCATTGCCGCATATGAGGCAGCTGCTGTATTTTTTGCCAGAGCTTATTGTATCTGACTTTCGGACCGGACTGCCTGGCTCCCATGCGGAGCCGTCCCGGAAGCGGCGAGCCTGCAGACCCGTCACCCGCGGGGCATGGAATTGCCCACGATCAGCACATCCATATGCCTGCTCCGCCGCAGAAGAGGAGAAACCACGGAGGAACGGCGCAGACGGACCCAGAACCCGGTAAGCGGCTGGCCCATTATCAGCTGTGTGCTTTTGCAGCCGTTGGCGCGCTCCAGTATAATGCCTGCCACCTTGCTGCGCTTGGGTGCATGCTCCAGCATAAATTCTCCGCCCAGACGCACAGTGAGCTCCTGCAAAGCCTGAATACGCCGCTTGACTTCCTCGGACATCGTCTCTCCCACATGGACATGGACGACATGCCATTCCGCCTTCAGCCTGTGGGCGATGCGAAACCCGCGCCGGATCAGCCGCTCCGCGCAGTCGCTGTCGCTTACGCTGACGTTGATGCACTCCCTGCGCCGCCAAGGTCCGCGAAGCGATGCTCCTTCCTGCTGCGAGGCCTCAAGCCGCTCGTCCACATCGTCGGCAATTTCCCGCAGCGCGAGCTCCCGCAGGGCAATCAGATTGCCGGTTTTAAAAAAATGGTTCAGCGCCTGCTCGACCTTCGTCAAGGCATAGATTTTCCCTTCCCTCAGACGCTGCTGCAGCGCTTTGGGCGCAACATCGATCAGCTCCACTTCATCGGCGAGCCGCAGGATGCTGTCGGGCACCGTCTCTCTGACCCGTACGCCTGTAATATGCTCGACGGCATCGTTAAGGCTTTCCAAATGCTGCACATTGACTGTTGTGATCACGGAAATGCCCGCGTCCAGCACCTCCATGACATCCTCATAGCGTTTCTTGTTTTTGCTGCCGGGCACGTTGGTGTGGGCCAGCTCGTCAATAAGCACGACCTCGGGATTGCGCGCTATGATCGCGGCTACATCCATTTCCTCGAGCGAGGCTCCCCGGTAGTCCATCGCCTTGCGGGGAACGGAAGAGAGCCCGCCCGCCTGCGCCATTGTCTCCTTGCGCCCATGCGTTTCCAGCAGGCCGATAATGACATCGATCCCCTTCTTCAGCAGATCGTTCCCTTCGCGAAGCATGATATAGGTTTTGCCCACACCGGGAGCGGCTCCGATATAAACCTTGAATTTGCCGCGCTTGATCCGCTCGATTTTGCGCTCCACCTCCTGCTTGCTCAATCTGCGGTATGGCTCCGAGAACGGCTTGGAAGTCTGGCGATGCGTCGGCAGCACACGCCCTCCCTCATGGTCGGCGCGGTCGGCCATGAAGAAAATATCAATATCTTTTGTTTTTCTCAGCACGCCCCCCACAATCGAGCCCCGCCAGAACTCCTGCCAGCGGCTTTGCTTGGAGTGGCCCAGCACAATCCTGGTCACATTATGCCTGACCGCATAGTCAACCAAGGTCCCCGGAAGCTTCCTTCTGGCCGGCAGAGGAAGCTCCTCGAACGCCGCCTCCACCTTCTCGGCAAGCTTCCGGATCGAACGCCGGAACGCCGCCTCCTCGCGGGTCAGATGCTTGTCCGGAGGAACAAATACGACAACCCTCATATCGCCGCCAAGACGCCTGGCGATCTGCTGGCCGCGTCTGATATAGATAGAGCCGTTCCAATGATACTGTGCCGATACCAGAATCCGTTCTAAAGCGCCTGTCGGTCCGGTCAACCCCTGCTCCTCGCGGTGCTTGACCAGCGTATCATTCACCCCCTCCGCTACAAGGCGGAGAGCCAGCTCCCTGAGCATGCCCAGATTTCCCCGTTTCAGCAGGACAGAATCCTTCATGCTGCGCAGATGACCTTCATCAAGCCGCTTCAATAACGTCTCCGGCGAGACATCGATCAGACGCACCTCGTCCGCCAGCTCCAGCGTTTCGGCCTTTACGGAATACTCGACCTCTATGCCGGTAAGCTTGTGAGCCAGCTGCGAGATGCCATCCAGCTCATAGACATTAACGGTTGTAATGACGCTGATGCCATGCCCCAGCAGATAGCGGATATCGTCCAGCCTGGAGGGATGCTCTGCTCCCGGACGGTTGCGGTGCGCAAGTCCGTCAACGAGCACCACCTCCGGATTGCGCTTTAGAATCATCTCCATATTCAAGTCCTTCCTGGCCGTGCCGTCCTTCATCCAATGAATGCTCGGGATCCGCTCCAGGTCAGCCAGCTGCTCGCTGGTTTCCGGGCGCTGCATGGTGGACACGGCGCAGACGACCACTTCAATCCCCTGCTGCTTGAGCGCCTGGCCTTCACGCAGCATATGATAGGTTTTGCCTGAGCCGCTGAAGGCCCCGATATAGATCTTCAGCCAGCCCCGGTGAATTTTGGATATGGACAGCAACAATTCCTCCGGCGTCTTCCGGCGAAAGCCTTCCAAGTGAGCCACCCTACTCCTCACTCCCTTCTGGTTCGTGCAAAATACCCCGCCGATCCCGGGAAGGGATGGCAGGGCATGGGAATTACGGCGTCACGAGCGCTTGCAGCGCCATATTGAGCCGGAGCACATTGACGCGGGGTTCGCCGAATAGTCCGAGATCGCGCCCCTCCGTATGCTCGTCCACCAGCTGCTGAAGCTGATTCGCATCCAGACCCGTCAGCTTGCTTATGCGCGGAATTTGCACCGCTGCCGACTGCGGCGTAATATGCGGGTCAAGCCCTGAACCGGAATTGGTGATCAGAGCAACCGGCAGTTGAGAAGCGGGCACATCCGGATTGGCCTGCTTCCAGGCGTCAATGGACTCCTGAGTCCGTTTCAGCATATCGGGATTGGAAGGGGCGTAATTGTTCGAGCCCGATGCTTCCGCCTTGTAATCGATGCTTGACACTCTCCCTTGAAAGAATGCCGGATTATCAAACTTCTGGCCGATAAGCTCAGAGCCGATTTGATTGCCCTGTGCATCCTTCACCAGGCTGCCATTGGCATGACCCGGCATAATGACCTGGGCTATTCCCGTACAGACCAGCGGATAAATAATCCCGCAGAGGATGATGAAGACAATGCCGGCCCGCAGAGCGATCCAGAATAGACTCGCGGTAGGCGTCTCCGAAGAAGGAGAGTCCGGTTTGTTCATGGTTATTCCTGCCTTTCCTGAACTGCTAAAATTAGATTCATATCCAGATATGGACGAGCAGATCGATCAATTTGATCCCGATGAATGGAACGACGACTCCGCCCAGACCATAAATCAGGATATTGCGGGACAGCAGCCTCGATGCCATCATCGGCTTGTAGGCCACGCCTCTCATGGCAAGCGGGATCAGCAGCGGAATGATCACGGCATTGAAGATCAATGCCGACAGGATCGCCGACTTCGGCGAACCCAGATGCATCACATTCAGCGACTTCATCTGCGGAATCGCCAGAATGAACATCGCGGGAATAATCGCAAAGTATTTCGCGATATCGTTGGCGATGCTGAAGGTGGTCAAGGCTCCACGGGTCATCAGCAGCTGCTTGCCGATGGAGACGACCTCGATAATCTTGGACGGGTCGGAATCAAGATCGACCATATTGGCGGCTTCTTTGGCGGCGGCTGTACCGCTGTTCATCGCCAGCCCCACATCGGCCTGGGCCAGCGCCGGCGCATCATTGGTTCCGTCGCCGGTCATCGCGACCAGCTTGCCATCCCCCTGTTCGCGGCGGATTACGGCGATTTTGTCCTCCGGCGTACTCTCCGCGATAAAATCATCCACACCGGCCTCACGGGCGATGGTCGCCGCCGTCAGCGGATTGTCGCCGGTGCACATGATCGTCTTGATGCCCATCTCGCGAAGCTGGGCGAACCGTTCGCGCATACCGGGCTTCACGGTATCCTTCAGGTAGATGACACCGACGATTTTGTCATCTATCGCAACAGCGAGCGGCGTACCGCCTTCTTTTGCGATCCGGTTGCTGTTCTCATCAAGGTCTTCCGGAATCGTGCCGCCCTGCGCCGCCACCCACTTCTTCACGGCATCCACGGCGCCCTTTCGCGCCTTGCGTCCATCCTTCATATCCAGCCCGCTCATTCTGGTCTCCGCCTTGAACTCGATAAACTCCGCACCCTCGGTTAACTGGCTGTCATACTCCAGCCCCTGCTTCCTCATCAGCTCAAGCACCGAACGCCCCTCCGGCGTATCGTCTTTGACAGAGCTTACCGCTGCCCATTGCCCGGTGGTCTCCATACTGGCGCCGCCCACAGGAACGAATTCGCTGGCCATCCGGTTGCCGAAGGTGATGGTCCCGGTCTTGTCCAGTATCATGGTGTTAATATCGCCTGCGGCCTCGACCGCCTTGCCCGACATGGCCAGCACGTTGAACTGCGTCACACGGTCCATCCCCGCAATGCCGATGGCGGACAGCAGACCGCCGATTGTCGTCGGGATGAGACAGACCAGAAGCGCGATCAGCACAGGCACTTCCAGCTTGATATTGACGAAGTCCGCAATCGGCGAAAGCGTAACGACCACGATCAGGAAAATCAGCGTCAAGCTCGTCAGCAGCGTATTAAGCGCCAGCTCATTAGGCGTCTTCTGGCGCTTTGCGCCTTCGACAAGCGAGATCATCCGGTCGATGAACGACTCTCCGGGATCATTTGTAATCCGCAC
The DNA here is from genome assembly GCF_056269255.1 of Paenibacillus sp. JT31N17. Taxonomy (NCBI): domain Bacteria; kingdom Bacillati; phylum Bacillota; class Bacilli; order Caryophanales; family Paenibacillaceae; genus Paenibacillus; species Paenibacillus sp. JT31N17. Next base: position 46,573 of record NZ_JBWDNP010000007.1, read on the forward strand.
CGTAATCCGGTCGCTGACAACGCGCGTTCCTCCGGTCACGGAATTGAAATCGCCGCCGGCCTCCTTGATCACAGGAGCGGACTCGCCGGTAATCGCCGACTCGTCCACGGAAGCGAGGCCTTCGGTCACCTCGCCGTCTCCCGGAATCATCTCGCCCTGAGAGACGACAACGAGGTCGCCTTTTCGCAGCTCGGTTGCGTTTACCGTCTTCGTGCTGCCGCCAACAAGCTTGTTCGCCATAATCTCCTGCTTGGATTTCTTCAGCGAATCCGCCTGAGCCTTGCCCCTGCCTTCAGCCAGCGCTTCCGCAAAGTTGGCGAACAGCAGGGTGAACAACAGGATCAGAAAGACCGTCAGGTTAAAGCCGGTTTGATTTCCCGTTCCAAAGTAACCCGGGATAATGGTCATCAGCAGCACGACAACGGTCCCTATTTCAACGACAAACATGACAGGGTTTTTGATCATCACAGCGGGATTCAATTTAATGAAACTCTCTTTAACCGCATTCTGCGTAATGGCAGGGGTCAGCATCGTTTTGCGATTCCTGGCTGCACTCATATTGAATTCACCTTCCGTTAGCGAGCGTCAGCTGCTCTGCAATCGGCCCAAGCACGATCGCAGGCAGGAACGTCAGCGCTCCTATGATCAAAACCGTTCCGATCAGAATACCCGTAAACAGCTTGTTATCCGTGCGGAACGTACCGACCGTCTCGGGAATCCACTGCTTGCGGCATAGCGAGCCGGCAACCGCAAGCATGGCAATCATGGAGATATAGCGGCCCAGAATCATCACAAGACCGGTCGTAATATTCCAGAACGGGGTATTGTCCGCCAGGCCCTCAAACCCGGAGCCGTTGTTGGCAGCAGAAGAGGTATACTCATACAGCACCTGCGAAATCCCGTGAAATCCGGGATTGGTGATGGCCCCTTTTCCAAGGTCGGTTACAAAGGCGATCGCAGTCGTGGCCAGTATGATGAAGGGATGCATGAGAATCGCAATGGCAATCAGCTTCATCTCACGCGGCTCGATCTTGCGCCCCAGAAATTCCGGGGTCCGCCCGACCATGAGGCCTGAGAGGAAAACCCCGAGCAGCGCATACATCAGCATGTTGACAAGACCGACGCCCTTGCCGCCGAATATGCAGTTCAACATCATTTCCGCCATCGGCACCATGCCGCCGAGCGGGGTTAGCGTGTCATGCATATTATTGACGCTTCCTGTCGTTGCCGCTGTTGTGACGGCTGTGAACAGCGTAGACTGCGCGATGCCGAACCGGACCTCCTTGCCTTCCATACTGCCCTGCGAGGCATCGATGTCCAGCCTGTTCAATGCCGGATTGCCGCAGAGCTCGGCACTATAGACGGTGATCAGGAACACAAGGAACAAGAACATCATGGCGCAGAAGATGACCCAGCCCTGCTTCTTGTTGCGGGCGAAGAGCCCGTATGTGTATGGCAGAGCGGCGGGCAGCAGCCACATGCTCAGGATTTCGATCACATTGGTCAAGCCATTGGGATTCTCGAACGGGTGAGAGGAGTTGACCCCGAAGAAACCGCCGCCGTTCGTACCCAGATGCTTAATGGACACAAGCGATGCCACAGGTCCAATCGCGATGCTCTGGGCAGTCCCTTCGAGCGAGGTTACGCTCATGGTCGAATGCAGCGTCTGCGGCACCTGAAGGGCGACGAGCAGCAGCGTGATAATAACAGCAGCCGGCAGGAAAATCCGGGTATGGGCTTTAACGAAATCCTCGAAGAAGTTGCCCATCGTTCGGCCCTTCTGTGTTATCCCGCGGACAAAGGCAACCGCCACCGAGAAACCGGTCGCTGCTGACGTGAACATCATCATCGTGATGACAGCCATCTGCGAGAAATAGGACAGCCCCGTCTCACCCGAATAATGCTGCAGATTCGTATTGGTGATGAAGCTGATGACCGTGTTGAACGTAAGCGTCTGTTCCATATTGCCAATAGCATTCGGATTGAGGGGAAGGCTCTGCTGGAGACGCAGCAGGATGTAACTCACGGCCACCAGCACGATATTGGTCAGCAGCATGCTTGCCGCATACCGCTTCCAGCTCATGCCCGGGCGCCGCCTCAGTCCGATTAGAGCGTAGATAAAACGCTCGGATGGTCCGAATATACGGTCCGTCTTGTTCGGCTCGTTAGAGAATACATGATAAAGATAGGTTCCAACCGGCTTGACCAACAGGACAAGCACCAGCAGAACGATAACCAGTTGAACAATTCCCATCGAACTTCCTCCTTTTAAAATTTCTCCGGATGAATCAGAGCATAGATCAGATAGAGAAAAATAAAAGCCGTAAAAATCCACACGACGATCATGATGGATCTCCTCCCGTATCCTCGACTACCCGGTCACACCAGTTCATAAAGCCTGTGAATATGAGAAACATGCAGGCCAGCAGCAAAATCATATATACGTCAAGCATGAAAGAACCTCCTTAGGCATCTGTAACTAAATCCCATGTCTCTTCTTTCCAGGTCGTGATAACGGTAATATGCTCCGCATAGAGAGCAGATATTCTCTCGGATGCCAAATTATTGTTGAACATGCCGGCATAAGGATGTTCCTTCTTTGGATGAAGACAAAAAGAAGCCGCGATCAGAACCGCTCTTCTTATAGAAGAGAAACTCAGATCGCGGCTTTTGCAAGCATATTAAGGGATACGGTCGAATGCTTCACGCTCTGGACTTCCTGCAGAAAGATCGCCCGTTATCATTGCCTTATAGGGTTGCCTTACCCCTTTGTCCCGCCCTGAAGTCCGAAGCCTTTGGACATAAACCGCTGCGAGAGGATATACAAGATAACGGACGGAGTAGCGTAGAGCATGGAGAATGCTGCCAATCTTCCGTAATCGACCATTCCGTATTGTCCGAAAAATTGATACAGCTTCAAGGACGCCGGGAAATTCTCAGGCGTCTGCAGGAGAATATAAGGGACAAAGAAATTGCCCCAGCTCCCCGAGAATGTAAATATCGCTACGGTGCAGATGCCCGGAACCATCAAGGGTGCGACTACTTTCCGGATACCGGCAAAGATGGACGCCCCGTCGACCCATGCCGCTTCTTCCAGATCGCCTGGCACCGAATCCATGAAGTTTTTGAGCATCCAGATTCCATAAGGCATGGAGGATGCCACATAAAACAAGATAACCCCAAAAATATTATCGTATAATTTGATGCTCAGGAACAATTGATAGACCGGAACCATCACGGCTGTAATCGGCAAAGAAGTCATAAATAAAATGGTCAGCATGAAGGGCTTCTTATATTTGATTTGATACCGCGACAACGGATAGGCGGCAAGCAATGCCAGCAGCACGACGAGAACGGCTTGACCGCCTGACATGATCAGCCCGATGATGTAGGCGCGCTGATTTTCAGGGCTGGTGAAGACATCGGCATAATTGGCCCCGGTAATACGATTGGGCAGCTTCAGCGATTGCATCGCATTGGAATCGACCGACGCTACCAGAACCCACAGAAGAGGCAGGATGAAGCAGATTCCAATCAAGGTAAGAATTGCATACGGCATAATCCGGTAGATGCGCTTACGTTGTTTTGCGTTCATAGGAAGTCCCCTTGTCATTTACTCCTTCATCGAGCGAATATAGAACAAGCTGAGCACAACGCCAATGACCAACAGCAGCATGGATATTGCCGTTCCATATCCCAGTTGATAATTGACAAAGGCTTGATTATACATGAAGATCGGTAGGGTCGTGGTGGAATTCCCCGGTCCTCCGCCCGTCATCGCATAAATCAGTCCAAAAACCCCCAGCGTCTGAAGCGTAACAAGCATCGCATTCGTGGTAATGGTGTCTTTAATGTACGGAATCGTAATCCGGGTTAAAATCTGCCATTTGGAAGCCCCGTCCACAACAGCCGCTTCCTCGATCTCACTCGGCACATCGTCCAGCGCCGCTTGAAACACCAGCATGGAGAAGGCGGTGCCATGCCATATATTCGCAAGGATGATCGTGAGCATGGGGACGGTATACAGCCAGGCGACTTCTGTAATTCCCAGGAAGCCGAGGATAGCGTTGAGTGTGCCCTCATCCCCGAAGAAGCTGTAAAGACATAAAGCGCATACGATTTCCGGGGTTACCCAGCCTGCCAGCACAATCGTTCCAATGACACGCCGAAAACTCTTTTTTTTATGCTTCATCAGCATCGCAATGAGAAAACCAAGCACCTGCTGGCCGATGACGGCCGAGCCGAACAGGAAGATCAACGTATTCCATATGCTGATCTTGACCGTCGGGTCTTCAAACATATGAATATAATTGTCCAGTCCGATGAATTTCAGTTCCTTGGCCGATTCACCGGTCAAAGCCAGATTGGTGAAGGAATAAAAAAAGGTCAGGACAATGGGATAGATAAAAAACACCAGCATTATCGCGATCGAAGGAAGCAGGAAATACAACCAGGTATAGGTTTTTCTTTTCTTGTAGGGAACATCAACCGTCAGGCTGCTCATGCGCCGTTCTCCTCCCGCACGCCGAATATCAGAAAAAAACGCATGCCCAAGCGCTCCGCCCGTCAGCCCGGCCAGGAGCTGCTTGAGCAAGCTTTTTTGACGTTATTCCTTGTTTATTTCTCCATCACATGATCCTCGCCGACAATTCGGGTTACATCCTGCGTATATTTATTGAGCGCATCTTCAGGAGATGTACCCGTCGTTACGGATTCAACCATGGTTTGAATTTGTGTGGACACTTCAGGATATTTGTCCTGCGCCGGTCTGAATTCAGCGTTTTGCAAATATTCCGTCGCAAGCTCATTAAACGGCATCTTGGTATATTCGGGATCCTTCGCAACATCGGCCCGGACCGTAATATTGCCTGATGCGATAACAAGCTTCTGCGTGTTCTCTTTGTTAAGCGCAAATTTGATAAATTTCCATGCTTCATCCTTGTTCTGTGAATTGCTTGGAATCGACAGCGCCCAGCCGCCTGCCAGCGTTATCGATCCCGGCTCCTGGCCTTTGCTGGTCGGCATCGGCGCGAAGCCGAGCACATCCTTATATTCCGGCCAAGGGGAAGCTCCGGTATCAAAATAATTGCCCGTGATCCAGGAACCGTCAAGTGAGATGGCAAGCTTGCCTTGCGGCAAATATTCGCGTGAGGATGTATTGCCCGCTTGACCGTTCAACACTTTGGAGAGCGGCGGTCCGAGCTTCTCCTTGTTCACGGTCTCAATAAACTTCAATGCATCCAGAATTCCCTGGCTCCTGGCGATCCATTTTCCGCTCGCATCGTCATAAAGTCTCTCCCCTGTCCCGTAGAGCAGCATCTCATAGGTCTGCATGGAAGTCGCTTCTCCCGTGGCTTTGCCAAGGTTCATCCAAATCGGGACAATATCCTCTCCCGCTTGCTGCTTGATCGTTCTCGCCGCGTTCAGGACATCGTCCCATGAGTTCGGCCGCCAATCCTCCGGAAGTCCCGCTTGCTTGAAAATCTCCTTGTTGTACCACAGTCCTCTGGAATCCGTATTGTAAGGTACCCCATATACTTTGCCGTCACTTGCCGTGACCCCTTTTTTCATTGCCTCGATAAAAGAGCCGTTGGTCCAATCCTCCCAATCCTTCAGCTTGTCATCCAACGGTTCAAGATACCCTGCGCTTGCATCCGAATTCAAAATAAAGGTGTCTTCCGTTACAATATCCGGTGCGGTATCCTTGGATTTCAGCGCCAATGCGACCTTGGCAAAATAATCGCCCTCGGACGCTTGTATAGGCGCCGGCTTGATTTCCACATTCTTATCGGGATAACGGGCTGCCACATCTGTAATCCATTTATAAAGCGTGCCTTTCTCACCCGTTCCGTCATCCCTGTAGGTAACCGTTATGGTTTTCTTGGCTCCATCACTGTCGCCCGGCTTGCTGGAACAACCAAACAACAAAAATACGCACAAAAAAACGGTTACAACGAGATACAATTTCCTTTGACTGATTGGCATGCCTTGTTCCTCCCTGTTCTTGAATGCTGATAGCCGCCTCCTGGAATCTGCCTTATGTACGTCCTTACCGGAGGTCTTATAAACATACTTTAGCAATGAACTATTTATTCGAACTTTTCATATCAACGTACAACCTTTCCTGAATCTCCCATATACTATTGAGCTTTCACATGAAAAAAACCGTCAGACCACCTGTAGAAGTGGAATAACGGCTTATTTCTTTACGGCATTTATCATGACTATTCACCTTTGAGCGGGCGGCATTCATCCTTTTATGGAGCCTGCCGTCAGACCATCGACAAAGTACTTGTGGCCGACAATGCTCAGCAGCACGAGCACGGGGAGCGACATGAGCAGCGCACCTGTAATCGGAGACGCATAATCGATCTCATAGGGGTTATTCATCGTCGTAAGCCCGACGGCCAGCGTCATCTTCGAGCCTGAGGTCAAATAAATCAAAGGGCCTAAATAATCATTCCAGGCATTCATGAAGGTAAGAAGAGCAACGATCCCGATGGCGCTGGCGCTGAGCGGAAAGGCGATACGGATGAAGGTGCCAAGCTCCGAGCAGCCGTCAATCCTGGCGCTGTCGAAGATTTCCTTGGGGATGGTTACCATCACCTGACGGATCAGGAAAATCCCGAATGCGCCTACTGCTCCCGGAAGAATGAGAGGCCAGAAGGTATCCAGCCAGCGGAACGCCCGGAACATGATAAAAGAAGGGACGAGCGAGATTTGGCCCGGAATCATCATGGTTGTCAGCATCGCGATGAACAGTCCGTGCTTGTATTTGAAATCATAGCGGGCAAATCCGTAAGCGACAAGCGAGTTGAATACAATGGCCAGCAGCGTCAGGGAAACCGCGATAATCAGGCTGTTGGCGAGCTGGGTAAAAAACGGCAGCTTCTCGAATAAATGACTGAAATTGCTAAAGGTCAGGTGAACGGGAATGGGGTTGAGCGGATCCCCTACAATGTCCGCATAGGGTTTAAATGACGTCCCGATCATGAACAGGAAGGGCGTGAGGAACAGCAGGCTCAACACAATCAGCGCAGCATAGGTCAGAATACGGCCGAGACCGTTCCAGGGATTCGCGGAAGCTTTAACGGCCGGGAACCGGTGGGCGGCTTCGATAATCGATTTTCGCATCATCATCTTCTTAGTCCCCCTGCTTATTGACATTGAACATTTTCAGCTGCAGGAAGCCGATCACAATCATCAGCAGTGTAAACACATAGCCGAGCGCAGCCGAGTAGGTGAAATCCAGACGGCGGAAAGCCTGATCGTACAAGTATGTGGTCGGGAAAACAAGCGAATTCTCCGGTCCGAAGCCGCTTCCCGCTAAGATGAACGCTTCGCTGAACATCCCATAAGAACCAAGCAGGCACTGGAAAACAATAAAGGTCATGATGGGCCGAAGCAGCGGAAGCGTCACATGCCACAGGCGCTGAGACGGCCTTGCCCCGTCGATCTTGGCCGCTTCGATTAACTCGTATGGCACGTTCTGCAGCCCGGCAAGGAAGAACAAAATATTGACGCCAAGAAATTTCCATGTACATAAAATGATGAGCGCCGGTATCGTCCAGGCCGGATCCTTCAGCCAGCCGACCGGATCTGCTCCGAATACGGCGAGCAGCTTGTTAAGCACTCCGCTGTCGCGCTCCAGCAGCAATTTAAAGATGATTCCGACGGCCACCGCTGACGTGATATTCGGCGTGAAGAAGAAGGTTGCGAAGAACCCTTTCCGCTTGGCAATGTAAGGCCTGCCCAGCATCAGGGCTACTCCGAGGGCAACCGGCAGAATAATGAACAAGCTGCCCAGCGCAAGCTTCGTGCCATTCCACATCGACTTCCAGAAGAAGCCGTCCTTCAGTACGAACATGTAGTTGGAGAAGCCGGCGAATTCATAACCGTCTGTTCCTTTCTGAAAGCTCAGCCATAACCCGTACAAAATCGGATACAGGCCGAAAATGGCATAAGCAATGAAAAAAGGGCTTATAAAGAGCAGCGGAGCCAGCCTCCAGCGGCTTATGGCATTCGAAATCATCGGTCATCCTCCTAACGATTACTAAATAAAACGAACCAAAGATGAACAAAGCATACGGCTTGCCAACCTCTACTTTTCTCTGGCCTCTTCCGCATCCACCAGGCTTTGCAGCTCCTCCTCGACCTTGGACAGAAACTCCTCTGGCGTCATCTTCCCTTTCTGGTAATCGGGCTCGAATTTATCCCATGCCTTGCCGATCAGCGACCGCCACCACGCCTGGTTCTGGCTTGGCGCCTGCTTGCTGAGATCCGCATACAAGGCTGCCATATCCTGCCCGCCGAAATACTTCGTAATCGCGCTTTCCTTGTGCAGCTCCGGCGATTGGGCTGCGCTGGTCAATGCCGGAAACAAATTGATGATCTGGAAGCTGTGGACGATATTATCGGTATCCAGATGCGTGTAGCGCAGGAAGTCCCAGGCTTCGTTCTTGTTTGGGCTGAACTTCGTCAGGGCGAGTCCGGTGCCTCCGGATACCGTCGTTGGAACTGATTCCGGTCCGCCCAGCGGCATCGGAACCGCTGCCCATTTCCCGCCCAGATCCGGCGAATTCTGGACAAGCTGTCCCGCCCACCAGTCGGGACCGGAGGCAGCGATGAACTGCCCATTGGTGTAGCCCTGCCAGAGCTGCGGTCCTTCCGGACTCGTTTTGCTGAGAAGGCCTTTATCCTTCCAATCCTTGATCCGCTTCAGGACTTCGATACCCTCCGGCGTATTGATTCCGATCTTCGCATCCTTGGTCACGACATCGCCGCCCTCCTGCCGCAGCAGCTGCTCGAACAGGCCCTGGTCTTTCTCGGAGCCGCTTAGAATAAATTTGTTGTCTCCAGTCAGAGGCTTGGAGGCTTCCATGAATGCGTCCCATGTCTGGAGCTTGGCAACATCGATGCCTGCTGCGTCATAGAGGTCTTTGCGATAATAGAGCGCCGACACGCAGGCCGCAATTTCGATGCCGTAAACCTTGCTGTCCACCGTATAGAGATCGAGCCGTCCTTTTGGAATCGCATCCGAGAGCCCGGCAGAATCGAGATAGCTGTTAAGCGGCTCGAATGGAATATCGCCCTTGATATAGCGGGGGAACGAGCCCTGCTCGACGTCGATCAAATCCGGGGACCCCTTGCCGCCGGACTGTGCGATGACGGTGTATTTGTCATAGAGAGCGGCTGCTTCGAGCAGCTCGATTTTGATCGTGATATCTGGATGCTCCTTCTCGTATTTCGCTTTCATTTCGTCATAGTATTGTTTATGGGTGTCCGCGAAGGTCCATAAGGTTATCGTCTTCCTGCCCTGGGTATCCCCCGTATTTCCACTGCCGGCATTACCGGAACCACTGCTTCCACTGCATCCAATCAAGGAGATTAGAAGAGATAAGACAAATAGGAAGCTCATTGCTCTTTTCATTTTTATTACCCCCTTGTCAATTGAGATATCACGATTGTAAGCGCTGCCGCGATGTCTTAGACAAGATGGTAACACCTTCTGAAAAGGGCAACAATACCACCAATTGACAGTTTATGAACTGCAATTGATATCTCCTTTTTTGCCTGTCAGGCTGGTTAAACTCCGGTGACCGGCAGGCTGTTCGCTCATTGGTCCTGCCAGGCTTCCTTTCTGATTTCGGATGGGGACATCCCCGTCCTCTGCTTCAGGCATCTGGAGAAGTGGATGGCCGTCTTGAAGCCGCAGCGCAACGAAATTTCCCCGATCGTAAACCCTGTATGAGCCAGCATTTCAATCGCCTGCCTGACCCGGTAATGCCAAAGATATTTAATCGGCGTTGTATTCTCGTGGATGCGGAACAGCCTGATCAGATGCTCCGGCGTCACATTGACATGCGCGGCCAGTCCGTTCAACGTCCAATCCTCGGCATATCGCTCATGAATCATGCTCTTCGCCAATACGACGGATGGATGCACATTATGCAGCCGGCGTTCCCGCGTATGCTCGTGCGCGAACAGGTGCAGGGCGGCGATACCGATATGCCTCATCTGCCCGCTTTCCGCTGTAACGCCTTCTTTTAAATCCAGCATGAGATCCGTCAGTTTATTCAGCTCTGCGGAAATCGGCCGGCAAAACGGAAGCTGATCCAGCTCCTCCTCTTCCCGCTCCGACAGATCCGGTATATGAACGGCGATCCAGCGGTGCCAGGTCTCCTGGGTTCTGGCGAACTCAAAAAACTCGCGATGGCCCGGCTTCAGCAGAATCACATGGCCGGGTGATACCGAATGCTCTGCTGTGTCAATCGTGACATTCATATGACCTGTATGCAGGAGCACAAGCTGAATATCATTCTGGTAACGCGGCCCGTATTGTCCTCCTGGCGAATAGACAATCGTTCCGCAATCCGCACTGCTCGCTCTGTCAATCCCCAGCGGCTCGGTTTCCTTATGCATAAGCAGACCCTCCCTGAACCTATCCTAGCAATATCAGGAAGGAATAAGTAGAAGCTTTCGGTTCACCCACTACGCTGCTTGAACGGTGCGGAACACAACCTTCATATTCTTATGATCAACATTGATCCGGTCTGGTCTTTTTGAAAAAAATGTATAAAAATTACATGAGTACGCAAGCTAAAAAGCGCTAAATCATATACCCTAATGCATACATTGAAGATTGAAGACAGGGTAAGAAAAGATGTGAATGAAATGGAATTTTTCAAAAGTCAAGAATCATTGACAACCGCAGAATGGGTCTTAAGAAGCTTGGTCAGCTTTGTTTTCTTACTGCTTGCAACCAAAGTGATGGGGCAGCGTTCCATTTCTCAATTAAGGTTCCTCGATTTCATTATCGCTCTTGTGCTCGGCAATATTATTGCCCATCCGCTTTCGGATGAGAACCTGGGATTAAAAGGGTCCGTTATCACGACGATCGTCCTGATCGTTCTATATGTTGCAGCGACCTGGCTGAGCTTGAAGTGGCCATTATTAAAGCGGTATCTCGATCCGCCGCCGATCACGCTTATTGCCAATGGTCAAATCCAGTTTCACAGCCTGTCTATTGCAAGAATCTCGGTTGATTATTTATTTTCCGAGCTTCGAAAAGAAAAAGTGGATGATATACAAAAAGTATCCCTTGCGGTTTGGGAGCCGGGAGGAACAATATCCGTTTTTATGAAAACCCAATACCAACCGCTTACACCCGCTGATATGAAAATTGAAACCCCGCCATTTACCATCACCAGGCCGATAATCTTTGAAGGAAAAATCGATATGCCGGTGCTTAAAGAGATCGGAAAAGACCATGCATGGCTTGAAAAAAAGATAGCGCCTGCGGATTTGAAAATCCGCGATGTGATCTTGGCGACTGTCGATAATAACAAGAACGTGAGAGTCTATACGAATCTGAACCAAAATGGGGAAGACGCCCAGTAAGACTTGAGTACGATCCAGTAGCTTGTCATTAAAATAAAACGGAGGTTTTTTTATGCCGGTTTTCAAGCCTTCCAAAATTGTGCGGTCCCTTTATGATATTGACGGAGACGCGCTGCATCAGGCAGGAATTAAAGGAATAATCATTAACTGGAACAATACATTAGTTCCGAAGAATTCTGTATTTGCATCGGATTCGATAAAAAAGTGGCTGAAAGACTTTAAGTCTCAATATGGGATCAAAATAATAATCGTCTCGAACAGTAAACCTCCTGTGCAGGACAGCGATCTGGTTAATGAGATTCCGGCTTTGTTCGAGGCGGGTAAACCGAAGAAAAAAGCATTTATGGCTGCTTTGGATATACTCGGAACCCGAAAAAAAGAGACAGCCGTTATTGGCGACGGCATTATTACTGATTTATGGGGTGGAAATCGGCTGGGAATGTATACAGTCTTTGTTTCGCCTCCCTGGATGAAACCCCGGTTTCTCGGTGCAATAAAACGGTTGATGGTAAAAGTCCTTCGGGTGTAACGGCTGGGCTTCAAGGGCCTTGACCTTACAATCCGCATCGCAGCCGGCAGCTGTGAGCTGTAACTTTTGTTATACCGGCTATCATGATGATATACTCTTTCATATAGTGAACGGTAACAGCGTCTAAAAGCAGCAGCAAAAAAATATACCGGGAATGTGATAAGGATATGGTTAAAGCAGTCAAGTAAACCTCCTAAAAGAAAAAAATATAGAAATTTTAGGAGGTTATAAAAATGATTTTCAATCCGATCGACCTTGATACTTGGAGTAGAAAACCCTATTTTGATCATTATGTAAACAATGTCAGATGTACCTACAGCATGACGGCCAACATTGATATTACCCGGCTGTTGGAAGCCATCAAGAAAAAGGGGATTAAGCTGTACCCGGCATTGATTCATATGATAACTGCAGTGGTAAACCGTCACCGTGAATTTCGCACATGTCTTGATTCCCGGAACAGGCTGGGTTACTGGGACAGCATGTCTCCCAGCTTTACCATTTTCCATGATGATGATAAGACTTTTTCATCCGTCTGGACCCCCTTCTGCGAAGATTATAAAGAGTTCTACCGCCGCTATTTGGATGATATGGAAAAGTATGGATGCGTTAAGCAGTTTGCCGCTAAAACGAACGAGCCGCCAAACACCTTCCCTGTTTCCAGCATTCCGTGGGTCAGCTTCACGGGCTTTAACCTGAACGTCTATACCGAAGGGACCTATTTTCTGCCCATCTTTACAATGGGAAAATATTTTAAGCAAGATGAAAAAATACTTCTGCCCTTATCGGTGCAGCTTCACCACGCGGTATGCGACGGCTATCATGCCGGCCTGATGTTTAATGAGCTGCAATCACGGGCAGATATCTGCCAGGAATGGCTGCCAAACTAATAATCAAGCAGCAGGGGGCGCATCCGGCTGCCTTCAGATTCCAAAGAGAAAGACTATTGATCCATTCAATAGTCTTTCTCTCATTAACTTTATAAGGTTTTACGGCGGATGTATTCGGTTTACGGATTTTGACGATGGCACTCTTCCATAACGGCAATTTGCCGGCGCACCTGCTGCGGCGTCACCTCCAGCGCTTTTCCGTGAACGATCGTATCATAGAGCATGCTGTAGAAGCTTTGAGCCATGGTATGGAACAGATCCTTTTTCTGCTCCTCGGGGATATCCCAGCTTTCTTCATACCAGTTCAGCTGCTCGCGGCAGTAGGCTGGCTCGTTCTTGTCATTGACCAACGGCGTCTCAATCAGAGTCAGCTCTCCGGCCTCCTCCTGCTTGAAATACTTCCAATCCAGATGGCTGGTGCTTCCTTTGATGCCGCCTCTGGTTCCCTGCACGTTATAGGTAAAGCTCGGATAGGCGCAGCAGGAGGAAATCTCTACATCAATGACGGGATGCCCGTGGCCATGCAAAATCAGCTTCACGAAGTCTTCGGCATCTCCTGCAGTGTTCGCGCGGTCCATGATAGAAGTAATATTCGGCATGGACTCGCCGCCAAAGAACTGGAGAGCCTGATCCACCGGATGCGGCCCGGTATTCAGGAGATTGCCGCCGTTATTGGCCCGCAAGGTCTGCCAATCCCATCTTCTGGCGAAATTATTGTAGGCGATGCTGACCTGAACCACTCTGCCGATGCTTCCGGAAGCGATAATTTCCTCGATTTTATTAAAAGCCGGCGCATACCGCGACTGCTGATATACCGTAAGCAATTTCCCCGTTCGCCCGGCAGTCTCGATCAGAATGTCCACCTCGGCTGCCGTCCGGGCCAGCGGCTTCTCGCAGAGCACGTTGAACCCGTGCTCCAAAATCTCCTTGGAGATGGAGAAATGGTAATTGCTGGGGGAAGCATTGATGATCAAATCAAGATCGGTTCTCTTAAACAGATCGCGATAATCGCTGTACACGTCGACATTCAGCTCACGCCTGGCTCTCTCCAGCCGCTCCTCCAGCGTATCGGATACCGCAACAATTTCGAATTTATCCTTTAATTGGCTTAATGAGTGGGCATGTATATCCCGTCCGCTGCGCCCCTGGCCAATAATGGCCGCTCTGACTCTGCTCATACGGTCACCTCCGAAGCTAATTTGCGCATGTATCGAACATATTGCGGAAAAGCGATTTCCGGATTTTCCAATTCCGGATGCCATTTTTTCTCCCACTCCAAGGTGAAATAGCCCTGGTAGCCTTCCCGGACCAACAGCTTATAGATCTCTTTCAGGGGAATGTCCCCTTCTCCGGTTAAACAATACTGGAAGCCGTCCGGGCTGCCTTCTGCCGTACGCGAGTCTTTGACATGCGTATAGTCGATCCATTTGCCCAAGGCGCTCCAGCTATCCTCGGGCTGTTCCCCTATCATCCGGTACGGATGGTGCACATCCCACAGCACGCCCACAGCCTCCTGATCCACCTGCTCCATGACCTTCCTCATATCTGTGCAGGAGATCCAGTCATCATGCGTTTCTATCAGAATTTTGACACCATGCTCCCTGGCGACAGCCGCCATAGCGCTCACATGCTCTACGACCTTCTGAACTGCGGTATCCCGGTCGGCGCCGCTGATTTTGCCGCCGAAGACACGAATATAACGTGTGCCGAAAAGGCTGCAAAGCTTCGAGAATTCGGTAATCTCCTGCAGATTCTTCTCGAAGCTCTCATCCGGGAATAAATGCACGGAGCTGGAGAAGCAGGATACGCGAAGACCGGCATCGGTGATTTGACTTAAGGTTTGATGGACCTGCTCCGAAAATTCCGGAAGCCTATAAATATTCATTTCGCCCGTTAACCCTCTAAAGTCAATCGCATCAAAGCCGTATTCAACGGCCTTGGCAATAATTTTGTCCAGGGGCCAGTCGGGGCACCCTAAAGTGGTGAAGGATAATTTCATGCCGATTCACTCCAATGTAATAAGGATGGGTCAATCCTAATCCTCTAGCCGTTTTTCTTCTTGTAGGATTCGTTCATTTCCTGAATGATTTGATTAAAATTGGCGTCCGACTTCAACTGTTCGACAAATTTGTCGTAGCTCTCGGAGGTTTCCTTGCCGACGATCATTTTGACCTTCATATCAATGATTTTCTTCTGGTATTCAGGCCAATATTTGATCCAGGCATCGGAATCAACGCCGATGGAAGGATCGAGAACCGCATACTTCGTCCGTTCATCGATGATTTTGGCGTGGCGGTCGTAATCCTCTTTGGGAATGCCGGCCTTGAAGGCTTTCTGGTATTTGTCGAATTTCAGGAAAATCTGTCCCATCGCCTGCTGGGAGACGTTGTCTGTCTTGGCCTGCTCCGTTGGGACTTTGAAGCCGTCCTGCTCGGTAAAATGGACATCCTTGAAGCCGTAATTCGCCAAATCGGAGCCTTCATCCGAAGCGCCGAAGTCCATGAACTCCATGATTTTCTTCACCTTCGCCTCAGACACCTTCTTGGGAATCATGAACATGCCGAAAGAGCCGGGGTCGGTAACCGTTGTTCCGTTCAGGGATACAAGCGGCATCACATAAGCTTCAGGAGTTTGCTTCCTGAGCTCAGCCGTCGATTCCCAGGCCTGATCCATGGGCACGGCATCCACACCTCCTTTGCCTGCCTTCATCATATCGAGTGTCTGTGTTTGCTTCAAGATGCTAAAGTCCTCCGGGATCAGCTTCTCTGCGTACAGCTTATTCAAATACTGCAGCGCTTCTTTTTGTGCAGGCAGGAAAATCGTAGGGGTCAGTACCCCGTCCTCCAGCTTCCAATCTCCGACGGTTTTCGTAAAGGCCGTCTCGATGACATTGAATTTCCCTACGCCGGTCGGGTCCGTATAACCCAGAAAACCGTAAGTATCGTCTTTCCCATTGCCGTCAGGATCCTTGGTTGCAAATGCTTTCATGACTTCGTACAGCTCATCGGTCGTAGCCGGCTCCTTGAGCCCCAGCTTATCCAGCCAATCCTTGCGGATATTCAACCCGGTTTGGCCATATACGGGTCTTACACGCGGAATGCCGTAGTTTCGGCCATCGCCGAATGCGAGATTCTTCCAGGTAAGCTCAGGAAATTTGGCGAGATTGGGATAACTCTTGTACATATCCGTCAAATCCCAGAAAGCCCCCTGCTGCGACATGCTTTTAACGAGCGGATACCGCTGCGGATAATCCGCAAGAATCATATCTGGCAGATCGCCTGAGGCCAAGGTTACGTTCAGCTTGTCAGCGTAGTTATTCGGCGATACCCAGGTGATTTTAAGTTTCGTGTTGGTGCGCTTCTCGATCTCCTTCACAATTACATTGTCTTCATCCGGAGGCTCCTGCGAGAAGAAGGTGGTCATAATGCTGATTTCTGTGGGCTCCTCTTTCTGGTCGCCTGTGCTTTTGCCTGTTGATCCCGGATTTGAACCGCAAGCCGCTGTAATTAACAATAATACAGATGCAAGCATGAACGGTATCGTCCTCATGGCCGATTTTCTTTTGAATATCAACGCTGCGCCCTCCTTTTCAATCTTTGTTTATATATCATTCCTTGACAGAGCCGACCATCACGCCTTTGGCGAAATGCTTCTGCAGGAATGGATATACCAGGATAATGGGTACTGTGGCAACGACGACGGCCGCCATCTTCAAGGTTTCCTTGGGCATTTCCTGTTCGGATGCGATTTGTCCGGCAAGATCGCCGCCGCTGGTCGAGGAATCGATCAGCATATTTTGCAGCAGCACCTGCAGCGGCCATTTGTCGAAGTCATTAATGTACAAAATCGCGTGAAAAAACACATTCCAATAGCTTACCGCATAAAACAGCCCGAACGCGGCCAGAGAAGGCAGCGACAGCGGGAGAATGATTTTCACCCAGATCCCCATATCGTTGCAGCCGTCGATGCTTGCCGCTTCTTCCAGGCTGGCAGGAATACTGTCATAGAAGCTCTTCATCAGAAAGATATACCAGCCGCTGGTTAAGGCGGGAATGATCAAGGACCAGATGCTGTTGATCAGCCCGAGGCTTTTTACAACCAGGTACGGCGGAATAATGCCGGGATTAAACAAAATCGAGATCAAGACGAGCAGCAGCAGCACCTTTCTCCCCCGAAGCCGTCTTCGGGATAAGGAATAAGCGAAGCTTGAGGTAACCGCAAGGCTCAGCAGCGTTCCGACAATGGCCAGAAAGGCGCTGTTCCCCGCTGCCTTGATGAATGTGCCTGTGGATAGCAGATACTTGTAATTGACCAGTGTCCATTCGGACGGAAAGACGAACACCCCCGCTTTTTGGATGTACTCCGATGGCGTTGCAAAGGAGACTACAATGATATATAGAAAGGGGATAATGGTAATGACTCCCGCAAAAACAAGTATTAGCGTGACCACGAGATCAAATGAGAATCCCCGGAACGTTCTTGTCACAATCCCGCCTCCTCAATATAAGCCGTCTTCGCCGAATTTCTTGGCCAGCCAGTTGGTCGTGATGACCAGAATGAGCGCCACAACCGATTTGAACAGCCCAACGGCTGTTGTAAAGCTGAATTGGCCGTTCTTGACCCCCATGCGGAACACATAGGTTTCAAACACATCGGAAACACTGGAAACCGCGCTGCTGGTCATCAGATAAACCTGTTCGAAGCCGACATCCATCACCTGCCCCAGCCGCAGGATCAATAAGGTAATGACAACATTTTTGATGGCCGGAAGGGTTACATGCCACATTTGGCGCAGCCGGTTGGCGCCGTCCATTTTGGCCGCTTCGTAAAGAGCCGGGTCCGTGCCGGCAATGGCCGCCAGAAAGATAACGGTTCCCCATCCGGCTTCCTTCCATATGGATTGAAGCGTAAGCATAATCCAAAAATAATTGGGATTCGTCAGGAAGTCGATTTTCTCAAAGCCCATCATGGCGACTACATTATTGACGATTCCACCGGTACGGGAAAACAGTAAGAAGGTCATCCCCGCGATAATCACCCATGAGAAAAAGTGGGGCAGATAGACAACACTCTGAATCGTCGATTTAAATTTTCTGCTTCGGACCTCATTTAATAGAAGAGACACAATAATCGGGACCGGGAAGAAGAAAACGAGATTAAGTAGGCTGATCATCATCGTATTCCGAAACAGATTCCAGAATTCGCTGCCCAGGAAGAAACGTTCAAAATTCTCAAACCCTACCCATTTGCTGTGCAAGAAGCCTTGATAAGGAGAGTAATCCTGGAACGCAATCAAAATCCCGCCCATGGGCACATACTTGAAAATAAGAAAATAGAGAATTCCCGGCAGAGCCAAAATGTATAAATATTTGTCTCTCAGGATGTCCTTCATCACCGGCTGAAATTTGCTTTTGTTTGGTGCTTGTCCGGCTTTCTTGTTCAACTCCGTTAACGCGTTTGGCATTCCCCACCCACCTTTCCTCTGCTCAAGTGAATTCATGCTCTGAATGTACCCGATGGCCCCATTTCTCACAATCCGACTTTTTCCCAATTCCATTAACCGGGATTGCACTTTTTCCCATTTGCCCGTTTTCAAGTCCATACAGGCATAAAAAAAGGCTGAATGCCCATGCATTACAGCCTCAAAACAGATTCCCGATATTCCCCTGGCGTAATCCCTTCTGATTTTTTAAATATTTTATTTAGATAGGAAGGCTGGTAGCCTACTCTGGCAGCAATCTCGGTAACCTTCAAATCCGTATTTCTTAAAAGCTGCTTCGTTTTATCCAAACGGATCCCGGTGACATAGTCGATGAAATTCTGATTGGTCACCTGCACAAAGATGGCGCTTAGCCGTTTGGGCAGAATTCCGATGCGATCGGATAGATACTCCAGGGAAATATCCTTCATATATTCCTGATCGATAATATCCTTGGCCTTGCGGATCGTCTGCTTCATTTCGATGCCCTGCTTCTCGGACAATGCGATGAGAAAGGGATGGATGACTTTATTTACGAACCACTTGTTGATTTCATCGATTTCCTTGAGCCTGAACAGTTGCTCGTAGAGATTTATGCCTTGGCTGGCGCTGGAATGCACTACGCCAAGCTGCATCATCGCCCGTAACACACTGCCCAGCAGCTGAGCCATATATTGTTGAATTTGAAACGCCTTGCCCGCATTTTGCCTTAATACCAGAATAAACTCGTTCCATTTCTGAAGGGTTTCTTCCCCGGCTCTCATTTGAAGCGCGTGAATGAATTCCTTTTCGATCTGAAACGGATAATCCGGATTATCCTTCACATAGGGAATAAGATCATCTGTGCTGAGGATTTGCCCGTGCTCCCCGATATTTCGAAAATGCAGGCACTGCTTGACCTCCTCGAGCGCTGTCGGCAGCTCCTTGAGCTCATGAATCGTCCTGCTTACCCCTACGGCCACATGGACACCCAATAATTTGGTGATTATGGTGATCACTTCATTTGAAAATCTGAATAATTCACTCTTGATTTGTTCCTTGGGCTTATCCTCCGCAAACCAGACAAGCTGCGCAACGGTTAAGTTATGGAGATTGACAGCCTCCATATTCTCCTTATCGCCGGAGAGCTCCTCCATAATATTGGCTGCAGCAAAGGTGACGAGCTGCTCGTCCCCTTCCACGAATCTTTTGCTTAATTCGGAAAACGGGGATAATTGGATGAGCAGGAGAGCAAATCTCTTGTTTGCCGTATCCCAGCCATGCTCCTCCATCCGCACTCGCAGCTCATTTTCAGAAAAGAAATAAAGCTGGCCCTGAATCAGCTGCAGCAAAAAGCCTTTCTTCATACTGTACCGGTTCTCTTCCAGCAGAGATTGAAATAACCGGCTTTCCCGGGTAATATTGAGCCATTTGTTCTCTATATACTTGATTTCATCCGACCTGTCCTCCTCCTGCAGCTTGCTGCCGATACTCCCGCCGAACATTTGAACCAGCCGCTTGATGGGCCTGTACATGCGCTGCGAAGCAAACCAGGACAGCAAGGCCGCAATCACAACGCCCAGCAAACTCGCACCAAGCATAAACTTTGACGTCAGGGTGATCGGCTCCATTAACTGGGACAGCGGCGTAGCAATCACATAACGCCAGCCTGTACGGGAAAGAGTCGCATTGGCAACCGAATATTCCGCCCCCTCCCACTTCACGGTGAAGGAATCGGCGTTCCTGTCTTCCCTGATCACTTTGCCTCTTATGTAATCCTTCAGATCTTGCTTGTCCGGGTCTGTTTCTGTTTCTTTACCGGATGTTATCCAATCACCATTGGGCTTGATGATGAAAGAAATTCCGTTCTCATACGGATTCATCTGCGTTATTTCTTTATCAAGCAGGCTCTTGTCCAAATAAACCAGCAGCGCTCCATAAGGCCTTGTACTGACAAAGGGAAGCTTATGGACCAGGACCAGGGGAAACAATTCGCCGCCGTTTGGAGAATAGGTTTCCGTATCGCTCCAGTACATCAGATCCTCTGATTTCAAAATCATGTCGTATACAGCCTTGTTCGGCTCATCTTTGAGCTTGATCGCCCCCCTGTCATTGGAAACCAGCAGCTGCTGGTTTTCCAAATACAGATCAATCCGCAAAATCATATCGTCAGAGCTTTGGGTGACCGCCAGCAAACTGTAAATATCCTGCATGACCCGAAACTCATCGATGAAATTTGTATTTCTGAGCTTTTCATCAAATATCGAATTGGCCGCACCCTTGTCCACCGTCAGCTCAAATTGAGAGAACAATTCGTCAAACCGCTTGAACACCTGGTCAAGCTGGTAGTGGTTTTTCTGGTAAACCTCCTTTTCCACTTGATTGATCCCAATAAAATAACTGCAGATTCCAATAATAGCCATGGGCACGCTGGTCATGATTAAAGCAAAAATCAGGCTTTTGCGAAAATAATTGCCTCTTGACATCAAACATTCTCCTTAGCTGATAAGATTCAAATCAAATGTAAGCACTTTCAATAATTGCTGCCATAATCGAACACAATATCCTATTTCTATACTAAAGTTCGACATGAATTATTTTCTTCCTTCCGTTCGCATGATTGAAAAAAAGAGGCGCAAGTCCCGCAGACAGCTTAGCTTTGTACAAAAACAAGATAGTTTTGTGTATATTCTTTTTGGATGATAAACACTATGATCTTACTGTAAATCCTGATTTATCCACTCCACGGCCCTTAGATTTGAATGCGCTTACAATTTATTTGGTTTTCAAATCCTGTGAAGGGTGGTTCCGATGAATAAAACGTGGCTGCACAAAATGATCTGGTCCTACCTGCCGATATTTTTCATTATTTTCTCCTTTGTTTTCTTCCTGTTTTTTCAAACGCTGGTCGAGCAAAACAACAAAAATACAAGAGAATCAAGCAAGGTATTCATCCGGCAGCTGCTGCAATCCGTCGACGTGTCCCTGAAGTCGGTCGATTATATGATGATCAGAGAAATAATGAACAACAAGCTGATTGCCGATTTTTTTGATGAGAAGGATGACAGCAATGTTTTTCTGAACTACGAGGTGGTCAAAAAACTGACGGCATTGAAACAGGAAGTGCCGCTCATCGATTCCTTTTACCTGGTAAGATACAGCGACGGGCTGGTCTATAACGGGAATGTGATCAGAGACCTGGATGAATTTGAAGATGCTGCTTTTATACGGGATATGCAGAGCAGCAGGACAGCATCCCCATGGACCGATGTCAGGACCTATCGGGAGTTTGGTTTTCAGAAAAGTAAAGAAGTCGTAAGTCTCGTTCATCCGGTTCCCCTGAGTCTCGGCTCGCAAGGACTGTTCGTCATCAACGTCAGCCTCTCTTCCCTCCAGGAAATGATTATGGATATGTACGATTCGCAAACGGCTTTCGTAAACCTGTACGGTCTGAACGGCGGTCCGCTCTTTATACAGGATGATTCTGCGGGAACCAGGAAGGTTCTCGCCGATATATCTTCGGAATATACCGGCTGGAAGGCGGAAAGCGGGGTAACCAACGGCAAGCTGCTCAATACGGTTTCCAGCTTCTCAAGCGTTTGGCTGGTGCTGAGCTTTATTGTTTTTATTGCCGGTATCCTGTGCATCATCTATGTCTCCAGGCAGAACTATAAGCCGCTCGAAGAGCTTGTCCTGCGCATCAACGACGACCTCTTTCAGGAGAAGCATTCACTGGGAAGGGTGGCCGCTAACGAATTTGCTTTTATTGAATCGGCGATCGACAATTTCTCCGAGCAGTCGAAGGCTTTCAGGAAGGAATTCGAACAAGCGGCGCTGCATAGGAAGAAAGCCTTTTTTACGGAGCTGATCACGGGTCAGTATGCAGGGAATGCGCATCGGGACAATCTGCTGCTGCCCTCCCACGAGCCGCTCAATGTGCTGATTATCGAGATTGACAACCCGGAGCAATCCTTCTTCCGGTTTCAAGCCCGCGATCAGTCCCTGTTCAAATTTGTGCTCAGCAGCGTGACGCATGAAATGTTCAGCCAGCATGCCTCCAGCATATGGCTGGAATGGACCTCCTCGTTGCAGCTGACCGGCATTGTCTTCCTCCATGACCCGAATACCGGAATGGAGGATATTTGCCAGAGCATTGTCTCATGGGTCCATAAAAATCTTAAATTTACCGTTACGCTAGGAATGGGTGAACAGGCCGAGTCGCTGGAGGATACCGCGGAAGCGTACAAGGAAGCTTTGGAAGCCTTGAAATTCAAAGCCGTTTTGGGCAATAACCGGATCATCCTCCACCAGGAAGCGCAAAATGCCACAATAAAGGAAAACAATAAGCATCTTAAAGCGATTCACAGCCTGGTTCAGACCTTCCGTTGCAATGAGGAGGGCTGGCGCGACAGCTTCCGGCACTGGTTCGACGGAATCCGGACATGCCGCTTGTCCAAGAACGAGATCATTGAGCTCGGCCGCTACTTTATTGCCCATATGGATCTTCAAATCTCTTCCGTTTCCAACGATCATTATGAGATTTGGACAAACTCCTCCCTGCTGCCCGCACGGCAAATAATCGGGGACTTTGATACGCTTGATGAGCTTCAGCAGACCCTGTACCGGATTCTGGAGGATTTCGCGGAACGGCTGGCGGCGCTTCGCGGAGGGCGTCAATACCATCATCTGATGAGACAGGTAAGGAAATACATCGAAGAGCATTATACCAATCCGGAGCTGTCGCTAGATTTTTTGAGTGACCGGTTCTCCATTAACGCCAAATATTTGAGCCAGCTGTTCAAAGAGGAATTCGGGGAAAATTTTCTCGATTTCCTGGCCGATGTCAGAATACGGCACGCCAAACGATGGCTGCTGGAACAATCCGGTTCCATCCAGAACGTTGGCGAACGCGTCGGTTACGCCAATGCGGCCACCTTCAGGAGGGCGTTCCGGAGAGTCGAGGGCATCTCGCCCGTCGATTACCGCAAGCGCAACACGAATGAACAAACCGGTTGAGCAGCCCGGTCAAGGTATAGAGTCTAGTTCAAGGAGGGGGAGCCTCATTGAAATCGAAAATGACAGGGATTGCCGTTATGCTCCTGATTGGCTGTGCTCTTGTCTGGGCTGCCGGGTCCACGTACCGGTCAAGCCCCGCTATAGACAGCAAAGAAGAATCCGATACCGAGATACGGCCGGCAGACCAGTTCCCCATAGCGGACAAGCAGATCCTGCTCCCTGTATACGCGGCACCGCCCGTGGAAGTCGAGGATCTCAACACCAATACCTTTACAAAACACCTCGAAGAGAAATTGAATATCAAATTTGAATTTGTTACCGCCGGCGCCTCTGCCAAAAAAGAAAGAAGACAAATGCTTCTCGCCAGCGGGGACTATCCGGCTGTCATGCTGGGCGGCGATTTCACGCCGGATGAACAAATCAAATACGGCATGTCAGGCGTCTTAAGGCCGCTGGATGACTTAATCGACCGTTACGGAAGCAATATCAAGCAGATATTCGCCGAGCATCCTGAGCACCGCAAAGCGGTCACGGCCCCCGATGGACATATTTACTCCCTTGCTTCGATCAACGAATGCTTTCATTGCTGGTATGCCCAGAAGCTCTGGGTGAACTCGACCTGGCTGCAAAAGGTGAATCTGAAGCCTCCCCAAACAACGGAAGAGTTTTACCGGATGCTCAAAGCCTTCAAAACGCAGGATCCAAACGGCAACGGCAAGCAGGATGAAGTCCCCTTATCCGGAGCAATCGGCTCCTTTCATGCCAAAATAACCGGATTTCTGATGAGCGCGTTTATCTATAACACGGATGACAATTACTTTTATGTGAAAGACGGCAAAGTGGGGATGGCTGCAGTGCAGCCGGAGTGGAAGGACGGCCTTGCCTATATTCACCGGCTCTACAGCGAAGGGCTGGTCGACCCGTCCTCCTTTACCCAGACTCTTGACGGGATAATCCAGCTGGCAAGCCACCATGGGGATAACATCCTCGGCAGCGCCACATTGGGTCATATCCGGATGGCATTCAGCGGACTGGATAATGCAAGAAACCAGGAGTATGACACCATTCCTCCGTTAATCGGGCCGGACGGTTACCAGGCGGCCGGGTATTTCAATATGGGGGATAACGGCCAGTTTGCGATTACGGACAAAGCAACCGGGACGCAGGCGGCAGCGGCCATCCGGCTGGCGGACTATTTGTATTCCGAAGAGGCGGCCATTCTCAATGAATTCGGGCCGGAGAACGTGTGGTGGCGGAAGGGTCTGCCGGGAGAGGTTGACGAGCACGGAAGACCCGCCAGATTCAGGTTAAACCCTGAATACTGGGAGCATCTGACGCAAAATGACGGCTGGAGCCAGATGGGCATCCTGTACCGCAACAGGGATCTTCGCGAATCGTGGGCGGTGCCCGGGGATCTGTACTCCAAGGAAGGCTACGAGCACCGCCTGTACGCGGAAACGGCAAAAAACTATTTCGGCAAAGAGCCGGATGAAGTTTTTCCGGCCAACATTTACGTGCAGCCGGAAGATGCATTCGAGGCGGTTCGCCTGCGGGTGCAAATCAACGATTATATTGAATCCAACATGGTGCAGTTTATAACCGGCACGAAGGATCTGGATCAGGAATGGGATGCCTACTGTGACGGGTTTGCCGGACTCAAGCTTGACCGGTATTTGACGATTTACCAGAATGCCTATAACAAGTACAAGAACGGCCAATGAGAAGGTAAGGCCAGCCCCGTCCTTTGGCGGCGCAGCAGCTTCTTCGATTTGGAAATATATGTCAAATATAAAGCAAATTTTTACCTGCTTATTTTTAAAGAAAGACCGTTCAATCCCGGCTTCCGGCTTCAACGGAAATCGGGATTTTTTGTCCTGCATGGATCTCGCGCCGGCTGGGCTGACGCAATCGCAGCTGGCGGCCTTGGCTCACGTATGTATCGCGGGTTCCCTGTGCGAGACTGCGGAATTATGCGCGCCGGCAGAAAATCGCGCGCCCGTCTCTGCCCACGATAAGTAAGCGATTGCAGAATTTCGTCCGTTCGTTGAATACTGGCCGTTGACCGGGCCGGAACAGCTCCCTTATCGTTAACACCAATCCGTCACCGATCACTATGGAAAAGGAGTGAGATATCTAACATGCAGTCAACAGGAGCGCTGGAAGCAAAAAATTTGGACACATCGGGAAGCGGCAGACGGCTTCCATGGAAAAACTCATCAAGAAAGGTCAAGCGGCATTGGCAGCTGTATCTGCTGGTGCTTCTGCCGCTGGCGTACATCGTTATATTCAAATATATTCCGATGTACGGCGCGCAGATTGCTTTCCGCGATTTTAGTCCGGTCAAGGGATTTTCGGGGAGCGACTGGGTGGGACTCCAAAATTTCTCCGATTTCTTCAACTCGCCGAATTTTTGGCTGCTGATCAAGAATACGCTGATCATCAGCTTGTACTCGCTTGTCATCGGATTTCCGGCGCCGATCATTCTGGCGCTCGCCTTGAATGAGATTCGGAATGCGAGATTCAAGAAAACGGTGCAGATGGTAACGTTCGCCCCCTACTTTATTTCTACCGTCGTCATGGTCTCGATGATTATCCTCTTCCTGTCACCGCGGCTCGGTTTTATTGATTCCATCGTGCAGCTGCTGGGAATCGAATCGATTAATTTCATGGGCGTGCCCAAGTATTTCAGCAGCATCTTCGTCTGGTCCAATGTCTGGCAGGGCATCGGCTACGGAGCAGTCATTTATCTTGCCGCGCTTGCCGGCGTCAATTCGGAATTATACGAAGCGGCCAAGGTCGACGGCGCTTCCCGGTTCCAGAAGGTGATTCATATCGATCTGCCGGGCATCATGCCTGCCGCCATCATCCTGCTTATTCTCAATGTCGGGCAGATCATGAATGTCGGTTTCGAGAAGATTTATTTGATGCAGAACCCGCTGAATACCGGCACCTCCGAGGTCATTTCCACTTATGTGTACAAAATCGGACTGATCGGGGCGAACTTCAGCTTCTCCGCAGCTGTTGATTTGTTTAACTCGGTCATCAATCTCATCCTGCTGCTTGTGGTGAACTTTGTCGCCAGACGCATATCGG
The DNA here is from genome assembly GCF_056269255.1 of Paenibacillus sp. JT31N17. Taxonomy (NCBI): domain Bacteria; kingdom Bacillati; phylum Bacillota; class Bacilli; order Caryophanales; family Paenibacillaceae; genus Paenibacillus; species Paenibacillus sp. JT31N17. The sequence continues at coordinate 72,959 of NZ_JBWDNP010000007.1, forward strand.
ACAGCAGTCTATGGTAACGGAAAGGAGAATTTCGGCTATGAGCAAATCTGCAGCTATCAAGGAATCGGCAGGCGACAAAATATTTCTGTTCATCGTTTATGCTTTTCTGTTATTCATTCTCATCATCGTGCTTTATCCGCTCATCTATATTCTAAGCTCTTCCTTCAGCTCGCCGCAGGCCGTCATCAGCGGACGGGTCTGGCTGCTCCCGGTAGAACCGAGCCTTGCAGGATACAAGGCGATCTTTTCCAACCCGCAGGTGCTGACAGGCTATGCCAATTCGCTCTTTTATACGTTCTTCGGCGTGCTGATCAATGTAACCATGACCGTGATGCTGGCTTATCCGCTGTCCAAGAGCACCTTCTTCGGGCGCAGTCCGATCATGGTCATTCTGGTCATAACCATGATGTTCAGCGGCGGATTGATTCCTTATTACCTGACCGTCAAAATGGTGGGGATTCTGGACACCAGATGGGCCATGCTGCTTCCCGGCGCTCTGGCCGTGTGGCAGGTCATTATCGCCCGCACCTTCTTCCAGTCGACCATTCCCAAAGAGCTCGGAGAGGCAGCCGAATTGGACGGCGCAAGCGATCTGGGCTTTCTGTGGCGGATTGTACTGCCGTTGTCCAAGCCGATTCTGGCTGTGCTGGTTCTGATGTATGCGGTAGGGCATTGGAACGCTTATTTCGATGCGCTGATCTTCCTGAAATCGCAGAATCTGTTTCCCTTGCAGATCATCCTGCGCAACATCCTCATCCTGAATTCGATTGACGCGAGCATGATGGTGGACGCGAACCAAATGGCCGCTATGCAGGGCTTGCGGGATCTGTTGAAATTCTCGCTCATTGTTGTCGCCACGCTGCCCATACTGATTCTCTATCCATTCGTGCAAAAATATTTCGTCCAGGGCATAATGATCGGCTCGCTGAAAGGCTGATCGAACCGGAAGTGTTCCATTATGATTTCGATTTTCCGGGAGGTGATGCCGTCTTTGATTGGAAGATTGTGCTTCGTCAAACGAAGCATAGGCTTCCAAGCCAGTTTTGCTGCGGAGCTGGGACAGGATGCTATGCTTCACAAAACGTAGCATAGGCTTCCGAAGCCGGTTTTGCTGCGGAGTTAAGACAAGGAAGCTATGCTTCACAAAACTTTTAAGGAGGAGTCTGCTTGAGAAAAAAAACAGGTTCGGTCGTGTTGGCTCTGACTCTCGTCATTTCCATGCTTTTATCCGCCTGCAGCGGCGGGAATGATGCCGGAGGCAATAACGGTGCCGGCACGGGAACGAATTCACCGGCTCAAGATGGAAACAGCGAACCCCCTGTTACACTGAACACCTTTATCACAGTTCCGCCCCGTATCGAAGATGTCAGTACAAACACCGTGACGACCTTTATTGAGGATAAGCTGAATATCAAATTCAAGTTCGATGCCACTCCTCAGGCGAATGCGAAGGATAAGAAGAAATTGATTATGGCCAGCGGCGATTATCCGGCCGTCTTTCTCTCCGGCGATTTCACGCAAGCCGAACAGATCGACTACGGCAAGCAGGGAATCCTGATGCCCCTGAACGATTTGATTGAGAAATACGGAAATGAGATCAAGAAGGCGTTCGAGGAGGATGCGGACTTGGAGGCAGCCATCACAGCCCCGGACGGAAACATCTACGCCCTGCCTCATATTAACGACTGCTTCCACTGCTGGTACGCCCAAAAATTATGGATCAACAAGAGCTGGCTCGACAAACTGAGTCTTGAAATGCCGACGACGACCGATGAATATTTCGAGGTATTAAAGGCGTTCAAGGAGAAGGATCCGAACGGCAACGGAAAGCAGGACGAAATACCGTTATCCGGCTCGTTTAATTCCTGGCATGGCATTCCATCCAACTTCCTGATGAATTCTTTCATCTATGATAATGATGAGGATTTCTTCTTCATCAAGGACGGCAAGGTCCAATTAGCCGCGAATCAGCCGGAATGGCGGCAGGGACTGGAGTATGTGAATAAACTATTCAGCGAGGGTCTGATCGATAAGGAAGCTTTCACGCAAAATAACGACCAGATGGCGCAGGTAGGCAACAAACAAGGCGACAACGTGAGCGGCAGCGTCACGGCCGGACATATCGGCATGTATTTCAGCCTGGCAGAAGGACAAAACCGACATAAAGAATATGTATCCGTCCCACCTCTGAAAGGGCCGGGCGGCATAGCTTATGCAGGATATTACAAGGCATACGGCAACGGCCAGTTCGCCATTACGAACAAGGCTTCGGAGAAGGAGGCCATTGCAGCCATCAAACTGGCGGATTACCTGTACTCCGAAGAGCATGCGATTACCAATGAATACGGATTGGAAGGAAGGTACTGGGAGGCAGCCAAGGAAGGCCAGAAGGATGTGCACGGCAACCAGGCCAAGTACAGCCTTAAGCCGGAATACTGGAATATCGGGACGACATTGAATGATATATGGGATCAAATGGGCATCACCAGAAGGACGCGTGAAATCCGTGAATCATGGGCCATCCCGGAAGATCCGTTCTCCCAGGTAGGCTATGAGTATCGCCTGTATCTCGAGACGGCTAACAATTACGAGAACAAGCAGCCGGAGGAAACGTTTCCGCTGACCATCTTCATGGAGTCCGACGATGCGAAGGAAGCGATTCAGCAGCGCACGCAAATCAATGAGTACGTGCGCTCGAATATGGCTCAATTCATAACGGGCGCCAGAAAATTGAACGACTCCGAATGGGACAGCTATGTGAAGGGCTTTGACGGCCTGAATCTGACCCGTTATCTTGAAATCTATCAGCATGCGTATGACAGCAAGAAATGACGGGATTGCCTGTGTGCAGGAAGAAGCAGGGGTAGCTGATATCAGCCCCCTGCTTCTTCGCTTTTGAACACCAATAATCCAGATCATGTATCGGACCAATGATCATTAGGCCAATACCATTCCGTAACAAACACACAATCGCCATGGGTCAGGCATGCATAACTTACAGAGTACTCAAAACACAAGGAGGTGCTTCAGAATGTCTGGTTTAGTTGGCGGTGTTGGCTATGGCGGATTTGGCGCAGGAATTGGATTCATACTCGTGCTCTTTATTTTGCTGGTCATTATCACCCGCGGTTGCGGATTCGGCTACTAATTAAAGCTTCGGAACGTTAACCTCCGATCACGTTCCTGACTAGCAAATAATCCCGGAACAGGCCCGCACTGCGGGCCTGTTTTCCATTTTCTCTCCAACCGCTGCACCATCGGCGCTGCAGTCATGCCGGATTCCTTTTGGAGTTGTAGATGAGAACAAGCAGAGCCGCGCTGTAAAGGCAACTCTAAGAAAGAGATCTCAAACGACAAAATCTATAAATTCAGGCGACCTTAATAGCCCAGCTTTTGTCCAATTTCTTGTACGCACTCTCGCTTTGATAACAGGCTGCACGTAGACATAATGTTTATCTTCGCCAGTAATTATCTTATTTGCTATTCCATAAAAAGCTTTCTTGTGTACAGTCGGTACAGCTAGTCCGATTACTCCCACTGCCCTACCCTCATGTTGCACAATCCATCCAAATTCATCCTTGCGATACCCTGCTGCCAGATGGCACAGGATGTGTAACATCGACATGCGAGCCGCTCCAAAGATTGTGTAAAGCGCATCGCTTATTATGAGTGATCTTTTAAATGAATATTATTTTTTCGATGAGGGGAAAACACATCTGAGGACAATAAATCAAATGGAGGATTTCCCTTGAAAAAACTCATCGCAAGTTTTTCATTGTGCGCTGTTCTCTTTATCATGCTGCTGATCCCGGCACAAGCCGAGCAAATGAAAGGCAACGATGGTACGAACAACACATACGGTACGAATGGTACTTACGGCACGAACGGAATGAATAGCTATAGAGCCTATACTACAGGTATAAACGACAATGATAATACAGATTGGGGATGGGTAGGCCTTCTTGGTTTGATTGGTCTGGCTGGACTCATGGGCAGAAACCGGAGAGGAACAAAGCATAAAAACCCTGTTACGTAGCTCTCCTGAAAGTTCGAGATAGACTGAAGACCCCGCTAACCGGTTGGTTGGCAGGGTTTTTAATTTAAACGGCTTACATCCAAAAATTTCCCGACCGTCTTCCCTACTTTAAATGGCAAAATCGTTCCAGAGGTGATGCGATGTACCTCCCCGCGATGTTACTCAAGAAACGCGAAGAACCTTTTGTTGATCCCCATTACTTGTATGAGTCCAAAAAATAGATGGCATCCGCGGCGTACTCTCGCTTACAGCCGGACAACCGCGTAGCGGACCAAAAATTAGCGCCGCTCCACCAAGCCATCGACCCGGAAAATCTTAGGTTTTTTTAAGTGTCCGTGATGATACCCGTTACAGCTTACATTTTGCCGCCGAAAGCTTACGATTTTGTCACTTAGTCATCTACTCATCAAGTCAGCACGAAAAAGCAGCGTCAGCTCTCCCCACTTGAAACCTCGGGTTTTTGGACGATTAACTTCCTCCCTAACCTGACCATCTCCTAAATTTAACTTCCGTTTTTAATCGCCACTTTGAAAATGAGAATCTATTGCCAGGTTTGTAGAGAAAACAAAAAAAGCTTCCTGCTGGATAAAATCCAAACGGAAGCGGAAGTGTGTTTTTGAATTAAAAACTAATTGGATTTCGGGCTCACCGCGAGTTTATTCAGCTTGCCTTCATCCCAACCCGCCGAATGTGGACTTGACAATGTACATCAACTGTCAGGGTCTTGAATACTTCATCCCATTTCTCTTCCGTTCGAATGTTACGATTCCAGTAACCTGGTTTCTTGGCCCGAAACTGTTCACCAAATCCGAATATATCCGCCCCTGCGAGCTGCAAGTTATTAATTAATTCATTAAAGGCCTTCACTCCCATATCAGCAGATGTTTTGGCAATCTCCTCCAGGTTTTCATGCTTGCTGATTTTGGAGTTCGTAACCTCTTCAATGTCTTCTTCCAGCAACACATGCAACTGCACCTGCGGCTTTCCATTCTTTATTGACACCTGCGTCGTTGTATTCCGCTGGATAATTCTGATCATAATCATTTCCTTACCTCCCGGGTGTCTTGGAATAAAGGCAGTGTACCCCCCTCTTATCTTGCCTGTTACCGCCATATAAAACCCGATTTCAAGCGGCTTGGTGCTTCCAAGCATTTTATCACCTTGAAAATAAGCAAGACCCGCGATTTCAATGCTTCCTTCCCTATTCATATCAAGTAAGGGGAGGATCGGATCTACCCCTTTGCTCGAACTCTTACTCCAGAATATACCTATAAATTCATTGGGGTACTTCCCCATCTCGACAGCATGATTAAACATTGCCGACAAATAAAGCGCAGGAACCCTTTCCAGCTGCGGAGCCGCCCTTATGACCTTCTCCGCTCTCCCCTTGGATACACTGAGCCATGAGAGTCTTCGCACTTCTGGATTCCGTCTAAAATAATCGTTCAAATTCTCAAGTCCCTTACGGGCGACCTTCTCGGAAACGACAATGACACTAAGATGTCCAAGGAACAGCTTATCCGCCAACTGCTGCTGCAGTACACTCATGGCGTCATCCATGGTATGCCCATTAGCTGACAAAATCCAGACCGGTTTCTGTGAAGCTCCAGAACCGCCGCCGCCTTCGTTGCCCGGCCCCAGAGGTATACGCCCCGGAACAGCGATTTGCGCAGTAATATGGTAACCGATGCCCACCGGTTCCGGGATGGAATCCCGGACATGCGCCACCTCCGGCTCCTCCTCTTCACCTTTAGGAGTTGCAGCATCAACAGCAATCGCAAGTACAACAGCCCGTTCTTCAATTTCCAGACGGTCCCAACATCCTGCCAATAGAGGACATAAAATGCATACAAGTAGTATGCATAAAATCAAGCGAAACGATCTGGTCTTTAACATTGCCACACTCCATATGAACGTTTTCATTTTTCATGAGATTATCAATAATCCATATTATTCCCTTTGATATCTACTGTTATGTAAAAGCCATTCAAGCGGGCAGCAGGCATAAAAATTAAGAAGACCAGCCGCATTATCCATCCTTTCCAGTCCCTAAAAAAAAGAAGCTACACGGTCTAAGCTGTTGCTGTATAGCTTCTTTGAATAATTAGACCGACGATGAGGCAAGTCCCCAGAACACTTCGGGACCGACCCGTGATGAATCAACGATGGCACTGCTTATAAAAGCTGAGTAAGTCGTTTGAGCATCGGCGGGAGCCAATAGGTCTTGTGCAGTATAGCTGCGTGGATTAACACCTGCAATACCAGTTGTGAAGATGGCGGAATAAATGATTGGTCTGTAATCAAGGCTCCGCGACGAACACTTGGAGCGTATCGTTACCGCTGCCTTCCAAGTAACTCCTGATAAGGCTCGATCTAACGTGCGTATCAAAGTTAAAAGTTACTGCAACATGTACCAATGATATAGAGTGAGAAAACGCTGAATATCGTGGAAAAACGGTCTCCAGGGAGGTCGCCTATGGAGCCACGGTGATAAATCGCTTGCGATTTTAGCACATTAAAGGGGGTGAATTTGGCCTAACCACCGCCAGCGCAGTGCTGGTCATCAAAAGAGAAGGTTAAAAAAACAGCATTCACTATCGAGCGGCCGGTGCAGTAGAGAAAGCCCGGGAACATCCCCGGGCTTTTCATTTTAAAAACATATAAACTGTTCAAGCAGCTTTTAATTTTCAAGATGGGGATATCAAGATCACCTCTGTTAACGACTGGCGAAAGCTGTTGAGCTTGGCCTTAAAATTTCGAAGGCTAGACGCCATGAAAACGGTCGTCCGCCGGCTGCCCGGATCAGGATTTGGCCGGCAAATGCGGGGGTTGTTCGAGCCAGCCGTTCTCGATAAGAATCTGCTGCGCATCCTCCCCGGCCGTCATATCTTTGGCGATGACCGCCAGGTAATGGCGAACCACGTCCGGTCTCATCGAAGTGGACAGGGCTGTCCCATAATACTGGATGGCGGAGCTTATCGCCGTCACTAAATGTGTCAGCATAAGCTTTTCCGAAAACGGAGGCACGGTGGAGTTTGTAACCTCCGATTCCCACGTTGACGGGAGAGGTATGCGATCCTTCTGAAGCACCTCCTGAAAAAGCTCGCTATGTTTTTTCGCATATTTCAAAAATCTTTGCCCGAAGTCGCGCACCTTCTCGGATTGCATGACCTGGTAGAACCCAACAGCCATTGCCGCAATGATTTCCGTTTTTTGAAGATTGTAGTAGATATGGGTGATTTCGAATCCGTTAAGCGGTCTGGATTCGCCGAACAGCTTGGACATCAGGCCTACGGGCTTCATCGTTTCTTGGTGATCGGGTGCCGGAATATGAGGCGGTTTCGATAGCATCCCTTTGGACAGTAGAACGTCTGTTGACTTGCCGAACAGCCCCTCCGCGTCCCTGCTGCATTGGGAGAAATAATGACGAATATCGGGGCGGCTAGACGTGGTAATCACCAACGAGAAGGTGGTAATGGCGTTCGCGGACATAATCTGGATATATTTGAGCCAGAAGGCGTCCGAAAACAGTCTCGGAGCATCCGGATGTACGTCTTGATTCGTAAAGCCTATCGGCAGCGGATACTGCTCCCGGTTCAAAAAATATTTTGCGTTCTCAAGATTTCTCTCGGAAATGCTCATGGCGAATTCGTAAACGGATCGGACATCGGCATCTTCAACGTGCGCTAGCACATATTTTTTTATGCATATATCAAAACTTTCAAAAATATATTGCTGCCATAGGCTGGTGAGCTCCGACGCCGTCAGCCGTTCGGTGAATTGGTCGTTCATATGGGCGAATCCTCCTCGGAAGCGAATAGGATTAGTTTGGCCACGAGCCACCGGGTATATGCATATTCAGGCAATCAAGACGGTGTTACAGTTGCGAGATTACCTATCAGCGGTGTAACAAACACCCGTTTCAGCGCACCCCGAAATATTTCGCTATTCACATCAGGACCGCAGTCAATAACGAGGGTTTCAGGAGTATCTATCAACTGCAAGATTGCAAGGAGAGATCCCGGATCAGAGTCGTCACCACCAGCCGTTCTGTTCGCAGCGACGAGAAAATAAAGTCCTAGACTGCTGCTGTTTTATTGAACAAACGTACCGGTAACATTATCGGTAATCTGTAGTTCGGAATCGCCAATTCTCAAGGCGGCGTAATTCACCCAGTCCTTCTTTTCCGGCGGCAGTGGAGCTTCCGGATTTTCCGGCATGTGTCCGAACCGAAGCATATAAGTGACCTTGGTACCCAGAACACGCAAGTCGAGGCGTGAAGAGCTTGTGATGGCTAGCGCACCTGAACCGGTTACTGGTTATCAAGACAGAAGCGATGCCGAGCATGAAGCGCTGATGGCTGAATCCGTCGGACTTGCGATGCTCGTTGTCCTCGAGAAATTGAATCCTGCTGAACGCGTTGCGTTCGTGCTTCACGATATATTCGCCTTGTCTTTCTCGGAGATCGCTCTCATTATTGGACGCAACGAAGCCGTAGCGAGACAGCTTGCGAGCCGCGCTCGTCGCCGAGTCCAGGGTACCGAATCGACTTCGGAAACTGCGGAGTTTCAGCGAAAAAGGGATTATATTTGTCATCGTACTCCCTGCTGTAGCGCTGAACAACAACAACGGCATTGGTCTTAATCAGGGAGCAATATTTATCCGGTTCAACCATGATATGCATGGACTTGACGAAATATAAACTACCGGTCACCTCTACCTTCGAACCGTTTTGAACAGCCGAGGATAGGGAAAAGAGTCCGTTGTATACATACTCTTTCTCCCTCACAGTCGTTCCTTTCCGATCTCGGGATACGATAACCCTCTCTGGAATCTCATCAACCATGCAAGCCAACTGCCGGTGTGAAAAATCCTGAAGCATCTTTACTCTACTATTCCGATATCAGTCATCTTCGCAAGAACTTTGTCCCTCTGCTCTTCTTCGAGCATGGACACAGCGAGGAACAAGCACTCTAACGTAGCCTTAAGATCAATCTTCGGCAATTCATTAACCGGCTCGTTTTCTTCAGTGAACATATTATCGTCTCCTTTGATTATTAAGTATTAAAAAAGCCACTCGCAATGGAGTGACCCCTTTATACGTATTAAGTTACACAGGCGGTGTGTTAAACCCACCACATGCAGCAACGGATAAATCGCGCACATAACGCTACGCTCGTGCATTAAGTGCATACGTTATTAGTTACTAGAGAGGAAGAAGAGATAAGGGCATTATACAAAGACATTCAAATTTCGTAAAACGCCATATTCGGCTGATTGAATAAAAGTAACAGGTCTATACTTACGAACACTCATTCCCGTTCTTTATTGCGTTATTTTTTGATTGGCACTTCATTTATCCAAAATACATAGTTCTTCGTCTTGCTCCAAATTTGAAAATCTACTGGGTTTATTTCAAATTCTATATGCATGCCAGGTGCGATTGTTATTGGACTTGGGGAATTATCGATTGTTATTGGACCTGGCGCATAATAATCATATTGACCCTTGTTGGTGGAAAATTCTAAGAAGTGATTATTGTAGTTAGGGTCAGAACCATAATAATGAAGAATAGTCATATTGAACCAATATCTTAAGCCAAATGGAGAGTACAACCAAGGAGTGATGGCAATATCGTGATCAGTATTGTTCGTATATATTAATATATCATCATCATATTTACGATCAAGATATCCCATAAAATATTCATTTAACTTAATTTGATATGTATTAACGTCCGTGGTTTCAAGAGTTGAAGTAACCGGTGTTGCAGCTACTGACTGAGAACCAATGAGCACGAATACAACTGTTGCCATCGCAAGAAGTGATTTCTTAATTCCCATCAATGATCCCTCCTTTTTTTTAATTACTTTTGATTTCCTCATCTTGTCGATACGTTATTTTTTGATTGGGACTTCATTCATCCAAATAACATAGTTCTTTGTCTTACTGTAACTCTTACTCCAACCAGAAGTAACTTGGAAAAACGCAGATCTTCCTGGTTTGATTATGATTTGCTCGCCATGTTCATACCCATAAAATTTTGCGTAGCTGTATGGACCATTCTCTTGTGATCGATATTCGTCGCGTTTATCATCAGGACGAACATATAAATCGTAACCGTCATCATTTCCGCTTGGATTGGAATACATTGGAGAGAAAAGCCAGACTTCAATTGCAATATCATGATCGGTGGTGTTCGTCCATTTAAAGGAATCCCCATAATCAGATACTTTCGTTATCGGATCAGGACCACTGATATACCCCATAAAATATTCATTAAGCTTAATGCTCCTCGCTCCATCTTCGTGATAGTAATAACCGATGTCATTCGTTTCAATAGATGACGAATACGTTGCTGCAAAAGCTGACTGCGTTGACGCCAATAGACTAACCCCGATTATACTGGATATCAATAGCTTTTTCATTTTCATAAGTGGACCTCCCTAATTGGTTTTACCGCCTACCCAGATCATGGCACAGATTACTATGGGCTATAAGAGTCCATATCCTTATTTACATGTCGAATCGTGTTTAGAATACTATGGTTTCCTCATTTGCCAACACTTTATTTACTTGACTCCTCTGTCATGCAACCAGCACTTTTCTAATATCCTTCAGTGCAATGCCGCCCAAGAAATTAAAGATTGCAGCGGCTCCTAACGCGAAAATCCTGCGCTTGTTGTCTTGCTCCAAAGTCTGTCCCTTGTTTACGATTACTTCTGTTCCATCTCACACCATTCGCGTTTGAGACGGCAGCATATACTCGCCTAACCTTTCTTTATTAGCCACTTTACCCACTCTCAGCCTATCTAAATGATCGAAGTACAAATTCAGATAAAAGATCAGGAATCGGCTCCCATCCGCTTGAATAGGTTACCACCAGCTCCATGTAAGGCGAACCAAATGGAGACGATCCGCACCACAAAGAACCAATACTCTTATCCACGTCCAGTACGGATAAGTCTGGTATTTCCTCAAACGGTGGAGGACCAAAGAAGTTAGAACCGGTTAACCCGTATTTCGGCCTGCCCTTAAGCGCGCTCACTTCCAGTACAGGGCAATAAGACAAGTGGCCTCGCATCATTTCCGTCAAGGGGATTCGCTCCGTGGAGGCGCAAGCAATCATTAATACGATCTACACACAGCTCCCCACTAATTGGAGAATGTATTTTATTGGTGCGATTGTCGGAGGCTTTAGACGAGGTGAATTAACAGCTTTACAATGATCTGATGTATTTTTCGATATCAACGCTATCCGTATTGACGAAAGTATCTCATTAACTATAGAAGGGAAAGCTATCGTAGGCAAACCTAAAACGGCAGGTTCAAAGGCAATGGTGGACATGCCCGAATGGTATATGAATGAATTGAGGGAATTCCAAGAGGTATGGGAGATCCAGCGTAATAATGCCGGCGGTAAGCGGGAGGAGGAAGAGACTGAACGATATGTATTTCATGGTGGGCTGGGAAAACCGTTTTACTTCTCATACCCTTCCGAGAAATGGAAGAGATTCATTCGTAAAGAGGGACTAAAATATTTTTCCCTTCATGGTCTCCGTCATACGACCGCAACACTGCTGCTGGAGAGTGAAACGGATACACGTATTATTCAAGAAAGGCTGAGGCATACACAACATTCTACAACGACTGAATTGTATGCTCATGTAACAAAGAAATTAAGCCGCGTTGCTGCTGACAAATTCAATCAATTCAATCCACGTCAACAACCAGATGAAAATTCAGAAGAAATTATTTCCGTCAACAATCCGTCAACAACTCCCCTGGAGCAGAGTAATACAAATTTCCTATAATAAAGAAAAAAAATAAAAACCCCTTATGTATCAAGGGATTCAAGGATTTTAAGGTTGGTGCGGTCGGCGGGATTTGAACCCGCACGCCTTGTGAGCGCCACCCCCTCAAGATGGTGTGTCTGCCGTTCCACCACGACCGCGGAGTGATATGCAATTGTATAACATATCAGATAAAATGGTGAGCCATGAAGGACTCGAACCTTCGACACCCTGATTAAAAGTCAGGTGCTCTACCAACTGAGCTAATGGCTCGAATGGTGACCCGTAGGGGAATCGAACCCCTGTTACCTCCGTGAAAGGGAGGTGTCTTAACCGCTTGACCAACGGGCCGTAAAATGTTGCTCAGATGTGCCTCTTTCAGACGACAAGAATTAGTATAACCAATTTCAATTCCGCATGCAAGTACTTTTTTTTAAGAATTTACAACTGACTTTCAGCCGATTTCGCCTTGAGGCAAACAAAAAGGACCGGCTTACGGCCCATGCTTGTCTTCATAAAATATGGCGGAGAGAGAGGGATTCGAACCCTCGCACCACTTGCGCAGTCTAACCCCTTAGCAGAGGGTCCCCTTGAGCCACTTGGGTATCTCTCCAGAAAAGAAATGGCTCCCCGAACAGGACTCGAACCTGTGACAACTCGATTAACAGTCGAGTGCTCTACCAACTGAGCTATCAGGGAAAGTGTTTTTGGTGACAAGAAATAATGTATCATGATTCAATTTTGAAGTCAAGCATAAAAATTAATAAATTTCCCCTGCATTTTCCACAGGCATATTTCCGGGGGTCCACTTTCCTTTTCCGCAAATATTCCATGCCGCAGCTGCGGCAGATCAGCTTGTACCGGTACGGCTCCACCCGCTTGTCCGCACGGCTGGGAAGCGACTTGCAGAATCGGGTCCCACCAACCTTCACCAGAAGCTGCTTGAAGTCAGCGTCCCGGTGCTTGTACCCCCGCTTCAGCAAATGCAGATGATAGTGGCACAGCTCATGCTTGATTATTTTCTCCGTCTCTTCCGTCCCGTAGTTCTCCAATTGATGCGGACTGATTTCGATATGGTGGGTCTTGGTGAAGTACCGCCCGCCGGTCGATGTCAGACGCGGGTTGAACGTTGCCTTGTGCCGGAACGGAAGCTGAAAATACTGGAGGGAGATTTTCTCGACCCATGCTTGAAGTATATGATCTTCCATCACTCTTCTCCTTCAACATTTATTGCATATTCATACTTGAATTTTAAAGGACGAATACGCTACACTGTCAAGTAGTATTCACCTGCTGCATTCGAGGGGAGAGCATAATTCAATGGCACAGATGCGTTATATTATAATGAAAAATGGACAAGATGTCTCGTTTGTGGAAATGCCGCAATCGCATGCCTACCAGCTCAGCGCGCTAAATCTGCGCCTGCACAAGGAAATCGACAAGCTGACCGCCAGCAATGTTCCCGCCTTGCCGCTGGCAATTGCCGAATGCGATGAATTGGAGCTTCACGATCAATCGCTAGCCGTGCATTCCGGTCTGGACTATATAAATGCTTTGGAGAGCGATTTTTCCTCCATCCAGGAAAAGTCCTACCCCCTGATCTCCCTCCTCACGGAAATACGCGCTCTGCAGGCACAGCTGGAGCAGTGGTATGAGGAGGAAGCTGACGTCTAACCTCCCGTATTCATGCAGTTTTGATTGGACCTGCACGGATAATCGCCTACCCCCATATGCTAGTTACTACAACAAGTGACGGCTTTGGAAGGAGGGCGAATGACTGTGCCGCAATGGTTATGCAACCAATTGATGCGTGCTTTCGTGAAGAAGGACAGACGGCAGATCCGTCTGCTTAACGATTGCTGGTATTTCTACCGGACCAAGCAGCAGCCGGATGACAGTACGGCAAACGATATGGCGACAGATGTATAGCATTATCTTGAAGAAAGCGGCCGGGTATAGGCAAGCAGCAGCCATGCTCTAGAACAGGATGAAACAGCTTTCGTATCCGCTGGTATCCATGAAAAAGGGTGTTATCTTCCGGCAGTGACTCGTGACTGCTTGAAGATAACACCCTTTCTATTGCCGCCTTGAGCTAGTCCGGCTTGCGCATGGTCAGGCTTACGCGGCCTTTTTTCTGATCAACGCCGATGACCCACACGGTGACCGTATCGCCGACGGAAACGACATCCATGGGATGCTTCACGAATTTGTGGCTAAGCTGTGAAATATGGACGAGCCCGTCGTTCTTGATCCCGATATCGACGAAGGCTCCAAAATCGATAACATTGCGAACGGTTCCGTGCAGCTCCATACCCGGATGCAAATCCTCGATGCTCAGAACGTCTGTATGGAAAATCGGAGCAGGAAGCTCCTCCCTTGGGTCTCTTCCGGGTCTCAAGAGGCTGTCTACAATGTCTCTGAGCGTCGGAACGCCTACTCCCAGGGTTTGGGCTACCCCCTCAGTCTCAATGGCCTTTAAAGACGCTTTAAACGCGTCGGAGCCCAAATCCTCAAGCTTCAGACCAAGCGTCCGGCATAATTTGTCGACAACCGCGTACGATTCCGGATGAATCGGGGTACGGTCAAGCAGATTGGCGCTCTCGGGCACCCGGATAAAGCCGATGCACTGCTCGTAGGTTTTGGCGCCCAGCCGCGGAACGCTCTGCAGTGTCTTGCGGTCGCTGAATTTTCCTTTTTCCTCGCGGAATTTGACGATATTCTTCGCTGTAGTGGCATTGATCCCGGCCACGTAGGACAGCAGCGAAGGCGAGGCGGTGTTCACATCGACGCCGACATGGTTAACCGCGGATTCCACCACGCCCCCGAGCGTCTCCTCAAGCCGCTTCTGGCTCACATCATGCTGATACTGCCCGACGCCGATGGCCTTGGGCTCAATTTTCACAAGCTCGGCCAGCGGGTCCTGAAGACGTCTGGCAATCGACACCGCGCTGCGCTCTGCCACATCCAGATCCGGAAATTCGGCAGCAGCCAGCTTGGACGCCGAATATACGCTTGCACCCGCTTCATTGACGATTATGTATTTCAACTCCAGTTCCTTGTCTCTGCCGGCTTCCTTGCGCTTGCCGATCAATCCCGCTATGAACTGCTCGGTCTCGCGGGAAGCCGTCCCGTTGCCGATGACGACAAGCTCGACTTTGTAGGTATCGATCAATCCCCCGATCAGCTTCTCCGCTTCCGCTACCTTGTTGTGCGGGGCGGTCGGATAGGCAACGGCCACTTCGAGCAGCTTGCCGGTCTCATCCACAACCGCAAGCTTGCAGCCTGTCCGGAAAGCAGGGTCGACGCCAAGCACGACATTTCCCCGTACAGGAGGCTGCAGCAGCAAATTGCGCAGATTGGTGGAGAAAATCTGGATCGCATGCTCCTCCGCTTTCTCCGTTAATTCGCCGCGGACTTCACGCTCGATCGATGGGGCAATCAGCCTTTTATAAGCATCCTGAATCGTTTGCAGAAGCAAACCGCCAATTGCAGGAATTGTCCCGCCGCGGATGGTTTGACGGTCGATATAATCAATAATCCGCTCCGCCGGCACGTCCAGCGACACGCGCAGCACATCCTCGCGCTCCGCCCGGTTGATGGCAAGCGTGCGATGCGGAGGAAGCCGCTTCAAGGGCTCCTGATAGGCATAATACATTTCATAAACCGTCTCCTGCGAAGTATCCTTCGCTTCCGTACGCACTACACCGTTCTCAAAAGTGAACCTGCGCACCCATGCACGGATTTTGGCATCGTCGGCAAGCTGCTCCGCGATAATATCCATCGCTCCCTGAAGAGCCTCCTCCGGGGTCGATACGCCCTTCCCGGCATTAACATAGCGCTCAGCTTCGCGGCTTGGATCCCCCTGGCGCGGCTGTGACAGCAGCCAGACGGCAAGCGGCTCGAGTCCGCGCTCCTTGGCGACGCTTGCACGGGTCTTGCGCTTTTGACGGTACGGCCGGTACAAATCCTCAATCTCCTGCAGCTTGACGGATGCCACAATGGCGATGCGCAGCTCATCCGTTAACTTCCCCTGCTCGTCGATCAGCCGGATTACCTCGCGCTTGCGCACCTCAAGGTTGCGCATATACTGCAGCTTCTCCTCGATGGAGCGCAGCTCCGTCTCATCCAGCTCGCCGGTCATTTCCTTGCGGTAGCGGGCAATAAAGGGAATCGTATTGCCTTCATCCAGCAAATTCACAGCCGCCTTCACCTTGCTGCCCGGCAGGCTGAGCTCTGCGGTAATCCGTTTCAGAATCCGTTCCTGCTCGGCCGCCTGCTCTTCTTTGGTCAGCTCCACCCTGGCGCCCGGTTCCTGCTCCAATTCCTGCTGACTTGCATACTGCTTTGCTTCTGCCACTTTACACTTCCTCCATCCTTTATAACAGGGCATAACCCTTACTGCGCGGCTCTAGGCCGGCACGTAAGGGTTATTTTCCATTTCATATCCGATTGTCGTCCGCTCTCCGTGACCGGGATAGACGCGCACATTCGGATCAAGCTTATACAATTTGCCGCGGATGGAATCGTACAAATCCCTCTCGCGGCCACCAGGCAGGTCTGTTCGTCCCACTGATTTGCGGAAGAGCACATCGCCGCTGATCAAATGCTCTCCGCACAGCAGGCTGACGCTTCCCGGCGAATGTCCCGGCGTGTGCATGACCAGAAACGTATGGCCGATCAGCTCCAGCTTCTGCCCCTGCGCCAGCGCGTACTCAGCAGGATCGGTCACAAGCGGAGGAGTGACATCCGACCAGCGCTCGGAGCCGTTCTTGCGGGCATCCGTCAGCCAGTCCGCTTCCAGATCATGCAGATATACCGGGCAGCCGGCTGCTTTGCGCACCGCATCGACGCCGCCCATATGGTCGAAATGCGCGTGTGTCAGCACGATCGCTTCGATTGTCAGGTCCTTGATGCGCGTGAGCAGCCGCTGCGGGTTCATGCCAGGATCTATAATAATGCCGCGTTTGCCGGTCTCCTCTGTAATCAGGTAAGCGTTTGTCTGCAGGGGACCAAGCGTAAAAGTCTCAATCTTCAGCATCTTAGAAAGAAGCGAGAAGCTGGCGCAGCTCTTGTACGATTGTTTGTTGGTACCCTGTGCCTTCACCGTAGCGGCGGCCCATCTCCTGGCGGGCAAGGCTCAGATTCGCCTGATAATCAGCAGCGTCCCGGTCCGTATTCGCCTGTTTGAACGCAATCATCGCTTCCTGCACATGAGCTGGACGCGGTCCCCACTGACCAAGCACATGACCGCCGGTATCGGCAAAAATGACGACAGGAATGGAGCGCCCGCCCATGGTCAGAAACTCATCCATCGTATCCAGATTCTGTTCCATCACAAGCACTTCGACCGGGATTCCGGAGTTCTCAAGCGCCTTGAACACAACGGGCACGTTGCGGACCACATCGCCGCACCAATCTGCCATCAGGATCAGGCAGCGCAAATCATCACGGTTGTTCAGCGATTCAAAAAACTCCCGGTCTTCGTCGCTCGCCCATTGAAACTTGCTGCCCCAATCCAGAAAGGCCTCTTTGTTCTTCTCCATTGAATCGATGAACTGCTGCGGACTGATCCCCGTATTGAGCTTGCTTGCTACACTTTTAGCCATGATGAAAAACCTCCCAAAGAGTTTTTAGTGAACCGGCTTGAATTCACTTCTTGCAAGCTAAAAACTCATATTGAAAGCATAAGCTGAGTTTTTAGTGATACACGGCCATCACATTAATCCGCTTTCTTAACCAGCAGCCTAATTATACCAAACCGGCATGCCAAACTACAAACTAAACGGACTTGCCGCGTCCTTTCAGCACCTTGACCATCACATAAATTACCAGGACCGCAAGGGCGATCAGAAGTGCCGGCTGGACATAAGGGGCAGCTTTCTCATCAATGTTCTCCCACTGGTCGCCCAGCTTCCAGCCCAGATATACAAACAGAAGCGACCATGGAATCGAAGCAAGTGCCGTCAGCAGTGTAAACAGCCAGAAATTCATCCTCGCCATACCCGCCGGAATGGAAATGGCTTGACGCATAATGGGGACGAATCTTGCGGTGAACACAATTCCGGACCCGTATTTGTTAAACCACCCTTCCGCGGTATCCAGATGCTTGGGTTTGATTTTTATGTATTTGCCGTATTTCTCGAAGAAAGGACGTCCGGCGTACCGGCCAATCGCATACAGAATCCACTGCTGCACAATAGCGCCGATGACGCCAAAAATAACGGCCCCAAGAAACGTAATCTGATGTCCGCCAGCATCCGATACCAAATAACCGCCGTAAGCAAGCACAATTTCACTCGGAATAACTTCAATTGCAAGACCAATGACGATACCAAAATAACCTAAACCTTGAATCCATTGAAGCATTGAATCAATGAAATTGTGAATCCAGTCCATTCCTCTTCTCCTATCGTCTCCCGATTTGGCAGGCCAATTATCTTTCTATCGGTATTCTAGCATACTTCCAGACATGCCTCCAGCGCCCTGAGTCATGCTCTGACAAGCCCTGGCATAGACTAGCTGTAATCCTATTACACGAATTAAAGGGGGTGAATGTTTCATATGTCCAAGATTTATGTGGTCAGCAAAAAGCAGATCCGCCTGTTCGCCGTTCTGCTGCTCGTCCTCTTTATCGCGGCAGCTTGTCTCAAATGGAATCAATCCAGAGCCGCTTTGGCCGCGCAGCCGGAGCCCCGGGTCTTTGAACTGGTAACAGGAGAGTTTGAGTCCACAACGGGTGAAGGCAAGAAAATAGAAGTATACCGCTGGGATCCCGGCACCATTATCGTGAATAAAGGCGATCACGTTGAGCTGCGCATCACCGGTATCAACGGGGCCTCGCATCCTTTTGTCATCGAAGGGCTTGGCATTAAAGGCGAGGTTACACAAGGAAAAACGACGGTGGTCCGTTTCGCCGCGGAAGCCAAGGGCACTTATCCGATTATATGCCTCACACACACCACCTTGGTGCACGGGGGTCCGATGGTTGGCTATATCGTCATTCAATAATGGCGTGTGACAGGTCATAACGGGCATGCATATATAGGGGGTAGAGAGGAGTCGATTATTCGATGAAATCGTCTACCCCGGGCAACCAGGCGGGTTATCCGACCGCCCGCAAAATCAGGCGCGCCTGCGAGAATGAGCTGTATCGCACAGTCAAAAGACTCGGCGTCTGGATATCCAAGGAACGCATCGAGCAGGCGGAAAAGATCTATTTCAAAAAAGTCGCGCTGAATCTGCCCTGGATTCACGAGAATGCCAGCAACCGGAAGATCCTCGCCGACTGGTGGGATGACAACGTCAGCGCCGAAATCGCGGAGCTGTGGGAGATTCCCCCTGCCAAGCTGAAAGCCGCTTTCCGCGAAGCCTTCGGCGGCTGACCTTCTCGTATTATGCTGCAGATCAGGCAGCTGCTGTATGATCATTGGAGCGAAGCGATGGCTTCCGGGTAGCATCGTGAACACAAGCAGTTATTATCTGTCTATGTTGAATTTCTGCAAAAATAAAGAGACTGCCCTGGAGTCTTCGGAAGACTTGGGGCAGTCTCTTTGCTGCGCACGGCCGGACCTCAGCCAATAACGGCAAAGGTTTCAACCCGCGCTGGAATCGTGCGGACGCGGAACAGCAGCCCGATTGGACTAAACACTTGAAGCGTGTAGCTCACATTTGTCAGCGTGTTGATGTTGTTGAAACGAACGACCCCAAAACGGTCAAAGGATGCCGTGGAAACAATCCGGTTGTTGCGGATCAATCGCGCAAAGAATCCGGTCGTATTGAAAGGCACGCCGCTGCCCTGAACCCAGACAACCGTCAGCCGGCTGAAGATAGGTCCTGTTGCTTGAGCCAGACCTTTGGGCTTTGCCAAGCGTACGATTTTCCCCTTGCCCGGTCTTTTCATTTTCGGTTTGACGCATATTGCGGCCATTTGCCGATCACTCCCATCAAGTTCATACTCCAGCGTATGCTGCAGCAGCTTAAGGGAATGGGCTAAAGCGCCTCTATCACGCGTTTATCTTTTCTGTCTCCGGACTGCTCGTCTTCGTCTGTGCAGCGGTTCTGGCCCGGGCGAGCTCGCTTAACAGCAGCCGTGTATCATCCGCTGCCTTCCGCGATTCCACAGTGACTTCGAAATCCCGCCCTCCCCGTCTGGTTGCGGCTCCTTGGGATTCAAAAGCCTCGAAGAACGCCAGGGCTGTAGCTGCGGCAAGACGGGAATCGTCAAGCCGGCCCCCGGCCTGCTTATCCCGGGCCAATCGGGCCATCGTCATAATCGCCCCTGTCTGGTTATCCCGATCATAATGATCATATTGCAGGGCCAGGCGCAGATAGGCTGCTGCTTGTTTCACGTTCCCCAGCCTGGCATGGCAAAGACCAAGGGCGCTGAGCAGCGGTACGGACTGCGGTTCATAGCGCAGTCCGGCCTCCAGCTGTCTTGCGCCGGTAATCGGCGGTACCAGCTGCGAGAGCTCTACACGAATCCGGCTCCAATAGGGATTGGCTGCCAAAGCCTGTTCCAGCAGCGCAGTCTGCTCATTCCCTGCAGCCGAAGCAGCCGCCTCGCGATACGCCACAGCCTTGTCAAATTGCCAGCTGTTCGCGGAAGCAAAAGCAAAAACGGCAGCGGTCAGCAGGACTGCTGTAAATTGGAAGCCAGCCTGCCACTTCGCAGCTGTCCTTTTGCCGAGGGATACCGATCTTGGCGGAAGCTGCCCGGAGCCAGGAGAAGCAAATAACGATTGCCCGCTCTGCGCGGCCCCCGGGTACGGACTGTAGTAGACGAGCCAGCTAAACAGAAGCAGCCAATAGTAACCGAAGGACATGTCAAAATCGACGGCGGCATGAACCAGCAGTACGCCGACAGGGAGGATTCCTGCCCGATCATGCCTCCAAACTATCCGCAAAAGCCCGTACATCATGAGAGCAAATACGATTAATCCGACAATTCCAAGATCAAGCAGCAGATCCAAATAACCGCTATGCACTTCGTTACCAATATACGGGTAGGTTTGGATTTGGGTAAAGAGCATCCGCCAGGTATCCCCGCCCTGACCCAGGAGAGGCGCCTCCAGAAATAGGCTCCATGCATCCTTGTAGAACATCGTACGCGCGCCTGCGGTTTGAAAATGGCCGCTGCTTATCCGCCCTTGAATTACTGCCGGCAGGAGAAGCGCCATAATCAGACAGGCTGCTCCCAACCCGCCCCACGCGGCAAGCTCAAGCTTTCTTCCGGACAAGCCGGCAAATACCGTGCGAAGTGCGGTGAAGCCCGCTGCAGATGCCATCAGGATGGCAAGCAGCCCAAGCGTTTCCCCCATGTGGCCAACGCCTTCATGACTGCCTTGCAGTCCTGCGGCAAAGACAATACGATAGGCTGCCCCCGCCCCAACAAGCGTCCAGCCGCTGTAAACCAGCCATTTGACCCGCTGCTCCCTGGTCAGGAGCAGCAGTCCGGCAAGCCATCCGACAGCCGTTGTAAGCCAGGCTGCCCTGGATTCCGTAAGCAGCAGCACAAGCACCAGCGGCGTGGCCATCATGACGGCAAGCAAGAAAGTCCGATAACGGCCTGCACGTATCAAAAGAAGCCAGTTCCACAGCAAATAAGCTCCCGAGACGGCTCCGAGGAAATTCGGATACTGAACGAAGCCGGCCAGCCGGGCACCGACTGCGGATAAACTGGAATCCCCTGTACTCAGGATCATCTCCGGAACGTCTATCCAGCCGAGCCATCCGGCAAGCGCGCCGCCAATGAGGAACAAGCCGGAACCCTGAAGCGCCATGAACAGCCAGCTCCGGAATGGGCCGATTCTCAGCCACAGATACCCGGATATGAGGAAAGCTGCGTAAGCAGACCATCTGAGCACCTGCTCCAGAGTTCCATGTACGGAAGCCGGTTTGTTGACCAGACTCAAACCAAACAAAAGCGCAATAAGCAGCGGCGTATAAGCCGCCAGCGGCACCGAGGCCCGCACAGCCTCTTCTGCAGGCCCTTTATTTTTTTTCAATATGAAATATTCACCGATCCCGCTACTGCTGCCCCTTATCCTTCGTCTTTGCATTCGAGCCGTAATAAACAAGGACAAAACGGTTGAAGCCATAAGCATCCATTCCCATCTGTAAAAGGATGCGTCAAAAAACATTCCATTCTGGTATGCGGACCAAATGAGCAGCCCGGTAAACATCAGCCCGGCGGCACCAACAACGACTGGCAATTGAATCCCCTCTTCTATTTCACTTTTTAATTGTCCGATATATCTAAATTTTCTAAATATTGTAACATGTTTGAGAATGATTTGAAAATCAGGTGTCATGGAGCTGCTGCCTCAGCAGCAAGAAGAGTTTATTTTCTTATCTTTGAACAAAAAAACAGGCGCTCCGCGATTGCCGCGGTGCACCTGTTTTTTATAGTTAATGAGTCCGGTTGTCACTGGCCTTTTCCTGTTTCCTGCGGTAATAGGCTGCGACCTGCTCCCTCAGAATAAAGGCCCGCAGCGCTCGCTGCTGCAGCCCATCCAGATCGCAAAAGCGCGCTCCATAGAAGGATTGGGCTCCATCGCTGTCATAGCGTATGATCTCCAGCCAGCATGGCAGCTCAAAGCCCAGAGACAACACAGCTTCCAGACGCTCATGCGTCTTGAGCCTCGGCCCCTCGGCAACAATGAACCCCAGCCCGGATAAGCTTATATTTCGTATGGCCAGTTCCATATCTTCAATAAATTCAAAGTTTTCCGGCCCTGTTGACAATTCTCTTGTTTCAATAATTATCTTCTTCATGGTGCCTTTATGGTCAATCTGAACACGGGGAGACTCCCGTTTCTCTTCCAGTCCGCTCAAGGCCCGGACAGGAAAAATAACTGCGATAGATCCTTCCGCCTTGCCGATGACCGTCGACTGCAGACGTTGTATCCCGACCGGAGAGTAGATTGTCATCTCCACCGGATTGCCGAGATCAAATGACTTGTATTCCGTCATTTCAATCTCCATCATCTCGCCCTCAATATGGCTCAAGATCCCCGTTGAGACATATCCTTCTTTCTCGACTACGGTCCGGCTGTGGATTAATACCTTATCTGAGTAAGTTTGCTTTGCTTTCGTGTATAATTCCTTGCTGCGGGCATTCGTGCTCATAAGTACCATCTCCTTAGTGTGCAATCGCCTGGCCGAGTCTTGAGAGTTTGATAAGGGATTGCCTGTTCAAGGAAATGAAAAAAGCCGTTCCTCTGCCTCGGAGCCGCTTGACTTGCACCCTGCTGAAGGGTGTTCATTTCGGCAGCCAGGCTGTCAGTCGCTCCTTTTCAAGAACCTTAGACCCTTTAGCTTTGCGTCCTTGCCTTTCGGCAAGTTTGCCATTATCGGATATATATGAAGTTAGGTACAGGCGATTCTTACATTTCTTCCACGATCATGATACTGTGCGAATCCTTAAGGTCAATCTGATAGGGCTGGGCAGGAGGTGTGCCGTCCGCCTCGCGAAGGATCCGTACGATCGGGCGGTTGACCGCAAGCGGATTATTCAGAGCCACAACCGCAATCTGGCCCGAGCTGAGCAGTACCGTTGTCGATACCGGATAAATGGATATATGCTTGCAAAAGGTCTGGATCAAATCAAGATCGAAGAAAGTGTTCCCGGCCGCGAATAAAAACTCGATGGCTTCCGTAGGCGTATGACGCTTGCGGTGCGGCCTCGGCGAGGTTAACGCATCATAAACATCGGCCAATGCCACAATCTGCGCATATTCATGAATGGCATCCCCCTTTAGCCCACGCGGATAACCCGATCCGTTGTACCGCTCGTGATGCTGAAAAGCACAATGCGCGGACAACAGGGAAATATCGTGCTGGGCGCGGATAATATTGAAGCCATCCTCCGTATGCTTCTCCATCAGGACCCGCTCTTCAGGGGTCAGCGGGGAGGTCTTGTTCAGAAGATCCTTGGGCAATCTTGTCATCCCGATATCGAACAGAAGCGCTCCCATGCCCAATTCTTCAAGCTGGTTGCGGTTATAGCCCTTAGCCAGTCCCATTATGCCTGACAATATAGCCACATTCACGGAATGCTGGAACAGATAGCCATCCGCCACTTGAATATTCGTCAAGCTGACCATAACGTCGTCCCGCGTAACCAGATCCTGCATGATCTGGCCAAACACATTCTTGAACGTCCGGCCCATCTCCGGCGCAATGGTTCTGCCCTTGGTCATAGGATGGTCCTTCAGCGTGGTCATGGTTTTGAATACCGCATCATGGGCTTTTCTGCGCGTATCGTCGCGGATCGCTGTTTCCGGCTCCAGATCCTCGGTAAACGGATCTTCGACGAACAGCATATCGACTCCCAGCATCTTCAGGCGATTGATAAACCGTTCGTTCAGCTCGACACCGACACCCAGAAGAATGTTGCCATTTTCCTGCAGGATCGGGCGAGCCAGTTTATCTCCAGGCTTCGCCGAAAGTATATGTACTTTTCTCATCTGAGCATTCCCGCCTTTAGTCCGGTTGCATATTTGATCAAGCTTGCATCGCTGCCAGTTCGGCAGCACGCAGTTAGTGTAATTGCTTATCGGCGTATATCCTGATGTCTGCGATTTGCACAAGCATATTCAAGTCGCTCCCTTGGTCGGGAAAGTTGGCGCTTCCGACAGAGACGAAAGAGTTGCAATCCTGTCGATAGGGTATAAGCTTGTGCAATTGTTCATGATGCTGGCGAATGACAGCTTCAATCAAGTTTATCATCTGAATCAGGACAAATCATTATAAATTCGTCCACGGCTCATCAGGCGGTCATGCTTCGTCCAGAAAGCGTGCCTGCCGCCGGAAGGGTAAAAGCGGCATATGCCGCTGCGCTTGTCAGGATTGGCACCAAATCGCCCGACATGCCGGCAGACCATGCTCTCAGCCCTGTGTCAGCACGACCGCCCTGCAGCCAAAACGAGCATCACAGCACATAACGCTGCCTGCCTTGTCTAATACTGAACAATCCGGTTGCGGCCGTTCTCCTTCGCTTCGTAAAGCGCCTTGTCCACCTTGACGAACAGCTCGCGCAGATAAGACTTGCTATCCTTCAATTCAGTATCCGGCTGCGGCTCAACGGCAAGCATGCCTATGCTGATTGTAATGGAAACAGGAGCGTTCCCGACTCCGGTATCG
Source organism: Paenibacillus sp. JT31N17 (assembly GCF_056269255.1). Taxonomy (NCBI): domain Bacteria; kingdom Bacillati; phylum Bacillota; class Bacilli; order Caryophanales; family Paenibacillaceae; genus Paenibacillus; species Paenibacillus sp. JT31N17. The sequence goes on from NZ_JBWDNP010000007.1 coordinate 97,931, forward strand.
ACAAAGTTATGCTCAACAACCGACCGTACGCGGTGCGCCAGCTCTTCCGCCTGCTGCCTGGTGGTGTGGGGCAAGTAGACCGTGAACTCCTCCCCGCCGTAGCGGGCGAAAATATCCGTTTGTCTGAGCGTACTGCGGACCACGTCCGCCGTCAACTTGAGAACATCATCGCCGACCATATGACCGTATGCGTCGTTGATCGTCTTGAACAGATCGATATCAAACAACAGGATCGCATAAGGAATCTGATAGCGCATGTTGACCATGACCTCATGCTCCAGCTGCTGCATCAGATATCTCCGGTTGTAGCAGCCCGTCAAGCCATCGATAATGGCCATTTGCTCCAGCTTCCGGTTGGCCTGGTACAATTCATCCTGCATAAGAAGCAGCGCACGGTTTCTCTCCTGCAGCGCTTCATTCTGACGGTTGGTTTCTTCAATAAGCCTTCTCAGCTCTGTATGGTCCTGCAGCGTGATCACTCTTCCAATGATTTGCTGTTTAACAACAATAGGCGCGACATGTAAGGCAATATAGGCCATTCTGCCTTCCTCCGGCACTTCGATCTCGGTATGAACGCGCTCTTCAGGATGCAGACGGTACATCTCCAGAAAAGCTTCGGTCCTCTCACGGTCTTCCACTGACTGCAGAAGCTTGTCCATATCGAGCCTTGTACCGACTGAAAGCTGGAAAACGGGACTCACCACGCTGTTGAGATCAATCACAACATTCTGCTCGTCCAGCACAATAATACCGACAGACAGTGTATCGGCAACATCTTTTTGAGCGATATTCACGATATCGAACATACGGTGCTTTTGAATGGAGAATACAAAATAAATATCCGCAATTACAATTCCGAGCGACGTCAAGCCCGGGATGACGGGAAGCCATTTTGCAAGCACAACATTAAGCAATAGATCTAGCAGGGTAAAGCAGACAAAAACGCCAATACCGGTCAGGGCATTTGCAATCTGCGCACGGTCCGATGGCGGCGCGTCCGATTGGTAAGCACGGGTCAATAGCTTCATCGAGTACATAAAATAGGAAATCAGCATAACGATCATCAACCAGAATATCAAGCCGTACTGCCGGTCGTCATAACGTCCGTCAACGGCAGCAATGAACCAGTCATTTGGATTCCAGATAATCCCGACCACTACAAATACAGACGGAATCAGCATCATCAGAAGCACGTAGGGTCTGGGCGCGAATCCGTGATTCGTCAAATATTTGGTGAAGAGCAGCCATCCAAAGCCTAGCATGGACAAGCCGACAAACGAGACATTGATGCATATGAGCTGAAGATGAGGGTTGTCTGTCGTGTGGACTGCGATTTGGCCAAGCGGCCAAATCATCATGGAGAAGTGGAAAAACAAATATACTCTATGCAGTTGAGTGATAACGTTGTTGGCGATTACATAGACAAATAAGATGAAAAGCACGACAAAAAAAACAAAATCAAGCCATGTCATCAGTCCCACTATTATTCACCCAATCATAAGATTATTATGAAAAATGGCCCGGGACCTGCCACGCTCTCCCATTCTACCATAATCTACATTTATACGACAATAAATTAGTGCCCCAGTACGATGAGAGTCTATTTATGTCTCCAGCTCCTTATGAATCCGGGGCAATAGCGCCCTCTCCAGGTAGGGTGACAGCTGGAGCATGTCCCGGAATGTTTCATATTCGCGCCACTTCTTCGCAGAATCCGATTTGGGACCTGCAGCAGCACGAATTAACATGTTTTTGGGCGTATGCTCCGGATCAATGAATTCCAGCATCTGCACCTTGTATCCCAGAACCTCCAAAAGCTGGGCACGAACGGCATCTGTGGCAAGTGCTGTGAACCGTTCCTTCAGCAAGCCATGGGACAACAAGGGGGCCAGGGCATCATTCTTCACCTGTTTGAACAGCTCATGCTGGCAGCATGGGACGCTGAGAATAACCGAGGCTCCCCATTCCACGGCCTTGACAAGCGCCGCATCGGTAGCCGTATCGCAGGCATGCAGGGTAACCACCATATCAACCGCCGTCTGGTCGTTATACTCCGCGATATCGCCAACCTGAAAATGCAGCCGGTCATACCCGAGCTTGTGCGCAAGCCCGGAGCAGAAGGCGATTACATCCTCCTTCAAATCGAGCCCCACCACCGAAATCCGGCGCTGCTGCCGGATCGCCAGCAAGTGGTAGAGGGCGAACGTCAAATAGGATTTGCCGCAGCCAAAATCAACGATTTTGATCTCCCTATCCGCGGGCAAAGACGGCAAAACATCGCTCACCATCTCCAAAAACCGGTTGATTTGACGGAACTTGTCCTGCTTCTTCGGAATAACCTGCCCATCCCGGGTCATGATGCCCAGCTCCACGAGGAAAGGCGCGGCATCTCCCTCCCGGACAACCCGCTGCTTGGTCCGGTTATGGTCCATCCGTTCCTGACCGGCCTTGGCCGTCGGGGGCTTGACCAGCTTCGCCGCTTTCCCCTTCTTGTTGAACAGCACTTGAACATCGGCTCCGGCGGTCTTGAACAGCGCCTGGCGGTAATGCTGCTCCAGCCACTCGCCCATCCGCTTCGCAGCTTCCTCCCGGGGCACATTATCATGCGTGACCTTGGAAGGAAAGTGATATTCAAACTGATAAAAAAGCGCGCCTTTCAGTTCAATGGGACGCACTGTCGTCTTCTGCGGGGCAGTCCCGTCCTTGCGGCGCAGCTGGCTGTATGAAGCCTGTAGCAGCTCTCCGTTTTCTACCCATTTGACCAGATCTTCCTGCCAATTATCCATGACTTTCTATTCAGCTCCTAAACCAACTTCTCGATTCATGACCGATCTTTGTCCATCCTGTACCTCGTCACGCGGCAATCCGCCTGCCTCCAGCAGCTCATCCGGAAGCAGCAGCAGTCTTTGATAGAAAGACAAAGCTTCCTCCGCAGACAAAGCGCCATCCTCCAGCAGCTCATACATCATGTTCTCCGCCTGATCATATCGTTTGTCCGCATCATGCCACTCATATATCAGCGCTTTCGTTTCCTCCGGCAATTCGTAGGCGTCAAGCTTGGGAAGAAGCTCCAACGCTTCTTCAGAAGGCGTCCGCGGCATCGGAGGCGAGTCCAGCAGCGACAGGCGCATAAAGAGCTGCAGCGCTTTGAGCCTTACGGGATAGCTCTTCTCCGGAAGCCCCTGTTCGTCGTATATATCCGCTTCTTCCTTCATCAATAGAGCAATAGCATGCAGGTTCGCCGTCTCTACAACCCCGTTGGTCGTCATGATGCGGAGCAGATCCGAATCCGATAAGGATCGGATCAGCCTGCCGTTGAGCCGAAACTGCTTGTCGAGCATATCGTCGATGATCAGCAGCGCTTCCTCCGGCTTGCCTTCTCTGCGCAGACCCATCACCTGCCTGGCGACATCCGTCATTTGTTCAATCATCCGCATAAAAAAATCCCTTTGAAACATGGCTGGCCACTCTCCTCTATATTAAGGCTTACAGCGTAGATACAAAGCGGATAAAAGCGGAGATGCGGTCTCCCATCATATTCGGCTCTTCGATCATTCCCATATGACCGGAATTGCTCAGCAGAACCTGGGAGACACTCGGCCCTTCAGCCGTAAAAGTATTTTCAGTCGGAATGACGCCGTCTTCGGAGCCTGCGATCAGCAAACAGGGGATCGTCATCTGATCCAGCAATTCGCGTTTGTCTTCACGCACCTTCATCCCTCTTGCCGCAGCCGCAGCGCCTGCAGCGGAAGTCGCAGCGCCCACTTCAATCATCTGCAAAATACGGTCGGCCATGGATTCACGATGCTTCGGCGCAAACAGTTTGGGGACGAGTCCCTCAGCAAACGCTCTGATGCCCTCAGTCTGAATGGTTTGCACTGCCTTGTCACGGTTTTGCCTTGCAGCTTCTCCATCCGCCATGGCGGTAGAATGAACCAGGCTGAAGGATTGAAGCATCTCGGCGTGCCGCTCCGCAAAAGCCAAGGATATATAACCGCCCAGAGAGTGTCCGAACAGGCAGATCCGCTTGACCTCCAGTTGTTCCAGGAGCGAGTGCAGATCCCCGGCGAAGTCGTCCATCAGGTAGATGTCCCCGACCGGAGCCGGGCTTTTTCCGTGGCCCCGAAGATCAGGCGCGATAATCCGCCCAAGTCCCGCAAGCTTCGGAATGATAGGCTCCCAGTAGGCCGAGCTGCCGCAAAATCCGTGCAGCAATACGATAGCTGTATCCGCAGGCAGGAGATTCCCCGCTTCTCCTGTATCGTAATAGCCCAGCTTCACGTCTCCCGGCAGGTCAGCGGAATGATTTGCTAATGACAAAGACGCCATGGTAATCCATCCTCTCCGTTATATAGTTGAATGATTTATCTTCATCTGAAAAACTCAGACATAATCTGTCAAAACTGCAGTACCCGCCGATTCCCCGCTCCAGGCGGCATGGATGGCTTCCGCGACAGCGCGGGCCATTCCCATAACCTCGAAAAGCGAGGCCTGCTGAAGGCTCGAATACGGTTTTATACTCATCGGCGCCACAATGCAGCCCAGGCTGTAATCCCCAATGGGAGGCAGGCTTCTTCCGGCTGCCCTGCCGGGCAGCAGAGGACCGCGGGCGATCAAATAATGGCATCGCGGATCCATTGTCCCTAGGCACGCATCGATTGCGACAACCGTCCGATGGCTGGGAATATCCGCTACAGCCGCCTCGTAGTGATTGGCGTCGCAGGGATTTTCCAGTGTTCCAATGACAAAAGGCCAGCCTTGTTCGCTCAGCATCGTGCCCACCCATGGACCAAAGGAGTCGCCTGTTGAGCGGTCTGTTCCAATACAGACAAAAACCATCTGGCTGCGAACGGGATGCCGCTTTGCGATGTCCGCAAAAAACTCGGCTGCTCCCCGAATGTCGACCTTGTCCCTGTGCGGCTGTTCCTCATTGAAAGTCTTACGTAATTTGGCACGCTTGACCACGAAAGCCACACCTTACCTTTCCTTGCTTTACCCGGTTTTTCCTGATTATGATCTGCCGCCAAGCTTGTCGGATACCGCGGCAGATACCGGTTCTCTAATTGTACCTAAATCCGGGCGATGCATCAAACGCCCTGTAGCGGTCATTCTGATCTCATGATACAATACGTACAGCCATTATGGTCTTCCGGGAGGAGAGTAGCAATGAGAAACTTGAACGAACCGACGCAAGAAAATGTTGAGTATATGATAGAAACGGTAAAAACGAAGCTGCGGATGGCGTCCGGAGCCGCTATGCAGGCATCCCATTTCAAAATAGACTACTATGAGGATATCAAGGACATTTATGATGTAGTTGCCAGCAAAGACAAGTTCAGCATCAGCGAAGTCGAGGCCCTTGTCTCGGAACTTGGCAGGCTGCGGGGTAAATAACGCAAAATAGAACCATAAAATTACAATTGTCGACATAGTTTTCCAAAAAATAAACCAAAGCCCCTACCTGGCTTCGGTTTATTTTTTATCTTTATTCCCCTCTGTCGAGCGTTTCCTCGTCCGGATGCCGGGAATCATTATCGGCTCTTGATGCTGCTTTTATCGATAAGCTGACCGTAATTTCCTTGTTCTCGCCCTTCAGAAAATGAGCCAGCCTCTCCAGCTTGTCGGCAAGCTCAGGACCGCTCAAGGTCACATTCAGCTCATACCCGAACTGATCCGCCGGCGCGGTTCTATCGATCACCGTATAGACGGGAGGGGCGTACATGTCAGACGGGGTACGCGAGTTCAGCATCTGCTCCGGTGAAAATTTGTCTGATTTGTTAACCACGCGCTCATAAATCCGCAGCTTCTTGAGAAGCATGTAATATTGAGCGGAATGCTTGAAGCCCCAGGCATCTCTGATATCCTTCAAGTTATAATCCAGCTTCCACTGCTTTAATTTCTCTACTTGCTCGTCTGTCGTCAAAGCTAAAAAGTCATCCAATGGCATTATGGATAAAGGCATAAAAAATTTCCCCCTTGTTCAGATAGATGTGCAACTAAATATATTTTCGCCATAAATATTAATTTCCCTTTATAAATTATAAAAAAATACCATATATTTTTTTATTCTCGAACCTGATAAATATCATCGGTTTCCGGATGTCTCATATAACGAAGAATAACCCGCAAGCCTCAGTTAAGGGGGCTTGCGGGTTACTTTCGGATTTTCTTACCTGCAGGAGCCCGTTTTACCGGGCGGTCAATCCAAGCGACAGCAAAAATGCAGCGAATGCGCGCTGCCCATGATCCGTCCGTTTAAACACGCCCGCGTCAATCAGCACATCCTTGAATTTTCGTCCAACCTCATCGTGCAGGAGGCTCACTGCCTGCTCATGGGTCAAGCTGGTGCCATGCTCAGCGATCAGCGCATCGACCCAATGGCTGTGCTTGTCGAGCGAGCCTGTTTCGACTGAAGCTTTATCGTATGAAACACTGCCTGTGAGCAGGCCTGTTATTTCTTCCAGCTCGGATTTGAGCCGGCCTGGAAGGATGGCGAGCCCCATAACCTCAATCAAGCCAATGTTTTCTTTCTTGATATGATGCAATTCCTGATGCGGGTGGAAAATCCCGTCGGGATACGCCTCGCTCGTTCTGTTGTTGCGCAGCACCAGATCCAGCTCATACTGGCCATTATCACGCAATCGCGCAATCGGGGTAATCGTGTTGTGCGGAATCTTCTCTCCGTTGATGTCCGAGAAAGCCAGCACATCCGCGTCCGGATCGCTGTACATTTTCCACGCATCCAATACTCGGCCGGCGGCCTGAAGAACATCCTTCTTGCTGCCGCCATGAATGCGCAGCACCGACATCGGCCAATTCACAATCCCGAAGCTCAGCCCCTCAGCCGAAGGGTCCGCAAACTCGGTCTCCACCTTCGCTGTCTCCATAGGGAATACATGCCTGCCCGCCTGAAAATGATCATGGTTCAAAATGGATCCTCCGACGATCGGCAGGTCGGCATTGGAGCCAATGAAGTAATGGGGAAACGAGTCGACAAAATCCAGCAGCCTTGCGAAGGTTTCACGCGTTATCCGCATCGGTACATGCTTGCTGTTGAAAACGATGCTGTGCTCATTGTAATAGACATATGGGGAATATTGAAAATACCATTCTTCTCCTGTGAGCTCAAGCGGGATAACCCGCAGATTCTGCCGTGCGGGATGGTCGGCGCGCCCGGCATAGCCGATATTCTCCGCGCAAAGCAGGCACTTCGGATATTTGCTTGGCGCTATGGCCTTGAGCATAGCAATTTCCTTCGGATCCTTCTCGGGCTTGGAGAGGTTGACCGTGATCTCGAGCTCGCCATATTCCGTAGTCTGCTTCCAGTATTGATTTTTGCGAATGCGGTCCATCCGGATGTAATTGGAATCGATATTCAACTGATAGAACGTATCGGTAGCCTTGAAGATGCCCTCGCTTGCCGCCTGCCGGCCGAAACGGCCAGCGGTCTCCGCCGGTCTCGACATCAGCAGTCCCATAATTCGCGCATCAAGAAGATCGCGGAAGGTGGTCGTGTTATCCGATATCAGGCCAATTGAAGCCCCGTAGCTGAGCAGCGGCTCCAGCAGCTCGAGCGCACTCTCCAGCTGTTCTTCAGGCACCTCTCCTTCATAAGCTTCGGAGAAGCCAAACAATTCAAGCAGGGCATTGCGTGAATAATAAACATCCAGAGGCTCAATAAGACCGCGCTGCCGGGCAAACTGCACCAATCGTTCAATAAGGAGAAGCGCTTCGCCGCCATCGGGTATTTGATCATATTCTGTCATTGATAATGCTCCTTTAATCTCGGTATTTTCCAGTGTAAGAAGAAACGGCACCCGCCGTATCCGGCGCTTGCAGATTACTTTCTTCCGAATCGGTAAGCAAAATATAGAAAAAAACGTTGGCATGCTTATAGTTGGAAATAAAGCACGCCCGTCGAAGGCGTGCTCCATTCCCATTTCTTCTTAATCCTGATAGCCATGCGGATTGGCCTTGTGCCAGGCCCACGCGCTGCCGATAATATCTTCAAGCTTATTGCGGATCGGATTCCAGCCAAGCTCCCTGCGTGCGCGGTCGGACGAAGCGACAAGCACAGCGGGGTCGCCCGCACGACGCGCTTCCACTACGGCCGGTATTTCCTTGCCGGTCACCTGCCTGGCAATATCGATCACCTGTTTGACAGAGAAGCCCGTACCATTACCCAGGTTGTATACTGCGCTGTCTCCACCCTTGCGAAGCTTCTCCACTGCCAATACGTGGGCGTCCGCAAGATCGCTGACATGGATGTAATCCCGCACGCAGGTGCCGTCTTCTGTTGCATAGTCTTCGCCAAAAACAGAGATATGAGGACGCTGGCCCAGCGCAACCTGGAGCACAACAGGAATCAAATGCGTCTCGGGATCATGATCCTCGCCGATTCTGCCGCTGGCATGCGCGCCGGCCGCGTTGAAATAACGGAGCGAGACGAATTTGAGCCCATGGGCGATATCGAACCATTTCATCATTTTCTCCATCGCAAGCTTCGTCTCGCCGTATGCATTGGTGGGAAGCGTACGGTCATGCTCGTCAATCGGTACGTTTTCGGGCTCCCCGTAAGTGGCTGCTGTCGACGAGAAGACAATTTTCCTGACGCCGTATTGATTCATCTTCTCCAGCAGACACAAGGTGCCGTAGACGTTATTATGATAGTATTTGCCCGGGTCCTTCATGCTTTCGCCGACAAGAGAATTGGCCGCAAAATGAATGACTGCATCGATCTGATTTTCCTTGAATACCGTATCCATAAAATCCGCATCGCGCAGGTCGCCTGCGTACAGCTTGCCGCCGAGCAAAGACTCCTTATGTCCCTGCTGCAGATTGTCCACAATTACAATTTCCTCGCCGCGTTCCTGCAGTGCCGCCACCGCATGGGAGCCGATGTAACCCGCTCCTCCTGTAACTAAAACTGCCATGATGTGCCCTCCTCTAAAAAATTTTGTGACGAAGGAGCTGGACTGCGCTTCTTCGCAAACATGCCTTTTGCTATGGGAAGGCCATGGGGGATCAGCTCAACTGCTCCACGCCATTGCCGATTTTGCACACATAGAAGTCCGCTTCCAGCCCGGTCGCAGCCGTGTATTGGCGGCTAACCTCCGCCTTGAACCGCTCGATGCTGTCCTCGTGCACCAGGGAGACGGTGCAGCCTCCGAAGCCAGCGCCAGTCATCCGCGAGCCAAGAACGCCAGGAACAGTGCGCGCGGCAGCCACCATGGCGTCCAGTTCTTCGCCTGTCACTTCATACAGATCGCGAAGCGAATCATGCGATTGATTCATCAGCTGACCGAATGCTGCAAGGTCATTATTCTTCAGAACGGTAATGGAGCGGATAACGCGGTCGATCTCCTCCACGACATGCTGAGCCCTGCGCCGTACCGTGTCGTCCTCAATCAGATGCTTGGTGCGGTTGAAATCCTCAAGCGAAATTTGGCCGAGAAGCGTAAGTTCCGGAAAAGCGGTCCGTAAGTCCTGCACCGCCTGCTCGCACTGGCTGCGGCGCTCATTATATTTGGAATCGACCAGTCCCCGGCGTTTGTTCGTGTTGCCGATAACGAGCCGGTAGCTTCCGGAATCGAAAGGAACCAGATCATATTCAAGGGTGTCGCACATCAGCAGGATCGCATGATCCTTCTTCCCGTTGGCGACGGCGAACTGATCCATAATTCCGCATTGGACACCATTGAATTCATTTTCGGATTTTTGCGCCAGAAGGGCGATTTTCACCGTATCGACCGGGTAGCCTCCCATAGTCAACAGCGCAAACGCCGTCACGACTTCGATCGAGGCTGATGAGGACAAGCCTGCACCGTTCGGGATTTCACCATGGAACAGCAGGTCAAAGCCTGTCTCGAACGTCCTGCCCTGCTGCTGCAGCTCATGGACGATCCCCTTGGGATAATTCATCCAGTCGTCCGCCTCGTCATAGACAATCGGCTCGATCGGCAGATGCTTGTGGTCGGGAAAATTCGTTGTCGCAAGGCCGAGCAGCTTGTCGCTGCGCTTGCGGATCAGCAGCGTTGTGCCGAAGGTCAGCGCCGCCGGAAACACGTAGCCTCCATTATAGTCGGTATGCTCGCCAATAAGGTTAACCCGTCCCGGCGCATGAAAAATGTGAATGCTCTCAGCCGAATCCTTGTATAATTCCAGAAATCGTTGTGTCAGCTCTTGAAGGTCAGCCATTATCACACCACTTTCCTTTGCAAGTTTGTTTTTAGGATTTGTATAGGAACAGTATAACGGAATGTGCCGTTGAACAAAATGGCTTGATGTGAAGTAAGCATGGAGAAATGTGACTTTGTTGCGGAATTGCCAAACACGGTATGTATTCCGGCGGTATCGGCATCGGGCTTGACGAACCCTGCCTTTGTCACTCGAATCGCCTATCGCCTTCTATATTTATTCTCCCCCATCTATATTCCCTCTGCTGCCGCCAATCCCTTCGGAAATTGGTGCGTTAACGAATATTTTACTTGTCTTTGGGGGATTTTCGGTAAGGACCGTCGAATTAATCATCACCGCAATTATCGGTTGGAAGAAACGCCGCTGAAGATATTCGCATTTTTAGCTTGATTATATCTGCTACAATCGGGAGGTTGCCATAAATGGCGCGACAAGTGAGTTACACCGTTGTCTCCAATCCGGTGCCAAGCGAGCAAAGTGAATTGTATGTGCTGTTTGCCGGAGAAAGCCAGACCAAGTCCGCTCACCGCATCGGGCCGAAGGTGTACAGCTTTTATCTTATGCATCATGTATTGTCAGGGTCGGGTACCTTTCATTGCGCAGGCGGCATATTTGAAATCAGGCAGGGACAAACCTTCCTCATTCCCCCGGAGCAGCTCATCAGCTATGAGGCAAGCGAGCAGGATCCATGGCGGTACCGGTGGATTGCCTTTAATGGCGGGCAGGCGGCGGAGCTTGCGGAGTCGGCTGGGCTGACCATTGCCCGGCCGGTTATCGATACGGGGGCAAACAAGCGCATTGGCGTATTGTTCCGCAGCATGGACCGGACCTTCCGCCAGGGCGGGGGTGCGGCTCATTTGCGTTCTATCGGCTACCTGCATCTGTTATTCGCGGAATTCAGCACTGCCGCAGATCTGCTCCACGACCGGCAGGCAGGCTCCGCTCATGAGAGCGAATCGATTACCCAGCAGCTGATCCGTTATTTATCCGCACAATACGCCGAGCCGGTCTCGATCCAGCGGATGGCCGAGACGATGGGGTATAATCGGGCTTATCTGTCACGCGTATTCAAACAGCATACCGGCATGACCCCCGTTACGTTCCTGCTCAAGCTTCGGCTGGATAAAGCGCGCCAGCTGCTGCGAGAGCGGCAGGAGCTGACGACCCAGCAGATCGCCGCTTCCGTCGGCCTTCAGGACCCGCTTTATTTCTCCAAGCAGTTCCGCCGCTTCTACGGGCTCTCGCCCAGCGCATACCGCGAGGAGATGCGCCGGGTTTAGGGCTGCCCGGACAATAATCAGGATTCAAGGAGCTGACCGGTTCTTGATCAGGAACTACCTCCGATATCCGGAGTCGGATTTGACTTTCATTGTGGAAGCAGCGGAGTTAACAGAGCCGGAGTTTATTTCCAGCAAGGAGAGACGAGTGAGGAGCCGGGGAATCCGGGTAAATTATTCCCTCTGCTACTCTACAAGCTCCTCGACTTTTTCCGCAAAAAACAGCCGGTAGACGCGCACCACAATGATTTTCACCACCATATACAGCGGGATAGCGAGAATGGCGCCAAGTATGCCTGATATTTCCACCGCCACGAGCAGGATGACAATGGTCGTTAACGGATGCATATCCAGCCTTCTTCCGTAAATATGCGGAGACAGGAGATTCCCTTCGACCTGCTGCGCGATCAGAACGACAATCAGCACCCAGACGACCATCATCGGCGAATCGGTGAGTGCGACCATCACGCAGGGGACAAGCCCGAGTATTGGTCCGATGTAGGGGATGATATTGAGAATGGTGGCGATGATCGCGATCAGCAGGGAATAGGGCAGCCCGATGAGCAGAAAGCCGATATACATCATAATGCCCAGCAGGAAGGTTATAATCATCCGTCCCACGATGAATCCGCTAAGTGCGGCATCTATTTCGTCAAGCACTTCTCTTCCGTCGCGGCTGTACCGTCCCGGCACCAGATGAAGAACCGATCGGGGTATCGCTTCGCTCTCCTTGAGCATGTAATACAAAATAATCGGAGCGGTCGCAACGACAACAACGAAATTGGTAATAAACGCGATGATGTCGGTCACATAGTTGGACGCCGTCGTAATCGCTTCGTTCAGATAATCCGAAATCCGGGTCGACATGTCGGTCTGGCTGTTCGAGCTGACCAGCAAGACGATGCGGTTCTGCTGCCACCGGGAGATCTGCTCCTTCAGCCCCTCGATGAGCCTGGGCGTACTCTCGATGAAAGTGTTGATCTGAAGCACGAGCGTCGGCCAAACGACCAGCCATACCAGGACCAGAACCACTGTCAACCCCAAGTAAACAAGCAAAATCGCCAGGATTTTACTCATCCGCCGATCCGCCAAATAATGAACGATTGGCCGGAGCAAATAATAGAAGAAGCCGGCAAGCATGAAAGGGACTATCAGAATATTGACCATTTTAATCAAGGGTATGAAAATAAAGCTGTCCACCGCGATCAAATAAATGATGATCAGCAGCGCAATCGTACCCAAACAAAATCGAAAAAACCGGCTTTGCAGCATGCCGTCGCTTCCCCCCGCGTTCTTATTATGTATGAAAAAGTAGACCGTTCTCCTTGCGAACGGTCTACTGCAATTTGTATATCTCAAAAGCTATGAAGCTTGAAGTCAGATCAAGAGCGGCGGAAAATAAACGATATTGGGATCGTAATCATTATCGTCGTACTGGTTGCCGCCCCATGCGATAACCACAATCCGGTCGTTGTCCATCTCCTCTTCCAGCCGTTCCGCTTCTTCTTTGCTGATTCCCATAGACCGCAGCTTGGCCCGAAGCTCCGCTCCGCGCGAGCGAAAAATATTGGCAAAGGCTGTATCCAGCCCTTCCTCTGCAACGCCGATCTCGTCCGCATCGGTAGATGCCGCAATCCGTTTGTTCCGCTCCTTGTCATGAGTCAGCACGTAGAGATGATCCTTGTCGTAACCACGCGTTTTGTAGCGTTCCAATTGTTCCCTCGCCTGCTGGATATTGTCGACTGTATGAACGTTAGTCACTTGAATCTCCATCGTTCATTCCTCCTTTTTCAAAAATGACAAGTATTATACGGTTAAGCTCTTCTTCTTCCGAAAATAAGCGATACAACAAACAAAATCAGAAATACGATGAAAAGGACTTTAGCGATACTCGCAGCAGCTGCTGCCAGTGTAAAGAATCCAAGTATACCTGCGACAACAGCGATAATGAAGCAAAGAACAGCCCATCCTAACATTGACACTCACCCTTTCTATTCAAAGTGGAATTTGTTATCCCGTCTTCCTATCATGCTTATAAACCAATCCTTTCGGGCATGAAACTTGGCAGGAATATCCACACTTCCGAATAGACCAAGGCAAATCCAGCTGCGGAATCATCGCTTTATGCATCTTCCAGGATCCCTTTAATGAAACTTCAGGCGCAGACTTGACTCCCGGTGTCCAATCAACTGACCTGCATCATTATACAAATCTGCCGAAAAATGCTGGTTTATCCGCTCCGACAAATCCGCTCCCACATGGAGCTTCTCCAAAACAGAACAGATAATCCCAGGCTGTGAGGCCTCCCCTCCATCCGCCAGCTTCAGCGCTACAGCAATTCCTTGCTGGCGCATGCCGAATACGAATAAGCCCTGGGCTCCGCTTTTGGCAATAACCGTCCCGTCGGCGAGCATAATGCTGGCAAGCCGCCCCTCTCCTTCAACCAGGTCGGGCCAGGCATTCATGGCAATCGTAATCCGGTCCGCCGCTGATTTGGTTTCATCGTCCGCCCCGTCCGGGGACTGGGCAGCGAGCCGTGTATACATAAGTGCAAGCCGCCATAAAGGCATAGCGAAGACGGGCAGGCCGCAGCCGTCAACCGCTCGCCCGACCTCTGCAGCCGGCAGATCGGCCATCGCTGCAATGGTCTGCAGCAGCTCCTGCTGCAGCGGGTGCTCCGGATCCGTATAGGATTCCATTGGCCAGCCCCGCAGCTTGCACATGGCAAGCAGGCCGATATGCTTGCCGGCGCATACATGATACAGCTTCCGGGGCAGACCGCCCTTCCTCGCCCATTCATCACGGGTTCGGGGATCTGCAGGTTTGGCTTCGTCAAATACCAGATCAGCTTCCTTGATCCCGGTAAGCTTCAGCATTTGTTCCAGCACGGCTATATGTTCGGGAGAACCGCGATGGGACGACGTCATCAGAGCAAGCGCTCTTGTGTCAAAGCCGAATTTCTCCATGACACCCGCCCGTACGGAAGGAATCGCCTGTATAGGCTTGGCGGTGGAGCGGATAAAGGTCCATATATCCGGATCTCCGGCATGCGCCATGATTTTGCCGTCCATGGATACGACAACGACATGTCCGCTGTAAATATCTTCTGCCCGGTCACCCCGTATGGTTACCTCCAGCGGTTCGCCCAAACCCTGAATGGCCATCTGTTCCGTATTCGGTTTATCTGACATTCAATCTCGCACCATCCTTTTTTGCGGCTGTTTTTCATAATCTATAAGAACGTTTAGTACGGTTGGAAATAATGAAGCACATGCTGTCTATAGATACGTTCCCTTATTTTTGGAAAATTATTCATCATCAGGGCAATCGTTTCAAACATCAATCAGTGGTTTATAAGTAGACAAGAAGATAATGGGTGTTACTCGCATCTATTAATTTATGTAAAACGAAGGAGTTGACTTCAAATGGAAAACACGGTTACAAAACAAACGGGTGGAAGTTTGGTCAAAGGCATACTCATCGGCGGTGCCGTTGGTGCCGCAGCTGCTGTGTTATTAACGCCTAAAACAGGTAAAGATATGCGTGAGACAATCCGCCGCAAGTCATCCGAGATTTCGGGCGCCGCCCGGGATCATGCGGTCAACATTGCCGGAGCTACCCGCGACACTGCAGTCAGTCTGGCAGAAGCTGCGCGTGACCGGGCAGCCGCCCTGGCAGACCAGGCGAAGGATAAGGCAAGCGATGTGACCATGCGTGTGAACGAGCTTGGCAAAACCACCGCCGATAAAGTGGCGAATGCCGCCGAATCAACGGCTAATGTGTTTCAATCCATGAAAAAAGAAGAAGAGGGAGCGAAACCAAATGGAACATCAACCGGACCAAACGGAGCTGCCCAAGACCGGAGCCAGCCCTGACTCACCCCTTTCCGCCGGTCAGGCGGGCCGCAAATCGGAACCGATCGAGAATGCCCATAACGGGTCGATGGTTCAGGATGAGCAGGATATGAAGCGACTGGGCAATGACATGAAAGGGATGAAGACGAACAGCCAGCTTGAAGAAGAGGGCCTCGTCCCCGATCCCATACAGGAGTAGTCAAAAAGTAACGGCTGCCGCTGTCCTTTTGGCGGCGCAGCAAGTTTCTTCCCTTAGAAATATAAGTTAAGTATAGAGACATATTATACTTCTTATATTTCAGAAGAAACGCCTGCCCGCCGTCCTTTTGGCGGCAAAGTCAGTTGCTTCAAGAAGGAGGGGAATCCCCTCCTTTTTTGCTGCGGACATCCGCTTTTCACCGTGCTCAATCTATGATACATGAACCGGAATTTGGACATAATAGACCTCAGGAGGAATGTGGATGAAAGACTTGTACAATGGCCGGCTTTATTGGCTTGAAACGATGAACGATATTCGCCGCTATCCGTCTCTGACGGCCAACAAACGCACCTCGGTCGCGATTGTTGGCGGCGGTATGTCTGGCAGTATTTGCGGCTACGTCCTTGCCCAAAGCGGAATTGACGTCTGCATGGTGGAGCGGGGAGATATTGCCGGAGGCAGCACAGCCGCAAATACCGGCATATTGCAGTTCTGCAATGATGTGATGCTTTCGGAGCTCATCGGGCAGATCGGCCGGCAGGATGCCGTGCTGTTCTACAAGGCTTGCCGCGATGCTGTTGTACATATCGGAGAAATCGCCGCCAAGCTTGGAAAGGAAGTGGGCTTTATTCCCCGCAGCAGTCTCTATTATGCCAGCACAGAGCAGGATGTTCCCAAGCTGCGCAAGGAATTTGAGGCACTGCAAGGCAGCGGCTTCGATGTGGAATTCTGGACTGGCGAGGAAATCAGCACCCATTACCCATTCCATAAACCCGCTGCGATCATCACCCGTGGCGATGCCGAAATCAACCCTTACGGGTTCGTTCACGCCCTGGCCGACGCTGCCGCAGCCGCGGGGGCATCTATTCATGAACATACCGATATTGTGGATCATGCCGCTGCCGGGGAAGGCATTCAGCGTCTGACAACCTCAACCGGCATTGTACTGGAGGCGGAGCATGTTATCTATGCGGTCGGCTATGAGCCTGAGGAGTTGCGCGGCCAGCTCGTCAAAGCAGATGTTAACCGCACCTACGCCCTGGCAACGGAGCCTCAGCCCGACCTCTCGGCCTGGAAGGATAATATCTTGATCTGGGAAACGGCCCGCCCTTATTTCTATATGCGAACAACCGCGGAAGGAAGAGTTATCGCCGGAGGCCAGGACGAGGAAAACCCAAAACCGCTCCACAGCGAGAGCGAGCGCCGCAAGCGTACGGACAAACTGTACGATCGGATCAAGGAGCATTTTCCTTCGTTTACAGGCAGGCTGGAATATGACTGGACGGCTGTCTTTGGCGAATCTAGAGACAATCTGCCCTTTATCGGCGAAGATCCCAAATGGCCCCGGGTCTATTATTGTCTGGGCTATGGCGGCAACGGAACGGTCTACAGCATGCTTGCCGCGAATCTGCTGCTGAACCTGATCCGTGGAGAAGAACATCCGATCAGCCATATTGTTCGTCTGGACCGCCCTTCGCTGGAAAGTGTCTGACCACAAAGTTCTTTGCAAAAAGCCGTTCTGCTCTAGCCCGCGGGGGCTTGATCGGAACGGCCTTTTCTTATAACAGCGGGGATAACATACGGGCTACCACCTCACTGCCCTTGCGCCATATGGAGCGCTGCTGAAAGTTTGAGAGATGAATCTCTTCGCTGTCTTCCATATCCGTCATATAATCCGTTTCCAGACGTTTAATAATTTTCTCGTCAAACAGCAGGCCATTCAATTCAAAATTGCTGAAGAAGCTGCGCATGTCCATATTCGCCGATCCGACAGAAGCCATAAAGTCGTCTACAATCAGCACTTTGGCATGAATGAAGCCCTTCTTGTAGCGGTAAATCCGTACTCCGGCCGCCAGCATCTCGGACACATACGAGAGGGAAGCGAAGAGAACCAGCTTGGAATCACTGACACCCGGAATGATGATTCGCACGTCGACTCCGCTGAGCGCAGCCGTCCGCAGCCCCATCAGCACGCTGTGATCCGGTATGAAATAGGGGGTCGTAATGTAAATCCTCGTCTTCGCTACCGATACGGCGGCAAAGACACATTCCAGAATAGCGTCTTCACTGCTGTCCGGACCGCTGGAGATGATCTGCACCTGCTCCGTCCCCTTGCAGTTATGCTCCGGCAAATAAGCGGAATCAGCCAGACGCTGCCTGGAAGTGAACCACCAATCCCGCATGAATACATCCTGAAGAAAATATACGGCATCGCCTCTGATCTGCATATGCGTATCGCGCCAAAATCCGAGCCTCAGATTGCCGCCCAAATATTCGTCTCCGATATTGATCCCGCCGAAGAAACCCGTAAGCCCGTCGACCACAACAATTTTTCGGTGATTGCGGTAATTCATCCGTTTCTCGAAAAACGCCAGCCGCGGTGTGAGAAAACAGCGGGTCTCTACCCCCGCCTGTTCAAGCTCCTGCAAATACCGCCCTCCGAGCTCAAGACTCCCCACGCCGTCATAGATGATCCTTACCTCTACGCCCTGCCTCGCCTTGCGGATCAGAATTTCCTTCAGGCGCCGGCCAATGCCATCATCGCGAATCGTATAAAATTCCACATGTATATGATGTCTGGCCTGCTCGATGGCTGCCATAATCGCTTCATAAGCAGCATCCGCATTCGTCAAAACCTGCGTTTCATTACAGCTTGTAATCGGGGACAAGCTCATGCTCTGCAGCAATCGGAACAGGCGCTCCTGATGCATGAACTCCTTATTCTTCATATCTCCCGGACGATGAACGATTTGGCAGCGCATTAATGCCTGCAGTCTTATTTCCTCCGCAATAACGCCTCTCTTGCGCACGGTCCGCCGCCGCTGATATTCTTTGGCTACAAAATAATACATAACAAACCCGATGATAGGCAAAATAAATAATATGAGCAGCCAGGCTATTGTTTTGGAAGGCCGGCGAAATTCCACGATCAGAATAGTCGCAATCTGGAAAATGAAAATAAGAAGTGCAACTACAACCCAAATCATAACTTTCCCCCTGATTTTCTGCTCTTGGCAGATATAGCTTTAGCTTACGCCGCTGGCTGTATACGTTCTTTACAGGCATGTTTTCATGCTTCCGGGAATAAATAAGCTATAGGAACGTTCTAGAAAGCATCATGAATCGACGCCATACTAGACGAAACCCCAGGCAAACGTTCAAATCAGCTGCATGGGGTGAGGGAGGATGGACCGGCCATGTTTAAGGAAAACAAAAAGACGACCGCAACCGATACCCTGATCGGACAAGGAACCTTGATCGAAGGAACCTTGGCCAGCGAGGCCAGCATTCGCATCGAAGGCGAATACCGGGGTGACATCGAGTGCAAGGCCGACATCATTATCGGGGAATGCGGCTTAGCCAGATCGAATATCTCGGCAAAGGATGTTGTTGTAGCCGGCAAAGTGATAGGAGATGTCACAGCAGGAGGCCGGCTGACCATCACCTCTTCCGGTTCGGTGCAGGGAAGCATCCAAGCCTATTCGCTCCTTATCCAAGACGGCGGCATCTTCAGCGGAACCTGCCTTATGGAGCCGGAAAAGGAACGGTCAACACCCAACCAGGCACTCCGTTCAGCCGAGGCTGATGCGGCCGCGGCCATCAAAGAACAGCAAGCCAAGGAGAAGGCCCGTCAAGCCGGCTGACCTCTCCTGAAGGCGGCAAGAAGCCCCGCTTCCGGCAAGACGGACAGCGGGGCTTCTTATTGGATGTTTTGCCGCCATAGATCGGCTATAGGAGGCCTGTCTATGCAGCTACATCTCTTTTGTTGAATGTCAGCCAGGTGAGCGCCATAAACACGATATAGTAGATGGCCAGAACGCCCAGCGAGAAGCCCAGCGACATACCCTCGGCATTGGGTCCGCTATTGATATACTGCGTCAGATTCATATGCTGGAACAAAATGTAATCGACCCATTTATAATCCAGCATACCCAGCAGCGCGCTGATCGAAGCGCCTCCGAGAAGCACGAACAAGGAAAGGCCGATCGCAAGGCCCCCGCTGCGAAATACGGTGGAAATCATAAACGACAATGTGACGGTAATGATCAGTGATCCAAATTTGGCCACATAATACAGCAGCATGTAAGCAAACGGTGAAATATCCCTGTTGATCCCGAAAAGAGCCTCGGAGGACTGCGAGGTGTCGTTGCCGAACAACAGAAGATTCAACACCAGCGACAGCACGAACAGGAAAACCGCCATAAACAAACCGAACAGCAGCAGGCTGATATACTTGGAGAGCAAAATTTTGGAGCGGCTCCAGGGACGGATCAGCAGCAGCTTGATCGTACCGCTCGTAAATTCCCCCGCGACGCTATCCGCAGAAACAACGACCGTGAACAGCGTAACGAACATGAAAAGCACATCGGATTCAATCAGAGTCATCGACCAGTTGCCGGGATCACCGTCGCCAACGAATTTTGCGATCACCGATATGGCAACCAGCACGACCGCAATGATGCCGAACATGATCCATGTCCGCATCCGGCGGTAAATTTTCATATTCTCGTTGCTGACCAGCTGTAAGAAGTTAAACAACGCTTTCGCCTCCTGTCATTTCGAGGAATTGCTCTTCCAGCGACTTGTTCAGGACACGAATTCCGTATACATTATGCCCCGCCGATACCAAAGCGGCATTGATCCGGGCAATGGATTCCCTGTCGGCATTTACAAGCACGGCACCCTGTTCAAGCATCGCACCGTTATCCGCAAGCAGTTTGACCGCGTCATCGGGACGGTCCACGTCGAACAATACTCGATTCAGGTCGCTGGCCAGCGGCACCCCTTGGCGGATGCTTCGTACATCAATCAGCTTGCCCGCTTGAATAATGGCGACACGGTCGCACATCAATTCCATCTCGCTGAGCAGATGACTGGAGACGAATACCGTAATGCCCTCATCTTTGGCCAGCTTGCGCAAATAATCGCGAAGCTCGCGGATACCTGCAGGATCCAGACCATTAGTAGGCTCGTCCAGAATCAGCAGGGACGGCTTATGCATAATTGCCTGGGCAACGCCCAGACGCTGGCGCATCCCGAGAGAGTAGGTTTTCACCTTATCGTGAATACGGGCTGTAAGGCCCACCAATTCTACAACCTCATCGATGCGCTGCCGGGTAATACCGGGAACCATGCGTGAATAATGCAGCAGGTTCTGGAAACCTGTCAAATATTTATACATCTCCGGGTTCTCTACAATGGCGCCGACATGGCGGATGGCCTTCTCGAAATCGGTCCGAACACTATGACCGCGAATGATCACATCGCCGTCCGTCATCGCCATGAGTCCAACCATCATGCGGATGGTTGTTGTTTTACCGGAGCCGTTGGGCCCCAGAAAGCCAAAGACCTCCGCCGGAGGCAGATCAAGCGTCACATGATCGATGATGGTTCTGCGTCCAATGACCTTGGTTACATTCTTGAGTTGAACGACGGGATCGTTCGGTGTTGGGTTTACCATCTTTTTCCTCCTGTTCACATGAAGCACGAGCTGAAGATGCCTCACATCCCTCTCATTATACTGAACGAAGGAAACGATTGGAAGTTAAGATTAAAGGAAAAAAATAAATGCCTTCCCCGTCAGCGGTACCCCGCGCCCAGGAAAAGGCATGAAAGCTTCATTGAAATTATAAGGAGACTGCCCAGGAAAAAGGAACTTCCGGCGAGCCGACCGGTTTTTGAAACTCCGGTACATGAGCGTGAACGGGGATATGCAGGATAGAGGCAACCTCTTCTCCATGAATAGAATGGGGGATTTCCACAAGTGCTGCGGCGTTTGAACTCTCTTCTTCCTTATAACAGGCTTTACAGCAGCCCAATGGATGCACATTACGAAAGAATCCTGTCCGAAAGATCATATGTGCTTCCTCGCACGAGTACATAACCTCACAGCTTACACAACAAAATGTGTTCCTTGTTTGCATAAATCCATCTCCTTTTCAAACCCCTATATTATACTTTATGTAGCAAAAATCATTTTTATGTTACATAACGTATCTTATTTTTAGTTCAGATTATGACAAATTCTTCTTTTTGTCAATATTAGCAGGATTTACTCTGGCGGATATTGTCGTGTATGCGTTTTCAAAAAGAGGTAATCATGCCTGTCCAAATCGAGCCCAAAAGGGGAACGAAAAGCCATTTGGCTTCCCGCTCCCTTCAATCTAGCTTTTAAGATCTACCATTAAGCCCAGCTGCTCCTTATCCTCGCTCAAGCGGGTATACATTTCATATATCCGGCTTCCATGGGGATTGTGGTCGTTCAATTTCCAGGAAATCGCACGAATCAGCGCACGGCGCATTTTGGGATCAGGCTGAAAGAAAGAACCATACATGTACTGATTCTCTTCCCGTCCTCTCCATACTACATTTCCATATATATTAAACTCCCATTCATTCAGCTTGATATTGAAACGGATCGTGTAGTCCCCGCTGACCGGAAAGCGAAGATGCGTTTGAAAACGCAGACCTGTAGGGCTGATATCCTTCAACATCACCGGGATGCCTCTTGATTCGAGCTTGTTTCCCTGTACACCAGCAATGAATACGCTTACCTGAATCCCTTCACGAATCCGCATCCGCATATGCTGCCTGTTCCGGGCAGCCGGTTTATTAACTGTTATCATCCTTTTCACCTTCCTGTTCGGGGGAATGGCGTTCTTATGGTCACGATACATTATGTATCTAGGAAGTTAAAAATATGGGCTCTCTTTCCGGCAATTTGGATCGCTGGCGTTCCCTCTTTCCAATTGCCAAAAACAAAGCCCTCACCCATAATTTATGATACATTAAGTATCAAGTCAATAGCTAATGTGAATTATTTGTGTCCATATCTTTCCGGTACGACCACAACAAGGTCCATTGCCCCGAATGATAGGCGGCATAAGTCGGCTGAACGATTTGGAAATTGCCATAGGGACTGTGAAAAACCTCGGTAACGACAATCTCGTATACCTCGGCAATTGGCTCCGCATCCTCGCTCATTCTCCAGTCTGTTATATGCTTCGGAGTGCCGGTATGAAACTCAAAGGTTTTTACGCCAAAATCCTGCAAAATGATATGCGCCCGTTTCTGGATGTACTCCGATTTGGCAAAGCGCTGCTGCATGAAAGGATGGAACAGCTCCCAAGCGCTCCCGAAGTCGCCTACCTGCTCATATTTATAGAACTGCTCCACCGCGTCAAGCGCATTGCTCTCTTCGCTTGGCGAGAACATCCGGGCGCTGTTGATCCAGGTCATCCATGCCACGATTATGATCAGGCCGCCCAGCACCAGCTTGAATGCCAGTGGGCCGGTCTTGCGCTTTCCTCGCATTCTTCCATAACCCCCTGTCCCATAAAGCTTATACACTTTATGAGACAAGTACCGCTTTTATACATCATTTGGCCGCTGTCAGCGGAGCTGAAGCGGAACCCGCCTGCAGATGATCCTTGATGACCTGATGAATCCGGTTCTTCTCCGCATCCGAGATGATGTAATACCAGATGCCATCAATCGTTTCGCCCTTGCCCTTGATCTCTACAGAATCGATTTTATCAATATTGGGACGGTAATCCGTTATAAATGTTTTCATTTCCTCGAAGGTAATATTGCTCTTCACGCTGTCGCCCACCTCATTCAGCAAACCCTGCACCTTGACGATATTGGACAGGCTGAGCGAGCTTTTCATACCTTCGATCAATATTTCCCGCTGCCTTGCATTCCGGCCGAGGTCGCCTCTGGGGTCATCATACCGCATCCTGGAGTAGAGCAGCGCTTCCTGGCCGTTCAGTGACAGCTGGCCTTTGGCAAACTCATGCCCCTGCATGTTGAAGGAATAGGGATTATTGACCGTTACTCCCCCCACCTGGTCAATCAGTCTCTCGAACCCTTCCATATTCACCTTCATATAGTAATCGATCGGATAATCAAGAAAATTTTCCACCGTTTGAATGGCCATATCCACACCTCCAAAGGCGTAGGCATGATTGATCTTATCTACCGTCCCGTGTCCGACAATCTCCGTTCTCGTATCGCGGGGAATGTTGAACATGAGGATCGAGTGCTTCGACGGATTCACCGTAAGTACTATCATCGCATCCGAACGGCCCTTGTCATTCTCCCGCTGGTCCACACCCATTACAAGGACATTGAAAGCATCGAGATTATCAAATACAGGCACGATATCGTTCTTGATATCAGGATCCTTGCTGACATAGACCGGTTTATTCGGTTTTTCATAGATCTTGTCTGCAACCTGATGAACGGAGTGATAGAGATACCAGACGAACCCCCCTCCAATTAACAAAATAGCAAGCACCGAGCTCCCGGTCCAAATCAACATTTTCCTGGTTCGACGTTTCATAGATACACCGCATTTCTCATGGATAAATGAATTCCCCTTGAAACCATAGTTCAAATGACTTAGAGGACTGTTCATCCTTATGTATTATGATACGAATTGTATCACATATATTTCGCATTGTAAAAATCCTTTTTAGCGCCGGCATGGAACCTCAGGTCCGGGTCCTCACACTGATTAATGTATTTTTTTACCATATAGACCTTGCATAAACAGCGGGATTACGTTACATTTAAACTATTAAGTATACAAATTGTATCATGAACAAAGCCTTAATTATTCATTGTTGGAATTTCCGGCATAATCAGGAGGAATTAACGAGATGGAACCTAAAAGCAATCATATTACCTGGCATAATTCCAACCTGAACAGACAGGACCGCTACACCCGAAACGGGCATAAGAGCTGCGCATTATGGTTCACGGGCTTGTCGGGATCGGGCAAGTCCACCTTAGCTTTCGCCCTGGAAAAGGCCTTGTTCGCAGAAAATGTCAATTCCTATGTTCTGGATGGCGACAATATCCGACATGGCATTAACCGGGATCTGGGGTTCTCCCAGGAGGACCGCAAAGAGAATATCCGCAGAATTGGCGAGGTATCCAAGCTGTTCGTGGATGCCGGCATGTTCATCATAGCCGCATTCATTTCACCCAGCGAGAAGGACAGGCAGATGGTTCGTGAGATGTTTGAGCCGGAGGCTTTTCTGGAGATATATGTGAAGTGCTCCCTGGAGGAATGTGAGCGCAGAGATCCCAAAGGACTGTACCGAAAAGCAAGAGACGGCCAGATCCCCAACTTCACGGGTATAAGCGCCGCTTATGATATTCCGGAAAACCCGCATATCGTTATAGACACCGAGCACTTAACAATCGAGGAATCGACCCGGCAGCTGGTGGATCATCTCCGGGACAGAAACTACTTTACAACCGGGCAAGCAGCGAACTCCCCGCAATAATTGCGGGGAGTTCCTGTTTTTGCAGCATTTGGCGCGGGCGCCTCTGGAAGCCCGGTGGCTAACCGGCAAAGAGCGGGCCTTTATTGCCCGCTTTGTGATTTCCCCAAGCTATTGGCCCGACGTCTGGTATGCCAGCAATCTGCCAAATGTGCCCTTCGTTTCATTCGACAGCTGCTGATAGGCTCCCTGCTGGATGATACCGCCTTGCTCCAGTACAATCACCTGATCCGCGTTGCGGATGGTTGACAGCCGATGCGCGATGACAATGATGGTCATGTTCCCCTTCAGCCGGTCCAATGCGCCCTGAATCTTCGCCTCGTTCTCATTGTCCAGTGCGCTTGTCGCTTCATCCAGCACCAGGATGGCCGGTCTGCGAAGTATGGCCCTTGCCAGGACAATACGCTGCCGCTCGCCGCCGGAGAGACGAATGCCGCGGTCGCCGATAACCGTATCCAGTCCCTGGGGCAGCCGGCTTACGAACTCGTCCGATGCCGAGAATCTCAAGGCATCCCAGATCTGCTCCTCGCTCGCATCAGGCTCTACCATGATCAAGTTCTCCCGGATGCTGGCATTGAACAGGAAAGGGTCCTGCGATACATAGCTTACCGAGCTTCTATACGAGAAGAGATTGTCTGCCGTCAGCGGCACGCCATCAATCACGACCTGACCCTTCTCCGGTTGAAACAGACCGATCAATATATCGATCAATGTGCTTTTTCCCGCACCGGATTTGCCTACAATGGCGGTTGTGCTGTTGGCTGGAATATGCAAATTAATATTTTCAAGCGCATAGTCCGAATGACTGGAATCGTACCGGAAATATACCTGACGGCAGCTGATTCCCTCTTTGATGGAAAATGGGCGTATCTGCGCGTCGCGTTCCGCAAGCGCCATCTCCTGGAACTCCCTGCATTCGCGCTGCAAATCGGTCAAGCCCTTGAAGGCCGGAAGGGTCGATACGATTTGCTCCAGATTCGCCTGGATTGCCGTGAACCTTGGCCATAAGCGGGAAAAAATCAGAATGATCAGCATCAGCTGCTCCGCTCTGACATGCAGAACTTCAAAGGAAAGAAAAATAAACAATACAATTAGTAGCGCCGATGACGCTCTGTAGAGCAGTTGGCTGTTGGACTGCATCCGGACAAACTGCACAATATTTTGCTCCATCCGCTCGCACAACGCGCGGAACCAGTTTAAATTGGTTTTCTCCAGCATATTGCTCTTGATGTCCTTGATCCCGTTAAAATGATCGGCAACACCGGCGAAGTAGCTTTGCGATAATTCCGATGTCCGGTCCCCCAGCACCTTCGCGCCTTTGACGAATCTCCGGGAAAACAGCACAAAGCCGATGCCGCAGATCATAACCAGAGCGGTCAGCTTCGCGGAGAGCCAGAAGGCAAAGGCAATTTGGATCACTGTAAAAATCAGCGAGGTCAGCAGCATCATCGTTTGTACCGTGCCCTGACTGACTCGCGCAAGCTCCGAGGTGAGCACATGATTGAAGTCAGATCTTCTTTTCTTCACAAAAAAGCTCCATCTGGATTCAAGCAAGGCCTGATAAATATCCAGTCTCAGGAGACGAATGAAGCCCTGCTGAATTTCGCTGCTCCGAATGGATTGATATTTCTGCATAACAGCCTGGCCGATAATCAGCACCGCATAAACCGACAAAATAACAAGCAAATTCCACTTCTCCGGAATCCAGCGGATAAAGTCAAAAAAACCGGAAATAAACGGAATACTGCCGGTGCCTCCGCTAAATACGCCGATCAGGCTGAGCATGGGAATCAATAAATAGATGCCAACGCCTTCCAGGCAGCTGATAATGACCGAGCTGATCAAATTAATATACAGTTTTTTCCCGGCATAATCCCGAAGCCTTTTGACATAAAAAAGGAGCTCCTTCATTTAATCACCACCACTCCATATACGGCTTTGGCTATGCTCTGATTGCTGAAACTGTTTTCCAAATATAGCCACAACAGTATACTTCTTGATTTCATCCGCACCTGTCAGATAAATCGCGCCGCTTCTGAGCCAGGCATGGGCGATCATTTTTCCGGAAGCATCCCTTGCTGTTCCCATGTAGAGCGTACTTTCAATCTGCCGCCGCCCAAGCATTTTCATCCCCGCTATGGCCATGACCAGGCATTTGCTCTCCCAGAAGGTGTGACGGCTGACCATATGGATCGCCCGGGCCACATCAGCCAGCAGCGGTTCGTTGGATCGTACGCGGGTGTAGGTTGTCTCCTCCATTTGTTTGCCGAGGGAGGGGGCAATCCTGGAAAAGGGCAGCGCCTTCAGAATGCGTGCCCAACCTAAATAAAAGAAAGCCTCCAGCAGCAGCATCCTCAGCTCCGGACGCATGGAAAGAAACTTCTTCGCTATTCTCCACAAGGTTGATGATCCTCTCCCATCAGATTTTGGCGCCAGACTCTTCCTCGACGCGAATCAAATCCTCACCGCGCAGCTGCTCCAGAAAGGCAAGCACCTGCCTTTGACATTCCGATTCTTCAATATCGTATTCAGCCGTCAATATCGCAATGATGTCCGTACCTGCGGTCGGAGTCCCGATAATGTCCCAAATCCTTCCGCCTACTTGACCCAGATTATAATATTTGCCGGTTTTGACGCTCATCATCACTTTCTCTCCGTCCATATCGCTGGCCAGATTGCCTTCCACCTGGGAATAACGCTTATTCAAGATTGCGGTTGATTGTTCCATGATCATCTGCTCCTTTTTTAATCATATTTGTAATGGAGGAAACCAATTCCTGTGCGCTGAATCCGGCCGATGGCGATGCACAGCGGTGCAGTCTGTACATCCCGGCCTGCCTGATGATGCCGCACGATACATCAAAATGCCACGGCATCAAGCCCAGCAAGGGAACAAGAAAATTCCGGTATGTATGCAAATTGAGGATGGCATACCGTTCCAGCTTCACGACAGGCTGGATCGATGACCGCTCCTCGTCCACCGGCAGCAGTTCGAACACACCTGCAAGCGGAATGGAATCGGCACAAAACCGGGAAGAAACGGGAACGGCATATTTGTCTGCTTCATAATGAAGCGAAGTGTATTTCCTGGCTTCCATGCCGAGGTTCTCGATGCTTTCCTGCCACAGCTTCTGCTGGGGATAGGAAGGAATGACCGAAGCAAGCCCCGTATCCTCCGATATGGAAACCGCAATCACATCATCGCTCAGCAGCTCATAACCTTGGCTGACAAATGCCGCTGCCAGCGTCGATTTGCCCGCTCCCGATTCCCCTATAAAAGCATAGGCCTTCCCCTCGATAACGACGGCGCTGCCATGAAGCGGCAGAATATGACGCTGCATCAGCAGCGCCCCCATGCAGGTGCCGAGCAGATAAAGACGAATCATGTTAAAGGGCGCGTCCGGAAAAGGGGATACAATGATCCGCTTTCCTTCCTGAACGGCAAAAATAACGGTATGGGGAATATGAAACAACACCTGTTTGTCCACAGCGGCATAATAGCTGGTATGAGGTCCTGCCTGCTCCCAGGCCTTCGACAGATCCCCGATCACAATTTCAATCTCCGGCTGCTCCTGTCCGCTCAACGGTATTAATTCCGGCAGCGGAATTTCACTGGATATCGTCAGACCAAAAGCTTTGTAGACGGTTCTTTTCTCCGTAGTCGAAATCATTTAGCCTCACCTTTACTGGAAGATTCCTGATAATCAGAACTAATTGCTACTATACGTATCCATTATACACAAACAGATACATATTGTAACTAGATATTTTGTTCATCATGGTTTTCCTGATTTTCCCAAACTAAAAGAGACTCTCCTTTGATCAGGAAAGTCTCTCCGCGATAAGCCGGGTGGGATAATCATTATTTCTTGTCGGCTTTAATAAATATATTGTCGATAAATTTGTTTTTATTAAATTCAAGATTATTTTTCAGTTGAAACCCTCCCGGCATGAGCAGCGTTCCCTCATCAACCGTGTTTCCCTGAATCTGGTGTCCGCTTCCCACCATAATGTAGATCCCCGCTGTGTTGGCTCCTTTACGGGAATTGGCTGCCACATTATTAATGATTTTGATGTTATTGCTTATTGCCCGGCCGTTCTGCCCCGGATCCCCGGCACGAACCGTAATATTGTATTGATTATTGTATACGGTATTGCCTTCGATGGTCGTGGATTCCGATCCATTTTTGATATCAATTCCATAATAAAAGCCGGAAACATTATTATTTTTTATCAGACTGTTTTTTTCTTTTTCCAACGTAATCCCCTGCTGATCGAGAACCTTGGGCCTGTCTTCGATGACAGTTGAATTGATGACGGTATTATTGTTTCCTCCGCCAAACAACGACAGATCCCCATCGCCTGAATTTCTGATTTTGCAGGAATCGATCAAGGTGTAATCGGAAGACAAATTGATGATTCCCGAACCCTTATTAAATTCTGTGGTGACATTTCTTACTGTGCTGTATTGCGAATTGTACAAATTGATTCCCTGCGAGAAGTTTGTCAGAGACATGTCTTCAATGGAGCAATGATCGCATCCTTGGGCCAATACGCCAACTCTGGAAGTCAAAATACCGTCAGTCGGCAATGTATCCCCTTTTAGAATACCGCCTTTCAGAGCAACATTTGCAGTTCTGTATATCCAGAAAACGCCGTACTCGCCTTTGGTTTGAGTCTGGAAAGTTGCGCCCTCCATAATAATCGTTACAGGCTTGGTTATTTTAAAAGCGGAGTAGCTTGTTCCATAATCGGTTACCGCTTTATTGGCGGCATTCTTGCTGATCTTGTAAATCCCCGGAGGAACGACAATGGTATCTCCATTATTGGCTCCGTCTATCGCGGACTGGATAGCATGGGTATCATCTTGAATCCCGTCGCCTTTGGCATTATAATCGCTCTTGACATTCCATGTAACAGCATCATTCTGAAGGGTCTGGTTGGCCGGATTCGACAGATACATGTAAACAGCAAGACTTAGCGTACTGAATAAAATTAATGCTATGAACAGGCGCATTGACATTCCCTGCGGCTTATCACCCAAGACATCACCACCTCTTCCTCTGAACACAAGGCGTCTCTTAAACGTAAACTCCATTATCATAACCCCCAGTTAGTAGAATCTTGTTGTTTTTATAATCGACATGTTTCGCCTTATTTTTTACAGCGAAAATGAAAAAAACATGAAAATAATCAAAATAATGATTATCAGCATGTTTCATGCAGCCAATTATCGGTTAATATCGGGGTTATGATATGGAGAAGGGGCTGTCTCCCACAAAGAGACATCCCCCCTTGAACACCGGTAAAAAGTCCGGGCATGCATTCTGGCCCGCTCTTCCAGCATATTATTTCAAATAAAAATGACCTCACGTTCCATTTCTATTCCAAGCTGGCTCGCTACAGTATCTTTCATGATTGAAATCAAGTCCTTCACATCCCGCGATTTGGCATCGCCGAGATTGATGATCCAGTTTCCATGAACGGGGCTGATTTCAACATTTCCAATCCGGTATCCCTTCAAACCTACTGCTTCGATGCATTTTCCGGGATGAGGGCCGTTTGCCGGGCTCTTGAACGTGCTTCCGACGGTCGCAACATTCATCGGGAATTTCTTTTTTCGCACATTGGCAATTTCTCTGGTGGCCAGCATCAAATTGTTTTTATCCGCTTCGTATTCGACATTGAAGGTGGCGCTCAGGATAATGGCATCCGTTCCTGTGAAACCGCTGGATCGAAACGACAAATTGCATTCCTCTGCCGTCTTGGTCACGCAGCTGCCCTCTTCGTCCAGGTAGGTGACCGACTGCAGTACATCCGACAGTTCCCTGCCCGAGCTGCCGGCATTCATCATGACGGCTCCGCCCACAGTGCCAGGGATGCTGACCATGAACTCAAAACCCTTGACACCCTCCTTCGCCATCGTAAAAGCCAGATTCGGCAGCGTAACGCCCGCCTCTGCATAGAGACGGTCCTGCTCCAGCCGCAGATTCCCCAGACGTTTGCCGATATGAAGGACAACTCCGTCGAACCCTTCGTCATCCACTATAATATTGGAGCCGTTGCCCATTACCAATAAGCGCATGCCGCGGTCCTTGCTTATCCTCGCAACGGTTTGAAGATCTTCAATGCTTTGGGGAACCACATAGTATTTGCAGGAACCGCCTACAGCCATCGTCGTAATGGCTTTCATGGAGAAATTCTCTTCCACTCTGCACTCCAGTTTTTCGAACATCATCTCATCCCCTTGCTCAAATTTAGTGATTGGACTCGCTTAACCGCATATTTCTTCGGGCTACTGCATAATTGATCATTTTAACCGGTACCAGCGCAAGCAGGCCGTATTTAAGCTTTAATCGTCCGCTAGCTTTGCTGCTGGCTATTTTCCTGAACGTTTGAGCCCGCTTGCCAAGCAGGATGAAGGTTTCCATTTCGGAAATGTCCTGGGCCTGCAGCACAATGCTTTGCTCGGCTTCATTCAAACTCCGGATATGCTTGGATATGACATCTCTGGTGCTGTAAAGCATCTTCAGGCTTCTTCCCCCGCTGATGTTCTGTGTCCCGTAATATCGTTTGACCAGAATAGGCGACTCGCAGAAGGAGGCGTCATAGAGATCTGCGATCCTCAGCCAATAATCATAATCCTCGGCAAGCCGCAGCTCCTGATTGAACAAGCCCACGCGGTCCAGTACTTCCCTTCTGATCATAACCGTCGAGGTTCCCATGAAATTGCACAAAAGCAGATCCTTCTTGATGTCGCCTTTATAGAACTGCTTGATTACCGGGTACTCGACATATTGATCCTTGTTTTTAAAAACCCGGTTAATAAACTGTCCGTATACGATGCCAACCCTGCTATCCAGCTCAAACTCCTTGACCTGCTTCCTGAGCTTATCTTCCAGCCACAGGTCGTCTGCATCCAGAAATGCGATAAGATCCCCTGTTGCACGAAGCATTCCAGCATTTCTGGCGGCCGAAGGGCCGCTGTTTTCCTGTTTTATATAGATAAGATTATCGGAATCCATAGTGGTCTGATAGGCTTGAATGACTTGTCCCGTGCGATCCTTGGAGCCGTCATCAACCACAATTACTTCATGCAGCTGATAACAGGAATCAGGGGTTTGATTATAAATACTCCGGATTGCTTCAACAATCAAATCCTCGCAATTATAGGCGGGTATTACTACTGAGACCTTCATGTTACACCTGCTTTGCTATGGTTTTCCTTAAAAAAACTCATTTGCTACAAATGGTATCTCGAATTCATTATATGTTACAATTAGTATCACGTCAATCTAGGACAATCTAGGTAAATAGATGTGATTTTACCGGACATGTTCAATTATAAAGTATGGACGATTTACAAATAATGATACATATTGTATCGTTATCTGTGAGTTGTTATCTTTTCATACCGATCTAATTGAAAGGAGTTGATCCGGAAGTATAGCATTGACGTCCATTTAATGGAGAAATCAGTAAACACTTATGTAATGGACAGGACATTAAATCATTGGAGGTTATGAAATTTGAAGAGAAATCGCTTCGCTGCCGGTATATATCCGCTCTTTTTGTTTCCTGCGGCTGTCTCGGACAAACTCCCGTATTCCATTTTGCCGGACAGTAAACTGACAGTAACAAAAACCAAAATAAATAGATTTTATTTTTTTATAATTGCCATTCTGTGCCTGCCCATTGCTTTTTCCTTAACCGGCCTCAACCAGACATTTCCTCCATTACATCCGGATAGTTTCAGCCCTTCTTCTAATAACAAGTTGGCCGCAGCTTCTGCTCCCGTCATCAGGGATGATACCCCTGCTATTCAAAAAATGATCGATCAAGCGCCAAGCGGAGGCAAGATCGTCATCCCCCCGGGAGTTTACAATATTAATAAAAATCCCAAGTTTATCGTCTACACGGATTACGGGAAGAGCTATTCTGCTTTGAAGATCACCAAGCCCATTACAATCGTTATGGACAACGTCACATTTAAAACTGCAACAGCGTATGAATACGGGGTATTCTGGATCTATAATACATCGAACGTGCATCTGAAAGGTGGAAGCTTAATAGGCAACGCAATGCCAACGGATGGTCATTACATGACCAGAGTTGCCGTCCTTGTCCAGAAAAGCAAAGATTGTTTGATTGAGGATATGGCGACGAAGAATTTCTCGCAAGGCGTTAACTTATACAAGTCGGATAAGTGCACAGTCAAGCATATCGTTACAGAAAGCAACAGCGGCTCCGGTATTATCAGCATGCAATCCAAGAACTCCATCATCGATTCCAATATCATCCGCAATTCGGGCGACGGACATCTTTCACTGTATGGTGGAGGAGAATACAATACGGTTTCCAATAATACGGTTTCCGAGAATCGCTTAAACAAAAGCGATCAGCAGGGAATAACGGTGGAAGCGGAAAAGAACAGCTTGATAAAGGGCAACACGGTGACAGGCTTCTACTATGGCATCGATATTAAAAATGGTTCCAGATATTGCAATATCACACAAAACACGGCCACAAATAACAGATATAACATCGCTTTGCGTACGGGTGACCCCAACAGTAAACTTCAGCCGAGTCATGGCATTATCATTTTCAAGAACAACGCGATGAATCCCCGTAAAGGTAAACCGAATGCCGGCATCTACGTTTCCTATGCGGGAGGCGGACATATTATACAAGGCAACACAACCAACGAAGGTAAGCTTATTTATGGCAGTACAGTCGTGGAAGAAGATATGAGAAACAAATTTGTTAATTTTATAGCCAATATCCTGAAATAAGAATGAACAGCTGCACCGTCTCAGGGAAGCTGAAGCAGCTTTCACCCGCAAAAAAAAATGCACAATAAAGAAAGCGCCCGATCAACAATCCGGGCTCTTTTATTTGCGTACAGGCAAATAAGCATGAAAAAATGCCCCTATACACAAAGGTATAGGGGACTTGGACTTGCAGTTAAGTACGAATTAAGAGACCGGAGGCGTATCGGTAATATCAAGGTCACTTGGAGATACGGAGTCGATGTACTTCGAACCTTTACCCTCGAGCGTTCTGCTCACTTGCAATGTTTCCAGGGTTGGTTGTTCCCAGACATTCTTCACTTGTTGTTCCATGTTATCACCTCCTTTCATTAGCGATTTATCCGTTTGCATGCGGCTGATGGTCGCTCTCTATTTGGGATGTGATTCTATAAGTGAAATCAGACTTTCCTCCACTCTGGGCAGGAGCGGCTCTAGATAGGCCTTAATAAAGCCTGATTGATCTTCCAATGCTGCATATCAGGTTGGGTGAAAAGAGCAAGCAATCGCTTCTTATGGCGACGTCTGCTGTCTCATCCTTCGCCAGCACCACAGGAACGGCCGCAAGGGGAAATAGAGCAGATGCAGCTGTTTGGGCAAAGGCAAGGTTTCAAGATCCCGATTGTTGGGATACATCAAACTGACAATCAAATACCATTTTTGCGGCATGGATCTTAAGGAGAACAAGTATTTCCGGTAATAAATGTCCAGGTCTTTGGGGACCGGGGACAATGTAATCATATCCTTCATAAAAACTATCGCTCCCTGTGCGAGCCTGCTTGAATGCAGACCGGCCGTGAGGGGCTTCATCTCCATCGTAATCGGCGTGTGGAACAGCTCTGCAGCTAATAGAAGAGCCTGTCCTCCCACTTGTATGGAATCATGTCTCATCATAATACGGAGGACACTGGACCAATCCAGCTCTTGTCGGACCATATGATCGATGTCGGCCAGCCAGCGCAGTCGGAACCAGCCGTGACGCGCGCCATGCAGGGCAAGAAAGAAAAACAGATCTTCATTACCTAATGTGTAAGCAAAGGGTCCGGCCTGCGAGCTGGCTCTTCTTCGTTCCCACAATTCATCAAAGGAAGGCTCCTTTCCCTTGTCGGGATTCAATCTCCAGTGCAGCTCGATCTGGATTTTGCTATCCGGATGGGTATAGGAGATATGATGAACTCTCCACTTCCAGTCACTGAGAACCCGCACTTCATCGCTGTCCAGAACGAACCCGCTTTGAAGCAAAAGCTGTTCGGCCTTCTCCACATCCTGCAGCGGCACAAGAATATCCAGATCCTTGCACGTTCGAAGAGAGAGATCGCCATAAAGGATCTCCGATAAAACCGGTCCTTTCAGCATCAGGGAGCGGACATGCTTCTCATGGAGCAGGGCGCAAACCTTATTCATTTCAGCTGTCAAATGAAGCATTTTGAATACATTGCCGGTATAGTCATGCTGAAGCGCATCCACAACCTCGTCAGGAAGCCACTGCCTATCCATCCTTTTGGCCTGAAGATAGACAGTCGGATACACCCGATGATGCCTCACCAATTGGATGAACTTCCCCCAATCCACAGGTCCGGCATTTTGGAGCAGGCTTTCCTGCAGCTCCGGATCGGGATCAGCACCGGCGAATGAAAGCATAAGCTTGAATTCTTTTGAAAATACACTTAAATCCAGCTTGGATGTTTTATTCATAACAAATGCTCCTTTGATCTTACGCCGCAGTCAGGTTAAATGTCATTGGCGAATTCCAACTTGCGGCTGACAAGCTGAATAATATGGGATGCCAATTCATGAGCAGTAAACCCGGCTGTAGGTCGGCGCAGCTGGAAGACTTCACAATGCTTGGCGATGCTTGCCGTGCCTGCAAAATGCCATTGCTCCAAATGCAGAAGCGAGATGAAATAACTGCGGTATGTATGAAGCAGCAGCAAGGGGAGGCGGTTCAGCATCTTAACGGGCTGAATATCCCAGGTTGCCCCTTCTGTCTTCACAAGTTCAAATACACCGCCCAATGGCACAGGCTCCGCATAAAATTTGGCGGCAACCGGTACCGCAAACTTGGTCACTTCCTCATAAAGCGGCACGAATCCGCTGGATTCCATTCCCAGCTGATCGATGCTTTCCTGCCATAATTTCTGCTGCGGATAAGCCGGAATAACGGTCGGTCCGCTTGCCTCGGCCAACGAGACTGCTATGATATCATCTGTCAGCAGCGGATAGCCTTGGCTGAGAAAGGCGGCAGCCAGCGTTGATTTGCCAGCTCCTGAATCGCCTACAAAAGCGTATGCCTTGCCTTCTATGACCACTGCGCTCCCATGCAGAGGCAGCAGATTCCGTTGGAACAGCAGCGCTCCCATGCAGGATCCCAGCAAATAGACGCGTACCTTTTTCTGATCCGCATCAGGCATAGGAGATACAACCACTTTGCGGCCTTCTTGAATGCTGTAGACAGCCGAACCCGGAATATAGAAAAGCACACGCCCATCCTCGAAGATACAGAAATGACGATCCATGGCTCGACCCTCATTCCATATAAAGGACAAATCGCCTTGTACAATTTCAACATCGATGTGTTCTGTCTGATTCGTGGAACGGATCAACTCAGGCAGCGGGATTTCACTGGTTAACCGCATACCGAAGGCTGTATAGATCGTCTTCTCGGCTGTAACCATGATCATCACCCTTCAAAGCTGGTATAAGTCCTATGCTTTCACGCGTATGTCAACAAGGGGCCCTTAGTCCATGGACGGCAAGAATAAGGGCCATGGGATGTTTTTCCTTAGGAAGGATCGTAGATGTCGCTGTCGGACGGGGTAACGATATCGATTACTTTTGTACCCTTGCCTTCCATCGTCAGCTTCACTTCAAGGACTTCAAGACTTGGTTCCTGCCATGATTTCTTCACATGGTTTTCCAATGCCATCACCCCCTCTCCCATCCCTTGCACAGCTACAGCCGGCTGAGAAACCGGTTGACAATCACGCTTCGCATCAGAAGCCGGATATCCGGATCGAAGGCTTCGTCCGGCCTGGGGCTGTCGCCAATCTTGGCAAGCGCCGTCCGGATCGCATCCACATTCAAAAATTCCGCTGCAAGAGGACTGCCGCACAGCTGCTGAACCTCTTCCTTGAAAGGCTTCCATACCGGGATCATACGGTGGACCCAATCCGCGCCCTGAACCCCCCGCACCCGCTGATTCAAGCGGACCTTATCCGGCAGAAGGCCTTTGGTCGCTCTGCGGATCAGCGCGCGGTCCATGCCGTTCTTGACATATTGGTCAATCGGCACCGACAGGCAGAAACGGACCACTCTCGGGTCGCAGGTCGGATCCTTCTCCCAGATTGAGTATTTCAGTGAAAGCTTGGTGCCTTTCGTCCCCCGCAAATTGGCAATCATCAGACTCTCCAGATGGCTTCGACGCGCTTCATTATAGTCTCTTTTCAGGAAACCGCTCAGCGCTTCGTCATGCTCCAGAAGCCTATCCACCACTTTCGTTTGCCGGGCAAATTCGGGATTGATCATACGGGGCAGCTCGGACTCTCCCGTGGCAACCGATTGTTCCGCCACGAACGGCCTCGCCTGCTTCCCGATCAGTCTCATCAGATAGGAGCGTCCGATTCCTCTGCGCTGGCTGAACATATGCAGTTCCCGGTAGAACTGCAGCCATCGCATTCTTTTCAGCAGCATCGTGTAATACTGAATCGCAGGTCCCCAGGAGATGGTCTGGTTGCCTCTAGCCCCGGTCAGGAGCATCCGGACCCCCTGCTTCGCAGCAGATTCATAGATGCCTCTGATCCAGAAGGTGTTCTCGAAATATTTGTAGGGCATCTCGAGAAGCTCCAGCCAGTCGTCCACCTCCGAAATCGGACTTCTTCCGGGAAAATCCAGATAGTGGCTCTTAATATTTCCTACATGCTCCACCGTTGCCTGAATATATTCCCGTTCGTCTGCAACTCTGCCGCGAGTCGTCCAATCCTCAAAATCCGATACGGGCACATAGCTGTACGTATGCAAAGCTTTATTCTCCCTGGCGAGCGCGCTCGAAGCGAAGCTTGCGATCGTTCCCGAATCAAGGCCTCCGCTGAGCTTGGCGCCAACCTGGCCGTACGAACGGATGCCCGAACGGATGGACAATTCGAACACTTCACGAAACGCCTCTTCGTATTCCTCATCCGATTTCAGGATAAGCGGCTCGGCGGGCATTACGCTTCCGTAACGAGACAGGGCAATCTGACCGTTCTTCACCGTAAGGGTATGGGCAGGCGGCAGCTGCCGGATTCCCTTATACAGCGTTGACGACGTGTCGGTTGATTCGATCATGACCGGAATGGACAGAAATTCGGCAAGCCACATCCGGTTCAATTCTTTCGAGGTTCCCGGCAGTGTCTGCAGAGGGCCGATTGTCGTACAGAACGCGAACCGCTCCTGATTCTGATCAAAATAAAGTGTCCGGTTGCCGAATAAATCTCTTGCCCCGAACAGGAGCCGGTTCGCTTCATCCCAGATCATAAAGGTGAAATCGCCGATCAGATAGCCGGGAGCCTCCATTCCCCATTTGCGGTAAGCAAGCAAAATGAGATCGCTGTCAGTTAACAGCTCCTTATGGGTAATCCCGACGCGCAGCCTGCTGAGCAGCTCATTGCGGTTATCCAGAACAGCGTCCGCCGTTATCGCCAGCCTGCTCTCCGGATCATAGAAGGGCAAGCGTTCATGCACGGATTCCGGCGTGACCCACTGGGCAAGGCAGCCAAGCGAAACAGCGCCTTCCTGCCAAATACGCGTATCATCAGCGGGATAGCGCTCAAGCGATTCCATGAGATGATGAATTTCATCTGCCTTGAAATGATCATTATTGTGAGACACAATCCCAGCGATTGCACTCATCTTTTTTTACCGCCGATCAAATAGGTCGAGGCCAGATGAGACAATTGATTTCCGAATGGAATCATCGATTTCACCCGTTTTATCTTTTGCTTGGTTGCTTCCAGCTGGGATTGCAGACGTCGTTGCTCCAGATAGCTTTTTTCCAATCGCCTCTCCAGGGAACGAAGAGTAATTTGCAGCTGCAGCTGCTGCGAATTGACACTCTGCTGCAGCTCCGGCAGGGTCATTTCACTTGCAGCGCTGTCGGCGGCGTCCGTGTAATCGCTTCTCAGCTGATACCCGTCCGACCAGCTGCAGCCGGATGCTTCGATGAGCTGCTTCCTGCGCAGCTGAAGCAATGCCGTATCAGGCTCCGGTTGAAACGTTGCTCCGGTGATCCGCTGCGCTTCCTCCAGCTCCTCGGTGTAGCCAAGATCATGGAATATTTTCGCCCCGATCGCCCGGCAGTACATTTCAATTTCTTCTTTGTCCAAAATTTCTTTCCAGCTGTGCAGCGAATCCAGATGCGGCTCATTATGATGAGTGACGAATGGATCGCCTACCCCCATGCTGTAATATAAATCCGATTTGGCCGTGTCCTGAAAATCGCCGTATTTCTCAAGGCCCTCTTCATACGACAGGCCGAGGAAGCTGCAAAGCTTTTGCAATTCCGCCTGCGGCCGCTTGACCATTTCTTCGTAACGAAGATGGTAGGCATATTTGCTTTTGACGGAGAAGTAATCCAAATATCGGAACAAACCCACAGTGATATCTGTCATTTTAATGTTGAAGCCCGGATGCAGCAGATCTTCCTTCAGGTTGAAGCGGTCATTGACATGCTTATTCACTTTTTTATAGGAAGAGATAATGGACAATGGATTGCGGATCAGCCAGATCCTCTTGGACTGCGGGAACAACGAATCGATAAATTCTAGATTGTAATAATACCTTGGCGATTTATCGATCAGCATCTCTGCTCCGCTGCTTTGCAGCAATCCGTTATAGACCTGGAGAGAGAAAGCCCGGCTTGCATTCTCGAACGTCTGTTTCGGAAGAATGCCATGATAGAACTGCTTGATAATTCCATTGCCTCCATAGGGGCGATGTGCAGCCACCTGCAAATCGCTGAGTCCCATCAGGAACCACATCTCCTGGGTTGCAAATACCTTGCTGTGGTTTTGCAGCATCACGGTTGCCAGCGAGCTGCCGCTCCGGGGAGTACATAGTAAAAATATAAGATTATTACCACGATTGTTGATCAAGTTGATCCCCCCATAGAGCGTTTTGCTACTTAATGTTTCAATTATACACTAAATGATACATTTTGTAACTATGATTACAGCATAAATCCTCTTTTTACTAAAACTTTAGTCAAAAAGAAATTAAAAAACATTGGAATATTGCCGCACGTCAGCTATTAAAAAGAAAGCTGCGGCGTTTGTTCTTTTACGCCGTTGTTCATGTTCGGCCGCCCTACAGAATAATAAACCAGCCCTGTATTCGCCAGTTCCTCTTCCGAATACATATTGCGGCCGTCGATCAGGTTCGGCCTTGCGAGCCATGCCTGAATCTCTGTCGGCGAGATATTGCGGAACTCTTTCCATTCCGTCAGAACGCATAATGCATCGGCATTTTGAGCTGCCTCTTTGGCTGAATTGCAGTACTTCACCTTGGCGTGCTCAAGATTCTGCCGGAAATTATCTGTCGCGATCGGATCATACGCCTTGACAACCGCACCGCGCTGCAGCAGAGAAGTAATAATCTCAAATGCCGGCGAGTCTCTGACGTCGTCTGTCTCCGGCTTGAACGCGAGGCCCCATATGGCAATTGTCTTCCCGCTCAGATCATCCAGAATGGTTTCCAGTTTGCGGATGACATTAAACCGCTGGTCCCGGTTCACTTCAACAACCGATTTCAACAATTTGAATTCATAGTCGACATGCCCGGCAATCTGGATCAGAGCCTGTGTATCTTTCGGGAAACAGGAGCCCCCGTAGCCGATGCCCGCTTTCAGGAACGAGGAGCCGATCCTTTTGTCATGTCCCATACCCTCGGCAACCAGCGTAACGTCGGCTCCGACCTTCTCGCAAATATTGGCGATTTCATTAATGAACGATATTTTGGTCGCCAGAAAGGCATTGGAGGCGTATTTAATCATTTCCGCGCTTCTGACATCCGTGAACAGGATCTGATCCGTCAGAGGCCTGTGCAGCTCCTCAATCATTTGACGCGCTTTATCGCTTGTTGTGCCAACAATAATGCGGTCCGGATTCATCGTATCCCGCACAGCCGATCCTTCTCGGAGAAACTCGGGTACGGATGCGATGGAGACCGGATGAAGCGAGAACTGCCTGAACTCATTTTCAATCTTTTCATTGGTGCCCACAGGCACCGTGCTTTTGGTCATGATGACCTTGGGGCCGTTAATGGATAGCGCAATTTCCCTGGCCGCTCCCATAATATAAGTCAGATTGGCTTCCCCGTTTGGAAGCGATGGCGTACCGACCGCCAGAATGACGATGTCGGCATGCTGTACCGCTGCGGTCAGATCTGTCGTGAAGCGCAGCCTTCCCGCTTCGGTATTCTTCTCGATCAGCTCCTTGAGTCCAGGCTCATAAATCGGAACTTCTCCCCGCTGCAGCAGTTCGATCTTCTCGCTCAATTTGTCCACGCATGTCACATCATTGCCCAAATCCGAGAAACACACACCAGATACAAGCCCAACATAACCGGTACCAATAACAGCCAGTTTCATCTTTAGCACTCTCCCACTTTGTACTGCTTCTCTTTTACATCACCAAGCCGCCTATAAAATCGCTTATATCCTGCACCGCATCCTGCGGAAATTCACTGCTTGCTTGCGATTCACCCTGCTGACCAATGTATGCCGGAACAGGCTCCTTTATATCCGCATGCTTTAACTGGCCCCATCCCATCAGACGGTAGGGGTGCCGGCCATTCAATGCCTCAATCGTATTCCTGTCCTCGGCAAAGAGGCTGCGATCCAGCAAAATCAACGGTTTGTTCAGCATAACAGCCTCGCTTACCGTTCCCCAGCCGGGCTTGGTAATCACAATGTCCGACATGGCAACGTAATGCTGGGATTCCGTGTAACCCTCCGGTATCCGGATCACATTCGCACGGTCCACCACCATATTGCTCGATACGATAAAACGGCAGCTCTCATCCTCCCACAGGGACAATTCGGAAAGATCATCGACCGTTATGCTCATTCCAAGTGCAAAGAAGACAAGCATTCCGGAGCGGTCAGGCCGTAACTCTTTGCGGAGCCTGTCTAGTTCCTTATCGTCGGACCGGCGGCAAAAGAAATCCGTTCTGATTCCGCCATGGCGTCCCCAAGGGGGTTCATTCCCGGAGCCTGGCAGGGCGATAAAATAATCCATTTGCGAATATGCCTCGTATAGCGGTTCGAGAAGCGGTTCATTCAACATCTGTTTGTAAGCTGTAAACCAAGTAAAATTAGACAAGCCGACGGATCTTACGTTTACTAGATTTGCAGCCAACAAAGGGATTGGTGAAATATCCGAAATGACCAGGCTCACCTTATTTTGCCGGAGAAACATGCATTCCCTGTCCACTTCCTCAGGGAATGCAGCGATGTATCGCGTATATTGCAGCTTCAGCAGCTCAAGATCAGGTTCAATGGAGCCCGCCTTCAGGCAGTAGCCGAGGTCGCTGGCGGCAGAGCGGTATTCAATCTCCGCTTCGCGGCAGTCCTTCAACGATTCCTTTATAAATCCAAGCGATCGGGAAGAGCAGACAATCAGTCTGAGCCTCGTTTGCGACTGCTCCGCCAGCCTGCGGATAACGGCTATGCTGCGCGCGGCATGGCCATACCCATAATCAGAAATATAGTAACAAATTGTTATCATAAAAGCCATGGACCTTTCCTTACAGCTTAATGCAGTGCTCCGTCACTTCGTCCCATGTCGTGTAGATCTCAACCACCTGATTGACATCCTGCTCAACGCCGCTCTGCACCACGATAATTTCCATCTCCGAGATGGCGCGGACACTATGCAGGGTCTTCATTGGGATGTGAAGCACGTTGCCCGCCTGAACCTGCATGAAATTGCCGTTCTGGACGAATTCGCCCTCGCCCTTGACAATGGTCCATACTTCCTCCCTGTTGGAATGAAGCTGATAGCTCAGGTTCTTGCCCGACTTGATGCAGACGCGCTTGGTCAGCACACAGCGGCCGTTCTCGTATTTCTGGTCATCCAGAATGCGGTGCCAGCCCCACTGCCTTTCCTCGTACATCGGTCCTTGATCGTAATTGATAAAATCCTTAATGCGCGGGCTTGCGCTCTTGTCCGTAACCAGAATGCCGTCCGGACTGACAGCAACAACCACGTTGGACAAGCCGAGAATAGATACCGGGATATCAATTTCATTGATCAGATGCGTATTCTCGCAGTCATGACTGATCGTACCCCAGCCGATCTGATTGTTCTTCATCTCTTCCGTCAGTGTATTCCAGGTGCCCAGATCCTTCCAATATCCCTCATAAGGCAGGACGACGATATTGGCCGCCTTTTCCACCACTTCATAATCGAAGCTGATTTTCGGCATCGTATGATACTGCTTCGCCAGCTCCTCATAATGAATGGAATGCCCCCTCTGCTCCAGCAGTTGGATGACATAGCCAAGCTTGAAAGCGAACACGCCGCAGTTCCATAAGGCATGCTCCCTGATCAGCTCTTCCGCGTATTCCTCCGTAGGCTTCTCCAGGAAGCGGCTGACCGTGCGGTAGTCGGACGTGTCCGTATCCTGCTCCTGAGGTATGATATAGCCGTATTTCGATGAGGGGTAGGTCGGCCGGACACCGATCAGCGCAAGATCGGCATCCGAAGAACGAAGCACCGTCTCCAGCTGTTTCACGGATTCGAAGAAATGATTCTCGACAAATGGATCGACAGGCAAAATCGCGATGACCTCATCCAGACTGACGCCCTGAAATGAATAAAGATACGTGGCAGCCAAGGCAATGGCGGCGAACGTATCTCTTCGTTCAGGCTCTATGATCAAAGGCACGTCAGAGCTGATCTGACTTTGCATCATTTCGATCTGTGATTTGCTGGTAGCGATATAACTGGAGTCCCCCAAGCCATTGGCCTTGATCTGGCTCCAGACCCGCTGGACCATGGATACCATTTGGTCATCGTCGTTTTCCAGCACCTTTAGAAATTGCTTCGATCTTGCATCATTGGATAAGGGCCATAAGCGTTTTCCGGAACCTCCGGACAACAGAACCAGTTTCATCCTATCACTCCCCTTCCATCACTCTTTATGCCGTCTGTTTCTGCGGCTCATTTTTAAGTTCTGCCGCTTGACGGCCTTTTCTCGCTTTCATAACCGCCAGGCCTTTCTCTGCCATCCGCTGCATCAGCTTACTGCGGTTCATTACGACCAGAAAGGCTTGGAAACATAGATTATACAAGCCCCTCTTCTCTTCTATGCTTTTTCGGTTCATCAGGAGCGCATCCGTTTTCTGCCCGCGATAGAACGCCGTCAACGCAAGTCTCCACATCGTTTTGGCGAATCTCTTGGTTCGAACCCGGAAGAAAGGTCCATATATGCCGTATTTATCGATTAAATCCGGTTTATTGCGCCTTCTCAGTTCCACGCATTGTATCCCGATTTCAACAAAATACTTCTGCATCATTAATTTTTCCAGCGAAGCACTGACTCCATCGGCCAGCACATATCGCCGGTATAAAATTTCGGGTACAATGGCGAACCTGGTAATCAGGCTCATTCTCAACCATAAATCATAGTCCTGACAAAATTTAAAAAACTCCCGGTACCCGCCAGCCTGTGTGTAGGCGGCTTTGCGGAACATAACTTCACCATGCGTAAACGCATTTTCCTTGATTATTTGATTTGTGAGATCAAGCCCCGGATCGATATAGGGTTTATTGACAAAAGCGGATCCGGTCGTCTCCATCTTATTCTCAACATAGCAGCCTACTACGCCGATTTCCGGCCTGGACTGGATCAGCTCCAACTGCTTCTCGATTCGGGTCTCATAAGAGATAT
Organism: Paenibacillus sp. JT31N17; assembly: GCF_056269255.1. Classification (NCBI taxonomy): domain Bacteria; kingdom Bacillati; phylum Bacillota; class Bacilli; order Caryophanales; family Paenibacillaceae; genus Paenibacillus; species Paenibacillus sp. JT31N17. Next base: position 142,484 of record NZ_JBWDNP010000007.1, read on the forward strand.
CGCCTGACCCGTGAATGGCAATGAACTCGCCGGACGCCAGCTCGACTGCTTTTATAATCGATTTGACAAAGCCCATATTTTTTTGCGTTATCACTTTCAGGCGCGGATCCTTAAAGGACATCAGCCTGTCAAACGTATCGTCGCTCGATCCATCATCGATCGCGATAATTTCAATATCCCGATAGGATTGATCGAGCAGACTCTGAATGGATTCAGTAACATGATTGGCACGGTTGTAGTAAAGCGTTACGATGGATACCATTCGTTCACCTCATAATTCCGGACTGGATACCATCCTGGCTTACCGATTCATAATAGCGCAGGTACCACTCCACAAACTTCTCCAATCCTTCTTCAATCGTAGTAGAAGGTTTGAAATCGATGTCCCGGATCAAATCATCCACATTGGCATAGGTAGCATGAACATCTCCCGGCTGCATCGGAAGGTATTCTTTGATCGCCGTTTTGTTCAGCTTTTTCTCGAGAACCGATATGAAATGACCCAGCTCTACCGGATTGTTGTTCCCGATATTGTAGATCCGATAAGGGGCTGTACTTGTGCTTGGATCAGGCTGATCGCTGTTCCAGTTTGGATTCGGCTCTGCCTTCTTGCCGATGAGCTTCACAATCCCGTCTACGATATCGTCGATATAGGTAAAATCACGTTTCATATTGCCGTGGTTGAACACTTTGATCGGCTCATTGTTTAATATCGCTTTGGTAAAGGAGAAATACGCCATGTCCGGTCTGCCCCATGGTCCGTATACCGTAAAGAAACGAAGGCCTGTCGTCGGCAGCTTATAGAGATGGCTGTAAGTATGGGCCATCAGCTCATTCGCTTTCTTAGTCGCCGCGTATAAGCTTACCGGGTGGTCGACATTATGGGTTACCGAGAACGGCATTTGTGTATTCGCACCGTACACGGAGCTTGAGGAGGCATAGATCAGATGCTCTGCCTTATGATGCCTGCATGCTTCCAGAATGTTCATAAAGCCTGTCAGATTGGAATCGACATACGCTCTGGGATTCGTGATGCTGTAGCGCACCCCTGCTTGTGCGGCCAAATGGACCACAACGGAAATGTCATGCTCCTTGAAAATTTCTTCAACCTGTTCATAGCTTTCCAGATGGCATAAATGGAATTGAAAATGTTGATGTTCCTTCAGGAGCTCCAGACGGGCTTGCTTCAGAGCAGGATCATAATAATCATTGATACTATCCAATCCCACCACTTCACAGCCCTCGCCGAGCAGTTTGCTTGCCAGATGAAATCCGATAAAACCGGCTGCTCCGGTCACCAATATTTTAGCCATACATTCCACCCGCTTTCCTCGTTAAAATTACCTTTTCAGATCACTGCGCTTGATAATGAGCAAATCCTTCATTTTGACGCCCGTATTGCGGGAATAAATGATGAGAAATAACAGGCCTCCGATCACATAGCTGATGGAGGAAGCAATAGCTGTGCCATTAATATTATAAAGCGGAATGAATATCAAGTTCAAAACAATATTCAGCACCAGCGGCAGAATATAAGCGGCAAGAGCAAAAAGCGGCTTACCCCGGCCCGCTAGATCAGCATTCAATACTTTGAAGAAAAACATAATAAAGATGCCCGGCAGCAGCAGTCGGATCACCCCGGACGCTTCGGCGAATTCTTTCCCATAAAGGATATTCACAATTACCGAAGCAAATAATGCGACAAAGATACATACCGCCAGAGCCACGGGCAGCAGCATGCGAAGCAGCTTGGCAGCCCTGTTGATCGCCTCCTGCTCGGTTTTGCTGTTCGCGCTCTTGGCGAAAAGCACCATTCCTACGGCGGCAGGAAGCTGCCAGATCAATTCAGCCAATACCGTCCCCACGGAGAAGATACCGATGGAACTAACATCCGTATACTGTTCCAGCATCAGAATGTTAATCCGGTAATTAAGCTGCAGAACGAACAAGGCCAGCGCATAAGCGATCCCTTTTTTCAGAAACTGATACGGAAGGCCCTTCACATACCCGATACGAAAGGGAGCAAGCCTTCTGACCATCAGATACGATTGAACGGCAACCATAAGGGCCAACACCAGGTTTACCAGAGTGGCGCCCAGGACATCCATGCGCAACAATCCCACCAAGACCACAACCAGAACGACATTCAGACCTATATTCCAAAGCTCCAGATTATTGATGTTGCCGATTCTTTCCTTGCCCTGCAGGATCCCGTTCGTGTATCTGGTAAACAGAGTGAACGGGACACTGAGCAAAGCAATCAGCAGCAGCGTCCCACTGTACTTCCCGTAATAGAAGAAACCGTAATAACCAGACACAATTAACATGGAAATGACTGAAGTAGCGGTCCAGATCAAGTAAGTGGTCTTTATAATATCGTTGAAGTCATGAACCTTCTGTCCGACAAAATAAGCTGTTGCCTGCCGGACGCCAAGATCGGCGATCGTGAACATCAGCGTCGGTACCAGAAAAATGACAGTTACGATGCCTCTGCCCTCGGCGCCAAGAAATCTGGCAAGCAAAACGGAAATCAGAAATCCGCCGAACAGCGTAACTCCCCTGGTCAAAACAGTCGTGATAATATCTTTTACCATCTTTGACGGTATGCGGCGCGCAGTTGCTACTTCAACCAATTTTATCAACTCTTTTTTCAATAATTTTAGCCGGTACGCCCACCGCTACCGCATTCGGGGGAACATCCTTGGTGACGACGGCATTAGCGCCGATTACAGCATTTCTCCCTATCGTTACATTGCCGATAATTTTTGCACCGGCATAGATCGTCACATGATCCTCGACGATCGGGTAGCTCCTGCTCAGCCCCGGCTTGCCGTGACTTCCCAGCGTGACCTGTTGAAAGATCGTAACATTGTCGCCGATCATCACATCTTCCCCGATCACAACGCCAGTAGGATGCGGCATCTTGAGATTCCTGCCGATCGTCGAGCGCTCGGAGATATGACAGTGGAACACGACTTTGCAAAAATAAGAAAAGATCAGCATCAACAGCTTATGAAGCTTCGATTGATGCTGAAAGTAAGTGATATGTCTGTAAAGGAACAGCACTTGAAAATTTATAGAAAAGAAGAAAGTGATCAGCTTTGCCTTCCTGGATCCTGAATTCGCACAATCCTGCAAATCCTGCCTGACCCGGCTTCGGAGATCACGAAATGTATGTTTTCCGTTCACATGGATTCCTCGGTTCCGTATTAGGACTGTTGGCTCTCAATGTTCGCGCCCAGCTGCTGCAGCTTGCTCACAATGTTCTCATAGCCGCGCTCAATCTGGCTGACATTGCTGATCACCGTCGTGCCTTCGGACACCAGAGCCGTGAGGATGCAGGATGCGCCTCCCCGGAGATCAGTCGCCTTCACTTCCGCACCCTTGAGCGGACGGCCGCCTTCAACGATTGCCGTATTTCCGAAGGAGTGTACGCTTCCTCCGAACTTCTTCAGCTCGTCGATATATTTGAAGCGCTCCGTGAATCGCAGATCGGTGATGGTGCTTTTCCCGTCTACCACGAATGCGAGGGCCGCGAAGATCGGCTGCATATCGGAATTGATTCCCGGATAAGGGGCCGTGAACAAATCGAACGAGCGCTTCGCTTTCTTGCCGGAAGCATATACCGAGCCGCCCCACTCGAATACGTCAATGCCGATTTCCTTCAGGAGCCTGGCGTCTTCTTTGATGAAATCCAGCGAGAAGTCGGGAATGCAGATTTCGCCTCCCGTCATCGTCGAAGCGATGATGTAGGTGACCGCCTCATCCCAGCCGGGCATGACCGAATAGCGGATACCGCCTTTGATGGATTTGGCGCCTTTGATCTGAACGACCCGGTTAGAGCATTCCACATCCGCCCCCATCAGGTTGAGCAGCTTGGCAAGCTCCATAATTTCTGGCCGCGTGTTGGCATTGAGAATGGTTGTTTCGCCATCTGCGATAGCAGCAGCGATCATGATGTTCTCCGTGCCCGAAGTCGTAGGCAGGTAGAATTCAATTTCAGCCCCGATATTCCCTGTTGAGGCGATATGGATTCCCTCATCCGTTTCCTCCACGGCGGAACCAAGCTTGCTGAGCCCCAGAAGATGCAGATCATATTTGCGGTCACCGATTTTGCAGCCGCCCGGCATCGGCAGCAGCAGTTCGGACTTCAGCGCCGATGCCAGCCCGAGAAGCAGCAGCGAGTAACGGATCTCGCTTGCAATGGGGTTAATGCTGCCGCTTGGAAAGGCGCCTCTCGCACATGATACCGTTGTGCCGTCGACTTGAATCTCCGCCCCGGCTTCATTGAGAACCTGAATCAAAATCTTTACGTCCCGCAGCTCTACCGGTACGTTGTCCAGTATGGTAGGCTCTTCGCCCAGGCAAGCCGCTGCGATCATCGGAAGCGCCGCATTCTTGGCACCCGACAGCTTTACCGTTCCCGACAGCACATTCCCTCCTGTCACTGCAAAGGTTTTGGTTTGAGTCATTGTCGTTATCATGTCTGAACACTCCCTATCCAAGGTTTTTTATATATAGGCAAACCATTAAAACACGACTTTTACATGTTCAATAACGGACTTCTTGTCAGCCGCTATTACATCGACAGAAGCAGCTTCCTGTATTTCTCCAACGACAGATCCCTTCGCAAATGCTGCTCCAGATAAGCTCTGCCGCGTGCGCCGGTCGCTTCCAGCTCGCGCCGGTCGAGATGATACAGGACATTCAGCTGCCTGATCGTCTCCTCGTAGTCCTGCGGCTCGGCCACTACGCCGCAGCCGCTTTTCTCAATCAGCCGGTGAGCCTCGCTGCCGCTCTCCAGAACGCCCAGCACAGATTTCCCGGCAGCCATGACGCCATAGATTTTACTTGGAACGGATACGCCTTTTATTCCCTTTTGATTCACGACCATATGAACGTCAGCTGCATTAAGCGAATATTTCAGATTTTCTATCGGCTGATAGGGAAGAAAATAAACCTGCTCCAGGCTGTTCTCCTGCACGAACTGCTGCATCTGCTTCTTGACTGCCCCTTCACCGATAAAGACAAAAACAAGATCCTTCTTGTCCTTGAACTCCTTGGTGATCTTGATCACATTCTCCAGATCGTAATAGAGGCCCAAATTTCCCGAATACATCACAATAAACTTATCCTGCCAGCCGTTCTCCGCAATAAACTCGGCGACCTTGGGATGTTTCTTGGACAGCGGGATAATTTCCTGTTCGTTCGTCCAGTTGTTGATCACTGTATTCTCTGTGACCTTCTGGTCGGCGAAACGCCTCATCAGCGTCTCCTGCATATCCTGGCCTACAGTAATGATGTGATCCGCATATTTGCAATTCAGCGTATCCATCCACCTTGCCGCCTTGAACAGCTGCTTGCTCTTGGAGAACCCTACTGCCTCAGCCTGTTCAGGATTGAAATCCTGAATGTTATAAATATGCTTCGCTCTTTTGAAAAATTTTCCGAGCGATCCAATCAATCCGCCCAGTATCGGCGGCTGGGAGATGGTATAAATAAAATCAAGATTCTTCTGGCGCATAACCAGAATATTGGCATAAAAAAAGTAGGTTGTAATAAAGCGCAGCCTACTTAACTTGTTTTGTTTATCAACCTTGGGGAGCTTGATCCGAATGATGCTGATATTCTCCAGCTTGTCATAGGTGATCCGCTTGCTTTCCTCATTCTTCTCCCCCGCATACCCGGGCTGCGCGGCAATAACGGTTATGTTGAAGTCATGCTGGATGTGCAGGCATAATTCCGTCAGCAGTTGACCGGTTGAAGCGTAATCCGGATAGAAATAATTAATGACAAACACAATATTACGCTTCATGCCATAACCTCTTTCATTATTCGTTCTTTCAAGTATTTCGCTGGGTACCCGACATGGATCTCGCCTGCCGGTATATCCTTCATCACCGTGCTCCGCGCTCCCGCCACACCGAGCTCATAGACCGTTACGCCGGGGCAAACGAACACATCGCTCGCAATCCATGCTCCATCCTTGATCACAATGGGCTTCACGATCAATCCGAAAGCAGGATCATTAAGCTTATGGCTCCCGGTGCACAAGTACGAATGCTGCGAGATCACGCAGTTGCTGCCGACGATGATCTCATCAAGACTGTAGAACTCGACATCATCGCCGATCCAGGAATGATCGCCAATGCTCACTTTCCAGGGATAGGTGAATTTGGCCGTCGGCCTGACTCTTACGTCGACACCAATCTTCGCTCCGAACAAACGCAAGAGGCGGTTTCTGAACCCGTACATATTGTGCAGCGAGAATCTGAACACCGTGCCCTGCACGAACCACCATAGAAGCACAACAACGCCGCTGCGTCCCCGTGAATACCACGATTGATCATATTTTGACAAGTCCACATTCATCGGTTCAGACCTCATCCATTATGACTTCCAGCCGGTTGATATAATCAATTTCCTTGAAGTTCTTCAGCGTCTTGCTTCTGTTCTCGCGGGCAAAAGCAGTAAGCTGGCTCCGGTCCGCAAGCAGGCCGGTTATGGCGGAAGCAAGCGCGTCGGGATTTTGCGGTTGTACCAGAAAACCATTATGGGAAGTTACGATATCAGGAATGCCTGCATGCTTGGTCGAAATAATGGTCAGTCCGTTTCCCATCGCCTCGATAATGGAAATCGGCTGCCCCTCGTTCGGGTAATAAGTAGGTAGTGCAAACACGTCACATCGAGCGAGCAGTTCTTTCTTGCTTTCCCCTGCCACGATTCCGTAATATCGAACCGAATTTTCTAATTGATGGTGTTTTACAAAATCAAAGAATTCCTTCTCATCCTGTGCGTTATAAAATTTTCCGGCAAAATGAAAATGGACCGGATTGTCCTTGAGCTGCCTGGCTGCAAGCAGCAAATCGAAATATCCCTTGCTCTTGATAAAATTGCTCAAATAAAGGACGTCCAGCTGCTCTTTTCCTGCTGACAGCTGATTCAGCTTAGCTTCAAACTCCGTCTCGCTCAGCAAAACGTCATCCTCAATGCAATTCTCGCAAACCCTGATCTGCTCCGGACTAAGCAGCCCTGCGAACAAATCCCGGAGACCGTCGCTCAGAACGATCATAATATCGATTCGCGACAGCAGTTTCCGGTTCATCATTCTCTGAACGGGATTGAACTGCTTGTACAGCTCCTTGTAGTAGCCGCCGTGGTAATGGATAACCACTCTTTTCTTCTTGCGCAGCAGCCGCCATAATATGAACATATCACGAAGATTGCCCATCTTCGTTTGGGAGATGGTGAAATAATAAATATCAACATCGATGCTCTCCACCTTGTTGATATGCGCTGCGATTTTTTTATTATCCTTGATATCAACATACGAGAGATCATACTTCTCATTGAACAGCTTGGAATTAATAATGGTTTGCAGCGCCTTGGACAACCCATGCACCGGCGGTGGAAGCTGGCCAACCAAACAAATTCTCTTCATCGTTTCTCACCTTACATCATCGTATTAATTAAGGGCTTGTATGGGGATACAAACCCTTAATGATTCGCACGGCTGGCTAATTTAGGAGGCAATTCGCGAACACTCTTGCTGCTTCTCCCCAGAATCGTTTCCAGCTGATTAAAACAAAAGAAAATGACGACCCCATAGGAGGTAAGCTTGAACAGCGTAATCGGATCATAAGCAAACCACCTGGGAATGGTGGAGAGAACCATTACGAAATAAAACAACAGATATTGATTTTTTGCTTTATACAATTTATTGAACACATAGGCCAGAAAGATAGCGATCAGAATGATCCCGGCATACGACAGCCACACATAAAAATATGTGCTGATTAAACCTCCGCCGCCAGACGGGGCATATCCCCGAATAAATGATGACAAATTGGCTTCTACCGTCGCGAACTTGGAAGGTAAAAATATGCGCTCAATAAAGCCGATAAGAGAACGGATTCGAACACCCGCATCTATTACATGTTCGTTCATCAAACCAATATAGACCGCGGAGTTGTAGAATACATCTCCTTGATTGCTCTGCAGGAACCTTGATCCATCCTGCCCTACTTTGAACAAGGAAACCGTTCCCGAGTCCATTCTTATATCCGCGAATAGGGTCATGGCTAAATATCCGATTATCGACCCAAAGAAAAACAACAGATTATTTATTTTCTTGTGGTCGACATACAAAACAAATAACAGGATAATCATTTGAAGGGACTCAATTCGTCCCTCCGCAACCGTATTTTTGATGATGAACAGGATGGAAAGCACAATCACCAGCAGGTTCCTGGACTTCATCCTGCCGGAGAACAAATAGGCCAATGCAGCGAAGATAAGAAAATACTCATTAATTGCAAGGCCTTCTGTCAACTGAAACCCTTGCCCTTCTGACAGGTGATGTCCGGTTTGACCGATAACGAGAATGATAGACATCGCCGCTACCCCAAGAGCATACACAATGGCATTGTCTTTACTCGGAAGCCGGTTAATAAAGACTTCCTTGTTTTTGTTGATATCCTTTTTCAGGAACAAGTATAAAATAAGCAGAAACAAGACATGCAGGAACATGACAAATTGAAATACGTCTTCCTTCTGAAAGCGTGAATAGTAAGTGATATTAATGCCGAATGAAAAATAAGGCAGCAGATTCAACGTATAGGTGAGAATAAACAAAAACATAATTTGCAGAATTTTGCTGTTTCTCACCCGGTAAATTAAAGCTATATTTACGAGAATTCCGTAATAAAGAAAGATTTCCGCCGATTTAAAGTAATACCAGGCGCTTAAGCAGATGACGCCTATCCCGAATATGAAATATTTCGTGATGAAGTCCTTGCTTATTGCTTGGGCCTTTAGATCCATTGAAGTGCTTTCCCTTGGCTTTGTATGGCTTCCATTCGCTTCAGGTCCGATTCAACCATCATCTTCACCAGTTCCTCAAAGCTTACTTTCAATTCCCAGCCCAGCTCTTCCTTGGCTTTGGTGCAATCGCCAAGCAGCAGATCCACTTCGGCCGGACGCATAAACTGCTCATCCATGACCACATAATCTCTCCAATTAAGACCGACGGAAGAGAAAGCAATCTCAACGAATTCCTGCACTGTATGGGTTTCTCCAGTTGAGATTACATAGTCATCCGGGGTGTCCTGCTGCAGCATCAGCCACATCGCGGCGACATAGTCGCCAGCGAAGCCCCAATCCCGCTGTGCGTCCAGATTTCCCAGCCTCAGCTCGTTGGCAAGACCAAGCTTGATTCTGGCCACGCCGTCAGTTACCTTTCTCGTCACAAATTCCAGCCCTCGTCTGGGCGACTCATGATTGAACAAAATGCCGGAGCAAGCGAACATATTATAGCTTTCCCGGTAGTTCACCGTAATCCAGTGGCCGTATAATTTTGCTACGCCGTAAGGGCTGCGCGGATAGAAAGGCGTGCTTTCCTTCTGCGGAGTCTCAACCACCTTGCCGAACATCTCACTGCTGGAAGCCTGATAGAATTTGGCCATCGGCTTCATAATACGAACCGCTTCAAGCATATTCGTGACTGCAATAGCCGTCATCTGGCCCGTTGCGATAGGCTGCGGCCAAGAGGCTGCCACGAAGGATTGTGCGGCAAGATTATAGACCTCATCCGGATCCGAGACCCTGACCGCTTCAATAAGCGAAGCCAGATCGTTCAAATCTCCCGAAACCCAGTTGATTTGATCCTTGATATGGATAACATTCTCATAGTTAGGCGTGCTTGTGCGTCTGCGCATGCCGTATACCTGATAGCCTTTTGATAGTAACAATTCAGCCAAATAGGAACCATCCTGACCGGTTACGCCGGTGATCAATGCTCTTTTCATAATATTCCTCCATTTAATCGGATTTTAAGCCTGGATGAGAGTGTCCTGATTAAAGGCGCTGTACACCGAACGAAGTCCTTCATCAAGCGGAATTCTCGCTTTCCAGCCCAATGAGTTAATCTTGGTGACATCAACCAGCTTGCGCGGCGTACCATCTGGAATCGAAGCATTGAAGGAAATATCACCCTCATAGCCGACAATGGATTTGATCAGACCGGCCAATTCTTTAATCTCGATATCTTCTCCGACGCCAATATTGATGATTTCATTGTCCTCATAGTGCTTCATCAGGAAAAGACATGCTTCAGCGAGATCGTCCGAATGCAGAAACTCGCGTTTGGGAGTACCGGTACCCCACACCTCTACAGCCGGTGCGCCGCTTTGCTTGGCTTCATGAAATTTCCGGATTAATGCCGGAAGCACGTGAGAGGATTTCAAATCGAAATTATCATTGGGCCCGTACATATTCGTAGGCATCGCCGATATGAATCTTGTGCCGTATTGACGGTTGTATGACTTGCACATATTGATGCCGGCAATTTTGGCGATGGCGTATGGCTCGTTGGTAGGCTCGAGTTCACCTGTGAGCAAATACTCTTCCTTGAGGGGTTGAGGCGCAAATTTTGGATAGATACAGGTTGAACCGAGGAATAACAGCTTCTTCACATTGTACTGATAAGCGGCATCGATAACGTTGGTTTGAATCAACAGATTATCGCGGATAAAGTCCGCCGGATAATCATTATTCGCCGCTATGCCGCCGACCTTTGCCGCCGCGAGAAACACGTAATCGATTTGCTCTTCCGCGAAAAACCGGAGCACAGCTTCGCGCTCCCTCAAATCCAGTTCCTTGCTTGTGCGGCAAACAAGATTCGTATACCCCTCTGCCTCCAATTTTCGGAGAATGGCGGATCCAACCAGGCCTTTATGTCCGGCAATATATATTTTTGCGTTTAAATCCATGCTTCTCACCTCACTCTTTGGCTTATCTCTATATGTTCTAGAAAGCGTCTTTGGAACCAAGCAGCACTTTGACGGTTTTCAAAATAATCTTGATATCAAACAGGATGCTTCTTTGCTTAATATAAAGAAGGTCGAGCTGAACCATTTCATGAAAGCTGAGGTCGTTGCGGCCGCCGACCTGCCATAAGCCCGTGCAGCCCGGTATGACTCTCAGGCGCAATTTGTCATAATTCGTATATTCCGCGACTTCCCTTGGGAGCGCAGGCCTGGGACCAACCAGCGACATGTCGCCGCGGATAACGTTCCACAGCTGCGGCAGCTCGTCGATGCTGGTTTTACGGATAAATTTGCCGATTCTTGTAATCCGCGGATCATCCTTCATCTTGAACATCGCACCGCTGATTTCGTTCTGCTCGAGAAGATTCGTCAGCAGCTCCTCGGCATTGGAGACCATGGAACGGAACTTGAACATCTTGAAGGTCTTCTCATGCTTGCCTACTCTCACTTGTTGAAAGAAGACAGATCCCTTGGGATCCTCAAGCTTGATCATGATGGCGACTACAATAAATGCCGGACTGATTACGACCAGACCGATGAAAGCAAGGATGATATCCATTGCACGCTTCATCATCAAATAAGAACGTTTATTACTCTTCCGCTCCAGGCCATAGCTGCCATAGATGGAGCCGCTCTCCAGCGCAACCTCGGCTTCTTTATTTTGTGATGTAGGAGCCAATTGAAATCACCTCATCTTGAAATAATCTTATTTTTGGAATGTTCGCGCTCAAGAATGCCTTCCAGGGCCTCCAGCAGAGGTATTCTCAACTCATCTTTGCGAAGCGCAAAATCCAAGGTTGTCGTAATGAATCCCAGCTTCTCTCCCACATCATAACGGGTGCCTTCAAAATCATAGGCGAATACGCCCTGCACCTCATTCAACCGCTGAATCGCATCGGTCAATTGAATCTCTCCGCCTGCCCCCTTTTCCTGCTTCTCCAGGAAGTAGAAGATTTCCGGCGTCAGTACATAACGTCCCATAATCGCCAGATTGGATGGAGCGCTCCCCAGCTTCGGTTTCTCCACAAAACGGTTGACCATGTGCAGCTTGCCGTTGGAATCCACCGGATCGACAATGCCATAACGCTCTGTCTGCTCGTAAGAGACGGCTTGGACACCGATTACGGAACGGTTCGTTTTCTCATATTGATGAATCAGCTGCTTGGTGCAGGGTTCTTCCGAAACGACAATATCATCGCCCAGCAGAACAGCAAATGGTTCATCGCCGATAAAATTGCGCGCACACCAGACAGCATGACCGAGCCCTTTCGGTTCCTTCTGGCGTATGTAATGTATATCAACATTGGAGGATTTCTGAACCTCCTCCAGGATGCTCAATTTTCCTTTTTCCATCAAGCTTTGCTCCAGCTCCAGGGCGATGTCAAAATGATCTTCAATCGCACGCTTGCCGCGGCCGGTAACAATAATAATATCCTCAATACCAGAAGCGATGGCTTCCTCAACAATATACTGGATGGTTGGCTTGTCGACGATGGGCAGCATTTCCTTGGGCATCGCTTTGGTGGCCGGGAGGAATCTTGTCCCCATGCCTGCGGCTGGAATAATAGCTTTTCTCACTTTTTTCATTCAACTTCACCCTATCCTGTTATATTTTTTTATATGTTAAGTCTAGGTTGCTAAAAATGCGAGCTATCGATTTTATCTACAGAAAAATCGATAGCTCGAATTTTTAGAAAAACGGGCATCAAACCCGACCTCTCATCACACCCTTGACAATGATGTCTAAGGTTTCATAACCCACAGCGTGACCGAGTGCCTACAGTGATAAAGGTGCAGTAGACATTACCTATACACGCGCCATATTTAGTTACTCAGCAGTACCATAGACATTTTTGAAGCTCGATTTGACGTCTTTGCGGTTCAGGTTATTCAGAACAGCGCCGATAATCCGCGCATTGACATGCTCCAGGCTGGCTTTGGCCTTTTTGACCATTTCCTTCTCCGCCTTGCCCGCAGCCACAACCATAATAACCCCGTCGCAAAGCGAGCTGACGATCAGACTGTCGGTTACGGCAAGAACGGGAGGCGTATCGATCAGCACGATGTCAAAATGCTCCTTGAGATCCTTAATCAACGTGTTCATACGATGGTTGCCCAGCATCTCGGAAGGATTGGGGGGAATAGGTCCCGAGACAATTAAAGACAGATTATCAACACCTGTCGTTTTAAGAGCCTCCTGCCACTTGATCTGGTCTGTCAGTATGTTAGTCAAACCGTTTCGATTATTTTGGGAAAGAACATTATGCAGAGATGGCTTTCGAAGATCAGCGTCCAGCAGCAGAACCTTCTTGCCCTCCTGGGCATAAGCTACAGCCAGATTGCTGATGGTAGTTGTTTTCCCTTCATCTACTTGAGCGGAAGCAACCATTAGAACTTTCATGGGCGTATCAAGGAAAGAAAACTGGATATTTGTACGCAACTTGCGGTAAGCTTCTGAAATAGGCGACTTGGGATTCAATAATGTGATCAGATTACTCTCATTGGTTGATTGAGGCATAAGCACCTTCACCTACTTTCTTCTTTTTAGAAAGCGATGCTTTGCGCGGGCTGAGATCCTCTTTCGTTATATTCATAACAAGGGCCAGTGTCGGAAGACCAAGCTCACTTTCCAATTCATATTCATTCTTGAAGGTGTTGTCGAGATAATCGAGCAGGAAAACTATACCAAGGCCGATCACTAATGAAAGGATGATAGCCACCAGGAAATTCATCATCGGACTCGTATTAAATGGAACCGGGGAGCCGACCTCGCTCGCCTCGCTGAGTATCGTTACGTTGTCAATGTTCATAATAGTGGGGATTTGCTCCTTGAACACAAGCGATATCGCATTCACGCTCTTGGCCGCACTCTCGTAGGAGACATCGCTGTAAACCAGATTCATGATTTGCGAGTTGTTCGCAGAAGCCACCGAAATCTTGCCCGGGCTCACTCTAAGCTCTGGAAATTGCTGATGCACTTTATTAATGATTGCCGGAGATTTAATAATTTCCTTGTATGAATTTATCAACATAATGCCTGTCTGTATGTTGCTCACATTGATGGAGTCTGCAATCTGGGAGGACTGATTGACAATTAGCTTGGCGTTGGCCTGATACATTGGTGTTGTTAAGTAGAAGCTTTTAATGCCTGCAAGAATACATCCGATCGCAACAACGATAATGACCAACCAAATCTTTTTGATTACAATTTTAAAATATTGTTTAAGTTCCACCTTTGTTCCTCCCGTGAGAATGAGGTTTCAGCCCTCATTTAATAAAACAAGTTCGATTATTCAGCAATAAATGTAAAAAACTGTTTATCCAGTACGAATTAAAAAATGATTTGTGGTAATACTGAATAACAGGTATGATACGTAATGTATCATTTTCAATGTTTACTTTACGATACGGATTGTAGCATGTCAAGGATTTTTTCATAGTTCTTTCAAGCTTGCTACGTTTTGTTTCATATCATGCATTTGTAAGCGTTTCGTATTAATATGTTGGTATGGCTGGTTAGGAGGAGTATTATGAACATAGGAATTCGTATTGCTAAATTGAGGGAAGATAGGGGGTGGACTCAGGAACATACCGCTGCTTCACTGGGAATTTCGCGAGCGGCATTATCTCATTACGAGAAGAACCGCAGGGAACCAGATACCGAAACACTTTCCAAATTCGCCGACTTGTTTCATGTTTCTGTAGACTTCCTCGTAGGAAGAACAAATTCTCCTCATGTTACACTCGACGATCCGATACGCCAGTTTGTCGATCAATTAGAATTGGCGGACGAACAATTGCTGCAAAATTTCGCCTTGACCATAGATGGCCGCAAGTTAACTGTTGAAGAAGCGCGGCGGTTCATTGCTTTTGTACGCGCAGAGAGAATGATGAATTAAATGAGCATCACTTTTCAAAAAAAAAACCACAGTTGGCCAGCTAAGCCAACTATGGTTTTTTTGTCCTTATAGAAATTATGACGTTTCACTCCTCTAAATGTCTATAAGGTTAGAAGGAAGAAGCCAATCTTGCCGCCAGATACCCGCAAATACCGTCTCTTCTTGCTTATCCTCATTTTTTCCCTTCCACGGAAGCGTTGATTTGAGACCAGCTGTTAGAAGTAAGGCCGAGCTGTTCCATAATTGCTCTCACATCGAGTTCTACCTGCTTGCCTGCCGCGCGATCGGTCTTTTTGTCCTGGTTTGAATTCATTCCAAATCAACACCTCAGCTCTTTGTGTTTTCACGAACCATACAAATGCGCTCTTGTTAATTGGTTATTATTCAAATCGATTTCAAACTGACATCTCAATTAAAAAATCTTCGCATATAAGAATTCGTTTTCTTACATACAAAGATTATAATGATCTATGATGGTTGTCAGAAACCTGTTTTCAAGAAGAACTGCCGATCAGCTTAACCGTTTCTTGGCGCTGCTTCGATACTCATCCTCCCATTCCTTGGATATGCCCATTTGCTCCATAATCATTCGAATATCAATGGTTTCCTTTTGCTTAAGCTTCATATCGTGCAGTTGTCTTTCATTCGTATGAATCATTGCAACAAATCACTCCTTAGACCTATTAAATCGACCGGCTACTGAAAGACTGTAATCATTGTAACCGCTTTGATTTGTTTAAGTTGTCGTTTGTTGGAAGTCAAAACCGTACTATCTTCCTGTTATTTTGTCGAATTCGCAATCATATTGGGAGTTACTATTCATTTTTCATAGCTTATTACCGATATAGCCGATAATGGATCTACTCTGATCTCTTGACAGCTCACTATGGGATCGTACTGTCTTCAGCTCCAGCTCTGCGCAATCCATTTCAATAACGGATTACAAGAAGCATCATACCATGTATATTCCCGTATGTAAGCCTCCTTAGGTACCAAAATGCCTCATTTCGCGATTAAGTTTCTCTCAGATATTCTAATGTTTTTCTCATACAATCACCTCGTTGCAGCAAAAAACGGTCTTACAGGATTGTGAAAGCTTGCATAAAGCAATTTCACAGCAGCCCATAAAACCGCACCATCCCAAAATGATAATTACCCCGACTTTTAGGAAATGAAACGATTATTAATAATTTTAATTTGATTGAGAGACAGATTGTTATTGATCCGTACGCCGCCAATCATGATCAGCATGTTTTTATTGATGATATTCTCCGAAATCACATGCCCGATTCCAACCTTTACAAGAATACCGGCACTGGGACTTAGCCTGCGCGGACTTGTGACATCATTTTTTGAAATAGTAATATTGTTGCTTGTGGCTTGAAGATTGTTGCCGTCATCCCCTGGTCGAATCGCAATATTAAATTGATTATTCGTGCACTGATTCTCAAGAAGGATACAGGAATCCGACCCATTTTTAACATCAATTCCATAATAAAAGCCGGTCACCGTATTGTTTTTGATTATGCTGTTTTTCTCTTTTTCAAGGGTGATTCCCTGCTGATTCAAATTTCCGTCGCGATCCTCGGTCACCGTG
This sequence comes from Paenibacillus sp. JT31N17, assembly GCF_056269255.1. NCBI lineage: Bacteria > Bacillati > Bacillota > Bacilli > Caryophanales > Paenibacillaceae > Paenibacillus > Paenibacillus sp. JT31N17. Next base: position 158,806 of record NZ_JBWDNP010000007.1, read on the forward strand.
CAGTTCGATACCGTGTTATATTGGCCGCCCCCAAAAAGCGAAAGATGTCCGTCGCGGGAATTTCGGATTTGACAGGAGTCAATCAGGCAGCGCTCAGAATTGAAGTTAATAATGCCGGAACCATTATTATATTCGCTTGTGATCCGGGAGATCGAGCAGTCCTCAGAATTATATACATTAATACCTTGGGAGTAATTCCTTATGGTCATCCCTTCAACCGAACAGGAGCGGCAATCCTGAAGCAGGAGACCCACCCTCGAGGTGAGAATGCCGTCCGAAGGTAGTTGATCCCCTCTAAGACTTCCGCCCTGGAAATGGACATTCGAAGCCTTATAAACCCAGAATACTCCGTAACTGCCAGCAGTCTTGGTCTCAAAAATGGCATCGTTCATTATAATGGTTATCGGCTTTACGATTTTCAATGCTGCATAACTGGTTCCATAGCCAGTTGATATTTTATGAAGCGGGTTTTTGCTTACCTTGTAATTACCCGCGGGTACAAACAGAGTTCCGCCTTCCGGGACAGAATTAATGGCGGTTTGAATAGCCAGAGTATCATCATGAATACCGTCACCTACAGCATTAAAATCTGTTATCACATTCATACTCACCTTAATTCCTCCTCCTATTCAACCTGATAATCTATTCTATTATTGAAGCCTCCGATTGTTTCTGGTTGCATGCCCCCTATGCCGATAAGTGGATGCAGGGCCTTCCTCTTGAATCTTTCACATTCCATAAGTACAAAAAAAAGAAAGACTGCCGAGGTTACCCGGCAGTCTTTCCTATTCCATCTGTTTAGTTACCGCCAATGCGGGCCAGCTCTTTCATATTGGCTTCAAAAGCTGCCAAGAGAGCAGCCTCGCCGGCTAAGCCGGTTTGCTCCATCTTCTCGATTTGCTCCAGCATCCGTTTGTAATCCTTCGGAATGATCTTCACAAACCTCGTTATCGACGCATCCCAATCCTTCAGCACCCGTTCGCCGATTGCACTGCCCGTATAAGTCACGTGGCGCGCAATCATATCACGAAGCTCCGTAACTTCTCTGGCATCTTCCACGCGCTCCAGAAGCACCATTTCAATGTTGCAATGCTTGTAGAAGTCACCGGTCTCATCCAGCACGTAGGCGACGCCCCCCGACATCCCTGCGGCAAAATTACGGCCTGTGTTCCCCAGAATTACAACACGGCCACCTGTCATATACTCACAGCCGTGATCGCCTACGCCTTCGACAACGACCTTGGCGCCCGAGTTCCGTACGGCAAAACGCTCACCGGCAATTCCGCTGATATAAGCTTCACCGTTCGTAGCGCCATAGAGCGCGGTGTTGCCGATGATGACATTCTCCTCGGCCTTAAACGTCGCCTGAGGCGAAGGAGCGATGATGATTTTGCCGCCGGATAGCCCTTTTCCGACGTAGTCGTTGGAGTCGCCTTCCAGAGAAAGTGTAATCCCCTTCGGTACGAAAGCGCCAAAGCTTTGTCCTGCAGAGCCGATAAAGTGATACGAAATAGTATCCTCCGGCAAACCCTTTGCTCCATAACGTCGGGTTACCTCGCTGCCCAATATCGTACCGACAACACGGTTGATGTTGCGTATCGGCAGGGTAGCGCTGACTTTCTCGCCGCTCTCAAGCGCACGCTCCGCGATCGGAAGCAGCTTCTGCATATCAAGCGACTCGTCAAGCTTGTGATCCTGCTCCTGAATGCAGTAGCGCACAGCGCCTTCAGGCAGCTCAGGCTGATGCAGCAAGCGCGTCAGATCGATTCCTTTGAGCTTGTAATGTTCGATCAATGTCTTCGTCTCCAGACGGTCGACACGTCCAACCATATCCTGCACCGTGCGGAATCCAAGCTCAGCCATGATTTCCCGAAGCTCCTGTGCAACGAACAGCATATAGTTGGCTACGTGGCTCGGATCGCCCATGAATTTCTTGCGCAGCTCAGGGTTTTGCGTTGCCACTCCCACCGGACAGGTATCCAGCTGGCAGACACGCATCATAATGCAGCCCAGTACGACCAGCGGAGCCGTGGAGAAACCGAACTCCTCAGCGCCCAATAATGCAGCGATGGCAAGGTCGCGCCCGTTCATGATTTTGCCATCGGTTTCGACGACGACGCGATCACGAAGATTGTTCAGCATCAGCGTCTGGTGCGTTTCCGCCAAACCAAGCTCCCAAGGCATTCCGGCATGACGGATGGAAGCCAGAGGCGATGCTCCTGTTCCTCCATCATAGCCGCTGACCAGAATAACATCGGCACGGCCCTTGGCCACCCCTGCGGCAATCGTCCCGACGCCTACCTCGGATACCAGCTTCACGTTGATGCGCGCCCGCGGATTGGCATTCTTCAGATCATGAATCAACTCCGCCAAATCCTCGATGGAATAAATATCATGATGCGGCGGCGGAGAAATCAGACCCACACCCGGCGTCGATCCGCGCACTTCAGCAACCCACGGATAAACTTTGCGGCCAGGCAGCTGCCCGCCTTCACCAGGCTTGGCGCCCTGTGCCATCTTGATCTGGATCTCATCCGCATTGACGAGGTAATCGCTGGTAACGCCGAAGCGGCCGGAGGCCACCTGCTTAATGGCACTTCGTCTGGAGTCCCCATTGGCATCCGGGATAAACCGGGCCGGATCCTCGCCGCCTTCGCCCGTATTGGATTTGCCGCCAATGCGGTTCATCGCAATTGCAAGCGATTCATGGGCTTCCTTACTGATGGAGCCGTAGGACATTGCCCCGGTTTTGAACCGTTTGACGATGGACTCCACAGACTCAACCTCATCCAGAGGAATCGGCTCGGAATTATGCTTGAAATCAAGCAGCGAACGAAGGGTCAGATGCTTCTTGTCCTCGCCCTGCACAAGCGCCGAAAATTTCTTGTACAGCTTGTAATCGTTCGAGCGCGATGCCATCTGCAGCGTGTGGATCGTTTGGGGACTGAAGAGATGGTCCTCGCCATCCTTGCGCCATTGATATTCGCCGCCGGAATCCAGCTCCTTCTCGCCGCCTTCCTGCTCGGTAAACGCGCGGTTATGATGCTTCAGATTCTCGTCGGCAATTACATCAAGGCCAATACCGCCGATGCGGGACTGCGTCCAGGTGAAATATTCGTCCACCAGCTCTTCTTTCAAGCCAACAGCTTCGAAAATTTGCGAGCCGCGGTAGGATTGAATGGTGGAAATCCCCATTTTGGAGAGCACTTTTACAACGCCCTTGGTCGCTGCCTTGATGAAATTCTTCACAGCTTTATCATGCGTAACGCCGCGCAGCATGCCTTGGCGGATCATATCGTCAAGCGTCTCGAAAGCCAGATACGGATTAACCGCACTGACGCCGTAGCCGAGCAGCAGGGCAAAATGATGCACCTCGCGCGGTTCGCCGGATTCAAGCAGGATGCAGACCTTGGTCCGCGATCCTTCGCGGATCAGATGATGATGCAGCGCCGATACCGCAAGCAGAGCCGGAATCGCCGCATTCTCGCGGTCTACGCCGCGGTCGGACAAGATCAGGATATTGTGCCCTTTGCTGATTACGCGGTCTGCCGCTTCGCACATTTGGGTCAAAGCGCTGCGCAGACCCTCTTCGCCCTTAGCCGCCTGGTACAGAATAGGCAGTGTAATCGACTTGAATCCGGGGCGGCGCACATGGCGCAGCTTGGCAAACTCTTCGTTGGACAGAACAGGCGAAGCCAGTCTGATATGACGGCAGCTTTCTGGTTCCGGGTGGAGCAGGTTGCGCTCGGGTCCGAGAGTCGTTCCAGTCGCTGTAATAATCTCCTCACGAATGGCATCAATCGGCGGATTCGTGACTTGAGCGAACAACTGCTTGAAATAATTGTAAAGACGCTGCGGACGCTCCGACAGCACAGCCAGAGGAGCATCGTAGCCCATGGATGCAATCGGTTCCACGCCGCTGCCAGCCATCGGCTCCAGCACTTTGCGCAAATCTTCGAATGTGTAGCCAAAAGCCTGCTGGCGCTGCTGCACGGTTGCATGATCCGGCTCAGGCAGCTCCGGCGCATCGGGCAGATCATCCAGACCGACGAGATGCTCGTCGAGCCATTCGCGGTAAGGATGCTCCTTCACGATTTGCGCTTTGACTTCTTCATCGGTAATGATGCGGCCTTCCTTGGTGTCCACCAGCAGCATCCGTCCCGGGCGAAGACGATCCTTGTACAAAATATTGTCCGGCTCAACCGGTACGGTACCCGCCTCCGAACCCAGAATGATAACGTCATCCTTCGTCACGTAGTAACGCGCAGGACGAAGCCCATTGCGGTCGAGCAGAGCGACAATCTGGGTACCGTCTGTGAACCCCATTGCCGCAGGCCCGTCCCATGGTTCCATAAGCGTGCTGTGATATTCGTAGAATGCCTTCTTGTCGTCATCCATGCCCTCATGGTTCGACCACGGCTCGGGAACCATCATCATTGCGACATGGGGAAGAGACCGGCCGGACAGATACATAAATTCCAGCGTGTTATCGAACATCGCGGTATCGGAACCGTCCGGATCGATAACCGGCTTGATTTTATCCATATCGGAACCGAACAGCTCGGTTTCGAACAGGGTCTGGCGCGCATGCATCCAGTTGACATTGCCGCGCAGCGTATTGATCTCGCCGTTATGAATCATATAACGGTAAGGATGCGCCCGCTCCCAGCTCGGGAACGTGTTCGTGGAGAAACGGGAGTGTACCAGCGCGATTGCCGTTTCCACCGCTTCATCGTTCAATTCCAGATAGAACGAACGAACCTGCTCGGTTGTAAGCATTCCTTTATAAACGATTTTCTTGCTCGACATGCTCGGGATATAGTACGTGTCCGCCCCTTCGGCACCGGAGTAGCGGATAGCATGCTCTGAACGCTTGCGGATGACATAGATTTTGCGTTCAAAGGCAAGCTCATCCTGGATATCGGCGCTGCGGCCGATAAACACCTGGCGGACAAACGGCTTTACGCTCTTGGCGGATTCGCCAAGCTTCCCATCGTTCGTCGGAACCGTGCGCCAGCCGATCAGCGTCTGGCCTTCCTCCCGAATAATGGATTCAAGCTCGCGCTCGTGCGTGCTGCGCAGCGCTTCATCCTGCGACAAGAACAGCATGCCTACCGCATACTCTCCGTTTGCCGGCAGCTCAATGCCTTGCCCTTTCAATTCCCGAGCGAAAAAAGCATGCGGAATCTGCAGCATGATGCCCGCTCCGTCTCCCGTGTTGGGCTCGCTCCCTTGGCCGCCGCGGTGTTCCATATTCTCAAGCACCGTCAGCGCTTGCTGAATAATGGTATGTGATTTTTTCCCTTTGATGTTAGCCACAAAGCCCATACCGCAAGCGTCTTTCTCTAATTGCGGATCGTACAGGCCTTGCTTCGGCGGCAACCCATAACGATTCTCTTTCATGTCGTGCAACCTCTCTATGAGAAAATTTGTGGATAAACGGTGGTTACAAAAGATCCGTCTTCATTTTCGCCCTGCTTTGGTTTAGAATGAAGGAATGCGTAAGCATACAGCATACCAAACCAGCGAAAAATGAACAAGTTAAAAGACGCTGTTGTACGCTCGCAAGCAAGCTGTAATCATCAGCATCTTCCGATAAATCTGCGTCAAAACGTTATTATTTTATTTTAACATCACCCCATAATGATATCAATTTAATATTTTTTATGGTTCTGATAAGAGATCTTTTACGGTGCGCAGGTTTTAACAGTCAAGAAGAAACAGCTCCACCCTCCTTTGGCGGCTCACAACAAGTTTCTTCATCTTAGAAATACAAGCAATTCGAACCGAATACTTTTACATTTTATCAAAAGGACGTGGAGAGATTGAATAGCAACTTCAGGAAAATGAATGTCGCCGCCTACATACTCGCAGCCTCGCTGCTGGCAGGACCTGCCGCCTATGCGGCGGAAACATCATCGCTTATGCCGGCTGCAGGCACTTCTTCAATCGGAACGACCGGCTACCAGGGAATGCAGCCGAACGCCGCCGCCCTGCAGCAGACTTATGCGGCGCTGGCCGCAGCCGCGGAAACAAACGCTCCGCTGCGCATTGCGGCTGTGGGCGACTCCCTCACGGCCGGCTATGAGAATGGAATGACAGAAAGCACCGTTCCGTATGGCTATGCAGACCGCGTTTATGAGCAGGCTCTGTATCACGGAGCGGCGGAGCTCCAGAACTTCGGCGTGCTCGGCCTGAAATCCGACGGGCTCCGCCAATGGCTGGAGGCCGCGCAGAACGGAACAAGCGTGACCGCTGACGGCATTCAGCCCGGCCTTTCAAAGTATCGTCTCGCGCCTGAGACCATTGCCAAGTCTGCTGAGCTTCGCACGGTTCTGGAGCAAGCCAATCTGATCATCATGACGATTGGCGGCAATGACTTCCTGCCCTTATTCGATGAAATGAAGCGGCATGTGATGAGTCCAAGCGATATCCAGACCTGGATCGACACGATGCTGGCAAGCTATCAGACTTCCCTCGAAGCGTCCCTAACCGCTACGCTCGCCATCAATCCCAAGGCTGAAATTGTATTTGCCGACCAGTATCTTCCCGTGCCCAAGCCCTCCCCAATCAACAAGGCGGTAACCGAGGAGCAGTATGCCGTCCTGCAGGGCGCCGTGAAGCAGCTGCGCGAGCTTGACGAATCCGTAGCGTCACGTTTCCTCGAACAGGGCTATCGGGTGAAAACCGTGGACGTATCCGAGCCGTTCATAGGCAAAGAGCTGGCCTATACCAGTATTCTTCAAGGAGACATCCATCCCAAGCAGGCCGGTTACGAGCAAATGGCCATGGCGTTCGCCAAAGGCATCTGGGGCGAATACCGCAAGCCCGCTCCGCTTCCGGCGGGGGTGCCGCTGGATATCGTCATCAATGGCAGCGTGCTAGGCGGCAAAAACAAACCGATTCTCAAAAACGACACGACCTTCCTTCCGATGCGCGACATCGCGGATGCCTTAAAAGCTCAGCTGACGTGGGACGGCAAAACCAAGACAGCCACAATCAGCGCAAACAATAAGGTCGTCTCCTTCACGATTGGAGCCAAGACGATGAACGTCGACGGAACGACGGTTCCCTTGGAGACGCCGGCTTATCTGCAGCAGACAAACGGAGGTTCATTCACCTACCTGCCGCTGGCGGCTCTTTCCAGAGGACTCGGCTACCAGGTCGTTTACCGCAAGTCCCTTCAAACCGCATTCATTAATTCTTAAGCCTCTTGATTCTTCTCCTGAAAGGTAATAAGCCGTATTCCCCACACTTTAATGAGGGAATACGGCTTTATTTTTGGCTGCACACCGGATAACTGCCATACCGTTATTAGGTAACAGCCGGCTTATACACTCAGCATCCTGCTTTCCGGCACATCCGCTCTGCGGCGGTTTTTGCGGAAAAGAAACAGGAAGAAAGCCAATGTCAGTCCCGCGAAGACAATACCGAACAAGGCGATATGGAGGGATTGGTTCCCTGTTTGGTCAAGCGATTCTCCCGTAATAATGGACCTGAAGGCCGAGATCGAATACGTCATCGGCAGCCAGTCGCCGATGCTCCTCAGCCAGGCCGGAACCAGCTCGCGCGGATAGGTGCCGGCACTGCCGGTCAGCTGCAGGATAAGCAGAATGACCGCGGCGAATCGTCCGGGCTGATCCATCGTCGTAACGAGGAACTGGATAATCATCATAAAGGTAATGCTTGTCAGCACCGAGAGGCCGACGAAGGGCCACAGATGATTCACATGCACGCCGATCCCGTAGACAAGGATGGCATCGGCAATGAGTGCCTGAATCATGCCGACGCTCAGGAACAAGAGCGCCTTGCTGGCGAACCAGCTCCAGCCGGAGCGGGGAAGCTCGCCGGTCTCCCGCATCGGCATCACCATCGATGACAGCAATGCTCCTACAAACAGGCCAAGCGAAAGGAAATAGGGCGTAAAGCCCGTGCCGTAGTTCGGCACCTCGCTGAGCTTGCGCTCCTCGACATGGACCGGCTTCGCGAACATGTCATACAGGGCGTCGGTTCCCTGGACGCCGCTTGTTTGGGCTGCGGCTGCGCCGAGCTTGCCGGCCAGCTCCGCCGAGCCTCCGGCGAGCCGCTGCGCGCCGCTGGCAAGCGCGGCGGAGCCGCTCTGAAGCTTGCCGGTGCCAGCGGCAAGCTCGGCCGCTCCACGGCCTGCTGCGGCTGCGCCGTCCGCGACCTGCGCGGCGCCGCCGGCCGTTTCACTGGCGCCCGCGGCCAGCCGGGCGCCGCTCTTCTTCGCGTCTGCGAGCTTCGCGTGCAGCGCGTCCATGCCCTGCAGCAGGGCGCTTTGCCCCTGCTGCATCTGCGCCGCCCCGGCAGCCAGCTTCGCGCTGCTGCCGGCAAGCCCGTCCGCGCCCGCCGCCAGCTTGCGGGCGGCGGCGAGCAGCTCCTGCAGCGCGGGGTCCTGCGCTGCATCGCCTCTGGCGGCGGCGTAAGCTTCAAGCGCCGCCGACAGCTTCGCCGAGCTGTCCGCAAGCTGCCCGCTGCCCGTCTTCGCCGTCACAAGCCCGCCTGCCAGCTGCCTGCCCGCCTGCAGGGCATCTCCAGCACCGCCGCTGAGCTGTCGGGCGGCAGCCTCAAGCTTGCCGAGCCCGTCTGACAAGGCCGCCGCGCCGGAGCTCAGGGCAGCCGTGCCTTCCGCTACGCTGCCCGCTCCCTTGCCAAGCTTATCGGCGCCGCTTTTCAGTTCCAGCGTTCCGCTGGCCAGCTTGCCCGCGTTCTCGAGCAGCAGCGAAGCGCCGTTCGCCGCGTCCGCAGCCCCGTCCCTCAGCTTGGCGGCTCCCGCGCTGGCCTCCGTAATGCCGTCGGCAGCATCGCCGATTTGATGGAATACCGCTTGGGCATAGGCTTTGGTAACCTCCTGCGACAGCTCCGCCTGCAGCTGATCCATCGCCGTATGACCGATTTTTGCAGCCAGATAATTATCGCTGTCATTGGAGATATATTTCAGCGAAGCGGGCTGCGGATTCTCGTCCAGCAGCGTGGTTGCCTGCTCGGAGAAGCCCGGCGGAATTTCAATGGCGTAGTAATAATCCCCGGCCTCAATGCCCTTCTCCGCAGCTGCCCGATCGACAAAGGCCCAGCGGAATTGCTTGTTTTCCTTCAGGCTTGCGACCAGATCCGAGCCTACCGTCAGCGTTTCACCTTCAAATGAGGCTCCCTGGTCCTCATTAACGACAGCAACCGGCAGCTCGCCAAGCTTCCCGTAAGGATCCCAGAAGGCGCCGACAAGCATGCCGCTGTACATAATCGGAATGAACAGAACCCCGATGATCGGGATCAACAGCTTGGGACTGCGGACAATACGTGCAAGCTCTCTGCCAAACAAGGTAAAACCCATCATAACCGCCTCCGAATGAATAGTGAACATATGACCAGTTTGGTTATTCGGTCATTTTAATTCAAAAAAATAAGCAGCGTGTGCCGCTTCTCAAACCGTCAATAACAGCTTCGTTATACGGGTACAACCTTCAAGCCCCCACTCCGCTTTTGAGCAGGGAAGCAAAATACCCGGCGATTTCCTCGCGCGCAAGGGGTTCATGCTCTTTGCTCCAGTCCACGGCAAGCGAAATGTACAGTCTGAGCATGATGAAAGCCGTCAGCTCCGGATCGACGCTGCGCACCTCGCCTTTCTCGACTGCCAGTGCAACTTCATTTTGTATACATGAGACGATAGCCCGCTCCAGCTTGGCAATCCCCTCCTTGGCCATGGGAGTGCCCAAATCGCGGACCTCCTGGGACAGCTTGACGATCAGCTCATGCTTCTCGCGAAAGCGGAGCAGTTCATACAACACAATCGTCAAATTATCGAAGAAGGGCGTTTCGCGATTAATCGTGCGATCGGCAAGCGAGCGCAGCTCGCCGGTCAGCTGTCCGATTATTTCATCGAACAATTCCTCCTTGGTGGCGAAGAAGGTGTAGATGGTGCCCTTGCCGACTGCTGCGATTTTGGCCACAAGCTCCATTGTCGTTGCTTTATAGCCGAACATGGCGAACGATTGGGCAGCCGCTTCGACAACCTGCAGCCGGCGGTCAACCGGAAGCTTTCTGGTATCCATTTGCCGAAGCCTCCTTCTCGCGGATTTACCACTCAAAATCTGTTATTGACCAAAATCCCAAATCGGTCATCTGGTCGATAAGCAAATAATACCACCTTTTGCCGCACCAGGCAACCCTTATTGTTCAAATCCCTTTAACCCGTTCGTTGCACGGCCTCCGCCCTCCGGACTACTGCCGCTGTCCCAGCTCATTCAGTTCTTCCATTGTAAAAAGCGCATGCAGCCGCAGGTTTATTTCCTCCAGCCTTTTGCGTCCTTGCGGACTCCTCAGGATGACGCAGATGACGTTATCCACGATAGCCCCCGCTTCACGCAGCGCATTGACACTCATGACAACCTGCCCTCCCGAGGTTATAACATCCTCGACGACACATACCTTTTTGCCCGCCACATCGATTCCTTCGGCAATTTTGCAGGTTCCATGATCCTTCGCTTTCTTCCTGACAAATGCGGAAGGGATGCCCGTCTCCAGCGAAAGTGCCGTTGTCAGCGGAATCGCTCCCATCTCGATGCCAGCCAGAACCTGCGTTCCAATCGGAATATAGGCTGACATTTCCGAGGCGATGACCCCCAGCAGTCTGGGGTCGGATTCGAACAAGTATTTATCAAAATATTCATTGGAAATTTGACCTGAACGCAGTACAAATTCTCCGGTTAAATGGGATACCGCATAAATCTCCTTGGCCAGCCATTCCTTCCCCATCTTGTGCGCGCCTCCTTAAATTTTATATTCCCGCTGCAGCTGCGCAAGCTGCTCCAGGCCGCGCTCAGCCCACCGCTTCAACCGGTCAAGCGCTGCCAGCTCATTCTCCAGGGCTTCTTTAAGCGAATCCGGATAAGACGGGACCTCACCCTTGTAGGGCACCAGATCGCCATAGGGAATATTGGCCTTCTCCGTATAGCTGAGCGCTCTGCGCTCATGAAACATCGGCACGTCCGGATTTTGCGGATTATGGAGATCGCCCTGCTCCGGATGCTTGAGCACAGCCAGTACTTTCACCAGTGCGCGCGGACTGCCGCCCGCAGCTTCCATCACTTCACCAATATACTCTCCTGTCTTGTAGCGGACCGCCACCAAAGAACCGATTTCCGGAATAAATTTATGTTGCTGCTGCATCTTTTTTATCCTCCTGCTCGTCTATAAAATCAAGCTGTTTATTTAAGAATAAGGCGCCTGTCCTTCGTTTACCTAATTTTTAGGATAAATTACTGAGGATTCCTCCGCAAGTCTCAATTCCTAACTTGTTTTGAACGGACTTGCAAAGTAATATAGGGTAGAGGGGATTTTTTGAAATATAAGAAAGTATTAATCTTCATCATACTTTGCTTATATTTCTCCGGAATGAAACGCACCCCGCCTCCAAAGGACGGCGATAGCCGTTTCACCTTGCGTGTTGTTATCGCCGATAGGAAAGACATCCTGGGGACATTTTTTCCTATGTGGTCAGAAAAGTAGGTGAGAAGTTGCGTAAAAAAAGAGTGCTGCTGCTCTCTGAAGGATTCGGTTCAGGTCATACTCAAGCCGCCTATGCGCTGGCTGTCGGTCTGCGTGCGCTCAATCCGGGTATTTCCACCCGCGTCATTGAGCTTGGCAAATTTTTAAATCCCGTGCTTGGTCCGTTAATTGTTTCCGCCTATCGCAAAACAGTCAGCAAACAGCCGAAGCTAGTCGGCATCGTATATCGAAGACAATACAAAAAATCTTTAAACAGGTTCACCCAGCTTGCGCTTCACCGGATATTTTATACGCATACCTCTCAAGTGATTTCCCAACTGAAGCCGGATTTGATCGTATGCACCCACCCGGTTCCCAACGCGGTGGTCTCCCGCTTGAAGCGTCTTGGTCTCAATGTTCCATTATACACGCTTATTACCGATTATGACGCTCATGGCACGTGGACCAGCTCCGAGGTCAACAAGTATCTGGTCTCCACCGAGCTTGTGAAGAAGAAGCTTACCGACCGGGGCATCCCTGCAAGCAGAATTGAAGTGACGGGCATTCCGGTTCATCCGAACTTCTGGGAAACACATGATAAAGCCGAGCTGCAGGCTCAATTCGATTTGAAGCCCATGCCCACTGTCCTTATTATGGGAGGCGGCTGGGGGATTATGTACAGCGACAATCTGCTGGAGTATATGACACGCTGGCGGGACCGCATACAGATTATCTACTGTGTGGGGAACAACGACAAGGCCAGAGAGAAAATGCTGGCTGATCCGCATTTCCAGCATCCCAACATCAAAGTGCTGGGCTTTACCAAGGAGATCAGCAAGCTGATGGACGTATCCGATCTGCTGATTACCAAACCCGGCGGCATGACCTGTACCGAGGGTCTCAGCAAGAGCATTCCGATGCTGTTCTATGAGCCGATTCCCGGACAGGAAGAGGTCAACTGCGAATATTTTGTTGAGAGCGGCTTCGGCGAAATGCTTATAGACACAGAGACGATAGATAAATGGTTTGAAATGATTCAGGAGCCTTACAGCGCTGTCCAACATCGGCGTGATCTGATGACCAAACGCAATCAGCATTATAACCCGATGCAATGCTCCCGTGCCGTCCTGCAGCTGATGCAGTGACGGCTTCTTTTTTCAGAGCGCTTGAAGCTTTGAGCTTGAGTCCCGTCCTGAAGGATTAGTGTAGAGTTTGCGCCGCTTTTGCATATCCTGCCTCTTTTGAGGGTAAATAAACGAAAGTACATGTGTTCATTCACAATCAGGGAGGCTATTAAGAATGAGGAATGTGCCGCTGGATGGGAAAACCGTTATTTTACGGATTGAGCTGGATACGCAAAAGGTCTTTTTTGGCGCCGCTGCCACGGCGATTGAGCGGGCAGGCGGCGATATTATCGCCATTGACGTCATACAGACCGGACGCGACCGCACGGTGCGCGATCTGACCGTCAAAGTGAGTGAAGCGGCGACCAATGAACGAATTGCCAAGGCTCTGGAAGAGCTGCCCGGCATTCGCCTGATCAATATTTCGGACCGGACCTTCCTGCTGCATCTTGGCGGCAAAATCTCCGTTCAGCCGAAAACGCCGATTCAAAACCGCGATGATCTGTCGCGCGTCTATACGCCCGAGGTTGCCCGCGTCTGCAATGCGATCTTCGAGGATCCCTCCAAAGCCTATACCCTGACGATCAAACGGAATACAGTCGCAGTTGTTTCCGATGGAACGGCCGTGCTTGGTCTTGGGGATATCGGTCCCTATGCGGCTATGCCTGTAATGGAAGGAAAAGCGATGCTGTTCAAGCAGTTCGCCGATGTGGATGCTTTTCCTATCTGCCTGGATACCCATGATACCGAAGGCATCATTGCCGCGGTCAAGGCCATTGCTCCCGGCTTCGGGGGCATCAATCTTGAGGATATTTCCTCGCCGCGCTGCTTTGAAATCGAACAGCGGCTGCGGGATGAGCTTGACATTCCCGTCTTTCATGATGACCAGCATGGGACTGCCGTCGTATTGTATGCCGGACTGCTGAATGCCCTGAAGCTGACCGGAAGGAATATTGCCGATGCGCGGATTGTCGTTTGCGGCATTGGCGCGGCAGGAACGGCATGCACGAAAATGCTGCTTGCCGGCGGAGCGCAGCATGTTGTCGGCGTCGACCGCGAAGGCATCATATGCCGTGACCATCATTATCCGAACGGCATGTGGCAGTGGTATGCCGAGCACACCAATGATGAGCGGATGAACGGCGGCCTGGCTGAAGCGCTCAAGGACGCCGATGTGTTCATCGGCTTATCTGCCGGAGGCATTCTGAAGCGGGAGCTGGTCATGAGCATGGCCCCGGATCCGATCGTATTCGCGATGGCCAACCCCGAGCCGGAAATCCGTCCGGAAACGGCAGAGGATATCGTCTCTGTCATCGCAACGGGACGATCCGATTACCCGAACCAGATCAATAATGTACTGTGCTTCCCCGGCATCTTCCGCGGCGCCCTGGACTGCCGTGCGAGCTGCATCAACGAGCCGATGAAGCTGGCTGCCGCCGAGGCGATCGCCTCGGTCATCAGTCCTGACGAGCTGAGTCCGCTGTATATCATACCAAGCGTATTCAACCAGCGCGTGGTCGAAGAGGTGCGAAGACGGGTCGTGCAGGCCGCCATCGACAGCAGAGTCGCCAGACGCACGCCGCGGGAGTAAATGACGTTTTATGCGTTTTATGCAGGCTACTTATTCATACAGCAGCCTGCGCTGCCCGGCAATGGTCTCCTTCAGCCTTTCTGTTGCATAGGCTCCGGGCGACAGCACAGCGGGTTTGATATAATAAGCCACCCGGAATGAGGAGCCGTCCTTAAGCAGTACGCGCAGATGATAGCTTCCTCCGCTTAAGCTTTTTGTTTCTTTATTGAGTTTCGTCCGGTCAACCAGCTCGAGCTTGATGTACTCCTCCTTGAACACCTTTGCCGCCTCCGCTGTAAAGGCCTTCATCGGGGAGCCGTCAATGCCGCTTTCGAAACGGACTCCCGCTATTTCCTCCCCGATATCATAAAGCTCGCCAACGGTCCGGGCAGAAGGATTCTCCGCGACTTCATACAGCTGGTCTCCGGCAAGAAGACGATAGCCTGTCTTATAACCCTTCACCGCATACAGCGGAGTCCCTGCCTGCAGCAGGGTGGCATCGCCGTCCTTCATCTGATAGCCCAGACAGGCGTCGTCAGCCATCCTGTAGCCGATCTCTCCGACCTTCTTCCCGGGCTTCAATCCGGAGGAGTCGCTATCCCGGTTCTCGATATACATACGGCCGTCGAATTTGATTGCCGCAAAATAATCTATGGCGGCATTTCCGCAGTTTTTCGGATCTTCCTTCATGTTTTGAGCCTTCGTATTTTTAACAGTCTCCGCTTGCACGGCTGCTGGTCTGGATAATGAAACAGTTGAACAGCCTCCCAGCGTAATTACGGCTGCTATCATCATCAACGCCCAAACCTTTAACTTATTTCCGTATATGGAAGTCACCCCCACTATGCATATCCTTCATGACGCTCCATAGGGCAACAAGGTTGCAACCATGCATCCGAATAGAAATCCGGGGCAAGTTCTCCCCGGATTTCGCAGATGATTATGGCTGATTTAATGCACCTGGCAACCTGCTGCCATCGCTCATTCTTTTGCGCCGCTCCGCTATTAACACAATTCCCGCAGCGGCGAAAATAATCAGCAGGCTCACAAGAGGATAACCGTAGCGTCCAAAGGTTATAAAAGGCAGATGGATAAACCAATAATAGAGGAAGGGGAGCAGAACCGGGAGCGTCTGCTTCATTCTCTTGAGGGCCAGAAGCAGTACAAGGCCAACGAAGCCCGCTAATACATAGAGCCAATGAAGCACATTAATCGCAGGTCTTGGAAGACCCGGCACCGGCCTTGAATAGAAAGGAGCCGAGAACAAATAATAGGTTTTGCCCGCCGTAAACCAATAGGTATAAGCAATCGACGTATGCTTGAAGCTATAAGCGATGAGACGCTGTGCCGCGATCTTCTGCGCCGTATCGTTGGGCCCAAACAGCTTATTGTCCTTGTATTCGGGATACTGCTCGAAGAAGCCCTTGGGCGGCATGCCCCGTTTGACCAGCGCGCCGAGCAGCATGGGGTTTCCGGTTGATTTGGTGAACGGAATAAATTCATGAAACTGCACGTAGTTGCGGATCCACCAGGGCGAGAGCAGCGCCATGCTGCAAACGCCGACGATAGCCGTATATTTGACAATATCCTTCCAGCTGTAACGGTGGACAAGCCAAAGTATAAGCAGGCATATGGGAAACAAGGCGCTTTGCGGCTTTACATAACAGGCTAAACCCAGCATGATGCCAACCCATACATAAGCGAGGGCCGTTTTTTTGCGAATGGCAAATATTGTGCTGCAAAGCAGCAACAAAAGCAGCACTTTAAACGTCGATTCAGTTAGAATTGCTCCCGAAGCGAACAGATCCGGAATATAGCAGGCAGCCAATATAATTGCCACAAGGCCGACACGGCTGTTGAACACCGATCTGGCCAGAATGAAAAGCAGATAGATAGAGAACGATTGCATCAGACATTGCAGCAGCCGGAAAGCCATAACTCCAGCATCCCGGTCCAAAATGGCGATAAACCCGCTTAGCATGACCGGTATGGTGGGCATAATGAAATTAGTAGGCAGGTCGCCGCTGTTATAAACAAGCGTATGGTCCTGCAACAGAACCTGTGCGGCATAAACATATTTGACATCGTCATTATTGCGCTTCTCATAGGATCCCAGGAGAAAATGATCGCCAAGCACAAGCACGGACGCTGCATGCACAAGCAGGACAAGCGCCATCACGGTATAAACCCATCTTCTTATCACAGGCGTCTCAGATTTCAAGGAAAACAATCCTACATCTCCTTCTTTTACAAATATTTGGTATCCATTGCCCAACGTTTTCCATTATACTATACAGGCCCTGTATAAAAGCAAATGATTTGAAAAGAGAAGGATGGATCGGAAATGGAGCACAAACGAGCCAGTGATATACTAGTGATCATTCCCGCCTATAATGAGGAAGCGACGCTCGCACGGACCGTGCATGAGCTCAAACGCCATACCGATTATGATTTTGTCGTCATTGACGACGGCTCCAGGGACCGAACGGCGGAAATCATCCGCAAAGAGGGATTTCCCTCCTTGCGCCATGCGGTTAATCTGGGAATTGGCGGCTCCATGCAAAGCGGTTACCGGTACGCCGACAGCAATGGCTATCTTTACGCCATTCAGCTGGATGCGGACGGACAGCACCGCCCCGAAGATATCGCCAAGCTCGTGGAGCATATTCAGTCCAGCGGCTGCGATATGGTCATCGGTTCCCGTTTTGTCCGTCACAGCGGCTATAAAGGCAGTCTTCTGCGGCGATTCGGGATCTTCTATTTTCACTTTCTGGTGAGAGTGCTCACCGGCGTTTCCATCTATGATCCTACTTCCGGCTTCCGCATTGTGAACCGGTTGACCATCGAGCAGTTTTCACGAGCCTATCCAACGGATTATCCGGAGGTCGAGGTGCTTGTCAGTCTGTGCAAGCAGCGCCGTAAAATAACAGAAATCAGCGTCGAGATGAGAAACCGCCAAGGCGGGGTCTCTTCGATCAACCTGTCCAAATCGGTTTACTATATGATGAAGGTCACCATGATCTCACTCATCCGCAAAAGCTTCTCCTAGAAGCCTTGTAAAGCCTGTGCTTCTTAGTAAGCCTGCAAGCGATTCCTGAAAAGCATGCGCCCTGGAAAGGATCATTTAACATGAATCAAATCGTTTCTCTCATTATTACGCTGCTGTTTCTTGTTATCATTGTTTACCTGACGGTGTCGCACCGGCTGAGGGACCGCTATGCGTTTCTGTGGCTTATAACAGCCATCGCCGGCGTCGTCGCGGCGCTGTGCATCCCGCTGCTCAACCGGTTTGCGTTGTGGATCGGCATCTATTACATGCCGACTTTTGTCTTTATGATGACGATCCTGTTCATCCTCGGACTGCTGGTTAGACAGACAATGAGCTTGTCCAATCAGTCGGACCGCATGAAGACCTTGACGCAGGAGCTTGCCGTGATGGAGAAGAAAATGATGGAGCTGCAGCAGGCAGTCGAAGGACGTGAAAAGCATTGAATCTGGTTCAATTTGTACTCATTCTGGTCAATACGCTCATGCTCGTAACCGGTCAATTTATATGGAAGTATGGCCTCATGCAGAAATCCAGGCCATTCGAAAGCTTCCGCACCATTCTGGAATTAGTGTTCTCCCCTTATATTCTGGGCGGATTGTTCATCTACGGCTGCGCTACGATTCTTTGGCTGTATATCGTCTCCAAGGTGGATCTGAGTCTTGCGTACCCTATCCAAAGCCTGGCCTATGTCATATCAATCATCGGCGCCTACTACATATTTGACGAATCGCTCTCCGCTTTGAAAATCGCCGGTTGCCTGCTCATTCTCGCCGGTGTCGCCTGCATCGGACTCTCTGCCAAATATGCCTAGACGGATACAAAAAAAAGCCTTCCGCATGAGGATCACTCCTCAAGTGGAAGGCTTGGCTTGTTCTAGCGCAGAATATCCTCAATCTGTGAAAGCTCTTCTTTGGAGAAGTCCAGATTGCTGAGCGCGGCTACATTATCCTCGATCTGGCTGACCCTGCTTGCCCCGATCAGCGCCGATGTTACGCGTCCGCCGCGCAGCACCCAGGCCAGCGCAAGCTGTGCCAGAGACTGGCCGCGTTCGGCTGCAATTGCATTAAGCTTCTGCAGTCTGGCCACACGCTCAGGCGTTACCGCGCTTTCCTGCAGAGCGCCGGTCCGGCTGGCAGCACGCGAATCTTCTGGAATACCGCCGAGATATTTATTCGTAAGCAGTCCTTGAGCGAGCGGGCAGAAGGCGATGCTGCCTACGCCGTTCTCCTCCAGCACATCCTGCAGGCCATTCTCGATCCAGCGGTCAAACATATTGTAGCTGGGCTGATGAATAACAAGCGGTGTGCCAAGACGTTTCATGATGGCAATCGCCTCTGCGGATTGTTCCGCACTATAGCTGCTGATACCGACATACAATGCCTTGCCCGAGCGTACGATATGGTCAAGCGCCCCCATCGTTTCTTCAAGCGGCGTTTCCGGATCCGGGCGGTGGGAGTAGAAAATATCGACGTATTCGACACCCATCCGCTTCAGGCTTTGGTCAAGGGAAGCGATTAAATATTTGCGTGAGCCCCACTCCCCGTATGGGCCTGGCCACATATAGTATCCTGCTTTGGAGGAAATAATCAGTTCGTCCCGGTACGGCTTGAAATCGTTCGCCATAATTCGCCCGAACATTTCTTCTGCCGAGCCCGCCGGAGGGCCGTAGTTATTGGCCAGGTCAAAATGCGTTATTCCCAGGTCAAATGCCCGGTGAAGCATGGCGCGGCCATTCTCAAATGTATCAACGCCGCCAAAATTATGCCAAAGACCAAGTGAAATGGCTGGAAGCTTAAGGCCTGTCCGTCCAACACGGTTATACGTCATGGACGAATACCGCTCTTTATTTGCCGAATATACCACGTTATCGCTCCTTCTTCATTCGATTTAATCGAAAGAATAACTTGCCTCCCCTATCTTACACTACTGCACTACCGTACTCAAGTCTCTTAAACAGCCTGCGCCATGAGGGATTACACATTTGATATAAATGCAAGAACAAACGGCAGTCACCGTACTTTGGCGGCACAGGAAGCTTCTTCCCTAAAAAAAGACTATCCCACGCTCACGCTGTGGAATAGTCCAAGCTTGCTGTATGCCGGAGTGAGGATGGCATTCTCCCCACAGTCCGTTCTACATCGTTCCCGTACGCTGCTTGGCTTGAACCAGCCTTTGAATGAATGGCTTCGCCGCTACACCATCCTCCTTGCCGCCGCCGCTGTAGATCACAATAAGCAGCGATTGTGCTTCCAGGGACAATATGCCTTCTGACAGATAGAGCTCCAGATCGAATGGCAGCAGTTCGATAACAGCGTGCTTATGCAGCTCCTTCTCGCCGAGGCCCAGCGCCGCGAATGCCTCCGAGACGTCCTGCGGTTCTTTCGCCAGCTGCTGCATCCAGCCGTTCCAGGCGGATTTGTCCATCGTAAAATCCCACCACACCTTGCGCGGCTTATACTTGTGATTCAGATAATAATCCAGCTTCATGAGCCCAAGCGCAACCTCGGGCTGCCAGTGCTTGCCCGCTTCTGCCGTGCGGTGAATATGCACCTCGGACAGGAACGTCCACAACCGGGAGAAAAGGTCCTCCAGCTGATGGCCGATTTTCTGCCAGCCGCGTCCCTCCCAATAATCGCCGAACTGCTGGAAGAAGTCGAAGGCCGAATCAAAGGCCTGCCCGATTAGATAGTACAGCGCATGGTCCATCCGGTGCGCATTCCAATATTTCTCCAGCACGTCCTCCACCCGCTTGATCCGCACGATATCCGAGAACGGCATAATATCGTTGCCAAGAATCTCGTAAGGCGCCCGGTCCATATAGATGTATCCGTGCTTGTCCGCATCGCGGCGCATGCCGGTGCCCCGCAGCATCTTGAGGAAGCCAAGCTGCAGCTCCTCCGGCCCAAGCGCGAAGACATCGTTGAAGGTTTTGCGGAAAGTATCGTAATTCTCCAGCGGCAGACCGGCGATCAAATCAAGATGCTGATCGATCTTGCCGCTCTCCTTCACCTTGGTAACGGTGCGGCTCAGCTTCGCAAAATTCTGCCTGCGCTGCACCTCCGCGTTCGTTGGATCATTGGTTGACTGCACGCCGATCTCGAAGCGAAAAATCCCCGGCGGCGCATGCTCGGCCAAATAATCAAGCACCTCGGGGCGCATGATATCCGCGGTGATTTCAAACTGGAACACGCAGCCTCCATGATTTTCAATGAGAAAATGAAAAATCTCCAGCGCATAGTCGCGTTTGATATTAAAGGTGCGGTCCACAAACTTGATCAGCTTCGCGCCGGACTGGATCAAATAAAGCAGGTCCGCTTTG
Source organism: Paenibacillus sp. JT31N17 (assembly GCF_056269255.1). Classification (NCBI taxonomy): domain Bacteria; kingdom Bacillati; phylum Bacillota; class Bacilli; order Caryophanales; family Paenibacillaceae; genus Paenibacillus; species Paenibacillus sp. JT31N17. The sequence continues at coordinate 179,373 of NZ_JBWDNP010000007.1, forward strand.
GTCCGTTCCATATCAAAATAGCGGACCCCTACCTCAATGCTCGACAAGCAGAATTGGCAGCTGAACGGGCAGCCGCGGCTGGTCTCGAAATAAGTGACACGACTTTGCAGGCCGGCGATATCCTCCGGGAAACGGTACGGTGACGGAAGCTTGGCCAATTCCAGCTTCGGACGCGGGGGGTTGACGATGATTTCTATCGTACCGTCCTTGCGCTCTTTGCGGTAGGCGACGCCAAACACCATATGCAGCTTCTGCGTATCCCGCAGCTCCGTGAGCAGATGATGAAAGGTTTCTTCGCCTTCGCCAACCACAATATAATCGACCTGCGTCAGACGCTCCATCCAGAAGGCCGTGTCATAGCTAACCTCGGGGCCGCCCAGTACTATACGAAGCTCAGGCATGATTTTACGCAGCATATCGATGACCGTAATCGTCTCTTCGATATTCCAGATATAGCAGGAGAAGCCGATTACACCCGGTTTCTTCGCGTAGATGTCGGCCACAATGTTCATCACCGGATCTTTGATCGTATATTCCGCAATTTCGATGTCGAACTCATGCTCGCTGAAGGCTTTCAGGCAGCGCAGCGCGAGTGAGGTATGAATAAATTTGGCATTCAAGGTTGCCAGTACGACTTTCATATTGTTTACTTCCCTCTTTATCGTTATGGCTTACAAGCAACTCTATTGTACCGAATATGGCACAAAAAAAGAAGGGCAGTCCCCGCTCCCGCAGCATAATGCCGCAAGAGAGAAAACCGCCCCGCTTCTATTATCGTTCAAAGAGGTCAGGTGCGGACCTGAACGATCATCTTCTCTTTGCCTTGCAATTGAACAACGGGATAACGGACAAGCCATTTGCCATCTGCAGCAGCCGTCACTTCTGCCGCGTTCAAATTCCGGGGCTCGAAGCTGAACTCCTGCTCGTAATAGACCGCAAGCTGAATGGTGTCGTCCGGCAGCAGCTTATGCAGCTTGGTGCCCGCATCGAGCGCCCAGAAGCGCAGATCATCATTAGCCATATTCCCGTACAGCATATAAAATGCAGGATCGATTACGGCCGAAACAACCAGCCAGCCCTTGTCATCACGCTTGACCTCAATACGCTGCAGCTTCGTTCCGCCCTGCGAGGTACTGATTTCCCCGAACTCCTTGTCGACCAGATCGCGGATCTCATCGTCAGTTGCACCCACAAGGGTATCCGGCAACGTTGAGGGCAGGAAATCAATCTTCTCGTTGGCTTTGTTGTCTTCAATATTATAAAGAAGGATGCTGACATTGAGCACGGATACCGCAAAATTCAAATCCGCTTGCGTGGACTCGATTCCCGATGAGGTGATCCCTACAAGCTCGCCGTAATCGTCGAACAGCCCGCCGCCCGAGCTGCCGTGATCAATCGGGGCGCTGATCTGATAGGTCTGAACGCCATCCGCCTGCTGCAAATTGCTGACAATGCCATCAGAGACTGTGTTCTGGAGTCCCAGCGGACTGCCTATGGCAATGACATGCGCGCCTTTGCCCACGCCGTATCCGATCGTTGCAGGCTCAACTCCCAGGGGCTTTGTCGTCTGAATGACCGCCAAATCCGATTTCTCATCATAGCCGACAATGCCTTCCACCTCGAAGGTATCGCCGCTACGCAGCAGAACAGTTGCCTTCCCGGCTTCCTGCATCACATGAAGGTTGGTAACAATCCGGTTCGGTCCAATAATTACCCCGCTGCCCTGCGCCGAATCCGTCGTAATCATGACGACCTTATCGTCGTTCATCTCCACAACTTCCTCGGTCGAAAACGTATCATACTCCCCATAACCGGAATCAGGATCATCGGCTTCCGTCTCATCCTCATCCTCATAGGCTTGCGCTTGCAGCGCCTCAAAGGAAGTGATGCGGATCACGCGGGCGGCTGAATCGAGCTTAACCTCGGCGCCAAGCGCTTCCGCAACAAAACGAAGCGGCACCATTGTCGCTCCTTTAATCATCTGCGGCGGTACCGCCAGGGTCACGTTCTTCCCGTTCTTGACGGCCTTGCTTGACCCAAGCTGCAGCGTAATGGTCGTACGGTCCTTGACAACAATAATTGTCTTGGTCGCGGGCTCCCAGGTTACGCTGGCCTTCAATGCATTGAAAATAGTGCGCATCGGCACGATGGTCGTTCCTTTAATCGTAAGGGGCGATGGTGTTAAAGCCAGCTTCGTTCCATCCACAAATACCGGTATAACAGCAGCTTGTGCAGCGGTCTTGGAGGCCGCAGCAGCAGCGCTGTAATCCGTCAAACCCGGGAGCGGTACGAATACCAATCCGGCCGCAAGGACAGATAACAATACACTTCGTTTCCAGACAAGCTTCCATTTCACTTTTGAATTTCCTCCAGTTATCTGCCAATTTCCCACGTGGCTATCGTATCACCCCGTCCTCTCTTTTGTCTATGAAATTGAAATGAAAGATTTATAGATTTCAAGCCATTAACCAGCTATTAAATTTCATGCTCCTGCTGCTTGAATTCCGTTGGGGTCAGTCCTGTTTCATCCTTGAAATTCCGTGAAAAATAATGGATGCTGGCATAGCCCAGACGCTCTGCAATCCGCTCCATCTTCTCTCCCTGGAGCAGATGGTATTTGGCCTTGCGGATCCGCTCGGAAATCAGGTACTGCTTGGGCGTCACGCCTGTGCATTTCTTGAACAGCGAAGAGAAATAAATCGCATGATAGCCGCATAAGCCCGCCAGCTCCGTTACCGTCCAGTTCGCCTCGGGATGCTGGCCGATCCCGGCAAGCGCCGGTTCGATTTTGATCCGCTCCGCCGACGGAGGCTGACGGTTCAGCAGATGCCGGACTAGAGCCGTAATCAGCTCTGTCATTAAGGCGCGCAAATAAACCGCATACCCGGGCTGTTCATTGCTGTATTCCTGAACGATCCGCAGCAGGTACGGCTCCAGGGCCGGCATCGTAATGAAGGCTGGCAGACCGAGTCTGTCATGGCCTGGAACTTCAATGGTAAAGCCGCTGTCTGTAGAATGGAGCATCTCCTCTTCCGAGCAGTTCTGCAGGGCATAAGCCGGGTGGACCGGCTCGGGTGAGGCATGCCGCAAGTGAAAATGAAGGCTAATATATTCAGTCCTGCTCAAGGTCCTCAGCCGGTGAGGGTGCAAAGAACCATAGATGACGCAATCTCCGCCTGCAAGCAAATACCGCTGCCCCCCGATAAGGGCCTCCGCTTCTCCGGACAAGATATAGAACAGCTGAAAATCGGGATTTTTGCGTGGGCCCCAAACCGTATTCGCAAGCGCCTCCGCGCGGGCGGCAAAGTTCACGGTTGGCGCAAGCTCATGAATCGATCCCAGATCAGTTGATTTCAAAAACGCCCCTCCCTCCCCTTCGCGAGCCATTATGATTCGTATTGGAAAAGTGCAAATCCCTCTTCAGTATTTGTAAAGACAGCGTTACCATTCTCCACTATGCTTAGCTTATCAACGAAATACAGCCAACACATCCGGGAGGAATATACTATGTTAAGTCAAGCACAAATTGAGGAATTTGAAAACAACGGTTTTTTGAAAGGCGGCATTGTCTTGAGCGATGCCGAGGTTGAGGCGCTCCGCGATGAGCTGGATCTGGTCATGAACGGGCAATCCGTGAAAAAACCAGTGCTTTCGCACAATATGCTGGCGAAGGGTTATGACGATATGAAAATGACGGTCAGCGAGTCCGTCGTGCAGATCGTCAACATCTGGATGGCCAGCGATGTTTATTTCCAGCATACGGCTAACAAGACGATCTGCGAGGAAATCGCCCAGCTGACGCGGACCGATGAAGTCCGTATCTGGCATGATCAAATTCAATATAAGCCTCCTGTTACCGGCGGACCGACCAAATGGCATCAGGATCACCCGCTGTGGCCGATCATTACCCCTTCCGATCTCGTCAGCGCCTGGGTTGCCCTGGATGATGCCACGATCGAGAACGGCTGTATGTGGATGGTGCCGGGCAGCCACAAATGGGGGAATCATCAGCGGTATCTGGAAAGCAATGCGGAATTCAAACCGGTCCACAAGCAGCCTGAGCTGCTTCCGGAGGGGGCGGATACTACACCGGTGCCGTTTGAAATTAAAAAGGGCCAGGTCGGCTACCACCACTGCCTGACCTGGCACGGCAGCCCGAATAACCGCTCGCAACACAAGCGCCGCGCTATCGCCGTTCACTATATGCCTGGCCACACACGTTATGCGCCAACTGCCGGGCACCCCATGCTGCCTTTTGTCTCGGTTGAACCGGGCGAGCTGCTGACCGGAGATCATTTCCCGCTCGTCTATCAACGATAAGAATAAAAGCCAACCAAAGTTCTGTTTGACCGGGAAAAAAAACCAGTTTTGCACGAAAACGTGCAAAACTGGTTTTTTTCACAATACAATCTCTTCATTATAACTTCACACCCTAAAAAAACTAACGGTTATGGCTACCCGTTGAGCCGATTGACAATCTTGAGAACGGCATCTCTTGTTAATTTGCTGCCGCCGGCAGCGAGAATGTTCACCGTAGCCTGAGCGAGCGCAAGCGGAATTTTGCAGAACTTCCGGGCCGGTCCCGGCTTTAATTCGGCAATATACTCATCAGCCAGCTTCAGATTGCGCTGTGTATATATGAGCATTTCCTTGAAGTCCCACCCATTTGGATAAAAGTCCACGCCCCGTTTGAGATCTTCTTTGCGGTTTCGCAGGATATTGACCGCCTGCAGCCCTCTGCCGAAAGCAACAGCCTTCACTCTATCAGATTGGGTATCATCATACCATAACCACAACTCAGAGAGCATTTCTCCGACCATACCCGCTACGCTGTAAGTGTAACCGTCCAGATCCTCTTCGGTTTGAATATTCCATTTCGCCTGGGCCCACTCTCCCATTTGCTTGGCCATCTGCGCATTATAGTGAATAACCGTATCCACAATGGAAGGAGGACAAAGAAGCATCCAATCGCGCAGTCTCATGGTTACTTCCGGCAGGACATCGCGATAAGGCGTCAGAACTTCATTAGTTGCATGAATAATATCGGAGGTTTGGGATGCTTCATAAATTCCTCGCAGCAGTTCAATCTTCAGTTGACCCGAGATCTCCTCATGATCTTCGATTTCATCGATTGCCCGCATACATAAATAGGCAGAGGTTACGGCTTCCTTCAAGCCCATATCCAGGCCGTTGATCGGAATGTAAAAGGTACGGCTCGTTTTCTGCAGCATAGTCAAGGCGTCATTCAAAATGGCGTTCGTAATGGGGAGTCCCTCCAAAGTAGCTTTACTAATCGTGCTGGTTCAAACTTATTTTACTTTTCTATCATAATACCATACCTGTCCCTTGAAGCACCAATCCACGGACTATTAGCGACCGTCTGTAAGGCCCATTTTCTGAATTTCATTTATTTTCTCCATAAAAAGTGTAGCGAAAAAGGTATTGGCGCCGTCTATAGGATACGGAGGTGGTGACATGCCAAGGCCGGCCGGCCCCAAAGACAAATCAAGCTTCCCTGAAAATCCCTCCTCAGCGCTTGAAGGCTTAATGGCGGAATATGGCTCTGCCGTGCTTCGCACTGCTTATTTCTATCTGGCCGACAGACATTTGGCCGAGGACGTCAGTCAGGAAGTGTTTATCCGCGCTTACCGGAACTGGTCCACTTTCCGCGGGGAGAGCAGTGTGAAAACCTGGCTGAGCAGAATAACGATTAATTTATGCAAAGACCGTTTGGGTAGAAAAGCTGCCCTGGAACAGCCGACCGATCCCGTTCTGCTGACCAAAGCGGAACGGTACAGCGCCGAAGAAGAAGCGATGGCCAGATGGAACCGGACAGAAATATTGAGGCATGTTGTCAAGCTGCCCTCCCACTATCATGAGGTGATCTATTTGTTTTATTATCTCGATTTATCTACGCGTGAAATAGCGGAAGCGACCGGTTCCCCCGAAGGCACCGTCCGCGGCAGGCTTCATCGTGCAAGAGAGATGCTCAGCGACTATCTGGAGAAGGAGGGACTGGCCCGATGAAGACACCGGATACAGAACTCCGTCAAACATTTAAGCAGGAAGCCGATGAGCTGCTGTTCGAAGATCTGCATTTCGATAACCGCCTGAAAGAATCTGTACGGCAGCGGCTATTGGACATCCAGGAGCCTCCTTCTCGTAAAAGACGGTTGCCGGCCAAAGGCTGGATTTGGGGATCGGCAGCTGCAGCCGCCATTATATTGATTTTGCTGGTTGCGGCTCCATTTCTCTTGTCACCGGCAGTGCCCGGCAGCGTTGCAGGTACTCAAGGAGGCAACAACGGCCAATCGGAACCGATGGTTGAAGGGCAGCAGCCCGGCGGTACGCTGAACACGCCTATGCTTGGGCAGAACAATCCAGGGGATGACCTTCCCCCACCTGCGCCGGGATCCTCCAGTCAGGAAATATGGGTGCTTCCATCCATTAAGGAAGCCAAGGTCTGGTTCGGTGACGCGCTGCAGGTGCCCTCTTACGTAACAGCAGGATTCTCGCTTCGTGAAATTAATGCCAGCGGCCCCCGTGAAGGAGAAGCAGCAGAAATTGTCTTCAGTTACGTTTCTGCCAATCAATCCTTCGGGATCTTTCAGCAGAAGCGGGTTATAGCGGATTTTCCCGCAAATGGCAAAGCCGTCGATATCAATGGGGCTGCCGGCTCCATCACAATAGGCGATCCGGGCGAGGATGCAGGGGATACGGATCGGAACATTCAGCTCCATTGGCAGGCCAACGATATCGACTATATGCTCTCCGGGATTTTACCGGAGGCAGAGGCGCTGCAAATCGCACGTTCCATGAAATCTCTACAGGAGGAATAAACCATGACAACACTATTAAATGTAAAAGCGCGTTTGGCGAAGGTGCTGCTGATCGGGGGCTGTCTTATGCTCTTGTCGGCCAATGCGGCATTCGCTGCACCTGAGAACTCGCCGGGCAATACCGCCCAAAGCAACCAGGCCGTAAGCCAGGAGGATATGCTGCAGAAGCAGCAGGAAATCGACAGCTATGTCGCGGGTGAAGGGCAGGATGAACTTGCAGAACAGGGCTTCCAGGTTACCACCACAGCCCCCGGTCAGGACGCGGTTGAAATAGGCATCACACCTTATAGTGAAGCCCATGCGGAGTTTCTGTATGAGAAATTCGGCCGTGACCAGGTGAAGGTTGTGGAAGGAGAGCAGGCTGTACTGTTCGGCGAGATGATGCCGGCTGCAGCAGATCAACCTTCCGCGGATCTGCTGCAGAAGCAGCAGGAAATCGACAGCTATGTCGCGGGCGAAGGACAGGATGAACTTGCAGAACAGGGCTTCCAGGTTACCACCACAGCCCCCGGGCAGGACGCGGTCGAGATCGGCATCACACCTTATAGTGAAGCCCATGCGGAGTTTCTGTACGAGAAATTCGGCCGTGACCAGGTGAAGGTTGTGGAAATGGAGCAGGCACAGCTGCTGGACGCAGCACCTGCCGCCGCCCAGAATACAGCTGATGCTGATTCCGTTTCCCCCGGCGGCCCGAACGCATCCGCTGGAATGTCCGGGACCAGCCCTCTGATGGTCATCATCATTATTGCCGTTCTTGCCTTGGGTGCTGCAGCGGCAATCAGACGCAAGCAGTTATTTTCCAGAAAGCATTGACCACCCGAGGCCCTCGGGCTTGATTAACAGTTTATGATCCCGGGTATCCAACCGGCAATGCCGACCAGGCAGTGCAGGCGGCGCGCTGACATACGGAAAGAGACCGATAATAGCAATATCGGTCTCTTTCATGCTATATTGGGGATAACTTTTATAGGACGGTGTGAGCCTTACCATGGACAAACGAAAAGCAGCCCCAAAACACAATGCTGCCGCTAAACGCGGCAGTTTACCGCCGCGCGGATCATCCTCGCGCGGGAGCGGCGTCCGCGCCGCAGCGGCAGGGACATCTGCCTCCAGCCGAAGACCGTCTGCCGGAGTCAGCGAGAGAAGCGCTGCCCGTGCCGACAGCAAGCCTTTTATCGTGAAGGAGCCGCAGGAACTGCTGGCCTTTCTGCTGCAGGCCATCAAGCATCAGGGCCGCAATGCGATTAAGTCCCTTCTGGGCCGCGGTCAGATATCAGTGAATGGACGCGTAGTCACCTTATATAACCACGCACTTAAGCCCGGGGATTCGGTCTTGGTAAGCAGAGAGAAGATCGTAGAGAAGCCTCCGCTGATGGGTCTGTCCATTCTGTACGAGGATGAACATCTCATTGTCATCAACAAGGAAGCCGGCCTGCTGTCGATCGCATCGGCGCAGGAAACCGATTTGACAGCCTACCGGCAGTTAACGGCATATGTCAGATTGGAGAATCCGGAGAACCGCATATTCGTGGTACACCGTCTGGACCGCGACACCTCAGGCGTTATGATGTTCGCCCGGAGCGAGGAAGTACAGCAGCTTCTGCAGAATTCATGGCAGGACGCTGTGAAGGAGCGGACCTATGTAGCCCTTGTGGAAGGCAAAGTCCGTAAGACGGAAGGCACCATCAAATCCTGGCTGAAAGAAAGCAAAACGCTGCGCATGTATTCCAGCCCTTACCCCAATGACGGCCAGCTGGCTGTCACCCATTACAGAATCATGCAGACAAGCAGTGAATTTTCCCTGCTTGAGGTGGAGCTGGAGACTGGGCGCAAGAATCAGATCCGCGTTCATATGCAGGATATCGGGCATCCCGTCGTCAGCGATAAAAAATACGGGTCAAAGTCGAAGGCGATGGGACGGCTCGGCCTTCATGCCCGCGTTCTTTCCTTTGACCATCCCATAACCGGAATACGGATGCGCTTCGAAACGGAAATCCCCAAGCAGTTCCTTAATGCGCTTCGCGATGTCCGGCCATCGACTTGATCAGTTGAGCAGAGAATTATACAATGCTCTCATCGTCCTGACGGGACAGATAATCGGATATGCGCTGGTGAACGGACAGCATGGACTGAATATCCTCTTCGGAAATATGCTCCAGCACCCGGGACATCCTGGCGTACAACGTCGAGCTTCTGCTTGATGTAATGGACAACTCTTCGCCCGCAGGAGTTACCTTGAGCTTTAACTGCCTGCGGTCTGCCGGGTCCTGCTCCCGGTTCACCAATTCCAGTTTCACCAGACTGTCTACCGTTACGCTCATGGTGCTCTTAGGCGACAAGAGCTTCTCGCTGAGCTGGTCCAGATTCATCTCCGGATGATTCCTCATCAAATTAAGCGCGGACAACTGCTGAAGGCTCAGTCCGTATCGTGCCGCATCCTCCTGCATGATCTTTGTGGTCATCTTGTTGACTGACCAGATGGATTGCAAGATTTCAATTTTCCTTTTTGCGGCTGCCGTTTGAAAATCCTCCATATTCAATCATCCCTTCGATAATAGTTCCGATATGAATTATTCATATCGGAACTATTATAACATACAGGATAGAACTCGCATCGCATTGGCTAACAAAGTATGAGGAAAATATCCACTTCTTATAACTGGACAAATGAACTTGATTGTTCCTTGTTGCCCTGATAGGCCGAAAGATAAGCATCCATCTGGTCAGCCGGCTGCAGGACTGAAGATCCGTGGCATACTTCCAGACGTATAGGCTTCAGCTTAGATACAATCCTGCTGCATCTGACTGCTTCATTCATGTCGAAGGTGAACATTTTCATTGGCAGCCGGAGTTGACCATTCTTGGAGGTAAACAAGTCTCCTGCCAGCATCACCTGGTCCCGTTCATGATAATATACGACATGGCCAGGTGAATGTCCGGGAGTCAGATAGGGTCTCAAGCTGCCAAATGCCGCAAGCTCCCCATCCGCATCTGCCTGAAGCGGCTTGGCAAGGCCTGCCTCCACGCTTGCTGCCGCTTTCTTGCGCCCCGGATAAGGAAGCTTTCCTTCCATATACGGGATCTCGATTGAATGTGCGTACACAGGGACGGATGAGTGCTGCCGGATTTTCTTAATAGCCCCAACATGATCGGAATGACCGTGAGTAAGCACGATCGCTTTCAATGGACCCGCCCCAAGCTTCCCGATAAAGGACAAAATGCCCTTCGTCATGCTCCCCAGACCCGCGTCCACCAAAATAACGCCGTCCTCTTCTACCACCACCCATACATGGATAGGAATGATCATCCATGTTTTCAAACTCCAGATATGCTCAGACAGTTGTTGTACTTTCATTTGCCATCATCTCCGCTCTTTTTTATAACCATTGGTTACTAACCGCTGGTTATAATATATTTGATTATTCACTCCCTGTCAATAGGCGGCTGAAGAAAAACGATTTTTATACGCCAATCTCCGGCCGGGGCGTCTCACCGGATTCGATTGGCACGCGCTTCCTCGTTTAATGGAAATGGGATTAGGTGAATATATAACAAACTGCAGAGGATTAAATTATCAGGAGGCTTGCCCTATGTACAACAGAAATCCATATCGTCTGTGGAATATAGTCGGACTGATCGCTGTACTGATTGTGAACGCACTCGCTCAATATCTTCCCCTCAATGGCAAAACAACCGCCGAGCTGTCGGCTCAATATCCGGTTTTGATTACACCGGCCGATTATGCATTTTCAATCTGGATGCTGATTTATGTCTTATTGATCGGCTTTGTTTTTTACCAGTTGGGCTCCCGCACCGGGGATCAGCCTTCCGTTCGAAGCACCGGTCCCTGGTTCTTCATCACCTGCTTGTTTAATATCGCGTGGGTCTTCGCCTGGCATTATGAACATGTAAGAATTAGTGTGTTTATTATGATCGCCCTGCTGCTGACTTTAATTATTTTGTATCAACGGATCCGATTCGCCACCTCCAGGCCTGCTGCGGGAGAATTTATCTGGGTCAGACTGCCCTTCAGTCTGTATTTCGGGTGGATCACGGTCGCCACGATTGTGAACATTGCAGTTGGTCTGTACCAGGCGGGCTGGAACGGATTCGGCTGGTCGGATGCGTTATGGGCCATCGTTTTGCTTGCTGCCGCCTGGGTGCTTGCTCTGATAATCGGAGGTGTTTTCCGTGATCCCTTCTATGTGCTTGTATTCGTCTGGGCCTTTATTGCCATCGCCCTCAAGCAGCAGGATTACGAGAATATTTACACCGTTGCCATGGTGGGGGCGATTCTGCTTCTTGTATTCGCTATCTATCTCATTTTCCGCAGGCGAAATGTCTCGAAATGGTAAAGACAAGGGAGCATAGGAGAGTAAATGGCCATAAATGCCCTTATTTTCTGTAAATTTAGATTATTCTGAATATTTACAAAACTTACATACAGTTTGTACAATAAGGACATATCATTCAGAACATGAATGGTACACAGTCCACCGAGAGGGGATAGTCCATTGGAGAAGGTTAGCGAAGCGTGTCCCAGTATGAACAAAAAGGTTAGATTTCTATGGATATGATAATTCATGGAGAGGAGTAAGCAAGAAAGAAGCGTATAGAATTGAATTTATGCCAACATATATTCATTCTATGCGTTCAAGGAAAGCCGCTTGCTTGTGGGACATTGCGGGAAATCAGACATTGGATGATGTGAGGAAGAATAGGCATTGCCGCTAAAGAGGAGCGTCGGGCTATTCTTCAAAGCTGGGCTTGAATGATTGGGATTAATAATTTTGCAACGGAAGTTGTCTGAATGGAGTGCAGGTAACAATTGAATACGATTGAAAGCATCGGATAGGGCTCCTGGTTGTCGCCGACAAGCAGGAGCCCTATTTATGTGCAAATTTCAAAGTCATCAATAACCCCGCCCCCCCTTCCAAACGGATTCTCCCATGAGGACGCTGTACTCCCTCCTGTACGATCCATTCGTGATCCATTCCTTTAATTGTTGACATCCTGTATCTTATTAGAATATTATCTAATTAGATATTAATCTAATAAGGTGGTTATGAGATGCTCCAGCTGGATAAAATCGTTAATTATCACAAAGCATTGGCCGACCTGACGCGTGTCCGGATGATCATTTTGCTGGCCGCAGGCGAGATGACCGGTCAGGAGCTGGCCGAAAAGCTGTTTCTTTCAACAGCGACCATTACCCATCATGCCGCCAAGCTGCGCGCCGTCAGTCTGCTCCATGAACGGCGGGAGAAGAACGCGATTTATTTTTCGCTGGATCGTTACTTTCTCAAGCAGTATGCCGGCGCCATGCACAATCTGCTTCAGGAACAACACCACGATATAGAGGAGACATCAACGATGGATGAGAAGAATGAACGTCTTAAACAGTCCGTTCTGCGCAATTTCTTTAGCGGAGACGGGAAGCTGAAGCATATTCCGGCACAGCTCAAAAAGAAACGGATCGTGCTGGAGAGCCTGGCTGACCGCCTGGAAGAGGGACGGTCTTACTCCGAGCAGGAGATCAACGGCTTCATCAAACAATTCCATGATGACTTCGCCACCATCCGCCGCGAGTTTATCATGCACGCTTATCTGTACCGCGACAACGAGGTATATGAACGAAACCCCCGCTCGATGTGGGAGAAATGGGAGACCCTTTCGTAACGGACTGCCCGGGAAGAGCGCAGCCGGACTTACTTTAAAGCTTGCGCCTTGCCCGATGCCTGTATTGTGTTACCCTTAACCTCCATGCCGTACGATAAGGCCTCCAGATAATCCAACTGATTATGGATGTACGCCTTCTCCCTTGGAATGATCTGATTATTCTTGATGTAGAAAGGGTCGAACTGCATGGTGACCTTGCCGTTCTGGAGTGTCAGATTCAATAGACCGGTGTCTGCTGTACGCCCCTTCACATAATCCGGAAACAGAAAGTTTCCAATGGAATAGGCAATCGGCTTGCTTTTATAGGACTCGAAGCCCTGAAGCACATGAGGGTGGCTGCCGATAATGGCGTCTGCGCCGGTATCGATCATTTCTTTGGCAAACTTCCGCTGCCATGCTTCCGGACGGTTGTTTCGCTCAATCCCCCAGTGCATATATACGATCAGGTAGTCCGCCCCTTCCCGTTCGCGCGCAATGGCAGCCAGCACCTTCTTCTGGTCATAGGCTCCGGCCACACCGGGTCTCTCTCCTTCAGCTACCCAATTAAGCTCCGGCAGGAAGCGGGAAAAGGCCAGATATTTCACTGTTACCCCCTTCACCTTGACCGTTCTGGCCGAAAAGGCTTCACTCTCATTGCGGCCGGCCCCCACCGGTATGAGGTCGTATGCCTCCAGGTGGTCCAGCGTATCCAGCAGACCCTTCCGCTGGAAATCTAGGACATGATTGTTTGCGACCGAAATAACGTCAAAGCCGGCATTTTTGATCCCTTTGAGCGAAATCGCATCCGATTTGAAATTGAAGATTTGACTTGTATCCTTATTTTTCTCATTCGTAACGGCTGTCTCCAGATTGACAAAGGCAATATCCGCTGCCGTTACCTTCTTCTTTACATGCACAAACGGATAATCGGGTCCTTTTTGCGCAATAGCCTTCTTCACCGACGCATCCATCATTGCGTCACCGGCAAAAACCAGATGAATGGGCTCCTTATTGGCTGCAATTGGCGCTTCTATGTATTCGGGGGGTGTCTGCATGTCTATAGGAGGTATTGGATTATCTTCAGGCTCCCCGGTATTTGCCTCCGCTGCTTCCGGATTGCTCCCTGCTCCCTGTACGGCTTGTTCATGGGGACCGGTTGGAACAGCTCCTTCACCAGGCGCTTCGCCTGTTGCAGGAAGAAGCATGAGCAGCACTGCCAACACAATCAACACAGATACGGATATAGAAAAAAACCATTTTTTGCTCATATAATCACCTTTCGTCACGGTTTCCTCTATGTAAGCTATTGCTTCGGGCATCGCTTCATTCATCAAATATAACGCAGACTTTTTTCCGCACCGTTTCAACTTGTATCGGTGATGTAAACCATCTACAGTAACTTTATACCTTATCATACAGAAAAAGGCAAACAGAAGAGACCGACTCAATCGATCTTTCCCGTTTGCCTCATCATGCCGACATATCTTCTTAACTGGCTGGCCCCGTCCGGAGTACATCCAGGGCTTTGGCCATCTGCGGGTCTTCCTGCTTATATTTCTCCATTAAACGTGTCGTCATCCGGTAGGCTGTCTTGTCGTTCACAACCCCGTTATCCGGCAGCGCCTCATCCCGCTGGAACTTCTTCACTGCCGTTGAAGTTGCATCATCATAGATGCCGGTTCCGGCGCCGACGTCATAGCCAAGCGTCTTGAGCATGCTTTGAACCGTCTGCACCTTGTCCCCATAATCCCCCGCTTTGATCTGCAGTCCCGCCGGAAGCCTTGGCAGAAGCGTGTAGGAAGGCGCTTCGACGGCGATATTCGGCTCGATTCCCTTCTTGTGAATCCACTGCCCGTCCGGAGAACGCCACTGGGCTTCCGTAAGCTTAAGCACAGAGCCGTCCTTTAATTGTCTGAAGTTCTGGACGATCCCTTTGCCGAATGTTTTTTGGCCGACCACTGTTGCGTTTGCCGTTGTTTTGAGTGCTGCGGTCAGCACCTCCGCCGAGCTTGCCGTGTTGTCGTCGACCAATATCGCGATCGGGAGCGTCCATGGTGTTTTTTGCTCTGATTTATGCGTAATAACCTGCTTCTCGCCTTTATAAACCACCTGGAGAATCGTCTGTCCTTTGGGTACGAACAGATTGGCAATTTCAACGGTTGGGGTCAGCAGCCCACCCGGATTGCCCCGTAAATCAATGAGCAGCGATTTCATGCCAAGCTCCTGCAGCTTCGTGACCGCTTCCTTGAACTCGTCGCCCGTCTTCTCTGCAAAGCGGGTAACGGTAATTTCACCGATCTTGTCCGCCTTCATCTCATACGTGACCGTATGCACGGGCACGGCCCCCCGGGTAACGGGAACATCAAGCGGCTCATTCATCCCCTGGCGGCGGATTGTCAGCTTCGCAATCGATCCTTCCTTGCCCTGAACCAGCTGCTTGAGCTCCTCAAGCGTGATGCCTTTGACCTCTTTGCCGTCCACCGACAGAAACACATCGCCGGACTGCAAGCCCGCTTTTTCCGCTGGAGCCCCTTTTATCGTATTCTCAATGATGAATTCCCCATCCTGCTCCCTTATCTCAACCCCGATCCCGACAAAGGTATCCTCGTAGGACTGTACATACTGCTCGCCCTTATCCCCGCTTAAATAAACGGAATACGGATCATTCAGCGAGGCAACCATACCTTCCGCGGCTCCTTCGACAAGCGCCTTGGATTTGGCTCCGTCCAGAAAATTATCCATAATTTCGTTATAAGCGTAGGATAAATTGTGGAAAGTCGATTCCTTCAATATGGGATACTGCACCGTCATCGATATACGTCCACCGATAAAACCGAGAACACATGCCACCACAATAAGCAGAACCATATTCACATTCCGCCGCTGCTTTGCTTCCTGCTGACCATACAAGCTCATCTTCAATCACTCCGTTCCGGAACAAGGAATCTGCTACTCACTTTATCGCATTCCCCCGTCAGCCGCAAGCTTGGCGCACAGTCCAAAGAGCCCTTCCTCATCCAATGTCATCGATGCGACAAATATCCGCATGATCCTTGGTTAAAGAAGGGCTTGAGGCTTGAGAAAAATGCAAATCCGGCATGTCTTCTTTCTATTCAGCAGCCAGAGCTTCCTTCGCCAGGCTGAGCCAAGCCAGTTCATCTGCAGTCAAAGCGACGGGAAGCGCCTTGATGCTGTCATAAAGCTCCGACGTTTGATGGGGACCTATGATCGCCGCAACCGGGAACGGCTGGTTCAGCACATACGCCAGGGCGATATGGTTGGCGCTGACGCCATATTTGGCGCCCAGCACGGCCGCACGGCGCTTGCGCTCCCAGTTCTCTGCGCTGTAGTATACGCGGACCATATCGGCATCCTGTGTGATCTCAGGCGCATAACGATCCGTAAAGAAGCCCCCGGATTGGGAGGACCATGAAATAATCGGCAGCTGCGACTGCTCATGCCACGCCTCATCCCCGGCATAGGTCGAGACGCATCCCGCCCAGCGCGGCTCGATCGGCTTGGCCAGGCCAAGATTGGGACTGCTGCTGGCAAAGCCTTTCATGCCGTTCTTTTCCGCATACGCATTCGCCTCACGGATACGGCTCACCGTCCAGTTGGAAGCCCCGAGGGACAGGCAGCGGCCAGCGGCAATCTGATCGTTCAAGCCCTCAAGTATATATCCCACATGGACATTGGGATCGTCGCGGTGGAGCATGTAAATATCGACGTAATTGGTTTTGAGCCGTTCCAGCGATTCGACCAGGTCGCTCTGAATACAGGTCTTGGTCATCCTGGACTGCTCATACGGATGGGCTCCTTTGCCGATCAGAACGACTTCGCTGCGGTTTCCCCGCTCCTCCATCCACTGCCCGACAGCCTGGGCCGTTTTTGCGCCATAGATATGTCCCGTATCGATTGCATTCCCTCCTGCTGATACATAGGCATCAAGCAATTCGCTGGAGTAATCCATCTTATCGATACTGAGCATCATGGATCCCTGCACCAGCTGGGAAATTCCCAGCTCAACACCTTCCACCCTGATTTGCTTCATCATCCGAAATCCACTCCCTATTGTCATATATTGATTATTATAAAGCAGGATTAACGGCAGTAAAATCGAAATATATTGCAATGACTAGTACAATATTGATAAAGACATCGCTTTCAAATAAAGGAGGCTTCCTGGGCGCAAATGGAACATCTTACACTGCCCATGGTTCGGCGGGACCGTTACTACTGCTTCCCCGAATCCGCCGGTTTCTATAAGGAAATCAGGAATCACAAAGTAAATCGATCCGCCGGCAGCCTGCTGGAATTCAATCTCCATCTGGTTACAGCCGGCCAGGGCTTTGTGGAGGAAGAGAGCGGCCTTCTGGAGCTTAAGGCCGGCGACGCTTTTCTTTATTTCCCGGGTGATAAACAGATCTATTACAGCGATCCCGCGCATGCCTGGAGTGTAAAATGGATCCACTTCTACGGCGGCGGAGCATTCGCCGATCTCACGGAGCGCGGCTTTCACCGGTCGGTTGTTTGGCGAATTCGCTCGCCCAAAATGCTTGAAAGCCGGATGGACGACCTGCTGCAGCAAATCCAGCAGCATAAATCGCTGTATCCCACCAGCCTGTCGATGCTGATGTATGGAATTATAGCCGAATTAATCGAACAAGCAGAGCCTCTGTCGGCTCATACACCCGGCGAGGAGGCCAGTGAGCGTATCCTGCTGCTGCTCCCTGAGCTGCAGGCCGCTGCTTCCGCCTCCTTCGACCTGAATACATGGGCCGCGAAGGCCGGCACGAATCGTTACGCCTTCTGCCGATGGTTCCGGAGAGCCACAGGTCAAACACCGCTTGAATTCGTCACCATGTGCCGGATCGGCAAAGCCAAGCAGCTGTTAATCGAGAAGCACAGTCTGGCAATAAATGATGTAGCGCAGCTTTGCGGGTATGAAAGCCCGAGCTACTTCAACAAACGATTCCTGCAAAGCGAAGGGATGACGCCGACAGCGTACCGCAATCTGTTTTTGACAGGCCGCCGTTCTTAAAGGTTTCGTAAAAAACGCTTGTCCGCCGTATCAATATCCGATACAATCAATGAAAACCTAAAAGAGAGAACAGGAGCAGGAATAACCATATGTATAAACTTATTGCCATTGATGTGGACGACACCTTGCTGACCGACGATCTGATCGTTACGCCCGGGACCAAAGCCGCACTGACGGAAGCTATTGAACGGGGAGTATTTATTACACTCGCCACCGGCCGCATGTTTCCCTCAGCCAAAAAAATTGCCATGCAAATCGGCTTTGATGTGCCGATCATCACCTACCAGGGCTCGCTTATCAAGACACTGATGGATGAGCAGGTTTTATATGAGCGAAGCGTACCCAAGGACGCCGCCCAGCAGCTGTTTGAGTTCTGCAGGGAACGCAAGCTGCACCTTCAGCTGTATATCAACGATGTACTTTATGTGCAGGAGGATACTGAGCTTGGCCGCGGATACTCTGCGCTCTCCAAGATTCCGTTTGTCGTCGAGCCCGACTTCAATAAATTGATCGATCAGCCTTCAACCAAGATGCTGATTATCGATGACCCGGCTTACCTGGACGAAATTGCGCTGGAGCTGGCGCCGCTGATTGGAGATCGTGTGCATATCACCAAATCCAAGCCCCATTATCTGGAATTCATGCACAAGGAAGGGACCAAAGGTCATGCGATCGCTTTTATGGCCGAACATATCGGCTGCAAGCTCGAAGAGGTGATCGCCATCGGCGACTCATGGAATGACCATGAAATGATCGAAGTTGCCGGACTCGGCGTGGCGATGGGCAATGCGCTTCCCAAACTCAAGGAAATTGCTCAATATGTAACCCGGTCCAACAATGAAGAAGGCGTACGTCATGTCATCGAGAAATTTGTACTTGATCCATCCTGATTCCGTTATCCGGTTCGAATGAAAGCCGCATCACAAGCAGAATTCTTGCTTGTGATGCGGCTTTTTTTGTCAACAGGTTCATTTATATAAAGGGTCAAGAAACATACTGTCCCTTCGCGCTCCAACGACAGGCGTGAGCCATTTCCTTCTGCTTTTAATAAATTCTTCACCCCTTGGTGATAATAGGAAAACGCAAGAGACCTGATACATAATAACGATATCCCCCTTCGAGGAGGAGAGAAATGGAAGCCCACAACAATAACAGCACCGCCAGACCATTACATGAAAACCTTAAAGAGAATATAACACATATCTATCGTGTCATGGGTGCGAGCCCCGATTTGATCATCAAGGAGATTTCTTTATCCGGGACCGTCTCGACAGCCCTGATCTATATCGATGGACTTGTAGATGTCAAAGAGCTGCACAACTGTGTCATTAATAATCTGATGTCTTCCAAAAGTATCCCGAGCGTTCAGGAAATGAATTCAAAAAGCAGCAGCGTTCTGGCTTATATCAGGAATGATATCCTGATGGCAGGAGATATAAGCATATTGGGTGACCTGGATACCATGATGACTTATCTCTTGTCCGGCGATGCGATCCTCATGGTGAACGGCTTTCGGGAATGCCTGCGCATCGGGGTAGCCGGATGGGAGTGCCGAAATGTCTCCGAACCGATCACACAAGCAGTGGTACGGGGCCCGATGGAAGCCTTCAATGAGAATCTGCGGACGAATACCGCCCTGGTCAGACGCAAAATACGTGACCCGCAATTATGGATGGAAGAGCGCCATATCGGCAAGGTTACGCAAACAAGCGTAGCCATCATGTATTTGAAAAATATTGCGAATGACAAAATTGTAGAGGAAGTGCGAACAAGGCTGGACCGGATCGATATCGACGGTATATTAGAGAGCGGCTATATCGAGGAATTGATTCAGGATAAGACGCTTTCGCCATTCGCCACGATCTACAACAGCGAAAGGCCGGACACCATTGCTGCAGGTATTTTGGAAGGCCGGGTGGCCATTCTCATTGACGGTACTCCCTTCGTGCTGCTTGTTCCAGCCCTTTTCGCTCAATTCTTTCAATCGGCTGAGGATTATGCGCAGCGCGCCGATGTCAGCACATTGCTGCGGCTTATCCGTTATTTAGCCTTTTTCATCTCCTTGCTGGCTCCTGCAATGTACATCGCTATTACGACCTTTCATCAGGAGATGCTTCCCACTGATTTGCTTATTAATCTTGCCGCCCAGCGCGATGGCGTTCCATTTCCCGCATTCATAGAAGCGCTTCTCATGGAGATCACATATGAAATCCTGCGTGAGGCTGGCGTGCGGATGCCCAGGACAGTCGGGCAAGCAGTATCTATCGTGGGAACGCTCGTTATTGGACAGGCGGCAGTGGAAGCCGGGATTGTGTCTTCGGTTATGGTTATCATCGTATCCATAACGGCAATCTCGAGCTATGTCATTCCGGCAACAAGCATGTCCATTTCCGTTCGGATGCTCCGTTTTATACTGATGGGCCTGGGCGCCTCCTTCGGTCTCTTCGGCATTCTGGCCGGAATCATTGTGCTTATTCTCCATCTATGCTCGCTGCGCTCCTTCGGGATCCCTTATATGAGTCCGTTCGCTCCTTTTAATCTGGCGGATCAGAAGGATACCCTATTCCGGGTTCCATGGTCTTCCATGTTAAAACGACCTCGGCTTATCAGTCAAAAAAATATTGTTCGGCAGCAAGCCGGAAATAAATCAGACAAATAAAGGAGTCCAATATGAAATGTATATGCAGATGGATATTGGCTGTTTGTTTGATTGTCATGTGCTTAACCGGCTGCTGGGACCGGCGCGAGCTCAGTGATCTTGGAATCCAACTGGGGACGGGATTTGATAAAATCGGCGATAATTATCAGGTTTCCGTCCAAGTCGTTAACCCCTCAGCCGTTTCAACGAAAAACGGCAATGGCAGCAGGTCCCCTGTTGTTATGTATAAAGCCTCAGCCCCAACATTATTCGAAGCCTTCCGTAAACTTACGTTAACAAGTCCACGAAAAATTTATGGGGCTCACATTCGCGTTCTGGTCATTGGTGAAGCATTGGCCCGGGAAGGAATCTCCAAAATCCTGGACTTCCAGACCCGGGTTTCGGAACCGCGGCCAGACCTCTTCGTGATGATTGCCAAGAACGGCACTGCTGAAAATGTTCTGAAAATCATGACGCCTCTGGAGGAGATTCCGGCAGTCAATATGTACAGCTCGCTTGAGGCATCCTCCAAGGTCTGGGCCACAACCGCGGATGTGACACTGGATAAGCTTGTAAGCCAGTTAATTACCGATGGTATCAATCCCGTACTGACGGGAATCAACGTAATCGGCAATCAACGCACCGGAGAGAAGGAACAGAATGTCAAGGAAATCGACAGCACCGCACGCTTGAAGTATTCCAATCTTGGCGTCTTCAAGGGGGACCGTCTGATCGGCTGGTTAGATCCGGAAGAAACCAAAGGCTTCAATTACATCATGAATAATATAAACACCACTGTAAATAGAGTGGCCTGTCCGGATGGAGGAAATCTCACGATAGAAGTCTACAACTCCAAGACCTCTACTAAAAGCCAGATCAAACAAGGCAAGACTCTTATGAACATTAATGTGAATATTACGGCAGACATTGGGGAGGTTGAATGCGATATCGATTTGACAAGCCCGCCCGTGATCAATCAACTGCAAAAACAAGCGGAGAAAGAAATCAAGCAGCAGATGGAACAAACCATGGCTCATGTGCAGGGAAAATATAAGAGCGATATTTTCGGATTCGGCCAAGTGATCTATCATTCTCATCCGAAAAAATGGAATCAGCTGAAAAAAGATTGGGATGTGGAATTCCCGAGGATCAAGGTGAATTACCAAGTAAAGGTGATCATTCGGAAGCTGGGAGCCATAGGCAACCCGATTACGAAGGAATTGAAGGAGTGATGCTTTGTGATGATGCTAATTGCTGTCCTGATATTCGCCCTGGCAGCGGCTGCACTTGAACTGCCGGTCCTGATCAGGAAACGGTGGATCAAAGAAACCGTCATTTTCTCCGTTCTGTTCGTCGCCGGGATCGCTCTGAGCATAGCGTCCGTTAAATCGGTTCCATTACCAAGTCCACTAATCGTACTCAAGATGGTCTATTCCCCGATTAGCAGCTGGATTTTCAACTAAGTTAGGAAAGGGTGGATATATTTGCGTGAACATGGAAAAATCAGCATCCAACAAATAACAATCCTCGTCATCTTCACTACAATCGGGGATTCCATCCTCTTCCTGCCTTCCATGATGACAACAGCGGCCAAACAGGATTCATGGTTATCCGTACTGCTGGGCATTCCTATCGGTCTGTTCATCTTGTGGCTGATGCTGCGGCTAAGCCGGATGGAGGCCAAATCGACACTATTTCAAATGAACCAGAAGCTCCTGGGTCAATTTTTCGGCGGGATTCTATCGGTTCTATTTCTGATGTTCTTTCTCGTGCTTACTTCGGGGATGCTGCGTGAAATCAGCGACTTCATTACGACCATCATTTTGCCGCAAACCCCGCTTTATGTGATTCACTTTATGATGATTATTGTGATGCTGTTCGGGATTAAATTGGGGCTGGAGCCCCTCGCAAGGGCAAGCGAGATTTTCTTCCCCTGGTTTCTGCTGTTCTTTTTCTCCCTGGTTCTGCTTCTGCTGCCCCAGATAAAACTGACGAATATGCTCCCGATACTGGGCAGCGGAATTGGCCCCGTGCTGCATGGAATGCTCTACTCGGTTGCCTTCCCGTTCTCGGAGCTTCTCGTGTTTCTGGTAATTATTCCCTATGTCAATGAGGGAACGCATCTGCAGAGGGATCTGCTGCTTGGCTCCTTGTTCGGGGGAATGATCATTTTCATTCTGGTCCTGCTATCCACATTGGTACTGGGACCGACTATGAGCTCTTTTCATATCTACCCCTCTTACTCATTGGCCAAAAAAATCAGCATCGGGCATTTTCTGGAGCGGCTTGAGGCCATGCTGGCCATTATCTGGATTTTCTCGATCTTTTTCAAAACCGTCCTGTATTATTACGCCACCGTTCTGGGAACGGCCCAGCTATTCCGATTGAAGGACTATCGTATGCTTGCTGCTCCCATTGGGTTCATCTTATTCGGACTCGCCTTTTACTTCTCCCCCAATTACTCTTACCTGACGGAAATAACGGCAAAATATTGGCCTTTCTGGGATTACACCTATATTGCCGCCATCGTATTGCTGCTGCTGGTCAGTTACCTGATCAGAAAAAACAAACAAAAGGCGTCTTCAATTCCTGAGAGCTGAGTCGGGCAACGGGGTATTCAACCCTGGTTCATTCGGGTTAAAAATAGTTATGTGTTTTAACCATTTTGTTACTTTATAAGGCGCCCGTATCACTTATAATTATGTTATATCATGCATCATGGAGGGATCTAGATGACCCAACACCGTTTGACGAGCAATTGCCTGAGAATACTGGTCCTTGGAGCAATTAGCAGCCTGATGTTCCATGCCGGCACCCCGCTTTCTTTTGCCAGTGGGAACGGGATTGCTGACACAATCGATGTCGGCAGCCCCTTAGCCAACCAAAAAACATCCGCCATCAAGGTCTCCGCAAAGACAATCAAAACAATTTCAAAAACGTATACCGCCAACGTCCAGTATCCGGTTATCGCTGGCCTGCGGAGCACCCAGTATCAGGGAGAGCTTAATTACCGCATCTCCGAGCTTTCCCGGCAGGATCTGGAGGCTGTCAAGAAGCAGGCTGCCAGCGGTGCCGCAGAGGCGATCGATGCAGGTATTGATTTTATTCCCTATGATATCACGGTCAAGTATGAGGTTATGTCCGATGGAAGTCCCGGGAACAGCAATTATTTATCCATAAAAGTGCTTACCTATCTATTCACGGGAGGCGCTCATGGCATCACCCGCATGGATACCTATAATATCCGGAACTCCGACAAGCCTTCTCTTATTACGCTCAAGGACTTGTTTGGAGCCGATTACAAAGCAGTTATCAATAAAAAAGTGAAAGAAGAAATAGCGTCAAACCCCGATCATTATTTTCAGGATGCCTTCACAGGCATTACCGATGACCAGACCTTCTACGTGAAAGGCGGCAACGCCTTCATTGTATTTCAAAATTATGAAATTGCCCCGTATGCCGCAGGCTTGCCCGAAATCAAGGTTCCTTATGGGGGCGACAGCTCCTCCGGGAGCGGCCAATTGATTTCGCTGCCTGTGTTCATCAATGGAGTCAAGCTGGATCTCGGACAAGCGCCGCTGTTTACAAATGAGAGCGGTATCGTCATGGCGCCCCTGCGTACCATCTCCGCCGCGCTTGGCTACAAGCTCAATTGGACGGAAGCTTCGCAGCAGGCTGAGCTGTTCAAAGGCTCGCAGCATATTACGGCAACCGCGGGAAAGGACTCCTACATTTCCGGCAAAAACGCCCCTCTCTCCCTGGAAACTGCCCCTGTCATTAAGAATGGAACGTTATATGTTCCGCTTGTCTTCTATTCCGGGCTGCTTCAGGCAAAGGTCGTTTATACAGCGGCTGCAGTGATGATCACAGCCTGAATTTGCTCCTGACCAATGTTCGAGACAGCGTCAACGAAAGGGAGACAACCCCGGAATGATTAAAATTGTACTGATACGCCACGGCCAAAGCCAGTGGAATCTCGAAAACCGTTTTACCGGCTGGACAGACATCGATTTGTCCCCCACAGGCTTTGAGGAAGCCCGAATAGCCGGGGGAATATTGCTGCGGAACGGGTATGTCTTTGATATCGCCTATACGTCTTACTTGAAGAGAGCGATTCGCACGTTATGGATTATTTTGGATCAAATGGACTTGATGTGGATTCCCGTCTTTAAAACGTGGATGCTCAATGAACGCCACTACGGAGCCCTTCAGGGGTTGAACAAGGCTGAAACCGCTTTGAAATACGGGGATGAGCAGGTCCATGAGTGGCGGAGATCCGTCCATATCCGGCCGCCTGCCCTGGAATTGACCGATACGCGCTGTGAGAGGTCTGACCGCAGGTATGCGGGCATTGAGGAATGTGTCCCGCTAACGGAGAATCTGGATGATACCAAAGCGAGGGCACTGGTCTATTGGAACGAAACCATTCAGCCCGCCCTGAAATCGGGCAGTCGGGTCCTGATCGCTGCTCACGGCAACACCTTACGGGCGCTTGTCCAATACCTGGATCAGATTCCCGAGGACGGGATTGCCGATCTCAATATTCCCACAGGCACCCCGCTGGTATATGAGCTGGATGACAATCTGAAGCCGCTGCGGCATTATTTTCTGGGCGAATCCGGCGAGGTGGAGGGAAGGGCCGTTACCGATCCCTTGACCTGAAGAGCTGCCCGCAGCTGATATTCGACTCATTTACCTTTGCCGCAAACGAAAGCACCCTGCCCAAAGACCGGAGCAGAGTGCTTTTTTGCATGCTTTATTTCCAAGGATCATAGCCCCGCAAGCACTTGATACCATACGCCTTTGGGGGAATAGAGCGTATCCCGTACATGGTCCCATCCGCCAAGATAGCTGATATCGAACAGATCGGCCGGCTGCTGATATTGGTCTTTCACCTCTGCCAGCACGTTATCGTCAACAGGTCGAAAGCCATAGTCGGCGAAGATATGCTGCGCCTCCGGGGTCTCCAGATAATTCAGGAACGCTTCAGCCACCTTGCGCGTTCCGTGCTTATCCACGTTGACATCAACCACCGCAGCCGGATTCTCGATCAGAATCGTGGAGCTGGGCACAACGATCTCATATTTCACCCCTTGGTTGATTCGGGCAATCAGCTCATTCTCATATGTCACGATCACATCGCCTACACCGTATTCGAAAGCTGCCATCGATGCGCGCCCGCTCTTGTCGAGCGACTCCACATTGTGATGGATCTGTTCCAGAAAAGCCTTGGCATAGGCAGGATCCTTCTTGCCGGTATCCGCCTCCGATTTTTTGAGTCCGGCCCCGTACATCGCGTTAATATCCCATTGGGCGCCGCCTGAGGTTTTCGGATTGGGGTAAAGCACCTTGATCCCTTTGCGGGTCAGATCCGCCCAGTCTTGGATGCCCTTGGGATTGCCCTCCCGCGTGCCCAGAACGGCTATGGATCGTGTAATCATGCCATCATGCGCAATGGCCTGCTTCCAGTCATGTGTGATAAAGCCCGCCTTCTGGATTTTGTCGATATCGCCTTCCATCGCAAGCACGGCGATATCCGCCTCGAAGCCGCCGGCTATGGCTCTCGCCTGTGTTCCGGACGCTTCATAAGACTCCTGGAAATCAACCGTCTGTCCGGTTTCCGCCTTCCACTTCGCCTTAAACTTCGGAAGCAGCTCGGCAAAGGCATCCTTGGCCACGGAATAAGCGCCAATTACCAGCGTCACATCGCCCTTGGGCGCAGACGGAACGGAGCCATCCTGTCCCTGATCATTTCCCCCGCAGGCGGTGACGATCATCAGGATTAGAATCGTACATAGAATACCGCTAAGACGCCATCCTTTTGTCAGGGTAGGGTTCATACATTACACAACACTTTCTGTCAGAGGCTGCTCTGCCCGAGAATCCGCAAAGCACCTCCTTGTTAGATATGAATCGGCATGGGGTCTTCCTTCAGCTTATTCTCCATGATCCATGTGTCATTATCATTAAACAGATAGGCCCGGTGTATCAGCACACTGACCTCGTCTCCAGGCTGCAGGACTTCCTTCTCCAGCGAGCGGTACGTGATCAGCTTGATATCGCCAACCTCAACTTCAACCATCCACTCGCTGCCGCGGAAATGAACCTGCTTGACCTTGCCCCGCGCAGTCGCGGATGCAATACGGAACTCATTATGCCTGCCGATTTCAATATATTCCGGACGGATAAGCGCCTGGGTTCCCGGCCACTTGGATGCATCCTCGAAGCCCTTGAGATTCTCCACCTGCGATACGATCGTGGACTCTCCGATGAAGCTCGCCACAAACTGGGTTTGCGGATTTTTGTATATATCCCATGGCGACCCTTTTTGCTCCAGCCGCCCTTTATTGATAATCATAATCTCGTCTGCTACCTCGATGGCCTCATCCTGGTCATGCGTGACGAATATGGAGGTAATGCCCACACGTTCAATCATTTCCTTCAGCCATGTGCGAAGCTCGGAGCGGATCTTGGCGTCGATCGCTGCGAACGGCTCATCCAGCAGCAGCAATTGAGGCTCAGGCGCCAAGGCTCTGGCAAACGCGACGCGCTGGCGCTGGCCGCCGGACAATTGATGCGGCAGACGATGCTCGAAGCCCTTGAGCCCCGTCAGCTCAACCAGGGTCATAACGCGGTCGCGAATGGCTCCCTTGGACTGCTTCTTCACCTTGAGGCCGAAAGCTATATTGTCGTAAACGGTCATGTGTTTGAACAAGGCGTAGTTCTGGAACACAAACCCGATCCCGCGCTCCTGCGGCGGCAGATCATTGACCCGTTTGCCGTGAAATACGATATCCCCGGAAGATGGCTGTTCCAGTCCGGCCAGCATGCGGAGAATAGAGGTTTTCCCCCCGCCGCTCGGTCCCAGGAGGCCAATCAGCCTTCCCTTCTCTATGTCAAAGCTGACATCGCGCACCGCATGAAAATCACCGAATTGCTTGTTTAATCCGCGCACCTCGATATGCATCGTCTAATGCACTTCCTTTCGCTTTTTGGCCCATTCCATGAGCAGCAGAAGTCCGACAGAGAAAGCCGCCAGCACAAGCGCCACACCGTTTGCAGCCGTCACATTGAAATTCTCAACATCCTGATAGACGAGCGTTGTCGCTGTCTGTGTCTTGTTCATTATATTGCCCGAGACGACCAGCACGGCGCCAAATTCCCCCAATGACCGAGCGACGGTCAGAACGACGCCATAGATTACACCCCATCGGATTGATGGCCAGGTCACATGCCAGAAGGTATACCAGGAATAGGCGCCAAGCGTCGATGCGGCTTCTTCCTGCTGGGCTCCAATTTCCTGAAGCACCGGCATTACCTCCCGCACCATGAGCGGGAATGTAACGAACAAGGTCGCCAGAATCATCCCCGGCAGCGCATACACCACTTTAAAGCCGATATCCTCGAAGAACGTACCGATGATGGAGCTTGGCCCCAGCAGCAGCACAATCATCAGGCCGCCAATGACCGGCGAAACCGCGAACGGCAGATCGACGATGCTGTTGAGCAACTGCTTGATCCTTCGTCCCAGCCAGGTCGCCCGGACCAGATAAAGGGCCAGCATCACGCCAAACAAGGTATTGATGGCCGTAACGACAAGGACAATAATGCCTGTCATCATCAGCGCGTTCAGCGCCTCCCTGCGGGTCAGCGCTTCAGCAAAGCCGCTCCAGCCATCCGCCCAGGCACCGGTGAATATCTTCACGATCGGCGCAATCAGCAGTATAAGAAACACGAGATACGTAAGCGGAATCCACAGCCTCTTCATTTATCCGCCCTCCTCGTCTGAACGAGGTTGACGGCCCATAGAATAAGAAAGGAAAGCGTGAGCAGCAGCACGGAGGTGGCAGCTGCACCCTGCGTATTGTCGCTTTCAATCTCACCAAAAATATAAACCGCTGCAATCAAGGTCTTGCCAGGAATATTGCCCGCCACAAGCACAACCGCCCCGAATTCGGCGAGCGCCCTGGAGAAGGCCAGCATCGAGCCGCTCAGAATGCCTGGCAGCATCGACGGAAATATCACCTGAAAGAAGGTTCGGGCCTTGGAAGCGCCCAGCGTGTAAGAGGCCTCCTCCTCCGATTTGTCCATCTCTTCCAGCAGCGGCTGAATCGCCCGGATGACAAACGGGAAGGTGACGAATACCATCGCCACGATTATAGCGGGTTCGTGAAAAACAATCTGAAAACCGAGATTATCGGCCAATCCCCCAACAAAGCTGTTAGGTCCCAGCAATAGCAATATCATTAATCCGCCGACAGCCGTCGGCAGCGCAAATGGCAAATCAACCAGACTGTTCAGCAGCCGCCGGCCCGGAAACCGGTAACGGATCAATACCCATCCGATCATGGTGCCCAGCAGCATATTAATAACAGTCGCAATAACCGAAAGCTTGATTGTGAGCAGAACCGCCTTCCACGCAAGTGGATCGGTGATGCTTTCCCAGAATGGCCCCCAGCCCAGAGTAAATGCTTGTGTGTAAATGCCAATAATCGGCAAAATGATTAAAACAATAAAGTAAAGCATAATGGTGCTGCGAAAACCGAAACTCCACCAGCGGCTGCGCATCATAAAATTCAAGCTGACTTACCCCCCGGCGCTTTCCTTGTGGAATCGCGCTAATTCCCATTAAATTACTCGGTATTGATAATGTAGCAGATAGCTGCCTGTCCAGTCAATGCTTATATAAGAAATAATGATCGAATTTATGAGAAAAAATAAACTCCCCGGCCACATCTCCGGGGAGTTCAAATGAAGGGCTATTCCCCTTCGATATCATATTTGGTATTGCCATTCGTAATGATTGCCTGCCCCTGGGTCACATCCGTCATCCAGGCTGTAAAACGCTCGGCCTCCGGTTCCTCCGGGAGGCAGGTCATTACCACACGGTCGGTAAACGCGGTGTCGCCGACCCTCCAGCCTTTGGCATGCAGCTCATTCTCCAGCTTGCCGTACCAGGTGTAATCCACATCCACGATCACCTCGCGGCGGAGGATCTTCACAATCGGCTGAGCCGCATCAATTGCCGCGACAGCGCCATCGGCATAGGCACGAATCAACCCGCCTGCGCCGAGCATAATGCCGCCGAAGTACCGGGTGACGACGATAACGGCGTTTTTGAGCTCCTGGTGCTTCATCACTTCCAGTATCGGTTTGCCGGCTGTGCCGCTTGGTTCACCGTCATCCGACTGCTTCTGGCATTCATCACGCTCACCGATCAGATACGCCGAACAATTATGCGACGCATCTCTATGCTGCCTCTTGATTTCATCGATGAAGGCGGCAGCTTCGGCTTCCGATTCTACCGGCTTGCCATGTCCGATGAAACGCGACTTTCTGATGACGATCTCGCCGCTTGCCTGCTGACGGAGCGTCTTGTATCGGTTCAGCATATCAGTTGCAAACTCCTTGCCGGCAGAGGATTATAGGCGTGCTTCCAGCTCGGCTTTTTCTTTCTCGAAACCAGGCTTGCCAAGCAGGGCGAACATATTCTTCTTGTAAGCTTCAACGCCCGGCTGATCAAAAGGATTCACGCCAAGCAGATATCCGCTGATCCCGCATGCTTTCTCGAAGAAGTAAACGAGATAGCCGAACGTGTAAGGCGTAAGATCGGCAATATTGACGATAAAGTTCGGCACCTGACCGTCCGTATGTGCAAGCAGCGTGCCCTGGAATGCTTTCTTATTGACAAAATCCATCGATTTTCCAGTCAGGAAGTTAAGCCCGTCCAGATTGTTCTCGTCATGACCGATCGTGATCTGCTCCTGGACATTCTCCACCTGGATCACCGTTTCAAAAATATTCCGGTTGCCCTCCTGGATAAACTGCCCCATGGAATGCAGATCCGTCGAGAAATCGACCGCCGCCGGGAAAATCCCTTTATAGTCTTTGCCTTCGCTCTCTCCGAACAGCTGCTTCCACCACTCTGAGACGAAATGCAGCGATGGCTCGTAATTGACGAGGATTTCAGTCGCTTTGCCTTTGCGGTACAAGGCATTGCGGGCTGCGGCGTACTGATAGGCCTCATTCTCGGCAAGCTCCGGGCTGGCATAGGCCATCGAGGCGTCCGACGCGCCTTTCATCATGGCATCAATGTCAATGCCGGCAGCAGCGATTGGCAGAAGGCCGACAGCGGTCAATACGGAATAACGTCCGCCAACATCATCCGGGATAATGAATGACTCGTAGCCCTCTTCATTAGCCAGCTTCTTCAGTGCGCCCTGAGCACGGTCGGTTGTGGCGTAGATCCGTTTGCGCGCCTCTTCCTTGCCGTATTTGCTCTCCAGCGCTTCGCGGAAAATCCGGAAGGCAATGGCCGGTTCTGTCGTTGTGCCGGATTTGGAGATCACGTTGACCGACCAGTCGCGGCCTTCGAGCAGCTGCTGCAGATGGGTCAGATATGTAGAGCTGATATTGTTGCCGGCGAACAGGATTTGCGGCGTTTTGCGCTGTCCTTGCGGCAGTAAGTTATAAAAGGAATGCGACAGCATTTCGATAGCCGCGCGAGCGCCCAGGTATGATCCGCCTATGCCGATGACAATCAGCACTTCGGAATCGGACTGGATTTTCGCTGCCGCCTTCTGAATGCGCGCAAACTCTTCTTTATCATAATTGTTCGGAAGATCAATCCATCCCAGGTAATCGGAGCCCGCGCCCGTTCCGTTATGCAGCTGGTCATGCGCCGCCCGTACCTGTTGGGTTAAATTGTCGATCTCGTGCTGACCAATAAAAGCAAGCGCCTTGCTGTAATCAAATTTCACTGCTTTACTCATGGGTGAAACCTCCTAAGTTTTTAGCGATACGTTCATGGATATCTTCCTGCCTGCCAGGAAGAAAAAGCACCTCGTAAGCATGTCCTACGATAGCATTAGAATAATGGATTTCACAGGCAAAAACAAGGCAAGAGGAGACAGCTCCGGCCGTCCTCCAGCAGCTCCCGGTGATCCGGGCAGACAGGACACAGGCGTTAATTGAAGGCGAAAACCACTTATACGGCGGTTGTTCCCGAAGGTTGTGCAATTCTTCTCCTGGCCTGTTTATGATAAAATGAGAAGATCATGATTGACCTGACAAGGAGATGAAAATGAATGAATAAAATCGGTTTTGTTGGCCTTGGTGTTATGGGTGCGCCGATGGCGGCAAACTTGCTTCGCAAGGGTTATCACGTTACACTTTACAACCGTACGCCGGGCAAAGTGGACAAGCTCCTCGAGCTTGGCGGCGAAGAAGCCGCTTCACCGGCTGCCCTCGCCCGCAGCTCAGAGCTGATCATTACGATGATCAGCAACGACGAGGCCATTCGTGAAATCTACTATGGTGAAAACGGCCTGCTCAGCAGCATTATGCCCGGCACGATTATCGTCGACAGCAGCACGATTTCGCCTGCTTTGGCAAGGCAGCTGGCTGCCGACTCCGCGCAGCGGTACGCCGACTTCCTGGATGCGCCCGTCACAGGGAGCAAACCGTCCGCCGAGGACGGCTCGCTTGTATTTATGGTCGGCGGCGACATCGAAGTGACTCACCGCATCAACGATGTGCTGCTGGCCATGGGACGTAAAGTCATTCCCATGGGACCAAGCGGCAGCGGAGCAACTGCCAAGCTTGCCCATAACACGGTAGTCGGCATTAATATTGCCGGACTGGTCGAAGGCATGGCCATTGCGGCAAGCGGCGGCATTGATGCTGCCTCCTTCATTGAACTCGTGCAGTCCGGCGGCGCGGCAAGCCGGATGGCCGAGATGAAAGGGCCGCGGCTGCTTGACCGCGACTTCAGCGTTCAATTCTCCCTTTCCCTGATGCTGAAGGATCTTCGTCTTTCTTCAGCTCTCTCTGATGGCTTGAAGACGCCAACCCCCGTTCTGGAGACGGTCAAAAGCCTCTTCCAGATGGGCGAGTCCATGGGGCTTGGCGATCTCGATCTGTCGGCCCTGGCCAACTGTTATGAGCAGTGGATTGACAAGCGCCTTACCAACCACTCCGGTAACCAGCAGCTGCGGAACGAGCTTGCAGCCACCTCAGAAGCTGCAGGCAGGAGCGGAGCGGATACTGGTGACAGACGAAAAAGCGAGCGGGTGGAGCTGCAGATTCCATTGAAGCTGTCTGTTTATCAGTGGGAGCAGGAAGGCGCCTTCTCCGGCCAGCTGATTGAAGGCATGCTATGGGATCTCTCCGACAGCGGCCTTCAAATATCATCTTCTTCCCCGCTTGAGCTGGATATGTTTATTGTTATCCATTTCCCCAAGGATTCGGAGCTTCCTCCGGTTACCGGACGCATCATCCGGATCGAAACGAGCGGCGGCCAGTTCCGTTACGGCTGCATGCTGGCAGGCCTCGCGCCCTATCAGCGGCTTCAGCTGGAGGCTTACATAGGCAAGCAGGTCATCATTGCCGACTGAGCCTGCGGCCCATTTTTCCCTGACATTTCAAGAAGAAACGGCTGCCCGCCGTCCTTTGGCGGTTAAGCCCAGTTTTTTTCTTTGGAAATATAAGCGATGTATGATGGAGTTTTATATTTTCATACGTTTACAAAAAAGGCTGCTCTGCTTATCCGTATGGATGAGCATGGAGCAGCTTTTTTTCACGGTTATTCTTTAATATAAGAGCAGCAGTAGTCAGTAACGCCTGTCACTTTAAGCTTGAATTTGGATTGCGCAGGAACCGTGAACTCGCCTTCTCCGGAGATCGTGATCCACTGCTCGTCACCGGGCAGAAGGATCTGCAGTTCGCCTGCGAGGATTTCCATAATTTCCTTGTCATCTGTGCCAAACTCATATTCCCCCGGCAGCATGATGCCAAGCGTTTTTTTCGTGCCATCGGCAAACAGCACGGTACGGCTGGTCACTTTGCCGTCAAAATAGGTATTGGCTTTCTTGAAAATGGTTACATTTTCGAACTGGGACATGTGGGTATAAGCTCCTTTTATTATAGGTGGAATGTGTTAGAACGAACTTCTGTAGAAACGAATATGTCATTTCTTTAGAAAGAAAGCGGGGACTAAAGGCCGCAATGCGACCGCCCCCGCCTCATTCAAGGTGCTGCCGGCGCTTTAGCCTACAGCAATTCTTTCACTTTGCTGACTACGTTCGCAACGGTGAAGCCATATTCTGCAATGACACGGTCGCCCTTGGCGGATGCGCCGAAGGTATCAATTCCGAGAATGGCGCCCTTGTCGCCTACATAACGCTCCCAACCGAACGGGGAAGCCATTTCAACAGCCAGACGTGCTTTAACATCCGGGAGCAATACGGAATCCTTATAAGCCTGCGGCTGCTGTTCGAACAGATCCCAACTCGGCATGCTGATAACACGAACCTGGATGCCTTCTTCTGCCAGAGCTTTCTGGGAAGCGACAGCAAGCTGCACTTCCGAACCGGTAGCAATAATTTGCGCTTGCGGCTTACCGGCAGCATCGGATACGATATAAGCGCCTTTGGCGATTCCTTCGCGGGCATTGGCGATTGTACCCTCAAGGATCGGCAGATTCTGGCGAGTCAATACCAGCGCAACCGGCTTGCTGCCGTTCTCAAGCGCATAAGCCCAGGCTGCGGAGGTTTCATTGGCATCGGCAGGGCGGATCACCGTCAAACCCGGAATAATACGGATCGATGCAAGCTGCTCGATCGGCTCATGAGTGGGTCCGTCTTCGCCGACAGCGATACTGTCATGCGTCAAAACATACACTACCGGCTGCTTCATAATGGATGCCAGACGAATTGCCGGACGCAGGTAATCGGTAAAGACGAAGAATGTGCCTCCGTAAATTTTCAATCCGCCGTGAAGGCTGATCCCGTTCATGGCTGCAGCCATCGCAAACTCACGAACACCGAAGTAAATATTCCGGCCATCGTACGCACCCGCCTTGAAGACCGGCAAGCCTTTGAGATGCGTCATGGTCGAGCTCTCCAGATCTGCCGACCCGCCGACAAGGTTCGGCACGCCTTTGGCCAATCCATTGAGCGCATTGCCTGAAGCAACTCGCGTGGATATCGCTTTGTCCTCTGTCGTGTAGACAGGGAGCTCCTTATCCCAGCCCGCAGGAAGCTTGCCGCTGATCGCAATTTCAAATTGCTTGGCCAGATCGGCATGTGCGGCTTTATAGTCAGCGAACAGCTTGTCCCAATCCGCATTGGCTTTCTCGCCGTTTGCTTTCACCTCGGCAAAGTGAGCGCGAACTTCATCAGGCACGAAGAACGGCTCATTGTTCCAGCCGTAAAACTCCTTCGTCAGCTTGGTCTCGTCGGCGCCGAGAGGTGAACCATGCGGTCCGGCATGTCCGCCCTTGCCGCCTTTGTTCGGGCTGCCGTAGCCGATTACAGTTTTCACTTCAATCAGAGTCGGCTTGCCGCTCTCCGCTTGCGCTGCCGCAACTGCTTTGGCAAGAGCATCCAGGTCATTGCCGTCTTCAACGCGCAGCACCTGCCATCCATAAGCTTCGAAGCGTCCATGAACATTTTCCGAGAAGGACATGTTCAGTTCACCGTCAAGCGAGATATCGTTGGAATCGTAAAGCATAACGAGTTTGCCGAGCTTCAGATGGGCTGCCAGGGAAGCCGCTTCGCTCGAAACACCCTCCATCAAATCTCCATCGCCGCATATCGCATATGTGAAATGATCAACTACTTTAAAGCCTTCCTTGTTATAGGTGGCGCCCAGCTGTGCCTCGGCGATTGCCATACCTACTGCCATGGCTACCCCCTGGCCCAACGGCCCGGTTGTTGCGTCAACGCCGGCCGTATGGCCGAACTCCGGATGACCCGGCGTTTTGGAGCCCCATTGACGGAAGTTTTTCAACTCCTCCAGAGGAAGGTCGTAACCGGATAAATGCAGCAGGCTGTAAAGAAGCATGGAGCCGTGACCTGCCGATAATACGAAACGGTCGCGGTTAATCCATGTTGGATTGGAAGGGTTGTGATGCATGCTTTTGGCGAAGAGCTGGTATCCCATCGGTGCAGCACCCATAGGCATACCCGGGTGGCCGGAATTGGCTTTCTCAACCGCATCGATGGAGAGGGTGCGGACCGTATCGACAGAAAGCTGGTCGATGGATTTCTGTGTGACTGTCATAGCTTTTAACTCCTCCTGTTCTCATGTCCATTCCTAGTCTCTCTTC
The DNA here is from genome assembly GCF_056269255.1 of Paenibacillus sp. JT31N17. Lineage (NCBI taxonomy): Bacteria > Bacillati > Bacillota > Bacilli > Caryophanales > Paenibacillaceae > Paenibacillus > Paenibacillus sp. JT31N17. Next base: position 214,658 of record NZ_JBWDNP010000007.1, read on the forward strand.
ATTTATAAGAAAGTATAAATAAACCTTCAAAACTTTACTTATAAACGCAAGATGACCCTTGTTTTTTCTGGTGTTGCGCTGTCTATTTTTGCGCGCACTGGCTTTGAAATATTGTACCATTACCTTTTCCCCATTTCCATCCTTTATCAAATCGCAAGGCAAACATTCGGTCGAATCTTCCGGATTGCTGACCGAATAAGCCGAACTGGGCGAGGTTGTACTGCGTTATTTTTCGTAATTATACTGTGCATGCAAATCCTCCTGTTTGCTGAATTAGGCGTCCTGTGGGCAAGAAAAAAAACGTATCCCATCCGCCGCTGCGGATCAGATACGTTTCACATCCAGGTCATGATCTTCATGTTCATGAAGTTTATGTTAATTAAAAACAACCGTTTTGTTCTGATGCACCAGGAGGCGGTCTTCGATATGCCACTTCACGGCACGGGCGAGCACAACGCGCTCAATCGTCCTGCCGATCCGCTTCAGATTGTCGACATCATCGCGGTGGCTGACCCGCTGCACGTCCTGCTCGATAATCGGTCCGCCATCAAGCTCCTCTGTTACATAATGCGCCGTAGCCCCGATAATTTTCACTCCCCGCTGATATGCTTGAGCATAAGGCTTCCCTCCGACAAATGCCGGCAGGAAGGAGTGATGAATGTTAATAATCCGGTTCGGGAACTGCTCGATAAACTTCGGAGTAATAATTTGCATATAGCGTGCCAATACGATCAGATCGGCTTTGCCGACGACGGCTTCGAGCTGCTGTTTCTCAGCTTCCGCCTTCGTGTCTGCTTTTACAGGAATGTAGTGATAGGGAATACCGAAGGACTTAACCAGCTCTCCCATGTCGGGGTGATTGCTGATAACCATTGCGATATCAGCTTCCAAATCGCCCGCCTGCCACTGCCAGAGCAGCTCCAGCAGACAGTGGTCTTCCTTGGACACAAATACGGCAAGACGCTTCTTGCGGCTGGCGCGAAAAATCGACCATTTCATATCGAAGCGATCGGATACCCGGGCAAAATCCTCCTGCAGGACAGGAAGCTCACGCTCCAGGTCATTAAGGTCAAACTCAAAACGGATAAAAAACATTCCGCCGCCCGGATCCATGGAATACTGATCCGATTGAACGATATTTGCTCCGTGCTCGTACAAAAACTGGGAGACAGCAGCGACAATCCCCGACCGGTCCGGACATGAAATCAGCATTCTTGCCCGGTTCCGTTTGTCGGGACGGTCCGAGAACTGCTGTGGTTGATACGTGTTTGCCATAAAGTTGCAGACTTCCTTCCATCGCCTTTGATATTTAATGCCGCAAGAACTACTGCCTATGCCCTAAGCGTTCACAAGCAGCTCTTTGCCTGCAAACCATCCCGTAATGCGCTGGTTGATCGCTTCCTCCGACAGCTCGGGAAGAATACGGTTCTCGGCTACAAGCTGATACAACCGGTCCATCGGCTCCCGCGGATCAGCCTTCTTCGCTTTCGCATCATTTTTCAGCACATCCCAGGTTTGGAGCACAAAATCCCGGTGATCGATATCCTGCTTGCCGAAGAAGTGGTGCAGACGCTCAACGTCGCCGAGAAACTCCTCCCCGAAACGTTCCTTGGTGTCTCCCCGCAGCAAAGCGATTTCCGCTTCGTACATAGGACGCTGCGTCTTGTCTTCCTGGCCGATCCACGGCGTCTCCAGAATGAAAGGCCGCCCTTGCAGCTCCGAATGATGCACGATTCTGTTGATCGCTTCATAGCCGAGGAACCCCGCTCCGACAGGAGCATGACGGTCCTTGCCCGCCCCGCGCCCGTTTTTGCTGTCATTGACGTGAACAACGGCAACCCGGTCCAGCCCAACGATCCGGTCAAATTCGGAAAATACCGCGTCCGGATCGCCAATGAGATCATATCCGGCATCATGCATATGACAAGTATCCATGCAGACTGTCAGCCGGTCATTCTCATGTACTTTTTCTATGATGCGGGCGAGCTCTTCAAAGCTGCGGCCGATTTCCGTTCCTTTGCCGGCCATAGTCTCCAGTGCGATATTGACGTTTGTTTCCTTGGTTCCGTCAAGCACCTCATTAAGTCCTTCGGCAATTCGGGCAATGCCGTAATCCGCATCCTTGTCGGTGTATGCGCCGGGATGCAGCACGATGTTGCGGACGCCAATCTTGTCGGTGCGGCGGATCTCCTCCTGCAGAAAACGGACAGCCAGCTCGAACGTATCTTCTTTATAAGAACCCAGGTTAATAATATACGGGGCATGAACGACAATCTCGTTAATGCCGGCTTCGTTCATTAAAGCCCTGCCTTCTTCAATGTATAAATCTTCTATTGGCTTGCGTCTGGTGTTTTGCGGTGCTCCGGTATAGATCATGAAGGAACTCGAACCGTATGAGATTGCCTCTCGCGCCGCGGTCAGCAGCCCTTTGTCAGAAAACGAAACATGGGACCCGATTTTCAACATAATTTATTCACTCGCTCCCTTCATCTATAACAGCCTCTATTACTAGCAGCCCGTCTATCAACATGTTTGTCCCTCTCATTTTACAGGGAATAGAAAAATAAATCTAGGAGTCTGTCCGCTCAGCCTTATTTTGCATATAAGCAGATTATTTCGTGCAGATCCTTCCTTCCTATCCTGTTGTTGCAGCCTGGGCGCGACGTGGATTATAATAAATTCAACTGCAGCGAAGGCACAATGGAGCTTTCTGCTTACAATGGCAGCTGCGCATCGGGTATAATAGCATGAAGAGGTGATCGGATATGGGCAACACGCCGAATTGGTTTATGTATTTTATCGTTTTCTGGGCGTTTGTCATGCTCGGATTTATGTCAATAGGCGGTTACTTTATGTTCCGTAAATTTTTGAAGGTTTTGCCCAAACGTGACGGCAAATCCAAGCTTGATTGGCAGAACTATTGGGTCGATCGCAGCAGGGAAATGTGGCCGGAAGATTCAAAGACTTTTCTTGAGCGGCTGGTTTCGCCTGTCCCCAAAGCCTTCCGTGATATCGCCAAACATTCCATTGCCGCAAAAATCGCTCAGGTTGCCGTAGAAAGCGGAGCGTCTGAGGTCACACAGGGCCATTGCATTGAAGGCTATATCCGCGCCACGCCCAAACGTGATTACCGCAGCCTTGTCAGCTTTTTGGAGAAACAGGGGATCGATTATACTCCTTACAAGCACTTGCTTAACAAATAAACAGGAGCCCCTCGCTTCCTGCCTATAATCCAGTAAAACCGCAGCTTAAAGCCACCTCGGAGGTGGCTTTACCTGTATCCGCAGCAAGGCATGTGCCAGATTGAAAGGAAACCTAATCGGGTATACATACGTTAAAGATAGCAGGAGGTGTTCTTCAATGAACCATACACAAATAAAACGAAGCAAAAACAAGAGAACGCTTTGGCTGATCGGTTGTGCAATCGCTCTTGCCGTTTTGGCTGGCTGCAACAGCGGAGGAAACAATAATGCGCAGGACAATGGCAACACTTCACTGCCGGCCAATACAGATGTGAACAACAATGGAAGTACAAACAGCAATAGCGGCACGGACAATAGTGAAAGCACGAATAATAATGGAAGCGTGACAGATCCCGGTACGGCTGTACCTGATTCAGGTTCAAATAACTCGGCGCCGGACAATGCGAATTCCGGTTCATCCGAATCCTCTGATAACGGAACGGAAGGGAGCGCAAATACAGACCCTGCCCAGGATACCGTGTTGAAGGGGGAGGGAGAGTATGTCGGTGAAGTGGACACCCATTCCGTGGAAATCAAGATGAATGATACGGCGACTGTCTTTCAAGTGGATGATGAAGTGTCCAAGCAGCTCACCAGCCTAAGCGATAATTCCAATGTTACTTATGAATACATCGAGAAGGATACAGATGTGGATGGAGAAAAGGTCAAGCAATATTGGCTGAAAAGCATCAAGCAAAAATAACTGCAACCTTCAGGGGATAACAGAACAGGACGATAAATCAAACCATACTCATCATAAATTGTGCATATGAAAATGGGGGCGCATGGGATGAAGGTTGCGGTGACCGGCGGGACCGGTTTTGTTGGCGGCAGGCTTGTCGATGCATTGCTTAACCGCGGGGATGAAGTAACCATCGTCTCCCGAACAAGCTCCTTACGGCATGAACGAACGGGATTGAAGCAGATAACGTGGGAGGATCTCGCTAAATCCCCAGTGATTCTTGAGGGTATTGACGCGATTGTGAATTTGGCAGGCGAATCCATAAATCAGAAATGGACCGAATCGGCCAAGGTCCGAATTCTTCAATCCCGCCTCGATGCTGCTGAGCAAATCGAGAAGCTGGTTGCTTCTCTGCAGCAAAAGCCCGATGTTGTCGTCAATGCATCCGGTATATCGATATATGGCACTTCAACAGATAAAATATTCGATGAAGAGAGCCCAATCAACGTAAACGACTTTCTCTCGGCCGTTTCGCAGAAGTGGGAAGCCGCAGCAGACCGCATCCATGTCTCCCGTCTGGTCAAGGTAAGAGTAGGGGTAGTGCTCGCCGGCGACGATGGTGCTTTCCCTAAAATGCTGATGCCTTACCGCCTGTTTGCCGGAGGTAAAATCGGCAGCGGAAAGCAGTGGCTGTCCTGGATACATATTGAGGATATGGTTCGACTCCTTTTATTCTGCATCGATAACAGCCAAATCGAAGGTCCCATTAACGCGAGCGCTCCCGAGCCTGTAACCAATGACCGGTTCGGCCGTGCACTGGGGGCTGCTTTCCACAAGCCGCATTGGTTCCCGGTCCCCGGCTTCATGATGAAATTAATGTTCGGCGAGCTGTCGACGCTGCTTCTGGAGGGGCAGCGGGCTGTCCCGGGCAAAGCGTTGAATAATGGTTTTGAATTTCATTATCCCACCATAAAAAGCGTAATGGAGAATATCGCTGTGCATAATGGATAAGTAGATTAAAGTATAAACCTGTTATCGAACAGCATAACGGATTATTCGGCCCGAAATTTATATTTCGGGCCTTTGTCGCCTGCAAGCTGTAAGATATCGCCATGTTGGAGCCGGTAAACTTTATATGGAATCATGCTGTCTCCGTTCAGCGTGCTTCCATTCCTCGAGCCGACGTCCTGGACTGTCCATGCTTCACCTGCTGCCATCAGCTCCACATGCGAGCGGGAAATTCCTGATGAAGTATCCACATAATGCGCTGCTTCGGCTGAACGGCCAATGACAAAGCGCTCGGCCACCATGGACACCTTGTCCATCTTGCCATCCGCGTCTCTTTCCAGCCATGGAACAACCAGCTGTCGCTCCTGGGCTGCGGCAGCGTCACCCCCTAGCAGCACGGTTATATCCTGTTGAACCTCCATATTTTGTGTGGGACCGGACCCTTCCTGGGAGGGAACAGTAAATGAAGATGATGGGGCTGCCTTTCCCCGTCCTGCATCCGACTCGTTAATAGATTGTTGATTTGCGCGATCATAATCAAATCCTTGTGGTGAATGAATCATTGCGGGTGCATCTGCATAGCCATCCGGGACTGCCATGGATGGTCCGGGAGGAACAGGGGGGCGACCCTGTGCGAATGCCTGCGCTTTGAGACCTGACAGACGGGTTGACCAGGAGCTCATCACGGCCGGAAGCTCACGATTCATCGTAACGCTGCCCCGATTTAATAACGCTGAATCCGGTACAAACCCCTCTTCATCGTCGGACCATTTGCCCACGCTCTCCCCCTCAAGATCAGAATCCGCACTAACGCCTACTTTCCGTTTATAGAACAGCATTCCAGCTCCCACCATTAAAGTGAGTCCCAAGCTGATCAACAGACTGGTTCGTGTAGGCGAAGCCATATACAGATAACGCCATATCAAGGCGGCAGCCAGAATAAACAGGCAGCCCAGGATCCATTTCTGTCTCGAAGAGCCGGCGTCCGCTTCATCCCTCGCCTCTTCATCGTCAAGCTGCAAGAATGGCAGCTCTCCTCCCTCTGGAATTGCTGTAAATCTCCCGTCTCCGGCTCTTTTTCCTGCAGCTGCTTCGACCTTCGGTGCCAGAAATTCAGCCCTGCTTCGCGATATCGTCTCTTCCTGCACCGTTAAGCCAGGCTCATTGGGAACAGGCTGCAGCAGGCTGTTCGGCTGTCCGGGAATAACCCTGCCCTTATTATATTGAATCGGTTCGGCATGAGGAGGTACAGGTACTCTGTCCCGGATACCAAGGTGATGATCCTGTACCAAGGTCAGCAAGGTTTGCCTTAATGCTCCCCAGGAAACATACTCACCCTTCAAATGTTGGAATACCCGCTGCAGCCCGATTCCATCCGGATGATCGATATGCGCGATCCAGCGCACAGCCATCGCAAGCATAGCTTCACCCGCTGAGGGAAGAACCCCTTCCGCGCTCAGCGGGATATAAGCGAGGCCAATATCCTGCCAGCGCTCACCCACAAAGAGATACTGCTCATGCAGCATAAATCCGGCAGGCCTGAGCATATAATGCTGGCAATCATCGATGGCCTCCACGATCGCCAGCAGCAGCAAGTAGAAATCCCCCATCGTTAGCGTATGCGATTGCAGCTTATGCAAGAGCATTCGTTTTCCATTCAACGGATAGCGAAAGCTGACTCTCCCGTCGATATCAATCCATTCCACATCAAGCAGCTTAGGGATTTTTTGCGCCTGCAGCATATGAATTTCAATCTCATCCAACATCTCGCGGGTTATGCCCGATTCCCGGTCAACAATCATTTCGTGGCCGCGATTCATCGAAAAATCGATGCGAAAAGCTTCTAATCCCATCCTGCATTCCTCCTCCCTCTACAAACCAATGATTAACCAGAAGGTCAAAGCCCCGGGAGCAACCGCCAGCATAAATGGAAAACGCAAACCCTCCGCAGCCAATTCCTTGAACGACTCCCGCTTGCTCCATACGTTCGGAACAAGCAGGGAATACAGCCATGCTTTCATACGTCTTCCGAGTTTGCTGTGAAAGAATAATAACACTGCACCAGCTGCACCAGCATACAAGATGGCGTACATCATGACCTGAACAACCGCCGCAGCGCCAATCCATGCGCCAAGCGCTCCGAATAGCTTTACATCTCCGGCTCCAATTCCCTTGAGCACATATATGGCGAGCAGCGGCAGGAAACCCGCCAAAGCACCCAGCAGTGAATAATAACCGCCATTGATGCCGCCGGCGAACAGATGATAACAGCAGCCAGCAACAAAAAAAGATGCCGTAAGCACATTTGGAATTCGCATTGCCCTCATATCACTAATGAAGGCTGCTAACAGCAGCAGCGCAGCGGCAGCGCCGGAAATCCATGATTCCATAACGGCAATTCCCCCTCTGTAGGGGAATGGTTACCCCGTTCTCTTCTGTACCACAAAATGTCTGGTAACCTTCGTACCGTCATCAGCCGTAACCGTCAGCTCCCACACGCCAGGCGTTGTATTGCCCGAAACCAGCCACTGCCAGACCACTTTACCTTCACCATCCGCCGTGGCTGCCCCCAGATGCTTTGCCTGGCTCCGCCCGCTCTTATAATCGATAACCAGATCAAGCGTCCGCCCGGGATCTGTCTGAACAACCAGGCTCGCCTGACGCCCTGGTCTGAGAGGATCAGGTTCAATGGACACAATCTGGATCAAAGCCTCAGCTGTCTCCCCACCCTCTGCGTCTCCACGCGGAGCCTGAACAGCATCGCTGACCCATACACGCTCCTCAGCCTGATCCTTAAGAACAATCGTTTTTTGGGTGAATGGAAAACCGAGCTTGAATGTATATTCTGCTTCGATCCGAAGATAAGGTTCTGCGCGATCTTCCAGATCCGGTAGTGAAAGGAGGCTCAGCTTAAGCTGGTCCGGCTCAAGAATCGACTGATCCGCCTCTTGCCGCAGCATCGGTTCTATTACTGCACGTGCCAGTTCGGTCGTTGCGGCATCCTGCACAGGCTTCCAATCTCCCGTCAACATCGCTGTCATCAACAAACCGGCAGGGGCAGGAAGCCAGCCCTCCAGCTTTTCAGCAACAAAGGGTATACCTGGAAGAGGCGGCTGTAATACAGACGGTGAAGAAGGTTCGGATGAAGGCAGTTGCTCCGAGAGATAATGGGAAGCTAGCTCAACCGGACGGATATTGGCAGCCGCCTGCCGGACCGTCTGCGATGCCGCACCATGAAGAGCCATCTGCACCGAACATAAACGGATCAGACAAATGAAGAAAATAATGACCATAAGCACAATCGGCATAACGAGCGCTGCTTCAAGCGCAATGCTTCCCGATTCGCCCTGATGTCTACTGGTACGACCAGCCGATCGTTTTTGTCGCTTCATAGCGGCTGCCCTTCACCTTTCCATTCAAAATACCGGATGCCGTAAAGCTTTTCAGCAGCCCCGGCAAAAACCACAGATTAACCGAAGCGGTCAGCTCACCGGATACGCCCGTTGAGGTTCCGGACAGCGTCATTCCTGTATTCTGCTCGATAACTGCGATCGTCCGCGCCGTCCGCTTGTCACTGCTCCCATGCAGCAGCAGAAATACCCGCAAATAATCAGGATAGGTTAAATCCGTGGAAACATATTTGGACAAGGGGGTCTTCCCTTCTTTGGCGAGCATCATCATATCCCCGATGGATTTCTCCAAGCCATAGAGTAAAGCCCCGGCAAACACAAGCAGGGGATGCCCCAAGCCTCTGCTTTCGACCAGGCCCTCCATGGTCCGGATTGCAAGCCGAAAAGCAAATATTTCACCGTAAGCAGCGGCAATATTGGCAGCAGGATCGTGAAACCCGTACAATATATATTCCACCTCCTGATTGTCCAGGCTCAGGGAATCTGCAAATTCGCTTCCGCCTCCGCTTGTCATAATAGACTCAAAATGCTTCGGATCATAAGCTTGGAAACGGTGAACGATATATTCGTTCATATACAAGGGATCGCGAATGCCTGCCAGCATGTCGGCCATCCCCGAGAATATCGAACCCATGCCGTCCATGGAGGATGCCGCAGCATCATAAGGATCAAGCTGTTCAGCCTCCGGCAGCTCATTGCCTCCAGCCAGGTCATTAAATAGAAGATTGGCTTCGAAACGCTGTTTGACTTCATCGAAAGCTTTCTGATCTTCCGAACTTGCGGAAGCGCTCATCCCACTCATCCAGCCGCGAACCTCGCTCCACTTGGATTTGGCCTGTTCTTCCTTCTGCTTCCGCTGTTCGTCTGATGACTGGCGGTCATTCATCTCGTTGGCCCTGGCGCTGATAATTACAGCCGGCCTAATATAGTTGGCCGCATAATGATTGAATTCATTTTGCAGTCCACCCGCGCTGGCAGACATTAATGAGCTTGAACCCGGGTTTGAGAGGGCCATCGATACAGCGCTTTGAAATTCCGCTGTCCCGTCATCAAATGCAGCAAAACCCGCCGTCTGTGCGGATAATTCCCCCTTGTATGCAGTAAACCAATCATCGGAGAGAAGCATATCCTCGGAGACCTGTCCAATCTGCTGCAGCTGCGAAATATTCGCCGAAGCATCAGACGCCGGCTGATCATCCGTTTGCTCGCCGTCTATCCGGTCATAACCGCTGCTGTCCTGATTTTCCTGCAGCTGTTGAATAACCGTCCTCATCTCATTATTGCAGCGCCGGGCTTCCTCCAATTCCTGCGAAGCTTTCAGCTCAAGCTCCCGATGCCGCGCCAACGCTTTATGGCTTGCTTCTATTAATTCATTGGAGACAGTTCTCGCAGAATATGCATAAGAGCTTATTTCCATCGCATACTTGGGTCTCTCCCCTTCGGGGAGTGCAGAATCATGGGCAATCCAGCCGAGATATGAGCTATAACCGGATATAATATTTGCAGCCGTTCCCCCTGATGAGCCAGAACCGCCCGCCGGAAAGAAAGCAGCAATCCCCTCTTCCGCAGATTGGGCCGATTTCCGCTGAAGCTCCAATGCTTCCCGCAGATGCTTTTCCCGCTCGTCATACAGCTTGCGGACTTCTTCGAGCACCTCAACGGAAGCCGCAGCTTCCTTCATCGCCCCGGCCAAAGGAGCGAATTTGGAGACCACTTCAAGTGTAAAATCAATTGGCGCTTTATATTTCATCTCTTCCAGCACCTGCCGCTTAAAAACCTCATGCGTACCAAGAACCTCATAGCTGTTCACATGTGAGTTCTCTGATTGTATACGCAGCATTTGAAAAGCATTATGATCACCCAACCAGTTGTTCTGCGTGACATGCTGGAATATTTCATTCCGGTCCGTTCCGCCGGCGCCAAACAAGCCATACTTCTCATACAACGGGCCATCATAAGCGGACAGCGCCGAGCGGACACCGGATTGTGCCGCAACCTCCAGCTGCTTCTGAAACGCGGCGATCCGCGCATAATCAATAAGCAGTGATGTCAGCAGCAGAATGCCTGTAGTGGCAATGATAAGATAAATCGAAACTGCACCGTCCTCGCTATCTATAAATCCTCTCCGGTGCTGGCCTTGCTGATGCTTATATCCTCTGACGATCATCACCTCCATTCGCAGCTTTTTCCAAATCGGCTGCCTTCTACTTTTTCATCAGGGAACGTTTCTCAAGCACCTTCGCGGCTTGCTTTCGCTTGGATTCGGCGTCAGGCGCATTTCCGAATTTTGCTGTATAATACCTCACCAGATCGATGTTCCGAATCAGCTCTACAGGGTCAACAACACCAGCTTCGCTGACGGCTCTGGGCTCGGAATGCCCCAGCATGGCTTCCAAAGGCCCAATGGACAAAGGCTGCCGCAGCTTGACTCCGATTCGTTTCTGGAGCGGTCCGTAGGAGTAGCTCATTTCGCCTTCGAAGGGCTTCGGAATCCGCTGTGCGATCTTGCCCATTTTAGCTGCCGGAAGTGCGGAGGGAGTCTCATCCACACTTTCATCCTGACCGCTGACGACATCGCCACCTATAGCCACAACATATTCACCGCTCCCGCTGCTCCCGCCAAAACCGAAGAGCGATTGCAGTGCGCCATTATCGGACATCCGCCAATAGAGACCATCATACTGCCCTGTCTGCCCCATGCCGCTCAGCGGGTCACGGTAGCTGTTATCCCAACGGAATGCGGCCCGCTCCGCAGAGACCGAAGCGGCATCATAAAGAACGACCTTCTGGTACATATACATGCTCAGCATTATGAGAGTGAGGAGAGCGAAAAAGATAGCCGGAAGCACCATGGAGGACTCCAAAGTGAAACTCCCCTCCTCCCCTTTAAGCCAACGCTGAAGCCGGCTATTCATTAAAAATTTCGTTGGCTTTGTTATCCGCTTCGCCCATGAGATTCTGCAGCAAGCCGATAATCCAATCCTTGAATAAAAGCGCCAGAATAATAATTACAGCAATAATAAGCACGATTTCAAGTGTGCCGATACCGTCATCGTCACTCCAAAATTTACGAAGACCGTTCATTTGTTTTTCCATATTCAAGCTCTCCTTTTTGTCGCTGCGGATATCCGCACTCATAATGAATTTATGTGTTTGCCTGTCATTAAACGCAAGCGCCGTATCGGCAGACTCTACCCACCCATCAGCATAATAGCCGGAGAGGCAACGAGCACCATTAGAATAAGGAATATTCCTACAAGAGGAAAAACCAGCTTCGAGGATGCCTCTTCGCCCATGGATCTGGCAACGGCCTTGCGCTTGTCCCATAAGGTATATGACAGCTCCTTGAGCGATAGAGAAAGCTTGTCTCCACCGCGGCGGTAATTGAGCAGCAGCGTTGTGGTGAACAACGATACCTCCTGCACCGCGCAGCGTCTGCTGAAGGCTTCCATCGCGGATGCGAAGGATTCGCCATTGCGGATGCCTTCATTGGCCCGGCGGAGCTCTTCGAGCAACACGCTGGACTGCTTGCCATCCATCCGCAGAGTGCATCGCAGAAGCGCCCGCTGAACCGTTTCTCCCGCTCCCAGCAACAGCATAAGCTTGCTCAGCACTTCAGGAAGCATCAGCAGGATCTCCTGCTTGCGCCGCTCAACTTTCTTCCCCGTGTCCCTCCATCTTGCTGCCGGAATCCCGATGCCAAGCACCCCCCCGACAAGCAGCAGGGTGTTCTCCCCGCTGAGCAAGCTGAGCCAGCAGCTTGCGACAATGGCCAGGTAGCCGATTCCTGCCGAAAAAGCAACAAACAGCCTTGTCGACTCGATTGTCCAGCTTGTTCCGCCCAGTATAAGCAGTTTTCCATGCAAACCTGCCAGCATTGTCTGTATGCGATCCCAAATGCCGGACCTGTCCAGCAGAAAATAAAACGGCTTGATCACTATTTTTCGATTATTCTGCGTATCCAACGACGATTGGCCGGTCAATGAGGCCGCGTAATGCTTGTCTTTTTTCCCCGCCATAATGAAGGCCCAGGCCCACACGAAGGTCAAAGCCGCTCCAAGCAGCAGGCTCATGTTTTTCCCGCCTTTCTCCTTACATCCGGATATCCATAATTTTAGTCATAATCCAGTAGCACAGAAGCAATAACAGAAGAGAAACCGTCAGCAGCACATAGCCGATTCCTTTATACAGAGGTTCCATATAATCGGGAGCACTGAATCCAAGGAACGCCAGGAATACGAATGGAACAGCCATCATAATCCGGGATTCATAACGTTTCTGTGCAAGCATAACCGTAATATCCTGTTGAATATCCAACTTCTCTCCAATGGTTTGCGATGTCCTGCGGATCACTTCAACCAAATCTCCGCCCGAACGCTTGCAGGTTGCGAACACATCGACAAACTGGGCGATATCATCGATTCCAGCCCTTTGACTCAAGTCTTCCAGTGCATGCTCAAGAGGCTCTCCGTAGACCATGCGGGTTCGGATAATTTCAAATTCGACCAACACCTCGGTATCGGGATCCGGGTAGAGCAGTTTCAGGTCATCCAGAGCAGTAACAAATGCGTTCTCCACGGAGCGCCCTGCAGCAAGAGAGGAGGTAACGGAATACAACGCCTCTTTGAACTGAAGAGTTAATCTCACCCTTCTCCTGGCCAGGAGGCTCTTGCGGTTGATCCGTGGAGCGATCAAGCCGGCCAAAGATAGAATAAGAGCGAGAATTACAGAGCGGTAGAAAAGATAGGCCGCGGCAAACATTAATGCCCATCCGACAGCCGCAGCGAGGATGAACTGGCGTCTGCTCAGATGGTATACCGAATAATCCGGCAAACCGTTATTGCTCTGAACCTCACGAACCGAGTCACCATCCACAGGCCAGCCAAGCCATTCCAACCAGCCTTCATTGTTCTTCCTGATTTTCCGCTTCATCCCACCTCCTCCCTGATTGCATCCTCAAGACCTGCCATCTGGAGCTTCCATCTTCGCTTCAGCCGATTGCCGGTAGGCTTCAGGGCGCCGATTACCCGTCCGGCTGTCTCCCCCTCCTCCTCGAAACGGTAAAGCGACTGGAGCGATACTTCCCCATCCTGAACGCCGGTAATTTCACAGATCTCCGTCACGCGGCGCGTACGGTCGCGAAGGCGGGACAAATGGACAATAATGTCGATGGCCGAGCCGATCTGCTGACGGATAACCGTAATAGGCAGATCGGCTCCACTGAGCACCATCGTCTCCAGTCTGGCCATCATGTCGCGGGCGCTGTTGGAATGCCCGGTTGATAAGCTCCCATCATGTCCGGTATTCATCGCCTGCAGCATATCGATGGATTCCCCGCCGCGGACCTCGCCGATGATGATGCGGTTGGGCCGCATCCTCAGCGATGCCTTGATCAGCTCACGCATGCTGATCTCGCCTTTGCCCTCGGTATTGGCATTGCGAGTCTCCAGCGAGACCAGATTGGGTATCGAGGCAATTTGGAGTTCTGCTGAATCCTCGATTGTAACGATTCGCTCATCGGCGGGAATAAACTGGGACAAGGCGTTAAGGAAAGTGGTTTTGCCCGATCCCGTTCCCCCGCTGATAAAAATGTTGTATTTGGCGGCGACGAGCTTGCGCAGCATAGCCGCAGCTTCTTCCGTGAGTGCCCCGAGCGCAATCAAATCATTCATGTGAAGCGGCTTCTCCGGGAATTTGCGGATCGTCATCGTCGGCCCCTTCAAGGCAACAGGCGGAAGCACAATGTGGACACGCGACCCATCCTTCAATCTGGCATCAACAATGGGAGAAGACTCATTAACGACACGGTTGACTCCGGCCACTACAGCCTGAATCAGATCCTCCAGCCGCTCACGGCTTTCGAAGGACTGCGGAAGCCGTGTCAGCTTGCCGGCACGCTCTATGAACATCTCCTCATGGCTGTTGATCATAATCTCCGTTACTGTCGGGTCATCCATCAGCGGCTGAAGCAGATCAAGCCCCCGGAATGCGTGGAACAGTCGGCGGACCAACTGCACCTTCTCGCTTGCAGTCAAGGGATGCTCGCGGGACCATTGAAAAACTGTCCGTTCAATCACTCCCATAAAATCCGCATCGGATATCGCATTATCCATGTCGAGCTGGCCGCGTATCTTAGCTTTTAGCTGCAGTACGATTTCCTCTTGCATCTTCCCCTCCCCTTTCCAAAATAGCCAGTCGGACCAGCAGCGCTTCAACAGCGCCCCGGTACAGGGGTGAGCTGCTGCCATCCGCCCCCTTATGCTCGTTCATCCATTCCGTCACAAAAGGCAGCGCCCCCTCCAGACGGAGCTTCAATGCCTCCTCGCAGATGGAATCATTATTCCAGAAACGGGCGTTAACAAATTTGAACTTTCGCCTGTAAGCCAAAAACTCATCTCTCCATTTCTGCTCGCCGTAGCGCAGGGCAAGCTGTGTTTTGCGGAGCACTCCCGCGTCCCCGGTTATCAGCCATAAGGTATGATCTGCAGCCTGAAGCACCGCATGATGAAGCTCTTCCAATCTGCTGTCCAAATCGACGATGACCAGATCGTATTGCCGGGAACCGGCGATTATATTGATTAATAGCCTTGTCTGATCCCCGTTTAGCGACAGGAGCTCCCCGGCGTTTCCGCCCGGTGCAAAATAATCCACCTGGAGCGTAGGATGGCGTTTGCGCAGCTCCGATAATCGAAGAGACGACTGCTCCGGCTGGGCCTGCAGGGTGTAAAGCATTTGCGAGAAATCCTCCGGACCGTCATCTCCCAGCCACAGCGACGTCGCATTCCACTGTTCCAGATTCAAATAAAAAACACGTGCACCGCGGACCCCCGCCTGCTGGGCAAGTTGAATCGCAAGTGTCGTCTTGCCCACTCCTCCGGCCGCCGAATAAACGGCAATCACAGGCGCATTCGCTCCCCCATGCCGAACTCCCGTATGCATGCCTGCTGCGGCATGGACAGCGGACATAGCCTGCAGCAGCTGCGGCAGAGGCTGGTATTGCAGCACCTCCGTACCTTGCGGATATTGCCCTCTTTGGTCGATAAGCGCTGCAACCGGTACGCCAATTGGCGGCTCGCCCATCTCTTCAATAATGGATGGCTGGGCTGCAATCAGATCCACAGCATAGCCCCCGCGAATAAAATGCCGCAGAGCAGCCGGATTTGTAAAAGCTGTCAGCTGCCATTCCTCTCCGAACGGGGAATGACGGATATATTCAGCTAAGCGCTCGATATAGCCCGATTCCTTGACGGCCACGATCAAACTTCGTTTGTTCACGCTGTGTCTCCCCTCCCTGCTTTGCCTGATAAAGAGTCTGAAAAACACAAAAAAGCACCATAACAACGCAGATAAACTGCGCAATTACGGTGCTTCCGTATCGCTCAACTATGAATGACCACAATTTACCACGACATCCTGCATATCGTCAACCCCCAAATTCACAAGATGAATTTGACCCGGGGTTCGGATTATGGAAGCTTCACCTATCTAGTGAACCGTGCCTTCCGCCTGATAACTATCAATCTCATCAACATTAAATCTTGGAATATCTGGCTCCTCTGCGTCTCCGAAAAACAAAGCGATTTCCCGGCCGGCACTTTCAGCGGAGTCCGAGCCATGAATAATATTTTCTGAAACCTCTAGCGCAAAATCCCCTCGTATCGTTCCTGGGGCGGCGTTTGCCGGATTGGTCTGGCCGATGAGAAGACGGGCGCCCGCTATTGCATTCGGTCCTTCCCACACCATCGCACATACCTTTCCCGATGTCAGAAAGCTGACCAGCTCCCCGAAAAAGGGTCTCTCGCGGTGCTCCCCGTAATGCTGCTCCGCCAGTTCGCGGTCAATCATCATCAGCTTCATATCCTGGAGCTTAAAGCCCTTTTGCTCAAAACGTGTAAGGATCGGACCGACTAATCCCCGTCTTACCCCATCCGGCTTAACCATAACAAATGTGCGTTCCATACGGCTTATCTCCTTTGAGTATCGGCTCGGCGGCGCAGCAGTGTATGCCGCACCGCCACATCTTTATAAGTCTTTCCATAATCCGCCAATATTCATTCATGGGAAGAGAATACAACCACAGCCGCAGGAAAACAGCCTATTTATTCTTTATATCTTCCGTCAGTTCCAAAAAGGTCCGTACATCCTCTGTGGTCAGGGCAACCGCCGCGCGCCAGAATTCCGGCTCATCGAGGCGTACGCCCAAATGCTTCTGCGCAAGCTCCTCCACCGTCATCAGGCCCGTATCCCTAAGCAATGCCACATAACGTCCGGCAAATGCAGGTCCCTCCTGCCTGGCTTGCGCATAAATACCGCTGCTGAACAGATAACCGAAGGTATAAGGAAAATTGTAAAAAGGCACATCCGTCAAATAAAAGTGCAGCTTGGATGCCCAGAAATGCGGATGAGCCTCGCCGAGAATGCCGCTGTAGGCTTCGCGCTGCGCTTCCTCCATCAGTTTGCAGAGCTGCTCATGATCAACCATTCCCTCTTTGCGCAACTGGTAAAAGCGGGTCTCGAATAGGAAGCGGGCATGAATATTCATAAAAAATGCCGTCGACCGTTGAAGCTTATCCTCCAGCAGAGCCAGCTTCTCTTCGGGGTCCTCAGCCGCCTGCATGGCCGAATCGGACACGATCAGCTCGGCAAAGGTGGATGCTGTCTCCGCCACATTCATAGCATATTCCTGGGCAAAGGGAGGCATATCATTCATCACATGCTGGTGATAGGCATGGCCCAGCTCATGGGCAAGCGTGGAAATATTGGATGCCGTGCCGGAATACGTCATAAAGATCCGGGTCTGTTCGCTTTTCGGAAAGGCCGTACAGAAACCGCCGGGCCGCTTGCCCGGACGATCCTCCGCTTCGATCCAGCCGTCACGGAAGGCCATCTCCGAGAAATCGGACAAATCCGGACTGAACGCGCGGAACTGCTCCAGAATGAACGCCGCTCCTTCATCGTAGGGAACCGTCCGTGTGGCGGATCCGATCGGCGCGTCGACATCATGCCAGTCAAGCTTGGCAACGCCAAGCAGCTCCGCTTTGCGCTCCAGGTAGCGGACAAGCTCGGGCTTGCCTTCATTAACGGCTGCCCACATGGCGTCCAGAGTCTTCTCGCTCATCCGGTTCATGGACAAGGGCTCCTTAAGCACCGAATCCCAGCCACGTCTGCCATACAGCTTGAGCCGGAATCCGGCGATCCGGTTAAGCGTCTCCGCGCTCAGCTCAGCCTGTTCTCCCCATACTCGTTCCCATTCGGCGAAGGAAGCCTCGCGTATCGCTCTGTCCCCGCTGGAGAGACGGTTGTGCATTTGTCCTGCCGAGAGGGATTTCACTGTCCCATCCTTCTCCACGGCTTCAAAACGGGCGCGGGATACGATCGTGTTATAGAAATCACCCCATCCGTGATAACCGTCAACCGCAAGCTCTCCGGCCAGCGCTTCCAGACTCGGCGGAAGCTTCTCTTTTGCCGCGCTGCGGCGCTCATTCAAGGTAAAGGCAAGTGGGCTTATATCCTCTTGTTTCAGCCAGCTCTGCCACTTGGCCTCATCTGTCAATCGCAGCTGCTCGTCATAATCGGTGAGTGCTGCATTGAATTTGGAGGTCAGTGTTTTCACCCGGTCGCTAAGTCCGCTTGCCGCCGTGTCCTTCACCTGCTGCGCCATTAGGCAGGAAACGAAAGATTCCGACTGGCGGAGTCTGAGCAGGATGGACTGAATGCGCTGCGTCCAATCCGAAAGCTGCCCCAGGGAAGCAGTCGATGCGGGCTCGCCTTGTCCCCCGGCTGCAGACGATTGCAGCCCTGCAGCCAGCGCCTCAATATCCGACTCGATGCCTTTTAATTCCGCTGCGAAATCCTCCGACTTTGAGCCTCCTTCGTACAGAACGTCCAGATTCCAACTTTGTGGATACCCTTGCTCCATTGCCGCATTCCTCCTCCAAACTGATAATTGCCCTATCTTTTGCTCTCGCGTTGCGATTTCCACGTCATCGGTGTATAACTGAATTATAACGAAAGCTTGACCCCTATTGCCAATAATTCGTTATTAAGCTTGAGTTATCGCGCGGTGAGACGGGCTTTGCCCGGCGCCGGCCGCCATACGAGGAGTTGATTGCATGTCCAAACCGTTACAGCTCTCGGCCGAAACGGCCATCAAACTGTCCAAAGAGTTGAATGTTCCGCTTGAGCATCTGATGCATATGCCCAAACATATTTTATTGCAAAAGCTGGCTGAGCTTGCCAAGGCAAGTCCTGCTCCCGAGAATTCCGGATCTGATGAATCCGGCAAAGGAGCCTCCGATTCGTGATTCCTTTCGAGCGCACCTGGCCTTATGACATTCTCATGAAAGACCTTTACGTGCCGTCCTGTCCATTCTGCGGCAGGGATAACGTGCTGCTGCCGATGAGGCCCAGGGAGCTGGCTGATGTTCGAAGCGGCAAGAAGCGTCTTCTTGTTTTCCCCTGCTGCAACAGCCGCGTAACGGTCATTGACGCGGATCAGGACTATTTGCTAACGGATACCAAGCTTAGGTGACTTGTTTCAGGCCTGTTCTTCCATACCATTTTCACTCCATGACAAAGAAGCCGCCCATAACCGGACGGCTTCTTTTGCATATTCCTTCAAAGACCATTGCTTATGCGTTAATCTTGGCCTGCACACCATCAATAAAATCCGTATTTCCGGCATTCTCCAAGCGCAGCAGCTGCCATTGCTCGCGGGAGGCGCGGATCATCGAACCATCCGTAATTTTCTTGTCGTTCACCACGCGCGAGAACCAGCGCACAGCGTCGATTGGCTCACCTAATCGCCGGTGCAGCTCGCCGATCAGAAACATCAGCTTGGCATTATTCAAGTCGACGCCTTCCGTCTCATAGAC
The DNA here is from genome assembly GCF_056269255.1 of Paenibacillus sp. JT31N17. Lineage (NCBI taxonomy): Bacteria > Bacillati > Bacillota > Bacilli > Caryophanales > Paenibacillaceae > Paenibacillus > Paenibacillus sp. JT31N17. The sequence goes on from NZ_JBWDNP010000007.1 coordinate 233,874, forward strand.
GCGGACATAAGCACCGAGTGCAAACCGCAGAAAGCGAAGCTCCTGCTCCGTCTGCTCCTTATACCGGTAAATCCATGCGATATGGTGCAGGATGCCTGCGATAACGCGTTCCTTGTCACCAATCACCTGGGCGCATATCAAAGCGAACTTGTAGCATTCGAGTGCCTGGTCCCGGGTCCGGCTCCCGCCGTAGTCACGCACCACCCAATGCATTCCAATCCTGTCGTAATAAAGCTTCTTCTGTGCATCGCTCAGCTGTTCAGCACTATTCTCAGTGGAGGCGAAGCCGCATTTGGGACATACCCGAACCACATAATAATCAGGATTGATTTCACTCTTGAAATGCGCACAAAAATCGCTGTCACGCGATGAAGCCTTCTTGAAGCTTGGTCTAACACGCGAGCTCTGATAGTCCGCTTCACAACAAATGCAAGTGACCGAGGTTAAATAGAGCGGCTCCATGCAATCACGTCTCCTGTTCGTTCGTCTCATTCGTGTTCACAAAATGATGGGCAGGGCCGGACAGCCGCTCAAGTACGATTTCCTGAAGCTCTGCCGGCAAGCCGTTCTCTTCCAGCGCTCCGCGCATGCAGGACAGCCAAGCTTCGGCGCGTTCCGGCGTAATCGGAAACGGCATATGCCTTGCACGCATCATGGGATGGCCGTATTGATCGGAATAAAGCGCCGGTCCGCCAAAAAATTGGGATAAAAACAATGCTTGCTTCTCCATAACGGGAAAAATGTCCTCCGGGAAAAGCGGGGCCAATAAGGGATGCTTTTGCACTCTGGGATAAAAGGCCTCGACAATTCGCGTTATGCCTTCAAATCCGCCAACAGCCTCATAAATAGTTCTATAGTTATTCATCGTCATATGCATCTCCATTTTGTAGGTCTTTGGTAATAGTTGACAAGTTATTTTTTTACGCCTTAAGTCTTAGGTGGTCAAACAAAAAAAATGCCCTTCTAAAGGAGGGCATTCGGTCATTGGATAGTACAAATAAGCAACGAAGGTCAGCTCTCATAATCCTCTTCACCGGGAGCCATCAATGACTCACGGATTACGTAAACGAATGCGCACACGAGGATGCCGGCAATAAAACTCATAAAGTCATCACCCCAAGCGTTCGATATACTTCTAGTGTACCATAAACATGTCGAAAATAATACCTGGATTGCAAGCGTTTTCTTTAATTTATTTTTACAGAAAACTGTCAACAAAGTATCCGACTTTATATATATATTACCCACAATTGTGATGATTGTCCCATTCCGCTCATATATCGATTAGTAGGCCTTTTATTAGATCGATTGGAGGGGGACTTTGTGCATATTGTCCGGTATTTGATCCGCCCGGCTGTTATCCCGGCCTGGTCCGCCATGCTTTTTGTTTTGCTTCTTGCCGTTTTTCCCGCCGCTTCGCTGGAAGCCTCCATTCGCGGACTTTCCATCTGGTGGCAGGTGCTGTTTCCGGCGCTTTTCCCCTTCTTTGTTATATCCGAGCTGCTTCTGGGTTTCGGAATCGTCCATTTCTTCGGCAAGCTGCTGGATCCCTTGATGCGTCCGCTGTTCCGGCTGCCGGGCATCGGCGGCTTCGTCGTGACAATGGGCTACGCTTCCGGATATCCCGTCGGGGCCAGATTGACTGCCCAGCTGTGGGAACAGCGCCTTGTCAACCGCGCTGAAGGGGAGCGGCTTGTAGCCTTCACCACTACCTCGGACCCGATTTTTTTGATTGGCGCAGTATCGGTCGGCTTCTTTCATAATGTGGCTCTCGCCCCGCTGCTTGCGGTTTCCCACTATGGCGGCGGATTGCTCATAGGTCTTATGATGCGCTTCCATGACCGGAAATATGAATCATCGGCACATACGCAAGCCGCTCCCCCCGCAGGGAGGCGCAAGTCACGCCTTGTCGAGGCGGTTAAGGCCATGCATGAGGCACGGCTGCTGGACGGAAGGCCCATTGGCAGGCTGCTTCAGGATGCGGTACAAGCGGCCCTAAGGCTGATGATCGTCGTCGGCGGCCTTGTGGTCGTCTTCTCCGTTATTATGGAGCTGCTGACAAGCGGAGGAGCGATCGGCGTGCTCACATATATACTCGGCGGAATCATGAATCTGTTCGGCCTGCCGCTGTCCCTTGCCAATGCCGTGATTAACGGATTGTTCGAAGTGACCCTTGGGGCGCAAGCCTCAGGCTCCGCGGCAGGAACCTCACTTGTCCATCAGGCTGCGATTGCGGCATTCATTCTTTCCTGGGGCGGATTATCCGTACATGCGCAGGTTGCCAGTCTGCTCAGCCGGACGAATCTGCGGTATATCCCATTTCTGATCGCGCGCTTGGTTCACGGCATCCTTGCCATGGCGCTTGTTTATCTGCTCTGGAACAGCCTGGGTCCCATCGGTTGACATTGTATTCAAGGGCGTTTTCCGATATGATCGAACTATCTACCGTTTTGGAAGGAGCTTGTTTCTTTGAACTACGCAGTGGTCGATCGAGGCGATAAACTGTCCCAGGAGCTGGCACAGCATTTTCACATCAAGGCAGCGGAAAAAGGATTTACGCGGAATGAGGAAAAACCGGATATCGTCATTTCCATCGGCGGTGACGGAACGCTGCTTCAGGCCTTTCATTCCTATTCCGACCGGGTCGCCAGCGTCGCATTTATCGGCGTTCATACGGGTCATCTCGGTTTTTTTGCCGATTGGAAGGCTGATGAGCTCGATGAACTGGTTCGCATGATGGCCGAAGATGAACCGAAGATCGTACGGTATCCCATCGCGCAGATTGAACTGGACACGACCGAAGGCATTTCAACACATTATGCGCTGAATGAATTCACCCTTAAAGGCGTGGACAATACTTTGGTAGCCCAAATCGATATCAATGACGAACTCTTTGAAATGTTCCGGGGCGATGGCATCGTCGTTTCCACTCCATCGGGCAGCACCGCTTATAACAAAAGCCTGGGCGGAGCCGTTATCCATCCTTCCATAGAATCGCTGCAAATAGCGGAGATCGCCTCAATCAACAATCGGGTGTACCGCACGCTTGGCTCTTCCGTCGTTCTGCCGCAGCATCATCATTGCGATATTATTTCGCGTAAGGATCAGAGGCTGCAGCTATCATTCGATCATTTAAACATTACAAGAAACGATATCCGATCCATCCGCTGCAGTGTTGCGGGACATAAGGTCAGCTTCGCCAGGTACCGGCCCTTCCCGTTCTGGAACCGGGTGCGTGAGGCGTTTCTTGGATACGATGTGAAATAATATGAAGCTTTTCCGATCTTATTTGCAATTTGTAAAGCCATACCGCTGGCTGGTCGCGTTCACGCTGATCATCGGCATTATGAAATTCGCCATTCCTCTGACGATGCCGCTTTTTATCAAATACGTGGTGGACGAGATCCTCACCGCAACGCTGCCCGCCAATGAGAAATTGGATAAATTGGCGCGCGTTATCGGACTGGCCTTTGTCCTGTTTGTCATCGTCCGCTACCCCATTGAATACTTCAGGCAATATTTCGCGCAGTTCACCACAAGCCGCGTTTTATTCGATCTGCGCAACAAGCTGTATTCCCACCTGCAGCTGCTCTCCATCCGCTTCTATCAAAACCGCAAATCCGGCGAGATCATATCACGGGTCATGAACGACGCCGAGCAGACCAAGTCCCTGGTTGAAACCGGCCTGATGAACATCTGGCTCGACATGTTCACGCTGGTCATTGCGGTGGTCATCATGTTCAATATGAATGTGCCGCTCACCTTTGTAGCCATCGCCATCCTGCCTCTATACGCATATGCGGTCAAGAAGCTCTACAAGCGGCTGCAGGCTTATTCGCGCTCCAGATCCCAGTCGCTGGCCGAGATGCAGGGCTATCTTAATGAGCATGTCAACGGGATTCCTGTGGTGAAAAGCTTCACTCTCGAGGCTCACGAGCAGGAGCAGTTTCAAGTCCGCAACCGGAGCTTTCTCGAACGGGCGTTTGCCTTGACCCGCTGGAACGCTCTGACACAATCCATTACCAATACTCTGACCGAGATCGCTCCGCTCCTGGTTCTTGCCTGCGGCGGTTATCTGGTCATCAAGAAGCAGCTTACCCTTGGCGAGTTCGTCGCGTTCTACGGGTATCTGGACAGGCTGTACGGCCCTCTGCGAAGGCTGGTAAATTCATCCACAGAGCTTACACAAGCCTCCGCTTCGCTGGAGCGGGTCATGGAGCTGCTGAACGAGGAGCCTGAGATCAAAGATGCGCCGGATGCCATCGAGCTCAAGAAGGTGCGTGGAGATATCGAATTCCGCGATGTATCCTTCCGCTACCTGGATACCGGCGAATGGGTGCTGCAGCATATCAATCTCACAATTCCACAGGGCCATACCGTGGCGCTGGTCGGGATGAGCGGCGGCGGCAAATCGTCTCTGGTCAGCCTGCTTGCGAGGTTTTATGATATCCAGGAAGGGCAAATTACGGTTGACGGCCGCGATATTCAAGCCTTCAGGCAGCAAAGCCTACGATCCCATATTGGCATGGTGCTGCAGGATAATATTCTGTTCAGCGGCTCGGTGAGGGATAATATACGGCTTGGCGATCCCGCAGCTTCCGAAGAAGCCATCATTGAGGCGGCACACAGAGCCAATGCCCACGAGTTTATTACTGCGCTTCCTGCCGGCTATGACACGGAAATCGGCGAACGTGGCGTGAAGCTCTCCGGAGGCCAGAAGCAGCGGATTGCCATTGCCCGGGTATTTCTCAAGGATCCGGCTATTCTGGTTCTGGACGAAGCAACCTCCGCGCTGGATCTGGAATCCGAGCATGCGATCCAGGAATCGCTCGCGGTGCTTGCGCGGAATCGCACAACGCTTATCGTGGCGCATCGCCTGTCGACGATCACCCATGCGGATACGATCGTCGTCATCGAGCACGGATCAATCGTCGAGCAGGGCAATCACGAGGAATTAATGAACAGAGACAGCGCCTATGCGCGGCTGTACAATGTCCAGCATTTATAAGATTAATTGAGAGCTGTTATTCATGACAATCAAAAAGAGTACAGCATGCCTGAAGAAGGCTCAGCTGTACTCTTTTGATTTTGCAAAGGATATTGCGGATTACATTATTTGAACACTTTCATGCGGTCTTCAATGGGGCTGAATTGTTTGTCGCCAGGAACTGCTGTAGGATTGCCAAACGGCATTTGGGCAACAAGCTTCCAGCTTGCCGGTACATCCCATTCCTGCTGCACAGCTGCATCAATCAACGGATTGTAGTGCTGCAGGGATGCGCCGAGTCCTTCATTCACCAGACCTGTCCATACCACCAGCTGAAGCATGCCGGACGCATGATGAGACCAGATCGGGAAGTTATCTTTATAAGAAGCAAACTGCTCTTGAAGTCCTTTGACCACATTCTCGTCTTCGAAGAACAGGACAGTTCCGTAACCGTTGTAGAATCCGTTGATCCGCTCTTCAGTGGAAGCGAACTGCTCAGCCGGAACAATTTTGCGAAGCTCTTCTTTAGTCAGATTCCACAGCTTGTCATGCTGCTCTCCGAGCAGGACAACAACGCGCGAGCTTTGGGAATTGAAGGATGATGGCGTATGTTTAACAGCCTCGGAAACGAGTTCTTGAATGCGGTCATCGGATAAAACGGATTCTTTTGAAAGCCCGTAGAATGTACGTCTTTCTTTGACTGCTTGATAGAAATCTTTAGCCATGTGTTTGAATCTCCTTTTTGTTGGTAATATTTTTTCACTAACTTACTTTAATATTGTAACTCATTTTTCATAGAAATCAAATTTTTTTATCGTAAATTTCCGTAAAAAAAACCGCGTATACGGAAAATAACCGGATACGCGGTTTTTTGAGTTTGATGGGTTCGGCACAAAGCCTGGCAGATCTTAAGCTTTGGGTCCGGAATCCTTCTGACGATTTCCCTGATTCTGCTTTGAATGCGTCTGGATTTCGGCAGCTGCCGCTACAGGTGCCTTAGGCGCGGTAAAATGAGGCTTGCGATGCCGGCCGCTGCGTTCGCGCTCGCCATTATGGGGCCGCTCCTCCTGTTGAATTGCCGATTGCTGGCGCCCGCCGTCCCTGTCCCGGTCTTTATCCTTGTTAAACGTCTTGCGGTTTTCCTTAACCGGTTCTTTCTCCACATCCTTGGGTGAATCCTTACGAAGATGCTTGGGATGGTATTCGCGTCTTTGATGCTCTCTGACGATCCGAGGAGTCCGTGTCTGCTCCTGGCCGGTTTCTTCACCCTGGATAGCGTCACTTGTCTGTGTAGAAAGCTCATAGGCATCTTCAATACCCTCAAACAGTTCTGCGTTATCCGTCTCGGAATCGAGCTCGCTGCCGTCCTCTCCCTGGCGCTTGACGCCGGGATGCCTCTGCAATACAAAATAAGCGCAGCCGAAATTGCAGTATTCATTAATATAATCAAGCATACTTGAGAACGCGCTGTCTCTTGTTGCTTTAGGATGATTATCCCGAAAAAAGCCCTTCAGACGCAGCTGATTATAGCCCCAGTCTCCGATAACATAATCGTAGCGCTCCAGCACCTCGCTGAAACGCTCACGAAATGCTTCGGGGTTCCAGCCGTCCTTGTTCTCGTGAATCAATTCATAGGCTCTGCCATTGATATGCATCAAGGGTGCTCCCCACTCCTTCTCACAATGTTGCTGTTCTTGCCTCCGTTGCCGATTGCACCTGCTCATGGGCATGATAGGAGCTCCGCACCAGAGGAGCAGATTCCACATGGCTGAATCCGCGGCGCAGCCCCTCTTCCTTCAGCTTGGCAAACTCGTCCGGGTGAACATAACGTTCTACCGCCAGATGATTGGGTGTCGGCTGCAGGTATTGTCCCAATGTCAGTATATCCACATTAGCCGCGCGAAGATCATCCATCGTCTGGAGGATTTCATCCCATTCCTCGCCAAGTCCAAGCATGATGCTTGATTTGGTCGGGATACCGGGCTGCATGGCTTTGGCACGCTTGAGCAGCTCCAGCGAACGGGTATATTTCGCTTTGGCGCGAACGCGGTCCGAGAGACGCTCAACGGTTTCGATATTATGATTGAGGATATCCGGCTTCACATCCATTACGGTTTGCAGCGCGGCCTCGTTGCCCAGAAAATCGGGAATCAGCACTTCCACGCTGCATAGCGGCATGCGGTTGCGGACCGCTTTGACGGTCTCGGCGAATATCATCGCCCCGCCATCCGCCAAATCATCGCGGGCTACAGAGGTGACCACGCAGTGGCGCAGTCCCATCTGCTCCGCGGCTTCCGCCACACGTTCCGGCTCCTGTAGATCAAGCTCGGTCGGAAGGCCTGTCTTAACAGCACAAAAACGGCACGCACGCGTGCAAATATCGCCTAATATCATAAAAGTTGCAGTCCGGTTGGCCCAGCACTCATAGATGTTCGGGCATCGGGCTTCTTCACAAACGCTATGCAGTGTCTTGGAACGCATCATATCTTTAATCTCGGCATAGTTGCCGCCTGTTGTTAATTTTATCCGCAGCCAGTCCGGCTTTGGCATAGCGTTCTTCTCTTTTGTCTTCATTGAAGCATACCTGCTTTCTGTAGTCTCCTGCGTCTTATTATAGCACGTTTCGGATAAAAACCAATGATTTGCAAATGATAACTACAGTCCATTTGGCCATTTCCGTCTGAGGAGGAGGGGATCCATGAAACGGTTTTTACTTTGTCCCATCTTGCTCCTGATATGCGTGATGGGTATGCTGCAATCATTTGGCAGCATTGCAACAGCGCAGGAGAAGCCCGCCGAACCGCCCAAGAAGGAAAATGAGTTCGAGCAGCGGAAGGCGCTGTATCTGCAAATAAGCAGCCTGACCGGCATTCCCTGGTACCGGCTTGCAGCCGTTGATCAGTATGAGCGGACCATCACCAAAGTCCGCCCGAAAACAAGAAAACAGCTTGGAGAGTTTGTCAGTGTATTCGTCACGGAGCCCGGATGGACAGGCGAGCTGAATCCTGACACGGAGGATCAGCTTCCCGCTTCTATCCGCTGGTTCAGCGGCATCGGCAGGGATGGGGATGGCGACGGTCTCGCGAAGCGGACCAGCGACACCGACCTGCTGTATTCAGTAGCCGACCATTTTACGCACTTCGGGCCATCGGAAGAGGACTTCGCCATTGGCGCCTGGCAGTATTACCACAATACCCGGGCTGTCCAGCGGGTCCGCCAATTCTCCGCGCTGTATGCACATTTCGGCCGTCTGGAGCTCTTCGAGCATGCTTTTCCGCTTCCTATCGGAACCAACTACTCTTATCGCGGTACCTGGGGAACAAGCAGAAGCTGGGGCGGCTTCCGCATTCATGAAGGGACCGATATCTTCGCCAATTATGGAATCAATGTGCGAAGCACCTGCTACGGCATTGTTGAAATTAAAGGCTGGAATCCTTATGGCGGCTGGAGGCTCGGCATCCGCGATTTGAACAACAATTATCATTATTACGCGCATCTGTCGGGCTATGAAAAAAACTTGCGGGTCGGCAGCATCGTAAAGCCCGGCCAGCTGGTGGGCTTCGTCGGAAGCTCCGGCTACGGCAAGCCGGGAACGCAGGGAAAATTCCCGCCGCATCTGCATTATGGCGTTTACCGGGACAGCGGTCTGATCGAATGGTCCTTCGACCCCTACCCGCTGCTGCGGCAATGGGAAAACAGCGAGCGAAGGCAGCTGAAGCAAAGCAACCATTAATTTCGCTGGCGTAAAAAACTCTCCCGCCGCATATTATTGTAAGATCTAACGGAGCTTGACATTTCCCTTCTATAAAGAAGAATCCGGTTATTTAGGAAAAGGCGCCTGTCCTTGATGACAAGCGCCTTTTTCCTGTATCTATTTTTTTCAACTGCCGTTATTCGCCGACCAGTCATTATCGGATTCGTTCAAATAATCAGTCGAGGTATCCGGCAGCTGCTGTTCATTGTCCGTCCCGCCACTGTTTCTCGGGCTCGTCGTGGTGACGCCGTCCTGGCCTTCCTGCATGGGCAGTGAGATGCTGGGAGCTCCTGACGCCGAATCCCCGACAGGATTGCCCTTGTTATCATAGTAATACATGGGCACATCGCCTACCACGAGCAGATAGGAAATGGGAATTTCCGTCTCCACAAGCTCAGGTTGAGTATCAAAGGGAATGATGATCGACACCTCTGCCACGATGCGCATATAAACTTCAACCAGAATCATATTGATTCCGGCATCCTGCTGCCTGGTCTCCAGATCCACCTTAACCGCTCCAGCCGGCTCGAATTTCACCGGAACGCGGGGACCGTAGGAAGCAATGATCGCACTGCCGAGCGCCTGGCCGACAGGAATCTTCTCCGGGATGTGTTTAATTTCATTCAGCATGCCCTGCACGCGGTCGGCGGTCTGGGAGGTAATCCGCATATGCTCCGCATAATTCAGCATAAACCCGGATATTTTACCGCTATTATTGGTTTTCCATTCAATCAGCTTCTCGACATCGCCTTGGCTTGCGACCTGGTCGGTGATGGCTTTGTTAATTGCCTGCGTAGCCACCTGCTTGACCCTGACCTTGGCGACCGTCATCAGCGGTCCCTGCAGATTGCGCTCTACGAATATAAACAGCTGGAAAATAAACAGAAATACAATAAGCATGATGAGCAGCCACAGCCTCCGGCGGCTGCGGGGTTTGCCGTTCCGGCGTTTGCCGCTGCTGTGCCAGCCTCGTCTTCCCCACTTCGGCATAACTTTAGCGCCCCCTTTTTGCACCTTCGTCCGCCTTTTCTATCCAAGCTTATGCAAAGGGACGGCAAAAAAGAAGAAACACCCCTTAAGTGAGGTGTTTCCCTTCCGATCTCAAGCCTGTAGTTCTCAGCGGGCGGCTTTCGCTTCCGCCCGTTTATTGTGGGTCCGATTGATCAGATGGCCTACGGCAACAACCGCAATCGCCAGCACGATAGGAAGCAGATGATTCGTCCAGGGAAGCGTCGACTCAATAAAGGCGCTGACGCCTTTATCATCCAGAATCATCTCGCCTGCGGTGTAGCCAAGCAGTGCCGCTCCCAGCACGACAATGATCGGAAATCGCTTCATCAAGCGCATCAGCAGCTGGCTCGCCCAAATAATCAGGGGAATGCTGATTGCCAGACCAATGACGATAAGCAGGAGATTCCCGCCAGCCGCGCCTGCCATGGCCAGTACATTGTCCAGACTCATGACGAGATCGGCCACAATGATCGTTTTGACGGCGCCCGACAGGCGTGAGCTCGATTGAATGCTTTCCGTCTCTTCTTCCTGCTTCAGCAGCTTCACGGCAATAAACAACAGCAGGAGTCCTCCAAGCGCCTGAACGAACGGAATGCGAAGCAGCCATACGGCGGCAAACGTCAATACGATCCTCAGGCCGATGGCCCCCATACTGCCCCAGAACACAGCTTTTTTCTGCTGTTCGGCAGGCAAATTGCGGCTTGCCAGGGCGATCACAACCGCGTTGTCGCCGCTGAGCACCACATTGATCAAGATCAACTCCAGCAAAACAAAAACAAAGTTTCCTTCCATTATGTTCTCCCTTGTGCAGCAATAGCCGGTTTCTTGAAGATGCAGGCAAATGTTGGCAGCTGTTTTGCCCTCTATAGTTCTGCCCCTAGCTGCAGGCTTTAAAACAGGACCGGCAGATTCAGCTGCAGTTATGCGATGCGAACCGTCCGCTATTCTCTGAACTGCCGGCGGTAGGCGCCGGGGGTTTCGCCAACCATCCTGCGGAAAAGGACCATGAAGGAATTCAGATCCTTGTAACCGACAGCTTCGGCTATTCTGCTTATTTTCTGCTGCGTGCTTCTAAGCTGCTCACAGCTTTTCTGAATCCGCAGGCTTTGCAAATAATAATTAAAGCTTTGCCCTGTATGCTGCTTGAACAGCCGCTGCAAATGACGTTCGCTCCATTGGAACCGTTCGGTCAAATGGGATAATGTTATTTTCTCCGCATAATTCTGCTCCAGATAGCTTAATAACTGAAGAAAACGGGCGGGACTTCCGGGAGCGGTGCGGCTTGTTTCCGAATGCAGCCGGTAGATCGTTACAATCAGCTGCAGCAGCAGCGTGTTCAAATAAGTCGTGGAGCCGCTCCGAGGCAGTGAATACTCCTTGTACAAAGAAAGAAACAGCTTTCCAATCTCATCATCCGTATCGAATACGGCGTGGTAAGGAAGGGTTTCTTCTTTGAGTCCTTCGAGGTAAGCAGCAATAGGACCGTCGAAGACCAACGGAATCAGATTGTCAACGAGCTGCTTTGTAAAAATGCAATTATAGACAATTAACGGGTCCTGCAGGGCATTGGTAGATGAAGGACGAAACACATGCGACGTTCCGATGGGAATTACATGCAGCTGGCCCCGATGAATCCGCTGCACATCGTCTTCTATATAATGAAACCCTTTGCCTTCGGCTACATAAGCCAGCTCAATAAACTCATGCGAATGCAGGGGCAGAGTGAAGTCCTCTACCGCCCGGTTGACGTAAAGAAGCAGATTGCTGAAAAACGATTCCGCTTTAAACGTTTGTCTGACCTGCTCCATATCCCATCACCATTTCCCAAAATGTCGTGATTACCTCTACATATTGTCCTTTATACCGCATAAAAATAAAGAATTCAATCCTTATAATAGGGGGTATGCAGAGTAGAATGGACATTATATGTTGGAAAGGTGAGGATGCGTTATGACAATGGTTACGAAGCTTCGTTGTGAATACCGGGAGAATCCCATCGGCCTTGACATCCGTAAGCCGAGAATCAGCTGGCAAGTTCAATCCGATACGAGGTCGTGGGAGCAGTCGGCTTATCAGATTCAAGTTTCCCTGGAAGCGGATTTGAGCGCCGCGCTCTGGGATTCAGGGAAGGTTCAATCGGATCAGTCCACTCATGTTGCTCTATCGGAATTGAATGTTGAAGCCGCTCAGCGCTACTACTATCATATCCGGGTATGGGACAAACAAGAACAAGCTTCTCCCTGGTCTGAAATCGCTTACTGGGAAACGGGGCTGCTGGAGCCGGCCGGATGGCAGGCCGATTGGGTCAGTGCGCCGCTTGCCTCCTTCCCTCCGGAGTCTGAGCAGTCCCCCTTTCTCCGACGCACATTCAGTGTGAAAGCCAAGGTGAAGAGCGCCCGAATCTACGCGACGAGCCTGGGAATCTATGAAATAAGCCTGAACGGAATCAGAGTGGGAGAGGATTATTTTACGCCGGGATGGACCAGCTACAATGAGCGGCTTCAGTATCAGACCTACGAGGTAACGGACCTGCTGGCGGAGGGCGGCAATGCCGTTGGCGCCATGCTGGGAAACGGTTGGTATAAAGGAAATCTGGGATGGGTCGATCACAAAAATATATACGGCGACCGGACGGCGCTGCTTCTGCAGCTGCATATCCGGTACGATGACGGCACCGAGGACATTATCGCATCGGATGAGCAGTGGAAGGTATCCGGGAGTCCGGTTCTACTGTCTGAAATCTACCATGGAGAAACCTATGACGCGCGGCTGGAGAAAGCCGGCTGGAGCACAGCTGGTTATAATGACGGCGATTGGGAGCAGGCAGAGGTGCTGCAGCACGCCAAAGACATCCTGGTCGCGCAGGAGAATGTTCCGGTCCGTAAAATCGAGGAGCTGCAGCCAATTGCCCTGATCACAACGCCCGCGGGTGAAACCGTTATCGATATGGGGCAAAACATGGTCGGTTGGGTCCGTTTCACCGTGACTGGCCAAGAAGGCCATGAGGTCAGCCTGCAGCATGCCGAGGTGCTGGACCAGGAAGGCAACTTCTATACGGAGAATCTGCGCAGCGCCAAGCAGGCGATCCGCTATATTTTGAAAGGACAGGGACCCGAAACCTTTGAACCGCATTTCACTTTCCAGGGCTTTCGCTACGTGAAGCTGACAGGATTCAGCGAGCCGGTCAAGCTTGCGGATTTCACCGGCGTAGTGCTGCATTCGGATATGGAGGTTACAGGGGATTTCGAGTGCTCGGACCCGCTGATCAATCAGCTGCAGCATAATATTTTATGGGGCCAGAAAGGCAATTTCCTCGATGTTCCCACAGACTGCCCGCAGCGTGATGAGCGGCTCGGCTGGACCGGGGACGCGCAGATGTTCATCCGCACCTCCGCCCATTTGATGAACGTGGCTCCATTCTTCGGCAAATGGCTGAAGGATCTGGCGGCCGATCAGCTTGACAATGGCGGTGTTCCTTTTGTCATTCCGCATGTGCTTGACGAGAACAGCCACTCCTCGGCGGCTTGGGGGGATGCGGCGGTCATTTGTCCCTGGGTCATCTACCAGTGCTACGGGGACAAACAGATTCTGGAGCAGCAATATGAGAGCATGAAAGCCTGGATAGACTATATGCACGCACAAGGAGAGCAGGAATTCCTGTGGAATACCGGCTTCCATTTTGGCGACTGGCTTGGCTTGGATTCCAAACCCGGCTCCTATATCGGAGCGACTGACCGGGATCTTATCGCGACAGCCTTCTACGCCTACTCCACTTCCCTGTTTGTGAAAACTGCAGCGGTGCTCCAGAAGGAAGAGGACGTCTCGTACTATACGAATGTGTATGAACAGGTTCTGAATGCTTTCCGGCATGAGTTCATCACACCTTCCGGCAGATTGTCGGTCCCGACCCAAACCGCTCATGTGCTGGCGCTGATGTTCGGTCTTGTGGAGGGTCCGGCCAAGGAAAGAGCGGCGAAGAAGCTGCTGGAGCTGCTGGAGGAAAGCAAGCACCATCTGACGACCGGCTTTGTCGGCACCCCGTATTTGAACCTGGTGCTCAGTCAGATCGGCAGCAATGACGCGGCCTACAAGCTGCTGTTTCAGACCGATTATCCTTCCTGGCTCTATCAGGTTACCAAAGGGGCAACCACGATTTGGGAGCATTGGGACGGAATCAGGGAGGACGGAGGCTTCTGGAGCAAGGATATGAACTCCTTCAACCATTACGCTTACGGCGCCATTGGCGATTGGCTGTACCGCTGCGTGGCAGGTATTGATACGGACGAGGCGGCGCCGGGTTATAAGCATATCCGGATCGACCCGCATCCTGGAGAAGGACTGAGCTGGGCCAAGGCAAGCCTCGAGACGATGTATGGTCTTGTCGAGTCCGGATGGAGCGTGGGCGAAGGCTCTGCAATGGAGGTTCAGGTGACGATTCCGCCTAATACGACCGCTTCCGTTCAACTGCCCCATGCTGCTGGAGCAGAGCTTCAAGAAAGCGGAAAGGCTGTTGCTGAAGGGGATGGCATTCATTACATCGAGCGGACAGAAAGCGGAATTGCGCTCACTTTGGGCTCGGGCAGCTATCATTTTACGTATACAGCCGTTCTGTAAGGGTCAGGCATATGCTTGGATATATAGGGATGATCAAGGGACGCGAGCCATTCGGGTCCCTTTTTCATATGCATTTGAAAAGCCGCCGGATCTACTTCTCAATTCGTTCAGTCAGCAGCCTTCTTATGGGCCGTTTGGCTGCTTTTTCATCGTATTTAATTTAATTGAACCAGGCCATTTGCTTAGGGTATACTTTCCATATTAATTGTGATAACTGCAATCTTTTCCCTTTTATGAAGTTTGAGCTGAGGAGACAGGCTATTTTGTCACATATTCTGCATAAGATTGGAAACCGGAAAATTTTTATTATTGCCAGCCTGTTTTTAATCGTTCTAACCGGTTCGCGCGTACTCTGGATTGTGTCGTTCCATGGTATCGATCAACCCTATGCCGTGAATGGATTTGTGGATTTGCGGGACTGGAATGCTGCGGAAAGCCGTACGATTACGCTGGATGGTCAATGGGAGTTTTATGCTGGTGAATGGCTGATCAATGATGATAATGAAAGGATCAAGCCTGTTAGGGAGTCCCAATATATTCAGGTACCGGGTAATTGGGATGCCTCCTTAAAACCGGGAGACAACACTCCGTACGGTTTCGGCTCTTATCGTTTGCGGATTCTGGTCAATCCGGACAACGATATCAACTTCAGCATTCGCGTTCCCAGCGTCCGAAGCTCGTCGGCATTGTATATAAACGGCCGGCTGCTGGCCAAGTCGGGAGAGCCGGGGGAAAATGAGAAGGCGTACACTGCGCGGAATGTTCCCTACTCCGCTTCCTTCACAGCAAACGGCAGCAATCTCATTGAGGTTGTCGTCCAGGCGGCCAACTTTAAGGATCCCCGTCCCAGCGGCATTGTCCGGTCGATGAAATTCGGGACGGAAGAAGCGATTGACCGGGAGACACAGCTGTCCATGGCTATGCAGCAAATGGTCTCCGTCGTATTTTTGATGCATGCCATCTATGCGATTATTTTATTCGTGGTCGGAACCAGGGAGAAAAGACTGCTTTATTTTTCTATGCTCATTGTCAGCGCCACGCTTATGAATCTTCTTGGGACCGATGAGAAATTATTGCATTACTGGCTTCCGATCAATTACGAATGGGGATTTAAGCTGGTTCATTTGTCCATGACGGGTGTCGCTTACTCTCTGCTGCAAAGCGTGTTCCGGCTGCTGCCTTCCTTTTGGTCTGGAATTGCCCCGGGTTATGCGCTTCTTTGCGGGGTTTCCGCATTATTAGCGCTGCTGCTGCCTGCCCATTATGTGGTGACGATACAGCCTTTATACGCCTCGATCGTAGGGATTTCCATTATATTAACGATCGTATCCATGCTCCGGGCTTCCAGGAAGGATTTCAAGGATAATGTCCTATTGCTGCTCTCTCTTATTGCCTTCACGAGCAACTTTTCATGGTGGGGCATTATGATGGCCAGCGGAATTAAAGTCGTCTATTATCCGTTTGATCTGATTGTGTCGACGACCTGTTTTGCGTCTGTCTGGTTCAAGCAATATTTTCAAATTCATTTCGAAACCAGGAGGCTGGCGGCAAAGCTTCAAAAAGCGGATGAGCTGAAGGATGAATTCCTTGCCAATACGTCGCATGAGCTGCGTAATCCGCTGCACGGCATACTCAACATGTCGCAAGCCGTCCTGGAAAGAGAGCGGTATTCCTTGAATGAACAAAGCATCAAGGATCTGGAGGTCTTGTTGTCAGTGGGCCGCCGCATGTCATTCATGCTCAATGATCTGCTTGATGCGGCGAAATTGAAGGAAAACATACCGCGGCTGCAGCTCCAAAGGTTCTCCATTCAAACCATTGCAACCGGCATATTGGACATGCTACATCATATGACGGAAGGTAAGCCGGTGCGGCTGACGGATCGGATTCCCGACAATTTCCCGCAGGTCTTTGCCGATGAAAACCGGGTTATTCAAATCGTATTCAATCTGCTTCACAACGCGATTAAATTTACGAATGAAGGCGAGGTTTCGATCCGGGGGTATGTGCAGGACGGGAAGGCGCATATTGCAGTAGCGGATACGGGCAGCGGCATGGACCACGAAACTATGCGACGCGTGTTCGAGCCTTATGAGCAGGGTGATCGCAGCCCAACGATGATTGAGGGAGGGTTTGGCCTCGGCCTCAGCATCAGCAAACAATTGGTGGAGCTGCATGAGGGAACGCTGCAGGTCGTCTCCGCTCCCGGCCAAGGGTCGGAATTCGTTTTCACCCTGCAGCTGGCCGAACCGGATGCCTTGCTCGCGGAAACCGGGAGCGGAATTCCCGAACCGGTCGCTTTGGCAAAATCAGCTCTGGCCGCTGCTTCAGAACAGCTTGAACCGGCTTCAGGACAGCAACCGCAGCTGCCGGCAGACCGCCCCCGAATATTAGTCGTGGACGACGATCCCGTCAACCTTAAAGTAATCGAGACGATTCTCTCATTGGAGAAATATGACATGATGACGGTGACGAGCGGCAGACAAGCGCTGGCTGCATTGGACTTCAGGGAATGGGACTTGATCATTTCGGACGTCATGATGCCCCAGATGTCGGGTTATGAGCTGTCGCGCACCATCCGCAACCGATTCACGATCACAGAACTTCCCATACTGCTGCTTACGGCGAGAAGCCAGCCCGGGGATATCGGGATCGGATTTCAATCGGGCGCCAACGATTACGTGACCAAGCCGGTGGATGCGCTGGAATTGCGGTCGCGGGTCAGAGCGCTGACGGACGTGAAGCAATCTGTACGCGAGCGGCTGCGGATGGAAGCGTCCTGGCTTCAGGCGCAAATACAGCCCCATTTCCTGTTTAACACCTTAAATGCCATTGCGGCATTAAGCGAAATCGATATGAACCGGATGCGCAGTCTGCTTGAGGCATTCAGCAATTTTCTGAGGGATAAATATAAGCTTAAAAATCTTGACGAGCTTTCCCCTATAGAAGATGAGTTAAATATTGTACGGTCTTATCTGTTCATTGAACAGGAGCGATTTGACGATCGGCTTCATGTCATTTGGGAGATAGACGAATGCGAAGAATTAAAAATCCCGCAGCTTACGATCCAGCCCCTTGTTGAAAACTCGATAAAACACGGCGTCATGAACCGTACCCAAGGGGGAACGATTACGATCCGGGTCACGAACAATGAAACTTATGCGGAGATATCGGTTGAGGACGATGGCGTCGGGATGGATGAGGGCTTGCTTAAACGTCTGCCGGAGAGCAAAAAAGACACCGGTTCGGGAGTCGGTCTGCTTAATACGGATCTGCGGTTAAAACGGCATTTTGGAAAAGGGCTTCAAATCAGCAGCGGTCCTGGCCGCGGGACCCGAGTATCATTCATCGTGGACAAGAATAATGCAGGTTGAGATATAAGTGGAACAAGTGACATTGATACTCTGCTTA
The DNA here is from genome assembly GCF_056269255.1 of Paenibacillus sp. JT31N17. Taxonomy (NCBI): domain Bacteria; kingdom Bacillati; phylum Bacillota; class Bacilli; order Caryophanales; family Paenibacillaceae; genus Paenibacillus; species Paenibacillus sp. JT31N17. Next base: position 251,651 of record NZ_JBWDNP010000007.1, read on the forward strand.
AACCTTTCCTTTGGAATCAATCCTTGGCTATGTCAAATAACCATCATAAGAAAAGATGCTCAGCATATGAAATCATTATTCTGATTCCATATTGCATTTATTATCACTGAAATGTATAATAATTCATTAATATTGAATAATTATGCGTTGGGGTGGTGGGGTTGATGGGCTTGGAAAAAGCAGAACTTTTGAAAGATGCAGTGAACTCCGTATTATTTACTGCTGATCGGCCTGATATCGTTATGGATCGCGGAGAAGGAATGTACATATGGGACACTGAGGGTAAGAGATACCTGGATTTTGTAGGAGGATGGGCGGCAGCAAGCTTGGGGCATTCACCAGATGCGGTTAAACAGGCCTTGAATAAACAAGCATCTGCTTTGATTACGGCCAGTCCAGCCTATTATAACCGACCCATGATTGAACTCGCTAAAAGGTTAGCGGAAATCACCTGCTATGACAAAGTATTTTTCGCCAGCAGCGGGTCGGAAGCCAACGAAAGCGCAATTAAGCTGGCCAGGAAATATGGTGCTGCCTTTTTAAACGGTGCCAATGAAATCATAACGCTCACGAACAGCTTCCATGGCCGTACGCTTGCAACCATGTCCGCAACCGGGAAGGAGAAATGGAAAGATCTATTTGCACCAAAAGTTCCCGGATTTAAACATGTGCCGCTAAACGATATTCTTGCATGCGAGTCCTCGATAGATCATAAGACATGTGCGATTATGCTGGAGCTCGTTCAGGGAGAAGGCGGAGTACATGCCGCTGAGCCGGATTATTTAAATCAACTTCGTCAGCTTTGCGACGAAAAAGGGATTTTATTGATTTTTGATGAGATTCAAACGGGAATGGGCAGGACAGGAAAGATGTTTGCCTATCAGCATTACGGAATAGAAGCGGATATTATGACACTGGGGAAGGGAATCGGAGGCGGGTTCCCGCTTTCGGCCATGTTAACCAAGGACAAATATAATATTTTTGATCCCGGCGACCAAGGAGGGACTTATAGCGGACAACCGCTTGCTATGAGTGTGGGACAAGCAGTCGTGAATGAAGTCATTCGAATGGATCTTTCAACTAACGCTCGGATTCAAGGACTGTACTCGCTCCAGGCGCTGGAGCAAATAAAAGGCAAATTTCAGCTGTCCAATATACGGGGAAAGGGCCTGCTTATGGCTTTTGACCTGCCGCAGCCGGTAGGAAAAGAATTGGTTCAAGATTGTCTTCATGAAGGATTATTGATTAATGCTCCAAACCCTGATACGGTTCGGTTAATGCCACCATTAATTGTATCGGAACAGGATATTGATCATATGATTCAAATTTTAAGCCGCAGCCTGGCAAGAGTGCTTCAACCTTGAACATCCAATTAGTCTGTGAATGATACCTGAATTAATCCAAGCCACCGTATAATTTGAACGGTGGCTTGTTGTCTGACCATTCATTGAGTGCATAAATATGCAGTGAACGCCGGAATGCATCGAAAGTAAGAGACTTTGCCCAATACATGTAATCGTTTATATATTGATAAACAAACCTTTCATCCAATTGGCCGGGGCAGCTTGTAATGCTCACCCGAAACAGCAGCTTTATCTGCCGTCATACCCAGCCGCCATCTTGCGGAATGATAACCCGATCAAGCAATTCTTCAACTGCCAGCCGGCTTCGCAAATCCTCTCTTGTAACCAGGCAATGATTAATCGCCTCCATGTGTACCGCCACTACTCTCGTATAGCCTGCATACCGGCATAAGCTTACTACATCGTCCGCGTCCATAATGATAGGGTCGCCCACTGCGAACCGCGCCCCGCCTGCATTGACGACAGTCACATCGGGCCGATAAGCGTCCAGTGCTGCCTTGACATCTTCGCACCAGATCGTATCTCCAGCGATATAGACGACCGGCTCACCCTTTGCCTGAAGAACATAACCTGATACAAGGCCCATCTTTTCCCCGATCTCGCCTGTGCCATGCCTGCCGCTGGTTCGGCGGATCGTGATTCCCTTGTATTCCAGCTTCGTATCAATTGACGATACCGAGTCGAAGCCTGCCGAAGCGATTGCGGCATCATCTCCCGGCTGGCAAAAAACCGGAACTGATTTATCCAGTGCCGTTATTGCTGCGTCGTCCCAGTGGTCGGGGTGCAAATGAGTCACGATGACGGCGTCCGGTGCAGACACTTCCCCGATTGGAACAGGCAGCGGAACAAGCGGGTTGCGCCTATCGTTCGCCGTATTAATGACCGGAGGCTTGGCTCCCATATCGCTGAACATCGGATCAAATAGGAAGCTCACACCAGCGTATTCCAGATACATCGTTGCATTACGGATCAACTGCAGCTTCATGTTCGGTCCACCTCTTATCTTTCGTATTCAGTTCCTGTTACAATTATAGAATAAGTTGAATTATCCCTATACAGATGGATGAAATGAAAAACCGGTTTCTGTTTTCATATTGAAAGGAGTCTTATGGCGATGAACAATGCAATCATTGATGATGTCGATCTTCTAATTCTGCAGTGCCTGCTGGAGGACTCCGCCCGCTCTCATAAAGAAGTCGGACAAATCGTCCATATGACCGGCCAAGCAGTCGGCGCCCGAATACGGAAGCTGCAGGATATGGGGGTTATTGAAGGCTACACGCTAATCTGGAATCCGGACAAGATCGGGCTGGCGGTTCATGCCTTTATTACGGTGTTTATGAAATCAACCACAGCCCATCAATCCTTTCAATCATTCGCCAAGCAGCATGAGATGGTCGCTGAAACGCATCGCGTCAGCGGCGAAGGCTGCTACTGGATGCGGGTTCGTGTCCGCACGTCGCTTGAGCTCACCGCCTTTCTCGACGAGCTGCTGCAGTATGGCAACTACAAGGTCAGTCTGTCGATTGGACAGATAAAATAAAAAGAAATCAGAGCAGATGAATTCTCATGCTCTGATTTCCAGTATTTATTTCAGGATTCCATGCTTAATTATGAAGGCAATTCCAAGCGTCCCTTATATTCTGTACCGGATGGCCCGGCTTATACGCTATACGCGGGTAAGCAGCCGGTTCATTTTCTCCTCGTCCGGCTGAATGCCAAGCCCGTCTCCGTCGGGGATCTGGATGAACCCGTCCGCAACTACGAACTCAGAAGGCGCGAACTGCTCTCTTACCGTATCCTTCTCGATTGAATATTCATAATAGCTGGTGCATTCCGGCGTACTGGCCGCCAAATGGAGAGCTGCGGCAAAACCGACACCCTTGGTCGTATTGTGGGGCACATAATGGATGCCGAAGGCCCTACATAATGTCGCAGCGCGCTTCGCCTGTGCGATACCGCCACATTTGATCGGGTCTGCCGCATACAGGTGGCAGGCACCCTTGGCGATAAAATCGCGGAACGTGAAAATATTCCAGTCCTGCTCCCCTACATGGATCGGTACCGGCAGCGTCTGACACAGCTTGATATACGTATCAAGGTCATAATAGGGGCATGGCTCCTCATAATGATGCAAATGATATTGGCTTATTTTCTCATAAAATTGCACCGCCTGGATATACGTATACGAGCTGTTGCCGTCTACCATCAGGCGGCAGTCGGGGCCGATCGCGTCCCTCACGGTCTTGACCTTCAGGGCGTCCCGGTTCAGGTCAACCGGCAGTCCCGAGCCCATGCGCGGGCCTGTTTTGATCTTGACCGCCTTGAATTGAAAGCGTTCGATGCCTTCGAGCAGCTTCTCGGCTTCCTCGTCCGGACTGAGGTCCCGGCTCATGCTGGAGCCGTACAGCGGAATTTCCCCACGGTATTTGCCGCCCAGCAAATTGTACAAAGGCTGCTTCAGGAACCGCGCTCTGGCATCCCATAATGCAATCTCGATGCCGCTGTACGCCATGGCAAGCAGCTGCCCGGAGATTTTATAATTTTTTCTTAAAATAATCTCTTCCAGCTTCTCTGTTTCGAACACATCATGGCCGATGAGTTGAGGCTTAATGACGGTCTGAATAATCGACAGCACCGCATCGACCTGCATGGGGCTGCATTCCCCAAAGCCCGACACGCCTTCGTCCGTCTCCACCTTCACATAGAACAGACCTTTGGCAAAATAGCAAATCACATTCGTTACTTTCATTGCTGCGCCTCCTTGGGATTCACTTCAGAGCCAAACCGGGCTGATTCCTTCACCTGATGGCTGTCATAGTCAAAATAAGAGCCGTCCAGCCTGAGACCCAGCGCATTGTCGACCCGCAGCTCAAGCAGGTTCTCTCCAGGCTTCCACCATTGTCCGGGTCCCTTCCAAACATACGGCGTCCATGGGCGAACTCCCAACGAATGCCCGTTCAAGATCACTTCCGCACAATCATGGAAATGCTCGCTTAATCCTGTGAACGACAGCTCGAATGTCTCTGACCGGGCCGCTTCATCCTGTACGGCAATCTGGCGTCGGAATACCAGCGTTCCCGAATAGTAGGGAGATCCATCCGGCACGGGACGATTCGGATTGCCGGCTAACGGCAGGGCGGTGATCACGGGACGCTGCTCCGCCGTGAAGCGAACGCCAAACTTACCGCGCAAATAAAGCGGATCGACAACGCCGTCATGCCCATGCCTGATCACCATTCTGATCATGATCGTATTGGTTCCATTGATCAATTCAGGCTGCCCGCCGTCCCACTCGATGCCGTTGACGAACAGGCGGTATTCGCCCGCGATGGCCTCGCGGTCCATCGTCAATTCACACCATTCCGGTATCCGGTCGGCATCGAAAATGATTCTGTACCAGCAGATGACCGGATAGGCGACCGTCACTTGATATGGCGTCCCGAACGAACGGCTGCTGAAGCCCAAGGCATGCCGGAGAACCTCTTTATGATCGGCGCATTGGTTAATCCACGGCTTTGCCTCCACATCCAGCCACTCTGCTCCCGGCAGGGAGCTGTGATTCAACTGCCACCCCTGATCTAACCCCTCATCCTTCATGTCCAGCGACATTTGAAGCTGCCCCAGCCTTAACAGATTCGGCTGCGCCAGCTCGAATTCCCAGTTGGTGTCGGCTTCGATTTGAATATGGGGAGCCGTCTGCTGCCTGCCGTCAAGCTGGCTGACAGTATCGGCTTGGCCGCCCGGTTGCACGGCAGTTTCGTCCTGAACCCGAACGATTTCGATCAGATGCGACTGATACGGCGCGAATGTCAATAACGCCATGCTGTCGCCGGCTCCGGATTGCGATGACAGCGGACGGATTTCGCCAGTCTCCAGGTTCCGGTACAGCCACTTCGGACGGGAGCCAAAATGAGACTCCGCGAGCCGGATGTGCACCTTTTTCTCCAAGCCCTCGTGATTGGCGATAAATATAATGTCGCTTTGCCCGTCAAGCTGTCTGTGCTGGAGCAGCAGACAGCCGGTTCGACCATCCTCCGAGCTGAGTTCAACAGCGCGCGGAAGTGTTTGGTCCAGCAGTTGCAGCAGGGATGTTATGCCGTCAACCCCGGCAGGACGTGAGGAATTTATGAAAGCTGGACCATGCGGGACGAAATAGGCTTCCTTCTCGCCTTTCCTCCAAGCCGCAGGCGACGCTTCGTCCGGCAGCAGGCCTTGCCAATAATGCGCGGGATCCTCTGCCTGAGCGTGAAACAGCGCCGCAGCCCCTTCAACGGCTACGCTATGAGCCTCTATCTGCTCATAGGGAAGCAGCCCGACGCTGATAACAATTCCGCCCAGATCGGCGAATGATTGAATCCGTTCCCAGGCGGCAGCCTCCAGATTGGATACCGGCGGAATAATCAGCGCCTTGTACCGGCCTGCGCCGATGTTCAGTGAACCATCCGCAATCTCAGCCTGCATCAGCATTTCCGGGTCAAGCGTATCATAGTCGCGCTGGTTGTTCAGCAGGGCGGTTTGAATGGCAATCCAATCCGACTTCATTCTCTCCAGCCGCTGCTTGTCCTGCGGGTCCGTTCCGGCAAAGCCGAACTGGTGAAACGGATTGCCCATTTTCGTCCATAACGAGGTGGTTGGATCCAGCACCGCAATGTCGATCTTGGCGCTGCCCTCGCTCATGATGTAGCTGATGCGCCCAATGTAATCACCCAGCTGCCGGAAATGCTTCCAATACGGATTCTGATCGAACTGCGAGGGAGCCGCGTCATGCTTGCGGAGCCCGTCGACCGAATAGAAGAACGCATGAAAATTAAACATATTCGTGCCCATGACGGCCATCCAGTCAATCATCCAGCGCGCATCCTGCAGGGTCATCGTCCAGCCGATGCTGTGGAAGCATTCAATGAGCGCCCGTTTTCTGCCAAGCTGGCGGGCCAGCGAGCTGCCCATCTTCGGATTATGCCTCAGGCTGTGCGCGTAGCTTTCCATAATGGCCGACAGCGGCTTGCCGAGCTTCTCATGGGCGCTGTCGCCGCCCGGAATATGGCTGTACAGCTGCGTGGTCATCCGGACGCCGGGTACCTCGGCGATATATTCCATCCGATACTCATCGCACCATTCGGCGACCTTCTTGTGAAAGTTGTCCCGGAGCATCATATGAATGCATTGATAAAAATCATAGCGGACCTTCGCCGTATCGGGCCCGGCATCTTCGAACAGGCAGGGAAGCCGGTCCAGCAGGCTGTATCCGCACCGTTCCTCGAAGAAAGGCGCAATGAGCGGAGACCATGGAATTTTGCCGGCCCGCAGGCCGACTTCATCGGTGAACATCCCTTTCACGGTATTTCCGAAATATTGGCCCAGCTCCTGCGTGTACCGCTCATGCGTCAACCGCATGAATGTATCGACGGCCTTGGGGTGCAGCGGGTCAACAAAGGTTCCGTAATATTTAAAGTCTTCTACCTCCTGCTCGACAATGACAATGATCTCCCACTTTGCGGCATGCTCCGGCAATCTATAGTCCAGCCGCTTAACCGTATGATAAGTAAAATAGCGCTTATGGCTGTGCTTGGTCAAACCCGTCTGCTGGAACACAGTCTCGTCCTGAAAGCTGCCGATCCACGGCGCAATGTCCACCGCCTGCCCCCATTCCCGGGCACCGTTACCGGAGAGAGGAACCGCCTTGGCTGTCAGCACCCTGCCCCATGGCAAATTCAGCTCGATATGCTCGCCCGCATCCGCTTCCTGCGCCGTTCGCGACAGCATGCGCTGGACCGTTTCCGGATGCTCCAGCGTTACTTCGCCTCCGGCAATGCCGCTGGGATACGGGTATTCGTCATACAGCCAGACGTTAAGGCCCGCTTGCCTGGCCGCCTCCACAGCGAATTTCACCCGGTCGAACCAGACACGGGACAAATACGGAATCGTCATGCCCTGCCTGGCGCAGATGAAGAATCCGCCTACGCCCTTCTCTTTCATTTCTTCTATCTGTCTTAGAATCTCGCTTTCTTCCATATCCCCATTCCAGAACCAGAACGGCTGCACGCGATAATCCACAGGCGGATTCTGAAACCAGCTGTCGTTTATCAATCCGATCACTCTCCATCCGTTTCATTGCCGGCATCGTCTTCGCCGTTCCTGCTGTTCTCCCTGTACCGGCTTGGCGTAACTCTCGTATGTTTCTTGAAGATCCGGCTGAAATAGCTGTGCTGGTAGCCCACATGCTCGGCGATATCATTCAATTTCATGTCCGTTTCCCGCAGCAGCTCTTTTGCTTTCTCCAGCCGCACTTCGGTCAAATAATCAATAAAGTTGAGGCCGGCCGCCTGCTTGAACATGCGGCTCAGCGTATAGGAACTCAGTCCCTCCGCTTCTGCAAGCGAATCGAGCGATAGCTCCTCCATATAGTTCTCGTGAATTCTCGTGACGACCCGATCCACTGCCTGCTGCAAAAAAACGTCCTGTTTACGCGTCATTTCCTGCATAAAGGGCGTTATAACCTGGTTCAAAAACCATCGCTCGATCTCCTCCGGCTCCTTGATCTGGCACAGCTGCCCGTATAGATTGGCCCCCTCGTAAAGCTCGCTGAGACTGACCCCGGTCTGCATCATCGAATGCTGCACGGACCCCAGCAAATGAAGCATGCCCTGCTGCACCCACAGCTCCTTGCCCGCGGATACCCGCAGCTCCTGAAGGAACTGCTTGACTGCCAGCGCCGTCTCCTCTTCAAGCCCTGAGCGGAAGGCGCGGAGCACCTCTTTCTCCAGCTGAAACGGGAACTCGGAAGCCTTCTCCCCCTGCGTCACCCATCTGCTGAGGTCGATAATCTGATTATCCTCCTGCAAATCGCGGAAACGCAGAGCATGCCTTGCTTCCTCCAGCGTCGCCGGAACATCCTTAATCTGCGATACCGGCCGCCCGAGGCCAATCGCGACTCTCACATGCAGGAATGTATTCAGCCTGCTTGTGATGTCGTGGAGCAGACGGTATATGCGGTCGCGCCACTGGTCCAAAGGCTCCTCCAGCGTATCGCCCAGCAGCAGGCCGATCGTCAAATCATGAAAGTTAATCGAATCCGCCTGCTCAAAGGCTTCCTCGGCCAGCTCCTGCACTATATTTGCAGCGGCAAACGTGACCAGCACCTCGTCGCCTTCGGAGAAACGCCCCATCAGGCTTGAGAATCCGAGCAGCTGCACGAACACGACCGTAAACCGGCTGGCTCCCGCGTCCCAGCCCAAATTTCCCATCCGCTCCTGCAGATCCGACTCGGACAAATAATACAAATACCCTTGGGCAAACTGCAGCAGGAAGCCCTCGCGAACCTGCGGCAGCTGGCTTTCAAGACGCACCTGCAGCGTCTGGCTCTCCCGCGTCACATCATTCCAGACACTCTCGAACAGCTCAAATTCATCCCTGCCGGCATGCTTGGCCTGATTGCCGTGGCCGCCAAGCAGGTTTACAAGCCGGGCCACCGGCTTATAGAGCCGTTTGGACACGAACCAGGACAGCACAACGGCCAGCAGCAGCCCGAAGCAGCTGAAGCCAAGAATAATCCGCGATATGAACACGACTGGCCCGGTCAACGCTTTGAGCGGCGTTGCCGAGATATAGATCCATTCCTCGCCGAGCCGGTTCAAAGTGCCGTACGAAACCGAGTAGCTCTCCTCCTGCCACTTGAAGATAAAATGATCCTCCGCCGCGTGCTCCTCCAGCACCCGTGCTCGCAAAGCTCCGTTCAGGCCCTTCGCGTCACCGCCCTGCCCGAACGGCGGGATCCATTCCCCGTTTCCTTTCATCAGAAACGAAGTCCCCTCATTGCGGGGAGTCAGGATTGTGACAATCTCCTGCAGCTTATCCGGATCGACGGTCACCAGGAACATCCCGAAGGGACGGGGGCTGCCGCCCGGAATTTTATGAATCAGCGACAGAGGAGCCGCCAATTGCGGCTCCTTGCCTGCTGCTCCTTGTTCGGGATCTTCCCCTTGCCCGATATATCCCTCTTGTTCGGGATCGAAGCCGCTCCATGCCGCCTGATTCTGCTGATTCATCATAATGTCGTGGTACTCCTGGTACTGATCGTCCGTCAAGCGGACAAAACCCGCCTCGGTAAACAGCAGCGGAGCCGGCTCTTCCACATACAGCCTGACCTGCTGGATCACCGGATTGAGCTGCTTCATAACGAGCAGCGTCTTATAAATATCCTGTACCTGGTTGTAGCCATAAACCGGGTCAAGCTGCTTCAGCTTATCGTCGAACTGCGGATCGAACGCCCAATGCGAGAGGGAAATTTCCAAAGCGGCAAATTGATCGTCAATGCTTTGGCGCGCCTTTTCCAGCTGCTCCTGATGAAGCCGGTTGGTTTCGCTTGCAATTTGCTCGCTGCCGACAAAATAAATCCCCGTTCCAATCAGCAGCCCCGGCAGGCTGGCAATGACAATGACCGTGACCAGACTGCGGCGGAAGAAGCGTCCTTCACCTTGAAATCCGTACACCGAGCGAAGAAATTTCTTAATGCTGTTCGTAGAAATCGTAAGTCCCCCTTCCCTCGCTTCAAGTAACCAATTAGGGATGAGGGACCTGATGTCCTTCTTATCTGAACAACTTTTTATCCCTTAATGGAACCTACCATAACGCCTTGGGCAAAATGCTTCTGCAAAAACGGATAGATGCATAAAATCGGTACGGTCGCGATGACGACCGCCGCCATCTTGAGCATTTCCGCCGGAGGAGGCTGATGGAGAGGGTCCGCCTCGGCGAGCGGATTCTCCGCCAGCATATTTTGCAGAAGCACCTGAATCGGCCATTTGTGATAGTCGTTTATATAAAGCAGCGCCGTAAAATACGAGTTCCAGAACTCAACCGCATAGAACAAGCCGAACGCCGCAATCGCAGGCAATGACAAGGGCAGCACGATGCGAAACCACGCCGTTATTTCATTACAGCCGTCAATGGCGGCGGCTTCGTCCAGACTGTCCGGGATGTTGTCAAAAAAGCCCTTCATCAAAATAACGTACCAGCCGCTGGACAGCACAGGCAGGATAAGCGACCAGATATTATCGATCAGACCCAAATTGCGGACAAGCATATAGTTCGGAATAATGCCGGGATTGAACAAAATCGTAAATAGGATGAGCATCAGGATAACGCGTCTGCCCATCAGCTTTTTCCTCGACAGCGTATAGGCAAGCGACGCGGTTATGATCAGGCTGCAGGCTGTTCCGGCAACGGCCAGAAACCCGCTGACGCCGATTGCCCGGATGATGGTCGGACTGCTTAATAAATACTCGTAGGAGTCGAAGGACCAGGTTTCCGGAAATAAAATGATGGTTCTTGATAAATATTCCCCAATATCCGTAAAAGAAACGATGAACACATAATAGATCGGAAATAAGGTAATTAAAGCAACGACAGTCAGAAACACGATATTAGCGGCATGAAACGTCCGGCTTCCGGTGCTGTTGTCCATATGTTTCACCTCCCGTCAATAGACGCCTTCCTCGCCGAATTTTTTTGCAAGTTTATTCGCAGCAATAACCAGCGTCAGCCCGATGACCGATTTAAACAGCCCTACGGCCGTACTGAAGCTGAACTGTCCCTGCTGGACGCCGAGCCGATACACATAAGTGTCGAATACTTCGGCTACATTCGATACAGCTCCGTTATACATGAGGTAAACCTGCTCGAAGCCGATATCCATCATATGGCCCAGACGAAGAATCAGCAAAATGAAGATCACATTACGGATGGACGGCAGCGTAACATGCCACATTTGCCTCGCTTTGCCCGCTCCGTCCATACGGGCCGCTTCATAAAGCTGAGGATCGGTTCCGGCAATGGCCGCAAGGAAAATAATCGTTCCCCAGCCGGTTTCCTTCCAGATCGTCTGCACCGTCAGGATGATCCAGAGCAGATGGGGATCGTTCAGAAACTGGATTTTGGCCATGCCCAAGGCCGTCAGAACCTCGTTGACAAATCCGCGCGATACGGACAAGAGCATGAACGTCAGACCGGCAATGATGACCCACGACAGAAAGTGGGGCAAATAGACAATCGATTGAATAATCCGCTTGAACACTTCGTTCTTCAGCTCGTTCATGAGCAGGGACAATAAAATCGGCAGCGGAAAGAAAAAAACAAGGCTGAGTATATTGATCATCATCGTGTTTCGAAACAGAATCCAGAACTGGGGATCGGAAAAGAAGCGCTGGAAATGCTGGAATCCGACCCAGGGGCTGTTCCATACTCCCGCTATAGGGGAATAATCCTGGAAGGCAATGACGACTCCCGTGATGGGGATATATTTGAAAATAAGAAAAAACAACAAGCCGGGAATCGCCAAATAGTACATATATTTATCGCGTCTTAACCGTCTGAAAAAAGTATGCAGCCTGCCCCGCTTCTCATAGCCCGCTATGGTGCCTGCGTAAGTGTGCTGATCGGCCATTCTTTAGCAGCCTCCTCTCTTGAAAGTCCAGTGAAAAAGACGGGCTGCGCATGCGGAACCGTCTTCTAGTCACCTCGCTTCTTGTTATTGTTAAAGAAAGCCCCCAGCTTTCCTTGCCGGTTGGGGGCTTGGATCTAATAAGGCTCATTCATCACTTGCCGCTTCGCTCCTGATAAGCATCGTTCATTTCCTGAACGATTTTCGTCATTTGCGGATCGCTTTTCATTTTATTGACGAAATCATCCCATGCGGTAAACGGCGTAACACCCAAAATAACTTTCGTCTTTATATCCTGCGCCTGCTTGGCAAGCTCCGGACCGTAGGATTGGAAGGTCTCGGAATAAAGTCCGATGCTTTCATCCGGCTTGCTTGTTTTGGCCTTCTCGTCCTGCAGCTTGGTATACAGATCGATGCTGGCTTGAGGAAAATTACGGTGCAGCGAGTTGGCATACGGATCGGCTACGTACACAATCTGATTATAATTTTCGATCCCGGAAGCCTCGTATTTATCCTGGATCGGTTCCTTATTGCCGTCTTTGACCGTGTAATGCGTGCCTTCTATCCCCCATGTTTGCAGATCGAATACTTCCGGAGTCATCCACTTGTCAATCGCGGTCAGGATGGCATCCAGCTTTTCTTCAGGCACTTTCTTGGAGATCGCGAGCATGCCCAGGAACCCGGGGCCTTTGGGATTATAACCGTTAATCGAGGTTACCGGGTAGAAGGCCTGCTCATCCTTGGCGGTGGGGTCAACCTTCCCCAGCTTGCTGATCATTTCCTGCATATTGCCTGTTTTGTCGGCAATGATGCCGGCTTTGCCTGATGCGTAAATTTCATCGACCTGGCTTGGCTTCAGGGATGCGAAGTCGGCCGGGATCAAGCCGTCTTTATAGGCCTTGTTTAAATACTCCAATGCCTCTCTGGTTTCCGGCAGCAGATCCGCATTCTCCAGCTTGCCGTCACGAACGACCCAGCTTCCGGTTGCTCCCGTTCCATTTGCCCCGGTAAAGCTGTTGATAATGATGCCCAATGTTCCCATATCTGTCGGCAGCACATTTGCTGTGAAGCCGATTGTATCGTCCTTGCCGTTCCCGTCTGGGTCCTGTTCTTTAAACGCTTTCATAACCGTGTACAGCTCATCGGTTGTGGTTGGCACTTGAAGGCCCAGTTTATCCAGCCAATCCTTGCGGATGACAAAATAACGTGCGCCCTCCGCACCGCGGGGTCTCGGAATGCCGTAGTTTTTGCCGTCCTGCATTTTGGACGCTTCCCAGGCTGCAGCCGGAACCTGTTTGAGAATATTGGGATATTTGCCGTACAGCTCAGTCAAATCCCAGAATGCTCCCTGCTTCGCCGATGTGCGGAATACCGTGGAGAACGGATCGTCAATCATGACCACATCCGCAATATCGCCGGACGACAAGCTTACATTGAGGCGCTCCTTGTAGTTGTTGGCGGATACCCATTGAATGTCCAGTTTCGTGTTGGTCGCTTCCTCAATCGCCTTTTGCACGTCGCCTTTGGGATCCGGCGGATTTGCGGTTGAAAACGCACTCATAATTTTGATTGCTGTTGGTGCGCTTGCCGCTTCTCCCGATGCTCCGGATGGGGCATTTCCTTCACTGCCGCCTGGCGAAGCATTTCCGCCGCAGCCCGACAATACCGTCAAGCCGAGCACCAGTGCCGCTGCCAGCATCATTTGTTTCTTTCTTTTCATGTACATCCTCCCTTTTCTTTGCGGTCAACATTTGAACTGTGATTGTAGAATACCTGATACGACTTGAAGTCTATATGAGTCCGCGTTTTCCAACAAGCTGACTTTTTTGTATCGCCGGATGGGCATGCATTTGCACATTATTGCAATTATCAGGGCTCTGCAAAAGAGGGATAAATACGCTGAAACCCGCAGCACTGCAGCGTTTTCAGGTACACGACGGGTTAGAGGCCCGCTGCCCGCAGCAATCCCTTCCGGGTTGCCTGAAGCGATATGGAAAAATCGCCCCCTGCCTTATCAAAGGCGGGGACGATCCGGATGCTCGCGTCTGATGCGGTCTTATCGGCCGTATATCTGAAAGTCTGAAAGTTGTTCGTTCTCATTTCAAACGTCTCCTCTTTCTTTATATCCAATATTTTATCATATATGAGGTGCTCAAACCGCCGCTTATCCTATATGGCAAAAAAGGAGCCGCCGGCGGCAGCTCCTTCATCATGCTTTTGAATGATTTTAAATAAAGCCTCCATTGACACGAATGGTTTGTCCGGTAATCCACTGAGATTCTCCGCCTGCCAGGAATAACACGACATTCGCGACATCATCGGGCTCTCCCATGCGTCCGAAGGCGTTCGTTTTGCGGGTAGCATCAATTTGCTCCTCCGTTTTGCCAACGGTGAATAGCTCCGTATTAATCGGGCCTGGCGCAACCGCATTGATCGTGATCCCTTTGGGACCGAGCTCTTTGGCAAGCTGACGGGTAAACTGCTCCACGGCTCCCTTGGTTGCAGCATACACACTGTAAGTAGGGAACATCTGACCGACAACCGAAGTGGAGAAGTTGATAATACGGCCGCCGTGTTCCATATGTTTTGAGGCCTGCTGGATCGCAAAGAAGGTCCCTTTTACATTAATGGCAAACTGCTTGTCAAAATCCTCTTCCGTCATGCTCGCAATCGGTTTGGTTATCATAATGCCTGCGTTATTGACAAGAATATCGATTCGTCCGTAGACCTTCAATGTCTCCTCAAACAGCTTCTCCACTTCAGCTGCGCTGCTGATGTCCGCCTGGATGGCTGCCGCTTCCCCGCCGCTGTTCTTGATTCCGGAAACAACCTCTTCCGCTTTGCCCGGGCTGCTCGCATAGTTAACCACTACCCTGGCCCCGTTCCGTGCCAGCTCCTCAGCTATTTCACGCCCCATTCCTCTTGATGCGCCTGTGACTAACGCTACTTTGCCTGCAAGTTTATTTTCCATTATGATGAACCTCCCAATTTCTTGTTAAGTATTATGATGACCCAACTATACCTGGACAAACCGGTTCGCTTCATTTAAAAGTCGATACCGAATGTTCAACTCGTTCCTGTGCTTTGATTATATAATATCGAAAATCAATAATCAAGTGACATATTTTAATTTTTGTCATTTGTTTATCAGGGTAACAAAAAAGAGAAAGTCTTTCGGACGGTTAGCGTCAGAAGTTCTTCCTCTTGTATATCATCGAGTAATTCCCGAAAAGAGCAGGTCCCAGACGGCATCAAATTCCAGATCAATCGTGGAGAGCGACCATTCATAGGCATGAGCCGGATGATGAAAGCGTGAAGTCGCGATAAACATTGCATTGGCCATTGGCTCAGGCTCACCTGATTTAAACTCAAGGAGCTGCATCCCCCTCTCGATGATTCGGGAAACCTGAAGAATGAGGTTGTGGATATGGGACTTAATCATGTCTACAGATTCCAGGGTAACAGCTGTATACATCGCGAACATCTCCGGGTCATCCGCGGCGTATTTCCTTTTACTTTGTACCAGCGTCTCAAACCACATCCGCAAGCATTCAGCAGCTCCGGCTTCGGTTATTCCGGAGATCGTGGCCAGGGGATCGGATATCTGATGCAGCCAGCGCTCGGTTACGGCCTCCCGCAGAGCGGCTTTACTGGGAAAGTGGCGGTAGATCGTGCCATGACTGACTTGAAGCGCGCGGGCCACATCCACAACGGAGGTTTTGTCTGGTCCAAAGCGCCGCAGCACCTGCTCTGCCGCATCTAAAATCGTTTCTCTCGTTAATGGCAGATCATTTATCATATTCTAGTCGAAGAGCAAACAAATCCCGGTATAGGAGCCGGTTATATTTCCCTGCCCTTCTTCTCAACCTCCTTGTTTATATTACAACCAACCATAACATAACAATAATAAAGTATCAATATTGTTATTTTGTTATTCGCATCCTGTCTTTCATTGCTTCATGCATGCTGTTTACGGCACTGATAATCATAAATAGCCTTGTAAAACAGATACTCATTAAAGCTTGGCCACATCTCATCAGTAAACCATAGTTCGGACATCGAAGACTGCCAAAGCAGAAAACCGCTTAATCTCTTCTCCCCGCTTGTTCTGATGATAAGTTCTGGACAAGGGGATTTGGAGGTGTACAGGAAACGTTCGAATTCCTCTTCGGTAAGCTCATGTGCTCCGTCTTTCAAATACGACTTCATTGCATGAATTATTTCACTGCGTCCGCCGTAATTCACAGCAAAATTAACGGTCATATCCGTGTTCGATTTCGTTAGTGCGGCGGCGTGCCTCATCATATCCTGAGTTTCTGCTGAAAATCTGGAGATGTCGCCAATAAAGTTTATCCTGATCTTGTTTCTGTTCATTTCGTCCAATGTATCATCGGTTATAAATTCATGAATCAGACTGATAATATAATCAACCTCTGCCCTGGGACGCTTCCAGTTCTCCGTGGAGAAGGCATACAGAGTCAGAAATTCCACGTTGTTTTTCTTGCAAAAGCGTATGGTTCTTCTCATGGTCTGCATTCCTGCAAAATGTCCTGCCGTACGAGGCAATCCCCTTCGGGTTGCCCACCTTCCATTACCGTCCATCATAATCGCGATATGTCTTGGCAGCACGGCATTCCAATTAATTTTTTTCCTCCAAAACCTTGCTCGTACCGAATGATTTAAGCCAAAAAACAAGTTCCACACCGCCTTTTTGAATATACAGTTCTAGGGATTTACGCTCTTCAGCAGTAAACAAAATAAGAGGAGATGCTTATTCTCCTCTTGGTTTTTTCCCGCTATTTAATGTCTTACCAGAATAACCAACCGCTGGTTCGCTGATAATTGCGTAATAATTCATATTCTTCACGCAGGATCCTTGTGTGCTTCATTTCCAATTCATTTTACCATATTTGAATTCTTGTTTACTGCAGTGAATTTCCGATGAAAAGAGAGCAATTCATTTCTCTTGAAAGGACATCTCGGATTGCGTGATATGATAGCCGTTTTCATCATGTGTGATTACTTTTATATAGCTGCTGTTCGCATCAATTAACCATATCGTATCTTTATCGATTTGAACGGTTGAAATTTGGGAAGTCGCCGCCTGGCCGGGAATGCCAGTAAGATGGAGCGATCGAGTATTTTCAAATGAGGTCGTTAAACGGTTTACCGCCCAAACCGTTAAAATTGTAAGCCAGATCATCATCAGACCAAGAAATATATTGTTTTTGGACATATCATTTTCTCCTTCAACTGGAGAAGAGGAGGAAGCCAAGCGCTAATTTGCCCCTGCCCTCTTCGAATTATTTTCTGGCTACAATCATGAAGCGTTTGGAGTTGGTCTTGATTCCTTTACTGGTTTGGTTGTCATGAATGAATGCTTCAAGTATGGCAAAATCATCCGAGCCTTGACCGAAATTCGGAATGATCGGGGTATGCTTCAACAGGAACACCAGGTCTTCGTATGTTTTGTAATATTCCGATGCATCGAAGTCAAACGACTGGATATCGCTGAACCCGGCTTCACTCAATTCTGAACTATATATATTTTTCAGTGTCCCGTCCTGAGCCGCTTTCTGGCCTCTTCCAAACGCTTGGATGAGATTGAGCTTATCGTCTTCGCTTACTTGCTGGGTCAGGAAAACACCGCCACCTTCTAAAACCCTGGCAATTTCCTGTGCGGAAAAGGGCGCATGCCGGCAGGACACCACATTAAAAAATGCCGCAGGAAAATCGATTTTTTCAGCATTCATCGGCAAAATACGTACATTGGATGTCTTCGATTGTTCCAGGTTGGCAAGGGCAGCTTGAATCATGCCGGGCGAATCGTCAATTCCCACCAGGAGTGCGGCACAATCGGCTATCGATAAGAGAGCTTCCCCGCCGCCAGTCCCGATATCCAGCAGCAGGTCGGATTTCCTGCACCTCCGGGTAACCTCAGAATAAAAGTCCCATTTCACGCCCTCAGACACGCATTTCACCTTACTGAAATCCCAGCCGTTTAATTGTCCAACCCGATCGTAAAACTTCCTGTATTCCAACTCGTTCATAACGTTTCTCCGCCTTTTCAAATGAGATCAAAAACCGAGCTGCCGATATCCATTTTTTCCTCTTTCTGTATTCGAGTTTCCCTCAGCTTTTCCCTCCTTATCACGAGGCCGGCTTGGCTTCACATGAAAAAAAGCAGCCATCGTGCATAGGCACACGATAACTGCTTCTTTAGCAGGCTTCAGCTCTTACCGGTAATCCGGCAGAAAATGTTGATTTACTTCGAGCATTTCATCCACCAGAGCCTTAATTGTGTCGATCGGCAGCTCTGCGGAAGTATGCGGATCGAGCAGGGCAGCATGGTAGATGTGCTCGCGTTTGCGGGTTACGGCGGCTTCTATGGTCAGCAGCTGCATGTTGATGTTCGTCCGGTTAAGCGCAGCCAATTGGGGTGGAAGCGCACCGAACCGGGTCGGCGTCACGCCCTCCCCGTCAACGAGACAGGAAACCTCCACGCAGGCTTCCTCGGGTAGGTTCGAGATCAGGCCGCCTGTGTTCAGGACGTTGCCCGCGATTTTGAACGGCACGTTCGTCTCCATGGCCTCCATGATATAGGAAGCATATTCGTGCGTACGGACATGGGATACCGACGTGTTATGCACCAGATCATTCATCGCCTGCTCCCAATACGCCTTGCTGCTGCCTCCCCATCCCTTGAAATTTTCCGTAGGGACATTGTATTTTTCCAAAAGCTCCGGATACGCGTTTTTGATAAAATAAGGCACGTACTCGGCTCCATGCATGCTGGACTCGGTTACATAGTAGCCGAAGGTTTTCATCATTTCGTACCGGACCATATCGTCATGCGGTCCCGGCCGTGCGGCCGCCCGCCGTTTGATCTCCGGATAAAGGTCCTCGCCGCCCCTCGTAATATCCAGCAGCCAGGCTTGATGATTAATGCCGGCAATCCTCCAGCGCACATCTTCGGTACTCATACCCAGGCCTTCCAGAAGCTCCTTGGCACATACCTGCACGCTGTGGCATAGACCGACCGCCTTAATGCCGGTTTCCCTCAAGACGGCTCCCGTGAGAATCGCCATCGGGTTCGTGTAATTCAGGAACCAGGCGTCGGGACACAGCTCTTCCATATCCCGGGCGAATTCCAGCATGACGTCGATGGTCCGCAGCCCCCGGATGAGGCCGCCCATTCCCAGCGTATCCGCATAGGTTTGCTTCAAGCCATATTTGCGCGGGATCTCGTGATCGCTGCGGATGACGGGCTCGAAAGCACCGACGGAAATCGCGTTGATCACGTAGTTAGCTCCTTTAAGCGCTTCACGTCTGTCTGCATAAGCCTTGATGGTGGCCTTCCCGCCAAGATTCCGGTTCAAATTGACAAGCATCTTCTCCGATTCCTTCAAGCGCTCCAGGTCGATATCGTGCAGCGCGATATGCGCATCGGCAAGAGCCGGGGTGAGCATGCAATCCCCCAGCACGTTTTTGACGAAAATGGTGCTGCCTGCACCGATGAATGCGATTTTTGGCATGGCTTCTCTCTACTCCTTTTTTTGGTGTGCTCCTGCTAATTGTGTAAATAATATCTGTTCACCCGAGAGGCGCTCCAGTGCCATGTGATCTTCCGACCGCTGTTGTACACTTGGCATGGCGCTTGCGCTTGGGCGATTATCCCTTCACGCTTCCCATTACGATGCCTTCCGCGAAATATTTCTGCAGGAAGGGATAGACGAACAGGACAGGAAGCACCGCGACGAATACCTGAGCCGCCTTCGACGTCCGGTCGGAAACCTCCGCCCACTTCAAGACATCATTCGCCGTCATCAGCGATAAGTCGCGGTTGATGATAACGGTCTGAAGATAGCTTTGCAGCGGATAATTGTCCGGCCTGTTCATCAGAATCAACCCGTCGAACCAGGCGTTCCAATGCGTGACAATGCAGAACAACGTCAGTGTAGCGACCGCCGGAGCCGACAAGGGAACGGCAATCCGCCACAGCGCCTGCCATCTGCCTGCCCCGTCGATCTGTGCAGCCTGATCGATCTCATCCGGCAGCGACTTGAAGAAATTCAGCAGCAGGATGACGTTGAATATCGGCACCGCTCCGGGAAGAATAAGCGCCCAGAACGTGTCGATGATGCCTGTCATCTTGATGGTCATATACCAGGGAATCAATCCCCCGCTGAACAGCATGGTCAGGACGAAATACCAGGCATAGAGGTTCCGGAAACGGAATTCCCTGATCCCCTTCGATAACGGGTAGGCGATCAGTATCGTAAGCAGCATGTTCAGCGGAACGCCTACAGCCACCCTGCCCAGTGAAATAAGGAAGGCTTGCCCGAACTCGGGCTTGTTCAGGACAAAAGAATAGGATTTCAGGTTAAAGCCGACAGGCCAGAGACTTACCTTTCCCGATCCCACTGCGGCGCTGGAGCTGAACGAAATGGCAAGCACGTTCAGCAACGGAAACAGACAGGCCACGGCTACCGCAGTCAGGAACAAGTAGTTGAACGCGAGAAACGTCCGTCTGCCCATAGATGCGTGTTTATTCATGATCAACCCACTTCTCCTAGAAAATCCGATAGTTCGTCAGCCGGTAAGCGAGTACGTAGGACACGCCGATCATGACGAAGGAAACGACCGATTTAAACAAGCCGACAGCTGTTGCTACGCCGTAATTGGCATTTTCAAGGCCGATGCGAAAGACAAGCGTATCGATAATATCGCCTGTTTTGTAGACCTGCGGGCTGTACAGATTGAATACCTGCTCGAAGCCCGCATTGAGCACATTCCCCAGACTGAGCACCGACATAAGCACGATCATCGGCAGCAGGGCGGGCAGCGTCACGCTCACCGTCTGCCGGATTCTCCCTGCCCCATCAATTGAAGCGGCTTCATAGAGGGCCGGATTGATGCTGGTCAGGGCAGCCAGATAGACTATCGTTCCGTACCCGAATTCCTTCCAGACATCGGTCAGCGCCAGTGTGTAAGGGAACCAGCCGGGATCGCCCAGAAAATAAACGGAGGGAATGCCGAGCGAACCAAGCAATCCGTTGACAATGCCTGACGATGGAGAGAGGATATCAATCAGAATCCCGCTCAGAATGATCCATGACAGGAAATGCGGAAAATAAATAATCGTCTGCACACTCCGCTTGAACAGGCGGTGACGGGCTTCGTTCAGCAGCAGGGCGAAGGTGACGGGAACGATAATGCCCCCGATCATTTTCATCCCCGCGATGAAGAAGGTGTTGCCTAACACGCTTAACGTTCCGGGGAGATGCAGCATGTACTCGAAGTTCTTCCATCCAACCCATGGGGAATGAAACATCCCCTTGGACGGAACAAATCTCTCAAACGCCATTATGATCCCTGCCATCGGCACGTAGCTGTAGACGAGCACCAGGAGAAATCCGGGAAGAATCATCAGGTGAAAGGGCAGTTCCCGGATGGTCTTACGTTTCATTGCGTATTCGCCTCTTCCTTGCCGGAGGAAGCTCTCCCTTAGCGGGAGGCTTGCCAATCATTCACTTCTCCGGTAATCGTACTGCCGCCAAGCTCATCCCACTGCGTTACAAATTTATCGAACCCGTCGATGGAGCCGCCCATGATGATTTGGGTAAACACTTCAAGCTGCAGCTTCTGAAGCGTCGCATTGTTATCCGTCATTCCCTGCGTCGGAGCTCCGTAGTAGGCATCGTCGACAAGCCGGGATTTCTCGGAGTAGCCCTCGATAACCGCCAGTGCGCCTTCGGGACCGTACATCAGATTATTGCCCCACATCTTGTTGTCGCCTGCGCGGTAGGCCAGAATATTGTCATAGTAGCCCTTCTCTTCCGTATTCAGGGCAGAAGGATCCTTGGACTCCAGTGCCTTGACCACATTCAGATGAGCGTCCAGATTCTTGCGCGGCGCTTCGCCGTAGAGGAGCGCATATTCGAACAGCGCGATGTTGTTGCTCGAGCTGTACACATCCGGCTGTGCCGTTTTGCCCCAAAGCTTCTCGAAATCGAAATTCAGCAGCTTGACTGCGGCTTCCGGATTTTTG
Source organism: Paenibacillus sp. JT31N17 (assembly GCF_056269255.1). Classification (NCBI taxonomy): domain Bacteria; kingdom Bacillati; phylum Bacillota; class Bacilli; order Caryophanales; family Paenibacillaceae; genus Paenibacillus; species Paenibacillus sp. JT31N17. The sequence continues at coordinate 273,507 of NZ_JBWDNP010000007.1, forward strand.
GCACCTTTTTTGACCACATAATACGTGCTGATGGCAAAAGGAACCTGTGCCTTGGCCGGCTGATCATCCGCCGAAACGATCGGAATCGGCTTCCATTCCATAGCGGGATCCACATTCTTGCCATCCTGGAGCCAGCCCGCATTCCAGAAGAAGCCGTAGAATAATCCCAGCTTGCCGGAATTGGCGGACTCGCTTACCTTCGTCGCATCCTTCGTGCCGAATTCCTTGTCGAGCAGTCCATTCTTGTACATTTCCTGCAGTTTCAGCAAAGCTGCCCTGGTCTCAGGCTGCACGCTTCCATAAACCAACTTGCCGGAAGCGTCCTTCACCCAGGTGTTGGGGTAGGAATGAAAACCGTTGAAGAAGCCCTGCATACCGGCGTAGAACCCGAAAATATCCTTGTTGATGCCCAGGCCGTAAGTATCCGCTTTGCCATTGCCGTCCGGGTCGTACTTGACGAAAGCCTCAGCGGTTTTGACCACATCATCCATTGTCTTGGGCTCTGGCAGCCCCAGCTTCTTCAGCCAATCGGTCCGCACCCACAAAATATGTGTTTGGCCAAGTCCGGAGGTCATGTTCGGGAGGCCGTACAGCTTGCCGTCGAAGGTCGCGGATTTGATGGCGTTGCCTCCATCCTGCGACATGATGTCCTTCGTAAGCCCGGATCCATATTGATCATAGAGGGAGGTCAAATCCTCCAGTGCATCGTCTTCGACAAGGCCCTTCAGCTGCGATGCGCTGACCGGCGTAATATCGGGCAGATCGCCCGAAGCGATGGCAATATTCAGCTTCTGGTCATATTGGGCGGTAGGCGTCGTCCATAAGTATTTGACTTTAACGCCCAGGTCGTTCTCATATGCTTTTGACCAGACGTTATTTTCAAGCGATTCTCCTTCATTGTACTTCGTTCCCTCGGTTATCCCCCGCACAGCCGTTATTTCAATCGGCGGATCATATTTGCCCAAAGGCTCTGCCGGAGCATCCGGTTTGGGAGTTTCATTAGTTGGTGCGTTCGCTTCGGGCGCCGCTCCTTCGTTATTCCCGTTGCCTCCGCTGCATGCGGCAAGCGTCAGGATGAGAATGACGGATAGTAAAAGCGCAATTCCCTGTTTTCGTTTTTTCATGATGAGGATATCACCTTTCCCCTTATCTATTTTCTATTGCACCATGATTATAGCAAACGCTTGCACAGCCCTGTGAGCGGCTCTGATTCTAAGTAAGTTCGAATATTTTCTTCTCATTGGAGCCTGGAGAAAATAATCGCCGCACCTTTTGAAGAAAATGTTCTCTCTCAGCTGCTGATTCATCATGAAAAAGCACAAAAACCCGATCGCGTTCAGGCCGAATGGCCGTGATCCGCTCGCGGGTTTGAATAGATTCAGGCTCGCTCCGCATGCCGCTGTCTGTATTCGCTTGGCAGCAGTCCGGTTTGTTCCTTGAATAATTTGCTGAAGTAACGCTGATCCGTAAAGCCGCATTTCTCGGCGATCCAATAGACGGGATGGTTCGTTGCAAGGAGCAGTTCCCTTGCCGCATGCAGGCTTGCGGCCTGCAGGAAGTGGCTGAACGTCAGCCGCGTAATACCGCGGAAGCTGGTGCTGAAATAACTTTTGCTCAGATTCACCAATTGGCTGATCTCACTCTGCTTCATATGCACGCCAGGCTGCTCCGTGATCAGATCAACCGCCTTGACGATTGAGCGTATGACATCCTCGGAATAGGCGGAGCTACGCAGCCATGCGGCCAACTCAGCGCGAAGCCGTAGCAGCCATACTGCTGTCTCCTCCCCAGGCGGACTGGACCATTTGTCCCAGCCGAACATCGGGAAGCTCCGCCTCCATCGTTCCATGGCGTCTAGCAGAATCGGCTGAAGCTCCGCAGCATCGCTTCCTTCCAGCTCCGCGACCGCATCCGCCAGCGCCTGGAAGCTACCGTCATCCATGACCCACAGCACTCCCGCCGCCCGCTCGGCTGCCGCCTTCCGCGCATGCGCAGGCTTCGTTTTGACAAGAGCGCTCCCTGGAAGATCCTGCCGGACAGCTCTGAGGATTCGCTCCATCGTGAGGTCCAGATCAATCTCCTCAAGCTGGGTTTTGACGATATAATCGACCGCTCCCATGCGGAGCGCTTCCTGGATGAAATCAAAATCCTGATGACAGGTCAGAATGACGACCTTGATTGCGGGATCGAGCTCCTGCGCTTGTCTGACCAGCTCCAGCCCTGACATCCCGGGCATCGTAATATCGGTCATCAGCAGCTGAACGGGATGCGACCGCAGAAACTCCATGGCCTTCTCGCCCGTCGCGGCTTCCCCTGCAATCTCAACTCCGAATTTATCCCACGGGAACATGAGCCGCATCCCTTTGCGCACCAGGCTTTCGTCATCCACGATCAGGGCCTGAATCAAGGACATCCACTCCTCTTAAGGTATCCGGGAGCCGAATGGCGATCGTCGTACCGATGCCGGCCCCGCTTTCAATCATCAGCTGCGCTTCTGCGCCATAATAGACGGATAACATTTTTTTCACATATCTTAAACCGATCCCAAGCCCCGACTTGTGCAGCTGGCCGTCACTTTCCTCCAGCATCTCCAGCAGCTTTTCCTCCGGCACTCCCTTGCCATTGTCTGTCACCCGCAGATAGAGCGCATGCTTCTCCCGGCTTATCGCAACCTCGATTTCACCTTTATCGTCGTTGTCGAAGCCGTGATACAGCGCATTTTCCACAAGCGGCTGAAGAATGAAGCGCGGAATCGGGACATCAAGGCAGTCCGGGTCTACGAGCAGCTTCACATTGAAGGAATGATCATACCGGATATTCTGGAGCTCGATATAATCGCGGACGGCGTCTACCTCTTCCTTCACGGTAACGATAATATTCTTCTTGCCCAGATTATAATGCAATACCCTCGTAAAAATCGATACGAGCCTCGCAATATTTGTCTGACCCTCCAATCTGGCCAGCCATTGAATCGTATTCAACGTGTTATGAAGAAAATGCGGATTGATCTGCACAAGCAGCTTCTCCACCTCGAGCTGGCCTCTTCGCTTCTCCTTGTCCTCCACATCCGAGATCAGCTCCGATATGCGCCGGCTCATTTGGTGAAAGTTAGCCAGTATGTGATTGAACTCCGCAAGCCCGGTTGCCGATACGCTCGTCAGAGACGGATTGTAGCTGAATCTCGTGATTTCCCTGTTGATGATGCGTATAGGTCTGTACACCATCCGCCAGATCAGCCAGGCGAGAACGATGCCCAGAATGAGCGAGAACGAAGCAAACAGGATAAACTGCGACAGCCATTTGTTCATCTCGCGGTTGTACGCATCCTTGGGAATAAGCTGGTATAGCGTCCAGCCCTGCCTTCCTGCAGCCTGAAAGGTCTGATACGTCCCTTCTGGCACAGCAAATGTTGCCCCGATATCAACCGACTCATCCGCCATATTGCTGAATGCAGCCTGCCCCGTCGGCGTGGTCAGCACATGATATACGGGATAATCCACCGTGGAATCCGGCTCGCCCGCCGCAGTGAACAGCGCTTCGAGTCCGACGACCTTCGTCTCAATATAGGCATAGATCGAGCGCCCATTCCCATATTCCAGCTTGCGGAGCAGAGAGAACACGAGCTCCTGCTGATTTCCTTGGTCCAGTGATTCATAAGGCCCATAATAAGTGAACAGCTTCTGCTTGAAGAACGCTTTCAGATTTTCCGGCTTGAAATTAATCTTCACACTGGCATTGGGAAATAATAAAGGCTCCGCCAGCTCCGGCGCATAATAGAACATAACCCCTAAATTGGGGTTGGAGAAATTCACGTTCGCTACGGACTGATTAATATTGCGGAACAGGATCGAGCGGTTGAACGAATCCTTGCTGGTAATGAACGTCACAACGTCCCGGCCGATCCCGCCCTCGATATCCATAAGCTGCGAAACCCTGCCGAGTTCGTCGAGCTTCCGTTCAAGCTCGTCCCGCTCCCGCTGCACCTTGTCCAGCCAATCCGCCTCGATCTTCTGGGTCTGCACAATATAGATCCACCGGTAAGAGATATATCCGGTCAGCAAAATAGGAATGATCGTCGCGATCGTCAAGATAATGGCCAGTCTGCCCTTAAGTGACCTGATCAATGAAAAGCGGTGGTCCTGTTCCATGCGCCAGGCGCCTCCAATGCGATGAGTGTAAAGAACAGGATTATCTTATCACAAGGGTGGTGGGTAATGCAGTGTGGAACTTTTAGCATGAATTTTTGCAGCTGAATTGTTTCATGGTGATTATTGTTTCCGGCACACCGAAAAACCCGCCGTGTGAGGTCGGGCTTTTTAGTGTGGAGGCAAGGGATAGAATTGGATAAAATGACCCGAACGCTGCTTGCGCAGCATCGGAAGCGCCGCTCGTACGTTTACGACACCGAAGAGGTTCGTCTCGATCTGGGCGAAGGTCCTCCTTCATTTCTTCAATCGGAGCACTATTGGCATAACAATCACGGCTTTGCCTGGTTCAAATGTTTCATCGCCGTCTTCCCGGGATCCCATAATTCACGGGTAATACTGTATATATTATGATGCTCCCACTTTCCATTAATTTTCAAATAATATTCTGAGAAACCTTCATAACGAAATCCTGCCTTCTCAAGAACCCGAATGGATCCCACGTTCCTGGGCATAACGGCGCCTTGTACCCTATGTAATGCAGCGTGCTCGAATGCAAACCGGACAGCCAAATAAACGGCTTCGGTAGTTAATCCCCGTCCGTTACATGCTTCATCCAGAAAATAACCAATTGTACAACTTTCCCATGCGCCAAGAACAACGTTGCTTAAATTAACCCTTCCGATCAAGCGACTATTGTCATTTAAGAAGATTCCAAAACCATATCCAGATCCGTTCTCCCAGCTTTGATGCACTTTTTCAAGTAATTCTCTTTGTCCTGCCGGGCTATAGTGAGAATCCGTATTGATAGGTTCAAATGGCTGAAAAAACTGTCGATTTCGAATGCGCAGATCAAGCAAGGAATTCATGTCCTCCATTTGAAGTCGACGAATAAAAATTTCTTTAGAGCTAAGCTGCATGTTATCCCTCCTATCAATATCATATCACTCAAATAGCCTTCCCGTTATACTGCCCGCATATGAAAGAAAGGATGCTGCGCGGCACCCCCTTGGAGCTGAAATTCCGATCTTCGGTACCTGCACATTCTTGAAAAAACAATCCCAAACGTGTTCGGAATTACAATTCCTGTGAGTTATAAGATCATTTATGACAAAAACAGCCCCTTCTAGATGGACCGACTCCTCTGAAATAGTCGGCCACTGAACGGATTGTCTGCTCGCGGCAAAAAGCCTGGCTGCCCTGGAGTTCTGGACAACCGGCTTTATTCGTCGGGTCATCTTCAAGCGCTGCTCGTACCGGGCAGAGTCGGTGGCCGCAACACTTGTAAGTTTATCCGACTCGGATTTCATTTTAACTACTAGCGATCCTACAGCTCCGGACGCATCCACCATAACATTGGCAGTTCCAGCAAATTCAGTTATGGCCGTTAGTCTTGCCGTATTTGCCGGTTAAACTCTCTTTAAGATAAATACGAAATACCTGTAAGGGACTCCGACACGTCCCACAACTGTTTGGTAATCTGCGGATCATATAATTTCAGAACGGACGTGTCCACCTTCGGATACCCTTTATTTCCGCCTTTTCCGTCCGGACCAATGTATTCGCCTCCCTTGAGTATGGGATAAGTTGCCGCATACAAGGTCGGTAAAGCACCCATCTCCGCGGATTGCGGGGCTAAGAGTGCCTTTACAATTTTCATCAGGGGTCCTGTTTTTTCGGATCCTAGCGAGAACAGATTGGTATTCGCTCTTCCCGGGTGGCTGCCCAGACTGATGGTATTCGAGCCGTTTGCCCTCAATCGTACATTCAGCTCTTGGGCAAATAATAAATTGGCTAGCTTGCTTTGACCATAGAATTTCACTCTGTTGTAGCCATTGCTGCCATCGAGATTATCGAAATTAATTTTGGCTCCTCTTATAGCGGTACTGCTTAGAGTGACGACGCGAGAAGAAGGGATATGACTCATCATCGGCAACATAAGTCCAGTAAGCGCGAAATGACCGAGATGATTACTGCCGAACTGGAGCTCGAAACCATCCTTGGTTTTTTGAAAAGGCGGAGTCATGACGCCGGCATTATTGATGAGAAGATTGAGCGAATCATAAGATTGCTTATACTCTTGGGCAAATCGGCGGACACTGGAAAGATCGCTAAGGTCCAGCTTCATCATTTTCAGCGATGCGTTCGGATACTCTTTTTTAAGTTGTCTGGCGACCACCTCTCCTTTTTCTAAATTTCGAATGGCAAACACCACCTCAGCGCCTTTCGAGGCAAAAGCCCGGGCGGTTTCATAACCGATACCGCTGCTCGCGCCGGTAATCACCACTCTCGTCCCTTGTTGGTTCGGCATTTTTTCGGCTGTCCAAATGCTTTCCACAATGATTCCCCCCGTGATATTATTAATTCAACTATCGTTGTTTATTTAACTTATGTTGATTATTATATCGGATTGACAAGCTAATTCAATCGCTAATCAATGCAGTTTTGTTTCATATCCAACAACTGCGCCGGAAGTGTTCAATAATAAAAAAAAGGAGTCCCCTAAAGGCTCCATCTTTCGGCCGGATGCTGGTGTATGAATATATGAAATTTACATTTTTAGCAAATAATCATCGTGTTTCCAAAATCGATAAACTTCACTATAAAAAACTCACATAAACCAAATGGCAGCAAACCCTTGTAATACAAGGATCTGCTGCCATCCAGCCGTTTCATTTTGATGTTATAAACAGTCGCAAACTATCTTATAAATCAGTCTCCATTTTACCTTATAATTCACAGCGGACAGGAATTATTATTTGTTTAAAATTCCCGCTGTCTCAGCGTCTCATACAGCAGCACCGTGGCGGCCATAGCTACGTTCAACGACTCCGATTGCCCGCGCATGGGAATAATTACGCTGGCGCTGACCGATTCAAGCGCAAGCGGCGACAACCCGTGCGACTCGCTGCCCAGCAGCAGCCAGGTCGCCACCGTCCAGTTATGGCTGTAGCAGCTCTTCTCCGCCTGCAGACTGGTGCCAACCAGCTGAATTCCTCTGCTTGCCGCCTCCGGCAGATAGTCCGACAGGCTTCCTTCAATAATAGGCAAATGAAACAACGAGCCCATCGTGGAACGGACGGTCTTGGGATTGTATAAATCCACACTGCCATCGCCTATCAGCACCGCATCCGCTCCCACTGCATCCGCGCTCCGGATAATGGTCCCGACATTGCCGGGATCGCGGACGCCGTCAAGCACCACAACCAGCGAATGCTCCCGGTATAAAGCGGACAAGTCGGGCTTTAGCTTGGCAACGATGCCGAATACCGGCGGCGGGCTGTCGGTTCCCGTGCATTTGGACATAACTGCGGAAGAAGCGGCAATCAGCTCGCAGCTGCTTTGTTCCAGCAGCTCCAGAAGCTCGGCCGGGATGCCGCGTGCAGCATCATAGACAACCTTCAGGACGTCAGCGCCGGCAAGCAGCGACTCCTGGACTAGATGAACACCCTCAACCAGAAAAGCATCGCTGCGGTCACGATGCTTCTTGTCCAGCAAGGCGGCCATCGCCTTCACGGTATCATTTTGTATGGAAGTAATATGGGATATTGGTTTATTCACAGATTGTTTCAGCCTTCCGCATATACGATTTCAAGATCTGTCAAATCCTGATTTTTACCGACGATAACCAGAATATCGTTGTCCTTTATAATATCGTCCGCATAAGGAGATATATTCATGTGATTATCGGTTTTTATCGCCAGCACATTGCATTTATATTTAGCCCGGATATCCAGCTGCTTCAGGTTTTTCCCAACCGCTTGGGCAGGCGCCTTCATCTCGACAATGCTGTAGTCATCCGACAGCTCGATAAAATCCAGAATATTGGGCGAGATCAGATGATGTGCAACCCGAAGGCCCATATCCCGTTCCGGAAAAATAACCTTGTCTGCGCCAATTTTACTGAGCACCTTGCCGTGCAGCTCATTTTGCGCCTTGACGATCAGCTTGGGCACGCCCAGATCCTTCAAGATCAGGGTGGTCAAAATGCTCGCTTGGATATCCGCTCCAATCGCGACGACAACCACGTCAAAGTTGCGGATGCCAAGCGCCCGAAGCGCGTCCTCATCCGTCGTATCCGCAGAAACGGCATGAGTCACTATACTCGCGACATCCTGTGTTTTTTGTTCATCAGAATCGATGGCCAGCACTTCAAAACCCAGATTGGACAAAGCGCTGGCGACACTTGAACCGAAACGTCCCATTCCAATGACTGCAAATTGCTTCTTCGCCAAAAGTCCGCACACTCCTTGTATTCAGGTGAACACACTTTTCTTATTATACCACAGCTTTCCTCTATATCCGATACGAGGGAGGCGGGATGAAACCAGACGCTGCGGGATATATTAAACCCGAAATCGATAATGGAGGGATCCCCTTGAACATACTTGATTTGCGTCAGGCCATCGTCCAGCGCGTTCATGACAAAACAGGTGAAGAATTGACAGAAGTCATCGAAGGGTCCATCGGCACCGATGAAAAGGCGCTTCCAGGTCTTGGCGTCCTGTTCGAAATGATCTGGAAGAACAGCCCTTCTCCCGATCAGAACCGAATGGTGCAAACCTTATATAACCATCTGCGTTCCGCAGAGAATGCTCCTCCAAGTCCAAGTTAAGGAACGAATCTTAGTCTCATATCCGGTGTTTTCTGTTGCCCGTAAAACGGAATTGATTCCTAATCCTTCTTCATGACGGGCCGCGCCGGCTATTATTCTTTGGCGCGCCCGGATATACATAACGAACCGCCATAGCGCCAATTCTTTTTCCATATCCTATGCTCCTGAGTCATATAAAAAAACCAGCTTGCCGGGAAGGCAAGCTGATTGATTGTTTGCTTATTTGGATTGGGTTTCAAGCGCCGGCATCGGCTGAGGACGCTCGCAGGTGCTCTCCATGTTGTAGTGCTTGCCGTCACGCGAAGCATCATGGAACCCATGCATAGCCTCAAGCACATGATAGGCAAGCTCCCCGTTCGCACGATGCGGTCCGCCTTCATTGATGGCCCGGGCCATATCGGCAACGCCGATTCCCCTGTTGTTGTCGGTGTAGCCGTGAGTCAGCGCAATCTCTTCCCATTCGCCGCCCGCTTTCCTCAGCTTCACTTTGCCGCCGAAACCGTTCGGGTCCGGCACCAGCAGGGTCCCTGCGCTGCCGTGTATTTCAATGTTCGGCAGCGATGTTCCTCCCTTGGCGTCAAAGCTGGTAATCAGCGTTCCGACCGCGCCGCTTTCAAAATCCAGCACACCCGCGATATGCGTCGGCGTCTCGACCTTGATCTTCTGACCGCGTTTCTTCTCGCTTGTGATGGTGCGCTCCGGATAAGAAATAACGGCAGAGCCCGTTACGCGTCTGATCGGTCCCAGCAAATTGACAAAAGCGGTCAAATAATACGGTCCCATATCAAACATCGGACCGCCGCCGACCTCATAATAAAACTCCGGATCCGGATGCCAGCTCTCATGTCCGCCGCCAATCATGAACCCGCTAACCGCGATCGGCGTTCCGATAGCGCCGTCATCAATCAGCTTGCGGCAGGTTTGAATGCCCCCGCCCAGGAACGTTTCCGGCGCGCTGGCAACGCGCAGCCCCTTCTCCTTCGCCAGCTTGAGCACCTGCTGCCCTTCTTCGCGGGTTACAGCCAGGGGCTTCTCTACGTAAACATGCTTGCCGGACTCCAATGCCTGAAGACATACCGATGCATGCGCTTTGGGAATCGTCAGATTCACGACAATTTCAATCTCCGGATCGGCCATCAGCTGATCGACGGTATAGGCTTTATCCAGATTAAATTCCTGCGCGCGCTGCTCGGCACGGGATAGATCCAGATCAGCCGCAGCGACAAGCTCGAGCTCTGGATATTTTTGCAAATTGGTGAAATAAATTTTGCTGATATTACCGCAGCCGACAATACCGACTTTAACCCGCTTCATAATAGGGAACCCTCCTAAGGTTATGACAATGAATACATGCCGTGAAGCCGCGGCGGCCTGCTCCGTGCAGAACGCCGCAGGTATATAATGAAGAGACGGCTGACCCCGTTAGACATTAACTAACCGCGCGCAGCCCACAAGAAGCCGCGGCGCATGAGCTCAAGCACCTGCGGGATTTCCACAATATTGGCCTGATGTCCCAATGTGTTATGGAATACGCGGCCCTCACCCCAGGTCTTGCTCCAGACAACCGGCATCTTGACATCGCCGAAAGAGGTTGTCGCATGAACCCGGACGGCAGGGTCGATATGCATATAATATTTCTCCGAAGAAACTTCAAAATCGCCGATTCCCTGCGTAAGCGAATCCTCGGCATCCACCATGTTCACCTCATACAGCACCCCGTCATTGCCCGGGTGAGCCACCCATTGGCCGCCGACCATGTACTGGTATTCCACCTCATTGCGGAAGGAGTCCGACATCCCGCCATGACAGCCGGCAATACCGCAGCCCGCTTGAACGGTATCCAGCAGCGGACGCAGCTGCTCCTTCTCAATCGTCCCCATGGTCCACACGGGAACAATCAGATCCAGCTGCGCCATTAGTTCGGCATCCTTATAGGCGTCAAGCGTATCGGACACGGTTACCTCGAAGTTCTCCTTGCGCAGCAAATCGGCGAAAATAGCCGCGACTTCCTTTGGCTGATGGCCATCCCATCCACCCCATACGATCAATGCCTTTCTCATTACAACACACCTTTCTTCATCTCGCTTTGGTTTCTAGCGCAGCTCGGAAATCGCGACCCAGCGGCGTTCCTCAATTGATTTGTCTACGGCCTCCAGTACTGCCTGGCACGCTACCCCGTCATGGAAATTCGGAACCGGCTGACGGTCTTCCGACAGAGCCAGCATGAACTCATGCAGCTCATGCGTGAAGGTATGCTCGTATCCGATCGTGTGGCCCGGCGGCCACCAGGCTTCGCTGTACGCATGCGCCGGATCGGTTGCCAGCACACGGCGGAAGCCCTGAACATCTGCGGCATCATCCGTGAAATAAACCTGAAGCTCGTTGACCCGCTCGAAATCGAACTTGATGCTGCCCTTGCTGCCGTTGATTTCAAAGGAATTCGTACAGCGGTGTCCTGGAGCAAAACGCGTCGCTTCAATGCTGCCAAGCGCCCCGTTATCGAATCGTGACAGGAACAGCGTGGCATCATCGACGGTAACAGGACCGCGCGGAGCATCCTTGTCGCCTTTGGCGCTGAGTCCGGTCATGGCGGACGGAAGCGGACGCTCTTTAATGAAAGTTTCGTTCATGCCGATCACTTCCTGAAATTCACCTACCAGGAAGCGGGCCATATCGATCACATGCGCGCCAAGATCGCCAAGCGAGCCGGAGCCGGCAATTTCCTTCTGCAGACGCCAGACAAGAGGGAAGTCCGGGTCCACGATAAAATCCTGCAGAAACATGCCGCGGAAATGATAAATCTTGCCGATCCGCCCTTCCGCGATCAGCTTCTTCGCAAGCTGGACCGCAGGCGCAAACCGATAGTTGAAGCCAACCAGATGCTTGATTCCCGCTTTCTCCGCAGCTTCCAGCATTTCCACAGAATCAGCCAGGTTAAGCGCCAACGGCTTTTCGCAGAAGATATGCTTGCCCGCGGCCGCTGCAGCAAGCGCGATCTCCTTATGGGCGTCGCTTGGGGCGTTAATATCGATCAGATCAATATCGTCGCGGGCGATCAGATTGCGCCAATCGGTCTCGGACGATTCCCAGCCGAACTGGGCTCGTGCCTGCTCCAGCCCTTCCGGATCGCGGCCGCAGATCGCCTTCATCTCCGGCTTCGGCACATTCGGGAAGAACATCGGCAGGGCCCGGTAAGCGTTGCTGTGGGCTTTGCCCATAAATTTATAACCAATCATACCGACACGAATATTACTCATACATTGTGCCCTCCTCATTCAATTGGATATCATAAGTCAAGCTCATTCCATACATCCGGATTCCGCCGCAGATAGAAAGTGGCGGGTTCCGGATTAAGAATCAAACACGTTAGGTCGGAGTCCTGGATGATGCCCTTACCACGAGCCGTACGGGCAATTTGACATGAATAGCCTCCTGCCGGTCCTGATCATTGCTATCCGCCGTTATAATACCCAGCAGTTGGGAAGCAGCCTCGCACCCGATCTGATAAAAAGGGACCATAATGGAGGACAGCGGCGGATCTGTCAATCTTGCGCCTTCGGAGTCATCGCAGCCGATAATGGCGGCATCCACGCCGGCGCGCATTCCGCGCTCCTTCAAGCCTTGCAGCAGACCGATCGCCATCCGGTCATTGGCGGCGATAACCGCGTCCGCGAGACCTGCGCCTATCATGGCGGCAACGGCTTCCGCATGCTGATAGCCGCTTGTCCGGCTGTAATTGCCGGTCAGCACCATCGCGGGATCGAAGGGCAGTCCGGCTTCTTCCAGCGCCTGCTTATAGCCGTCCAAACGATCCAAGCTGTTGGAGTACACACCCGGTCCGTTCAGGAACAGGATTCGTCTGCAGCCCTGTCCGATGAGAGTTCTCGCAGCTTCATGGCTGCCCATGCGCTGGTCGGCGTCAATCGTATTATAGGCTTCGCCGTCGAACCGCTGATTCACCAGGCAAAAAGGATAATTCCCCTCCTGCAGCTCTGCTAATGCCGCACGCTCGCCCGGTACATCCTGTGCGCCAAGAATAATACAGCCGTCCACCTTTTGGGTGCGGAACAAATTCGCGTAATCCCTGGACTCATCCGGTTTTCGGAACAAGAGCAGCAGATCGTAGCCGCGTTCCTTGGCCGTTACGCCGATCCCGCTCAGAATTTCCGAGAAATAATAGGTCGAGAACAGATTGACCTTGGGCAGCAGCGGCAGTATGACACCCAGATTGCCGCTTTTGCTGCGTGCAAACCGCTGCGCCAGCGCACTGGGAACATAATTCAGCTGCCTGGCCGCAGCCAGCACCCGCTCTCTCGTCTCCTCCTTAACCGGTCCGACCCCATTAAGCACCCGCGAAACGGTAGCTTCCGACACACCCGCAAGCCTAGCGACCTCTCTTCTGCGAATAAGTCCTTCCTCCCAATTCTGCTTGGGTTTAATCCGCGATTAAACCTCACTTCATTGTGTCTTGTCAGATGGAAAACCCACGCAGTGTACACGCGTACATTTTCTCATGTAAGCGCCTCCGTGTCAATCCTAAATAAGGCGTCCGCTCCCGGAAGTTTCATGTCTTCTCGAGGCTCCTGGTAAGCATGGCAGGAAGAAACGGCTCCGCCGTCCTTTGCAGCAGAGTTATGACCTCAATTAAGAAGCGGAAATCCGGCACTGCGCCTGATTCCGCTTCTCATGTTTATCTTTGAACCCGGTCTGATGCGTCCGGGATTTCATTTGAACCGGTTCACCCAGCCCACAAGCTTCTCCTGCTCACTGATGCTCAACTGGCCCTGCTTCAATATTTGCAGGTTGCCCCTCACATATTCCGGTTTGCGCATGGAAACGATCACTTTATCGACAAGCGGGCTTTGCGCGACCCAGCGCAGCAGAATGCCTGGCGCATCCTCTTTCTCCCCGATCTCCTCCAGCTTCCAGCCGCGTATGAAGGGAGATAAGGCAAGCACCTCCATACCCGCAGTCCTGGCCAGCTTGAAGACTTCCTCCGCGCCCAGGTTAAACGCGTTATAAGGCGCAAGCACACACGATACGGGATGCTTGTCCGGCAGCCCCTTCAGATCCTCCGCACGAGCCATGCCCAGCGCCACGCGTTTGATCTTCCCCGCGGACAGCCATTCCTGCGCCAGCTCCAGCTCCTGCCCGAACCTGCTTTTATCGTTGTGCACATGAATCACAAGCGTATCGATCCGGTTGGTTCCAAGCTCCTCCAGCATGATATCGATATGCTCCGCCTCATAAGGCGTCGGCCCCGGAAGCTCATCTGATTCAACTGCGGGCTTGAAGAAATTCCAGGCCATAATATGCGCCTCATCCCGCCGGCCCAGCTGCTCCAGAACTCTGCCCAGCGCCACGCGCTCCTGATAATAGGTCGTATCGATAACCGCGATGCCGTTATCCAGACAAGCAGCGACGATAGCGCACTGCTCCTCGAAGGAAGCAAGCGGGTCGCTTCCTAGCGCTTCGATAAACGAGTGGCCTCCAAGACCCATTCCAAAACTCCGGTTCATCGGTCATCGTCCTCTCGACTATCTGTATTTTCTATACAAAAGCAAGCGCGCGCATCGGCGCGCCGGAACCTTGCTTTACCTTAAGCGGCGCTGCCATAACATAGGATTCACCAAGAATCTGATCCAGCCGGGTCAGATTCTCGATAATGTTCACCCCATTGCCCAGCAGCACATAATGGGCAGGCGATTGACCGGCGCTGCTGCCATCGATGGCAATAGCGTCACAGCCGACAACTTTAATGTCCCGCGCCACCAGAAGCTCGGCCGCTTCTTTATTAATACCCGGCCAGGCAAGGCTGAAATCAAGACTTTTGGTCCGGGGAATCCAATAACGGTCCCAGCCGAAGCGGAAGAATACAATATCGCCAGGCAGAATCGGCTGATTATCCCGCTCCCACTGCTCAATTTCCTCTGCTGTTACTTCATCCTCGGCTGTGTAATGGGAGAAATCCAGCGTCAACGCGCGGCCGTAAAACTTGGCGACCGGCGTTTCATCCATATACAGGTGGGCAGGGTGCCCTTCCTTAATAAAATGCGCAGTCGCATCCATATGCGTTCCGCAATGCTCGCTCATCATCAGCTGATAGGCAAGGGCGATGCTTCCCGTTTCGAAAGAATCCAGAAGCGTGTGATAGTAACGGGAATGCGACTGAACGACAGGCATATTTTCCTCCAGCGTGTGGGACAGATCCACGACCTTCATCGTGGACAGCAGCTCCGCCAGCTGACTGACTTTAGACATATTGATCCCCTCCTTGTAAATATTGTGCATGGAACAGATTTGCGGAATTGAGAACGGGACCTTGCGGCTTCTCTTCAAGCTTCTCATGACGCCATGCAGCAGGCAAGGCTTCTGATGCGGGAAAAAAGCCTCTCGAATCATGTTCATTTCTCCGCCGCTTGACAGGATGGATGAATTCACGCCTCGCCAACTTTGATATAAAGTCCGGAGTACTCATAGATTTTTGGAATTGCGATTCGCAGCAAGATGCTGCCGTCATCCCGGGTATCGGAGGAGATAAGCTGAACCGGCGCATCCTCGTGCAGACTGCGGAATTCTTGAACCCGCGAGCCCGCAAGCGTCAGCGAGACTTCTATATCCGTTACGGGAATCGTCTCCAGAATGGGGCGCCTTGGCAGCGATGTTGTGTTCACCGCATGCAAAATGTAGGCATCCCCGTCTGAGCCGCTGCAATTCAGGCTGAAATGGACGCTGGATGGCGCAGTCGTGCTGACTTTATACTGGCTGCCGAGCAAATAATCCACGCTGCCCGCCAGCAGCCCGGCAAAATCGGCATGGCCGTGCAGCCAGATATTCCGGTCTACGCCATACGGGAAGAACACCGATTCGCCAAGTCCATAACGATTCAATAGAAGCGTCGGATATTCGGTATCGTAGCTTCTCAGCCAGGAGCGCTCAGGCGGTTGAGGGAAAATTTGCGGCACATAGGTTGCGATGGACTCTGCGGTATCCGCCGTTCTGCGGACCAGACGCTGCGGCCCCCAGCTTGCCAGCAGCTCCGTATCCTCGAACCCTCGGGCCAGGGGATGACGCTCTCTTATCTTCTGGTAGCCGGACGTCGAATTATCCTTGACGATCCCCGTGAACGAGCAGCCAAATACATCGCCAAGCGCGTAATCATGGCGTTCGGTTCCATCTTCGCGGAGCAGCGAGGTGCGGTCGGTCGAAATTAGCTTGCCTCCAGCCTTCACAAAGCTGCGGATCGTCTCTATCTCCCTGTCGGACAGACAAGCCGCATTGGCGAGAATCAGTACGCGGGTTTGAGCCAGCGTCTCCAGGTTCAGCCTGTCATCCGTCAGCAGCCGGTATTGAATCCGGCGGTCGGTAAGCACCTGCTCCAGCCCGATCAGATGCGTCATATAAGCGTCCTTGGAACGGTCATGGTTACCCAGCGCCGCATTGGATGCCCGTGAATAGAGAACCGTTACTTCAGGGTCCGTATTCTGAATGGTCAGAACATCCTCATGGCGTTCCATATAGTCATAAATATCCGCGGGAAGCATGGCGTTGCGGCGGTCATAGGTCGATCCGGGATGCGCTCCGTTGAAGATCACATTCCAGAACGAACCGCCGGCGCTGATGGCTTCCCACATCCACAGCCTCGTCTCCTGCTTCGGAGAAGAGATGTAGCGCAAATTGTTGTTGGTGCCCAGATGGCCGAACAGCATAACCGGCGTCTTGTCCGGCGACAGGCTCTTTAGAAATTTAATCAGCGTGGATGGACCGTTAAGTGGTTCATAATCGGCAGTGAACAACGGCGTGACCAGGAAATCAAAATGCTCCCTGATGGCGTACAGATCATGGCTGCTGCCCTTGAACTGGTCATGATACAAGCCGAATATCTCCGCTGCAAAAGCTTTGTCCTCTCCATATTTCTTCACAACGGCGCGGCAGTCGCGCAAATGCTCCTCGACGCAGGCCGCTTTCCAGATACGGTACTCGTCGTAATGCGGATCGAAGAAATCATCCCCGCGCGGCAGCTCTTTGCGGATTTCGCTGCGGTAGCGGTCCGAGCAGCTTTTGCAGTAACAGATGCCCCACTGGTTATAGGAATTTTCCCATACCCCGTCGATATCGTAATTCTGAAACAGGTAATCTATAAAGGCATAGGCATGCTCATTGCGGTATTTGCTCTGATAGCAGGGTTGAAAAATAGCCGAATGCAGCGGATTGTCGCGGATAAGCGGCTCGCCCTGCGCATTGACGCTGAACCAGTCGGGACGCAGCTCATAAATCCTTTTGTCCACGCCGCGAAAATCAACCCGGACAACCACTTTGATGCCTTTTGCATGACAGGCATCCGTGAGGTCCTTCAGAATATCCTCGCCTTGCATAAAGGGATTGGGATTGGCGGTGACCAGATTATGCCGGAAGAAGTCGACAATCCCGCCGCCGTTAATAATAATGCAGTTGGAGTGAATGCTCTCCAAATACGCCACCACCGATTGGGCGTCATAATCGACGATATCGGGCTCGCGAAGCACGGTCTGCAGAATGCGCAGCTGCTTCTGGTACCAGAAGGTATTATCCGTCATGGGTCATTTCCTTTCCTTAGTAACCATAGTAGCCTGTATATGCAACGTCCCGTTCAACTTTTTAACCGCATCCTATACGTAGCGGCTGTGCAGCTCATCGAGGCTGATCCGGCCTTCGAAATCATTGCAGATGCTCACATTGCTGCGTACAATCTCCGCATCGCGCATGCCCATCAGGGCCACGTCCACATAAGGGTTGGACAGCACGAACTGGATCAGCGCTGGCGTATAGTCGAAGGTATTGCCGGGGTTCACCATTTGAATCCAGCGCTGGAAGGTGCCCGAGGTCGGGGTGCGCATCGTCAGAATGCCCATCCCGGCCTTCTCCGCTTCCAGCAGGCTGCCGAAGGGTCGGCTAGGCTCATAGGGATGCTGGAAAATAAAATTGTAGCAGAGCTGTACCGTATCAAACGCGCCGCTGCGGATCAGACGGTACACCGCGTCATTATTATCTTCGCTTGTGAAGCCGATATGGCCGACAAGCCCTTCTTCCTTTAACCGAAGCATCTGCTCGGCCATGCCGCCGCTGCTGAGGATATCGTCGGTCTGCTCCGGCTTGAAGGAGTCGCCGTGGATTTGCAGCAAATCAATCCGGTCCCGGCGCAGCCGCTTCAAGCTGGCCTCAAGCGAGGCGCGCAGCTCCCCGCGCTGACTGTAGGCGATCTTGGTAGAGAGGAACAGCGGATAAGAGCCGCTCGCCTTGACTCCTTCAAGGGCCTCGCCCAGTATCGCTTCGCTTTGACCATCACCATAGGCAGGCGCTGTATCGTAATAATTGATGCCCGAAGCAAGCGACTCTTCGATGGAAGCGATGATGCGGCCACGGTCTTCGGCATTTTCCGGGTCAAAGGCATGCAAATAATTTTTCAGTCCCGCCGCCGCCCCGCCATAGCCGACGCGGCTGACGGTTGCTCCTGTTTTGCCAAGTTTCGTGTACTCCATATCAGCTGGCTGCCTCCTTACATATCGCTTTTCCAGGTCTTCAGCAAATAATCCGACATGCTTGCGCCCTGGCTGAACGCAGGTGAATTCATATAAGCCGCCAGAAGCCGTTCGTAATCGTCAACAGGCAGCTCAAGCCCCTTCGGAAAGAAGGTCACATTGCGGTTCCTGCGGAACTGCTCCTCTACCCATCCCGGAATTTCGATCGCCCGGGATGCCGGAGGCTCGCCGGAGAAAAACTGCTCATTCGCATTAGTACCGGCGATCAGGCGGAACTGCTCCTCGCTGCATGTGTCCATAAATCCGCGGAACAGCTCAAGCGCCGCTTCCGCGCGCTCATTGCGCCAGAAGAGGACAGGATACTCGCTGCCCCACATGAGATGCTCCGCTCCGCAATGCTCCAGCACATAGTTGATCCACGCTTTATATTCGCCATGCGGGGGAATAGAACCGCACATCCCCAGGTTCCGTACCAGAATACCGTAGAAACGCGGATGACCCATCAGCTCGGTGATGAAACCTCCTGCACGCTCTGCATCATTTGCCTGAAAGCCGGCGTACATGAAGTGCGGCGCAGCCAGCCGCGCATCCGGATAACGGGCCAGCCATTCCAGATAAAGCTTCGCTATCCGCTGGTCGCGGCAGGCGTCGATTCCGTAAGCCCACCGTCCCCGTTCCCCGACGATATCCAGCACCTCCGGGTCTTCCATCGCTTCGCGGTATTCGAACCGGATCGCCATCGCGCCGGCATCCAGCTGGAGCCGGGTAATCTCCTGACGCTGCGCTTTCGTTTCCCCGAAAGGGATGCCGACACACCGCAGACGATCGGCATGCTCCGCGTTTGCCCGTGCCAGCGACTGAAGGTCCGGCACAAGCGGACCCAGCACCGTGACCGCGCGCTCTACCTCATGAACGTCCATATAGTGAAGCAGCTGCTCAACCGAACCGAAACGAGGCAGTCCGAAATGAGAGTATGCATCTGTCGCATGCCATTTCATCATCTATTCCCCCCATCAGACGTGATTCCATCTACTATGAAATTGTTTTATGGAATAATAGCTCTAGCGTTTCTTCGGGGCAAGCTCTGCGGCATAGCGGATCGCCGCGATCATGCTGCGTTCGTCGGCCTTGTTCGTGCCCGCGATATCGAAGGCCGTTCCATGATCGACCGATGTGCGGATCACGCCGCCCTTGAGTCCGACCGTAATATTGACCCCGGCCTCGATTCCGAGCACCTTGATCGGCGCATGCCCCTGGTCGTGGTAGCAAGCCACCACCATCTGAAAATCGCCGCGGGCCGCCCGGTAGAACAGCGTGTCCGCCGGATAAGGACCGGATACCTGAATACCCTCTTCAAGCGCACGCTTGATGCCGGGAATCAGCTTCTCTTCCTCTTCGCCGTATCCGAACAATCCGTTCTCCCCGGCATGCGGATTAATGCCGCACACCGCGATTGTCGGATTAGGGAAGCCCGCCTGCTCCAATGTGTCGTGTGCCAGTTTGATTACGCGGTAGGTCCGCTCCGGATTGATACTTGCGATCGCATCGATAAGTCCGAGATGCGTTGTCAGATGGATAACTTTCAGATTTGGCGTGGCCAGCATCATGGAGTAATCCTCGGTTTCCGTCAAATGAGCCAGAATCTCCGTGTGCCCCGGAAACCGGTGGCCGCCCATATGGAGCGCCTCTTTATTGAGCGGAGCCGTGCAGATGGCATCGATTTCCCCAGCCTGCGCCAGTTCCACCGCCTTGGCGATAAAACGGTATGCGGCATCGCCCGCGCTTGCCGACAGAATGCCGAAGGGCAGATCATCCGGCAGCACATTCAGATCGATGCAATCGATGCTCCCCTTGTCATATAACGCCTCGCTCACGTATTGGATGCGTCTGATCGTTATGGGCGACCCTGTTACCCGAACGGCCCGCTCAAGAATTCCGGCATCCCCGATAACAACTGACCGGCACAGGTCAAACACCTCTTGGGTTGCCAGTGCTTTTACAATTACCTCCGGGCCCACACCCGCCGCATCGCCCATCGTAATACCAATAATCGGCTTCATATCCGACTCGCCTCCTTAATTCGTTTCATTGCCTCCAGCAGTACTGCCTTCGTACCAAATCCGCCCGCTTTGGTCACTGCCGTCCATTGCTTGTCCCTGCAGATCAGACGCCCCAACGGAACGCCCGTCTCCACTTCGCCCAGCAGGTCGAATCGTTTCGCCCCGATCAGCGAGCAGATATGTCCCGCGGTATCGCCGCCGGTCATGACAAGCCCGGCCGGCTCACATTCTGGCAGCGCTTCCACCAATACTTCCGCAAGCCCCTGGGCAATGACTGCCCCCACCTCTGTGGGATGCAGTCCCTGCCGCTCTCCCATCGCTTTCGCGCGAACGATATCTTCTTCACTGGCGGAGCAGTACAATACGGTGTCCTTCCCGCTCGACAGGGAAGCTCCAACTTCAACCGCCGCACGGTGAATCTCCTGATTGCAGGCGTCGCCGCCGCCAACAAGCAAATCGGATTGAACGGCCACACCGTTCACTCCCGCTTCCAGCATATAGGTCAGTTGTCCTCTGGAGATGCCGCTGACACTGCCGATAACGGCAAGCGCCGGCTGTGTCCCCATTCCGGAGGTTGGGCCTTGTCCGGTCCCCGGTTTCTGTGACTTCAATCCGGCCCCGCCGCCCCATGCCCGATCCGCAGCTTGCAGCGCCAGGCTGCGGGCAAGCCCTGCCGAGCCTGCCCAGACGATGCGCAGACCGCTGCCTGCCATCGACCTTGCTACATGATTCAGATCCTCATCATATAGGGCATCGAACAGAAGGTACGGAACCGCGGCCTTCCGCAGCAAGTCCAGCCGTACGGCCAGCGCAGGCTGATCCATCAGCTCATCGCGGGTGATGAGCGCGCAAGCCCGCTGGCTTTGCATCCCCACCAGTCTTGGAATATAGGATTCCGTCACCGGCGTCACCGGATCATGGGCCGCTTCTGTATTATGAACAAGCGTCCCGCTCCGGTATTGGTACCCGTTCTCGGTTGTCCGGCCATTGCCGGGGTATGCCGGCGCAAGCACGATAAAATCCGGCTTGAACGCATCGTACACTGCATCAAGCTCGGCTCCGATATTTCCCCGAAGCGTCGAATCGAGCTTCTTATATACGATTCCGGCGGTTAGCCGGCTCACATAATCGGCAGCATTCCTCACCTTGGCATAGGCTGTTTGGGGCGAATCCGCACGGCTGTCCGTATTGAGCACAACCGCATCAAGACTGCCCAGGGCTTCCCCGTCAAGCCGGAACAGCACCGACGTGCTGTAGCCGCTCGCAGCCAGCTGCACGCCGCTGTCGTTAGCACCTGTAAGATCATCAGCGATCATAGCAAATTCCATAGCTTCTCCTTTCGTAATCAAAGAGGATCACTTGCCCTCAGCCCGGTTGGCTTGCAGGCTCAAAAAAGTCGGCTGCGCATACTGTTAAATTCGAGGAACAAAGCTCCGCAAGCGCAATGCTAATTCGAGACACTTTGCTCGCAAGCGCAATGCTGCTAGTTCGAGACACTTTGCTCGCAAGCGCAATGCTGCTAATTCGAGGCACTTTGCTCGCAAGCGCATGCTGCTAATTCGAGACACTTTGCTCGCAAGCGCAATGCTGCTAATTCGAGGCACTTTGCTCGCAAGCGCAATGCTGCTAATTCGAGGCACATTGCTCGCAACCAGAAGCTTACAAGGCATCTTTCCACAGGCAGCTTGTAGCTTTACCATTCTGTTTCCGCCTGCTTCACCGGACTATCACCGGCCTGTTAGAATGACGGTAAATTCCCGTACTCGTCGAACCGGAATTCCTCCCACCCGCCTTCGGTCTCGATGTTCGGCGAAGCTTGAATTTCCTCATAAACGGACTCCGATACATAGACATGCTCGACGTGAAGCGTGCTTACGATGCGGGCAATTCTCGCCCGCTCCTCCGGTACGTTCCAATTGGCCCGCAGCGCCGCCGCCAGCGCCTCCCGGTCATTGTCCAGGGTGATCGGTACCGATGCCCGGGAGAGAAACGTGCTGGTAATAACATTCTCATTCATTATCTTCCGGTCGATTTTATCAACCAGACGGGTCGTGGTCAGATCTGCAAGTCCGATACCAAGCGCATTGCCGTGGGATTCCTCGCTCAGATCGCCTGCGATGACGTATTTGATCCGGGGCGATACCGGCTCCGCTTCTCCCTGAATCCGCATTCGGCCGATGATATTCGTATCCATCCCGGTGCCGCTGTGGTTTTTGCCGATTTCGTCGACAATGAGAATATCCAGTTCATCCGTCGGAAGCTTCGGATACATGGCCGCAGAAGCAAGCAGCAGCGCTTGCTCGCGTTCATTGATCCTATCCGGTTCTATGGCTTCCAGGATGGATGTCTGCTCGATGGCATTTTCCACAATCCCGAGGCCGAACACAATCCGGCCCGATTCAATCACAACCTTGCCAACTTCGGGCATAATATCCCGGATGCCGGGTACTCCGTAGGAGTGAAGCAGCAGCGCCTGCTTATGCTTGCCCAGCCCGATCGCCGCCATTTTCGTCAGGCCGCTCTCAATACCGACAGGCGACTTGAAATCGGTATGCAGCTTGATGCGTGCGACCAATATGACGCCATCCGCCTCAGAAGCATGACGGTCCATGTAGACGGCGGTTCCGCCTTGCGTCTGCCCGATTTCTACCACATCCATGGAGCTGATCACAGGCGCCCCGCACTTCTCCTCGGTAACGCCCAGACTTTCCAGCACCTCAATCTGTCCTTCTGCGGTCGCTCCTCCATGGCTGCCCATAGCCGGCACAATAAAAGGATGAGCCCCGTATGACTTGATTTCAGCTGCGACTGCTGCAATGATCCGGGATATATTCGCAATTCCCCTGCTGCCAGCCGTAATCGCAATCCGCTGACCCGGTTGAATTCGCCCGGCAATTTCCGGTTTCCTGATCTCCGCGGCAACTGTCGCCTCTATATTTTCGACCGCTGGTGCATGAAAATGCTGACGGATTTTTATCATTTTCGGCAAGGCCATATGCACAACGCCTCCTCATGAAATAAGTATAATTCAGCCCCTCATCCCAATCATCATAATAAAGGACGGATTCATCACTAAAATCCGCCCAATGCTTTGCAGGTAGTCCAGAGAACTCAATATCAGCTTTCAACATTTTTAATGATTGGATTCGATCTCCGGCGAAGCACCGATACCAGCCACGCTCCAAACAGGAGGGCCGCCAGGCCGTAACCCATGTAATCGAAATTCAGGCGGTTCACCCAACTGAAGAGCGGATTTTCCTGCGCCATCTCTCCGGAAAACGTCTGCAGCAATTCTACTGCTCCGATGATAAGAGCAGCAGCTACCGAGACTGCGGTGATCGTCGTATTGTAATACAGCTTTCGCATCGGCGTGATGAGCGCCCAGTTGTAGGCTCTCGTCATAAATACGCCGTCTGCCGTATCCAGCAGGCTCATGCCTGCAGCGAACAGCAGGGGCAGCGAAAGCAAGCCCCATACAGGTGCGGCGTTCTGCACGGCTGAAGCAGACAGCGCAAGCAGCCCAATCTCCGTAGCGGTATCGAAGCCCAGACCGAACAGGAACCCGAGCGGGTACAAATGCCAGCTGCGGCTTACCAGCTTTAATGCAGGCTTGGCCAGCCGGGCGATCAGTCCCCGCGATTCAAGCAGCTGCTCTAGCTTGGCCGGATCCGTCCTGACATGGCGGCCTTTGCGTATGATGGCAACCAGCTTCACCAGAACCACCAGATTGATAAGCCCCACGATCAGCAAAAAGATCCCCGATACGCTCATTCCGATCACACCGCCGACCCGCTGCATATCCGGCATGAAGCCCTGCGCCCACTGGAGCGATATGCATAAAGCGACAACCATCAGAAAAACAACCGAAGAATGGCCAAGGGAAAAATAAAATCCTGTCCCCAGCGCATTCCGCTTCTCCTGCACCAGCTTCCGTACCGAATTGTCGATAGCCGCGATATGATCAGCATCAAAAGCATGGCGGAGACCAAGTGTATACGCCAACAAGCCCATGCTCCAGAAAGCGGGAAGATCATGCACAACCGTGAGCAGCCCTGCAAGACCGGCAATATGAAGGACCGCGATAATAATGGCGTAGTGGATCCATGAGCCTTTTTTTACCTTTTCAGACATGGTCGGTCTTTCCTCTTTTCCTCTTCGAAATGCGGGCCTGCCTCCCTTGGGGAAATTAAAATCTGCGGACTTATGTAGAAGACAATTCAAGCTGCAGCTGCGACAAGCTTCCCACATCCATTGTAACGAATTGATCGCCAGAAAGTAACCTGCCTCCCGGAAATTTCTCCGTGCTGCAAGGGCTGCATGTGGTCAACCGACCGCCGTCATGCAGTGAAAAACCGCGCGCGGCGGGCGCCCGAGGTGCGAAAAGCGATCCCTGTCGCTCCCCGCGCCCGCTGCCTGCGCCGCTTAACGTATACAGGCGGAGCGCATTTCCGCGCTCCGCCTGATAAACATGTTCCAGCGCCGCTTGCTGTCATCGGCCGCCAAGACGCTGAACCAGAGAAGTCAGATGAAGGAATGTCTGTTCCAAGTCTGCAAGTTCAAGCCTCCAAGATATGCTTCTTGCCGGGCATCTGCCTGCCATCCTACAAATAACGATAACCGGGCAGTGTCAGAAACTCCTCGAAATCCTCCGCTTCGCTCATCTCGGCGAACAAGCGGCTGGCCACATCGAATTTTCCGCTCTCATACGCGCTTTCCCCGATTTTCGTACGGATTGCCTGCAGCTCCTCGTCAATCAAGGTACGGGTCAGTTCAACCGTTATGCGGCGTCCGTCGCTGAGAACGCCTTGGGGATGCTTGATCCACTGCCATACCTGCGCCCGCGAAATCTCAGCTGTCGCCGCATCCTCCATCAGGTTATTGATCGGTACGGCTCCGATTCCCCTGAGCCATGCCTCGATATACTGGATGCCGACGCTGATATTGGTACGCAGCCCGGTCTCGGTAATATCGCCGGCAGCGGGAGTGAGCAGATCGCTTGCCGTAATGGTGACATCCAGCTGCTTGGACACCTGATTGGCTTCCGGCATCAGCTCGTCGAATACCGCAAGCGCTATCGGCACGAGGCCGGGATGCGCCACCCATGTGCCGTCATGGCCATCCGAGGCTTCCCGCCATTTGTCCGCTCTGACCTTGCCAAGCGCTTCTTCAT
Source organism: Paenibacillus sp. JT31N17 (assembly GCF_056269255.1). Classification (NCBI taxonomy): domain Bacteria; kingdom Bacillati; phylum Bacillota; class Bacilli; order Caryophanales; family Paenibacillaceae; genus Paenibacillus; species Paenibacillus sp. JT31N17. The sequence continues at coordinate 299,015 of NZ_JBWDNP010000007.1, forward strand.
TGGCTTCAGGGTTATTCTTGATGGGAATTTGCGCCGCCATCCCGCCCATGCAGTGAGCGCCGCGTTTATGGCAGGTTTGGATCGCCAGCAGCGAGTAGGAGCGCATGAAAGGAACCGTCATCGTGACAACGCTGCGGTCAGGCAGGATGATGTGCGGCTGCTTGCGCAGTTTTTTGATGTAGCTGAAAATATAATCCCAACGGCCGCAGTTGAGTGCCGCGATATGCTCTTTCAACTCATACAGGATCTCATCCATCTCAAACGCCGCCATGATCGTCTCGATCAGAACCGTTACCTTGACGGTTCCCTGCGAAATACCCAGCGTCCGCTGCGCCTGAACGAATACGTCATTCCACAAACGGGCCTCCTGATGGCTTTCCAGCTTCGGAAGGTAGAAATATGGACCGCTGCCGCGGGCCAGCAGCTCTCTGGCATTATGATAGAAATAAAGACCGAAGTCGAACAGGCTTGCCGATACCTCCTGGCCATCCACCAGCATATGCTTCTCCGTCATATGCCAGCCTCTCGGGCGGGCAATCAGTACAGCAACCTGCTCGTTCAGCTTGTAAGCTTTTCCCTCCGGACTCACGAAGTCGATGCTTTTGCGGATCGCGTCTCGAAGGTTGATTTGTCCGCCGATTGAATTATCCCAGGTCGGGGAATTCGCATCCTCGAAATCGGTCATGAAGGCCTTGGCGCCCGAGTTAAGCGCGTTGATAACCATTTTCCGGTCGCCGGAAGGCCCGGTTATTTCCACACGGCGATCCTGAAGATCGGCAGGCACGGAGGTGATTTTCCAATCTCCCTGCCGGATGGCAAGCGTCTCTGGAAGAAAATCAGGCAGCTCGCCCGCATCAATCCGTTCCTGCCGCTCAATGCGGACCTTCAACAGTTCTTCGCGCGTACCGTTGAACGACCGGTGCAGCTCGGCGACGAAGCCCAGCGCCTCAGGGGTCAGAATTTCAAGCTGTTCCGGGGTCAGGTCGGCGGTCAGTTGAATCCCTGCATTTTGCAAAGCCTGGTTGTTAGCGTTCATGTCTTCACGTTCCTCTCTGATTTGAAATCATTTCAGAAAACCTCATCGGCCGCGACCGGCTGGCGTGTCGATGGCTGCAGCGCACGCGGTATCCGATTCGCAGCGCCGGTGCGGATAGCCGCCTCGATCACGGCATCCCGTACACGCGGAACCACCTTCTCATTGAAAATACTTGGGATGATATACTGTTTGCCCAGCTCGTCATCGCTTACGATGGCGGCAATGGCATAGGCGGCTGCCAGCTTCATTTCCTCATTGATTACCTTGGCCCGGCAGTCCAGAGCCCCGCGGAAAATGCCGGGGAAGCACAATACATTATTAATCTGATTCGGATAATCGCTTCGACCCGTTGCCAGTACCGCAACCAGCGGCTCTGCAACCTCCGGATCGATCTCCGGCTCCGGATTGGCCATCGCAAAGACGATCGGCTCAGGGGCCATGCGCCTGACATCGTCCGGCTTAAGCAGATTGGCGCGGGACACGCCGATGAAGACGTCAGCTCCATCAATCACATCGGACAGCGAGCCGCGCTTGCTTTTCGGATTCGTCTTGGCCGCAATCCGCTTATGCGCCGGATGGTCATCATGCTCGCCGGCGATCAGAGCGCCCGCTTGATCCACCGCCACAAGCTCGGTTACTCCCGCTGCCAGCAGCATTTCGATGCATGCCGCACCGGCGGCACCGACGCCGCAGACGACCACCGATACCTCTTCGATGCGTTTGCCGGTAAGGCGAAGCGCATTCAATAGACCCGCCAGCAGCACGACAGCCGTACCGTGCTGGTCGTCATGGAAGACCGGAATATCCAGCTCCTCCTGCAGGCGCCGCTCGATCTCGAAGCAGCGGGGCGAGCTGATATCCTCCAGATTAATGCCTCCGAACATCGGCGACATCGCTTTGACAATCAAAATAATTTCCTCTGTGTCCTTTGTCGCCAGGCAAATCGGGAACGCATCCACATCGGCAAATTGTTTAAACAGCACCGCTTTGCCTTCCATCACCGGGATAGCCGCTTCCGGCCCAATGTCCCCAAGGCCCAGCACTGCGGTGCCATCCGTGACAACCGCTACCAAATTGCGTTTCGCAGTGAGAGTAAACACCTTGGACGGATCGTCGCGAATCGCCATGCATACCCTGGCCACCCCGGGTGTATAGACGCGGGAGAGATCCTCCCTGTTCTTGATAGGGATCTTGGGAGTGACTTGAATTTTGCCGCCCAGATGAGCCAGAAAGGTGCTGTCCGACTCGTTCACGATCCGAAGGCCGGGAAGAGCCCGGAGCGCCCCGGCAAGCTGTTCGTGTACGTCTACATTCAACTGCACGGTAATGTCGCGGACCGTTACATCCCTGGAAGCGCGGATCACGTCGACTGCGACAATATCGCCGCCTCCTTGATGTACAACTGCAGCGATATCACTGAACTTGATGAGCGACAAATCCATCTCAATACGAAAAATAATCGTTGTGCTGATCGCCATCGACTGCTGTACACCTCCTGTTGTTCATTATTATGAACAACGTTTATTATTATGATTGAGATTATTCTTTCATACATCCTACTCTCTGTCAATATAAAAAAAGATCCCTTTTCCGGGTCGCTTCCGAAAATGGGATCCGCGGGCTCGCCTGCAACCGCCATGCGCCTGCCTCGCGAACGCCTCAGACGGCAATGGACAGCAGCTGGGCGAGGGCCTTAATCTCGCGTATGGCTTCCATCTTCTTGCCTTCCCAATGGTGAATGGGCATGGAGCAGCTGATCGCTGCGGCAGCCTGCCGGCTGCGGTCGAATATGGGCGCGGCTACGCAGCAGAAGCCCATAACCCCTTCCTGAATATCCATGGAGCATCCGCTTGCGCGCACCTCCTCCAGCTCTTTGAGCAGCGCTTCGCGCGAGCCGATTGTATGCACCGTGATCTTGCTGAGCGTCTCCTGCGGCAGGATTGCCCGCACCTCCTCCTCGCTCCTGAAGGCCAGCAGCGACTTGCCAAGCCCGGTCGCATGGGCGGGGAAGCGAATGCCGGCGCCCGATACCATCTGCACCGGGGATGGCGCTTCCACCTTCGCCAGATACTGCACATCCCCGCCATCCAGCCTCGCCAGCTGGATGGACTCCTGCAGCCGGCGGACAACCGGCTCCGCATTGCGCTTGAATTGGTCGATCAGATCATATTGGCGGAAGTAAGCGCCTCCGAAATCGCCCATGACGCTCCCCAGCGCGTAGGTTTCGTTCCGGTCGCGGTCAATCCACCGCAGCCGCTCAAGCGTGCTGAGCAGCGAAAACAGCGTGCTTTTGCTGATTTCAAGCCTTCTGGAGAGATCCGACAGCTTCCACACATACGGCTCCTCCGCGAGCAGCGCCATGACGGCATGTGCTCGGTCAAGAGCCGGCACAGCATATTTTTGATTCATAATCCCGTTCCCTCTTTCTTCCTTCTCATCTCTAACGCTCTTCACTCTGAATGCTATCCTTGCATGGTGGGCATTCGCTGATTAATACAGATCAAACGGTCAAATAAATTACAAACCCTTGTTCCGTATTTCGAACAAAGTCATCTTATCATGCAGGTCCAGTTCAGTCAATTCACCTTCTTGAACTTGAATCGTGATTTTTCCAAGAAATAGACAGTCTTCGACCTTCGGCGGTGCAGCCTGATTTCTCCCCTCAGAAATATTAGCAGCGCATCATGGGATTTCATACGTTCATATATTTAAGACATTCACAGCTTCTTAAGATGTAATCTGGATGAACGCTCAGGTATAATAATAAATGCTGGGGAATGCTACATATAAAATTCCAAAATCATTCAGGAGGAGATCGAAATTATGAACACATTCGTTTACCATAATCCAACCCGGCTGGTTTTCGGCAAGGGGACGCTTGAGAGACTCTCTGATCTGGTCAAGCCATACGGAAGCAAGGTACTTGTCGTTTACGGAGGAGGCAGCATCAAACGCAATGGCATCTACGATAGCGTCATGCAGCAGCTCCGCAGCATCGGTGCCGAAATTCATGAGCTCGGCGGCGTAGAGCCCAACCCGCGGCATACCACGGTGAACAAAGGTGCGGATTTGTGCAAGAAGGAAGGCATTGAGTTTATCCTTGCCGTCGGCGGAGGAAGCGTCATCGATTGCGTAAAAGCCATTTCGGTCGGAGCCAAATATGACGGCGATGCCTGGGATATCGTTACGCGCAAAGCCGAGCCGAAGGCCGCAGTTCCTTTTGGAACCGTGCTGACGCTCGCCGCAACCGGCTCCGAAATGAATAGCGGCTCCGTCATTACCAATTGGGACACACAGGAGAAATACGGATGGGGCAGCAATTTGACTTATCCGCAATTTTCCATCCTTGATCCCGAATCCACCAGCTCCGTACCCAAGGACCATACGATCTACGGCATCGCGGACATCATGTCCCATCTGTTCGAGCACTATTTCAACCATACCGCCAACGCACCGATCCAGTCGGCGTTTGTTGAGTCCCTGCTGCGCATCGTAATTGATGCGGCTCCCAAACTGATCGCCGACCTGTACAGCTACGAGCAGCGCGAAACGATTTTGTACAGCGGCACGATGGCCCTGAACGGCATGCTCTCCATGGGCACAGTGGGCGACTGGGCAAGCCATAATATCGAGCATGCGGTCAGCGCAGTCTATGATATCCCGCATGGCGGAGGACTTGCCATCTTGTTCCCGAACTGGATGGGGCATGTTCTGGATGCCGGCGTTCCCCGCTTCAAGCAATTTGCCGTAAATGTGTTCGGAGTCGATCCTGCTGGCAAATCCGACCGTGAAACCGCGCTTGAAGGCATACAGGCGCTCCGCGTCTTCTGGAACTCGATCGGCGCCCCAAGTCGGCTGGCTGATTACGGAATCGGCGACGACAAGCTTGACATCATGGTCGACAAAGCGATGATTAACGGTCCTTTCGGCAACTTCAAGAAGCTGGACCGCGAGGATGTCCGGGCTATTTACGTGAGCTCCCTGTAAGAGTTCCTCATAGGGTTCGGCAGTGTTTGGAGGCATATAGTTTTAATATAATTTTTGAAAAAACAAAGAAAACTTGCACACCGTTGTGCAAGTTTTCTTTGTTTTTTAACAGACCATGAAGCGGACGCCCCCATTAAACTCCGATCGTCCTGCGACAAGATCTGACTTCTAAAAAAATCCCCCCTGGAATCGGAATCCAGAGGGGATGAGACGGCTGTTATCATTTGACGAAGCTGAAGCTATTCTTAAATACGGTTCCCCGCATTATTCGATGACCGGTCACCGGCCGCACTGATCAAGAGAATGATGGCGCTAATGATATGCATAATCATCCCGACAATAGGAATCCATGCAATCAAGGAAGTAACAATTCCCACTATGCTTCCGATCTTCCCTGAACGTTCTCTGAAACAGAAGAACAAGGTAACTAGATGCAGTACAAACATAAAGACCAACGGGGAATAGGACATTGAGATAACGAATATACCCCCAATAATCGGAATTCCCAGACACGCTTCCAATATCGCGGAAATAAATCGCAAGACCCGTGAAATTTTCATTGGCAGCTTCACCCCCAATCTATGGCGCCATCTCCAGAAACTTGGATGTCGGATTCTTATCAATCGCGGTACGCATGGCATACTCATTCTCGAACAAAGCGACGTAATTATCCTTCTTATCCTTAACCAGCGATGAGTTGATCCGGAATTTGGAAGGGTCAATCTTGTCATCCACGATCCAGCGGGCAAATTGGAACTGCATCCGGTGAAGCTGAATTTCCACACCGTACTCCGCTCTCATCCGGTATTCAAAAACCTCAAACTGCAGCTGGCCGACCACACCCAGAATCGTTTCGTCAAAACCGCTTGTGGAATGAAAGACCTGAATGGTCCCCTCTTCGGTCAGCTGGTCGATTCCCTTCTGGTACTGCTTGTGCTTCAACGCGTTCTTGACGGTTACCTTGGCGAAAAGCTCCGGCGAGAAGGTTGGAAGCTCATCGAAGACGATCTCGCTTCCTTGGGAAAGCGAATCCCCAATCCGGAAAATGCCGGGATCGAATAGTCCAATAATATCGCCCGGATATGCCGATTCGACAATATCCCGGTCCTGAGCCAGAAACTGCTGCGGCTGCGCGAGCTTGATTTCTTTACCCACGCGCGTGTGTCGAACGCTCATTCCGCGCTCGAACCGGCCGGAGCAGATGCGCAGGAAAGCGATCCGGTCACGGTGAGCCGGGTTCATGTTGGCCTGGATTTTGAACACATATCCGGAAAACTTCTCATTCGTCGGGTCAAGCGGCCCGTCTGTCGTATTGCGGGGCGTCGGGGACGGCGCAAGCTGCAGGAAGTTCTCCAGAAATGTCTGCACACCGAAATTGTTAACTGCACTGCCGAAAAACAGCGGCGTCAGTTCGCCGGCGCGCACTTTCTCAAAGTCGAACTGGTCGCCTGCAACATCCAGCAATTCGAGATCCTGAACGAGCTGGTTATGCAAATAATCGCCGGCCATTTCACGAATGATCGAATCATTGTAGTCATCCACTTTGCGCACAGAGATGCTGGAATGATCATCATTGCCCTTGAACAGCTCAACCTGGTTCTTCATCCGGTCATAGACGCCGCAGAGCTCACGTCCCATGCCGATCGGCCAGTTCATCGGGACCGCCCGGATACCGAGAACGCGTTCCAGTTCCTCCATCAAGTCAAAGGGGCTTTGGCCTTCGCGGTCCAGCTTGTTGATGAACGTAAAGATCGGAATTCCCCGCTTGCGGCAGACCTGAAACAGCTTGATCGTCTGCGCCTCGACGCCTTTGGCCACGTCGATAAGCATCACTGCGCTGTCCGCGGCAGTCAAGGTCCGATAGGTATCCTCACTGAAATCCTGATGGCCCGGGGTATCCAGAATATTGACCCGGTGCCCATTGTAGTCAAACTGCATGACCGAAGAGGTGACCGAAATACCACGCTGCTTCTCGATTTCCATCCAGTCGCTTGTTGCGTGACGGCTTGCTTTACGCGCTTTAACCGTTCCGGCAAGACGTATTGCGCCACCGAACAGCAGCAGCTTTTCCGTCAAGGTAGTTTTCCCCGCATCCGGGTGGGAGATAATGGCGAAGGTCCGCCGCTTATCTACTTCTTGCTTGATTTCGTCCTTTAAACTTTTACTCATTACCCTGTTCCCTTCGTTTTTACGTAACGCTGCTTGCCTTCAACTAACATATGCAGCAAAGCATCGATCCGTAATATCACATAAGGATATTGGGACCGATGCGAGTGGACTTTTATGGTGAAACTACTATTTGGAGCTTCCCGATATCCAGATGACGTTATCCTCATCCTGGCCGTTTACCGGCCACCAATGATAACCGTCCTCGGCAAGGAGCTTGTCCGTTTGCTCGGGTCCCCATGAACCGGCCGGGTAAAACTGCAGACTGTCGTCATCTTCTCTCCATGCCTCGGCGATCCGGTCAACGAACGACCAGGCCTGGGCCACTTCATCCCAGCGGGTGAAGTAAGTCGATTCGCCGCGCGCAGCATCATAGATGAGACGTTCATATGCCTCCGGCGTATTCAAGCCGACCTGGCAGCTTTGGCAGAACTCCATGGCAACCGGCTGTACAACATTATCGACGCCCGGTTTTTTGGCATTGATTTTGATGTAGATGCCTTCCATCGGATTAACGCGGATGACGAGCAGGTTTGGTGAAAGATCATGACGCCGCGCGAACAGAATATTGTCAGGCACGTTTTTGAATTCGATGACGATTTCCGTTGTCTTGACCGGAAGCCGTTTGCCCGTGCGGATGTAGAAGGGCACGCCAGCCCAGCGGAAATTATCCGCAAACACCCTGGCTGCAAAGTAGGTCTCGGTTTTGGATTCCGGATTCACGGAGTCTTCCTGCCGGTACCCGCTCAATGATTTATCCTTGGCTGAGCCCTCTGAATATTGGCCCCGTATAACATTCTGCTTTACTTCCTCGCCGCTGGCGAAGCGGCGGAGCGAGCGGAATACTTTAACCTTCTCGTCGCGGATATCCTCGGGATGAAGCCTGCTTGGCGGCTCCATGGCAATCATCGCCAGCATTTGCAGCAAATGATTCTGCACCATGTCGCGCAGGGCGCCGGATTTATCATAATAGCCTCCCCGTTCTTCAACGCCGACGGTTTCGGACAATGTAATCTGCACATTGGCGATGTGCTTATTGTTCCAGAGCGGCTCGAAGAACGCGTTGGCAAAGCGGATAACCTCGATATTCTGAACCATTTCCTTGCCCAGGTAGTGGTCAATCCGGAAAATTTCCTCTTCCTTGAACACATGACTGAGCTGCTCGTTCAGCTCGCGGGCAGATTGCAAATCGTAACCGAACGGCTTCTCGATAACAAGACGGTTCCATCCCTTGGATTCCAGCAGGCCTCCATCACGCAGATTGAGCGATACCGGTCCAAACAGCTCAGGAGACAAGGCCAGATAGAACAGGCGGTTGCCGGGAATGTCGAATCTAGCGTCAAGCTCTTCCGTCAGGTTGTTCAGCGCCCGGAAGCCGTCCAGATTATTGATGTCGAGCGACATATAGACAAAATGCTGCGCAAATTTCTGCCAAGTCTCATCGTCGCCCTGCTTGTACCGGCAAAATTCGCCGATGGAATCATAAACGTCAGTACGGAATTCCTCATTCGTACGTGGTCTGCGGGCCAGCCCCACTACGGCGAAATCCTCGGCCAACTTGCCTTCTTTATATAAGCTGAAGAGCGCAGGAAAAAGCTTTCGCCGCGCTAAATCACCTGTAGCGCCAAACAAATAATAAACCGCGCCCGCTGCGGCAATTGATTCATGGTTGCTCACGTCGGTCATTCCTCATTCTCTCTTATGTATTTTTAAGCAGCAAAGCCGAATTCCTACATGGATCATGTTATGTAGTTTAGCATATCAGAACGAGAGATGCTATTCATCAGCCCATAAAAAAATCTGATCCTAGCCTCAATAAATCCTAATTCCCTGCGGAATAATCACCCGTTATGAGCGGCACTCCGATTACCAGCTCCCCTTCGTCCCCGGACATAGAGTGGACCTGGGCAATCTGCATATTCACACTTTGAGTGCCGCTCATGATTTCCGAGCGCAGCTTCGGGCTCAAGTAGGTGACGCTCTGCGTATGTCCGTCATCATAGGATTCGATTTGCTTGGCAGCAGCAAGCCTGACGAATGCTTTCGCCGAAGCGCCCGCGGCAGGCATTGCGCGGACGGTAAAGCTCCCCTTTAGCGGAACTTCCTCTTCCACTGCCATCTCCTCGATTTCGGCGGCCGATGCTTTTATGATATCCAATTTGCTGCCTTTATCCGGCTGCAGCAAAATAATTAATTGCACGGGTGCCTTCCCGTCCGCTTGGATAAACGCTCCCTCGGACGGATTCTTCTGACGATCCGCCTGTTCCTGATACCAAACCGTAACGGCCGGGTTGTCCGGCCCGCCGCCAATTGATCCTTGATACGCATAGCCAAGCGGGGAGCTTATGGGGGACATTTCTATATGAAGCCTTTCCGCCAAACGGCTGGCGGTGTCTGCAGCAGCTTCTCCATCCCAGCGGAATGTCCAGCCCGCCTGCTGCGCCCCCTCTGCGAATTCGCGGTCCCCCCATTCCCAGAAGGCAGTTAAATCCGCGAGCAGCTGGCTGCTCTCAGAACCATCAGGCTGATTATGCCTGGTCTGCCATAATCCTGCCGCTGCCGCCAATGCGACGACAATCAGAGCGGCAAAAATACCTGTCCGTTTTTTCGATCCGGGTACTTGGTCCTTCTGCGTATGCGTCTTGACTCCCATGAACAAATTCCTCCTTAAGCATCAGCTTCAAAACGCGGCTGGAGTGGGTAAGTAACCATACACATCCGTACCTGGTTGAATACACTGTTGAAAAGCAATCAGGGAGGTATCAATCTAAGGATGGGATTCAGTTTCCCGCTTCATGAGGAGCATATCAACCGATTTTGCGGAATGCCCGTATGCATTATCACCCACGATGGCAGTCGGCATATCGGCATTTTGAGCAGATGCGAAGGCGGCAGGGTATATTTAAACGAAAGACCCGACCAACTGCTGAGCACTTCAGCAGAGTTACAGAGCGGACTCCTATGCGTACCCCATATATCCAAGAAAAAAGGCAAATCCACAAAATTGAAAACAAAAGCCGCAATCCCGCAGACAGCCAAGGCGCAAGTCAAAGCTTTCGGCCCGTACGGTTACGGATATGGCTACAATCCATTTGTTGAATCATTTATTGATTTATCATTGATTGCGTTCTTGTTTCTTCTTATATAGGTAAGTCGAGCAGCAGATGAATGCCAGAATCAGACAGCCCGCGCGCCATCTTGCACAAAACCCGCGAAGGCTGTCTTCTGGCAGGCGCTTAAAATATTCCCGGAGGTGATGGTTCATGATCGATCCTGTATCATCCATTTCGCGTAATCAGCTTTATTCCGTGCAGCCCGCTATTGAGACAGATCAGTATCCATTTACATATGATGGAGAGCCTTCTTCCTCTAACAGAGGCGGCTCCTTCCATAATAACAGATCCTTCCAGATTCCGCCTCATGCAGTGAAAACAATGAAGCATGCGGCTGATTTTGCCGCGTCGTGGCTGAGACAGAGCTTCGAGCTGAGGGCTGCCGCCAATGCGCTGGCTAACAAGAGCACCTCTGCTTTTGAGCAGCGTTCGGTTAATTCTACCGATCCTGATGCCGTAACGGGACAAGCCTCTTTCGAAGCAAGCCGGGCCTCCTTCGAGGTTCAGGCACTTGCCATCGCCAAACCGCAGCGTAATGCCGGTTACGATCTTACCCGATCAGCGCCGTCTATTATCAGCGCCGGAACCCATACCTTCGTTATAGCTGTTGATGGCCGTCAGCGTGTTATTGCCGTATCGGTCGGCACATCAAGCAGCAACGCCGCTTCGCTTGGCAAGATACGGGATGCACTCAACAGCGCTAAGTTCGGGATTACCGTGATGGTTAGGGAAGATACGGCCGAAGGCACCGTCAGACTCGAAGCGGAAGCAGATAAGACAGGTGCGGAGTATTCTTTTTCATTGACTGATCTTGGCGGCAGCGCGATTGCGGCAACTGGCATCGGCACAGCTGCGGTCCCCGGAACAAACGCAGTGTACCGTCTGAATGACGACCAACCCCGGAATTCCCATAGCAACGAAATTCTGCTTCAGGACGGGAAGGCCTCCATTCAGCTAAGAGATACAACCAAATCTCCTGTAAAGATCAGTATCGGCTACAATGAGAAAGCTATATCTGAGCAGCTGACAGCTTTGTTAAATCAAGCCAACAAGCTTAATTCGGCCTATGACGATGCCTCCGATTATTTGAATAAATCGCTCAAGCAAAGCGTGGATCAGCCATTAAAAGAAGCTGCGTCGGCCCGTATCGGGATCTGGCAATCAGCCGCCGGTGAATGGAAATTGAATGAAAAAAAACTCAGCGCGGTTATTGCCGGGCAGCCGGAAGAGGTTCGGCGGATCGTCACCGGGCTGGACGGGATAGCACCGCGGCTGGCCAAGTCTCTGGCCCGCTTCGAGCAGCTGCCCACCGATGCCTTATTAAGCCCTTCCTCCCCGGAATTCCAATCCTTTATGGCCTATCAGGCCTCCATGCAGTCCTACCTGCAGCTGCAAATGAATGGAGTGCTTGTCAATTCCACCATTTGAAGAGTGAAAAGAACATGTAGGTGGCCCGCCCCCAAGCAGGTTATGTTAGAAATAAGTACATAAGAGATTTTCACCGTGCGCAGCTCCCGGCGCGCGGTGGGGCGCTGCATGACGGCGGTCGACCACAGCTATAGAAGCAGCACATCAACAAGCGTGCCTGCACGCGGCCCTGAGGGTCCGGCCGGAATCCGGATCAGCCCTTCCGCGTCCGGGATGGAAGCCATCATGCTCGACTTTCCGAAGGCAAGCGGATCGGCATGCAGCATTCCCTGATCCACATACAAGCGGGTCCGTACGAACCGCTCATGCGGAGAGCCTTTCTCATAGGAGGCAGCAAGCCTGGCCGTCAGGACCTTATGCAGCGCTGCCTCCCTGGAGGCGCCCTGCATATGCAGAATCGCCGGCCGGACAAACAATTCGAAGCCTACGAAGCAGGCTCCGGGATTGCCTGACAAGGCGAGCAGCAGCTTGCCTTGCACAATGGCTGCGGAAGTCGGGCTTCCCGGGCGCATCGCCACTTTATTGAACAACAGCCTGTCGCCTGCCTGTCCGGACCCTTCATTGGAAGGGTCTTTGTCAGGCTCACCGGAGCGAAGGCCGTGCATAACGGCGGCCATGATATCGTAGTCACCCACCGAGACGCCTCCGGTGGTTACCACGATATCGGCTTGGGCAAGCGCCGAAGCAAGCGCCTGGACGACCGTGGTCCGGTCGTCCGCAAGCCTTCCGAGCGGCAGCGCAACCGCGCCGCTCTGCTCCGCCATTGCCGCGACCATGGCGCTGTTGCTGTCGCGGATGCTGCCCGGCGCAAGCGGAGCTGCAACCGGCAGCAGCTCCGCGCCGGTTGCGAGCACCGCGACGCGCGGGCGCGCAAACACCGGCACATTGGCATAGCCGAATGTGCCGAGCAGAGCCAGATGGCCCGGCCGCAGCAGCGCGCCGGCCTCCGCAAGCAGGCTTCCCCGGCGGAATTCCTCGCCGGGCGGCGCAATGTTCTGGCCCGGCGCGGCGGCGCGTTTCACCCGCACCACCGGCTGCCCGCCCTCCCAGGCGTCCTCCGTCTGCTCCAGCATGACGACGGCGTCCGCCCCTTCGGGAACCGCCCCGCCGGTCATGATGCGCACGGCGGTTCCCCGTTCAACGGCCACCGGGGCAAGCTCCCCCGCGGCCACGGCGTAAACCACGCGCAGCGCCACTGGAGCCTGCGGCGAGGCTTGCGCCGTATCGGCGCTGCGGACGGCATAACCGTCCAGTCCCGACCGCGCAAAGGGCGGCCAGTCGCAGCTTGCGCGCATCTGCTCCGACAGCCGCCGGCCGGCAGCCCGTTCAAGCGGCACGATTTCGTGCCCGCAAGGCCGGACTGCCTCAAGCACAAGACGCGCCGCTTCATCCACCTTCACCGCGCGCCTGTCAAATCGCGACGATCCCTGCAGGTCCTGCACAATCGTCCTCCTCCTGCTGCTGTCATCCAGGCTAGGCTGTATAATGATGACGCTACCAATTGATTTTGCCATGCATACCTGCTAACCCTTCAATTGTATCATTACCGGCAGAACCGCTCCATAGCTGGAGCAGAAAAAGGGCTGTCCCGGCATTCACAATATTATGATAAAGTAATGGTATGACAACTTCTAATTCGAACCCTTCCCGGACCACTTCGGTCTTTGTTTTGCAAATTGTCGGCTTCAAGAACAGCGGCAAAACTACAATAATCGCGGAAATGATCCAACGCTTCAAGGGACTTGGCTTCAAAGTCGGCACCGTCAAGCATGATGCCCATCATTTCACGATCGACACGCCGGGCACGGATACGTGGAAGCACCAGCAAGCCGGTGCGGATGCCACGGCTATCAGCTCGCCGGAGCGCAGCGCCATCATGAGAAACAGCCCGGAGCCCCTTCATCGGCTTTTGGCACAGATGGCCGATATGGATATCGTTTTTGTCGAAGGCTTCAAGCAAGAGCTTTATCCCAAGCTTGTTCTGCTGAAAGAACCGGAGGATATAAAGCTTCTTCTTACGCTTCATGCCGTAGCGGCCGCCGCAGTTTGGCCGTCATTTTGCATACCTGCTGCGAATAGCGGTGGGCCGTCGGATACTCCGCAACCGATTAGCGATCATGTTTCCGCCGCCGCGTCATTCTCTCTGGAAAAAGACCGGAAGTTGTTCCAACTGGAGGATTTAACCGGTATATTTGAATGGATGCATACTCAATTGATGATACATCGTGAGTGAGAGTGAGTGAATACGGGGATGGGCCGGTATCCTTGAGAATGGATAAAAGCCGCTTCCCCAACAAAACGGGAACGGCTTCCATGTTTTTCCTCTCATGCGGTCACAGCTGCAATGCGGCACAGTCCATAATTAAATTAATCCGCCAATCCCTGCTTATGCGCATAAATCGCGGCTTGCGTACGGTCATCCACGCCAAGCTTGGCAAAAATATTCGTCACATGAAATTTGACGGTCTTGATGCCGATAAACAGCGTTTCGGCAATCTCCTGGTTGGACTGTCCTCTGGCTACACATTTCAATACATCCATTTCCCGCTCAGTCAGCTGCTCATGCGCAGGGCGCACCGAGTCTGCCTTGGGCTGGCGAAAACGGTTCATCATCTTCGCGGCAACCTGCTGCTCCAGCACCGACTGTCCTCTTGCGGCAGCGCGGATCGCATCGGCGATTTCGTTTGCGCGCGAGGTTTTGAGCAGGTAGCTGAACGCTCCGGCCTCTATAACCGGATACATTTTACTGTCGTCCAGATAGCTGGTTAATACAATGACTTTACAATCGGGATACAGCTCCAGCAGCTTGCGTGTCGTCTCGACGCCGTCCATCCCTTCCATAACCAGATCCATCAGGACAACGTCCGGCTTATAGGCCTGGGCCAGACGGATGCCTTCCATGCCATTGCTCGCTTCACCCACGACTTCGATGCCATCCTCGGTATTAAGCACAGCAGCCAAACCAATTCTCACCATCTCGTGATCGTCGACAAGCAGCACTTTAATCGGTTGTTCCAATATATCCACTGAATTCGTCGCCTCCATCAAGGTGCGATTCCCCTCTCTTCATTGAACCGTAACCGGAACCTTAATGTCAATATGCACGCCTTGTCCGGGTGCAGAAGTCAGACGTATGGAACCGCCGAGCACATTGACGCGCTCTTCCATCGTCAGCAGCCCATACGAAGTTTGTTTCTTCGCTTCCAGATCAAAGCCGACCCCATTGTCCTGAAAGGTGAGCTGCACATCATTTCCATAACCCTTCAGCCGGATCAGAACCTGATCTGCCTTGGAATGTCTAAGCGTATTGGATAATGCCTCTTGAGCGATCCGGAACAGATGATCCTCCGCCTCTGAGTCGAGCATAATCGAATCATCCACTTCCAGCGTAATGTGCATCGGCACCTTTTGTTTCAATTCCTCGACCAGACTGTATAAAGCCTGCCCCAGGTTCTTGCCATCCAGATGAATGGGCCGAAGATGCAGCAGCAGCGCTCTCATCTCGGATTGGGCGACAGATGCCATTTCTTCAATCAGCTGCACCTGTCGTTTCGCCCGCTCCCAATCCTTCTCCAATGTACGGCTGACCGCCGTCGCCGTCATCGAAATCGCGAACAACTGCTGGCTGACCGCATCATGAAGCTCCCGCGCAAGCCGTTCCCGCTCCTGAATAACAGCCGAGAAGCGGACCTGCTCGGTCCATACTTCCTGATCCTTGGTCATTTCATCCACAGTTCCCGCTTCATGATCTTCGGAAGGAAGCGTCACACGCTGCTTCTTCCGCCGCTGCTGATCGGTTAACCGTTTGATCGCGGCCCGCAGTTTAATTCCCTGCAGATAGCTGTAAACCGCAGCAGCAGCAAGTCCAACCCCAATCACGGAAAGACCGATAGCGGCCGCCTTCGTTTGCAGAGCGAACAGCTGCACATAGTTCGTTCCCTGCATGACCAGTACAATCAATCCAAGAATGACGAGCAGCCATATGACTGTCTCGGCGGCATTTCCCCGTTTACCCTGATCCCGGACTCCCTGAGGAATCCCGCCATCATTGCGCAGCAAGGATGGAGCTTGACGCTGCCCTTCCGTATTCGCGCTTTCCGGTTTACGTGAATGGCCATCCGGCGGCAAATCCGCAGGCGACTTGTCAGCCATTAAAGGTTGCTCCTCTCTATGTAAAGAGCATAAAGACAAGCCACAGCCGGCGCTTCTTTTTGAAGCCCCGACTGCAGGTTTGTTTATGCTTATTCTTCTGTAACACTTGCTTTCTCAAGTGATGGCGAGGATGAAGGAGGGTTCAGCTTGTTTTTAAGGGCCTGCAGCTGCTCTTCCACCTTCAGCTGTTTGGAAGGATCCACGATCCCGGCAGAAGTGCTGCTGCCATGCGTGCTGAATGGAACGCGCATTACATCGGCTTCCGCTTCCAGCTGCATAATTTTCTCTTCCATCCGGCCAAAGCCGCGCGAAGCATTTCCGCTTTCGATGGAATGAACGGTTGTTACCTGCGCCATTTGCTTCTTGGCTTTCGCCATTTGAGCGCGGGCCGCCAGCTCATTGCGTTTGTTGCGAAGCTGGTAGAACTCATCCTTCATACCGTGCAGCTGCTGCATGAGCTCTTCTGCCTGCGCTTTTGCCCCGGCATGCATTTCACCATATTCCGTTACTTTTTGATCGAAGAAAATTTTCTCTTCCAGCAGCTTGCGTGCAAGCTCTTCCTGTTCGGCGCGAATGGCCGTTTCGGCTTTTGCCTCCCGGTCTGCCGCGCTGCGGACTGCTTCGTCCAGGCGCTGTTTCATGCGGCGCTCGTTGGCCATTTGCTTGGCGACGGTCAGCTCTGCCTGATGGATCTCGGCCTCCATATCCCGCAGATACTGATTCAGCATCACTACCGGATCCTCCATTTTATCCAAAAGCTCATGCATCGATGCCTTCGTCATATCTTTCATACGTTTAAATATACTCATTTTAAAACTCTCCCTTCTCTTGCTTGGCTAGTTTGGCTTTCAGTTCGTCAATTTCACGGCGCAGCGCCTTGATTTCCAGCTCTTCCATCATCGCATCCAGATTGGATGCAGGCTGCCCCTGCTGCCAGTTGGCAGAACCGCGTTGGGGACCGGATGGAGGTATGTTCGGGTTCGGGTTTGTATTCGTATAAGAACCGTTATATCCCGGACCTTGGCCTGGATTGGAGTAGTAGCCTCCAGCATTATTCCAGCCACCGTTATTGTAGTTCCCGCCGCCATAGCCGCCAGGACCGGGACCGAATCCGCCTGGGCCAAATCCATTATATGGGATAGGCTCCTTGGGAACGACCAGACCGGCTAATATATAAACAACAATTAAAGCGCCGCTTGTAAACACAGTCAGGACAATCAGAAGAATCCGCAGCAGTGTCGCATCAACATTGAGCATCTCGGCGATGCCGCCGCATAATCCGAAGAGCTTCTTGTCCCGTCGCGACCGATACAGTTTCTTCATGACGATTTCCATCCTTCCTGCTGTAATTTGCGTTTCAGCTGTTCCATTTCCCGCTCGATGGCCGACTGGATCGTAGAGCCCGCTTCAGAGAGAAATTCTGCCCCGGCCCGGCGTATTTCACGCAGGCTTTTAGCTTCCAGCTCCATATCGGTGATGCGGTCCTCCAGCCTGCGGAACATGCCTGATGGCTGCTGTCCGGGAACGGCTGCTGTTGGGCCTCCGGCATAGCGGGCATTCATCCGCTGCTGCAGTCGAAGCGACTCCATCCTTGCGGCGTAATACTCACGTTTATCGTAGACAGCCTGATACTCGCTGCGCAGCTCACGCAGCTGCTGCTCAAGGTCCTGAATGTTGTTAAGGGTCTGTTCATACAATTCGCGATACTGCAGGGCGCGTTCTTCGCTTCCCGCTTTATCCTGCAGCGCAATGCGCGCTACCTGTTCTTCGCCGGCCTTCAGAGCGATAATCGCTTGCTGCTCCCGCTTTTCCTTCATTTGCTCGGCTTGCAGCCATTGGTTTTTCAGGTGGTTCCCGTGTCCCATATATTGTTGATACAGCCGCTCGGCCTGGATGATCTCTTCACGCGTCGACCATAGAAATTGATCGATCAGCTTGACCGGATCTTCCGCTTTCTCCAGCCGCTCATTTAATGTCGCGACTGTCAAGTCACGAACCCTGCGAATAATACTCATCGGTATACCTCCTTAGTCCCGTTGTTCTTGCTTCCTTGCTGACATCGCATGTATTTAAACACGTTTCTCACGTTTGAAAATGGATACGCCCCATACGATCAAGCCGATTGCCAGCAAAAGCGTAATCAGGCCCATCATTTTGCCAAGCAGCATGAATGCTCCAACTACAATCAGAATGCCGCCGATCACCTTGCTGTCGTTCTTCAAACCGACAACGCCCAACCCGATCAGTATGAATGGCATCAGGAATCCGATAATTCCACCGAGATGAATACCGAAAAAATTCATTGCCACCAGACCGCCAACAATAACGAGTATAACACCAAGCGCCGATTTTCCGTTCATTGTTTGTGTCACCGCCTTTCGACCTTTTTTATATTTTTGTTTTCGTTGATACCTCGCTGCGCTTGAATTTGTTTCACCGCTTTGCTTATGTACTCATTGTAGGTTATTTTCAGGGGTTTCAAAACGGACCCGCGACGGTTTTTGTTCCTAGACCTCAGTCGGGGATACGCCCCACCCGCGGACCGAAAACGGCTCACTTTTCAACTAAGCAGCCTATTTGAACCTGAATATATGTACATAAGATGCGCTGCTAAGATGGGAAGCAACAAGCGTCCTTTCCCGGCAATTGCTGCTATTGATGGCCAGTGCAGTAATGATGGCATATACATTATAACTGATATGCTCCTAATATTGGATAATCAATAAAAACCCGTGTCTCAAAGGGACACGGGCTGGATAACCGGACCACACAGTTATTCCCAGAAAGCCTTTTCTCGCTCGTATTTCAGGAAGGGCATGACCGGCTCGCATGAATTACTATTTCCCAGCCAGGAAAGCATCGAACTGCTCCTGCTTGGCTTTGATGATTTTGTCAACTCCTGCCGCTTTCAATGCGGCCATATATTCCGGCATCACCTTGTCAATGTCAACCGATCCGGTTTCCAACGCTTTCTTATATTGCTTATCGACGTTTGCGATAGCGCCTACCTCGGACTTCACCTCCGCGCTGTCGAATACAAATCCAAGAGCAGGCGACGATTTGGCATTCCTATTAAACTCACGGAATTTTTCCCATTTGTCCGGATCCTCCGAATCCCACACATAATTCAGGAACTGGTTTCCAAGCTCCCAGGCTACGCCAGGCGCATACTGCTGGGAATTGGCCGAGGACGTAATAATTTCGCCATTGCGCGTGTAATGATCTCCTTCGATGCCAAAATTGATCAGATTGACGAGCTCCTTATCTGTGTGCAGCAGATTAATGAACATCATCGCGCGCGCCGGGTCCTTGGAGGTCGAGGAAATGGCCAGCATCGAGCCTGCCGTTTCATCCGTGGACACCGTTTTGCCCGTCAGGGTGATTTGATCCAATTTGCCTGACAGTCCGGCCGCATTGGCTATTTCCGCCGCTTTGCCCGGCTTTATCGGTTCAACGGTAGAGAATACATTGCCGGCTTTATAGGCGTCTCCACTGGCGAGCTGTGTTGTCGCGGCATCGCTGTTCACATAACCCTTTACATAGAAATCGCGGGCCACCTTCAAATAACGTTTGTAGATGTCCAGATCCTGTTCCATCCGTACTGCGGCATCATCCGAGCTTTTAATGATCGCCCCTGGGATCGTACTGTCCCCGAGGAAATCGGTTTCAGCGAAAAAATGAGAAGTGAACAGGCCGCCGGTCGTATACAGCGGAATCATATCCGGCTTCTTTTCTTTGACCACTTTATAAATCGCATCCAGATCTTCAGCTGTTTTTACCGCACTCATATCCAGCCCCAGCTCATCCGCGATATCCTTGCGGTACACAATGCCGCCTGCTGCGGCAAGCTCCTTGTTCGTCGGAATCCCGTAATTCTTCCCTTTGATTTTGGAGCCCTCCAGAAATGCCGGATCAAGCGATTCCAGGATACCCTTGCCATATTCCTGCAGCAGATCATCCGCCTCCAGGTAGGCGCCCTTGGCCACATTCTTGGCGTATCCGTTCCATGCTGCAGTGAACAGTACATCCACCGGCTCGCGGGAAGCGATCATCAGGTTCATTTTATCGTCCCATGCGCCCCAATCAATCGGCATCAGATCGATTGTCGCATTGATTTTGGCCTTCAGCAGCTTATTCATGGCCTCTTCCACTTTCTTCTCATCCGGCTGAGGCGGTCCTTCATAAACCACCTTCAGCTCATAGGGCTCCAGATCCGATGCGGGGGCCGCTGCGTTATCTTCTTTGCCTGCTGCATTATTACTGCTTGCGGTTTCATTTGCCGGCTTATTTCCTCCGCTGTTATCGTTGCCCCCATTATTACCTGCTCCCCCGCACGCTGTGGTTACCAGAATGATGGCTAAAATCAATATACCTGTCAACGATATTTTACTTTTCGTCTGTTTCATGAGCGGATATACCTCCTTAAACTTTTTTATAGGTTAATCCGGCACCGCCGGTTGCAGCTGAACAGATTTCTTGCTCTTATCAATAAATGCCGAGTCGCTCCAGATTCATTTGAAGCGCATTCACCCTTTTACCGCACCAACCGTCAGTCCTTTAATAAAATATTTCTGGAAAAACGGATAAGCCAGCACAATCGGCCCTACTCCGATGATCGCCATTGCCATGCGAACCGTCTCACTGGGAAAATTCATCATGCCGCCTGCTTTGGCAATCTCTGCAGCAGCAGTAGGATTGCTCGCCAGATACTGGATATTAGCCATCATTTTATACAACAGATACTGAACCGAGATATTCTCATTGTTGGTGATGAACACCAGGCTAAGAAACCAGTCATTCCAATAGTTCAGCGTTTGAAACAGCGCGACCGTGGCAAGCACCGGCAGCGATAACGGCATCACAATTTGAATGAAAATCCTCATCTCGCCTGCCCCGTCAATCTTGGCGGATTCAAGAACGGCAGCAGGAATGGTGGTCTGAAAGAAAGTCCTGACAATAAGCACGAAGAAAGCGGATACGATAAGCGGCATGATTAACGACCATAACGTATCCTTCAAATCCAGCATTTGCACATACACCAGATACCACGGAACAAGCCCGCCGGAGAAGAGCATCGTGAAGAAAACAAAGAAGGTGAAAAATTTGGCATGGGGGAAATTCGTTCTGGAGATGGGGTATGCATATAAAGCGATAATGAGCATGCTCAATATCGTTCCAATCACGGTGACCGAGATGGTAATCCCGTAAGAATGAACAATTTGATGAATATCCCGCATAAGGAACTTATAGGCGCTCATATCAAATTGCTCCGGGATGAATTTATAGCCTTCACGAACAACGAATTGCTCATTGGAGAAGGACACCGAGATGATCAGGAGCAGCGGTATAATACATAGGAATGAATAAATAATGAAGAACAGATTAATTCCCCATGATGCCGCAGACGGCAGTCTATTTTGCGGATTGGACATGGACGGGAGGTTTGCTTTTACAGCTTCCATTCATTTCACTCCTTGGAGACTAGAATAAAGCATTGTCGCTATTAAACCTGCGGACGATCCAGTTGGCCAGAAAGACCAGCACAAACCCTACAACCGACTGCAACAGTCCCGCCGCAGAAGAGAGCCCAATGTCGCCAACCGTGAGGAAAGTCCGGTACACATAGGTATCGATAACATTGGTAACCGGGAAAAGCACGCCCGAATCTCTTGTCACCTGGAAGAACAATCCAAAGTCCGCATTGAAGATCCTCCCGACCTGAAGCAGCGTCATAATTGTGAGAATCGGCATAATGAGCGGAATCGTAATGCCTGTCATCTGCTGCCACTTGCCTGCTCCGTCAATCGTAGCGGCTTCATAGTATTCATCGTCAATGCCGATAATGGCGGCCATATAGATGACGGTATAATAGCCTATCCCTTTCCACAGATTGACGAGCGGCAGAATGAAAGGCCATACCTCTTTGGTGAAATACCACCGTATTGGATCCAGACCAAGCGCCGGCAGCAGTGTCCCGTTTAAATAGCCATGCTCATCGCTCATAAATCCGAATACCAGGTATGCAATTATAATGTAAGAAAGAAAGTAAGGCAGAAACATAATGGTTTGATGCATCTTGGAGAGGAACCGGTTCTTCATTTCGTTCAGCATAATGGCGAAAGCCACCGGAAAAATCAGGTTCAGCACAATAAACAGGGAATTATAGAGAAGCGTATTGCGTGTAATGATCCAGGCATCCGAGGTTTTGAACAAATATTGAAAATTGGTCAGCCCCGACCAAGGACTGTTCAGGATCCCGTCGGTATAATTAACCGTCTTGAATGCGATAATAATGCCGAACATGGGAATGTAATTATTCAGCACGAGAAGAACAATTGCCGGCAGCATCATCAGATAAAACATCCAGAACTTTCTGATCGTTCGAAACAGCGTGAATTTCCGGCCCGTCGCACGTTCCAATCTGTAAGCGTTATCAATTACCTCCGGGGTTGCTGCACTATCCACCGTCTTCCTCCTCCTTCTCTTTATTGATAAATCCATCATAATAAAAAACGATGCCGCGCTCTATCGGCATCGTGACTTGATTAACGCTGTGGTGACCTCTTACTGCACATCCTGGTATTTCTTGCGGTAATCCTGCGGTGTGAGTCCGGTTATTTTCTTGAATAGTTTGGAAAAATGCGAAAAATTGCAGTAACCGACAGACATCGCAATATCGCTGATTTTATGATTGGTTTGTTTCAGCTCAGACTTCGCTTTGGACAAACGCAATTCAACCATGTAATCCGTCAGGGATTGACCGGTTTCCTTCCGAAACAATCTCGACAGATAAGCGGGGTTCAGATATACATGCCCGGCGATCATCTCCCTGTTTAGATCCTTATCCATATTAAACTCGATGAACTGCTGAACCTTCACAATGGTGTTCGATACCTCTTTTCCCTGAGTGAATAGATAATCCGCAGCTTCATCGATGAATTGCAAGCTCCATGCTTTCATGGTGACCAGCGTCTTCATGGCCGGCTCGCCATCTTTCCAATCCCCATGGGGATACACAACCGAAGGTGCCAGCTGCTTCTTCTGCAGCAGCTGAAACACCATCGTTACGAGACTATAATAGTAATTGACCATGTAATTATGATCCACCTGCTCATTCCTCAGACGCTCAAACAGCTCGATAACTCTTAGCCTGACGTCCTGCTTTTTGCCTTGCTCAATCAATACCGCCCAGTCCTGGAAGCTTGGCACGGGTACCGTTAAGCTTTTGGGCCTGGTAAACGCCTCCAGATGTAATACACGGCCTGTCTGAGCAACATTGCATCTTTCCATCTCCAATAAAAGCTGTGTGCCGGAGCGCAAATCACCAATCATTTCCGGTTCCCCGATATAGCAGGACACCACCCCATACAAAAATTTGCTGCATTTTTGAATATATTCCTCACTTCGGGCGTTCAGCTCAGCCGTATGGCTTTCGTCCGGATCATACAGCAGCACAAAAATCAAACCGTTCCGATCGCTGATGACATGCCCGCACCAGTCCTTCAACAAAATCTCGGCTGCTGCGTTCTTCAATGCATGAGCCATAATTTCCTCATCCTGCGCATTCCATTCCTGTTTCCATTCTTCCACGCTGATCAGCATGGGCTGAATCCTCTTGCTCATATCCAGCTTCAATCCGTAAAGAGCAAACAAGGGCTCGAGCTTGCCGGCAGTGGCGGGGATCCGCATACTCAGCACATCCTGCCAGAGACGCTCAATCAGAAAAGGGAGCTGTCTGTTCCACTGCTCATAATAAACCTCATACGTTTTACGAAGGGATTCCTTCTGAGCCTGTTCGCGGATACTCTCTATTGCTTTACCCACACTATCCCTCAATAGCTCATGATCTATAGGCTTGAGCAAATAGTTAAAGCTGCTCAGCTGAATCGCCTGCTGGGCGTACAGGAAATCGGCATGTCCGGTTAGGAAAAGAGTCGCTGTATCCGGTGAATGCTCATTGACCCAGGCGAGCAGGTCAATTCCGTTCTCATTGGGCATATCAATGTCCGAAATCAGAACATGAATCGGATATTGGGCGAATATCTGACGTGCTTCTTCCGCATCGTAGGCTTTATAAATATTCAGGATGGGAAGAGCCGACCAGTCAATCCCCTCCGCTATCCCCCGAATAGCAATTTCCTCATCGTCAACGACCAACAGATTGAACATCGTCATCCTCCTCGTGCTCTGCTTCTGAATCCATAGCCTGAAGGGGCAGCCTGATTCGTACGGCAGCCCCTCCGCTCGCCGACTTATTGTCAAATGCAATATCCGCTTCGCCATGATAGCGCAGCTTGAGCCGCTGGATGACATTGAGAATGCCGAGCCTGCTTGTTTCCGCCTGGGGAAGTGCTCCATCGCCGTTCAACTGCTCCAGCACATCATCTGGGAAACCAACGCCGTTATCCTCGACTACAATCGACACGAATCGATTCCCCCCGTCAAATACGATGCAGCCTGTCAATTGAATGAAGAATGGCTCCTTCCGGTTGACAAAGCCATGGATAATGGCATTTTCTACAAAAGGCTGGAGGGATAATGCCGGCAGAGTGACCGATTTCAGGCGTTCCGGAATATCATAACTGCAGTAGAGCTTGTTCGGAAACCGAAACTTTTGAATTTCGATATAGCTCTCAATATGCTTCAGCTCTTCCGCCAGACGAATAGAATCCTGATTTATCCTCATTATGAAGCGGAAATAATCCGCCAGATGGAGCGACATCTTCTTCACCGAGTCATAATCCTTCAACGCGGCAAAATTATAAATTATATTCAGGCTGTTCATATAGAAATGGGGATTGATTTGGGCCTGCAGCTGCTTCAGTTCCATTCGCTGCGCCCGGATTTGTTCTTCATACATTCCAATCTTCAGCAGCTTGATCTGCTGCGCCATATTATTGAAGGTATTGGCCAGAAATACGAATTCTATCGTTTCATTCGTGTGCAAGCGGACGTCAAGAATGCCAAGCGACAGCTTTTTCATTCCCTTGATGAGCTGATGAAGCGGATTAAAAATCATTTGCCGGATAAATAGGAGATACAAAACAAGCACCAGGATGAAGCCGAATGCCATTATATAAGCAGCCTTCTGAAAATAAGGCAGCCCCTGCAGCATATAGCTCTCCGGTATAATGATGCTGATCGTCATATCGGCAACTTTACTGGAGCGTTCTATAACCATATATTTCTGACCGTCAACTTTATTTTTAATAATCTGATAAGGCTTGCTCAGCAGCATCATATCGTTGAGCGGGACCTTAGGGTTCGGGTTTGCCAGCGATTTGGCCAATTGAATGCCATTGCGGCGGTAAATGGCACTCTCCCCGATGTCCCCGTGATCCCATTGAATCGATAACAAGTTCAGCAAATCGGCAATATTGATAATGGCCCCTACATACAGGCCATCGGTAACCTGGAACACTTTGACGAGAAAATCACGCCCTGGCACCAGATCGTCCTCCCAAAGCATCCACTGGCTGACCTCCCCAGGCTTCTGCGTGGCAACAATGCGTGCGGTATTATTTTTTAACACCTGCTGTGTGTTCGTGTAGGGTCCGGAAGTACTGAAAATGATATCGCTTTCATGAAATAGAAAGACAGTGTCAATCGGCTTGTAAAATCCGATATCCCGGTTAAGCTTATTTAAAATTCTGATCTTCGTCAGTACGTAATTATCGCTTCCATAGGGAAAGGACATAAGCAGACCGGCATCGGAATCCAAAACGGCGAGCTTCTTCAAATAATCGTCTACCTCAAGCAGGCTTCGATCGGTTTGGCTGACGAAAATATTGAGGGTATTCTGATACGTTTCCGATACCTTGTCACGGACGATGTTTTTGGCATACCAATTATTGATGACCAAAAAGGCGACAACCGGCAGCATAACCGCAAAAAAGCTGATAATTAATTGGGTCTTTACAGAGCGTCTCAGCGTGGCCCATCCCCTTAGCTCCTAATTAGTGTAAGTCTATCAGGAGGGAATCGGTTAAGCAATAAAGAGTTCGCGGTTCGAACTGTGTGGGGCATCAAAAATACGGAGGATCTACGGGAGTGTTTGTTTACCCGATCGTTTCATTTTCACCGTAAATACGATCGGTTTGTCTTTTATTGTGTTATTGACACGTATCTCTTATACCCCATAAAATAAGATAAACAATCGGGCTTAAAGGGAGAGACTAAAAATTCGAAAAGGTGAAAAAACTAAACAGTTTGTAATCGAGAAGACATCTCTTTTACTTAATCAACGCGGCTATTTATCCACCTCTCTAGCTGAAATAACGGATGCTACAGGTCTGCAAAAGGGAGGATTATATAATCATTTCAGAGATAAGGAAGACCTGATGATCGAATCGTTCAAATACTGCTGCATGCTGGTTAATGAACGCGTAGAGTCAGCAATCGCATCTGAATTAACATCCATCGATCAACTCCTAGCCTTTACTGAGCTTTACTGTAATCTGGATTTTCCCGGCGGATGTCCGATAACCAATGCGGCTGTCGAAGCGGATGCCGTATCAGCACCCCTTTATCGCCATGCTCAGGAGGCTATGAAAGGATTATTGATTCGGCTTGAAGAGATTATCAGCACAGGTATTACCAAGAGTGAGATTCGACCAGACGTTAATCCTCAAGATACCGCATTAGTCATCCTCTCGGCAATTGAGGGAGGCCTTCTGATGAAAAAGCTCTTTCCTTCCTCCAGTTCAATGACAGCGGTCAGGAATCAGCTCGTTCGGTATATAAGCAGTGATTTGAAATAATCATACCGCCAAAAATCAAACGGCTCTGGACAATGATTCAACCATTAAACTTCCGGGTGAGAGCCAAGTCCCTTCATGAGATGGGTACATCAAATTCTTCTGTACAAGAAAAAGAATTCGTACCCATCCATGATAACGGAACGGACATTATAATTGATAATACACGGGATCCGAAAATCGTTTCACTAGCCTCAGATCGCTCTTTACTGGCAAGACGGCTCTGTTTTTTAGTTCAGCTGCTTTTAAGAGTACGGCTCCAAATATTCCAGAACACTGCCATCCGGATGCTTAACAACGATGAGCGTTCCTACAGGGTTGGATATTGGACCACGGAGAATAGATACCCCATTTTCAGCAAAGAAATTCTGAAAGTCTTTAAGCGAGTCCACATAGAGAATATTATGAATATCCGATACAAATGATAATGCTTCATCGGTACCTGCAACAAGAACAAATTGGCCTACTACAGAGAATTCAAGATTAATTTGAGGCGCATTCCAACGTTTTTCACAGGATTTACCTACTAATTTTTCATAATAAGGCAATGCATCATCCATATTATTCAAATGAACCGTCACGAACATTTCATTGATTTTCAAATTTACATCTCCCCGAAATACCTCAGCGATTATTCATATCTTAAGGTGCAATTCAAAGTACGTTACAATAATCAGTCCGCTATTCCCGATACCTTTTCCCATGCCACAACCTCATCAATTCTTTTGCTCAACGAATCGCGAATGCCATATGACGCCAATGATCCGACCGGGAAATGAAGAGGCGGTTTCTCGCTGTTGATCATGGTGATTATTGCTTTTACCGCTTTATCCTGCTTCCCTTTTTCCAAGGCATCATAACCTTTGTAGAATGCCTCATATACAGGAGCGTATTCCGGTTTCGATTCGCTCAGCTTTCTTGAACTTCCCATAAATTCTGTTTCGAATACACCTGGTTCTACAATCGTTGTTTTGATGCCAAATGCCGCAAGCTCGTCAGCCATGGCCTTTGAAAGACCTTCTACTGCAAACTTGGATGCAGCGTACATGCTGAATGCAGGGACTGCCCAGACTCCAAAGATGGATGAAATATTGACATAATGCCCTGACTTTTGCTTCTTAAAAATAGGGAGTGTTTCACGAATCACATCAATCATACCAAAAACATTGACATCAAACTGATCTCTAATTTGCTCATCCGTGTATTCTTCAAGCATGCCGAAAAGTCCATATCCAGCATTATTGACAACAATATCGATCTTTCCGAAAACCTCCAAAGCCTCTGCGACCGCAGATTGAATCTGACCTTTTTTAGTCACATCCAGCGCTGCAATATGGACATTCTCAGGTGATTTTTCCTTTAAATCAGCAATCGAATCAATATTACGTGCAGTCGCGACAATTTTATCACCTGTATTGATCAATTGCTCTACAAACTCACGACCA
Organism: Paenibacillus sp. JT31N17; assembly: GCF_056269255.1. Classification (NCBI taxonomy): domain Bacteria; kingdom Bacillati; phylum Bacillota; class Bacilli; order Caryophanales; family Paenibacillaceae; genus Paenibacillus; species Paenibacillus sp. JT31N17. Next base: position 327,099 of record NZ_JBWDNP010000007.1, read on the forward strand.
AATCCTGTTGAGGTTCCTGTAATAAACCATACCTTACTCATGAAAATCTCTCCTTTTTCTGTGTTTTTTACTGATACCGTTTTATATTGATTAGAAATATACATTTCGAAACAAAATAAAGACAGACCGTTCGTTTTTTTATTATATTCATTATAAGCAGATAAGTCAATATCCGCAGCAAATAAATAAAGTAACCCGCCGATCAAAAAATGGTTTGGCTGGATTATACAAGCCTTATTTGAAAAGCCTGATTGTTAACGAAATCCAAGATTGTTTGACGCAGAAAAGGAATTTTTCCTTATAACACATGCTGGTAATCTTGTTTCTTCTACATATCTCAACTGGCAAAAAGTCATCCATAACATTTCCTGGAAACTCCCACAATCGAGCATTCTCAAATATGCGAATTAATCCAGCCCTTTCTCCAGCACTCTCTTAATAATTACATCCGGTGCAACCAATAAACTTCTTTAATTCCATTGAGTGCGCCTCTTTAGGATCTCGTACACACCGATTTGTATGCACCAAAAGGAACTCTCTGCTCACACAAAGAATTAATCCCAGGAAGTGACGTTTATCCTGATACAGGGACGGCCAGCTTATCGACGATTTAAGCTCCCAGGATCAGGTTAATGCGCTCATCAGCCGCAAGCAGGCGGAAATTACAGCCGCCAATCCCAATGTGAATATGGTCATGGAAACCGGCAAGGTAACCAGTAAGGATTAATCGGCTAATTTGATATACTTACAATAAAGAAGGAACGTTTTCAGAAACCGGATACGCAATAATACCCAACCAGTAAGTCGCAATACATTTTTGTCTTATGGCCTTAATTTAAGAAGTATTATAATAGCGCTTGGGTTCATCAGATCAATTTCAGAAAGCTGAAGGGAAGACTATTGTAGGGTTGAAAATAAGGAAATACTTGAGGAAACAATCGGGTAATTTAGTCGGAATTAAGTTGAGCATTCATTATGGAACAATTAATCAGTTATTTTATTATAAACGTGAAAACTTGCAATAAAGTCTGCCGGAACCTATCCATCTTCGTTAATTCCATTCTTATGGACATGCCTAAATGACCAACAAAAAAAGTCTAAAGGATAATCTCCTTTAGACTTTGTAATATTCAATATGGTGCCGGCGAGAGGACTCGAACCTCCACGGTTTCCCTCACGATTTTGAGTCGCGCGCGTCTGCCATTCCGCCACGCCGGCATGGACATGGCGTGCCCTAAGAGATTCGAACTCCCGACCTTTTGATTCGTAGTCAAACGCTCTATCCAGCTGAGCTAAGGGCACATCAATTATAAAACAATGGTGGAGGCGCCACCCAGATTCGAACTGGGGGTAGAGCTTTTGCAGAGCTCTGCCTTACCACTTGGCTATGGCGCCAAAAAAAATGGAGCGGAAGACGGGAATCGAACCCGCGACCCTCGCCTTGGCAAGGCGATGCTCTACCGCTGAGCCACTTCCGCATATAAATGGCTGGGGATTCAGGGATCGAACCTGAGAATGACGGAGTCAAAGTCCGTTGCCTTACCGCTTGGCTAATCCCCAACATTTTCTTTTCTTTTTTTAGGATAAAAATGGGGCGGACGAGGGGAATTGAACCCCCGAATGTCGGATCCACAAACCGATGCGTTAACCACTTCGCCACGACCGCCACGGTATTAAGTTTTGGCAGGGGCAGCAGGAATTGAACCCACACTAACGGTTTTGGAGACCGCTGTTCTACCTTTAAACTATGCCCCTAAGGTAAACTGGTGGAGGATGATGGATTCGAACCACCGAACTCGTAAGAGAGCAGATTTACAGTCTGCCGCGTTTAGCCACTTCGCTAATCCTCCATGAGTGGTGCCGTCGAGAGGACTTGAACCCCCAACCTACTGATTACAAGTCAGTTGCTCTACCAATTGAGCTACAACGGCATATTCAATTCTTTAAAGAATGGTGGCTCGGGACGGAATCGAACCGCCGACACGAGGATTTTCAGTCCTCTGCTCTACCGACTGAGCTACCGAGCCATCTGGTGTAAATGGCGGAGCTGACGGGATTCGAACCCGCGGTCTCCTGCGTGACAGGCAGGCATGTTGGGCCACTACACCACAGCTCCACAATATGGATCTCGGATGACTCCGAAGGTAAAGTTGGTTGCGGGGGCAGGATTTGAACCTGCGGCCTTCGGGTTATGAGCCCGACGAGCTACCGGGCTGCTCCACCCCGCGTCAATATAGTACTGCTTATGCAGTTAATGGTGGAGGCTGACGGGATCGAACCGCCGACCCTCTGCTTGTAAGGCAGATGCTCTCCCAGCTGAGCTAAGCCTCCATAATGCGCGACATTTAATACTATACATCATATTAAGTGTGCTTTGCAAGTCCTAATTCTAAGTTTTTGTAAAAGAATTTGGTGACCCGTAGGGGAATCGAACCCCTGTTACCTCCGTGAAAGGGAGGTGTCTTAACCGCTTGACCAACGGGCCATGATAAGATTTCTCATCGATCAGTATGTAATATTGAGTAATAATGATGAGATTATGGCGGAGAGAGAGGGATTCGAACCCTCGAGACACGGTTAGCGCCTACACGATTTCCAATCGTGCTCCTTCGACCACTCGGACACCTCTCCATATGGCTCCCCGAACAGGACTCGAACCTGTGACAACTCGATTAACAGTCGAGTGCTCTACCAACTGAGCTATCAGGGAACGGTAATACTTCGGGTTGTTACACCCTGAAAACTGGATACGAACGTTTGCGAAACGTTTAGCGGCTTGATTCCCTCCAGCCCTTCGGCTGACGGGTGGAACAAGACTTTCTCTTGTTCCGGTGTAGGATAAGCCCTCGACCGATTAGTATTCGTCAGCTGCACATCTTGCGATGCTTCCACCTCGAACCTATCGACCTGGTCGTCTACCAGGGGTCTTACGAATTGGGAAATCTCATCTTGAGGGGGGCTTCGCGCTTAGATGCTTTCAGCGCTTATCCCGTCCGTACGTAGCTACCCAGCGGTG